>CACZGH010000008.1 GCA_902780635.1 uncultured Prevotellaceae bacterium
TGCCATCGACTTCGACCTGCTGGTGGAGCAGAACCCCTCCTACCGCATTCGCATCATGCAGGGTGATGCCGAGCTGTACAACTCTACCTGGGTGACCAAAACTGGCGGATACAACAACGAGCAGTGGGGTGCCGGCAGTTATTGCCGCATCACGAAGGATGACGTGTCGTTCCTTTTCGAGAAGAAAGATGACGACGGCAATGCCATCAACTATCAAGCCATCCAGTACTATCCTGGTTTTGAGGATGGTGTAGGTACGTTAACTCCCCTTGGCGACCTTGTGCTGGCAGCTGGCACTTACCGTGTCGTCGCCGATGTCGACTTCAACAAAGACAGTGCCAAGGCCATGAGTTTCGACAACTTCACCCTCGAGGGTGTCATAGGCAGTAGCACAGCCATCAACAATGTCACCATCCAACAGGTGAAGGACAACATGATGTATAACATCGCCGGTCAGCGCATCGCCGCTCCTGTCCGCGGTCAGATTTACATCATGAACGGCAAGAAGTACATTGCCCAGTAATTAAACGTTATAGGAATTAAGAAGAAGGAGTTAAGTAGTCAAGCCAAATGCTACTTAACTCCTTTCATATCTCTTTAGCGCCCATTCAAAAATAGCTATTGCCCCTTTAACTCCCCGTCAGTACCCCTTTTAACTCTCCATTAATCCTGAATCATGTCCTTCAAATCCCTACTCACAACATTTTTCTTTGCCTCTGCCACTACCCTTATGGCACAGGCAACAGCATACGCCGGAGGCGACGGCAGCAAAGAGAACCCTTATCTCATCAGCAATGCCGATGAACTGGCCCAACTGGCGCAGGATGTCAACACCATTCCCAATTTCAGCCGTGGGTGCTACTTCCTGCTGACAAACGATATCGTCATCAACGAAAAGGTGAACCAACAGGAACTGGCGACGCTGCAGAAAGGCACCGCCTTTCCCCTTACACCGATGATTGGCACCTTTTCCAGTGATACGGAGTATCAAGCGTTTCAAGGTGTGTTCGATGGTGGGGGACATACCATCAGCGGTGTCTATCTGCAAGGGTCGGCCAACTATATGGCGTTGTTCAGGGTGCTGGAGAATGCCGAAGTCTGCAATTTGGGCATCATCGACGAGTTTATTCAGGCTAATGCCTACTTCGCAGGCATTGCAGCCCGCGTTATCAACTCACGCATCATCAACTGTTATGTCACGGACAGCAATGTACGTGGTTACGGTTCTAACGGTGGAGGCATCGCTGCACAGACGTTCGGCACGACCAAGGTGCAAAACTGCTATGTGGGTGGCACGCTCGATGGCAAGAACGACATGGGTGGCATCGTAGGACGAGTGGGAAACGGCGACTATAATACGGTGGTCATCGAAAACTGCTACACCACGGCCACCATCGGCATCAATGCCGCACGAACCAATAAAGCGGGTGTGACGGCGACCAACTCAGCCGGCTCCACCGTGCGCAACTGTTACTTCACCGCCGATGCTGGAGCCGATGCCGTATGGCCTGCACAAGACTCTGGCACGACGTCGGGTTGTGAACTGATGACACTTGGTCAGATGCAGACCGACGATTTCCTGGCTCTGCTCAACGAAAACTCCAAACTCATTCCTGGCGCCTGCCGGTGGCAGAGGGGCGAGGCGACTCCCATACATGACTATTCTGAGGCGACTCCCGATACAGGTCGGCGTGATGTCTCGGCCATGGCTACCGACCCCATACCTGCCAATGGCGATGTGCATGCCGACATGGACGGTTCGTCGCCTGTTCTGAGTTGGACGGCTGCACGCGATGGAAAGACCGTCAAGCAGTATTTCCATCTGGGCACCGACTCCACCGCTATCGCCAATGCCTTGCCCACCAACGCACTGGCCGTTTTGGGCGCGGAAACCAATTACGAACCCGGTAACCTGAGCAATATATATACCTACTACTGGCGTATCGACCGCGAAGATGCCGATGACAATATCACCATGGGCGACGTGTGGGCGTTCCAACCCCGTCATCTGGCGTTCCCGGGGGCGGAGGGTTACGGACGGTTCGCACGTGGCGGACGAGGTGGCCATGTGGTCTATGTCACCAAACTGGATGATGATGGCAGCGAGGGGACACTGCGCTGGGCGCTGACCAACGGTAGCGGACCGCGCACCGTCTTGTTCCGCGTGTCGGGCATCATCGATATGGAATACAAAACCTGTTGGGTGGATGACCAAGTGACCATCGCCGCACAGACGGCACCGGGAAAAGGCATCTGCATCAAGCACGCCGACATCGGGGTGGGCTCTGACAATATCGTGCGCTTTCTCCGGGCTAGGAGGGGACTGGGCACCAGCGATGAAACCGGAAATGCCATCGGCACCGTCTATTCCGACCATACCATCCTGGACCATGTGACTGCCTCGTGGGGCACAGACGAGACTTTCTCCAGCCGTGGCTCAAAGAATATCTCTTTCCAGCGGTCGATGATCAGCGAGGCACTGGGCATAGCCGGGCATCGCAACTACCCGGCTGGCACCAACCACGGCTATGCGGCTACCATCGGAGGCGATATCGGCTCGTTCCACCACAACCTGCTTGCGCACTGCGAGGGACGTAACTGGTCGATGGGCGGCGGCACGGATGCCAACGGCGAATATGCCGGGCGACTCGATATCTTTAATAATGTGGTCTACAACTGGCATGAACGAACCACTGACGGTGGTGCGCATGAGGTCAATTTCGTTGGCAACTATTATAAGATGGGTGCCGACACCAAAGAAAAATGCTTGTTCTCGCTGGATATTGAGGGCAACCTGAAGGGTACACAGAGCGCCTACGTCAGTGGCAATGTGCGCGACAACCGCGACGGGTCGCTCACCGTCGACAAAGAGGGTGACACCTATCGGATGCGCATACGCGACGGCCGACCATCGGTCGATTGGCAATACTTTGTGGATGCGCCGTTCTTCCCCTCTTACGCTACCATTGAGACGGCAAGCGAGGCCTATAAGAGTGTGCTGAGTGACGTGGGTGCCAACCAACCCTTGCAGGACCTGACCGACCAACGGATCGTGTCGGAAACGCTTTCTCGGAGCTATACTTACGTGGGGTCCAAATCGGGCATCAAGGGCGAAATCGACGATGAACAAGATGCCGGCGGCTTCGAGGATTATCCCGAGGAACTGCGTCCCATCAGCTATGATACCGACTATGACGGTCTGCCCAACTGGTGGGAGGACATTCGTGGCACCGACCCACGTACGCGTACCCGCGACTATAAGGAAACCAACGCCGATATGGAGGGTGACGGCTATACGGAGTTGGAGCGTTATCTCGACTTTATGGCGCAACCCCATGTGTGGCTGGCTCCTGCAGCACAGACGGTCGTCGATGTGAAGAAATTGTTTGCCGGCTATACCAATCATCCCGCGTTCTCGGTCGCAACCGCCGGAACGGGTGTCACCGCCTCGTTGACCGACGGGTTGTTGTCCATTCAGGCAGGTGATGCCAAGGCTTTGGCTACGCTGACACTCACGGTCACCGACGCTGACGATGCCAGTTATGAGCGCCGGTTGTGTGTGGCCGTCACGGATAACACGACGGTTGTCAATGACATCAGCCACATCGAGGCCGAGTCCCCAACCACGACTCCGATGTACGACCTAACTGGTCGCCGTTTGTTAGTCCCCCATGCCAAAGGCATCTACATCACGGGAGGCAGAAAAGTCATTATCAAATAATGAACTGAAGATTCCCGTCTGTTGAGGTTATGTCTCAAACTTCAAAAATATGTTATAGACACCAATTTCTAGATAAAGATGATATTATATCTAAAAGGGTAGGCTTTCAAGAAAAAATGATTAACTTTGCACTCAAACAAGCGACATGTGACTGATGGAACAGACAGAGCAACTGATTATTGAGCAGTTGAAAACAGGAAAGGAGCGGGCATACAAATTCTTGTATGACCATCATTATCAGATATTGTGTCACGTGGCTTCACAATATGTAAAAGATGACTTCTTGGCTGAGACCATCGTAGGTGATGTCATCTTTCATATGTGGGAAGTGCGTGAGACGCTGAATATCACAACTTCACTCCGCAGCTACTTGATGACCAGTGTGAGGAATCGCTGTCTGGACTACCTGAAGTCACAGCAATGCCAGCATGAGATGTACATGTCGTCGCCCAGATTTCAAGACTTCCCTGTGCTTAATTATATAAAAGGGGATGACTATCCTTTAGGGAAACTGCTTGAAAAGGAACTTGAGGGTGAAATCATGATGGCCATAGCACGTTTGCCGGAGGATTGCCGACGTGTGTTCCATCTAAGTCGTTTTGAAGAAAAGAAATACAATGAGATAGCCGACGAACTCGGTATTTCTGTGAACACCGTTAAGTATCACATCAAGCGTGCTCTGGTACTGCTCCACGAAGACTTGCACAAGTACCTGACCGTTGCTATTGCTCTACTTTTTGAACAACTGAAATAATTTTTTGAGAAAATATGAAGTTCAGACTACCCTCTGAACTTTTTTTATCGTCATACCAATAATAAAAGCCATTTATGACAGACAACAATGGACATATCGAACAAGAGATCTGGTTTTCGGCAGTAGATGAACAGCAGCTGAACAGATTTGACAAGGAAGCGGCCTTTGCCCGTTTCCAAGAGCGAGTAGCAGCAACTCAGACCTTCAAGCCTAAACGAAATTTGCGATGGTTGTCATATGCTGCTGCTATAGCACTGATGGTGGTCGTTTCCTACTTCTCGTTTAAGGGAGGACAAAGTAATCTTGAGGCATCCTTTGGTGACATTGTGGTCGAAGCCCCATTAGGGTCCCGTACTCAGATGACTTTGCCCGATGGGACGAAGGTGTGGCTGAATGCAGGTTCGAAAATTACATACACACAAGGTTTTAGCATTGTTAATAGGTTTATTAGGTTAGTTGGTGAGGGCTACTTCGAGGTAGCCCACAATGAGCTATTGCCCTTTCGCGTCAGTTCGGAGAACTTACAAGTAAGTGTACTTGGCACGAAATTCAATTTTCGGGACTATCCCACTGACGCGGAAGCAATAGTTTCATTGGCCGAAGGTAAAGTTGCTCTTGATGATTTAACTCATTCTGGTAAGGAAACAATCTATCTGACACCTAACCAAAGAGCCGTGATGAGTAAGCAGAATGGGAATATTGAAGTTGAAGATTATACTGTAAGTAATTCCATCCAGTGGACTACTGGTAACTTGATTTTCGATGGGGAACAATTGAAGGACATCGTCAAGGATCTCGAGCGTAGTTATAATGTGAAGATAACAATTGCCAATAAGAACCTGTTGACTCTTCGTTTCTATGGCGACTTTGTAAGGCAGGAGCAAAGCCTGAACGAAGTGCTTGATGCTCTTTCGGCTACGGGCAAAATACACTATAAGACAGTAGGAGAAACTATTACATTATATTAATTTTTTAATAACAATAACTGAAAATGAAGACAATTAGGGCAGTAATCACTTAAAGACTAAACAGAGAATAAAATAAGACCGACAGACGGGCAGGTCTATCGGTCTGAGGATTCTCTGGTCAGCACATCGTGAGAAGTGTCTGAAGAGACCACAAAGATACCATGTTTTCTTCAGATACGCAATTAATCAAAGTTTTATAACATTAATTTAACTATCTAATGAACAAGAAGAAACTAATGTCAATGGTACTAGCTCTGACCGTCAGCCTTTCGGCCATGGCTCAGGCATTGCAATTGAAACTGAACAACGTCACGTTAAAGAAAGCCATGACGGAACTCAAACAAAAGAGCGGTTACTCTTTTGTGTATGAGGCTAATGACATGCAGACAGAAAAGACTGTCAGTGTAGATGCCAATACTTTGAAAGATGCTATCGATCAAATTCTTAAAGACCAGCATGTTAATTATAAGATTAGTGGAAAGAACATCATTATCTCGAAGAAGACCTCTTCAGAGGGCAATGCTACAGACCAATCAGGTGATAAGGTTGTAAATGGTGTTATCAGAGACATGTCTGGTGAACCCATTATTGGTGCTACTATCAAAGTAAAAGGCTCTAATTATGGTGTAGTAACCGACTATGACGGTAACTACCAGATAAGCGTTCCCGATGATGCCGTTCTTGAAATTTCATACATTGGCTTTGACAATCAGACAATCAGCGTTAATGGTCGAAAGACGATCAATATCACGATGAAAGAGAATGTACAGACCATAGACGAATTGGTTGTTCTTGCATATGGTACACAGACACGCAGAAATGTAACCGGTTCGATGCAGACTGTTGATTTTGATGACTTCAAAAACTTGCCCGTTGGTCAGTTAACCCAGAAGATACAGGGACAAATAGCAGGTGTACAGGTCAACCAAGGAACCGGTGTACCTGGTCAGGGAATGAACGTAAAAATTAGAGGAGCTGCATCTTTGTCGACAGGAGCTAGTCCTTTGTACGTTGTGGATGGTTTCCCGATTGTCGGAGATATCAACAACATCAATCCAAACGAAATTGAATCAATGAGTATCTTAAAGGATGCTGCAGCCACTGCCCTCTATGGATCTCGTGCAGCATTTGGCGTGGTTCTGATTACAACAAAAGGAGCAAAATCGGGCAAGACCTCTGTAGATGTCGATGCCTATGTTGGCGTACAGAGTGTTCCTGAGAAGGGTCGTCCCAAAATGATGGATGGTACGGAGTGGGCACAGTTCCGTAAGGAGAATTATGAAGACTTGGGATTATCAGTTCCTGATATCTATCAAAATCCTTCACAATACGGGAAAGGCTATGACTGGTATGACGCAATGTTGAGGAATGCCATGATTCAAGATTATAATGTAACGATTAAGGGAGGTACTGATAACTTCACTACTTCGGTCATGTTGGGCTTCTTCGATCAAGATGGAGTGATGCAGAATTCTGACTACAAACGTTTCTCAGGACGTGCCAATGCAATGTACAAAATAAGTCCTACACTTACAGCCCGTGTAAGCATTGCTCCTACTTTCAGTTTTGAAAATCGTCCATCTACAGACGGTGCATTTTTCAGTGGAGGAGGCCTTTTGGCAAATGCTAATCTTGTACCACCCATCATCAACTGGGAATCCTCAGATGGTACCATGCCTGTTAACATTAATACGCCGGGTGTCACACAAGTAGAGACACCAAACTGGGTTCGTTCAATCAAAGACACAAAGAACCAACGGACTATTAAGCGTCTTCTTGCCAATGCTTCTTTGGAATATGCTCCCATAGAAGGATTGTTGGTAAAAACAAGTGTAAGTACGGATCTCGGTTCTGAATTCCATACCTATTTTCAGCCCTCCACAGCTGGCCGTGCTTTTGCAGCGGCAGCAAATTCCATCAATGCCTATCTGTCTGATGCCAATAACCGATATTACTCATGGCTTTGGGAGAATACCGCTACTTATGGAAAAACTATCGGTGCACATCACTTTGAGGTGCTAGGTGGATATACTGTTCAGAAGTTCCGCAGCGACTATACAGGCATTAGTGGGAGAAACTATGCAGATGACCGTATTCAGATCATCAATGCAGCTCTTGTGAAGAACAATCCTTCTCAGGATATCCAGGAATGGAGCATGATGTCTTTCCTTGGTCGTGTCAACTATGACTTGATGGGACGTTATATGCTGAGTGCAAGTATCCGTCGTGACGGTTCTTCGCGTTTTGGATCGAATAACAAGTGGGGTAATTTTCCAGCGGTTTCTGTGGGATGGCTTGTCAACGAGGAAAATTTCATGAAGTCGGCAGAGTGGCTGTCTATGTTTAAGGTGCGAGCCAGTTATGGTCTGATTGGTAATAACAATATCGGAAACTATACACAGTACAATGTCATATCAAATTCCAACTCAGTTTTCGGTTCTACCACAAATAGTGGTATTCGTGTGACGAATCTTGGTAATACTGAATTGGGATGGGAACGGACGGCAGAGTTTGATTTTGGTGTTGACTTGTCTTTCCTAAATAATCGTATTACATTTACCTATGATTACTACAATAAGACAACTCGTGACTTGCTCTACTCACTATCTGTACCAAGAGAGTCTGGCTTCTCTAACTTTATGGGCAATGTCGGAAAACTCCGTTTCTGGGGACACGAATTCAGCATTGTCTCTCATAACCTGACCGGAGAATTCAAATGGGATACAAATTTCAACATCTCATTCAGTGATAATAAGGTGCTCGAATTATCAGGTCTGAGTGACCAGTTGATAGCATGGACGGGTATTATTAGTACAATCACAGAAGTAGGTGGGCGTATCGGACAATTCTATGGAATGGTTCAAGATGGTGTATATAAAGACCAGAACGACTATAACAATTCGCCCAAAGCCGTTGACTCTGAAATAGGTACGATAAAATTCCGTGACATCAATCGTGATGGTCAAATCACGTATGATGATGTCGATGGTGATAAGACAATTATTGGTAATCCTTTCCCAGATTTCATTTTCGGTATTACTAACAATTTCTACTATAAGAATTTTGATCTTTCTGTGGTTGCTTCAGGTTCCGTGGGTAATGACATCGCAACACCAATGGAGCAGGGTATGACCAACTTGGATGGTCTCTTCAATGTATTGGCTGATGTGAAAGACAGATGGCGCTCAGAGACAAATCCTGGTGCTGGCAAGTATGGCAAAACGACAGGTGGTACAGGTAGAGAACGTGATCAGTTCCACTCCCGCTACGTAAAAGACGGAAGTTACTTTGCCATCAAGAATATTACCCTTGGATATACTTTCCCAGTCAATACCATCAAGCATATCAATTCCTTACGTTTGTATGCAAGTGTGCAGAATCCATTTATCTTTACCGATTATCCTTATGGAAACCCCGAGGTAGGTGTTGATTTTAATGGTGAATCTCCTAGTTCACTATTACAGGGTATCGATTACTCCTCTTATCCTGTTCCGCGCACATTTACAATAGGCCTCAATGTGTCATTCTAATATATTCATCAAATAAGATATAATCATTATGAAAAAGATATTATCAATCTTACTGATATCAGTATCGTTAAGCAGTTGTGGCGATTTTCTTGATATTCCATCAGAAACATCCCTAAGTTCAGATATTTACTATCAGTCGCAAAGCGACTTTGAGCAGGCTATTAATGGTTGTTATTCTCTCCTAAGAGGATTATACTCAGGTCAGGACGGTGCATGGGCCATGGGCGAACTTCGTTCAGATAACACTACTTATGCCTTTAATCCCAACGACAGAGGAACAATCTCTGCAGAATTTGTTAAGGACTTTATCGATGATGCCAACAATTCTGTACCTTTCAACAAATACGTTACTAATTACAGTATTATCTCTAATGTAAACTATCTGCTTGATCCGATTGACGATGTGGACTTTGACCAGACTGCCAAGAACAACATTAAAGGACAAGCATATTTCCTGAGAGCCTTGGCATATCTTGACCTTGTTCAATATTTTGGAAGTGTCCCCATGCATCTGAAACCAGTTAGAGCACTTGGCGATGCTGCACAACCTTTAGCCTCAGAGGAAGAAGTTTACGCCCAGATTATTTCTGATGCAAACCAGGCAGTAGAATTGCTTCCTGCTAAATCGTCGCAAGAAGCAGGAAGAGCAACGTCAGGAGCTGCCAATATGATTCTGGCCAATGTCTATATTAACCAAAAGAAATGGGCCGAGGCAGAAACTGCTTTAAGGAAGATTACCGGTTATGAATTGTTAGAAGATTATTCGAGTGTTTTTGAGCCTACTAATAAGAATAATGCTGAATCCATTTTCGAAGTACAATACAAACAAGGAAATGAGGGCTTTGCCAGTTATTTCTTCTATACTTTCCTGCCACAGCCAATTACGGCTGAAGAGGCTTCTGCTGTCACTGGTATTCCAGAAATATCGCGTATTGTAGAGGGATACAATATCCCAACACCCGATATTATCGCAGCCTATGAAGAGGGCGATGTCAGAAAAGACGCTTCTGTAGGCATGCTGACTGCACATGGTGTCAAGTACCCTTACATCAAGAAATACTGTCATTCACATGAACAGACTGGCAATACTGATGACAACTGGCCTGTATATCGCTATTCAGAAGCCCTTTTGTATATGGCAGAGGCATTAAATGAACAAGGGAATACTTCAGAGGCGGCCAAATACTTAAACAGAGTACGGAATCGAGCAGGCTTAAGTAATACAGTTGCGACAAGTCAGTCGGAAATGAGGATTGCCATCATGAACGAACGTAGGGTGGAACTGGCGTTTGAAAACAAGAGATGGCTTGACCTAATTCATTATGGTGTAGCAGAACAAGTCATGAAAGCCTATGGGCAAAGGGTGAAAGCCAATCCACAGGACTACTACTTCCCCGAAGGCTACTCAGTAGCGCCACAGTCATATACGAACATCAGGTTGCTCTTCCCGCTTCCCGCTTCTGAGGCGACATTAACTATTTATTTCTAATAAAATATAACAGTGGTCAGTCAGTTATAACAATAGATTGACCACTGTTGTTCTCTAAATATAAAATGATGGTAATAAAAACATCAGCAAAAAAAACCGTTTTAGTTTTCCTTAGCGTTCTCTTAACTAGTTTCATGAATGCTAACGGTATCGAGATTGTCAACTTGTTGGTTGAATATGAGCATACTCCATTGGCGATAGATACGCAATATCCTCGGTTCTCATGGCAGATGATTGCCGATAAAGACATGTATGGTTGTGCGCAAACAGCCTACCGTATTGTAGTGAATGATGAAAATGGTCAACAGGTATGGGACAGCGGAAAAGTTGATGACGCCAAGTCGCTTAACATCATCTATGATGGAGACAAACTAAAGCCAACGACCCGGTACAATTGGCAACTTGATGTATGGGATCAAGAGAATCACATCCATCACGCATCGTCATGGTTTGAGACGAGTTTGATGACAGATAGCGACAAGGACGATGCATGGGGCGGGGCACAATGGATAGGAACCAAAGAGACCGACCAATATCTTTACTCCCATTATCTGCCCGTGTTCAGACTTGCATATACTGTCCGCCTAGACAAGCGCACACGCTCCACACACGCTTCCATACTATACGGTTGCAACGATGAAAGACTTATGGAGCCCGGTGGGAATATCTGGCACCTCAGTGCTAAACGAGACTCATCCTACGTCCGAGTAGAACTTAATATAGATAAGGCTTTAGATGGCGGTAACGCCGTCGTTTCCATCTACAGACAGGGTTATCATCCAAAGGAAATCGGGGAGTGCCTAATAGTCAAATATACTGTGCCTGAGAAAGTTATCAATAAGGCTAACATGTATGACCAGCATCGTGTCTCTATCGCTTCTAATCTCGGGGACACCAAAATTGAAATAGATGACAATGAGATTGGTACTTTCAATCTAAATCCGTTGGGAAAGGGAGGTGATTTCATTGCCTTTCCTGTAGTAGGTGATGTCGGCATTTCATTGGAGAAGGGACAGAAAGTTCAATTCTCTGAATTCGAAATATCTAATTACAGAAGCCCAGGAAACACGATTGCCAATATCCCAGAACTGGAGAATTCTTTCTCGGGAGGGAGACAAGGTCATATCATTGTGATTAATCCTTCTAAGAATGGAATGCCGATGTTGAGGAGTGGCTTTGAGATTAGTAAGGAGATTGCCTGTGCAAGACTATACGTGACAGCGAGAGGTGTCTACGACTTCTATGTCAATGGCAGCAGAATAGGGACAGACTACCTCAACCCAGGCATAACGCAGTATAATAAGACGCATCTGTACCAGACATTCGATATCACGCAATATCTTACAAAAGGGTGGAATGCCGTGGGAGCCATCCTCGGTGAAGGCTGGTGGAGTGGTGGCGCAACCTATGAGGGACAGAATTGGAATTACTTTGGCGACCGACTTTCACTATTGGCTCAAATCCACGTGAGGTTTACTGACGGTAGCACCATGAATATTGTCAGTAATCCTGAGCATTGGAAATATTCAACAGATGGGCCAGTTCGTTATGGTAGTCTTTTCCAGGGAGAGGTGTATGATGCCAGACGGGAGAGTGCTGAATGGGCATACCCTAAATATGATGATAGCAGATGGCAGCAAACTGTCGCAATACCTCTGGAAGGACATGTCAGTTCTGCCACATGGGGGAATGGATCAGCTACAGATGATTATAGCGATTTCCACTTGATATCTCAGTCTGGTCAGACCATCCGTCAGTACACGCGACTAAATGCCATTTCAGTGAATGAACTCAGGCCTCATGTCTATATCTATGACATGGGACAGAATATGGTAGGTGTGCCCGACATCCGCCTGTCAGGACTGAAGCCTGGCACCAAAGTTAAAATCAGATATGCAGAAGTGCTTTACCCCAAACATATGCCTGAATATTCGGCAAACAATGGCGAGTTGATGCTAGAGAACATCAGGGCAGCGATGGCACAAGATATTTATATCGCAAAAGGTGGTGAAGAACGGTTTTCCCCCCGATTTACGAATCATGGATACAGGTATCTTGAGATTACTGGTATAGATCATGCCCTGCCCCTGGCAGATGTCAATGGCATCGTACTGAGTTCCATAGACAAATTGAATGCATATTATGTGACGTCTGATTCTCTCGTAAATCGTCTATGGCAGAACATCAAGTGGTCAACATTGGGCAATTTTGTTTCTATTCCTACTGACTGTCCCCAGAGAAATGAGAGATTGGGATGGGCTGGAGATATATCTGTATTCTCCAGAACGGCTACTTATATGGCTCAGTTGCCACAGTTCTTGCGCCGTTACTTGAGGGCTATGCGCGATGTGCAGCGTGGAGATGGGAGAATGCCGGACATAGCACCTCTTGGAGGAGGTTTTGGCGGATTGCTTTGGGGAAGTGCCAGTATCACCGTTGCCTGGGAAAGTTACCAACAATACGCTGACACTCTCATGCTTTCAGAACATTACGATGCGATGAGAAGGTACATAGATTACATTCTCTCAAATACCATAGACGTAGAGACTGGTATTATCGTGCAAGACAGATCATGGGGAGATTTGGGTGACTGGCTTGGGCTAGAGGACGAGAAAAACGACAAGTCGCTTTTCTGGGAATGTTATCTCATTTATGATCTCGGCCTCATGCAGCGCATTGCTACGATATTAGGAGAAAAGAAAGATGCAGAACGCTATGCCAATATCTATAACCAACGCAAAGCTTTCTTCGTAAAAACTTATCTTCGACCATCAGACTTTAAAACCATATCGTCTGGCTTCGGGAACCAACCAAAGGGTGAGCTGGTCGACACACAGACTTCCTATGTATTACCGCTTGCCTTAGGTGTTCTGGGAGGCGATACAGCCCAATGTGTAGCCAGTAATTTGAAGTGCGCTATAGAGCGTAAAGGTATAATGGATGACGGTCGGCAAAGTCCACCATTCTCACTCCTGACAGGTTTCATAGGTACTTCTTGGATTAGCAAGGCGTTATCAGATGCCGGATATGACGAAACAGCATACAGACTTCTGCTTCAACAAGAATACCCTTCATGGCTATATCCTGTCACTCAAGGTGCCACTACAATTTGGGAACGTCTCAATTCCTATACACATAAAGACGGATTTGGAGGGAACAACAGAATGAACTCTTTCAATCACTACTCATTCGGAGCAGTGGGGGCATGGATGTACAACTATTCTCTTGGGATTCAACGGGATGAACTATCTCCTGGATTCAAGCATTTCATCATCAAGCCTTCTGCTGATCCTACAGGGAAGATGGTATGGGCAAAAGGATATTATGACTCCATGTATGGACGTATAGAAAGCAGTTGGGAGAGAGTTGCCGATGGCATTTCATATCGTTTTACGATTCCAGCAAATACCACAGCGACTCTTTATCTTGGGAATAAGGAAATCGAACTCTCGTCTGGAAGTTTTCATTTCAAGACGGTTAACGGCATCTTAATGGAATAAATACTTGTCAATTATTGGTGTCCGCTAAACTTTTTTTGAATCAGGTAGGAAGTCGGGTCTCCGAGCCCGACATTTTTTATGATGAATATGCGGGCTTGGAGGTCCGCACTTCTTTGCAAAAAACGTGGTTTTTCTTTCCTCTTGCGACAGGTTCTGAGGTGTTTGGGCACTTTGTCGCAACAAAAGAGGTGTGTCGCAAGGACGTGAGGGGAAAATCAGGAAAAAAGTTGCAGACAGACAAAAAGAGGCTTAACTTTGTAATGTCAAAAGTAACAAACATGCCTTTCTGACATCAAAATAAAGAAAAGACAATAACAAAAAAAATACAATTATGAAAAAGTCAAAAATTATCCTCGCGTCAATCGTTGGTCTGATGATCGCCGGAGCAGCAATCACTATTGACATTGTTGGTGAAGATCGTATCATCCCAGTGGAGAGCTTGCCAGCAGCAGTCAAGACATACGTGCAAAACAATTTCCCCAACAGCAACATCGCATACGCCAAGAAAGAGAACGAAATCATCCGAACCAAATATAAGGTGGGTTTGAGTGACGGCTTCGAATTGGAGTTTGACGGCAACGGAATGCTTACAGACTTTGATGACTAAAACTAGTAAATTGAAAATTAAGAAAGGGCAGGGAATCATTTCCTGCCCTTTTTCATGATTCATCGTCAAAGGTAAATGGTGTGACCTAAATGTGATCTATTGTTGAAAAACAAAAAGCCAACCGCATTGGAAATCAAAGAGTTGGCAATTATTTAAGTGATCC
Source organism: uncultured Prevotellaceae bacterium (assembly GCA_902780635.1). Taxonomy (GTDB): domain Bacteria; phylum Bacteroidota; class Bacteroidia; order Bacteroidales; family Bacteroidaceae; genus Prevotella. Next base: position 14,733 of record CACZGH010000008.1, read on the forward strand.
CGTTGAATTGATTGCATCTATCCCGTAGGCTGGCGCCAGCCATCCTACAAAGTAAAAAGGAGCCTTAAATATTTGAAAGCAAGCTTTCATATTTAATTCTCCTTTTTCCTTCGTGATCCCGTTGGGATTGCATATCCCTGTAGGCTGGCGCCAGCCATCCTACAAAATCCAAAGAGTCCTGAAGAATTTGAAAACAAGTTTTCATTCTTCAGAACTCTTTGTCTTTCGTGATCCCGTTGGGATTCAAACCCAAGACCTTCAGAACCGGAATCTGACGCTCTATTCAGCTAAGCTACGGGACCATCTTTTGTAAAGCGGTTGCAAAAATACACAATTATCCCGACACCCACAAATTTTGGCCGAGAAAAGAGCCCAAATTATTTCACACCTTCCATGAGGGCATCCACGATTTCCGGTTCGCTCCAACTGACGGTGGCCCGGTCGAGCAGTCCCATCCACCACACCAGTGTGATGCCACGGCGCTTGCACTCGCTTGATACCAAACGGGCAAATTTCACACGCTCTGGCGTGTTTTTCTTGTCGAAAGCGGCAATCTCGCCGATGATGACAGGCACACCTAAGCGGTCGAAATGATCAGCCACACGATTGATGACCTTGCGCGAGATTTTCTGATATTTCTTCGTGTAGACGGTGGGCTTGTGCTCCGGGAAGCAAAACTCCTGCGGGTCGTAGAAATGCACTTCACCGATGAGGTGATGCTCGTGGAGGTCTTTGGGCAGACGGTAGGCGTTGAGGGTGGTCTTGCCGCCATTGGCGCTGTAGGTGGTCACAATCAGGTTGCGCCACTCATTGTTGCCACCAGTGCCACGCACGGCATCGACAAAGTCTTGTGCCAGCGCATTGGCTGCCTCATAGTTGGCGGGGGTGGTGCTGTTCCAGTGACCGTCTTTGTCGAGCATCTCATTGTAGCCCTCAAACAGCAGACGCTCGCCGTAAGGCTCAAAACGCTCCGCAATTTGCTGCCACAACGCTTTCAGTCGTTTGCTGATTTCAGGATAGCGCTCCGGGTCGGCGTTGAGCCATCCGTGAGTGCCCGTGTCATGATGCACATTCAGGATGCAGTACATCCCCTCGTCCATCACATAATTGACGATCTGGCCCACACGGCGCAGCCATGCCGGGTCGATGCGGTTGTCTTTGTCCAAATGCTTCTCCCAGGTGACAGGGATGCGGATGCAGTTGAAACCTCTCTCCTTGAAAGCGTGGATCATCTGGCGGGTGGTGACAGGCTGGCGCCAGCTGGTCTCAAAGTCGGTGGGAGTGACACACACCGTGTCGCGTTTGCCGGTAGCGTCGAGGGTATTGCCTAAATTCCAACCGATCTTCATGTTGTCCACTGACTGTCGGGCCGACTCCCATGCCGCACCCGGTGTCTCGCGGAGCCATTTGCCCAGGTCGGTCTTGCCTTTGAAGTCAGGTGCGATGGCGACATTCGCTGTGTTGACATCCTCCTCCAACAGGAAACGGCTGATAAATGCCTTGACCTCCGGATACTGGCTCTCGTGCAGTCGGCAGTGGGGATGACCGCTGACGATGGAGTAGCCCACACGGTCGGCGATGCCATACTGTTGCCACACTTTTGATGCGGCCTCGATGGAAACATAGGCCGACTCGTCGGCAAGCCACTTGTAGTCGGGGTTGCCGAGTATCAGCAAAGCACGTGGACAGACCATCGCGCACAATTCATGCCGGTCGTGAGGGAGACGGAACGTCTTCTCCTCGGCGAAGTCAGTGCGCATACTCTCTTTGAACCAATGGTAGTCGGTGCGGTCGAGGCTCTCCACACTGTCGAGCATATTTGACACACGCCAGGCTGCCGCGCCACCGCCGCCGGGCTCCTGCGCGATGGTCAGGGCGACACGCTCGTCGAAAGCGCCGCAGAAGAGGGCCATCTTGCCTGCATACGAACAACCGGTGACACCGATGTGGCGCGTGTCGATACGGGTGACTTCTTCTCCTAGTAGCTGAAGGCCGTCGATCAGACGACTCAGACCCCAGGCCCATTCGCTGTAGGCACCGTTGTCTTTGAGTTCTGGATACAGACGGTCGAAGTCGTGTTCGCCACGTTCGTGGTGCTTGCCCCATTGGCCGTAGTCGTTCACCTGTTTCTCATGAAAGGTCATGGTGGCGATGGGCATGTCTTCCAACAAGGGGCGGGGCAGGGAGATCATGCTGGTGCCGATGAGCACGGGGTAGGGGGCCTTCCCCGTCTTCGGGTATCGGATGTGCGACTTCAGCGTGAGGCTTTCGCCATGGTGCGTCACCTCTACGATGAGGGTGTCGCCATCCATTCGGGCAGCCACCTCCTCGGCGGGCACAAGGGGTTTGGTGCCTATCTCGTAGTGTTGTATCTCAGCGGCGATCTCGTTGCGCCTGCGCTCCCAGTCGCTGAATTGCAGGGCACGGCCACTGCCATCGCACCACTGAAGAGGGTCGCGAAGCGAATAGACAGGGGGCAACTCGCTGGCGGACGGCATGGCAGGAGCTGTGTAGTGTGCACCAGTGTTCTCATGGTCGTAGACCAGGGGGATGCGCTCTTGAGCTTGGGCCATCATGGACAGCATGATGAAGGACAGTAGGGAGAAGAAGGCTTTTTTCATGTCTGATAGATATAGGATGGGTTAATTCTTGTACAAATATAGGTTTTTTCTTCGGATTATTCAATGTTTTATCCTTTTTTCTTTCAATTCAAGAAGGAAAAACCATTTTGTTTGTTGAAAAAATGGTTGGAATGGGATTGTTGAAGTGTCAAAATGTCGCTGTTTTTATGATTTTACTTACTTTTTGTATAAATTTTCCGTTTTTTCTTGTGTGATGACATTTTTTTTGCCTACCTTTGCACCCTGAATTGAATCAAAGCAAAAATGGCAAAACTAATCAGACCGAAAAACTACCAGGCCCTGCTTGACATGAGGCAGACAGAGCAAGGTATCAAATTGATAAAAGACTTCTTTCAGCAGAACTTGAGCACTGAACTGAGGTTGCACCGTGTCACCGCACCTCTCTTTGTACTCAAAGGACTAGGTATCAATGACGACCTTAATGGCGTGGAGAGAGCTGTCACTTTCCCTATCAAAGACCTGGGAGACGCACAGGCCGAGGTGGTGCATTCGCTAGCTAAATGGAAGAGGCTCACACTGGCTGAACAACATATAGAACCGGGATATGGGGTTTATACGGATATGAACGCCATACGTGCCGATGAGGAGTTGGACAACATACACTCTCTCTATGTCGATCAATGGGACTGGGAGGCGGTCATCACCCGGGAGCAGCGCACCGTAGCGTTTCTCAAGGATATCGTGCAGCGGCTCTATTGTGCCATTCGCCGCACAGAATACTTGGTGTGTGAGTCATACCCGCAAATCAAGTCTTTCCTGCCAGAGAAAATACATTTTATACATAGCGAACAACTCCTGCAGATGTATCCCGACATGACCGCCAAAGAGCGTGAGGATGCCATCTGCAAAAAATGGGGGGCTGTCTTTGTGATGGGTATTGGTGGCGAACTGTCAAATGGTCAGCCACATGACGGACGTGCGCCCGACTACGACGACTGGTCGACAGTGGGAGAGGATGGTCTTAAAGGTCTCAATGGTGACATACTCATCTGGTATCCCATATTGGAGCGCTCTCTCGAACTCTCGTCGATGGGCATCCGTGTAGACCAGGAGGCATTGCTGCGACAGTTGAAAATATCAGGAAAGGAAGAGCGTGAACAGTTGTACTTCCATCAGCAGTTGCTCTCAGGACGTCTGCCACTGAGTGTCGGTGGTGGTATCGGGCAGAGCCGTCTTTGCATGATGCTGCTCCATAAAGCACATATCGGTGAAATCCAGGCCAGTATTTGGTCGGAGCAGATGCGTGCGGAGTGTATCCAAGCAGGAATGCCATTGATATAGCGAGTCGGTATTAGCTTTTCGCCATTCGCTTTTCGCCCTATGCGCACACCGCACTGCACACCGAATACCGAATACCGAACAGCGAACTTCACACCATTTCTAGGTCGAGGCCGGTGCGCAATTGCTCGATGGCGGGATTGGACTTGCGCATCTCGTCGAAAATCTCTTTTTTAGTCAGAATGGGCTTCACCTCCTCTGCTTTGGCAAGGCGGGTGGTGAAGGTGATGTTGCCGTTGTGTAGCGCCAGTGCCATGGTCGAGCGGATGCGCCCTTTGATGCGGTCCACCTGCTCCAGCAGGGTGTGGTTGTCAATCACCAACTCGATGTGTGGATAGTCCACTATCTGTGGGGTGATATGCTTCAGACGTGCTGCGATGCCAGCCATCTGCTGGGGCATCCTGCCACACATGGCGATCCACTCACGCATCAGATCGTCTTGCGTAAATTGTTTTTTCTCCTCTTTGTTGGAGATTTCTGGCTCTGCTGCCGCTTTCTTCGCATTTTTGTTTTCCTGCATGCTCTTAAACGACACAGAGATGCTGTTGAAGTTCAGCTTCGGAAGTGGCGTGACAGGACGGGATGTAGAAGGAGTGGAGGGCGCCACAGGGACGGTCTTTACTCTCAAAGTCTCAGGCTGGGGGGTAGCCGCCGGTTGCGCCACTGCCTGAGTGGTGCTTTGCAACCGACGTACAGTGCCGGCCACCTGCGATGCCGGACTCTGCTGACTGTTTGCTACCAGTTTCGTAAACAGGGTTTTCAGTCGTCGTGGGCGGCGCCCACTGCCAGGCGCCTCTTCCGCTTGGGTCACTTGGCTGATCTCTATCAGGGTAAGCTCCACCAATAGGCGCTTGTTGCTGCTCTGGCGGTAGGCGATGTCGCACTGGTTGCAGAAACGCAGCGCCTGATACAGCAACTGTTTGGGGCAGCGGCGTGCCTGGACAGCGAATTTCTCACGTTGCCGGTCGCTCACCTCCAAGAGGGGGAGTGTCACAGGGTCTTGTGCCATCAGCACGTTGCGCACATGTTTGGCCAGACCATTGATGAGCTGACCACCGTCAAAGCCTTTGGATATCACCTGGTTGAGTAGGAGCATGATATCGGCCACCTTGTTCTCTATGCTGAGGTCGATGATCTTGAAGTAGTACTCACTGTCCAGCACGTTGAGGTTTTCCACCACTTTCTCATATGTGAGCTGACCGCGGCAGAAACTCACACACTGGTCGAAGATGGACAGCGCGTCGCGCATACCGCCATCGGCTTTTTCGGCTATCACTGTCAGCGCCTCCTCTTCATAGCTGATCCCTTCTTTCTCCGCCACCATCTTGAGATGGTTCACGATCTGGAGCACGTTCATGCGCTCGAAGTCATAGATCTGGCAACGGGAGATGATGGTAGGCAATATCTTGTGCTTCTCAGTGGTGGCCAAGATGAAAATCACATACGAGGGGGGCTCCTCCAAGGTCTTCAAGAAGGCGTTGAAAGCTGCTGCCGAGAGCATGTGTACCTCGTCGATGATAAACACCTTGTAGTGACCCAGCACAGGGGGCACACGGGTTTGGTCCATCAGGGCCTTGATGTGTTCCACACCATTGTTGCTCGCCGCGTCAAGCTCGAAGATGTTCAGGGAGCGTTGCTCGTTGAATGAACGGCAGCTCTCGCACTCATCGCAGGCTTCCCCGTCAGGGGTAGGATGCTCACAGTTGATGGTCTTGGCAAAGATGCGCGCACAGGTGGTCTTGCCCACACCACGAGGTCCGCAGAAAAGAAAAGCATGGGCCAGTTTGCCGCTTTTCACCGCATTCTTCAGCGTCGTGGTCAGTGATGACTGTCCCACCACGGCATCGAATGTCGTCGGTCGGTATTTGCGTGCTGATACGATATATTCCATATGGGTGTTGTTGAAAAGAAGGACGTCGGCAGGGCATCTGTCGCGAATAGCTGATAGCGAAATGCTCATACCCGTCAGGTTGAGACTTGCGAAACTTGTATTGAGTGACAAAATTAGCATTATTTTTTCTAATGACAAAATAAAAATCCCATTTGATTTGCAATTCTCTTTTACATTCACTACTTTTGCATGTTGAAATTGGAAATGTAAATGTTTGACAAGATAAAAATAAGTAAGTTTTTACGTCGCTTCAAATATATACTGGTCATAGTGCTCGGACTTGCCCTGCTCACTGTGATCGGAGAGAACAGCATGCTGCAAAGATACAAATACAATCAGCAGATCAGCGAGCTGCAGGAGGAGATAGAGAAACAGGAGGCCAAATACGTCAGTGACTCCATACGACTAAGCGAACTGGAGCGCAATCCCAATGCCATCAGGAAAATAGCACGTGAGCGCTATTTTATGAAAGCCGACGATGAGGATATCTTTGTCATGAGCGACGAAATAGCGGAGGAGACAGATGAAGCAGTTAAGTAAGACACAGAGTTGGATTTATCTTATAGGCGGTGTGCTCATGACGGTGGGAGCCGGATGCTGCGCCATCCTGTGGCACCCTGAGTGGATGTGCTGGGTATACATCCTCGGCTCTCTGTTGTTTGTAGCCATGCAGGCGCAGCAGCGATACGAAGGACAGAATGCCACTATCCGACGGCTGAGAAAAATCATGCTCATCTCAGGAGTGCTTTTTATACTCGCTGGGGTCTCAATGGCCGATACGGCCTATCTCTTTTTACGCAGGTTTTTCTCCACAGTCACCTATATCCAGTTTTTCTACAACAAGTGGGTCATGCTGCTCCTCATAGCAGCCATTCTGCAACTCTATACGACACATAGAATATCCAATGAACTGGAGAAAGAATCCTAAAAACATTTAAAAGTGAGTATAATATATTTAAAATGCCTCATTTTTTTTCCGAACTTCAGAAATTGATATTACTTTTGTATTGAAGAAACATTCGATACCTGATCTATGAGCAAGTTTTTTTACCTCTTTGCCACCGCAATGAGTTTTTTGACGATGACATCATGCCTCAATTCATACAACATTGAGGGCTCCTCTGACATTTCTGGCCTCGACAGCAGAATGATGTTCCTGAAGGCTGTCAAAAGCAACGAACTGAAGGATGTTGACTCCACGGAGATCATACATGGCAAGTTCAGCTTCACGGGCACCGTCGACTCTTCCAGAATAGGATTTTTGATCATCGACAACAACAGCCAGCCTCTGCCGCTCGTCCTTGAGGACGGCGACATCAGGGTGCGTATCAACAACTCGAAGACGGAGTGGGGAGGTACACCGCTCAATGACAAACTCTACAAATTCATGAAGACGCTCGACAGCCTCACGCTCCAGTCACGCGAACTGCAGCACGAGTATGACAGGGCTTTCATGGACGGGGAGGACATGGCAGAAGTGGTGAAAAGACTCGGCCAGCAAAACCAAATGATCAATATGAGCCTCGACACGCTCTTCACACAGTCCATCTCCAACAATTTTGACAACGTGCTCGGACCGGGACTTTTCATGATCGTGACATTAGGGCAGATGCCGGAGATGAGCCCATGGGTGGTGGAACTCATGAGCAAGGCCACCGACAACTTCAAAAACGACCCTTACGTGAAGAGGTATCTTGAAAACGCCAACCATCTGCAAAACATGCAAAACGGACTGGAGGCTCCTCCACAGCAACCACAGGTGGTGCAAAGTCCGGTGCCACAGGAACAACAGGTACAGGTACAAACGAAGCCACTGCCCACACCTCCAACACCCAACGAACTGGCCCAGCCCGCCGAAGAGACGGCAAAAACCACTACCGACCAATAATGACCATACTGATTTCTAATGCTACGATTGTCAATGAAGGGAAAACGCTCAATGGACATCTCGTCATTGATAATGAGGTAATCAGCAAGATATACCCACAGCAACAGACACCCCGCGGCGACTATGACCTCTGTATAGACGCCACGGGGTGTGTCGTCATGCCAGGAGTCATCGACACACACGTGCATTTCCGGGAACCGGGACTCACCGCCAAGGCCGACATCCAGAGTGAGAGCCGTGCCGCGGCTTGGGGTGGGGTGACTTCCTATTTCGACATGCCCAACACGGTGCCACAGACCGTCACAGCACATGACCTGGAGGAGAAATTCGCGCTCGCCAGACAGAAAAGCAGCGTCAATTATTCATTCTTCCCCGGTGCTACAAACAACAACTCACAACTGTTTGAAACCCTGGATCCACACCGTATACCTGGCATCAAACTCTTTATGGGCTCTTCTACGGGCAATATGTTGGTTGACCGTGAGGAGGCGCTGAGGGGAGTGTTTGCCCATGCTGGCCAATTGCCCATCGTGGCTCATTGTGAGGACACCGACATCATCAACCAGCGCATGAGAGAAATGATGGACAAGTATGGGGAGGACCCCGATGTGACCTTTCATGCCGCCATCCGTTCCGAGGAGGCTTGCTATGCTTCTACGGCCAGGGCGGTGGCGTTGGCCAAAGAGTATGGCGCACACTTGCATGTGGCGCATCTCACCACCGCACGCGAACTGGAACTGTTTGAGCCTTGCCTTGACGAGGCGAAGGTGCCCTCCATCACAGCCGAGGCGGTCATCGCCCATCTCTATTTCACTGAGAAGGATGTCAAGGAGAAAGGAGCTTTGATCAAATGCAACCCGTCGGTCAAGACACAGCATGACCGCGACACCTTGCGACAGGCACTCTGCGACGGACGCGTCTATACCGTGGCTACCGACCATGCGCCACATCGTCTCGCAGAGAAGCAGGGTGGATGCCGAAAGGCGGCCTCGGGCATGCCCATGGTGCAGTTCTCGCTGCCCGCCATGCTGCAGTTGGTCGACGAGGGGATGCTCTCCATAGAACGTGTCGTGCAATTGATGTGTCATCATCCGGCAAAGCTTTTCCAAGTGTCGCGACGCGGATTCCTACGAGAGGGCTATCAGGCCGATATCGCCATCGTGAGACCCGCCTCTCCCTGGCAGGTCACCGACGAGGTGATCCAAAGCAAATGTGGATGGAGCCCTATGTCCGGAAGGGTGTTCAACTGGCGCGTCGAGCATACGTTGTGCAATGGTCGTCTGGTCTATTCCAACGGACGGTTTGATGACCAAGTGCGGGGCCAGGAGATCAGATTCAGACAGTGACGTCATGAGGAGGCTGTTGGAGTATACCGTCAGGGAGATCAGGCCGTATATCAACTGGGCCTATTTCTACCACGCATGGCAGGTCAATGGTACTCAACACGAGGGTCGGGAGGCGTTGCAGGCTGATGCTCAGAGGATGCTCGATGACTTCGACCGCGACTATTACACCAAGGCGGTGCTGATGTTGTGCGAGGCCAATAGCGATGGCGACGACATCGTGGTGGCGGGGAAAACCCGGATGCCGATGCTCAGGCAGCAGACTCCCGACAGCGGCGACCAGCCATGCTTGTGCTTGGCAGATTTCATCCGGCCTGTCTCTTCAGGCAAGGCCGACCAGATAGGACTGTTCGCCACCACCGTCGACAGGCGGATGGAGACAGAACATGTCGGCGACCCTTATACGAGAATGCTTGCTCAGACGCTGGCCGACCGGCTGGCGGAAGCGACGGCAGAACGTTTGCATGAGCAGGTGCGAAAAGACTTGTGGGGATATGGACGTGAGGAGCGGCTCACCATACCGCAGATGCTCAGAGGGGAGTATGTGGGCATCAGACCCGCCGTAGGCTATCCCTCTATGCCCGACACGAGTGTCAATTTCATCTTGTCTGAACTCTTGAATATGCCGGAGATAGGCATACGACTCACAGAGAGTGGCGCCATGAGGCCACATGCCTCGGTCTCTGGACTCCTCATCGCACATCCCCGGGCATGTTATTTCAATCTGGGGCAGGTGGGAGATGACCAGTTGGCCGACTATGCCCGCAGGCGCGGACTGCCAGTGGCACTGGCAAGGCGGTTTCTGGAATCGGTATTAATCAACAGATAATGATAGCAAGAGCGATCTGGTTGTTTGTCCTATTAATCGCTGTGCCAGACTTCTGGATATACAAGCGATATTTACACCACAAGGGAAGGCCTTTGTGGGTGAAAGTCGTATGGGTGCTCCAGTCTATTTTACTGCTTGCTTTTACGGTTGTGTTGTTGACGATGCGTGACTTTTCACCACGGCCGCAGACACCTCTTAATATCTATTTGTTCATTCTTGGCCTGTGGACAGTGCCCAAAGCCATTTATGCTTTCTCCGACAGTATCGGACGGTTGATCCGCAGACGTTTTGCCTCTCGTATCAACTGGGGGGCGGTCATCGGGGGCATCCTGGCGCTCGGAGCCATTGAGGTCACCGTCGAGGGCAGTACGAGTGGATTCAGAGAATTGGAGGTCAATAGGATGGATTATTACTCTGACCAGTTGCCCGCCAGTTTCGACGGCTATCGCATCGCGCTCTTCTCGGATATCCATCTTGGCAGTTACGAAGATGCCGACAGCACCGTCCTCAACGCGGCTCTCGACAGCATACGCATGCTGAAACCCGACGCCATCTTCTTTCTCGGTGACATACAAAACACACAGCCTGCGGAGATACGTGAGCATCTGTGGGCCTTAGGGCGCATTCAGGCGCGTGACGGCGTGTTCTCCATCATGGGCAACCACGATTATTCCAAATATTTTGGCGGCACACCAGAGGAGAAAGCCGCCAATGAGAGGGAGACAAAAGACTTGCAGCGGCAGTTAGGATGGCGGCTGCTGCTCAATGAGCACACCGTCTTGCGGCATGGCACAGACTCCGTCTACATCGCAGGAGTGGAGGGCAATGAGGAGAAAAACTGCAAGGAGGGCCATGTGGACGTGCCTGTGGCGGTGGAGGGTATACCCGACAGTGTCTTCACCATCATGCTGGCTCACAACCCCCGCTATTGGAGGGCTGCCGTACTGCCGCACTCTCACGCACAACTCACACTCAGCGGACATACGCATGGTGGACAGGTGAGACTCTTCGGTATCTCGCCCACAGACATCATCTATCATGAAGATGAGGGGATGTATGAGCACGAGGGGAGGCATCTCTTTGTCACTAAAGGACTCGGCGCACTCATACCATTCCGCTATGGGGTGCCGGGAGAGGTCGTGCTTCTCACATTGCATCAATCGAAATAACCATTTCTCTATCATGAAATATTTATACCGGCTTTATCAAATCGTAGTGTTTATACCTATACTCGTGGTATGGACCATCATCATCGCACTGATGGTCATCATCGGATGTGCCATAGGAAACGGTCATTTCTGGGGCTATTATCCCGGGAAATGGTGGGCATGGGTCATCGTAAGGGTGCTCTTGCTCCCTGTCAAGGTGGAGGGAAAGGAACACCTGGAGCGCAATCAGTCGTATGTCTTTGTGTCCAATCATCAGGGTGCTTTTGACATCTTCCTTATTTATGGCTTCCTCAACCGCAATTTCAAGTGGATGATGAAATATCAGATACAGAAGATACCCTTTGTGGGCGCAGCCTGCAAAGCAGCACACCATATCATGGTCGACAAGAGGGGACCCAAGAAAATCAAGGCTTCGTATGACCAGGCGCGCAAAGTGCTGCAAGATGGCATGTCGCTCGTCGTCTTCCCCGAGGGAGCACGGACTTTCACCGGACACATGGCACAATTCAAGCGGGGGGCCTTTGCTTTGGCAGACGAACTGCAGTTGCCTGTGGTGCCGCTCACCATCAACGGCTCTTTTAATGTCATGCCACGCACCCGCGACTGGCATTGGGTCACGTGGCATCCGCTCCGGCTCACCATCCACCAGCCCATTTATCCCATCGGCGAGGGCAGTGACAATGTGCAGGCTACGATGAACGACAGTTACAATGCCATCATGGGATCGCTCGTGCCGGAGTATCAGGGATATATCGAAAACCCTGACCAGTAGGAGTGTGGATAGGGTGTATAGACCTATTTTCAATCAAATTTCTATTATTTTACGTCAGTCATAGCAGATTTTCGAAAAGTTTATCTAAATTTGTCACTTCAACTCATCATCATATGAAACAGTCTGACAGCATCGTAATCATACCGACATACAACGAGAAGGAAAACATCGAGAAAATCATACGTGCCGTGTGCGCACTTGACAAAGTTTTCCATATCTTAGTGATCGACGACGGCAGCCCTGACGGCACGGCGCAAATCGTGAAGCAACTGATGCAGACAGAGTTGGCCGGACGGCTCTTCATTATAGAGCGGTCGGGCAAACAGGGGCTGGGAACGGCTTATATCACGGGGTTCAAATGGGCGCTGGAGAGAGACTACGAGTACATCTTCGAGATGGACGCCGACTTCAGCCACGACCCCGCAGATCTGCCACGCCTCTACGCTGCCTGCCACGACGAGGGCTACGACCTGGCCATCGGCTCACGGTATGTCAGTGGTGTCAATGTGGTCAACTGGCCCATTGGCAGGGTGCTGATGAGTTATTTCGCTTCTAAATACGTCAGAATCGTCACCGGTTTCTCCATACACGACACCACGGCAGGATTTAAATGTTACAAGCGGCGTGTGCTCCAGACCATCGAACTCGACAAGATACGTTTCAAGGGATATGGGTTCCAGATAGAGATGAAATTCACCGCCTATAAGATAGGTTTCCGCATCAAGGAGGTGCCGGTCATCTTCGTCAACAGGCGTGAGGGCACCAGCAAGATGAGTGGAGGTATCTTCGGGGAAGCTTTCTTTGGCGTGATGAGGCTCAGGTGGGACGGATGGTTCCGGAAATACCCACCCATGCCGGCTAATTGACTTTATGAAAATACAAGATATACAGCATCTGTATAGTATGCTGCCACAGAGCAGGGCGCTCAAAAAGACCCTGGAGGATGCTTCTGTGAGAAGCGTTTTCCTGCAGGGACTATTGGGATCCGCCGCTTCTTTGTTTTTTGCTGGAATGGCAAAAAACACCAAGCAACACATCGTTTTTATCCTCAATGACAATGAAGAGGCAGGCTATTTCTACCATGACCTCACACAGGTGATGGGCACAGACCATGTGCTCTTCTACCCCTCTTCGTTTAAAAGAGCGGTGAAGTATGGACAGAGAGACGCTGCCAATGACATCCTCCGCACGGAGGTGCTTACAAGGCTGTCGGCCGTCGCAGAAGCCCCTCAAGCTCACCCCGTCTATATCGTGACTTGTCCCGACGCCCTCAGTCAGTTGGTCGTCTCACAGCGAAGTCTCGATGAACGAACCCTGTCTCTCAGGGTGGGGCAGACCATCGACGTGACGCAGATCTGCAAGACGCTCAGAGGCTTCGGCTTTGAGGAGCATGACTATGTGTATGAACCGGGACAGTATGCCTTGCGTGGTAGTATCCTCGATGTCTATTCCTATAGTTGTGAGTATCCCTACAGGGTTGACTTCTTCGGCGATGATATCGAGACCATCCGCACCTTCGAGGTGGAGACGCAGTTGTCGAAAGACAAGCGAGACGCGATAGACGTCGTGCCTGAGATGAAGACCGTGACCGACAAAGTGCCCTTCTCGGCGTTCTTGCCGCCCGACTGTCTCATCGCTGTCAAAGACTATCTCTTTGTGTGCGATATGATAGGTCATATCTACGACGAGGGTTTCTCGTCGCAGGTCTTGCAGGAGAGACTCGAAGGGGCCACCGAACAGGAACGAGAGGAAATCGTGCGTGAGATGCGGAGGGAGAGCCAGTTGGTCAGTCCCTCGCAGCTGAAAGAGGGACTTGCCCCCTTCAGGCGTATCGATTTCGGTGCCAAGCCTGTCGGCGTGCCACAGACGGTCATCAAATTTGACATCTCACCACAACCGCTCTTTCATAAGAATTTCCAACTGCTCGCACAGACCTTCGACGACTATCGCTCGAAAGGATTCCATCTCTATGTACTCTCCGACAGTGCCAAACAGGTACAGCGACTGCGTGACATCCTCACAGGAGAGGGTGCCGAAGAGAAGGGTGGCAGCCATGCCACTTTTGAGCCTGTCGACAAGACCTTGCATGAGGGATTCACAGACAATGAGCATGGACTCTGCTTCTTCACCGACCATCAGATTTTCGACCGCTTCCATAAGTACAGCCTCAAGTCTGACGCCGCCAGGGCGGGAAAGATGGCGCTCACGATGAAGGAACTGCAGGAGATGGAACCTGGCGACTTCATCGTGCATGTCGACTTCGGCATCGGGAAGTTTGCAGGACTGGTACGGGTGGCCAATGGAGACAGCTATCAGGAGATGATACGCATCGTCTATCAAAGGGGCGACACCGTCGACGTGTCTATACACTCTCTGTATAAAATATCGAAATACCGCAACGGTGACAGTACCGAACCGCCACGGCTGAGCACGCTCGGCACTGGTGCGTGGGAGCGGATGAAGGAGCGCACCAAGAAGCGCATCAAGGACATCGCCCGCGACCTCATACGACTTTATGCCAAACGCCGCCATGAGAAAGGCTTCGCCTTCAGCCCTGACAACTACATGCAGCACGAGCTGGAGGCCAGCTTCCTCTATGAGGACACCCCCGACCAACTCAAAGCCACCAACGAGGTGAAGGCAGATATGGAGAGCTCTAGACCCATGGACCGACTCGTCTGTGGTGACGTGGGATTCGGCAAGACCGAGGTGGCCGTCAGGGCGGCTTTCAAGGCGGTGTGCGACTCTAAGCAGGTGGCGGTGCTCGTGCCCACCACGGTGCTCGCGTTTCAGCACTACCAGACCTTCAAGGAGCGACTGCGAGACCTGCCTGCCAACGTGGAGTATCTCTCCAGGGCACGCACAGCCAAGCAGACCAAGGAGATACTGGAGAAACTGAAGACCGGTAGGGTAGACATCCTCATCGGGACTCACAAAATACTGGGAAAGACAGTCGTATGGAAAGACCTCGGTCTGCTCATCATCGACGAGGAACAGAAATTCGGTGTCTCTACCAAGGAGAAACTGCGCAAGATGAAAACCAATGTCGACACGCTCACCATGTCGGCCACTCCGATACCGCGTACCCTGCAGTTCTCATTGATGGGGGCACGTGACATGAGCATCATACGCACCCCACCGCCCAACAGATATCCTGTCTATACGGAACTGGGCTCTTACAACCATGAACTCATCGCTGAGGCCATCAACTTTGAGATGAGCCGAAACGGACAGGTGTACTTCGTCAATAGCCGCATTTCCAACCTGCCCGAGATCGCCAATATGATTCATAAATATGTGCCCGATGCCCGGGTGGCGGTAGGACATGGACAGATGCCGCCAGACGAACTGGAGAAAATCATCATGGGATTCATCAACCATGACTATGACGTGCTCCTCTCCACCACCATCATAGAGAATGGCATCGACATCGCCAATGCCAATACCATCATCATCAACGACGCACACCGCTTCGGACTCTCTGACCTGCATCAGATACGCGGGCGTGTGGGACGCTCCAACAGAAAAGCGTTCTGCTACTTGCTCACACCGCCCAAGTCGCTGCTGCCCTTCGACGCACGTCGACGACTGGAAGCATTGGAGAATTTCTCAGAACTCGGCAGCGGATTCAACTTGGCCATGCAAGACCTCGACATACGAGGTGCCGGCAATTTGCTCGGTGCGGAGCAGAGTGGATTCATGGAGGACCTAGGCTACGAGACGTATCAGAAAATTCTCAGTCAGGCGGTCACCGAACTCAAGAACGAGGAGTTTGGCGCATTGTACGAAGAGGAGATGGCACGTGGAAGGGAAGTCAGAGGGGATGAGTTTGTGGAGGACTGCTCTCTTGAGAGTGATCTGCAGATGTATTTCCCCGACACGTACGTGCCGGGAAGCAGCGAACGTATGCTCTTATACCGCGAACTCGACAACATCAATACCGACCAGGATCTGGCAGCATACCGCAAACGTCTGGAGGACCGCTTCGGCAAAATACCTCATGAGGGCGAGGAACTCATGATGGTGGTGCCACTCAGAAGACTCGGACGCTCGATGGGCTGTGAGAAGATATTCCTCAAGAAGGGGGTGATGCAGATGCAGTTTGTGAGCAACCCCGACAGCCCGTTCTATCGTAGCAAAGCCTTTTCGGGTGTGTTTGAGTTTGTAGGCGCGCATCCAAGAAGATGCCAGTTTAAGGATATCGCGGGCAGACACATCCTCCAGATGTCGCAAGTGACGACAGTGGGTGAGGCGGTGGACATCCTCCGGCAAATGAAAGAAGCCAGGCCATGATCATCATATCTACCATCTTGTGCTATTTCCTGGCTTTGCTGCTCTTGAGCAGACTGACAGCCAGGAAGTCGGACAATGACACCTTCTTTAGGGGAAACCGACAGTCGCCATGGTATATGGTGGCCTTCGGCATGGTGGGAGCCTCCATCTCCGGGGTTACATTCGTCAGTGTCCCAGGCATGGTGACGGTGTCGGAGATGAATTATATGCAGACGTGCCTCGGATTCATCCTCGGATACTTCGCGGTGGCTTTTATTTTGCTGCCTGTATATTATAAGTACAACCTCACCACGATTTATTCTTATCTCAACCGCCGGCTTGGACAACGGTCGTACAAGACGGGGGCTTCGTTTTTCCTCCTCTCCAAGATGACCGGGGCCGCTGTCAGGTTTTACGTCGTGTGCATCATCCTGCAGCGCTTCGTGCTTGATGCCTATGGGGTGCCGTTTCCGCTCACGGTGGTGGTCATGGTGGTGCTGATATGGCTCTACACACGGCGGGGAGGCATCAAGACGCTCGTGTGGACCGACACATTCCAGACCACTTGTATGTTTACGGCGCTCATCCTCATCATCGTCAATGTGATGGGAGCGTTGCAGATGGGGGTAGGGGAGGCCGTCGAAGCCATCGCTGCCGACAGCCGAAGCCGTATCTTTGTCTTCGATGACCCGATGTCGAGACAGTATTTCTGGAAGCAGTTTCTCAGCGGCATTTTTATCGTCATCGTCATGACAGGTCTTGATCAGGACATGATGCAGAAAAATCTTACCTGCAAGTCGCTCCGGGAGGCACAGAAAGACATGTGTACTTACGGTGTCGCTTTCGTGCCGGCCAATCTGCTCTTCCTGTCACTCGGGGTCCTCTTGTGTATGCTCGCAGCCAAAAACGGCACGCCTCTGCCAGAGGCGGGCGACGAACTGCTGCCGATGTTTGCGGCGACGGGACAACTCGGAAACCTCGTCACCGTGCTTTTCACCATCGGTATCGTGGCGGCGTCGTTCTCCAGCGCCGACTCTGCGCTCACGGCCCTTACCACCAGTTTCTGTGTCGACATTGTGCAGCGGCCTGATGACGAGCGGCTGCGTCGCAGGGTGCATGTCGCCATGGCCATTGTCTTTGTGCTCTTCATCCTGGCGTTCCGTCTCATCAACTCCACCAGCGTCATCGATGCCATCTATGTGATGTGCTCTTATACCTATGGACCGCTGCTGGGACTTTTCATCTACAGTCTGCTCACAAAAAAAGGCACCAACGACCGTTGGGTGCCTTATATCGCAGTGGCGTCGCCACTCATTTGTTTCACCATCGAGACATTCACAAAGACCTATACTGACTACCGCTTCGGGTACGAACTTCTGATGCTCAATGGTTTCCTTACGTTTACAGGACTCTACCTGCTTCATCTAAGAAACAGACATCTATAAAAACCATTCCCTTCATACTACCTCCCCTCCTTTGGAGGGGTTGGGGGAGGTGCTTCGGAGGGGCTGGGGGAGGTTCTCAAATACCTATCGGCCTCAATGGCGGCCTTGCAACCGCTTGCGGCGGCTGTGATGGCCTGACGGTAGACTGGGTCGGCCACATCGCCTGCAGCGAAGACGCCGGGCACTTTGGTGCATGGTGTGCCGTCGATGGTCTTGATATATCCTGTCTCGTCGGTGTCAAGCCACTCTTTGAAAATGTCGGAGTTGGGTTTGTGGCCGATGGCCAGGAAAAAGCCGTCGATGGGCAGGTCGTAACGTTCCTCGTCGGCCTCGCCTTTACGTCTCACCACGTGGGCGCCTTCCACACCATTCTCGCCATACAACCCTAAGGTGTTGTGCTCGAAGAGAACCTCTATGTTGGCTGTGTCAAAGACACGTTGCTGCATGGCTTTCGAGGCACGGAGGAAAGGCTTGCGCACGATCATATACACTTTCTTGGCCAGGCCGGCTAAGTAGAGGGCTTCTTCGCAGGCGGTGTCGCCGCCGCCTACTACAGCCACGGTGCGGCGGCGGTAGAAGAAACCGTCGCAGGTGGCACAGGCTGAGACACCTTGTCCCATGTATTTCTTCTCATCGTCCAGACCTAAATATTTGGCCGAGGCGCCCGTAGCGATAATGACCGTGTCGGCGGCAATCTCCACGCCACGGTCGGTGGTCAGCACGTAGGGGGCTTGGCTGAGGTCGGCTTTCACAATCTCGCCGTCGCGGATGTCAGCACCCAGACGCTCTGCCTGCTGACGCAGGTCCATCATCATCTGATTGCCGTCCACACCATCGGGATAACCGGGAAAGTTCTCCACCACGGTGGTCTGCGTGAGTTGTCCACCGGTGAGCATTCCGCAGTATTCCACGGGGGCTAGGTTGGCGCGTGAGGCATAAATGGCGGCAGTATAACCTGCTGGACCACTGCCTATGATCAGACAGCGGACGTGTTCTCTTGGTTCCATATAGTGATGATTACAGCAGTTCTTTAATCTTCTCTTCTATCGTTTCGATTTTCTCTGTAGGCTCAAAGCGGGCCACCACCATGCCTTTCTTGTTGATCAGGAATTTGGTGAAATTCCATTTGATGTCGGGGTTGTCTTTATAGTTGGGGTCCTTCTCTGTGAGCATACGGTCGAGTACGCCGGCTATCGGGTGCTCCATGTTCCAACCGGCAAAGCCTTTCTGCTCTTTCAAAAATTTAAATAAGGGGTCGGCGTCTTCACCGTTCACTTTCACTTTCTTGAAACGAGGAAACTCGGTGCCGTAGTTCAGCTTGCAAAAACTGTGGATGGACTCGTCGGTACCAGGAGCCTGCTGGCCAAACTGGTTGCAGGGGAAGTCGAGAATCTCAAAACCTTCGGCGTGATGTTTTTCATAGAGTTTCTCCAATTCCTCATACTGAGGAGTGAATCCACACTTGGTGGCGGTGTTGACGATGAGCAAAACTTCATTGGCATACTCTTTCAGTGAGACATTGCCTCCTTTTCTGTCCTTGACAGAGAAATCGTAAACTGTTTTCATCTTTTAATAAATGGTGTAAGATAAATGGTCAATAGCTTGAATTACAAAGCAAAGATACAAATTAATTTGGATATTACAACTAATTTCAGAAAAATCCTCTACACTTTAGGGTTTTCCCTCGCTATTTTGCGGTTTTTCCTTTGTCGGGTTTGAATATTTATAGTATTTTTGCAGTAGAAAAAATGCAAAAGTAGAATTAATAACCTATAAATATTTACGACAATGAAAAAGTTAATGAATATCCTGACACTGGCTATGATGGCCTTCGTCATGACATCGCTCACCAGCTGTGATGACGATGAATATATCGCAAGGACGCTCGAGGGCACTTGGAAAGGTGATATGTATGTGTCTACTTATTGGAACAACCAGTACTACGACGCTGCCTATACCGAGATCTGCTTCCTCCGTGACCCCTATACCTATGCCTCTGGAGATGGCTACTGGGTGGACTACTACGACCGTGGCTACTGGGGTGGACGTGACTATATCGCCAACCACATCTACTGGACGGTAGATAATAGAAACATACGTATCGAGTTTATTGAGGAAGTGGATCCAAGATACAAGTATCTCGATATCTATGACTACAGACTGGACAACGATTACTTCGTAGGTTCTATTTATGTAGGAAATCAAAGAAGGGACTTCAGCCTCTATCATGTGGCTTCGCCCAACTGGGGTAGGTATCAGTGGGGATACTACGATGACTATTATGACTATTACGACTACTACTATTCCAACAAGAGTGCTTTGACTTTCTCCGACGACGAGAATGCCATTGCTCCCAAGAAGGACGAGGATGTAGCTGCTCAGGCTCCCAAGCGTGTGTTCCGCGAGAGAAACGACAAATAGTCTGTCCTGAAAGAATGCGGCAGAGGGATTGAAAGGATCAATATGAGATATTCGCTCCAAATCATCATAATGGTTGCGCTGATGCTGGTCAATGCCGGCTGCAAGCGCGACCATTATTATGATGTGCCTGATGAAGACCCTCCATCAGAGGAACCCTACAACCATGACCACGGCGACCCCAAAGATCCCAATGACCCAGATGACCCAGATGACCCGGATGACCCGAATGACCCAGATGATCCCAATGATCCAGACTCTCCAGACAATCCGGATACCCCTGATACCCCATCTACCACAGATCTCATCACCATGGCCTCTGTGCTGACGGGCCAATGGCATGGCACGCTCTCGACGAAGTATTATGATGACAACGGCCAACTATGGCAAGGCGTGTATGACACCGACTTCCTGTTTGAGAGAAAAAGTGCCGATGCTTATGAAGGGCAGGGCTTGGAGACAGATTATGAAAAGGGAAAGATGGTCTATGCTTCTCCTTTCTCCTGGGCGATCGATGCAAAGACTGAAGACATCCACCTGCGTTATGACGATGGCAGGGTCATGACCATCTGCACCTTCCATCTCGACAATCATTCTTTCTATGGTACCATCAAAAGCAACGATGGCAAAGAAACTGATGAGTTCAATCTTCAAAAAATAAATTGAAGATTGAACTCACCATTATATCCCCCCAAAAATCACCTCTTCTTATGTCTCGTTGGTGGCTATGATATAGCCACAAACAGAACATGGAACTGGTGGCTATGATAAAGCCACAAACGGAACATGGAACTGGTGGCTATGATATAGCCACAAATGGAACTTGCAACTGGTGGCTATGATATAGCCACAAAAGGAACTTGGAACTGGTGGCTATAATAGCTACCTCTTATATCGCCTTCCTAAACTGCTTGAGCACATCGCATTTGCGGGTGTACTCAGAGAGCTCCTCAGGATGTGTGTTCTGCGTAAACCGGTTGAGCTCCATCAGTGCCTTGTACTGGCGGCTGCCACGATGCAGGAGGCGCTTTTCTTTGCCTGTGCTCCAGTCGTAGTCCAGATCGCACCAGGCGTCGGCGGGGATGTATGCTAAGGCGTAGAGGCTATTTTCACATAGCGACACATTGGTCGACTTCTTGCTCTCCTGTAGGTAGTCGATGGCGATCTGCACAAAGTCGGGACGATTGACACGGGCGGTGTCCATCACGCTGCTGCCGTATTGTGTCAGCCACCAGCAGTCGCCTAAGTATGAGGCCTGGTAATAACGTGTGGCCAGGTCGTAGGCCAACTGCTGGCGTGTTTGTGCATTGGCCACCGCATAACGGCTGAGCAACTGGCTCATCTCCTTGCAGAAGTCGATCTTAGGATTGCTGGTGAGATGACTCTTGCCGGGACCCTCCGTCATATCTTCTGTATCACGCTGGTTGACCAGCCATTTGGCCACATTGTAGTGGCGGTGGCCAAGGTAGTAGCTGATGTTCTGTCCTTCCATGAACCTCAGGGGCACTTTCTCTAAGTACTGAACGGCCTCTTTGAAGTTGCCTTCTGCCAGGTATTTGGTGCCGATGATGTCGTTGTAGTAGTCAGCGTCGGCTTTCACGGTGCTTTTGATGTATTTCTCAAGGGCGTCGCCGTCGTTGCTAATCAAGAACTGGTAAAACTTGAGGGATTGGGCAGCGGTCAGCGAGTCGAGCTCGTTGAAGAACTCGGTGCTGTAATGCTCGTTCCATGAGTTCTCGGCGCCTTCATACACAGGCTTGCTGATACCCAGAATGGCTTCCTGGTCCAGACTGGCTATCAGGGCCAGGGCCATGTCCTCACGGCCGTTAGCCTTGTATTTGGGTGCCAGGTTTCTGAAGACGAGACGGTCGAGCACATCGAAGTAGTGGTTGTAGATGTAATACCAGTCGTCATTTTCGGTATTGTAGGTGGGGTCTTTGGATTCCTCTTTGATTTTTTCTACAAGCCATTTGATCTCGCCGGTCATCCACTGGCTGTATTTCTTGTCGAGGGTGGCGTCATGCACAGAGGCCACCATACGGATGGCACGGGCGTTGTCGCGCATGCGCTGGGTGCCGTCCATCTTCACGGCTTTGTCGAGAGACTTCATCGCATCACTGTAGTTGCCACAGAGATATTGCAGTTCGCCAATGGCGGCCTGCCATAAGGCGGGACTCTTGGTCTTTTTCTCCGATACCACTTTCTGTGCATAACTGATGAAGCGGTCCACTTCGTTGCGCAGGATCACCTTGGCGTCGATCATGTCCATCCATTCCTTGTCTTCAGCGCTGCGATAGGAGTCTATTGTCTCCTGAGTGTTGTTGACAAAGTCCTGGATCAAGAAAGTCATGGTGGGTGAGTTGGGGTTCTCTTCGTAGATGCGCTGGATACCGGCCAGGTTGCGATATTTGCGCATCACCCATTTGATACTCGGCATGTCGCCCTGCTCGGCATAGATGTCGCACGCTTTGATGCGCTCGCCTTTGCGCAGGATAGAGCCGGCGTAGATGTTGCGCATCAGGTCGCGGTAGCTGCTTTCTGGCATCTTCGAGGCGGTTTGCTCCCAGAAACTGATGATGTCGTCATGGTTGCCCAGAAGCAGGTCGGAGCGCATCCGCAGCAGTGCCCACTGGGCGGCCAACCGTGTGCCCTTGTAAGCTTTAGCTTTTGACAGTAGTTCGGTGGCAGTGGCCTTGCGCTGCTGGAGTTTTTCTTTGCTGGGGTAATCCCATTCGCTGTTCACGTCTCTGGCAGCGTCCAAGTAGGCGTTGAGACTTTCCAGGTATGTCACCATCTCCTGGTCTTTCTTGCTCTTGGCGATCTCCATGATTTTGACGCTGTTCCACTCATAGTGTTTGCACTCGCCGTTGGTGTATTTTGCCCAGAATTTGTCAAATTCATTGGCAAATGGCGACTGTTTCATCATTTCACGGCGGAAAACACTGAACAGGTAATTGTTGTGTACATTGTATTCTCCACCACAACCCCATGAGGGCACAGCCATTGCGATCAACGCAAGGCTAATGATTATAAATCTCTTCATATCGCTTGTCTTTAATGTTGGACATGTTGTTTTTGCTGATATCAAATAGGATGATTTCATTGTTGGCTTCTCTTTGGTGGGCCGACACGGCGGCTTTGGCGGTCAGGACCGTCTCGATGTCCACGTCACGGTGTATGATGGTGTCGCCAGGAAGGATTGGCCACTCGTCATCACTGTGCATGATGCCCACAAAACGGCCCCCGCGGAAGAGCAGGTCCCATGAGAAGATGGGGTAGGCCGTGCTCAATGGGAGACGGTAGCGGCGCAGGTGTTTCAAATAGGGACCGGCGGCGTCCATTTCGAGGATAGGATTATGGTTGAGGTCTCTCACGTCGCCGGTGTTGTACATCATCAGTACGCCTTTGTCAACAGGAGGTGGCGATTGTGGCAACTGGTGCAGACGGATGGTGGCAGAAAGCGTGATGCCTTTGTCGTGGGCGGCGGCACGCAGACGGCTGAGCATGTCGAAATAGGTGGAGCGGGTGCGTCCAGTCCAGTCGCAGTCTATTTGTATCTCCCGCACTCCTGTGATGTCGTGGGTCTCGCACATCTGCAGGATGCGTTTCAGTAGTAGGGTGTCGAGTCCCGACACATCTTTCAGCAGACAGTCGTTGACGATAAAGACGGTGGGCACCACCTCTATACCCTTGGGCTGGGATGACACAAAACGCACTGTGGCATTGGGCATCACCCTGTCTGCCTCGTCCACCACCACGTCGAAATAGCGCAGATAGAGGCGGCTGACTTCGTTTCGATGGATGAAATCGAGTTGGGTGGAGTCCAACTCAAAGGTGGTGCTCCAGAAGTAGACAGAGCGTTGCTTTGTCGACTCCTGAACGGTTTCTTTGCACCCTACGATGGCCAGCAAGATGCTGAAACATAAGAGATAACGGTATCGATGATAATACATTTGCCTTCGGGTCATCCTATCTGCATGATAAACCGAAGGCAAACTTACAATATTTTTTTGAATAACACAAATAAAGAAGAAAAATTTGTTTTTTAACTAATGTCTGAACTCCTTCACTCCTCTATTCTTTCGCTTCTGAACTCCTTCAATTACTGTTTCAGCCCCCAACTGTTGGGGAATACCACTTTCTCTATGCTCTCCTCGGTGTCGTCGGGCAAGTTGCAGAAAAAGTCAATGCCGGTCAGTTCCTCCAGACGGTCGATGGAAACCACATAGTTGTAGAGATTGTCGGTGCTGCGGTCTTCATTGCGCTGCTCCACCCAGAAGGCCATCGCTTTATAGCCCTGACTGTTCTTGCAGAGCAAGGCCATATAGAAGTATTTGGGCACGAGCATACCTTTCTTGGTCGTCATGATCAGCTGACTGGGATTGTCGATGGTGCCGCCTTTGCAGATATAGAGCGTATCGGTGCCGTTCTGATTTCTGTTTTTGAAATAATTGCTTACGAAGTTCTCCATGTTCAGCCACAGTCCAGCGTTGAACTTGTTGTATTGTGGCTGCATGTTGGTCATGTAGAAGGTTTGGATGTTGGCCTCGGCGCTGCACAGACGGTCGTAAGAGGGACAGATATGACCATGGTCAAAACCGCTGCCCCAGTAGGGGTCTTCGGTAAAACGAAACATGGAGGGCAGGTCGGGGTCGTTGGGGTATTGTGGGTCGCCGTAATAACGACTCACGTTCTTCACGCTGTTGCGGGTGTCAAGGGTGTAGCACGTCCAGCGCTGCGACTTCTTTATGCAGTCCCATTCCACCATGTAGTTGAGTCCATACTGACTGGTGTAGTGGATGAGCACCAAGTTGTCACTGGTGCCTTTGATGCGTGGCACTTCCAGCCGGCCGTACTCTTTGTGCTGGGTGGTGGGATTGGCGTTCACGTTCACCGTCTTGTTTCCTGATGGGCTTTGAGAGCCAGGTGAGACATTATAGTCGTCGTCATCTCCTCCGCAAGATACAATGAAGAGTGCGGTCAATAAAAGAGGCAGTGTTTTCTTGAAATAGTTGATCATATAGGTGTCTCGTTATAATGTTAAGATGGTATTACGTGGTCATTTCTTATCCCCCTCCTTCGGAGGGGTCAGGGGAGGTGTTTCGGAGGGGCTAGGGGAGGTGTTTCAGAGGGGCTAGGGGAGGTGTTTTGGAGAGTTGTTTAGGGTAGGTATTAAAAAAATGCGTCACAAGCGCATATGCAACTACGCTTACGACACATTTAATCATCGTCTCAAACTCCATCCGACAGGCTTGGTGCCCAATAAACGCAGAACAGAAGTTTGATTTGCTCTGCTTTTACTTTTTGATCTTACCGTAACGGCTCATGAAGCGGTCCACACGTCCGGCGGTGTCCACAAGCTTGTTCTTACCAGTGTAGAACGGGTGTGAGGTGTTCGAAATCTCGATTTTCACCATGGGGTAAGTCTCACCTTCAAATTCCACCGTCTCGTTTGTTTTGCAGGTGGACTTTGTAAGGAACATATCGCCGTTGGACATATCCTTGAATACGACGGGGCGATAGTTGTCTGGATGGATTCCTTTTTTCATTTTAAATGTTGATATTAATTGTTATGAGATAAATTTTCACGTTTGGGCTGCAAAATTACAAAATTTTCCACATCTAGCCAAATGTTTTTGGTTTTTTTTGATTTTAATCAAGGCGAATCACCAAAGAATGATAAATGTAACATACACATTGCAATTTTTTACTCAAAAGTTTGGGGATTTTATAAAATTGATGTATTTTTGCAAAACATAAAAGACACATATTTTTTATTGAAAACCATCAATCAATTATGAGCGAAAAAAGAGTTTATACCTTCGGTAATGGAAAAGCTGAGGGTAATGCAAAAATGCGTGAGCAGCTCGGTGGTAAAGGTGCCAACCTCGCCGAGATGAATCTTATTGGTGTTCCTGTTCCTCCAGGTTTCACAATCACTACTGACTGCTGCAATGAATATTATAAGGTAGGTCAGGCCAAGATCATGGAGCTGTTGGAAGACGATGTGAACGCTGCTGTCAAACACATCGAAGTGCTGATGAACTCCAAGTTTGGTGACGCACAGAACCCACTGCTCGTCAGTGTGCGCTCTGGTGCACGCGCTTCTATGCCGGGTATGATGGACACCATC
Source organism: uncultured Prevotellaceae bacterium (assembly GCA_902780635.1). Taxonomy (GTDB): domain Bacteria; phylum Bacteroidota; class Bacteroidia; order Bacteroidales; family Bacteroidaceae; genus Prevotella. Next base: position 40,813 of record CACZGH010000008.1, read on the forward strand.
CTTAACCTCGGACTCAACGACGAGGTGGCTGAGGGCATGGTGCGCAAGACCAACAACCCACATTTCGTCTACGACTCCTATCGCCGTTTCGTGCAGATGTATGGCGACGTGGTGCTCGAGATGAAGCCTGTCAACAAAGAGGATATCGACCCATTTGAGGAAATCATTGAGAAAGTGAAAGCTGAGCGTGGTGTGAAGCTTGACAAAGACCTTTCTGTCGACGAGCTCAAAAAGCTTGTACAGCTCTTCAAGGCCGCTATCAAGGAGCGCACAGGAAAAGACTTCCCCAATGATCCTATCGAGCAGCTTTGGGGTGCTATCTGCGCCGTCTTCCGTAGCTGGATGAATGAGCGTGCTATCCTCTATCGTAAGATGGAAGGTATACCCGACGAGTGGGGTACAGCCGTGTCTGTCATGGCCATGGTATTCGGTAATATGGGCGACACCTCTGCTACTGGTGTATGCTTCAGCCGCGATGCTGCCAATGGTGAGAATGTATTCAACGGTGAGTATCTCGTCAACGCACAGGGCGAGGACGTGGTGGCAGGTATCCGCACACCACAGCAGATCACCAAGCTCGGATCACAGCGCTGGGCTAAGCGTGCAGGTATCTCCGAGGAGGAGCGCGCTGCTAAGTATCCTTCCATGGAAGAGGCTATGCCTGAGATCTATGCTGAGCTCAATGGCATCCAGGAAAAACTCGAGAATCACTATCACGATATGCAGGATATGGAGTTCACCGTACAGGAAGGCAAACTCTGGTTCCTCCAGACTCGTAACGGTAAGCGCACCGGTGCTGCCATGGTGAAGATCGCTATTGACCTGCTCCATGAGGGTATGATCGACGAGAAAACAGCTATCATGCGTTGCGAACCGCAGAAGCTCGATGAGCTGCTCCACCCAGTATTTGACAAGGTGGCTCTCTCCAAGGCAAAGGTCATCGCACAGGGTCTGCCCGCTTCTCCAGGTGCTGCATGTGGTCAGATTGTGTTCCACGCTGACGATGCTCAGGAGTGGCATGAGGATGGCCATAAGGTAGTGCTCGTACGTATCGAGACTTCTCCAGAGGACCTCGCAGGTATGTCTGCTGCTGAGGGTATCCTCACTGCTCGTGGTGGTATGACCTCTCACGCAGCTGTGGTGGCTCGTGGTATGGGTAAGTGCTGCGTCTCTGGCGTAGGCTCACTCAATGTGGATTACAAGAAGAAGACTGTTGAGATCGACGGCGTCGTATACAAAGAGGGCGACTTCCTCTCTCTCAACGGTACTACCGGACAGGTGTATGCTGGCGAGGTGCCCACCAAGGCTGCTGAACTCTCTGGCGATTTCAAGGAGCTCATGGACCTCTGCGACAAGTATACACATCTGCAGGTACGCACCAATGCCGACACTCCACATGATGCACAGGTGGCTCGCGCCTTCGGTGCTAAGGGTATCGGTCTGACACGTACAGAGCACATGTTCTTCGAGGATCAGAAGATCATCGCTATGCGTGAGATGATCCTTGCTAAGGATGCTGAGGGACGTGAGAAAGCTCTCGCCAAACTGCTTCCTTACCAGAAAGCTGACTTCAAGGGCATCCTTGAGGCTATGGACGGACTCCCAGTCAATATCCGTCTGCTCGACCCACCACTCCACGAGTTCGTACCACACGATATCGTTGGTCAGGAAACTATGGCCAAGGAGATGGGTGTCAGCGTAGAGGATATCAAGCGCCGTGTTGACTCTCTCGCAGAGAACAACCCAATGCTCGGACACCGTGGCTGCCGTCTCGGCATCACATTCCCCGAGATCACCGCTATGCAGACTCGCGCCATCCTCAGCGCAGCTTGCGAGCTGAAGCAAGAAGGCAAGAACCCCATGCCAGAGATCATGGTGCCACTGATTGGTATCCTCTATGAGCTGAAGCAGCAGAAAGCTATCATCCAGCGCGTAGCCAAAGAGGTGTTTGCTGAGTATGGCATCGAGGTTGACTTCGAGATCGGTACAATGATTGAGATTCCACGTGCTGCCTTGACCGCAGACCGCATCGCTACAGAGGCTGAGTACTTCTCATTCGGTACCAACGACCTCACACAGATGACCTTCGGTTACAGCCGCGACGACATCGCATCCTTCCTGCCTGTATATCTCGACAAGAAGATCCTTAAGGTTGACCCATTCCAGGTGCTCGACCAGAACGGTGTTGGCAAACTCATCAAGTATGCCGTCAAGAACGGACGTGAGGTACGTCCCGAACTGCGCTGCGGTATCTGTGGTGAGCACGGAGGCGAGCCCAGCTCTGTCAAGTTCTGCGCTAAGATTGGCATGAACTACGCTAGCTGCTCACCATTCCGCGTACCTATCGCTCGTCTGGCAGCCGCGCAGGCAGCAGTGGAGGAATAAAACTTCTGAAGTCGCTGGGGGCAGAACGCCTGCCCTCAGTGCTTTCTCAATGTTCAATGAATAAAGATTTTAAAAGATGGATGCACTCGAACGTTTAGGAATTATTTGTTTGGTATTCTCATGCCTTGTTGTATTGCCATTATTGGTATACGTAGGTGCCATGCGTGGTGATTGGCTCTTGGCAGGAATGATTTCTATCATTGCGTTGCCAATGCTGTGGATAGCAGGGCTGAATACGTCGGAATTTCTGACAAAACCATTTGCAGAGAAGAAAATCACAGGGCTCATGAGCTGGGTCATCGCCATTATTGTTAGTGGTATCACCTATCTCGTTTTTGGTGCACTGCTGGTTGTGCTCTTCAAATTCTTGCAAGTGATTTGATGGCGTAAGTGCCGACATCTGCACATGATAGGCGGGAGACATCTTATGATGTCGCCCGCTTTTACATGTAGGTGTACAAACAACCAAATTGTAGGCGCTTTATTTGGACAGCAAAGTTTTTTTAGCTAATTTTGCATGTCTAAAAACACGATATTGATATGAAGTTTGAAATATTTAAACCGTACGCTCTCTTCGAACAGGGAAAAGTCAGTATGCAGGCCGATAGTATCTTCCCTGCCATGGGAGAGGCCACCATACATGACAGACTGTTCGTTGTCGCTGACGGAATGGGCGAACTGGCAAAAGGCAAACTGGCCAGTAAGGCCGTATGTCAGGCTTTGGCCGACTATTTCTTTCAAGTTACTTGCCCCGATGAACCGTGTACCGACCCTATGCTCGCTGAGGCATTTGAGGCAGCAAAGAGCAGGGTGAATGACAGCTGTCCACAAGGGGGAGCCGCCTCGGTGGCCATGCTTTATTTCCATCGTCATGGATGCCTAGCCGCCCATGTGGGCCATTGCTGTATCTACCACATACGTCCTAAAACCCGTTCTTTACTTTATAAGTCGGCAAGACATGAGGGTTCCATTGCAGCCAAAGACCCCAAAGCCGTCGTTCCCACCGTCGCTCATATCACCAATGTGCGCTATGGCGACTATTTCCTTTTGCTCTCTCAAGGAGCGGCAGACGCCATCTCTGACAACCGTGTGATAGAGATGGTCTGTGCCAAAATGGAGGATGAATATAAAATTGAGCAATTCAAGGTGGCACTGGAAGCCTGCGGTGACAATCACTCAGCATATCTTATAAGAGTCAGTGGCGTGATGCAGGAGGCGCTCGACGAACACCTGCATGACGATGAGCAGCAACTCATGAAAAGCGCCAATCTGCAGCCAACCCCTTCGGCAGCAGTACCTTCTGTCGCCCAACCTCCTCGTACGGCCCAACCCCCTCGTGCCGCTCAGCCGCCCCACACAGCTCAGCCCTCTAGCGCTGCTCAGCCTTCTCGTGTAGCTCAGCCCTCCAGCGCTGCTCATTCGACCCATTCACCCCAGTCCTCTTATTCACCCCAGCCAAAAGAGGAAAAAAAGGGTGGAGCTTTTGTCACCGTATTAGCGGCTTTGGCCACGCTGGCCATCCTCGCCGGTACGTTGTTCTATTTCGGACGTTCGAAGAAAGAGCCAGAACCAGAAATTGTCGAGGAGGTGGTGAAAAAAGACACCATCAAGAAAGACACCGTCAATGTGATGGAAGTGGAGCGTAATAAAGTCAAAAAAGACACCACCAAAGTGGAGAAACCTGAGAAATCGGCATACCGGGCTCCTGAGCCTGACTCCGTGAAGGTAGAGGATATCGACAGCGATATACCAGCAGTGCTCGATGCCCCATCATCGTCTGGCGAGCCCACCGATCCATCTACGAGACAACAGCAGGAACCCACCACAACTCCTCCTGCCACCTCAACGTCTCCCACTACCTCTCCCACCACCACGGCACCCGCCAATCCCAATCAGGTGACGCCCCGCCCCGTGATTCCCGAGGATGAGTAGCCGGGAGCCTTTTCCCTCTCAACTATAGGGTTTCTCCTCTCACACAATAGGATAAATCCTTCTTTCTGCCGCCAGTTCATCATTATCTTTGCATCACAAAATGGCACGTGATGTGTCAATAGAAGAGAAAGATGAGCTGGCGGCTCTTCATATGCTCTTCCGCAGACTGAGGCTTTTCCTCAGCAAATCTGCGCAATAACAATACTTACTTCATACAACTATCCCTTGATTATTTTGATTTATGAAAAAAGGCAGGATGGATGTGAATCCGTCCTGCCTTGATTTTTTTATCTAGATCATCTAGATTTTCTAGACTATCTAGATTTTCTAGATTTTCTAGATTTTCTAGACTATCTAGATCATCTAGACCATCTAGCTTTTCTCTTTACTTAAACACCTTCATGGTCTTCTCTGTGCCGTCAGCGTAGCTGATCTTCATGATGTTGACACCACGCTGGGCTGCGTTCAGACGACGGCCGCCGAGGTCATAGAACTGCACGCCAGTCACCTGACCCTTGCTGTCCACATTGCTGATAGCGGTCGACTGACCCACCACGACAGCGTTGGCATTCACCACCTCACCGGTCTCACGGTTGATGATCAAGCCCACTACACGCAGAGTGATCTTCTCCTTGTTTACAATGATAGGCTGGTTGGCAGAGTTGAGGGCGTCCTCCAGATAGAAGGTGTATTTGTGGTTCATCACCTTGTCGGCCTCGATGGTGGCGGGCAGACTGCTGTAGATGCCACCAATCTGTGAAATCATGATGGCCACATCATTGAACACCACGCCTGGTACATAAGAATCCAAGTTCTCAAAGCCGCCCATCGGACCCATACTGCCACCGGAGTAGTAGTTTGCTTGATCCCAGTCGCTTCCTGGTTCTCCGCTCAGACCGTCGGCCACCAGCATGTACTCGAGGGCAAACTTGTTGCCTGTCACATCGTAGGCGAAGGTCACGTCGGTGTTCACATCCACAGTGGTGCCATCAGCGCCCCAAGTGGCGGTTAAATCGATACTACCATGTCCAAACTCCTTGTTGCGGGCCTGCAAGTCTTTGAGCACATACATGTCACTATCACCAGTGCCATAATAGGGGTCTACTTCGATTGCGCGGTCAATCCAAGCGTCGGGGTAGCCTTCAATCTTGGAGGGGAAGTTGTCGGCGCTCAAGATCTCCATGGGGTCTCCGTTGTGATAGCTGATACGCACGAAGTCGTCAGGATACATCTCTGCAAGGGTCTCCAGTGCAACGAAACCACGGGGGCAATAGCCACACCAAGTACCGGTGTACTCCTCGATGAGAGCCTTGTGCTTCGGGATGGTGTTAAGCACCACAATAGGAGTGACGGCCTCTGGGTCGACGTCATCGTTGTCCACACCGTTCACCTTGGTCACCTTCAGAGCCAGGTCATAGTTGCCTTTCTCTGTGATAGCGGGGAGCGTCAGCGTGTTGGTGCAGCTCTGACCGAAGAAACCGTCCACTGGAGTGGCAAGGTCGAAGTGCTGTGCGCCAGATGTGCCGGCAATGGTATACTCCAGGTCAAATGACTTGATGCCCTTTGAACCATGGTTCACAACTTGTACAGGAATTTCAATCTCACTGCCTGTCATCACGTAAGTCTGGCTGCCGTCTTTCGGAGCAGCGGCGTTGTCTTTCACCTTACTGCCAGAGACAGTCACCTGAATGATGGCACTGATGCCAAAGATCTCTGAGTGCTCCATCCATTTCAGGAAGGTCTTGGAGGTGTGAAGCCAGAAACCGTTTTCATGCTGCTCTCTCACCATGGCGATGGGGTAGGCGGTCTCTTCGTTGCTCACCTCGTCGATGGTGAGGGTGTAACCCACGTAAACACCTTCGGCGGGGATGATATAGGGCTTCTCAAGTTTCACGGTCACAAAGCCCGGCTCAGAAGGCACCACGCTGGCACTGGCCAGGTCGGGCACGTTCTTGTTGTCCTCCAGACGCAGCTGACTGCTGATCCAGCCTGAGATGCCACTCACACCAGTCAGATCCTGTACGGGGAAGGTGATAGCCTCAATATGAGTACCTGTCAAGGCTGGGTCTTGAAGTTTGATGGCTACATCGTAAGTTTGGGCTTTTCCTTCACCGAAGGTCACAATTTCCTCCTCGCCTGTGTAGTAACCATAGTCGATGCTGCTACCAGTGTCACTGGGGTCGATGTCAGGATATTCGGGTGTGGCGGCGTCGGGCTGTATCTCTGAGCCCAGGCTCTCTACGGCCCTCCATGCAATCTCTGAACGACGCTCCTCGCCTGCGCCACGGTAGATGGCCTGTACACCAAACTCTTCCGGACCGATCACGAAGAAGTAGACGTTGCGGTTGTTGCCATTGACATAGAAATCATAGTTTTCCGTGAAGTCATAGGGAATCTCTGTCATCGTCTCGTCGACATACTGATAGTTGTCGGCGTCAATCACCAAAGGACGCACTTCACCGTTCACCTTGGTGTAAAGCTGGTATGTGACTTTCTCGGGAACAATGAAGTTGCCGTCTACGTCAGAGCAGAAAATGTCAAAGTCAAGGTACCCCCAGCCATAGCCATAGTCGTAGTATTCGTAGCCGCCCTCAAAGATATCATTGATGATGGGAGTGGCGGGAGTGGCAGCTATCTCTGTAAATGGAGCAAGCATGGCTTTGTCGTAAGCGGCAGCATAGAATACTTCTTCTGTGCCGGCGTTCACTAAGAAGGTGGAGCTGTTGCTCAGTGTCTTGGTGGCGGCATCGTAGTCGAAGGTGATATCTGTGTCTGACAGGGAGTATAACGTGTACCACTCCTCATAGTAGTCATCCCATATGGCCTCTGCGGTGGCTGAAACAAGATACTGGTAGTAGCCTGTAGTCTCGTCACCACCCATAAACTGACCGTTCTTAAACGTCACTTTGTCACCACTGATGGTACCCTTCACCCAGGCATCAGGCAGGCCGCTGTACAGACCTTGTACCCATACGTCATCGCCGTCAAAACCTACTTGGGTGATATGTGACTGAATACCTTCGCCAGAGATAGAATAGGATGAGGTGGATAAACCTTCAGGAGCCTGAACAGGCTTCTCGTTCATGACGGTCATCCTGATATTCCAGTCACCATAGCCTGCCCAGCTCTCACCATCTTCATAGTCGCCTACCAGACCCACTACGAGGTCACCCGTCTCCAGGGGAGAACCTTGTGGGGTGGTGATGGCACCAGTGGTGGGGTCATAGTTGAGGGTGATGGTCTGCTCCTCTGCTGGTGCGTACCACTGTTCGTTCAAGTCGTAGGCCACCAGTTCGTAGTAGAAATCAGTGCCTGTCATTTCCATGGCCTTCTGTGGGAAGTCGATGGTGATGGTGTTGCCGTTGACTGTACCTTTCACCCATGAGTTGCAGTTGTATTGCGAGATGATGTTCTTGATGTATACATCATTGTTATCGCCGAAGACAACATTACCCATACCTCCGGTGAAGGAGGTGGTCACCACATAGAAGATATACACATAATAGGCGTTGCCGCTACGTAAGTAGTACTGCTGACGACCTGTTGGCTGGTCCACAATGTAGCTCTCATCGCCTGTGATGGCACGCTGAACACGCTGGGGCTGAGATGATTTACTGGCGTCGGCTTTTTTCACCAAATGGGTGCTTTTCTTGGCCAAAGCGGCACGGGCGGAGGTCAGACGTTTCATGTCGACCTGACGCTGCAAACTTTTTTGTGGGACACCTTTCTTTGCGGTGACGTTAGGCTGGGCGAACAATGCCTGCATGCGCTCTTGCGACAATGGTTTCTGTGCCCATCCTGCGGCCGACACAAAGAGAGTGGCCAACAAGAAGAGAGTAATTTTTTTCATGTTTGTTGGGTTTTGATGTAAAAAAGGAAAAAATTAAAATAGTTGTTTTGTCGTTTTTACTGCGCCGGTGGAATAGGTCACACGCACTACATAAACACCGTGTGTGGGAGCCGAAGCACGGCGGCCGTCCATTGTGAAATACTCTACACGGGAGATGGAGCGAAGATCATTGTCCAACACTTGGATAGAGGCAGGGTTCCACTCATAATGCATCTGAATCGTAGGACCGGCACTTTCTACCGTGTATTTTTTCGTGATGGGGTTCAACTTGTATTTCAACAACTGAAATTCTGCCTTCAGGGTGCCCTCAGCGTCGGGTATCCACTCTGTCTGCATACTCTTCAGAATGTTGCCGCTCATTGTGCCCACCTCTGAATTCCAGGTGCCTGTGCTACGGCGCTGGATACAGTTCAGGGGGAAGCAGGTCTGAAGTGCACCATTGCTGATTTGGCTGATCGTGTACTCTGTGCCGCAATAGACTTCTTCGGCTGTCATGTTTTTCACATACACACCAGAGGGGATGATCACTCCGTCGTCAAACTCATCCTCCATCTCTTCTGGAGTGTTGAGAGTCAGCACGGTGCCGTCGGCGATGATGTTGCCCTCAGCATCGGCAAACTGAAGTGCAAAGTCCTGGGCATGGACACTCACTAAACTGCAAATGAACGCAATTGTAAGGGTAGAAATAAATCTCATAGGCAAATAATTGATGATAAATGATTCGATGGGTTATTGATAATTGTAATTGTTCTCTGTTTGAGGAAAAACAAAAAAGTGGTTGGTTTGAGGATGCAAAAGTAATAAATACTAAATAAAAACACGCAAAATAAAATAAATATTTCATAAGTGTATACTAATTGAATACACTTTACTATTGGTTGGTCAACCTCACAATGAGGATGCTCACTTCGTAAAGCAGCCAGATAGGAAGGGCCACTACAAACATGGTGAAAGCGTCGGTAGTGGGGGTGATGATAGCCGCCAACACCAGGATGGCCACCATGGCATGTTTGCGATAACTGACCATGTAGGCCGACTTCAGTACTTTCATCATGGCCAACAGCCAACTCAGCACCGGCAACTCAAAAACGAGGCCAATGACCAGACTCATAGAGATGAGAGTGTCGGTGTATGACTGGATGGTGAGCATGTTGGACACTTCTGGACTCACTTGATAAGTGCCGAGAAATTTCACGGTCAACGGAAAAATCAAGAAATAATTGACCAACGTGCCTAAAATGAACATCAGATAGGAACTCGACACCACTTGGACGGCGTAGCGGCGCTCATTGTCATAAAGGGCAGGGGAGACAAAACGGAAAAGGATATATATAATATAAGGTGAGGACATCAAGAGGCCCGCATACAGCGAGGTCTTCAGATGGATCATGAATTGTTCGGTCAGACCAGTGTTCATCAAGTGGATGGAGAAAGCATCCCCCCCAAGCACACGATAAGTGATAAAGTCGCTTTTGCTCGGAGCCAACACCACCTTAAAAAGGGGCTCCTTCAGGCAAAAAGCGACCACTCCAAACACGATCATCACCACCAATCCGCGGATGATGCATCCGCGCAACTCATCCAAATGATCCCAAAATGTTCCTTCCAATTGCTAACAATAAAAATAAATGGTCAATTGTGACTGTGAAGCTGATACGCTTGCGAATAATTGTCAATTGTCCTTGTCCTTCTTCTTCTCATCCTCGTCTTCCAGGCTGTTCATGCCTTCTTTGAAGCTCTTCACGCCTTTGCCAAGACCTTTCATGAGTTCAGGTATCTTCTTACCGCCAAACAACAGTAGGATAATCAGTGCGATGACTAATATTTCTTGTGTGCCTAATCCAAACATATCTTAAACATTGATTGATGTGGCAAATGTAATCAAAAAAAAGCAAATATAAACATCTTGACGATGTTTTTTGCTCAATTTACAAAGATTTATTTTGCTGTCACGTTTTATTGTACTACCTTTGCCCTTTGATAATCACACGTTTTCGTCTATCTTTCTAAAGCTTTGGCAGAAATACTCAAATATCTCGTTGATACAGACACGCAAATATTCCTTGATGTCAATGCGTGTCACAATGCGTTTTGGGATGTCTTCATGCCTCTATATAGCAGCAAGTTTGTGTGGGCATTCTTCTATCTCAGCCTGCTCTATCTTATCGCACGAAATTATACATGGAAGGTCACATTGCTATGGCTCTTCGCCACCATTGTGGTTATCACCATTTGCGATCAGGTCACGGCGTCGCTCATCCGGCCGTGGGTGGCAAGGCTGAGGCCCAGCAACCTCCAGAATCCCATTTCTGATGTGGTGCATGTGGTCAATGGGTATCGGGGTGGAAACTATAGTTTTCCTTCCGCACATGCTGCCAACAGTTGGGGACTGGCCATCTTCATCACCATGCTTTTCCGCAACCGGTGGCTGTCTCTTTCTATCATCGCATGGGCCTTGCTCACCTGCTACTCGCGTATGTACCTTGGCGTGCATTATTTTGGCGACTTGCTGATCGGCATGCTCATCGGATGTTTGGGGGCGTGCCTCGTCTACCTGATACTCACACGTTTCACCGACATCAAAAAACCGGAAAAAATTGAGCAGGCCTACGTGCCTATCGTGGCGTTGGTGGCCACTGTGGTCGTGTTTCTTGTTATCTCCGCGTATAAATGCTTCTGGCCATGACCATCCGACCCATCGCTACTTTCCATTCGCCTTTCTCTTCAAAATTCGGCATACCACGTCAGAGTGGGGTGGTGCCACAGTTAAAAGGGACCATCTGCTTCCAGCCTGAATACCGCTCGCCAGACTTCATCCGCGGTATCGAGGAATATGACTATCTGTGGCTCCTATGGCTCTTCTCTGCCAATAATGCAACGCGCGGGGGTGCCACTGTCCGTCCACCGTTGCTCGGTGGCAACCAGTCGATGGGGGTTTTTGCCACTCGCTCTCCTTATAGGCCCAACCCTATCGGTCTTTCCTCTGTGCGTGTGGAGCAAGTTTGTTATGACACGCCCGATGGCCCCATCATCCATGTCGCAGGTGCCGACTTGATGGATGGCACACCCATCATTGACATCAAGCCTTATCTGGAGTATGCCGACAGTCATCAAGACATCAGAAGCGGCTTCACCGACACGCATCCCTGGCAACTCTTGCAGGTGGTCATCCCTGAGCACATCCGCACCGGCTACGATGCCGATTTTCTGGATATCGTCTCAGAAGTTCTGGCGCAAGACCCGCGCCCGCATTTTCATCACGACCCCACCCGTGTCTATGGCATGACTTATGATGGTCACGACATCCGCTTCCAAGTCGATGGCGGTGTGCTCACCGTCATCGAGATCTTGCCTGAGCTGCGTAAATAATAAATTTACACTTTTTTTTATCAAGAAAAATTTGCAGTTTACTAAAAAATAATGTACTTTTTCAGTGAAGTTTTGGAAACTTTTCAAATTAGAGCTGTTTTTCAGTCATCAATATGGATGTTGATGAAATTATTCTATGTCAATAATAAACAAAAAATAACTACAATATGAAAAAGAATTATATTGCACCACAAACAGATGTGGAGAATGTGATCACGATGCATGTGATGGCTGCTACCAATATTGATCAAGTAATCAATCTGAATACAACTGGCTTAGATGGTTCGGAGTTGCAGCTTGAAGGTCCCGGTGATGGTACGGACGCCCATGGTGGCGCACCCAGAACAAACGGAAGTGGCAGTCTGTGGGAGGATTAGTCCTAGCAGGGTAGTTGATGCCAATTCCTTAACAAAGGTTAATTTTTGAAACTTTTGGGCGAATCATTTCGCCAAATCAAAAATAATGACTACCTTTGCACCCGCAAATGAGCAGTAATGGTGCCTTAGCTCAGTTGGTAGAGCATCGGACTGAAAATCCGTGTGTCCCCGGTTCGATTCCTGGAGGTACCACTCCTCCTTTCATTATCCCGGTCATCCGCAAGGAGCCGGGTTTTTTTGTGCCCTTTACCAAAAAAATCCCCTCCCCTTTGGGGAGGGTTAGGGAGGGGTGTTAGGGTTAGGGCGGGGTGTTAGGTTTTGCAGTGCGCTATCCCTTCAGCGGATTCCACCCTTGTGCTTTCAGTGCAAACTCCTGACCGTCTCGGGTGACAAGCATGCTGCCAAGGTTTTCTGCTGTGATGTGTCCGATCACCTTCACATCTTCCATTTCCTGTATTTTCTCATAGTCGCCGATGCTCACTGTGAAGAGCAACTCATAGTCCTCGCCGCCGTTCAGCGCGCAGGTTGTCACATTCATGTTCAGCTCCTCAGCCATCACCGCAGTCTGGTAGTCGATGGGCAGGTTCTTTTCGTAGACACGGCAGCCGCAGTGGCTTTGTTCGCAGATATGCAGCAACTCGCTGCTCAGGCCGTCGCTGATATCCATCATCGACGTGGCACGGATATTCATCTCACGCAGACGGGCGATGATGTCGCCACGGGCCTCCGGCTTAATCTGTCGTTCTATGATATACTCTTTGCCGGCAAAGTCGGGCTGGAAATGGGCCAGCTGCTCCAACGCCTGACGCCCTTTCTTACGTGCCTCCTCCACTTGTTGGTAGTAGACAGTCTTTTCTCGTTCCAGAAGCTGCAGACCCATATAGGCGGCACCTAAGTTGCCACTCACGCAGATGAGGTCGGTGTCTTTGGCGCCACTGCGGTAGACGATATCCTCACGTGCAGCCTCGCCGATACAGGTGATGCTGATAGCCAGGCCGGTGTACGACGAGGTCGTGTCGCCGCCTACGATGTCTATGCCCCAACGGTCGCATGCTAAGCGCAGACCGTTGTAAAACGCTTCCAAATCCTCTACTTGAAAACGCTTGCTCAGGGCGATGCTCACCACCATCTGTCGGGGGGTGCCGTTCATGGCAAAGATGTCGCTGATGTTGACCATCGCCGACTTGTAGCCTAAGTGTTCCATGTCGATATACGTTAAGTCGAAATGGATGCCTTCCATCAGCATGTCGGTGGTCACAAGCACTTCTTTGTCGGGGTAGTGCAGCACAGCACAGTCGTCTCCCACGCCGCGTAGGGTCGATGAGTTACGGGGTTTTAGGTCGTCTGTGAGGTGGTGTATCAGTCCAAATTCACCCAGTTTTGATATATCCATAGTTTTTGCTTTTCGTTGTTCGATATTTTATTTGCCTTTCGCTGTTAGCTGTTAGCTATTCGCAGTGGTAACTACCTCCCCCTCTAAGTTAGAGGTTGCCCTCCCTCGGAAAACGAGGGAGTAGAAGGGAGTGTTAGGGGGGAGTGTGTTTTTTATTCTTCTTTCGCTATTCGCTTTATTTCTCGGTCAAATTTTTCCCCCTCATCAAAAAGAAACTTCACTTCGATGGGCACTTCGAAGAGATGGTGCCTCACCTCCTCACTCAGTCCGCCAACTCCTTGCAATCTTGCAGCGTCTTTCTCTGTGGTAACAATCAACTTTGGCGAAGGTAGAGAGGCAAAAGCATTGTTGATATCGGAGATATCTTTGGCCGTGAAGTGATGATGGTCAGGATAGTTCAGACAACTGACATGTGGGGTGTGCGACTTGAGCATTTCCATCAACGGCAGAGGTCTTGCGATACCCGTGACGAGCAGGATGTGGTCGTCGGAGCACAGATGATCGAGAGGCTTGTCTGCCCCACAATACATAGGCTTCAAGTCTTGATATGCCATAGTGGAGAAAAACAGTGTCTGCGATGACTTCAGACGGAGCGACTGCGTGATCTGGAGACGCTCCGCCTCACTCAACGATGGTGGACATTTCGTCACAACCACCATGTCTGCACGACGCCGGCCACTCCATGGCTCACGCAACTGACCGGCGGGCAACAAGTGGTCAGAGTAAATCGGACGGTGATAATCCATGAGCAGGATGGTCAGACTGGCTTTCACATAACGATGTTGGAAAGCGTCGTCAAGTAAGATTACCTCGGTCTGACGGGTGCGCTTGTCTGTCTCTATCTGGCAGATGCCCTTGCAGCGGTCCTCGCATACGGCGACGGTCAACGAAGGAAATTTTGTCTTCATCTGACAGGGCTCGTCGCCGATGTCGAGGGCGGTCGACTGTCGGTCAGCCAGCACATATCCTTTCGTCTTGCGCTTGTAGCCTCTGCTCAGCACAGCCACTTTGTGGCAGGGTGAGAGCAGTCGGATGAGGTACTCCACATGAGGAGTCTTGCCTGTGCCGCCAACGGTGAGGTTGCCCACACAGATGGTGGGTGTGTCAAATTGCCTGCTCTTGAGCACCCCGGCATCGAAGAGCAGGTTGCGCACACGCACCCCAAGGCCGTACAGCCAACTGAAAGGTAATAAGTACCACATTTCTCTCACCTCTCACCTCTTACCTCTCACTACCTCAGATTCAACTGATATGGCAGACGTGCCTGGATGGCATTCTGGCGGTTGATGTTCTTGAGGAAGAGCAGGGGCTCGTAATACTCACCCAGGGTGGCGCGCATCGCCTCGTCGAGATAATTGCCAGAACTACCTTCGGTGGCTTCCATCAGCTGTTCGAAAACGTCAGGAAGGGCGGGGTAGGAACTGGTGTAATATTTGTCGAGCTTGGCCAGTTTGGCAGCCTTGGCGACGGCTACATCCAAACCTCCTAACTCGTCCACCAACTTATTTTTCAGACCGTCCTGACCCAACCATACTCGGCCCTGGGCGATTTTCTCCACAGCGTCGACACTCATCTTGCGGCCGGTGGCCACACGGGAGCGGAACAGGCTGTAACCGCGGTCGATATAGGTGTCAAGATAGCTCATCTCCTCTGGGCTGAATGGGCGTGACATCGTACCGAAGTTGCTGAACTTGTTGGTCTTCACCTCGTCAAACTTCACACCGAGTTTCTCTTTCAACAGGCCGCTCGCGTCGGGGAACATACCAAAGATGCCAATGCTGCCGGTCAGTGTGGTAGGCTCGGCCACAATCCAATTGCTACCACAGCTGATATAGTAACCACCAGAAGCAGCCATGCCACCCATTGACACGACGACGGGTTTCTTGGCTTTCAGCACCTCCACCGCATGCCAGATCTGCTCTGAGGCATAGGCACTGCCGCCACCACTGTTCACACGCAGCACCACGGCTTTCACGTCGTCGTCCTTGGTCAGTTTCTCCAGGTCCTTGCACACCACTTGGGCGTCGATAACAGAACCGCCGCTTGTCAAGCCCTGTGCCTGTCCGTCGACGATATCGCCCACGGCATAGTAGACGGCGATCTCGTCGCCTTCGCTGCTCTTCGACTTCACATTCTGCATGTCGGCGATGCTCAACTGGTTCACCCTGTCGTCATCTTTCAGCTTGAGCAACTTCTTGATCTCGCCTTTCACCTCGTCGGTGTAGAGAGTGCCGTCGATGATTTTTTTCTTCAGGAGTGTCGGGGCGTCGTTGAAGATAAGCATGTCGTCCACGTAGGCGTTGAGGGTCTCAGCGGAAATCTTGCGGCTGGCGCAGATGTCTTTCACCACATTGTCCCAGATGCCGTTGATGTAGACGGTCACCTGCTCGCGGTTGGCGTCGCTCATCTTGTCGGCGGTGAACATCTCTGGAGCGCTCTTGTAGGCACCTACCTTCGAGAGCTGCATCTTCACGCCAAATTTGCTCATCAGGTCTTTCAAGAACATAGGTTCGGCGGCGATACCGTGAAGGTCTACCTGACCTTGGGGGTTGAGATATATCTTGTCGGCAACGGATGCTATATAATAGGTGGCCTGGGTGTAAGTGTCGGCGTAGGACACGATCCACTTACCGCTCTTCTTGAAGTCTACAAGAGCGTGACGCAGAGCCTGCATCGATGCCCATGAGTCGGGTGAGTACATGCCGGCCTCGATGTAGATACCCTTGATATCATCATTCTCCTTGGCTTTCTTAATGGCTATAAGGGCCTCGTCAAGACCTGTCGATGTCACACCTCCACCACTGAAGAGGGAGAATACATCCTCACTGCCACGCTCATCGAGGCTGCCAGAGAGGTTCATCACCATCACGCTATTGTCATCCACAGACTTCGTGGCGCTAGTGGAGGCTACCATGCCCACCAGACACATCACTCCAAGAAATCCGAAGATCAGAAAAAACAAGAATATGCCCACTACAGTGGCACACGTCATCTTAAAAAAATCTTTCATAATCGTATTGTTTTGTTCGTTGTTGCTTTGTTCGGGTTGTGCGGTTCGCTTTTCGCCTTTCGCTTTTTGCCTTTCGCTTTTTGCCTTTCCCTGTCGCCTTCTGATTCCCTCCCCTTTGGGGAGGGTTAGGGTGGGGTGTTCGGGTTCGGGTTCGGGTTCGGTTTATCTAATCGGATTTTTCTCCGATTGATACCATTTGATAAACTCTTGTATCCCCTCATGCAGACGCACACAAGGCTTGTAGCCGATCTCCTGCTCCAACTTGGTGGTGTCGGCATTGGTCATATACACATCGCCCGGCTGCATCGGTTTCATCACCATGTCGGCCTTGGTGCCAAGGGCCTCTTCGATCTCATGGATGAAGTCCATCAGCTTCACAGGGTGTGAACAGCCGATGTTGTACACACGGAAAGGCACCTCGTTAGGGCATTGCTCTGCCACTGGTGGTTGGTCCAGACATTGGATGCTGCCGGTGGCGATATCGTCGATAAAGGTGAAGTCGCGGATCATGTCGCCGTTGTTGAACACATTGATGGGCTTCCCCTTAGAGATGGCACTGGCGAAGAGCATTGGAGCCATGTCAGGACGGCCCCAAGGACCGTACACCGTGAAGTAGCGCAGTCCGGTGGCAGGGATGCCGTAGAGCTTGCTGTAGCTGTGGGCCATCAGCTCATTCGACTTTTTGCTGGCGGCATAGAGGCTCACAGGGTTGTCCACCTTGTCTTCCTCAGAGAAAGGTGCTTTCACGTTCAGGCCATATACCGAACTTGATGAGGCGAAGAGCAAATGCTTGACGGGGTGGTTGCGACAGGCCTCTAAGATATTGAGAAAGCCTACGAGATTGCTCGTCAGATAAGCGTAGGGATTGGTGATGGAATAACGCACGCCGGCTTGGGCTGCCAAATTGATGACTTTGTCGAAATGCTCAGTGGCAAACAGGCTATCGAGCGACTCTTTGTCTTCTATGCCCATGCGCACGAAACGCAGACCTGGCAGCGTTGTGCTCTCCACCATCTGGCCCCAAGGCACATCGTCTATCTGCTGAGCCGGGATGCCCAACTCGCGCAGACGGCCTAATTTCAGGCGGATGTCATAATAGTCGTTGATGTTGTCCAGTCCTACCACTTCGTCACCTCTCTTGGCGAGAAGGTACGATATCTTGGAGCCGATGAATCCGGCGGCTCCTGTCACAAGAATCTTCATGTCTTTTATGTCTTTTCTGAGAAAATAATATTTGGCAAAAATAATCAAAAAAAATGAGAATACAAAAAAATATACTATTTTTGCATATTCAAAGGAAAACAGGCCGGATGTTCAAGCGTCTTTTCAACCATACGATGTTCCGATTTCTTGTCGTGGGAGTGGTCAATACCGTGTTTGGCATGACCATTATGTTCGTATTATATAATGTGTTTCATGTCAGTTATTGGTGGTCATCAGCCGCCAACTATTTCTTCGGCAGTATCCTCAGTTTCGTGCTCAATAAGTGGTACACTTTCCGCCACCATGGCGACACGTGGAAGTCGGGCCTCAGGTTCACATTGAACATCGTCGTGTGCTATCTCCTTGCCTACGGCATTGCCAAACCCCTGATGCTTTGGATTCTCTCCGGTCAGTCCATACAGGTGCAGGAAAACGCGGCTATGCTTGTGGGCGTCGTCCTCTTCACTGCCCTCAATTACGCCGGACAGCGTTTCTTCGCTTTCAAATGAAAGTTCATCGAAATCGTCCGTCTCCCGGGTGGAGATAGACCATAAAAAAGGCAGACCACGGTCTGCCTTTTATACGAATAAAACTGATGATGAGATTTTATTTTTTCTTCAGCAAGTCGCGGATCTCACCGAGCAGCTTCTCCTCTGCTGATGGCTCTGGTGCAGGAGCGGGCTCTTCCTCTTTCTTCGGAGTCAGCTTGTTCATAGCCTTGATCATACAGAAGATACACAGTGCGATGATCAGGAAGTCGATAACATTCTGAATGAAAGCACCATATTTCAGCACGGCGCCTGCTACGGGCTCACCACCGTCGATGGCGGGCAACATCACTTTGTACTCCAGGCCAGAAAGGTCGATACCACCTGTCAGCATGCCAATGAAGGGCATCAACACATCGTCTACCAATGATGACACAATCTTGCCAAACGCACCACCGATGATCACACCGACAGCCATGTCCATCACGTTGCCTTTCATGGCAAACTCTTTGAATTCTTTAATAAATCCCATAATGCGTAATTTTAAGTGAATAATATAATGTGTAATAATTTCTATCGACTTTCCGTATACATTTTGCTATATGTATTTTGCAATCTTACATTTCTCAATAACTGAATTATGTTTTTTTCAGTCTTCAATCTTTAATTTTGAATTAATTAATACAATATTCTTATGCAAAATTAGAAAAAAAATTGTAACTTTGCACGCAAACTAAGAAAAAAATGATTGAAAGTAGAACTTTTGAATGTTTTTTTTAACTGATAAGATACAAATACTGATGAATAACGAATATATGTAGTATATTTTTTTCAACCCTTAAATAAATTTAACAGAAAAATGACAAAAGTAGCTATTAACGGCTTTGGCCGTATCGGTCGCCTCGCTTTCCGTCAGATGTTCGAGGCTGAAGGTTATGAAGTAATCGCTATCAACGACTTGACAAGCCCCAAAATGCTGGCTCACCTTCTCAAGTACGACACCTGCCAGGGTGGTTTCGCTGGCAAGTTCGGTGAGGGCAAGCACACCGTAGAGGCAACAGAAAACTCTATCATCGTCGATGGTCAGGAAATCACCATCTATGCAAAACCCAATGCTGCTGAGCTTCCTTGGGGTGAGCTGGGTGTTGACGTCGTTCTCGAGTGCACTGGCTTCTACACATCAAAGGAGAAAGCTTCTGCTCACATTCAGGCTGGCGCCAAGAAAGTGGTTATCTCTGCTCCTGCTGGCAAAGATCTTCCCACTATCGTTTACAATGTCAACCACACTACACTGACTCCTGAGGACACCGTGATCTCAGCTGCTTCTTGCACCACCAACTGCCTCGCCCCAATGGCCGACGCACTCAACAAGTATGCTCCTATCTGCTCAGGTATCATGTCTACCATCCACGCTTACACTGGCGACCAGATGATTCTCGATGGCCCACAGCGCAAGGGTGACCTCCGTCGCAGCCGCGCCGGTGCTCAGAACATCGTGCCCAACTCAACAGGTGCTGCCAAGGCTATCGGCCTCGTGATCCCAGAGCTCAACGGCAAACTCATCGGTTCTGCACAGCGCGTTCCCACACCTACAGGTTCTACCACCATCCTCATCGCTGTCGTTAAGGGTAAGGACATCACTGTAGAGGGCATCAATGCCGCTATGAAGGCTGCTGCCAACGAGTCATTCGGTTACAACGAGGACCAGATCGTTTCTTCTGACATCATCGGTATGAAGTTTGGCTCACTCTTCGACGCTACTCAGACCATGGTTTCTAAGATCGACGACGACACCTATCAGGTACAGGTTGTTTCTTGGTACGACAATGAGAACTCTTACACTTCTCAGATGGTACGCACCATCAAATACCTCGCTGAACTCAAATAAGACTTGTCTTTATAAGCGATAAGATGGCCGCCCGATGTTTTCGGGCGGCTTTTTTATGTGTCAGACACTTGAGTGTCTGCCAGAACGATGAGCGAAAATAGGGCATCCATAAAATACTGACGTAAATTTTTTGCCATTTTCGCAGATTCTATTATATTTGCAGAATTAATGAATGGGATGATTGTCATACTCGGACCCACCGCCAGTGGGAAGACCACGCTGGCGGCAGCACTCGCGGCAGAAATCGGCGGCGAGATCATCAGCGCTGACAGCCGTCAGGTATACCGGCGTATGGACATCGGCACGGGAAAAGACCTCGACGACTATGTGGTCGAGGGCAAGACCATCCTGTATCACCTTATTGATATATGTGAACCGGGCTCGAAGTACAACCTCTTCAGATACCAAGAAGATTTCCTCCGCGCCTATCAGCAGGTCATCGCACGGCAACACGTACCCATCTTGTGCGGAGGAACTGGTTTGTATATCGAGGCGGTGCTGAAAGGTTACAACCTCTCGCCAGTGCCGCAAAACCAGGAACTACGCACAAAACTGGAGGGCAAGACGCTCGATGAATTGACCGTCATCCTGCGAGACCTCAAAGACCTCAACGGCAGTCACATGCACAACGAGACGGATGTGGACACCGCACAACGCGCTATCCGAGCCATCGAGATAGAGGAATATAATAGGACCCATCCCACCGAAAGGAGAAACTTCCCTGAGATCCATGCGACAGTCTTTGGAGTAGATATCGAAAGGGAGGAGCGACGACGCAAAATCACAGCACGGCTGCGTCAGCGTCTCGAACAGGGTATGATAGAGGAGGTGAGACAACTGCTCGACAGCGGTATCTCTGCCGAAGACCTGATTTATTATGGCTTGGAGTACAAATACGTCACGGAGTATGTCATCGGACGTATCTCTTACGAAGAGATGTTCCGCCAACTGGAGATCGCCATCCACCAGTTTGCCAAAAGACAGATGACATGGTTTCGTGGCATGGAGAAAAGAGGCGTCGCCATACAGTGGATCAATGCGATGTGGCCCACAGCGCAAAAAGTCAGTTTCATCAAGTCAAAAATACAGAACCCTAACTCCCAATAGCCAATCCTGAATCCCTAAACCCGAAAAATATGTCCGCACAAGAGAAAAAATGGGGCATCATCTACTGCCCGAAAAGTGGATCACTGAGACCAAAAAGTCGCTGGCAGAAAATAGAGAAATGCCTCAGCGATAAGGGCGTCAGCTATGACTTCGTGCAAAGCGAAAACAGTAGCAGCGTGGAGAGACTGGTCAAGATGATGATCAACAATGGCTATACCACCATCGTCATGGTGGGAGGTGACTCAGCTCTCAACGAGGCTGTCAACTGCTTGATGCAGACAGAGAAAAAGGTGAGAGACGAAATCGCACTCGGCGTCATACCCAATGGTCTCATGAACGATTTTGCCAAATTCTGGGACATCCGTGAGAGTGACATCGAGCGTACCATCGATATACTCATACAGCACAGGGTAAGAAGAGTGGACCTGGGATGTATCCGCTATAATAATAAGAATGGAGAACGCTGCCGCAGATATTTCCTCAACTGCATGAACATCGGACTGGTGGCGTCGGTGATACAGCAGAGAAGAAGGTCGAGCGGACCCTTCGGATGGCGAAAACTGGCTTTCATTCCGTCGTCTCTGCTCATGATTTTCCAACGGTTGGAATATAAGATGAAACTGCGCATCAATACGGATGTCATCGACAGAAAAGTGATGACCGTGTGCATCGGCAATGCACAGGGCTATGGATTCACACCCAGCGCTGTGCCCTATAACGGACTGCTTGATGTGTCGGTGGTATATCATCCGGAGGTGGCACAACTGATAGAGGGATTCTACCTGCTCTATAGTGGAAAGATACTCAACCACAAAAGCGTACACCCCTATCGCACACGTGAAGTGACAGTAGAGAAAGCGGAACGAGCCCTCATTGGCATCGACGGACGACTGATGAACACACCCGTAGGTCCCTTCAAAGTCACCGTAGAACAGGAAATCCTCAATTTCATTATCCCATAAGCCTCATTTGACCAATTTCGAAGTGAGGGGCGGGCATTATCCTACATTAGAGATCTTTCTTAGCTCCTCTACCTCTGATATCCTGATTTTCTTGCCCACCATCTCTATCAACCCCTCGTTGGCAAATGCCGACAAGGTGCGGATGGCATTGCCTGTGGTCATGTTGGAGAGACTTGCGATGTTTTCGCGACTCAGACTCGCACACAATGTCACACCATCTTTCTCCATACCATAACGCTCGATGAGCAGCAACAGCGTTTCCGCCAGACGACCGCGAATGTGCTTCTGCGTCAGGTTCACCAGACGGGTACCCGACTGACCCAGCAACAGAGACAGATGCTCCACTAACTGAAGGCAAAACGCCGCATTCGCACTTGTCAGTTCAGAAACCACTGACAGTGGTACAGACACCACCGTACTTGGCTCGATGGCTACGGCGGTGGCAAGGTAAGGCTCATGGGCGAAAAAGGCACGGTAGCCAAATAGCTCCATCGGTTGGACGAGTCGCAAAATCTGATGACGACCACCCACACCACATTTGCAGATTTTCACCTTGCCATGGACCAAAACCAACATGCTGTCAGCGTGCGCGCCCTCTTCATAAATCACTTCGTTCTTGCGATAGGCAGACATTTGTAAACACCGCCGCAGCGACTGATGCTGGCTCTCTGTCAATGAACTGAAAAGCGAGGCCACAGCTGCAAAGGCACGTTCCTGGTCGGAAGATAGGGTCTGGGCGTTTGAATGACACACGCCCTTTTCTTTTTGCTTCATATTACAAAAATACAAATTTCTTACAGAATTGCCCAAATTTGGCGCACAAAATCAAAAAGAAAACATAAAATAAAAAGAATGTGCAAAAAAACAAGGGCAGAATTTGCTTTAAAACGCAAATTTTATTACCTTTGCCAAAAGCGAACAGTTTTTCGCTAATCTCAAAATCTGATACGTTTTTAAACCTTAATTAATAATATGAGTTATCTACGATTAGAAAAAGCGCTGATGACCAACCTGCAGGAATCACT
The DNA here is from genome assembly GCA_902780635.1 of uncultured Prevotellaceae bacterium. Classification (GTDB taxonomy): domain Bacteria; phylum Bacteroidota; class Bacteroidia; order Bacteroidales; family Bacteroidaceae; genus Prevotella. Next base: position 63,802 of record CACZGH010000008.1, read on the forward strand.
GCCACGTGAGCTGCTTAGAACAAACCGCTCCGGAGCATATTCGTGTTCTACAATTGTAGACTGTAACACCAGGAAGTATCATGGACTCCTCGTGGTGCCCATACCAGAAATGGATGATGAGAACCACGTGCTCCTCTCTTCACTCGATGTCACAGTCGTTCAGCATGGAGCTGAATTCAATTTAGGACTGCATAAGTATCAGGGCAACAACTTCAGCCCCAAGGGCCACAAGTACATCCGTGAGTTTGATTGTGACAAAGTGCCTACCACCATCTATCGCGTAGGTGGAGTCATACTCAAAAAGGAAGTGGTGTTCCAGCATTATGAGGACCGCATCCTCATACGCTACACCCTCGTCGACGCACACTCGGCCACCACACTCAGATTCAGGCCGTTCCTCGCATTCAGAAGTGTGAGACAGTTCACACACGAAAACTACACCGCCAGCCGCGACTATACACCGGTTGACAATGGTATCAAGACGTGCATGTATGCCGGATACCCCGACCTGTACATGCAGTTTAGTAAGAAAAATGAGTTCATCTTCCAGCCCGACTGGTATCGCGGTGTGGAGTATCCGAAAGAGCAGGAGAGAGGATATGCCTCCAATGAGGACCTCTATGTGCCTGGCTATTTCGAGATGAACATCAAAAAGGGCGAGAGCATCGTCTTCTCCGGCTCTACCTCCAAGATCCGTTCCACGACACTCAAAAAACTCTTTGAGGAGGAGGTGGCAGAGCGCAACCCACGCGACAATTTCTTCCACTGCCTCGTCAATGCGGCACATCAGTTCCACAACCGTATGCCCAACGACGACCGGTATCTCCTCGCTGGATATCCCTGGTTCAAGGCAAGGGCAAGAGACACGTTTATCTCTCTCCCAGGACTGACCCTCGCCATCGAGGAGCAGGACTACTTCGAACTGGTGATGAAGACAGCAGAGAAGGGACTGCGGGAGTTTATGGAGCAGAAACCTCTCACCGTCAAAATCTATGAGATAGAGCAGCCCGACGTGCCTCTCTGGGCTATATGGGCCATCCAGCAGTATGGTAAGGAGTGCGGAAAAGAGAAAGCATACAAGATGTATGGAAAACTCGTCGATGACATCGTCGATTATATCATCGACAACCGTCACCCCAACCTGACGCTCGAGGCCAACGGGATGCTGCACACAGAAGGACGTGACAAAGCCGTCACATGGATGAACTCCACCGCTAACGGGCGTCCTGTCGTGCCACGCACAGGATTCATCGTAGAGTTCAACGCACTATGGTATAATGCCATCAGATTCGCTGCTGCCATGGCAAGAGACAACGGCAATGAGGAGCGAGCCGCTGACCTGGAGAAACGTGCAGAACTGTGCAAGACCTCCTTCGTCGACACCTTCCTCAATGAGTATGGATATCTCTATGACTATGTCGATGGCAACATGATGGACTGGAGCGTCAGACCCAACATGATCTTCCCCGTCGCTTTCGACTACTCACCCCTCTCACAGGAGCAGAAGAAGAGCGTGCTCGATGTCTGTACACGCGAACTCCTCACACCCAAGGGACTGCGGTCTCTGTCACCAAAAAGCGGTGGATACAACCCCATGTATGTCGGTCCGCAGACACAGCGTGACTACGCATACCATCAGGGCACCGCATGGCCATGGCTCGGAGGATTCTACATGGAGGCATGTCTCAAAATCTATAAGCGCACACGTCTGAGCTTCATCGAGCGGCAGATGGTGGGCTATGAGGATGAGATGTACTATCACTGCTTGGGCACCATCAGCGAACTCTTCGACGGCAACCCACCGTTCCTCGGACGTGGAGCCATGTCGTTCGCTATGAATGTGGCTGAAATCCTGCGCACGCTCAATTTGCTTGAATCATATAACTATTCTAAATAAGGAGGAGAAAAAATATGAAAGTTTTAATGTTTGGATGGGAGTATCCTCCTCATGTGTTCGGCGGACTCGCCACCGCCAATTATGGTATCTCTGAAGGACTGCACGCGCAGGGCGACATGGACATCACACTCTGTCTGCCCAAACCATTCGGTGATGAGGAACAAAACGCATGCCGCATCGTCGGTATGTGCGCAGTGCCCATCGCATGGCGCGACGTGGACTATGACTATGTGAAAAGCCGCGTAGGCAATATCATGGATCCCGACTATTACTTTAAGCTCCGTGACCATATCTATGCCGACTTCAACTATATGCATGTCAATGACCTCGGATGTATGGAGTTTGCTGGGGGATATCCCAAAAACCTGCACGAGGAAATCAACAACTACTCAGTGATCGCCGGCGTCGTGGCAAGAACAGAGGAGTTTGACATCATACACGCTCACGACTGGTTGACCTATCCCGCAGGCATACACGCCAAGAACGTCAGTGGAAAACCGCTCTGCATACACGTGCACGCCACTGACTTCGACCGTAGCCGCGGAAAGGTGAACCCCACCGTCTATTCCATCGAGAAAGACGGTATGGACAATGCCGACTGCATCATGTGTGTGTCAGAACTCACACGTCGTACCGTCATCAACCACTATTACCAGGATCCACGAAAGGTGTTTACCGTACACAACGCGGTCTATCCTCTCAAGCAGGAACTGCAGGACATCCCACGTCCTGATCACACCGGAAAGGAGAAAGTGGTCACCTTCCTCGGACGTATCACCATGCAAAAGGGACCAGAGTATTTCGTCGAGGCCGCCAATATGGTGCTCCACCGTACACGCAACGTGCGCTTCTGTATGGCTGGCTCGGGAGATATGATGGACGCCATGATACAACTCGCAGCAGAAAGAGGCATCGCAGACAGATTCCACTTCCCAGGATTCATGCGCGGAAAGCAGGTCTATGAGTGCCTCAAAGACTCCGACGTGTATGTCATGCCTTCGGTCAGTGAGCCTTTCGGCATCTCGCCCCTTGAGGCCATGCAGTGCGGCACACCCTCCATCATCTCATGGCAGAGCGGTTGCGCCGAAATCTTGAGCAACTGCATCAAAGTGGACTATTGGGACATTCACGCTCTCGCCGATGCCATCTATTCCATCTGTCACAACGACAGTCTCTTCCACTATCTTCAGGATGAAGGAAAGCGCGAGGTCGACCAAATCACTTGGGAGAAAGTGGGACGCTGGATCAAGGAACTTTATTTACGCACACTGAACAAATAAAAAACTAATATAATGAAAACAATTTGCTTATATTTTGAGATACATCAGATCATACATCTCAAGCGCTACCGTTTCTTCGATATCGGTACAGACCATTATTACTATGATGACTATGAGAATGAGCGCTCCATCACCGACATCGCCAACCGCTCATACATGCCGGCACTCAACGCCATCGAGGAGATGATACAAAACCATGGCGACTACTTCAAAGTGGCATTCTCTCTCTCAGGTACAGGTATCGAACAACTTGAAATGCACGCACCACAGGTGCTCGAAAAGCTGCAGAAACTCAACGCCACAGGGCAGGTGGAGTTCCTTGCTGAGCCTTACTCTCACGGTCTCGCCGCACTCGCCAATGAGGCTTCCTTCGAGCGCGACGTGCGCAAACAGTGTGTGAAAATCAAAGAGTACTTCGGACAGGAGCCACAGGTGCTGCGCAACTCATCGCTCATTTATAGCGATGACATCGGCGGACAGGCCGCTGCCATGGGATTCAAAGGTATGCTCACGGAGGGTGCCAAACATGTGCTCGGATGGAAGTCACCGCACTATGTCTACAACTGCGCCCTTGCACCCAACCTCAAACTGTTGCTCCGCGATGTGACGCTCAGCGACGATATTTCTCTCCGCTTCAACAACAGCGAATGGGAGGGATACCCACTCTTCGCCGACAACTACATCAAGCGCATCTCCGAATTCCCCGAGGAGGAGCAGGTCATCAATATCTTCATGGAGCTGTCAGCTCTCGGCATCGCACAGCCGCTGTCCAGCAATATCCTCGAGTTCCTCAAGGCTCTCCCAGCATGTGCCAAGGAGAAAGGCATCACCTTCTCCACACCAACGGAGATCTGTATGAAGATGAAGAGCGTGGGCAACCTCGACGTGCCCGACACACTCTCATGGGTAGACGAGGAGCGCGACGTGAGCTGCTGGCTCGGAAACCCCATGCAGCGTGAGGCTTTCAACAAACTGTACAGCATTGCCGACCGTCTGCGCATCGCTGACGACCCACGTATCAACCAGGACTGGGACTATCTGCAGGCTTCCAACAACTTCCGTTTCATGACCACCAAGCCGTCCAACGTAGGTCTCGACCGTGGTATCTACACCACACCGTTCGACGCTTTCACCAACTACATGAACATCCTCGGTGACTTCATGAACCGTGTCAACAGCCTCTACCCAGAGGAAATCGACAACGACGAACTGGATGCCCTCCTCACCACCATCAAGAACCAAGGTGATGAGATCGAGAAAAAGGATAAGGAAATCACCCGTCTGCAGGCTAAAATCGACAAGATGCAGAAAGAGGAGGATAAGCTGAAAGCCAAACTCGACAAGGCAGCCCCAGCACCGGCCAAGAAGCCTGCTGCCAAGCGCGCCGCTAAGAAAAAGGAAGAATAAAATGGTATAACAGTCAAAAAGACTCCTCTCCTATGGGGAGTCTTTTTGATATCACTAAATAGTGTTTTGATCATGATGACAACCAATAAATATCGCCGCTTGACCATCTTGGCTCTGATGGCTTTCCTGCCCATCATCTCTTTCGGACAGGAGATGCTGGTCGGAACATACAATATCCGAAACAAAAATCAGAGCGACTCCATCAATGGCGAAGTGTGGTCGAAACGTTGCCAGGTCATAGGTGATCTCGTCAATTTTATGTCTCCCGTCATCTTCGGCACTCAGGAGGTGCTGCATGGGCAACTGAAGGATATGCTAAATGTACTAGACGGATATGACTATATCGGCGTGGGGCGCGACGATGGTGTGGAAAAAGGGGAATATGCGGCCATCTTCTATCAGAAAAAACGGCTGAAACTGCTTGACCATGGCGACTTCTGGCTCAATGAGACACCCGACACCCCTCGTCTGGGATGGGATGCCGCATGCATCCGTATCTGTACATGGGGAAAATTTGTGGACACGATGACGGAGAGGGAGTTCTATTTCTTCAACCTCCATATGGACCATGTGGGTAAGGTGGCACGACGGGAAGGGGCACGACTGGTGGTCAGCAAAATACGAGAGTTGGCGGCTGGTGCACCCGTCATCCTCACTGGCGACTTCAATGTGGACCAGACGGATGAGATCTACCGCATCTTCACGGAGTCGGGCATATTAAAGGATGCCTATTCGTGTGCAAAAATCCGTTTTGCGGAGAATGGCACCTTCAACAACTTCAATCCACGGATGAAGACAAATAGCCGCATCGATCATGTCTTCGTCTCTCCGATCACTGAGGTCAAAGCTTACGGCGTACTGACAGACATCTACTGGTCTTCCATGTCTGACATACATCTTCCCTCCGACCATTACCCGGTATTTGTGCGCATCGACTTGCCGCTCTGATTTTTTCGCTTTTCGCTGTTTGGTGTTAGCTTTTCGCTGCTTGGTGGAGGCTGTCTTTGCCGGAGATTTCCATTCTGAGTGAGAGGTCTCTCTCTTATTGCTTCAGGGAGTCAGACAAAGCCTTTTCCACGCTGCCAGCTGCCAACAGGCGGCGCTGTGCCTCGTCGTAGCTAAGACCCAATGATTCTTGGAGCATGCGGGTTCCACGGTCAATCAATTTGGCATTTGTCAGTTGCATATTGACCATGCGATTGCCACGGATACGTCCCAGGCAGATCATTAAGGTGGTGGAAATCATATTCAAAATCATTTTCTGGGCTGTGCCGCTTTTCATACGGGTAGAGCCTGTCACAAATTCTGGACCTACGACCGTCTCGATGGCATAGTCGGCTGCTTTTGCGAGAGGGGTGTTGAGATTGTTGGTGATGCCACCGGTCAGCAGACCATGCTGTCTGGCCATGCTGACAGCCCCTACCACATAAGGAGTGGTGCCTGACGCTGCAATGCCCAGTACAGTGTCGTCAGCAGTAGGGTGGTAGGCCTGCAAATCTCGCCATCCTTGTTCCGCGATGTCTTCAGCCCGCTCCACAGCATGGCGTAAGGCCCGGTCGCCGCCGGCAATAATGCCCACCACCCACGTCTCAGGAATGCCAAAGGTGGGAGGTAGTTCGCTGGCATCCAGGATGCCCAGACGGCCACTGGTGCCGGCACCGATATAGAACAAGCGGCCGCCCCGCTTCATCCTTGGCACGATGGCCTCAACCATCGCCTGGATTTGCGGAATGACTCGCCTGACGGCTTCAGCCACGAGAGCGTCTTCCTCATTGATGTGATTCAAGATTTCCAAGACTGACATCTGCTCCAGATGGTCGAAATGCGATGGCTGTTCCGTGATTTTGATGAGTTGAATATCTTCCTCTTTCATATCTTTTCTACTTGCAAAGATAATGAAAGCTGAATGCAGAACAAAATAAATTGATGAGTTTTTGCAGAGGCAATCAACTCGCTTCCTCTGAAATTCCTTCCGGTTTTCTCATAAAAGAGGGGTGAAGTCTAACTCCTGATTGGTAGGGATGGTGATGGTGTTGCCGACCTTGGTGCCTTTCACCCAGAGGCAATTTGTAGGAATCTGTTTGATTTAATGTTAAAAACATATAAATTTCTCACAATCAAGATAAAAGAAAAGGCGGGCACGCTGTCAGTGTCCGCCCTTTTCTTTTATCCTACAATCATACACCATCCGCCGCCTGGGGCGAGGTGAATTTTCAGTTGTTGCCCCTTGCGCACAGTGGTGAGTTTATATTTGTAGTCCGTGGCATCGCGGTCGGCATTGACACCGTCGGCGAAGATTTCTGCACGGTGGCTACCCTCAGACAGCATCGAGAGGTCGATGGTCAGGTCGCGAGGAGTCCAGTTGGTCATGGCGGCGATATACCACTTGCTGCCTTTGCGCTTGGCCAGCACGGTGTATTCTCCGAGTTTTCCATCCAAGGCAATGACCTCGTCATACACCGTAGGTATCTGGGAGAGGAAGTTGATGGTCTCCTGTTCTTTCATATACTTTGAGGGAGAGTCGGCCAACATCTGCAGCGGAGCGTCATAGGTGATGTACATGGCTGCTTGGTGGGCACGGGTGCCCTGACTCATGGGATGGTCGTTGTTGCCGAAATATTGCGCCCGTGTGGCATTCATCATGGCACCAGGGGTGTAGTCAAGCGGACCGATGAGCATACGCAGGTAGGGGATGGTGACATCATAGCGGGGATGGTCGTACATGGGGACGGCACCGTTGCGAGGTTCCCATTTGCAGTTCTCAAGTCCTTTCACGCCCTCAAAGTTCACGATGTTGGGATAGGCATACTGGATACCGGTGGGACGGAAACCATGCAGGTCGAGCAACAGGTGGTTGCGGGCTGCACAGTCGGCCACCTGCCAGATGGACTGCATGACACGCTGGTCGTCGCGGTCGAAGAAGTCGACCTTGAAACCGGCGATACCTAAGTCGGCATAATACTTGAAGTCGTGCTCTGTATTCTTGATACTGTTGCGCCAGGTAGACCACAGGATGATGCGCACGTTGCGCTCCTTGGCGTAGGGGATGAGGACAGAGAGGTCAATCTCGGGGTTGAGCTTCTCGGTCAGCGACTCCTCGGTGCTCCAGCCTTCGTCGATGATGATATACTCCAAGTGGTTTTTCGAGGCAAAGTCGATGTAGTATTTATAAGTGTCGGTGTTCATGCCGGCCCTGAAGTCGACACCAGTGAGCATCGTGGCGTTCCACCAGTCCCACGCCACTTTACCCGGACAAATCCATGAGGTGTCCTGGATGCGGCACGCCGGACCATAGCGACGGGCTATATCGCTATTGAGCAGCTGGGCATCATTTTCTGTGACGGCCACGATGCGCCAAGGAGTTTCCTTCGCCTTGGCGATATAGTTGGCACGCCGGGTAGGGATGAGGTTCAGACGGGCGTGGCCATTGTTCTCCTCCTCAAGAGGGTAGGGGGCAAACTCGGCTTGTAGTCCATGAGCACCGTTCTTTTTTAGGAACATGCCAGGATAGTCGATGACGTTGGCGTCGAAGATGACAGCCAACTTGCCCTGAGGTAGACGTACTGCCAAGGGATTGATAGCGATGGAGTCGACAAACATTTTCGAAAGAGGCTGTTCGTCGTAGCGACTTTCAAAAGAGAAACACCAACGCTCGCCGGAACGGTTGTCATTGACATAAGGCACAAACGCCTCGTAGTCGCCGGCAAAGTTAAACTCTGCCGTTTCTTGTTCTATTGTGATGGGCTTCTTCCCAGGGAGAAGGATGCGGTAGGCGGCGGCATCGTTGTCGGCGCGGAACTCCACACGGCAGCGGCTACCGCTCACAATGGCTGACGAACCGTTATTGGCCGCCTTGCCTTTCATTTTGGTCAAGCCGCCGTTGAGACCAATCTCTGAGGGGGTGAGCACCGTGGTGCCGTCATGGTTGACCTCCCATGTCAGGCGGTCATTGTTGGCGTGGATCGTCACTTTCATCTTGCCGTTGGGCGAGGTGAGCGTGATGTCGCTGGCATAGCTATACCATGTCATCGCCAAAAGGGCGGTCATAATCGTAAGTGTCTTTTTCATGATGTTATAAATGTTGAATGTTATCTCTTGACTATTTTTTGTTTCCCGATGATGTAAATACCTTTAGGCAGGGCAGAAATCTGGCTGGTGGACGCCTTTCTGAGGAGGAGACGTCCATCAAGGGAATAGACATCTTGACCCTCTGTCGTGAAGCGTGACAACTCTTGTATGCCTGCTGTCACAGCATAGAGAAGGAGGTTGCACACACACTGCTGCCCTTTGACGATAAACGACATCTGCCCTTTGACAGGTTCGGGCAGTGTCACCGTGTGAGTGGCTGTCACATTGTCGGTGCGGGAAGGGAAAATGTAGTCGCTCTCGCCGAAGACGGTGCTGCCTAACTGTGAGAGATAGGCCGTCTCGTTGTTGATGTTGCTATAGCCGGTCACTTCCACCTTCGTGATAAAAAGGCCGTCGGGGATGATAATCTTGTAGTTCTCATTGCGGGAGTATTTGATGCCTTTGATGCCACAGCCCGACCCCTCGGCGTAGCCTTTGCTGGTGCTGATGCTGAAACCGTTGTTGAAAGTCCAGTCGCCGTTGGAGGTGGCAGGGGACAGCTCAAAAACCGATGCGACAGGGGTCTCGCCCTCCGACTCGATGCTTCCACTCTGTGTACCTCCCTCATATTGTGCCTCGGTGATGTCGGCCACCAATGAGTTGAGGTATCGCTCCAGATGGGTGTAGCCGTCGGCACCAACCTGGGCGCCGTCATTAGCGTCGTTGGCATTCAGGCCTTGGGCGGTCTCCCACTCGTCGGGCATGCCGTCGCCGTCGGTGTCGGCAGGGGCTGTCAGGCTGTTGAGCACTGGCCATGCGCTCCAGTCGGCTGCAGCGTCTGCGGGCTTGTTGTTTTCTTGTGAGTCGATGATGCCCTTGTGATTGCCAGGACCGGTGTAGGTGGCCAGGCCATTGCGGGTGTCGCTCACCATCAGTTCGTCATAACTGTCACGATGGAGGGAGGCTCCGGCGTAGCGCAGCACTTTCTCGTAAGCGTCCTCAGCACTGTGGGTGGTGGTCAGGATATAGTCAATGGGAGCAGACAGGCGGATGGAGTCTTTGACGGCATCATTATAGAGACCGTCATTGCCCGAGGCGTCAATCTGGTTGTACATGCCCCAAGTCCAGTTGTCACGGGTCACGTCGCTGTGCTTGGAGTTGACATTGCCGTCGACATAGTATTTGCCCCAAATGTGAAGGGTGGGGGCATAGTCGGGATAGCTCTGAATATATGAATTGGTGCGGATGCCGATGGCGGCGATACGTTTCTGCTTGGTGGAGCTGATCTGGTTGGTGCCGGGACCGGGCTTGTAGTAGTTGTTCACGATGTTCACGTTCATCGCCTCACCACCATAGCAGCCGTTGCCACAGTAGTTGTAGAACACGTTGTTGCGCATGTCCATCCGCTCATCGAGTTGGGTGGTATAGCGGGGACCCAAACGGGGCACGCGACTCTCATGATGGGCCATCAGATTGTGGTGGAAAGAGGCACCGCTGCCACCCCAGTTACCACCATAGCCGTGGCTGCCCTTGCTGTGACCAGCGTCTTGAAGACTCTGTGTCACCATGCACCACTGCACGGTGGTGTTCTTGTTGCCGTAGATGGAGAGGCACTCGTCGATGCTCCAACTGACCGAACAGTGGTCGACCATGATGTCGGTCTGGTCGAAACCGCCGAATCCATCCCATCCGTCGGCACCATCGGCGGTGACGTGCGTGTTGCCTAAGCGGAAACGCATATAGCGCACAATCACATTGTTGGTCTTGATTTGCACAGGATAGTCGGCCACACAGATGCCGTCGCCGGGGGCGGTCTGACCGGCGATGGTCACATTGCCCTTGTTGATGCTGAGTGCCGACTTCAGATGGATGGTGCCCGACACATCGAAGACGATGGTCTTCACACCGTTTTGGCCGAGAGCCCAACGGAGCGAACCCGTGCCGCTGTCGTTGAGGTTGGTCACATGATATACTTTGCCGCCACGACCACCGGTCACATAGCGGCCAAAGCCCTCTGCACCGGGGAAAGCGGGTGTTTTCTCCTGCGCCGTTAGTGCCAATGGACACAGGATGAAATACAATGCTGCGAGTAAATAGGTCGTTCTCATGTTTTCTTGATAGTAGATGAAGCCCACTTTTTAGGTGGGCTTCATCTTATATAAGTATCTTAACTTAAGAAATGTATCAATGCCAGCGGGAGTCGCCGAGCACTTTCAGGTCGACGCCCGACTGTGTACCGATGATGTTGAACTGACCCTTCGACGGGTTGCTCCACAACTTGGTCTCATCGAGACTCAGTTCGCCTAGACCTTCCAACGGATAGACCTTCACCACACCGTCAGCGCCAAGGTCTGTCCAGACGAAGTTGGTCTTGTAGCTGTCTTCCACAACGAGGTTGTTGGGGGTGCCACTCAGCAGAATGGAACCTGCGGTGCCAGCCTCATAGGTCCAGATCTCGTCACCGGCAGAGTCGGTGGTCTTCATTGACGGACCGACGAGGGTGTTCTTCACATTGAGGTTCACATTGCCGCTGCCCAGACGGAAGAGCGGAGTGTTGGCGTTGCTCGTTGTCTCTATCGGAGCATAGCAGAAGGTGCAGTTCTCAATGTTGAAGTCTAAGGTACTGGCAGTAGCGCGAAGGTCACACAGCAACACGATGTTGGTGATGGTGCAATTGCGCATCGTCACACTCTGCCAGTCGGCGGCCTTGTTGGTGGTGGTAATCACACCCTGGTCGCCAATGCAGTTGATCAGACAGCCTTCCATCAGGATGTGGTTCACGGCGTCGCTGGCGTTCTGAGCACGACAGACAGCGCGGTAGCCGGTGAAGGAACAGTTGCGGTAGGTCAGGTTCTTCATCGTGGCCTTGGTGTTGTTGACGTTGAACACCTGGCGGCCACCCCATCCCTTGTCGTGGTTGGTGTCCACAGGGTTGCTGCCATTGTTCACCTTGTCGCTCACGAAGTCAATCTTCTCAAAGGTCACAGCGTTGATGTCGGCCTCGGCTGCCATGGTGAAACCACCACTCTGCAGGAAACGGGCATTGCCCTCTAAGGTGAGACCAGTCACAAACCTGATGCTGTTGGCGGTGCTGGGGAGGGCTGTGCCACCCGACACTTTGTAGTCGAAGCCGCCCTTCAGCACATAAGTCACGTCCTTGCCAGCATTAGCGGCCACGTCGGCAGCGATCTGGTCGGTGGTGATGAAGTTCTTGGCGATGCTGTCCACCACGTCGCGAAGGTCGATGACAGCGCCACTGAAACTCTCAGAAGCAGCAGTGGTGAAACGCTTCTTGCCACGGTAGGCACCGTTCTGGTAGGCCACCACTTTGTAGGTGGTCTTAGGACTCAGGTTGCTGACAATGGCGGCAAGCTCTGCCAGTTGGGTGCTGTTCAGGTTGATGACACTGATGAGGGAGTCGTTGCTGTCTTTGTAGACCTCCAGTTTGTCATACACAGTGCCTTCTGCCCAGCGGATGCGGGCGGCGATGTCGATGATGTCGGAAGCGGAGGGAGTGGAGAGCATCGTAGGATAGTCGAGAGAGGTGGTGGTCAGACTGAACGCCTTTGACTCCAGACCGCTGATGGTGCTCTTAGCCTGCAGGGTGATGTTGTATTCCTTGTCGTACTGCAAGTCATCGAAACGATAGGTGGTGGTGTCGGTCTCGACAGTGCGGGTGTCGCTGCCGTCGGTAGCCTCAATGCCTACCACATAGCGGTTGGCGTCGGTGTAGTTGTCCCAGTTGACTATCATATAGGGCACATAGTCGGCGGTGAGGCCATGCTTCACGTTGTCGGTCTCATTGATGACCGGGCGGAAGAGGGCGTCGGCCTTGGTCAGGTCGTCATCATCATTGCAACTGGTGAGGGTACACACAGAAGCGGACACCGCAACAAGCAATATCATGCAATTGAATATCTTTTTCATATCTCTTCGGTATTAATAATTTTCTGTGTTGATCGTTCCTACTTCTACATTCACACCTTCGCCCATGTTGGTGGCGTCGAAGCCGTAGCCGTCGTTGTTGAGCACCGAACTGGCATTGAGTGTAGTGATGTTGATGGGGATGAGATAGGGCACGATGCCACTGCCTGTCAGAGCTCCATTGGAGTAGCCACGGTAGAGACGGGTGGCGTAGTCGCTGGCCTGATATACGTCTTTGCGGGTTACGCCGGAGGCCTCTCCCTTGTTGATGGTGAACTCGGTGAGGTACTTGTCAGAACTGCTGTCGTTGTTGAACTTGTAGGTCACAGCACCGGTGGCAGCATCAGTAGCTTTCACGCAGTTGGTGTAACTGGTGCCCTTGTAGATATAGGTGCGCACACGCTTGATCATGTTGCTTCCCCAGTTGACGGAGTACCAACCATCAGAGGTCATGACAGCGTCTTCAAGGTCTACCTGATATTTCCGGTTGTACCACTTGATATCGAGACGGTCGTTGTTCTTGGCTTGCTTCACATACCACAATTTGTTGGCCCATGTGGTGTAGTTGGCAGCGTCGGGATATTTAGACATGACACCAGCATCCTCCATCAGGTCTTTGTTGGTGGAGATACCCCAGCAGAGCATCGTACGCATGGCCTGCTCTATCTTCTGAGCGTAGAGGTTCCAGCGGATGAGATCGAACTTGCGAAGACCTTCGCCGCCAAACTCCCATGCACGCTCGTTGACGATGGCGTTGAAGAAAGCTTCTTTTGAGGTCAGGTTGTTGACATATTGGGTCACATCCTGGTCGAAGGTCTCGCTGTCGGCGAAAGCACGGGCACGGACAGTGGTGAGGGCTTGCTTGGCAAGGGCCGTAGGACCGTTCAGCTCGTTCTCTGCCTCTGCCAACATCAGCAGCACGTCGGAGTAGCGCATCAGCGGGAAGTTGATGCCAGTACCCTTAGAGGAGGCTCCACCTAATTCCTTGGCAGCCAAAGCGCGGTCCCATTTGCCTACCTTGATGCCAGTGGAGGCGGCAGCGGCCACGGTGTCATTGGCATGGGCGTAGTTGGCGCAGGTGATGTCACGACGACTGTCGTTGTCGGCAAACGACATATAGTAAGTCGGCAAAAGGCCTACCTGAATGGTGGTGGTACCCTTGGCACAGGAACCTGTGTTGGGCACACCGATACTCCATCCCACATCGCCACCGTAGTTCTGCACGAAGGCCACTTCGTAGAGCACCTCGGCATTGTTCTCAGAAGCATAGTTCATCTCGTTCTGGAACGACTTGTAGAAGTTGGGATAGAGGTCGCGGGGCTTCAGCTGAATGAGCTTCTGGCAGTAGTTCTTGGCCATCTGCACATAGTCGTTGTGGGTGTGGGCGGTCACGGTGTTGCCGCTCAGGTCGGTGTAGGTCACGCTCAGACTGTCGGCGTTGACATCGAGATAGTCGTCGGCGCGCTTCATCTGATTGTCGAAGGTCTTGCCGTAACCAGCGCGGAACAGGGCGAGACGGGCGATCAGACCCATTGCGAAGTCGCGGTTCATACGCTCAATGCCACCTGTGTTGACATCAGAGAATTTCATGTAGGGCTCAATGTCGACCAACTGCTGCAGCACACGGCTGTAAATCACGAACTTGTCGGTGCGGGGGCGGTCAATCTCCTCTCCCCAGACAGCGGCCACATCATAGTAGGGCACATCACCGAAGATGTTGCACATCAGGTAGTAACGGAAGGCTTTCAGACAAGTGGCCTCACCCTTGATCTGCTGCATCTCATCTTCCTTGGCAATGCTGCTGGCGTCGATACCGGCACGCACCTGGTTGGCACGCTCGATGGCTTGAAGGTTGTTGTTCCATACATTGTACACATCATTGAAACCGGTCACGGCAGGACCTTGCAGCGACCATACGGCACGACGGTCGCTGGCGGGAACACCAGCACTTGGTACCTCGGCCTCTACGTCGGTGTTCTGCATCCACACACCGCACATACGTGAGGTATAGGGGTCTTCGCAGAACAGTACATATACGCCGTTGATGGCGTTGGTGGCAAACTCTGTCGAAGCATAGACGGAATTGAGGTCCATCTGCGAGGGGGCATCCACATTGAGGGTGTCATCGCAGGAGGTCAGTGTCAGTGCTCCGAGAGCTGCTATGGCTAAATATTTATTATATGACTTCATATTTCGATACTTTCTATTTTGTTGTTGCTTCATGTACCAAATATATTATAAGGTGACGTTCACACCAAAGGTGAAGGCGCGGCTCTTAGGATAGGACGAGAAGTCGATACCCGGTGTAAGACCAGAGTAACTGGAGTTGCGCACGTAGGAGCTCACCTCGGGGTCATAGCCAGGATAACTGCTGATACAGAAGAGGTTGGTGCCGGTCACGTAGAAACGCAGACGCTGCACGTAGAATTTCTTAGTGAGCTTGGCGGGGAGGGTGTAACCGACGGTCACACTCTGCAAGCGCAAGAAGGAGGCGTCGTCAATAGCCCAGTCGGTGGGTACCACCACAGCGTCGCCAGTGGAGAAGGGGCTCCACATCTTCTTGGCTGCCTGTCCGTTGCCACCCTCATTCCAGTAAGCGAGGTCCTCAAGTGTGGTGAGCAGCTGTCCGCTCTCGGGATGCATGTAGGAGTAGGAGTTCTTCTGACTCATGTCATCACGCATGTTGGGCCAGGTACCGGCACGGTAGCGGCTGCTGGTCTGTATCTTGTTGGCATTGTAAATGTCGTTGCCGTAGGTGTAGGTGAAGTTGACGTTGAAGTCGAAGTCATACACAGTGCCGCTGAAACCGAAACCACCGGTGAAGTCGGCGTTGGTGTCACCAATCACGTCGATATCGTTGGTGTCGACAGTGCCGTCGGGCACACCATTGGGGCCGCTGATGTCTTTCAGCTTCATGGTACCAGGACGCACGCCGATACGACCACCTAAGAGAGAGGTGGTGGGTACACCTTCTTTCAGTTTATAGGTGTTGGTGGCGGGGTCGTAGCTCTCGAAGTCGGAGGTGGTGTAGTAGCCGTCGCTCTTCCAACCGTAGATAAGACCGATGGGGTCGCCGATACGTACGATGTAGTCCTGCTGGTTCTTGTTGTCGGTGCTAGCCCAGCCGGAGGGGAAGGTCATCTGCTCGATGCCGTTGGCAAGACTCTTCACGTTGGACTTGTCATGGCTGATGTTGAAGTTGGCTATCAAGGAGACGTTCTTCTTCTGCAAAATGGTGGCGTTGACGGTCAACTCCACACCCTTGTTGCTCGTAGAGGCTGAGTTCTCCCAGACGGAGGTATAGCCCGGAGCGGCGATGGCGTGGTTGATGAGCAGGTCGTCGGTGTTGTTCCAGTAGAAGTCGAGGTTACCGTTGATGCGCTCATGCAGGAAACCGAAGTCGAGACCGATGTTACGGGTGGTACGCTTCTCCCAGGTCAGGTTGGGGTTGGCCAGCACGTTGGTCACGGCCAAGTGGACATCCTGGTTGTCTCCCACACCATAGCGCTTGCTGCCGCTGTTGTAGGCATAGAGCTGGCGGAACATATAGCTGGGCAACTTGTCGTTACCTACCTTACCGTAGGAGAAACGCAACTTCAGGTTGGAGAGCCAACTCTTGGCTTTCTCCATCCAAGGCTCTTCGATGATACGCCAGGAGGCTGCAGCTGCGGGGAAGAAACCCCACTGATGACCACTGCCAAACTGTGAACTACCATCCTCACGGAAGGTCACGGTCAGAAGGTAACGGTCGAGGAGTGTGTAGTTGATACGGCTAAAGAACGAAATCTTGTTGGCATTGGGGCTAATCACACTGCCTATCGACTGGATAGAGCCGGAGCCAAAGTTGGCAAATACACCGTCGGCGTCGTAACCGAGGCTGTAGTTGTTTCCTGCCATATTGTTGTTGTTGCTGCGGCTGGTGCGATACTCCTGACCCACCATCACATTCAGTCTGTGTATCTTGTTGAAAATCTCGTCGTAGGTCACTGTGCCGCTCTCACGGATGCTGCTGGTGTTGGTCTTCTGCCAGTCGGCCAGTGGAAGTCCGCCCACATAAGAGGCCTGAGTGGTGGTAGAGCCATACCAGTTTTTCACTTCGTTGAAACCGTATGAATAGCCGGCTTCGAGGCGGGCGCGCAACTGCTTGATGATTTTCCAGTCGAGGGAGGCGTTGAAATTGAACGCGCGGTTGTTGCGCTTGCGCCAGTACTGCTCTGACTGCTCGGCAAGGGTCATGTTGGCACGCTGCCACTGCACAATCTCGTCATCACTCATGGTGCTGAAGTCGGGGGTGATAAAGGCGCTAAGACCCTTGGTGGCCACACCATAGATGGCCTGCTCGGTACGCACTTTGTAAGTACCACCCTGGGTACCCTGACCATTGGCTATCTGGTCGCTCACACGGGCTGTGAGGTTGAAGGTCAGGTTCTTGCTGATGTCGTGGTTCAACTTGAACATGAAAGCGTAACGGCTGAAGTCGTTGTTGGGCATCAGACCGCCGTTGAAGTCGTAAGTGCCGGAGAGGGAGAACTTGGTCTTCTCAGTACCACCATTCAGACTAATGTTGTGGCTCTGAGAGAGCACGTCGGCACCGAAAAGGTCTTCCTGCCAGTCGATGGCCTCAATGCTCTTGTAGAGATAGAGGTCGTCGTAGACACCAAACTGATTGTAGAACGACTTGAGAGCCGACTCGCCGCCAAGTAAGGCATATTCGTAGTTGGACATCACATAGTCGTAGGTGTTCATCGGGTCAAGACGCTTGGACACGGTCTTGGTCTGAAGGAAACCATTGTAGTTGACCACCGTCTTGCCTCCCTTGGCATTCTTGGTGGTAATCAAGATCACACCGTTGGCACCCTCAGAACCGTAGATGGCGGTGGAGGAGGCGTCTTTCAGAACGGTGATGTCCTCAATGTCGTTGGGGGAGATGTCGGAGATGGAGTTGGTTTGGAAACCATCGACGACAAACAGAGGGGTGTTGTCACCAGTGATGGAGCCGCCACCACGCACACGGATCAGGATCTCGGCGTCGGGCGAACCGTCAGTGGTTGTCACATGCACACCGGAGAGTTTACCGGTGAGGGCCTCGGAGACGTTGGGGGTAGGCACGGCGGCGAGTTTCTCACCACCCACGGTGGAGACAGAACCAGTGAGGTCCTTCTTGCGCACGGTACCATAACCGATCACCACCACGTCGTTCAGACTCTGGGCCTCGTCCTCCAGCACGATATTGATGGTTGACTGACCTGCAATTTGCACCGTCTGTGTTTTCATACCAATGTATGAAAAGGTGAGCGTCTTGCCTTTCACATTCTGTAAGGTGTAGTTTCCGTCGATGTCGGTCACCACGCCATTCTGCGTGCCTGTCTCCATGACAGTAGCGCCAATGACGGGTTCTCCGCTCGAGTCGGTCACCGTACCTTTGATGGTCTGCGCTGTGATGTTGCCCACGAATAGAGTGAGGGCCAACAGGAGCGCCATTCGAAAGAATTTCAAATTACCAGACATAGATTTTATTTTAGGTTGATAAATAAATATATTTTTTGATCAGTAGACACGGCAGTCACGCCGCTGAAAGTTTGTTGTCTCGTCAACGAGTAGCTTGATAAGTGTGTCGGTTAGGGTTAAATTTCTGCAAAGATACTAATAAAGATTTAAAAAAAGGTTTTTTGGGGGGACGATAATTGCATTTTTAACCAAAAAGGGCAGATTTTTCAACAAAACCTGCCCCTTTGGGTTGAATATTAGCTTGAGTTGTTTTCACAACACTACTTTCTCAGCTTTGTGCTGGCCATGACCTGTCATCGTCTTACGGATGTAGACACCATGTTTTGGAGTCGTCACTTTCATGCCATCGAGTGTAAAATATTCCTCATGGACACTCTCAGGCATGGCTGAAGTGGCTTCTATGCGGTCGTATGCGGGATAGTAGGAATCTACGCTCATGCCACCCATGCTGTTGATGGCGCGGACAGAGAAGGGTGCTCCCTCGCCTACGTACTCCATGTCGACATCGAGTTTGGTGCCGTCAGTCATGCCGATCAACTCGTCGTTGAAGAAGATGGCGTAGGCGACAGCTCCCTCCACGGGATTCCAGGCGAGATAATAGGGATGGATAATGGCGACACCTTGATACTCTACCTGGGTAATGCCTTCCACTGGGGGCAACTGTCGGGCTTTCTCGTCAGGACGCCACTCACCGAAGATGTTCTCCACTGTGTATTCTGAGGCTTCTTCAGCTGTCATCACGGTCTCGTATTTGTATACTTCCTTGTTGTTGAGGGTGAAGGAGAGAATGTTGGAGGCGGGGGTGACATTGTTGCCGTCCTTGTCCATCGAATGGTATTCTTTGAAGCGGTAGGCGGCGGTGTTCATGCCTGAGGTGGTAAAGCGTGAGGAGGAGATCTCGTCAGGCTGGTTGAGAGTGGTGTTGATATAGGCCAACTTGGACTCTCCGCCCCAGGAACGGCCGAAGTTGAAAGACGAGGCTTTGTTGTCAATCGTACAGTCTTTGAACACATAGCCGTATTTCTCGTTGCTGCCGGGATTGGGGGCGGTGAGGGTTGCTTCGCCGCTCTTTCCGTTGCGGGAGCGTGACTCGCCCACCAACAGACACTGGTTGAAGAGAATGTCGCCGGAGCCGCAGATGAAGTCGACGGTGCCGTGTATTTCGGAGGTCTCCCAGTAGAACTGACTGCTCGTATTGCTATAATAGGTGTCTTGGTAAGAGAGCAGACGCACATTCTTGCAAATGGTCTGGCCACCCTTGTCCTGGATGCACACCGCACGGCCAGCGGAGCCGGCGCCGTAGTAGTCGAGGGCATTCTGGAGGGTCAGGTCTTGCAGATAGGTGCCCTTGCCAGTGATGAGCAGGGTGGCGGTGGTGCCGATGCCTTCATTTTCCTTGGGTGGGGCATTGCGGATGATGGTCTTCAGCATGCTCTGTCCGATGATGGAGATGTTGCTGCCGGAGATGGTGGTCAGCACAGTCTCCCCCAGGTCGTACAGACCGTCAGGAATGAAGATGCAGGTGCGGCTCGAGGGGCTCGATATGGCATTGGCAATGTCGAGGGTGGTCAGGAAGTGGTCGACATCGCCGGCCCTGACCACAAAGAAACCTTGCTCGTTTTTCTCTACGGGCTTCGCTTCCACATTGCTGATGGCGATTTTGTGGATATAGGCAGAGCCTTCGGTCATATTCAGTGATAAAGTGCCTGCCTCACCCTCATAGAGGATAGCGGTGCATTGGCCGTCGACACTTACAGGCACATTGACGGTTTGGATAGTACGGCCTTCGCTGTCTTGTAGTGTGAGCACACCACTGCCACCTTGACGGCAGAGATAAAGCATGATATAGGCTCTGCCACCAACCAACAGGTCGATGCGGTCGCCCGACTTCAGCTGCCATCCGTGTTGGTTGTCGTGATAACCGCCCTTGCCAGTAAACTGAAAGGCCTCATGGTCTTCTGGATAGAAATAGGGGTCGGTCAGCGTAAAGGTGTAGCGGGCAGTCTCGCTGCAGTACTCTTCTTCGGTGGCGATGCCGTAGAGGGGCGTGTCGCCGGTGATGACATCGTTGACGGTGTATTTGCGGTTGTTGCCGCCTTTGGCTTTCTGAAACCAACCGCGGAACAGATAGTCACCGGACAAGGTTACGTCATCTTTTCCATAGGCGAAGGCACCGATCTGTGCGTCTTTTTCCACTGCCTGGGTACCCAGGATGCTACCATCGGTGTCGTAGTAAGTGAGGGTGAAGTCTCTCTTGTAGTTGATATAGACATAGTAGTTGATGGTGGCGTCGGCTGTGGAGACGGGAATGGTGACACGCACGTAGGCGGGATAGTCTGACATATTCTCCCAGGCATCATAGACGACTTCACCCACCGTGCCAGTGGCAGCCACAATGTCGGTGAGAGGGTTGTCTTTACTGATGGCAGGCTCGCTCTTCGAGGTTTCTATACAGGCTATCATACTGCCATCACTGTGCTCGTCGAAGATCTCTCCGGCCTCGTAGGTCTTGCCATTGACCGTGAAACGCTCCAGGGTAGGCTTGGACGACATGTCCACATTGCCATAGATGTCCAGCTCAAACATATAGGCGTTTTGCGAGGCATTCAGGTTGGTCCATTTCAACTGTACGTTGGTGCGGTTTACGGTCGCATCGACCTCGCACCAGGCGGCGGGATTGGCCACTGTCTCAGAGATGACTACCCAGTCGGCATCGCCGTCACCTTTTGCCCAGAGCTTCCAGCCACGGTTGCTGCCAGTAGCTCCGTGGATGTAACGCACACGGGTCACAGAGGCCAAAGGGGAGGTGATGATGTAGGGGTCGTCGCTCTTGGCGGCCTGAAGCCATCCAAGGGGATTGCCGTCGTTGAATTTGCTGTTGACGCCAGCAGGGTCCACCGCTGTGTCGTAGAGTGTGAAGTCGAGCGTCTCATGGCTGTATTTGGTGCCTTGGTGCACGACTGTCTCGCTCTTGCTGGCTTTCAGGCTCTCCCAGTCGGAGAAATTGGTCGAATAGAGTTGTTTCTCCTGACCTTGCATGCCGGCAAATACCAGCAGAAAGGCGAGAAGTGACAGGATTCTTGGTAGAAAAGTTTTCATCATAGTCTTTTTTTGTTTTAGATAAGTTTTATCTAGAATATCTAGACTTTCTAGATTTTCTAGATTTTCTAGACTTTCTAGATATTCTAGACTATCTAGATTTTCTAGACTTTCTAGATATTCTAGAGGATCTAGATATTCTAGACCCTCTAGAGTATATACGCTCTCTTATTTCTTGAGCACTTTCTTGCCAGCCTGGATGATCAGGCCTTTGTAGTCACTGCCCACACGCTGGCCGGAAGTGTTGTACATCGGGGCATTGGTGTTGATGGCGGTAGTGCTCATCTCGCTGATACCCTCTGTGTACTCAAAGCGGATAGGATAAATCTGATAAGCGCCCTTGTAGATGACGAGGATGCCAGTCACTTTGCCGGTCTCGCCAATACGGAGCTGTTCTTCAAACACCTTAAATTTGTCGAAGAGTTGGATCTTCTCTTCGCCGGAGTAAGCAAAGGTGTTGCTCTCCTCGGCGTTGAAGACGACATTCTCCAGACATACCAGGTCGCAGAGCAGGCTCTCACCGAGCTGAGAGATGGTAGCTACAACAGGCTCTGCCTCACTGCTAGCAGTGGCGGTGATATTGTCGGCGTTGGTGCCTTCGGTCTTGGCCAGTTCGGGAAGTCCCTGGTAGGGGCTGAACTTACCGATGATGCTACCGTTGAGCACTTGGTTGTTCTCAAACTCAAGGCCTAGGTTGTAGAACTCAATGGCGCCGCTGGCGTCGCGTACAAACACGTCACGGTCTTTTGCAAAGAGCACCACAGCATCGTTGAGTTTCAGCTCGGCCTCAGTGCCGGTCTCTAAAGCCTTGAAGGCAGCGATGTTGTCGCAGACAGGGATTTGTGGACCTACGTTGTCTGAGATGGGCTGGGTGAGGTAGATCTCATACTGCCCCTTGAAGGGCACTAAGATACCCTCCACGGTGTAGACACCGTCTTCGGTATATTCCAAACCCACTTTGAAACGGTCGTAGATCAAGATCTCGTCATCACCGGCGTAGGCATAGATGTTGGTGAAGTCGCCTTCAACTTTGGCTGTGATTTTCACTCCCTCAATACGGATGAGGTCGCAGTAGAGGGCTTCGTTCTTGGCCTCGGCGATGGTCACATTCTTGGCTACAGCTGAGCCGGCGGCAGAGGAGTAACCGTTGGAGTTGGTGTTGTCGCTCTTGGTGAGTTCGGGCAGACCATTATAATTGGTGGAGATACCACAGATGGTACCATTCATCACTTGTCCGGCCACAAAATTCAGTCCGGTCTTGTAGAAGTCGATGGCACCGCTGGAGTCGCGCACGTACACGTCGTTGGTGCCTACATAGAGCACCACGGCGTTGTTGAGGGTCAACTCGGCCTCGGTCTTGTCTTCAAGGGCTTTGAAGGCGGCGATATTGGCGGCCTTGGGCAGTTCTACGCCAGGATCTGTGCCAGCGCTCACGGGCTGGGTGAGGTAAATCTCAAAAGCTCCCTTAAATGGTACCAGGATACCTTCCACATCATAGGTACCGTCTTCGGTGTATTCCAGTCCTACTTTGAAGCGGTCGTATATCTGGATCTCATTCTCGCCGATATAGGCATAATAGTTGGTGTAGTTGCCTTCTTCCCTGGCAGTGATCTTCACGCCCTCAATCTTAATGAGGTCGCAATAATAGGCTTCAGACTTAGCTTGTGCGATGGTCAGCACTTTGGGTTCTGCGGTGCCTGCGGCGAAGGTGATGTCATCGGCGTTGGTGTTGTCGGTCTTGGCCATCTCGGGCAGGTCGTTGTAGAAGGCCAGACGGCCAGTGATGGAACCGTTGAGCACTTGACCATTGGAGAAGTCGATACCGATCTTGAAAAGGTCGATGGCTCCGCTGGCGTCGCGCACATAGACATCATTGGTGCCTACATAGAGCACTTGTGCGTTCTTCAGCATCAGCTTGGCCTCGGTGTCTGTACCCAAAGCTTTGAAGGCGGCGATGTCGTTGGCGACAGTGACTTCACCTCCTGGGCCAGGAGTTGGGGGCGTGCCTCCAGTGATGGGCTGGGTGAGATAAATCTCGTAGGCACCCTTATAAGGCACCAAGATACCCTCTACATTGTAGGTCTCGTCAGCGTTGAACTCCAGTCCCACTTTGAAGCGGTCGTAAACCTGGATCTCATCATCGCCAATATAGGCATAATAGTTGGTGTAGCTGCCTTCTTCTCTGGGGGTGATCTTCACACCCTCAATCTTGATAAGGTCGCAATAATAGGCTTCTGACTTGGCCTGGGCGATGGTCAGCACTTTGGGCTCTGCGGTACCAGCGGCGAAGGTGATGTCATTGGCATTGGTGTTGTCGGTCTTGGCCATCTCAGGCATGTCGTTATAGAAGGCCAGACGGCCAGTGATGGAGCCGTTGAGGATCTGGCCGTTGGAGAAGTCGATGCCGATCTTGTAAAGGTCGATGGCTCCGCTGGCGTCACGCACATAGACATCATTGGTGGCTACATAAAGCACTTGGGCGTTGCTCAGGGTGAGCTTGGCCTCGGTGTCAGTGCCTAAGGCTTTGAAGGCTGCGATATTGGCAGCGGTGGTTATTTCGGGAGCAGACTCCTTGACGAAGGTCTTCTCTACCACAGCACTCATGTCGCCGGCATAGTCTTCTTCCACAGCTTTCACGGTAGTGGTCTCTGTCAGGGTAAATGGACCGGAATAGACCTTGCCATTGGCAGCGGGGTCACTGCCGTCGGTGGTGTAATATACGGCGTAGTCTTCATTTGACGGAGTGATGGTCACCGTGGTGCTGCCCGTAAATGGGGTGGTGCCACTGATGGTCAGTGTCTTCTGCACCTCGCCGAGGTAGACCTCCACTTTGGTCATACGCACCTGATTGGATGATGCGGTGAGAGAAAACTCTGCTGCATCACCTTCCCATGTGCCATTGACATCTTCGTAGGTGTAGGTACCAGAAGTGGGGGCGGTAAAACAGCCAGGGCCGTATTGTGCGTCGCCCTTGGCGGTGCAGGTCAACACCACTTTTTTGATATTGCCTACGGTGGAGGCAATCGTCATGGTCTGGCCCTTATACACACGGTATTGTTTGCCATTGCCCAAAATACCGTTGGTGATGGAGATGGTGACTCCGTCTTTGGTCATCTGATCAGCGCCGGCGGCCGATTCTGTGTTCGGCCCTTTGTCTGTTTCTGCGTTGAATGTCACCACTTGGGCAGACATCACACCGCAAATCGTCATGAGCAGGGTGACGAGTGAAAAGCGTAGAAAATTTTTCATGCAAATCATGTTTTAGTTAATAATGTGTTTAGGTTGATTTTTGTGTGCAAACTTACTCATTTTTTTGCACATTTACAATAAAACGAATATATTTCTACTCGTTTTTCTTTTTTACTTTTTTACAATTGAAAAAAGCCCCTCTTTTGGAGGGGCTATAAGGGGGTTCATCATGTGATTTATCCAACCTCCCCTCCTTTGGAGGGATTGGGGGAGGTTAATAACTATCTAAGATATTCGTCATAAAGTCGAGGGCTTTTTCCATCTTTTTGAAGATGTTTTTCTCCATTCTTGAAACGACGGCAAACTTCGCACCTTTCTGGCTTTTCCACAGGGAGAGGAGTTCTTCTTTGCCTTTCTTTACTTTGCAAGTCGAAGTGTTGGCTCCTGCCTTGTCTAGATGTATCGTCGCGATACGGTCGCTCACGTTTCCGTTGTGGACGATGAACACGTCAAACCACTGGTTCTTGCGCAAGCCGTGGTTGTTGCCGAGATCAATATGTACCACTCCGGCACGGTTGGGCTTTTTGACATCGGGTTCAATCTTTGTGATGAGTCCCACCAGGGCAAACGACTCCTCCACGACTTCGTTGATGTCGCTTTGGTAGGGGAATTGGTTGCATGCGATGGCGAAGGCGTCGACATAACTCTTCTCCGACTTTGCCGTAGCTTTTTTGGACATCAACTGTGAGAGCACCTCGTTATCCTTCGTTTTCTTGATAGCTACAGTGTAATAAAATTCCACCTTGTAGTAAAACTTGCCATCGGTAGAGTCTCGATAGGTGTTACGCTTGTAATTTTGGATGACGGTCAGCAGTTTATGAGCGCAGTTTTTGTCCTCTACAGCAATTGTTTTCGGGTTTTCGTTCACCTTTTTGATGAGGGGCGCGCGCATGGCGGCAAATGTGGACTGCTCACTGTTCTTGTCTCCTTTCGCATAGATGGGAGGCTCTACGTAGATGGAGTTGGGGCTGTTCGTGGGAAGGGTCTGTGCAAAGACCGCTCCCACGAAAAGGCATGCCCATATTGATAAAATGATTCTTCTCATTTTTTTAGTTTTTTTGTGGTTAATTAGTGGGCTAATATCATTAAAAATACATCTATTACAAAATCGTCATCATTTCATTGTTATCATTTTACAATCTTACTTTTTTATTTTTCATCTTTCATTTTTCATCTATTTTTCCATTTCCAACGATGCCCAGATGAAGGGACCTACGCCCTTGGCGTCATTGTCACGGATAGGCTCACTCATGTAGTACTCAAAGGAACCGTCGCGCTTGTAGTTGGGCTTGCTCACGTAGGGGCCAGGGCCCGGACCAAGGCCGCTCACCGAGCAGCAGTCGGTCAGTGAGATAGTCTGGTCGGCGTTCACACGGATGAAATTCTTCAGGATTCCGTTGTAGGCTTTCACGCCAGCGTCTTTGAAACTTGCGTCGAGGTAACCTTTCCTGACACCTTTAAGTAAACAGTAAGCGAACATGGATGAACAGGTGGATTCCAGATAGTTGCGTGGGTCATTGACATCCAGTACGTCATACCATACGCCTGTCTTTTTGTCTTGATATTTCACCACTGCTTTCATGGCTTTCTGGAAAAGTTCTATCACTTCGCCACGGCGGGCATAGTCTTCTGGCAGGGCGTCGAGCACTTCTATCATCGCCATGGTATACCAGCCGAGGGCACGACCCCATGTGTGCTGAGACAGACCAGTTTCCTTGTCGGCCCAGAACATGGTGTGGGTCTCGTCCCAGGCATGCTTCCACAGGCCGGTCTTGGCATCGTAGGTGCGCTTGTCGGTCTTGATAATCTGGTCGACTGCGTCGTTGTAATACTTGATGGCTTTTTTGCCTTTCAATTGTGGGGCGGCGAGGGTGTAGTAGGGCAGACCCATGAAGATGCCGTCAAGCCATACCTGGTTGGCATAGATGGCTTTGTGCCACCAAACTCCCTCTTTGGTGCGTGGCTGCTTCTCCAACTGCTTAAAGATAGTCTTTAACGCAATGAGGTCTTTCTTCTGAGGCTCAAGGTTATACATGCGCAGGATGAAGCGGGCTGTGCGTACGTTGTCGAGGTTGAAATCCTCGTATTTGTAGCCAGTCACATTACCTTTCTCGTCAATCATCTTGGCAGAGTATTCTTTCAGGTAGTTGAGGATGCGCTCGTCTTTGTATTTCAGATAAGTGTCGAGCAGGGCCTCCATCTCAATGCCCATCACGTAGCTCCATTTGGGTTTGGTAGAGAAGTCGAGCATATAGGGATGGTTCACACGGCTCATCTCTGAGTAGGTGAGCCATTCGCTGTAGTTTTTGTAGGGATTCTCTGTGAGCAGCAGTGATTGGTTGACGAAGACATTGTCGAGATGCACGTCATGGCTCTTACCTGTGCGGCGCAGCCCTTCGTCTTGCACACCGTCGAAGCGGCAGTTCTTCACGTTGATATTGTAGATGTTGTCAGCGTCGTCCAAACCGTTGAGCAGCAGTCCGTAGCGGCTCTTTTGGCAGGTCACGTCTTCCATGAACACATTGCGCACAGTGGGGTTGAAACCACGGCAGCAGTTCTCATTCGGCTCATAGTTGAGGTTGATGCGCATCACGGCCTCACGGCACTGGCCCACCTCCACTTTACGCATGAAGATATTCTCGATGATGCCGCCACGGCAGGAGTTGGTCTTGATACGCAGCACGCGGTCCAGGTTGGGGGAGTCCATCTTGCAGTTTTCCACGAACACATTCTTGCAACCGCCTGATATCTCGCTACCTATCACCACGCCGCCATGTCCGTCTTCCATGACACAGTCGCGCACGATGATGTTTTGGCTGGGGATGTTCCACTTGCGGCCATCGACGTTGCGCCCACTCTTGATGGCGATACAGTCGTCGCCAGTGTGGAAGACGCATTTCTCGATGAGCACACGGTCGCATGACTCTGGGTCGCAGCCGTCGCCGTTGGGACCTTCGTTCCATATTTTCACGCCACGAACAGTGACGTCGTTGCTCAGCAGTGGGTGGATCACCCAGAAGGGCGAGCGAAGCAGGGTGACACCTTCTATCAGGATACCTTCGCATTTGTAGAGGTTGATGAGTTGTGGACGAAGCCCTTTGCCCTGTCCAAACTGCCGCTCGTTCACATCAACACCGTCCTCCGACAGACGGAGCAGCTGCAGGCGGGTCTCTTTCTGATGCTCTGTCAGTTCTGGAGTCCAGCCGAAGCGGTCTTTGCCGCACATCTTCCACCAGGTCTCGTTGCTGCCGTTGCCGTCGATGGTGCCCTCGCCGGTGATGGCCACGTCGGTCTCACCGTAGGCATAGATGCAGGGTGAGTAGTTCCAGCAGTCGATGCCTTCCCAGCGGGTGAGTACGGTGGGGTAGAGAGAGGTGTCAAAAGCGAAGAGCAGGGTGGCGCCTTTTTCCACCACCAGGTTGACATGGCTCTTCAGACGGATGGCGCCGGTCTGCCATGTGCCTTCTGGGATGATGACCTTGCCGCCGCCGGCTTTGGAGCAGGCATCGATGGCTTTGTTGATGGCGGCTTGGTTTTTGGCAGGTGTAGCTTTCAATGACGCACCGTATTTGGTGATGACAAAACTCTTGTCGGGGGTCTGCACCTGACGGATGCTACGCTCGATTTTCTGGTAGTCGGTATCCCATCCTCCAGCCATGATGGTCAGTGGGAAGAGGAGGCACCAAAGGAATGAAAGAAATGATCTCATGATGGTAGAGTTGATAAATGATTTGTTAGTTGTATGATTCAGTTTGTTGTTTAGGCTACAAAGATAATAAAAAAAATGATGATGAGAGATATGTTGTGCCTGTTTTTGTTTTTCAGCGTGTGAGAAACCACCTTTCCAACCTTGTGGCTTTCTGTTTTTTATGATAAATGCAAATTATTTTGTGTTTTTTCAGTATCCAAACTTTTTGCCTTTCTTGACTGGTCATTTCTCCTCCTTATGTTAAAAAATGAATATTTCGTGTTAAAAATTTGCTTTTGTTTATTTTGATTTCTATATTTGCAGTATCTTTTTTGCGATTTCGATGTTTCGAAATCATCCCTCGAGGTTGGTAGCTTCCTGCACCAACCTCTTTTGTGGTTCACCTACTCGTTTTTTTTAGAAAAATTTGCGTCATCCAAGAGAATCTTGTACCTTTGCGAATTAATAGAATAATTATTCATGTAAATACTTTTAGTTTATGAAAGCAAAGAAAATTGTCTTGATGTTCGTCATGATGTTGACGGCTTTGAGTGCCAGCGCACAGTATGACCCAGGTAAGTGGGCGATTCAGATTAAGTTTGGATACGGTGCTTCTTTTTTATCCAACCTCGACAAGTTGCCTATGTCTACGAGTAGCGCCGATTCAGAGCCTATAGGTTCGAGCACCATTGGTATGGATGTGGAATATCAGGTATCTAAGTTGCTGGGTGTTTCTTTTGGTTTGGGCCGTATTGGAGGCGGCGGTGGCTGGGAGGACTACACCGAGAACAGTGTTAAATACAAAGATTCGCAGATAGAATTGGAGTATCTCTGCTTCCCCTTCACTGCTAATTTCTATATTTACAAAGGACTGGCTTTGAAGACCGGAGTGCAGGTGGGTTATCTCATCGGTGCCGATTTCAGTCAGCATCATGTGACCAACTATCAAAACCGTGATTTGACCACAAAGCACACTTTGGACTTGGAGGATGACTGCAAGAAATTGGACATCGCTATCCCCATTGGTGTCTCCTATGAGACCAAAGGACACTTTGTATGGGATCTCCGCTTCAATTACGGTGTGACCAAAATCAATGACGGAACTTTTTTGGGTACGAAAGACCTGAAGAACAACAATGTGATGCTGACCTTTGGTTATAAATTTGATTTGTAAACCCATTCTTGATCATCAAAAGACAGCGCCCTGGATATGACATTCAGGGCGCTGTGCTTTTCGTAAAAAGGAAAAAAAAGTCTAAAAAGTTGTGAAATTCAATTTTTTATGTTACTTTTGCCCCCTGTTGTGTACTATGAATCTAACCAACATCAACCTTGTAAACTGAAATAAGACAAATGACTAAGGCCTTTTTTCTTGGCTTGGCGCTGTTGGCATCAGTTGCTGTTCATGCGCAGTCTATTTATGACATTACCCGTTTTGGTGCCGTTGGAGATGGTGTAACCAATGATGCCGCCGCCATTCAGCAAGCCATCGACCGCTGTACAGCCGAGGGTGGGGGAGTGGTGTTGGTGCCACGTGGCCATACCTTCGTCAGTGGTCCTGTGCAGTTGAAGTCGAATGTGGAGCTGCATGTGGAGGCCACCGCGGTGCTCAAAGCACATCCCGATGAGGGTATCTATCACCTGAGTGCCTTTGGTGCCAACGAGGGTGAGGGTATGATGTGGCTCTATGCTGATGGTGCTGAGAATATCTCTATCACTGGTAAAGGCACGATTCATGGCAACGGCATCGCCTTTATGGGCGCCGAGTTGGACGACTCTTATGAGTTGAAGCCTGTCACCACCTTCGACCCCCGTCCCCATGTACTGACACTCATAGGGGTGAGAAACCTGACCATCCGTGATGTCACCATCTGCGAGGGTGCTTACTGGACGGTCCATCTGGTAGGGTGTGATGAGGCTGTCATCGACGGCATCAACCTGCTCAACAACCTCAAGATACGCAACGGCGACGGCATCGACCTCGACCACTCGAAGAATGTGCGTATTTCCAATTGTCATATCACCAGTGGCGACGACTGTATATGCTTGAAAAACCGCCGTGAGTTTGAGCAATATGGTTCCTGCCATGACATCGTGGTGACCAACTGTGTGATGACCAGTCGCTCGTGTGCCATCAAGATAGGCAGCGAGAACATGGACAGTATTTATAATGTTTTGTTTGACAACTGTGTGATCACTGCCTCCAACCGCGGCTTGGGCATCCAGAACCGCGATGAAGGCACCGTCACAGATGTCATCTTCTCCAACATCCTGCTCGACTGTCGTCTGTGGTCGGATGTTTGGTGGGGCAAGGCAGAGCCTATCTATGTCACCTCCTATCCACGCGCCAATGGCAATCACAAAGACGCCAACTGGCGATTCCCCAAAGGACAGATTGAGGGGCGTTGTGGCGAGGTGAGCCGCATCTACTTCAATCAGATCACCGCCACTGCCGAGAATGGCTGTTTCATAGGTGGAGACACTCCTGACAAGGTGCGGCAGATATATTTAAATAATGTGAAACTCCATCTGCGGCCCTCTTCCCGTTATGCCACCGGCGCCTATGACAAGCGTCCCTGCAAGGGTGAAGGCTTCGTCAAGGGTGATGTCTATGGCGTGTATGTGGAGCAGTCGCAGGAAGTGTTTGTCAATGACCTCCTTGTCGACAATCACCTCCCCAACTATGGTGGCGATGTGAGAAGACCATGAGATGAATATAACTTAATCATTTATATTTTTAATCCAAAAAAAGATCATTATGCTAAGATTACGAAACCAAGCAAAAACGGTTTTGCGGAAATCTCTGATTTCTGCGGCATTGTTGTTGTGTGGCACCGTGGCGATGGCTCAGAACAATGTGTCTGGTGTCATCACCGATGAGAACGGTGACCCGCTGATTGGAGTGACTGTCGTGGAAGTAGGCACGCAGAATGCTGCTGTGACTGACATTAACGGCCGTTATACCCTCAATGTGAAAAACGGTGCTAAACTTAATGTCACCTATGTGGGATTTGAGCCTCAGACCATCACAGCTGGACAAAGTATCAGTCTGAAAGAGGATAATGCCACGCTTAATGAAGTTGTGGTAGTGGGTTACGGTACCATGCGCCGTAAAGATGTGACCAGCTCCATCACCACCGTACAGGCTAAAGACCTCAACAAGGGTGTCTTCACCGACCCTGCTTCTATGCTGCAAGGCAAGGTGGCAGGTCTGGTTGTCACTTCATCTGGTGACCCCAATGGAAGTCCTTCTATCACCCTGCGTGGTGCCTCCTCACTGCGCGAAGGTGCTGCCATGCAGCCTTACTATGTGATTGATGGAATCCCCGGTGTTGACATCTCCATGGTGGCCCCCGATGATATTGAGACCATCGACGTGCTTCGCGATGCCACCGCTACTGCCATTTATGGTTCGAAAGCTGCCAATGGTGTGATTATCATCACTACCAAGAGTGGTGGCAAGACCGAGCGCACCAATGTGAGCTACAATGGCTATGTCGCTTTTGACAATATCGCCAAGACCCTTGATGTGGCCACTGCCGATGATATCCGTCAGTATGTCAAGGCTAACAACATTGACTATGCCTACGACAAGGGCGGCAATACCGACTGGCAAGACGAAGTGCTCCGCACCGGTATCAGCCACAACCACAACGTCTCCATCAATGGTGGTTCAGCCAAGACCAAATACATGGCCAGTATCAACTACATGAACCGTGAAGGTGTGATTGACGGCTCCCACATGAACCGCCTCAACGTCCGTTCGCTCATTTCGACAAAGGTGCTGAAAGACCGTTTGGAACTCTCTGTAGGCCTCAACTCCATGTATGGCAAGCACGTGGGTGTGCCCATGGGCGACACGGGTGCCTCTGTGCTCGATGCCATGAACTACTTCAATCCGACCAACAATATCAAGAACGATGATGGTTCTTGGGTGATTGGTGAAGGTTCTGCCAACTACAACCCTGTTTCGTTGATCAACGAGGATACCTCGGAGACCATGTGGAAGCGTAACCAGATTGTGGCTAAGGCTACTTTGAACATTATCGAGGGCCTGAACTGGAATACCAACTACTCTTACAATAATCGTCAGAGCACTTACAGTTCTTATCATTCCCACTACACCCAGTTGGTGCCCTACAATGCCTATAATGGTACTGCCAATCGCAACACCTATTTCGGTGACGACCATACTTTCGAGACCTATCTCAACTACGACCAGACCTTTGCTAAGGTGCACAAGCTCGCACTGATGGCAGGTTACTCATGGGAGGAGCGCAACTCGAATGACGGTTTCGGCCTTGAGGTACACAACTTCTTCGATGACTATCTGAAATGGAACCAGCTGACCTATGCCGGCACCATCGACGGTATGCCTGCTGTGCAGAGTGGTACAAAAGAGACTGTTCGCAACATCTCTTTCTACGGACGTGCCAGCTATTCTTACAACAGCCGTTATATGTTGCAAGCTACCCTGCGTCGCGACGGTTCGTCCGTATTTGGCAAAGACCATCGCTGGGGTACCTTCCCCTCTGTATCTGTGGCATGGAACATCACAGAAGAAGACTTCATGAAGACACAGAACGTGTTCAGCAACTTGAAGCTGCGTATGGGTTACGGTGTCAGTGGTAATGCCCTTGGCTTCGGTGCCTACTCATCAGTGGCCACCTATGGTGCCACAGGTTCCACTTTCACCTACGGCGGCAACCAGTGGGCCATTCTCGGTGCCACAAAACTGGCCAATCCCGACCTGAAATGGGAGTCGACCGGCATGTTCAACATCGGTATTGACTATGCCCTTTGGGGTGGCCGTATCAATGGTAGCTTGGAGTTCTATAACAAGAAGACCACTGACCTGATTTGGAACTATCCTGTCTCCACCGTCATCTATCCATTTGACAACATCGCAGCCAACGTGGGTGAAATCACCAACAATGGTGTGGAGTTCTCCATCAACATCGACGCCATCCGTACCCAGGACTTCAACTGGATGACAACCCTCAACCTGGCTCACAACTCCAATAAGGTGAACAAGCTCTCCAACGAAAAGTTCCAGACCTCAACCTTCACACAGGGCGATCCTATGGTGGCAGGTGTCTCTGCCAATGGCTATACCCAGCGTGTGATGGAAGGCGAGCCTCTCGGCACCTTCTTCCTCTATGAGTTTGCTGGTTATGGCAGCGAAGGCAAGGCTACTTACTATGTACGTGACGACGATGGCAACAAGACTGGTGAGACCACCAGTGCTCCAGAGTTCAAGGACCGTTACATTGCCGGCAATGCACAGCCCAAGCTCAACTTTGGTTGGAACAATACCCTTTCATACAAGAACTGGACCGCCACATTGTTCTTCACAGGCGTTTTGGGCAATAAGATTTACAACGGTTCGCGCGCTCACTATACCGCTCCCGATTTCTTTGCCGGTGGCAAGAACGTGCTCAAGGAGTTCCTCACAGACCGTCCTGTGGCCGACAACCTGAGTAATATTCCTTCCGACCGTTTCCTCGAGGACGGCAACTACCTGCGTTTGCAGACCCTCTCTATTGGCTACACCTTTAATCAACTGGGTGGTTGGCTGCAGAGCTTACAGTTGTATGCTACCTGCAACAATGTCTTCACTATCACCGGATACAAAGGACTTGATCCTGAGGTGAATATGGGTGGCATCCAGCCAGGTGTTGACTTCCGTTGGAGCAACTATCCTCACACACGTACTATCATGGCTGGCGTAAGGGTTAATTTCTAATTTTTTAATGAAATAGCAATATGAAAACAAATATCAAGATATATTTTGCAGCCGTTCTCTCCGCATTGACCGTCGGCTGTACCGATCTGGATGTTCCTGTAGAGTCGCAATATACCGCTTACCCCAATAGTGAGGCAGCGCTTGAGGCTCAGCTCTCAGGCATCTATTTCCAAATGCGCGACTGCTTCGGACGTCGCTATATGGAAGGACTGGCCTTGTCGAGCGATGAGTACACAGCTGTGTCATATGGTGGTAACTGGTATGACAATGGCGCCTATGCTCACCCCAGTCTGCATAACTTCACTTATGAGGATGCTTCTATCGACTGGATGACTGTTCTTGCTTCAGGTGTAGTGAAGGCTAACGAGGTGATCGATAGTGATGCCGACGACAGCTACAAGGCTCCTGCCCGTGCTATGCGTGCTTTCTTTACCTTTATCATGATGGACTGTTGGGGTGATGTGGCTATCAATGACTCCAAACTTGCCAGTGAGATTGACCTGGAGAAGCGCCAGCCTCGTGCCGATGTGGCCCGCTGGATAGAGAAAGAGCTCAAGGAGATTATCCCACAGCTGACTACCGAGACCACAGGTGAGAACTATGGCAAGCCCAACAAGTATATGGCTCAGGCTCTGCTTGCCAAATTGTATATCAACTGGCCTGTCTATACCGCATCATCAGTTGAGGCTTACGATGCCAACTCTTATTCTACAGAGAAACTGGCCGATTGTATCGCTGTCTGTGATGAGATTATCAAATCGGGCAAGTTTGAACTCGGTCCTGATCCCTACCGTTTCAAGTTTGCTTCCGACAACACCGAGCGTGTGCAGAATGGAACGATCAAAGACTTCATCTATGCCATGCCTTATCACACCACACAGGCTACTGGTATGCAGTATGGCCGTTCTCACTCCTATAAGGATGTGAAGAACCTCAAGCCCAGCTACTATGGTGAGACACTGACCAACTCGGGTGGTGGCTATGTCACGATGACTCCGGAATTTGTGAAATTGTTCAACCTGAAGGGCGACGAGCGCAACAAGCTCATCATTGGTCTTTCAGAAAACCTTGATGACTATCGCTATGCTACTGGCGGTGACGAGAATACCGTTTATGTATACGACCCAGCCACCTTGCTTCCTACTACCGAGGTTTGCAAAGACAAGGAAGGCAATCCTTTGAAACTCAGCCGCAACATCAATCTTGTGGAGAGAGATTTCACCATCAATGTGGGTGACAATCTTACAGGATGGCGTCAGGGCTGCCGCAACTTGAAATGGCATGTCACCAAAAACGATTATGCCAATGGCCGTAACCAATCCAACGATATTCCTCTGCTCCGTTATGCCGACGTGCTGTTGATGAAGGCTGAGGCCCTCGTCCGTCAGGGCAAGGCATCCGATGCCACCTCTTTGGTGAACCAGATTCGTGCTTACGCTCATGCAGAGCAGCTTGACCATGCTCCGACGCTGAACGATATCTACGAAGAGCGTGGCCGTGAGTTCTTTGATGAGAATATGCGCCGTTGTGATATGATTCGTTTCGGCCATTTCGAGGATGAGTACTTCCCCCATTACAATGGTTTCCCGACAGCCAACTTCGACAAGACTCGTCGTGTGTTCCCCATCAACAAGAGCATGCTCGACTTGAACCCGAAGTGGACACAGAACGCCGGTTATTAATGATTTATTCCATAGGGGCTTCAAAAGCCCCTATGGTTTTTTTGTAAGTAGGTAGTTTTTTCATTGTAAGGTGGTGATGAAAAAGGTTGTTGTTTTTTCCTTTTTGCTAGTAGTTGGTGTGCTGTCTGTCTGTGCACAGCATCATATAGAGATTGTGGTGCACCGAGGCGCGAATGCTTTGGCACCCGAGAACACGGTGGCCTCTGCCTTCGCTGCTTTAAAGCATGGTGCCACATGGGTAGAGGTGGATGTCCGTGTCTCAAAGGACGGTGTGTTGTACAATCTTCATGATGCGACGCTCGATCGCACCACTAACGGGCATGGACTATTGGCCGACATGCTGTCGGAAGAAGTGGACCGTCTGGATGCAGGCAGTTGGTTTTCTCCCGCCTTTCAGGGAACCCGTCTTCCCCGTATCAGTGAGATGCTCGACTCCTTGCGGGGAAAGAGCAACGTGTTCTTCGATGTGAAGCGTGGCACCCCCATCCCTGCTTTGGTGAATTTAGTGCGTGCAAAAGGATTTTCCGACAAGAGTTTTTTCTGGTTTGGCGACGAGCAGATGTTGCGTGAGTTTATCCATCTGGCCCCAGAGATGAAGATCAAGGTCAATGCCTCCGATCTTCGTCGGCTGAAATACTGGCAGCGTATATGCCGCCCCTCTTACGTAGAGATTGCACCAGAGCGTATCACCCCACGCTTCCTGCGTTATTGCCATCGTCATGGCATCCGTGTGATGGCCGCTTGTCAGGAAGATGACATCTCTCAATTTCAGACCGTTATCGACCGTCGTGCCGATCTGGTGAATCTCGACCGCCCTGAGATTTTTTGGCCGATGGTACGAGACACCCTTCCACCGGCTCCCTAATACAACGATACCACGCAATGGTATATCACCGATTGAAAGAGTGAGAGACCTTCATCCTTGCAGGCCGCCCGTTTCTTTCAAGAAAAATGATAACATCCTCTTTCCACTGCTCATGAAAATGGCGGTGGATTTTTTTTATCAAAAATAAGTGTATTTTTGCCAATTATTACTTGTTTGTTTACATTTTTATTTTTTTCTTTGCATCGCATTATCAATTTTTTTCTCATAAGACGTGAGAAGCCACGACTATCATCTGTAGTGATTACAGAGTATGTTCTTATACAATCGATAAAAACTAACCAATTAGTGTATATTTTTCGTAACTTAAAAACTATCAACAATGGGAAAACAAGTATTATTCTCTGTGATGCTCGTTATTGGGCTCATGGGAGGCCTTGCTGCCAGTACAGCTCCAGTGATGGCCTCAGTGACACAGACGCAGCCCATCAAGGTCAGTGGACAAATCGTTGACCAGGATGGCATGCCCCTCATTGGTGCCACCATCATGGTGAAAGGCTCCAAAGACGGAGTCGTCACCGACTTGGACGGCAATTTCCAGCTCGATGCCCCCGCCAACGCTACCCTCGTGGTGAGTTATGTGGGTTTCAAAGACCGTGAGATCGCTGTCAATGGTCGTGCTGTGCTTGGTGAGATTGAACTTTCCTCCGATGACCAGATGCTTGAGCAAGTGGTGGTCGTGGGTTATGGTACACAAAAGAAAGCCGACCTCACCGGTTCCGTTTCTATCGTCAACGCCGAGGAGATGAAGCGTGTGTCCAACTCCAACATCTCTACCATGCTCGAAGGTAAGGTAGCCGGTGTGCAGATTACCTCCGATGGTCAGCCAGGTGCCGACCCGACAGTGAGAATCCGTGGTATCGGCTCCTTTGGAAGTACTGCCCCTCTGTATGTGGTCGACGGTGTGCCTATGGGTACCACCATTCGCGACTTCTCCCCCAATGACATTGCCACCATCCAGGTGCTGAAAGACGCTTCTGCCGGTGCCATCTACGGTTCTCGTGCCGCCAATGGTGTGATCATCATCACTACCAAGAACGGACAGAAAGATCAGCCTCTGAAACTGGATTACAAAGGTTATTTTGGTGTTGACCAGATTTCCAAGAATGTTTACGATGTGATGGACGCCGACCAGTACAGTCAGTATCTTGGTCAGGCCTGTGCCAACTCAGGCACCCCCCTGCCCGGTGGTTATAGCCTCAACGATGGGCGCTACCGTTTCCAGGATGGCACCAATACCGACTGGTTTGACGAGGTGTTCAAGACAGGCATCCGCCAGAACCACAACATCAACTTGAGTGGTGGTGGAGCCAACAATACATACAATGTGGGTCTCGACTACTTCAACCAGAAAGGAACCCTCGAGGGTGCCGGTCCTAACTATGAGCGTTTCACTGCACGTGTGAACAACACGATGGACACCAAGTTCATCAAATTCCGCACCAGCCTTGTCTACTCACACTCCAACCAAGATGGTATGGGCCTCTCCAATGCCTCAGAGTATGTGCAGGGACTCTATGGTGATGTGACCAACGTGCTACGCGGCACGCTGCTCATGCAGCCCACCATCAAGGCATATGATGACGCCACATGGGTGCTCGACGACAAGGTAGGCTCTGCCAGCAGTTTCGGCTATGACGCCTATGGCTATGGTGTGTATTATGACACCGTTCACGGAGATATCTCCGCCTCCAACCCACTGTTGGTGAACCATCTGCTCACCCGCAACACCATCGTTGACCGTATCGTGGCTACAGGCTCCGCTGACGTCGACCTGTTCAAGATGTTTGGTTTTGAGTCGAAAAACCACCATCTCAATTATAAGCTCAATCTCTCCTACAGCAAGACTCACGCCAAGGATAAGACTTGGGTATCGGCATGGATACAGAGCAACCGTGTCTACCTCGACAAGAGCAATGAGAAACTCACTGAGAACAGCCGCACCTACGCCGACGCGCTGATAGAGAACACGCTGACCTATGACGGTACCATCGGTCTCCATCACCTCAACCTCGTGGTGGGCCAGACCTACGAAGAGGAGAACACCCATGAGCTGAATGCCTGGGGTGTCAACTTCCCTGAGCCCTATTTCCTGCAGATTGGCAATGCCACCACCCGCGA
The DNA here is from genome assembly GCA_902780635.1 of uncultured Prevotellaceae bacterium. GTDB lineage: Bacteria > Bacteroidota > Bacteroidia > Bacteroidales > Bacteroidaceae > Prevotella. The sequence goes on from CACZGH010000008.1 coordinate 102,354, forward strand.
CGCCAGTTCTTTCGAGTTCAAGCATGCGCTTACTTCTTATATCGGTCGTCTCATCTACGACTATGACGGCAAGTACCTTCTCTCGGCCATCCTCCGTCGTGATGGTAGCTCACGTCTTACCAAGGACATCCGCTGGGGCACCTTCCCCTCTGTCTCCGTGGGATGGCGTTTCGACAAGGAGAATTTCTTCCCCATCGACAGAAATATCGTCAATATGTTCAAAGTGCGCGCCAGCTATGGTGTCCTCGGTAATGAGAACATCGGTGAATACCAGTATCAGGCCACGATGAACCGCAACAACATGACCTACAGCTTCGGCAACACACCCGTCACTGGTTCTGCTGTTTCCACCTTCGTCAACGAGAATATCGCCTGGGAGAAGAAAAAGACCACCAACATCGGTATCGACCTCGCCTTGTTTAACAATCGTGTCGAGTTCACTGCCGAGTGGTACAAGAACCGCTCTGAAGACCTGCTCTACAGCGTGCCCGTGCCTGCCAATGCAGGTGTGGCCAACACCAGTGTGACCATGAATGCCGCATCCATGGACAACAGCGGTTTCGAGTTCTCTGCTACCTACCGCAACCGCGATCACGCCCTGAAGTATGAGTTGAGCGCCAACCTGAGCACCCTGAAAAACAAGGTCACCTCACTTGGTTTTGGCACCGAGTCGTACATCACCGGAGCCTATGCCACCTTCGTAGGTGAGGAGGTTGGACAGTTCTATGGCTGGGAGTATGAGGGTATTGCCCGTACACAGGCCGATTTGGACGGCCATGCCACTCAGCAGGGAGCCAATGTGGGCGACTGCCTCTACAAGGATGTCAGTGGTCCTGATGGCAACCCCGACGGTGTCATCGACGCCTACGACCAAGTGGTGCTTGGCAGCGGTCTGCCCAAGATGAATTTCGGTCTGAACGCCCACTTCGAGTACAAGCACTTCGACCTGAGCATCTCCACCTTTGGTGCACTCAACTATCACGTGTCAGATGATATCTACAACAGTCTGAACTCTTGCTACGGTTATTGGAACAAAGATGTGGCCATCCTCGACGCCAACCGTTGGTCGGACGATGGTTCCACCTATCTCTCCAATGTGCCACGCACTTACGCTGCCAACAATGCCACTCTGGCATGGAACGACCTCTTCAGTGACCGTAAGATACAGAACGCCGCTTATTGGAAGATCGCCAATGTCGAACTGGGTTACAACTTCCCTGACAAATGGTTTGGTGGCTATGTCTCAGGCGTACGTGCTTACGTCTCAGCACAGAATCTTTACACCTTCACCGGCTATCACGGCTACAATGTAGACTATGCCGGCGGTACGTTCACACCTGGCTACAACTTCTGCTCTTTCCCCAGTGCAAGAAGCTTCATGTGCGGTGTCCTCTTCACATTCTAACCGAACGTAGTACAGACATCAGAGAATCATATAAACAACATCAGATATGAAACTACATCATATATCGCTGGCCCTCTTGATGGGCCTTGCTACGCTCACTGCGTGCAACGACAAGCTGGAACTTACCAACCCTAACCAGCAGACCACCGGCACCTTCGGCTATACCGCCGAAGACCTCGAAGAGTGTGTCGTGGCTGCATACAACCACATCCGCATGGAAGGCACTTACGCCCGTGTGGGCTACAATATCGATGTGTGCCGAGGCGACGAGGTGTGGAACTCCTCCCAAGTGTGGTACATGCCTTTCGACGACCTCAACGAACCCATCACCGATGAAATCGGACAGTGGTCATGGCGCGACTGGTATTATACCATCAATGTGTGCAATTTCATCCTCTATCGTACCGGTGAAGACGACAGCCAGCTTAACGACCAGATGAAGCATATCAAGGGTCAGGCTCTCTTCATCCGCGGACTGGCTTATTACAACCTCGCGGGCTATTATCAGAATCCCGCCGTCATCACTGACTATGAGAGCTATTCCACACTCGACGGACTCTATGCTCCCAACCAGAGAGAGGATGACCTCTACCAGTATGACCTGGTGCTCGATCAGGTGGAGGAAGACTTCTCAGAGGCTATCAATCTCCTGCCTTCACGCGACGCAGGTGGTGAGTGGGCCAAAGGCCGTGCCACCAGTGGTGCTGCAGCCGGATACTATGCCCGTGCTCTCATGGTACGCCATAAGTACAGTGAGGCTCTCGCTGTGCTCAAGGACATCATCAACAAAAAGTATGGCACCTACCAGCTGATGGCCAACTTCGGCGACAACTTCCGCGAGGGTGTACAGTATGAGAACAATGCTGAGAGTCTCTTTGAGATCCAGTTCCTCGACTATGGTACACAGGGTACTGACGACGAGTGGACCCCTGTCAACACCAGCAAGAACGCCACCCAGGGCTCCGCTATCGAGAGTAACTTCGGTCCTGGCGACTTCGGCGGTTGGGCCGACCTCTCCGCCTCACCTTGGCTTTACGGACTCTTCAAATCCGAGCGCACCACCAGTGGCAAACTTGACCCACGTCTCTATTGGACCATCGGCACCTATGAGGATGACTGGGAGGGATTTGAGTTTGGCAATGTGTGCTACACCGTGCCTATGGGTCCCACAGATTATGTGGTGACCAACAACAACTACGGTGGTCTGCCCATCGCCAAATGGACCAACCTGCGTACCGGACTTTATGACAAAGTGGTGACTGGCTTGCATGACGGTATCAACCTGCGCATGATGCGCTACTCCGATGTGCTCCTCCGTGCCGCTGAGTGCGAGAATGAGGTCAACGGTCCCACACAGCAGGCCATCGACTGGATCAATCAGGTGCGTAAGCGCGCTCAGCTGGCCGACTTGAAACTTTCTGATTTCAATAGCAAAGACAAACTCTTCGAGCAGATTGCCAATGTGGAGCGTCCTAAAGAGTTTGGGTGTGAGTTCGGACGCGGTTTCGACCTCATTCGCTGGGGATTCTTCTACAGCGCCGACCGTCTGCAGCAGTTGAAGGAGCATGGCACCTTCCGTCGTACCACCGATAGGTCAAGAGTGAAAGAGTCTGTCAATTATGCAGACATCAACAACGACGCTGAGCTGAAGAGCTCCTTCGACTCCTATGAGAAGGGACATGAGTTCCTGCCCATCTTCCAGGGTACTCTCAATGACAACCCCAACCTCAAGGGCAACTCTGCCAATGAGGGTATTGACAATTCCGCTTACTTCTTTGAGAAAGGCTGGACTGTTCATCCCGTGGTTAACCTCTAAGTTATCATGAAGTCAAATTATAAAATGAAAAAGATTATGAGACATCTTAATAAAATAGCATCCGTATGTTGTTTCGCAGCCATAGGACTGCTGGCCATGACGGGCTGCGAGGGAGGCGACCTCTATAGCGTGGACAATCCCGACTGGATCTCACAAAAGATCGACTCTATCGAAAACGCCAAAGGCACCCCGCAAGAGGAAGAACTCGAGGGCATGCTGGAAGACGTTTACACCATCGGCAACACCGACTTCACCTCTGGTTTTTGGTCGAGCTTCTCCAAGTATTACCAGATACCCGACGGTGAGAAGTGGAATGCCGTGTTCAACCTCAACATCAATCCCAGCGACAACACCTACTACAAAAACTTCGCATTGATCATCACCAACGATGTAGACCGTGGCGGCAATGGGTATACAGAGTATGGCGCCTTCCGCTACGACTTCACCAACGACAGTGTGGCATTCAACTCACAGTGGGGTGGACATCTCTTCTTCAAATTCGCTGAAAGCAACTTACCTCTTTCACCGGTTGAAAATGCTGACGCCAACCTCCAGAAAATGGGCGGTAAGGTGACGCTGACCGTAGACCGTAGCGATGCCAACGCCTTCAAGATCAAGATCACCAATGGCGTGGTGACCAAGACGTACAATCAGCCTTATGCCTTGCCCAATCTCAATGAAGATCCGGCCAATACCACCATTCGCTGCTTCATTGTGCCAGAAGGCTCATTTATCAACTTCCTGCAGACCAATATCGAGCCTATCGGTGGCCTCACCTCTGCTGAGGACAAGAACCCCATCTCGATGGAACTGCAGAATGTGCCCGACGAGGTGGATATGGGTACCACCCTTGAGGATGCCGTGGCCAATATCTCTGCTGTGGTGACCTTCGAGGAAGGTGTCGTCAAGACCGTGCCTGCCGCCGAGCTGCTCTTTACCGCCATCCCTGATATGAATGTGGTGGGTGAGAAGACCCTCGTCGTGATTTACAACAAGACGTTCAAGGGCGAGAATGCCGATAAACCTATTGTGGCCAGTGGCAAGTTCAGAGTGGTCAACCCCATCGCCTCTATCCAGGTGACAAAGGCTCCCGACAACACCCAATACTTCTACTATAGCACCATGGCCACCGAGATGGCCACCGACCGTAGCCTCGCTTTCGATCCGACTGGTATGGAAGTGACCGCCACCTATGTGGATGGCTCGACAGGCATCGTCAACAACGCCAAACTGGTGGTGGATCCCATCCCTGCTGTAGCTGGTCGTCATGAGGTGATCATCGCCACTGAGAACGGAAAGACCGCCACGGTCAATGTTAGTGTCGCAGAGTCGAAATGCACTAAGGTGACACCTTATCCCACCACACTGGGTCCGGCAGACTGCTCAGGAGGCTGGTGGTCGGAGCATACCGACAACATCAATGTGCCTGTGGGCGAGACCTATGAGGTCCATCTCACCAACTACAGTAGTCTGGCAGGCAACTGGAACAACTTCGTGGTGGTGCTTCGTAGCGCCGACAATGCCACTGAGTATGGTGTGCTGCGTGCCGACAACTATGGATGGGGCATCGGTTATGACGCCTGCGCCCATGAGGGCACACAGGGTGACTGGGCTACTTGGTTGGCCGCTATGAACGGTGCCAAGGTGAAAGTCTATATCACCAACTGTGGTAACAGCACCGCCGACGTACAGGCCGAGATGACTGGCACCGACGGAGTGCTCTACACCCAGTATTATCTTGGTGTGAACCATGTGAATATGAGCGATTTCAACTTCGCATTCACCATTGATGGCTGCCATCTGGTGTTTGAGTAGGAGAAGTCACCAAATAACAAAAATCCCGGGCCTGACGGTCCGGGATTTTTGTAGTACGCATTCTGCCTCACTACACTTGTCAAAGTTCTCTTCTATCGGTTGCTGATGTCCGCCCCTCCTACTGGGAATCGACATCTTTTGATGTTACGTTCCTAGCATCAATCGAAAAAAGAGTTTCTGCAGGATATAACAAAACGTTGTATTCTTTTGGGTAGTTCATGTAATTCCATTATTTTTGCAGAAAAAAGGAACGATGGCAAAATTCTCTATCACTTTTCACACAAAGTATCACATTTTGTGTCTCATTTTCTCGTTATTAGCCATTACGTCTTGCACTAAATATCAAAATTATAATGAGCTACTGGACCGGGCAGATTCGTTGATAAAACTAAATCCCGATACCGTTATTCAACTGCTTGAGCCAATTGAAGAAAAGGTGGATGAGATGGAAACGTCAAAGAAGATGCACTATCTATTGCTTCTTACTACCGCCCGCAACAAGTGTTACACTTTTTTTCATTCCGACAGCCTACAACAGACACTCGTGGATTTCTACGACCATTACGGTACTCCCAATGAAAAGATGATGTCTCACTATCTTCTTGGAAGAGCAAGGAGTGACATGGGTGAAACGCCCGAAGCCATGAAATGTTATCAAGAGGCGGTAGAATGTGCGGATACCACATCGGTCGATTGTGACTGGTGGAATCTATCGAGGGTTTATCTCCAACTGGCACATGAGTACTATGAATCATACATGCCATTAGAAATGAAGGAAACACTGCGGCTTGCCCGTACTTCTGCCCTGCATGCAGGCGATACCATCACCTCAATTTTTGCCATCGCCAGACTATCAGAAGTGTACGAACTGACAGAAATGAGTGATTCATTAGCTATTGTCACAGAGGAGGCAGTCCGTTTATTTAAAGATAATGGCAGGGAAGATCTTGCTTCCCAGACTTTATCTCTCTTGATTGAATACTATGTGGAGAAAGGCAATCTCGAAAAGGCTTCACAGATTGTCAAATATTACGAGGGTTGCTCGGGTTATTTTGACGATAACCATGAGATAGAGAGTGGTAGAGAAATCTATTATTACAGCAAAGGAGTCTATTATCTTGGTATAGGTCAGGCAGATTCTGCTGAATGGATGTTTCGACGGCTACTACAACAGGCACAGGATATGAACGACACCCATGCTGCCCATTTGGGATTAAGGAAAAAATACCTGTTGACGGGTCCGAAAGACTCTTTGGTGAAATATGCCTTACTTAGTGAGAGCAGTAACGATTCCCTTTATCAGGAGAATTACAAGGAGTATGTCCATTTGCTGCAGAAAAGGTTCAATTATACCAGACACATGGAGAATGAACAGCGACTGTTGGTTTTAAGTGACAAAAAAGACAAACTCGTACTGCTCATCATCTTTACCTTCATTGTCATTTCAATCTTAGCCGCTGCTTTTTACCAAATCAAGAGAAAAGAAAAAGAGGCCTTGCTCAAAGAATACCGTGATGACATCAAACGCCTCCGTCAATTGAAATCTGAAATGGCAGGACTTGTCAACAGCAAGGATGTGACCATTGTCAAACTTTCCCACGAGAGTGTCATGCAACGGGCCAATATTGACGAGATGAACGGATACATCCTTGATCTGACCGAAAAACTCAAAGAAGCCAGACGCCTCACAACAGAAGCCATATTGGCGAAAAACGAGGAAATAAAGAAGATAGAAAAAAAATACAAAAAATATGATCAATTCTTTATCAACAAGACAAAGGATGAAATTATAAAGACCATCAGAAAATCAAAAATAGTTCAAAAACTCGAATTTTACGTATCGCATCCCTTTCAACTTCCCTCAAAAAGTGACTGGGACATGCTCGACCAACTTTTCCATGACACTCATCCTAATTTTCCTGCTACTCTTCAAGATTCTTTTGATCTGTCCGTCAACGAATACAGGGTGTGTCAATTAGTTTTCGCTGGCATATCCCCCAAAGGTATTTCTGTCTTGATGGGTTTCGACAAGTCAAATGTAACAAATATCCGCAAACGTCTGCTGACAAAGCTGACGGGAAAGAATGGAAAGGCTGGTGAATTCGATCAGTACCTGTTCAATATTCCGATAGTCTGACAAGCAGATTTGTTTTATCTCCCAAAGACCTCATTTTATTTCTGAAAGAAATTCTTCAAATTATAACTCATTGTTTTTCAAAGAGTTAAGTATTGTTGTCAACTCTTGTCAACTTTTATTTGCCGTTAATCATTGCACTTTTGGGAAACTGTAATATTTTTGCGAGGTCAACCAATTAAAAAAATGTTATGAAAGCAAAAATATTATTAGTCCTCGTTTTTTCCATGCTGACATCATTCAGCTTTTCAAAAGTAAACAGTGAAGAGAATCCAATTCTCGTGTCTCTTACCTTGTATATGGTTAACAAGCACAATCAGACAGCAAACGACCCAAGATCTCCTGATTTATCAGTCAGTGTCCTTGACCACTCTCTTTTCTTTTCCAATGTTGAAGAGGATTTTATGCTATATATTTATGATGAGGACGAAGTTCTCTTGTACACGACCAGTATATCATCTACAACAAGTCAGGTGGATTTACCTGTTTCTTTGATAGGAGACTTTGAGTTGCGTCTTGATACAGACGATTTCTATTATTTAGGATATATTGAATTGTAAAGACTTGTTCCATAGGATTACATTGTTTGATTATAATTTCAAGTCTTTCTAGAATTTGGTTTATGTATTCTCTATTACAACACTTTTTGACCCTTTCCATGGTGAGATTGTTCTTTGCCATACATTAAAAGTATAGTCGTTTGCTTATAAGTTTTGTAATCTAATAATACACAATAATATGATTAGAAGACTGTTATTACTCTGTGTCTCAATGGCAATAACCCTTGCTGTCAAAGCGCAGACAACATATTCCCTGTCATTCAACGTGGGTGACTATTCACTCAGCACCTCAGGCGGACTGCTGTCCGTATTTTCATCAAAGACCGACGAGCGTACGGTAGGAGGCGAACATGCTCCGGACCTTCCATACTATCCGCTACGCATTCTCCTTCCTGAGGGCTGCACGGATATCTCATACACGGCCGTCTACAGCGACTCGCTTGTCAGCACGGGTGTCACGATGACCGCCAACTCCACTGCACAAGTCGTGGACTCCATACCTACCAGCCCGACGGCGGCGACCATCAACGGCCCCAACCATGTCGTCTATCAGGGCATCAGGGATGTGGGCAGGTACCGCTACGCCTATTTCCTCGTTTCCCCTTTCACATACCACCTCCAGAGCCACAAGCTGTATTACTCCCACCAGGTTGGTGTCAGCTTGTCCAATTACATCATCTCGTATACTGGCGGCCCCACTGTCTATGCCGATGACGTTAATCTCCCGATCTGGTTCAACAACCCCGGTGACGGCGATGTCTATTATTCTGATTTCCAGCCCCTTCCTGGCGGTAGCCAGATTGACTACCTTATCATCACCAAGGAGTCTATCATCAGCAATTTCGAACGGCTCAGACGGTGGAAGTCCACCAAGGGCCTTCGAGTGGCGGTGGTAAGGCTGGAGTTCATCTACAACCATTACCAAGGATCCACCAATCAGGAAAAAATCAAGCGCTGCATAGAGGATTACTACCACATCGGCACCCGTTTCGTACTGCTTGGCGGTGATGACACGGTGGTGCCAGCCAAGTTCGTGACAGCGAAGTGTGGCAATTACATCTCCACCACTCCGTGCGACCTTTATTACTCATGCTTCAACGGTGACTACAACTGGGACGGCAACCACAACGGCGTCTGCGGCGAGCTGGACGACAACGTCGACCTCAAGCCGCAGGTGTATGTGACGAGGCTTCCCGTACGTACGGGGCAACAGATTCTCGACTATACCGACAAGCTCATCAGTTACGAGAAGACCCCCCAACAAGTGAATTACCTCTGCAGGCTGCTTGACACGGGCTATCCCGCATTGGGGCTCTGGGGCAGTGTCGGAGCGGGATACAACGGCGATGACGCGAGGTATTACCTCAACAAAGTGTATGACGACTACATCCAGCCCTGGTGGGGCGGCAACAGGTACCACCTGTTCAAGGACCAAAGCTATCTCGTCGGCGGCAGTACCTACTTCCTGAACGCGGCCAACCTTGAGACAGAGATTAACAAGGGATACCACTACGTGCACGAGTACTCACATGGCCAAATTAGCTATTGGGTGATCCCCGGCAACTACTCCACTTCTAACGCCGCTGCCCAGACCAACGCCAACGCCTCGCTGGTGGTGACCAACGCCTGCCTCACCAACGCCTTCGACGGGGAACCATGTCTGAGCGAGGCTCTTCTGCGCAACCCCGACGGAGGCGCGCTGGCGTATTTCGGCAGCTCGAGGTATGGTTTCGGGGACAGTAGCGGCAAAATTCGCTATTCCGTTTTTTACGACGCGCTATTCTTCTACAACCTTTTCAGGGGCATCCCACTCTACAACCGTAACTTCGGTGCGGTGGCTGCCGAGGCCAAGAGGATGCTGGTCGACGACTCCGAGACAGAGAGCAACCCCTATCGCTGGCTGCAGTTCACCATCAACCCGATGGGAGACCCCGAGATGCCGATATACACGGCAAATCCCTCCACGTTCGGCAATGTCTCGCTGTCAATCAGCGGCTCCAATGTCACCATAGGCACGGGCGGCGTTGACAAGTGCGCCATCGCCGTGACGAGCGCCTCCGACTACGGCCTCTCATATCTCGAGTCCTCACGGGACGAGACCACGCATACGTTCCAGAACGTTCCCCAGGAGTTCACGGTCTGCATCACGCGCCATGACTACGTTCCCTACCTGGTGAGCCTGACCCTCGGAGGCCAGCCGTTGAGCGACACGCCGCTCATGGTCAGCAGCGCTGGTGACAACGTGTTTGAAGTCAGCTTCAGGCACGGCACACCTGTTGAGAGGGATGTGGATATGAGCTGTGACGGAGTAGTGACTGTAGTGGTCAGCGACATCGCCACAGGTCAGGTCATGCTCACGGACAAAACCCGTGAGGATGGTTTCACCATTAACGCCACCGGCTGGAAGAGGGGTGTGTATGCAGTGCGCGTTAGCTCATCTGACAGTGTACGCACGGCCAAGATACTCGTGAGGTAAGCCTTTCCCATGCTGATGAGGACGTTTTCGTTATGTCAGATGAGCAGAGCTAAGCTTGCTTGATCTCTGCCATGGCGAGAAAAGGTAGGATGTAATCCAACAATTCCCAGGATAGTCTCTCAGCTGTCCCTTATCTTTTGTGCGCCGTTTCTCAACGTTCTCCCAGCCTCTCAACCGTGTTTCGCTCCGGCCAGGCCAAAGTGTTCTTTGGAGATTCTCGGCATGGTGCCATCAGAATTAAAGAGGGGAAGATATACGTGAAAAGGACGTGTCAGCATCATTACAGTAATAGACAAACACAAGAATCAAGACAGAATGAAGAACAAGAAACGAGATATCACTTTTGACATTGCAAGAAGCCTGTGCATTTTGTGGATAGTGGGGGTGTGGCACCTGAAAGACTACGTGTGCCTTGACGGTGTCAGTGAGAACACTATGCGCGCGGGAGATGTCATCACGACTGCCGCGTTGGGCGCGTTCACGTTCATGTCAGGTTACTTCCTGAAAAGATACAAGATGAGGACGGTGTCCGACGTACTGCTTTTCTACAGGAAAAGACTTCTGAGGTTCTGGGTGCTGTATTTTGCGGCCTCGGCAAGCATATACATGGCCAGCATAGCTGGCGGGTCCCCCTGGTTCGCAAGTCCTATGAGTTTCGTGTTGTCGCTGCTCGGGCTTTCCGTCTTCTTCCCTCCTCTCCCAAGCACCTTCTGGTATATCAGCATGCTGATGTTCTTCTACCTGCTGACACCCCTGCTGCTCGTTCCGCGGAAACGTGCGGGGAAGATGATCCTTTACATGACAGTGGAGGCGGTCCTCGCCATCCTCTGGCTGGCTGGTGTCACCGAGGATCAGTGCATGGTCTTCTTCCCCATGTATGCCCTGGGGATGCTCATCAGCGACAGGGACGTGGACAGGGTGAAAGCCGGGCGATGGTGGGTCTTCATATGCGTGCCCGTACTCTTAATCCTGTCGTTGCTGGTGAGTCACAAACATCTTGCCTTGCTCTGCTGGCAAGTGCTGGCCCTGCCCCTGTTGGTCGTCTTGTCTGACCTCCTCGCCAGGAACAGAATAGCGCGCGCCGCGGGACGGAAGGTCAGCTATGCCTCGATGAACATGTACCTGTTCCACCGGCATGTTTTCCTCTTCTCCGTCCTGGTGTTGAACATCGGCTCGCTGCACAACATCCGCGATGCCGTGATGCCTTTATGGCTCGCCGTTCTCGTCGTGGTGCCTGTCATCACGGTGTTCTCCTATTTCCTGCAGAAAGCGTACGACCGCATGGTCTCCAAAACCCTGCACCGACGGAATAGTCATACACTTGACGACGAGGGGTGATGGCTTAGCGTGATGGATAGCTGTAACACAGCCGCCTGTACTACCCACCACTGACGGACGACAATGTAATCTGTTTGGCCACGGTTGGACTCTAGTCAGACTTCTCAAACGTTTTTTTGATATTTATAATTCAGCAATCGTATTTGCCAAAGGCTTGCGACGATATAAACGAGATGAATTGAATTGATGTAAAACTTATTATCTATTATTAACTTATAATCACAATCATAATGAAAAAGCCATTTGAGATTGAGTACATTGTTATCTGAATTCGGTCTATATATAAATAACTCAACTTCTTCTAGTTGAGAGGAGTTAAAAAGTTAAAGGAGTTAAGGAGTTAAGAAGTTAAAGGAGTTAAGGAGTTAAGCCAAATGATTCTTTTGTCCATTCCTTCTCTCATAAGCCTTCTACTTGATACCATTTAGATCAATTGCTCAAGATGAGCTGTGGTAATGGCTTAACTCCTGAGCGAAGCGATAACTTCTTAACTCCATAACTACTTGCAAATTGTGTACATGCGGAACTTGAATAAAAAATATAAAGTCATGAGAAAGCTGTTGTTATTGATAATGTTCCTCTTTGCCGTCGCTCGAGGATCAGCCCAGGAGAAGGCGTATGAGCCGCTGCTTGAGGACGGGAAGGTGTGGGTCTACGAGCATCATTACGTGGACATCAACTTCAATTTCCTGACCTGCGAGAGCAGGGACTGGATAGAGGGCGACACGGTCATAGACGGACGTTGTACAAGGCAAATCTTATCTGGTTTATGACTTCACGCTCTCCAAAGGGGATGCCTTGCCTCCAGACTTGCCGGGCTATATCGGGATCCCTGAATGCCGGGTGGAGGAAGTTGACACCATCTGCATACGTGGCCACTACAGGAGGCGCCTGTCTCTGAGCTATCATTATGAAGGAAGGTGCTGGGTGGAGGGCATAGGTTCTCCCGGCAGGGTCTATGAGTCACTGGGCCATCTTGTCAGTGACGGCAAGAGGTACTATCTGAAATCCTGCCACGTGGGCGACAGCTGTGTCTTTGTGGAGGATGAC
>CACZGH010000009.1 GCA_902780635.1 uncultured Prevotellaceae bacterium
AGTTCAGAGGGGTCACCGACATCAAGTTCTTCATGTACAGACTCGCAATGCTATACTCTTGACCGTGCAGCCTGCCAACCAGGTTTATCCGCTGACCCCAAAAACGAGCAAGACCTACTAAGGAAGTGGTATAAAGAAAGCCACTAACCCATTTGGATTAGTGGCTTAAAGAAAATAAGTTGTGGAGCTGGCGGGAATCGAACCCGCGTCCAAACAAGGAAACCATACGCTTTCTACATGCTTATTCCAGCCTTCATTTTCGTGATGCAGCAAGACCTGGACCACCAACTGCACCCTTATCCTCTAAAATTTCATCACACCGTCAAGGCCCGACATGACTATTCCCGATTTTCCTGCGCCGCTTGATCCTCAGATTCGGAACAACATCCTTGGAGCGACGTCTCGTTCCATCACCTGGTGACGGAATAAAGCCAGTAATCTACTGTACTTCGATTAGGCAGCGAGAGCATACTTGTTGTTGCCAATTAATTTTCTGACCGAATGGATTATGGAGTATACAGCCGTCACTCCGCATGCTTACGTACCATCTCAGCTTGCTGTCAAATCCAGTCAACCCCATGATACGGACTGCAAAGATAGATATATTTTTGTGGCCTCCAAAATTTCTAACGAGAAATTTAAAAAAATAACTCAATTTATGCTTTCTTTTCATTTTATTCATTTATTTTTGCAATATGATTAGCAAGCATCTTTTATTTTACAAACCACTCATGGTAAAATACCACATGATAATAAAAGCAACACATACTAAGGTCATCCCATTTTTCTACATTACGCTCTATTGCATTATAGGGATGGCATTTCTCAGCCAAGAATATGCCATGGCTCAAAGCACTTTCACAGAAAAGCTGTCAAGCCTCGGTATCAAACCAGAAGAATGTGTAGACTGGAGCGACAGCTCCAACATCGTGCTGCCTATGCCCACCTGTGCATATCTCAACGTGACAGGCATTTCCGCTTTCCCCACCCAATTCTATAAGGCTAGCAAGGCATGGCTGGACTTTTATGATGGCAACGGCAATCATTTCAAAAAGCGAGCCAAGGTCTATTTGCAAGGCAACAACTCTGTCAAGTGGCCCAAAAGAAACTTCAAAGCCGACTTCTGCGACGACGAGTGGTTGGAAGAAGTCACTCCCGACATCAAGTTCGGTAACTGGGTGGAGCAAGACGGATTTCATTTCAAGGCTTTCTACCAAGACTACTTCAGAGGTATCGGCATCATCGGATATAAATTATATGACCAGATCACCATCGGAAGAGGAGAGTATGGACGCATATGGGAACGGGCTGACAACATCAAAAAGCCGGATGTCAACGCACTGTGCCATCCCGACGCATTCCCTTGCATCGTCTACCTGAACAACAAGTTCTACGGCATCTATTGCTGGCAGTTGAAAAAGCACCGCAAAAATATGAATATGAAAAAGCACACTCCTGAGCATATTCATTTAGATGGCAGACTGGTGGACAACACCACCATCTTTGGGGGCACAATCGACTGGAGCAAAATAGAAGTGAGGACACCAAAGGACCTCTACGACATGGATGGAAAGGAGTATAGCGGCGAAGTGCTTAAAGAGCTGATTGACGAGACGTCACCCTACTATGACCTCGACACCGATGACGAGAAGACCAAAGAATACAAACAGGTCTCCGCCCAGGTGAAGAAATATCTCAAGCAACTAAGCAAATACAACAGGGAAATACAGTCTGTCATCAACCAAAAGCCGGGCACACAGGCTATACGAGAAGCCATCGAGGAGCGATTCGACGTAACAAGCATGATAGACTATGTCATCCACAACCTGGTGACCAACAATACCGATGGCAATCTAAAAAACTACCAATGGCTTACCTACGACGGCAAAAAATGGTTTGTCGCTCCCTATGACTTAGACATCACTTTCGGACATTTCTGGAACTTCTATATCATCTTCGCCCCACAGTATTACTACATCTACCCGATGAGCACCTGGAATTTCAACAAATCCGGCCCTCTGAAATGGGTGGAACTCTATTTCAATAAAGACACGCAAAACCGCTATGCGTATCTGCGCGACCAAGGACTCCTCAACGCAGAGACCGTCGCTTCCCTCTTTGACACTTGGTATTATGCCGTGGGAGAGGAAAACTATAATGACGAATGGAAAAGATGGCCCAAGTGCCCAGCACTGAAAGAGACACTACCCAACAGCCAGTGGAGCATACAGCCATACACCTACTCCAAGTACACCAGCACTGCCGACTACAACGACACCGTGACCTACGCCACGGGTAAAACTTGCAGGGCCGAGGGCCGCATCTGGAAAGCACTGACTACCGTAAAAGGAGTGAAACCTTACAAACAAAGGGGATACAAAGACAGCCTGGAGAGAATCTACCCTTGGATGAAAGACAGACTGGTCAGCCTCGACAAAAGGATGAACTATACTTTCACCTCCATACCCGTCTCCTACACCCTCTCCATCACATCTGTCGGATGGTCCACACTATGCGTGCCTTTCAAATTCGACATCCCTGATGGTCTTGAAATATACAGCGTGCTGGGAAGGGACAAAAAAGGACAGCTCGTGAAAGAACAGGTCGGTGAGGTGGAAGCATACCGTCCCTATTTGGTAAAGGGCGCACCAGGTGACTATGTGCTCATCGGAGAGTCAGAAGAGCCAAATGAGGATGCTGAAGACTATTTGATCAATGGGTGCATGCATGGCACATTGGCCGGCAAATTCGTTCCACAAGGCAACTTTGTGTTGCAAAACCATAATGGAAGCACTGCCTTCTACCGAGTGGAGAAAAACGGAACAGTGAAAATCGGATCCAACAGAGCGTATCTGGAACTGCCTGAAGGTGAGAATGCGGCACAGAGCGTTTCATTCGAAGACGAAGGCAGCATGACGGCAGTAGCCATGTCTGAGACACACGCTGAGATAGAAGCCATCTACAATGCCAATGGCGTCAGAATCAGCCGAATAGAGAAAGGTGTCAATATCGTGAAATACAGCAATGGGCGCACTGTGAAAGTCGTCGTCAATTAGCGGCGTGCTTCTTCAGAATCACATTGACAGCATACATCAATTCCGCATATTGGTTCATGATGCTGTCAATGCGCTCATCGGCATCAAGCGAACAATATTCAATGGTATCCAACTGACGGTCTTTATAAAACACAATATATCGCTCGTTGTCCGCACTCTTACACTTGACTGTATACGACACACAGTTGTTGCCGCCTTTGGGATAAGTGAGGTTGCCTAAAGCGTCCTTGCCACCATACTGTTCATTGACTTTCACCGCCAGCCGGTAGGCAGAGTCGGGGTTCTCAGCATATAGCCTGAACACCTGCGCTTTCATTCCCATCAGATCGATGGAGTTGCTCTCCAATTTACTGATAGGACAGAATGCGGAGTCGGTGGTGACCTTTTCATCATCCATTATCTCATACTCAGGGTAGAAACTGGTGAGGTAGGTCTCCAACTTCTTATGGTCAGAACTGCATGCAAACAATGCAGTGGCAAGCACAATGACGAGGATTTTCTTGAACATGTGTTGACGGGTTTAGTTTCACGCTGCGAATTTACTACTTTTTTTGCAATCTTCCAAGACAAGCTGCCAATAATCAAATGAGGACCATCTCAAAAATGCTTCCTCTTTATTAGAAGACAAAGACACCGTGTGTACAATTGCTTGCCCAAAATGGTTACAAAATGTAGGTTTTACGTTATAAGAATACATCACTAACTCTAACTATAACAAATCAAAACATCATGAGTAAATATCCTAAAATCGGCATACGCCCTACCATCGACGGTCGTCAGGGTGGCGTACGTGAAAGCCTGGAAGAGAAAACAATGAACCTGGCAAAAGCCGTAGCCACACTCATCAGCACCAACCTACGCAATGGCGACGGAAGCCCCGTGGAATGCGTCATCGCCGACACGACCATCGGACGAGTTGCTGAGTCGGCAGCATGCGCCGAGAAATTTGAGCGCGAAGGCGTGGGAAGCACCATCACCGTCACCTCATGCTGGT
Source organism: uncultured Prevotellaceae bacterium (assembly GCA_902780635.1). Taxonomy (GTDB): domain Bacteria; phylum Bacteroidota; class Bacteroidia; order Bacteroidales; family Bacteroidaceae; genus Prevotella. The sequence continues at coordinate 4,051 of CACZGH010000009.1, forward strand.
GCTACGGGTCGGAAACCATGGACATGAACCCCTACTACCCCAAAGCTGTCTGGGGATTCAACGGCACAGAGCGTCCCGGCGCTGTCTATCTGGCTGCAGTGCTTGCCGCTCACGCTCAGAAGGGTCTGCCAGCGTTCGGCATCTATGGCCATGACGTGCAGGACCTTGACGACAACAGCATACCCGACGACGTGGCAGAGAAAATACTCCGTTTCGCACGAGCAGCACAGGCTGCAGCCACCATGCGCGGCAAGTCTTATCTGGCACTGGGTGGTGTTTGTATGGGCATCGCAGGCAGCATCGTCAACCCTGACTTCTTTGAGCGCTATCTTGGACTGCGTTGTGAGAGCGTCGACCTGGTAGAGATATTGAGACGTGTTCAACTGGGTATCTTTGACCCTGAAGAGTATGAAAAAGCGATGAAGTGGACACGGAAATATTGCATGCCACACGAGGGTACAGACTACAATGTGGAAGGAAAGGTCAAAAGCCGAGAGGAGAAAGACCATGACTGGGAATTCACCGTGAAATGTATGCTCATCATCCGCGACCTGATGCACGGCAACCCACGACTGAGGGAAATGGGCTACAAGGAAGAGGCTCTGGGACATAACGCCATTGCCGGTGGCGTGCAGGGACAAAGACAATGGACTGACTTCCTGCCCAACTTCGACTTCCCAGAGGCATTGATGTGCACTTCGTTCGACTGGAACGGCATCCGTGAGGCCGATGTGCTGGCCACGGAAAACGATGCACTCAACGGCATCTCCATGCTTTTCGGACACCTTCTGACCAACCGTGGCGTGATGTTCTCTGATATCCGCACTTACTGGAGCCCAGAGGCCGTAAAGAGGGTGACGGGGAAAGCGCCAGAAGGTATGGCTGCAGGTGGCTTTATCCACCTCATCAACTCAGGTGCCACCACGCTCGACGCCACTGGCGCTATGAGCGACAGCGAAGGATGTCCGGTGATGAAAGAGCATTGGAACATGACCGACGACGACGTCAAAGCATGTCTCGACGCCACCACATGGTATCCTGCAGACAGAGGATACTTCCGAGGCGGTGGCTATTCGTCAAATTTTCTCACACGTGGCGGCATGCCTATGACCATGATGCGCATCAATATGGTGCAAGGACTGGGACCTGTGCTGCAATTGGCTGAGGGATGGACTGCCGACCTCGACCCAGAGGTACATGACATCCTCAACCGACGCACCGACAAAACCTGGCCCACCACCTGGTTTGTGCCACGTGTCAACGGCAAAGGCCCCTTCAAGGATGTCTACTCGGTGATGAACAATTGGGGCGCCAACCACGGTGCTATAGCCTACGGACACATCGGCGCTGACATCATCACGCTATGCTCCATCCTGCGCATCCCCGTATGCATGCACAATGTCGAAGAGGAAAAGATCTTCCGCCCCGCCGCATGGAATGCGTTCGGCATGGACCGCGAAGGAGCTGACTACCGAGCCTGTGCCAACTACGGCCCATTATACAAATAAAAGAAAGAATGATCAACATCAAAAGAATTTGCCGAAAATGGACTGAGACCAGTCTTGTGCTGAGAATACTGGCAGGACTGGTCATCGGTGCTCTTCTCGGACTCACAGTCCCAGGATGGACGGGCATCTCCATCCTGGGACAAGTGTTTGTCAGCGCACTGAAAGCCATTGCGCCAGTGCTCGTGGCTGTCCTTGTAGCCGCTGCTGTGGCCAAAGCAAAAGGAGGACTGGGGGCAAGGTTTCGCACCTTGGTCTTATGCTACTTGCTGAGCACCTTCATCGCCGCAGTACTCGCAGTCGTCGGCAGTTTTCTCTTTCCTGTCACACTGCAACTGAAGGATGTGGCCACTGGGCAGTCTCCCGGCAACCTGACAGATGTGTTCACCAATTTGCTGACCAACATGGTGACCAACCCGATGATGTCGGTGTCCAACGCCAATTATATCGGCATCCTCTTCTGGGCGATCATTATCGGCTTGGCTCTCAAGAAAAAAGCCAGCAAAAGCACTATAGACATGGTGCATGATTTCGCAGAGGTCATCTCACTCACCGTCAAGTGGATCATACAGTTTGCTCCTTTCGGAATACTGGGCCTTGTGTTCTCGTCAGTGTCTGAAAGCGGGCTGGAGGTGTTCACCACATATGGACATTTGGTAGTGTTGCTCGTAGGATGCATGCTCGTCAACACATTGGTGTCAAATCCACTCATCTCTTTTCTCATGCTGCGCAAAAATCCTTATCCCCTACTCTTCACTTGCCTGAAAGAGAGTGGACTCAATGCGTTTTTCACGCGATCCTCTGCTGCCAACATTCCCATCAACATGAACCTCTGCCGAAAAATGGGACTGGACGAGGAGTTTTATTCCGTCAGCATACCGCTCGGCGCAACCATCAATATGAATGGGGCTGCGGTCACCATCACCGTAATGTCGCTCGCCGTGGCGCATACCGTGGGTGTGGACGTCTCTTTTGCGTCGGCACTCTTTCTCAGCATCATCGCCACGCTCGGTGCATGTGGGGCTTCAGGAGTGGCAGGTGGGTCTTTGCTGCTCATACCGATGGCTTGCTCTTTCTTCGGCATCGGCAATGACATCGCAATGCAGGCGGTCGCCATCGGCTTCATCATCGGCGTCATACAAGACTCCGTAGAGACAGCGCTCAACTCCAGCGGCGATGTGTTCTTCACTGCCACAGCAGAGTATTATGACAGAAAGAAACCGCAAAATAACTGACTATTTAACTGAAATTTCGGAAGCCCCCAATCTTCAGTAAATAACAGGGAAAACAGAAGTGCCCCCTCAGATGATATCATCCGAGGGGGCACTTGCGTAATAAAGGGATTCTATTGAACCACTATCTTAGAGCTTGTCGGCAGCGGTGTAAATCCAGTCGTAGATACAACTGAACACACCGAAAGCCACGATACCCAATGTGCAGAGGGCAAGGGCCAACTTGGTGTTGACATCACTCTTGAAGGTGGGCAACGGCGTCTCCGTCTTCTTAATGTACATAGCCTTGACGATGAGCAGATAGTAGTAAAGACTCACCACTGTGTTGATCAATGCGATGAACACAACGAAGTAGGCCAAAGAGCCAATCGTCGTGTCAAAGGTATGGCCACTGACACCTGCCATGAACACGAAGAACTTGCTGAACATACCGGCGAAAGGCGGAATACCTGCCAAAGAGAACAGCGCCACGGTCATCAGGAACGAGAGTTTAGGATTGGTGGTATAGAAACCATTGTAGGAATCCATACTCGTTGTGCCACCATTGTTCTGCTCCACCACACTGATGACAGAGAATACACTCAGGTTGGCCACCACATAGACCAGCACATAGAATGTCAGGGCTGTGATACCCATGGTCTGCTCACCAGTGAGTGCCAACATGATGTAGCCGGCCTGAGAGATGGAGCTGAAAGCCATAAATCGCTTCAGGTCTTTCTGGCGGATGGCAAAGAGGTTGGCCACGGTGATACTCAGCACGATGACAATATACAGCAGATAGTGCCACTGGTCGGACAAGGCGGGGAACACCTTAAAGAGGATAGCCATCAAGGTAAATGCGGCAGCACCCTTGGAGACCACGCTCAGATAACCGGTCACAACAGTAGGAGCACCTTCATAGGTGTCGGCTGTCCAGAAGTGGAAAGGCACGAGAGAAATCTTGAAGCCCAGACCACTGAAGAAGAACACCAGACCCATGATGACCAATGGAGTGGCACTCAGCTTGCCTGCCACGTCATCAAAGTAAAGGGTGCCACACTCGCCATAAAGGAACGACACACCGAAAAGCATCACACCACTGGAGAAAGCTGCGGTGAGGATGTATTTGGCTGCACCTTCGGCAGAGTTGTTGCGGAATTTGTCAAGTGCCACCAGACAGGCCATCGGGATGGAAGCCATCTCAAGTCCTAAGTAGAACATCAGGAAGTGACCCGACGACATCATGACAAACATACCCAACAACGTGGAGGCAATGAGCATATAGAACTCGCCCTCGCGATCACGGCTCTGCTCGCCACTGATCCACTGACGACTCATAATCACCACAATGAGCGATGCAAGGGCCAAGATGCCCTTCATCACATTGACAGCGGCAGAGGTAACATACATGCCACCGAAAGCAACACGAGGCTCAAGCGGCAACAAGCACACCAAGGTGAGCACTCCCATCAAGACACAGACGAAGGGGTTGAAGCCCTTACGCTCTTTGTCATTGGCAGATGCGAAATCGACCACAAAAATGATAATCAGAATGGCCACTAACACGGCCTCCGGAATCATATTCAAAAACTGACTGTAATTCATATCGCTTCAGAGTTTTATGGGAGTACAACAGGATTGATAACACTCAGCACAGGACCTACGGCGTCGGCAATGACATTGCTGGCCCACAAGGGGAACAAACCAAGACCTGCCACGCAGAAGATCAGGCAGCAGACAGCCACACGCTCGTCCCAAGTGGCGTCGGTCAGTTCCTCATAGTGAGGATCGGCCACTTTCTGGTAGAGGATCTTGCCCACCACACGCAGGATATAAACAGCGGTGACAACAATACTACCACAGGCAATGATGGTGGCGGTACGGTGGAACACATCGTTGTTGGCGAAGGAACCGACGAAGATGGTCATCTCTGCCACGAAACCGGAGAAGCCAGGCAGACCAAGGTTGGCAAGACCTGCAAGCACATAACCTACAGCAAGGAAGGGCATGATCTTCATCAAACCACCAAGTTTACGCACGTCACGGGTGTGGGTGCGGCCATAGATCATACCGATAAGGGCAAAGAAGAGAGCCGTCATCAGACCGTGTGACAACATCTGCAGGATAGCACCGGTGCAGGAAGTGCGCGACATCATCAGGATGGCGAAAAGCACCAGACCGCAGTGTGACACCGACGAATAGGCATTGATATATTTCAAGTCGGTCTGCACACAGGCTGAGAGGGCACCATAGACCACGGAGATGGTGGTGAGGATAATGAAGATCCAAGACAACTCCTGTGCGGCATGGGGCAACAGATACATGGCGATACGGAAGCAGCCGTAACCTCCAAGCTTCATCAGCACACCAGCATGGAGCATAGACACTGCGGTAGGCGCCGAAGCGTGACCGTCAGGGCTCCATGTGTGGAATGGGAAAAGAGCACCCAAGACACCAAAACCGATGAACACGAACGGGAAGAGGATGTTCTGCACATGGTCGGGGATGGCCTGACCGGGAATGCTGTTGATCTGGGCAATCTGGATCACATTCATCGTGGCACCGCCACTGAAGAAGTAGATACCGAGGATACCAAGGATAAGCAGTGCGGATCCACCCATCAGCATCAGAGTAAGCTTCATGGCAGAATACTCCTTGGCACCGCTACCCCATACACCGATCAAAAGGTACATCGGGATAAGAGCCACCTCGTAGAACATGAACATGGTGAACATATCAGTGCAGATGAAGAAACCGAAGACACCAGAGCTCAGCAGGGTGAACCACAAGAAATACTCCTTGGTGAGGGGCTTCAACTGCCAGGAGGCGAAGGTGCCGGTGAACACGATGATGCTCGACAGCAGCAACATCACCACTGAAATGCCGTCAACACCCACCGAATAAGCGATATGCAGCGGCTTAAACCACACATGGCTGGCTGTATAGAGCATGGGGTAAACATCAGCCGGCATGCTCTGACGCAGATGGATGAAGTCAATGGTCAGATAAATGGACAGTGCAAGCAACAGAGAAGAGCCTACTACCATCACGCCACGTACCTGATTGAGCGTGCGAGCCAGCCAAAGGCCCAGCAGCATCAGGACAGGAATTATTACGAAAACTGTTAATATACTCATTTTTTCAGTTGTTTACAATGCACATAACAAGATTAAAGTTAAAGCCACAGCGCCTGTGAGGAACCACACGGCATACTGACGCACGTCGCCACTCTGCCAGCAGCGGATGCTCTCGCCTGCCTCGCCGGTACCCCAAGCCATGAAGTTGAACGTGCCGTCGATGACGTGACGGTCGAACCAGGCAATGGGTTTGCTCACTAAGTTGAAGATCAGCTTATGGGTCACAAAGAGCCATATCTCATCCTGATAGAAACGCTTGTAGGCTGCACGATGCAGACGGGGCATGGCCGTGTAGAGTTTGTCGGCCACCGGCTGACGCTCACCTTTATAGATATAGGTGGCGAGACAGATGCTCAGAATGGCAATAATAGTGGAGGTCAGTGCTATCTGAGTGTCGAAATGGATGTTGTATTCCGTGCCACTCGCTGTCACATAACTTCCGAAACTGCCACCCCACCCTGCAAAACCAGCGATGGTAGTATAAATACCAACACCCAAGGTGATCACGCAGAGGATGATAAGTGGAACGGTCATCGTCAGAGGTGCCTCATGTGGTGTGTGATGAGCATGTGCCTCCTTGTTCTCCGTACCCCAGAAGATACCGTAGTACAGACGGAACATATAGAAAGCGGTCATAGCGGCGATGGCCGTCATAATCCATCCTACCACAGGACTGTAAGCAAAGCATGCCGAGATGATCTCGTCCTTGCTGCTGAAACCAGAGAAGAAGGGAATACCGGCAATTGCCAAACAGCTGATGAGGAAGGTGATGTGAGTGATAGGCATATACTTACGCATGCCGCCCATCATAGACATCTCATTGGAGTGCACCGCATGAATGATACATCCGGCACAGAGGAAGAGACAAGCCTTGAACATGGCGTGGGTGAACAGGTGGAACATAGAAGCCATGTAACCCAACTGAGCATGATTGTCGAGCACAGCCTCGTGACCAGGCAGACATACGCCAATCGACACCATCATGAAAGCGATCTGTGAGATGGTAGAGAAGGCCAAAACACGCTTGATATCGCTCTGAGCACAAGCTACGGCAGCAGCATAGAAAGCGGTGAAAACACCCACCCATACCACAATGCTCATTGCCTGGGGAGCATACTCGATCCAAAGCGGGAACATACGCAGCAGCTGGAACACACCTGCCACCACCATAGTAGCAGCATGGATCAAAGCTGACACAGGAGTAGGACCCTCCATGGCGTCGGGAAGCCAGATGTGCAATGGGAACATGGCACTCTTACCAGCACCACCGATAAACATCAGCACCAGAGCGGTAGGCAAAATAAAGCCAGCGGCTGTCATCGCCTTCACAGCGTCGCAAGGAATGAACGGTGTGGTGCCTGTGCCCATCTCAATCGTCGTACCAGCAAATGAGAAGCTAAACGACTGGGTGTAATAACCGAAGATGAGAATACCGATGAGGAAGAACATATCGGCAAAACGGGTGACAATAAACGCTTTCTTCGACGCAGCCACCGCCTCATGCAACTGATAGTAGAAACCGATGAGCAGGTATGAGCTCACACCCACCAACTCCCAGAACAAATACATCTGGAAGATATTGGTGGCAAGAACCAGACCCAACATCGACATGGAGAAAAGCGAAAGAAACGCATAGTAACGCTGGAAGCCTTTCTCACCATGCATATAGCCGAATGAGTAGATGTGCACCATGAAACTCACCGTGGAGATGACAATGAGCATCATCACCGAGATGGGGTCGAGCAGGATGCCGATATCAAAATGAAGATTGCCTAAAGGAAGCCAGGTGAAATTGTAAGGCACGATGGTGGCATAAGTGCCATCGGCCAGGCGGTCTGCACCAAAATAGGCAAAAGCGGTATAATAGGAAAGCACGGTGACGATACCCAAAGAGGCGGTACCGATAAGACCGGCTGTCTTATGCGACATCTTCATACCGCACAGTCCAAGCACAAGGAAGGAAAGCGCAGGCAGAAGAAGTATCAAAAATACATAACTGTAATCCATATCTTAAATGATTTTTAGGCTGTTATAGTTTCATGTTTTCAATACTGTTCACCTGATCACTGTGGAACCTGCGGTAAACATTGATGATAATGGCAACGGCGACAGCTGTCTCGGCTGCGCTCACGCCAATAGAGAACAAAGTGAAGAAGAAGCCCTCGAGCTCTCCAGGGAAGAGAAGGCGGTTGAAAACCGCAAAGTTCATATCCACAGAATTGAGGACAAGCTCGATAGAGATGAGCATGGCGATCAGATTGCGACGTGTCACAAATCCAAAGACACCGATGAAAAACAACAGGGTGCTCAACGTCAGGAAAAACTCTACTGGTATAGTCATATTACTTGTCCTTTCTTGATATTACGATACCTCCGATAATACATGCCAGAAGGAATACAGAAATGAACTCGAACGGGAGCACATACTGGTATTTCTCCGAACCCATCAACGTATTGCCAATGACATCCATAGGCACTTCCTTGTTGGGGATGGCAACGCTGTAAAACTCATTCTTCAGAAAGATGAATAAAACCATCACGCATCCTACCAAAGCCGAAAGACAACCTGCCACCACCTTGCTGCCACGCAGACGCTCGGTGAGACCTTGCAAAGTGCGCTTGGAGACCAATTGGATGGCAAAGATGTAAATCATAGTGATACCTCCAGCATAGATGCTGATCTGGGCGGCACCCAGGAAGGTATAGTCAAGCAGAAAATAAATGCCAGCCACACCGAAGAGAACGAAAAGCAGGAAAGTGGCTGCCCGCATGATGCTCTTGGTAGAGACAGACAGGATGGCCGAACCGAGAATGACAACGGCCAAAATACAAAACATTACGATATTAGCCATATTCCTTATTTCGTTTTAGTGTTAAACTTGCCGATGGTCAATGGGGCTCCACCATCAATGAGGCCAGGAAGCGAACCTCCCTGATAGACTTCTTTGTCGAGGTGAAGCACCAGACGGTCGCGGTCAAACACCGCGTTTTCAAAATCATTGGTAAACTCAATGGCGTCGAAGTTGCAGGCATTGGTGCACAACTGGCAGAACATACAGTCGCCCAAGTCATACTGATAGTCTACCAAAGCACGCTTCTTCTTGCCTGTAGCCTCGTCGACACGCATCTCTGACACAATCTTGATGGTGCCATTGGGACAGGCCTTCTCACACAACGTGCAGGCGGTGCATTTGTAGGCTCCGTCTTCTGTGCGCTTGAATACCAGGCGACCACGGTGGCGCTTGGCCACATGGAGTGTCGTCTTGCGGTTCTCGGGGTATTGCTCGGTCGACTTCGGCGTGAAATACTCCTTGAGAGTGACTTTCATACCTGTGGCCAACGTCTTCATACCCTCCACGATACCGCCAAAATATGATTGGTTATTTTCCATTTTTTATTTTTCTTTGGGGATTGATGGATTAGAAGTGAAGTCCAAATGCCACGACGATGGTCATCAGCACCAAGTTGAGCAATGCCAGCGGCATGAGATATTTCCACTCCAGTTTCAAAATCTGGTCGATACGCAGACGAGGGAAGGTCCACTTCACCCACATCAACAGCCATACGACAAAGAACGACTTACCCAGGAACCATACGAAACCAGGGATATAGTCCATCACTTGGTCAAAGGCTCCAATGCCGATGTTCACCGGCGCCCATCCACCAAGGAACACCGTGGTGGCCACACCAGCAATAATAAAGAGGTTGAGGAACTCTGCGAGATAGAAGAAGCCGAATCCCATACCAGAATACTCGGTATGGTGGCCAGCGGTCAACTCGCTCTCTGCCTCGGCCATGTCAAACGGGCCACGATTGGCCTCTGCGTTGCCGGCGACAAGGAATACAAGGAAGGCGATGATAGCAGGGATATGGCCTTTGAAAATAAGCCACTGCCAGGGACCGGTCTGTGCCTCAACGATACCACTGATCTGCATGGTGCCTGTCAGGATGACGGCTGTGATAAGACAAAGACAGAGAGACATCTCATAAGAGATCATCTGCACAGCGCCACGCATGGCTGACACAACAGAGTATTTGTTGTTGGATGACCAACCTGCCAGGAAGATACCCACCACACCAATAGAAGAAATGGCGGTAAGAAGGAAAACGCCCACGTTGAAGTCAACGACACAGGCACCTTTGTTCCAAGGCAGGAAACCAAAAGCTCCCACAGAACCTATAATCACAAGGATAGGAGCGACGGCATAAAGCAACTTGTCGGCACGGTCGACAAAGAAAATCTCCTTGATGAGCATCTTGAAGACGTCGGCAAAAACCTGAAGCAAACCCCATGGACCCACACGCATCGGGCCTAGACGGCACTGGAAATACGCGCAGACCTTACGCTCCATGAATATCAGCGCAATGGCCAGCAACGCATATCCTGTGAGGATCAGCACGCCGACAATCACACACTCAATCAGTATCGACCAAAAATCTCCCAGCCCAAGCGTATTGCGCAGAAGAGCGTCGAACCATTGTGTTACTATAGAAAAATCGAACATAAAGTATTACTTGAGTCTAAATTCATAATTACCTGTCAATGTCGGGGATAACGAAGTCGATAGCTGCGCCCGTTGTCACCAAGTCGGCAATCTTCTGGCCACGAAGCATCGGGTCGAGAGCACCTACCAAAGTGAGACCCATAGGACGCATCTTCATGCGATAAGGACTCTTGTCACCACGGGAGTCGAGATAGACACCAAACTCGCCACTGGCTCCCTCAACAGAGAAATACCACTGCCCTTCGGGCACTTTGATGATGGGTTTCTGCTTCACGTAGAAGTCGCCCTCTGGGATGTTGTCGATCAGCTGGTCGATGATGTCGAGACTCTGATACATCTCCTGGATGTGAACCAAATAACGGTCCATAGAGTCACAGCCCGTCAGGGTGATCTGCTTCCAGTCTACCTGATCGTACATCACATAGGGATGGTTCTTGCGCACATCGTTGGCCCATCCTGCAGCACGGCCAGCAGGACCCGTCACACCATAGTTGATGCAGTCGGCACGATTCATCACACCCACCTTCTCAAAGCGGTTGTGAGTAATGACGTTGTCACCAAAGACATCCATATACTCCTGGATGATGGGGCGCATGTATTTCACCAGATCCTTCACATTGGTCACAAAGTTGGGATCAATGTCATCTTGCAAACCACCTATTCTATAATAGTTCTGGATAAGACGGCCGCCAGTGGTCTCTTCCATTGCATTGAGCACATGCTCACGGTCACGCATACAGTAGAGGAAAGCGGTCAAGGCTCCTAAGTCCTGAGCACAGCAGCCACAGTACAGCAGGTGTGAGTCAAGACGCTGAAGCTCATCCATAATGGTGCGGATATACTTGATACGGTCGGTCAGTTCGATGCCCATACCCTCCTCGATGACACCCACAAGTGCGTGACGGTGCATCATGGCGGAGAGATAGTTGAGACGGTCGGTCAGAGCCAGGGTCTGAGGATAGGTGTAGCTCTCCCACATCTTTTCGATACCTCTGTGGATATAGCCCACATGTGGATAGATGCGTTTCACCACCTCGCCGTCAAGCACGGTCTGCAGACGAAGCACACCGTGTGTAGACGGGTGCTGAGGACCGATGTTCACCACATAGTCATCGTCAGTGAAGAGCTGGTTTTTCTTGCATACGAGTTGGCCGTCTTCGTTAAGAGAGTACTCACAGCCATAATCCTTCTCTGGGTCATCCTCCAGGGTATAACTGTCATCATACTTCCAGTCCTTGCGGAAGGGATAGCCCTTGAAGTCGGTGCGCAAGAAGAGGCGTTCCATGTTGGGATGCCCCAAGAACTTGATGCCATAGAAGTCATACACCTCACGCTCAAGCAGGTCGGCAGCCTTCCACAAGTTGATGACGGACGAGATGACATAGTCTTCGCCCACCTGACGTGCTATCGTCTTGACACTGGTACGCTCATGGGTGTCGGTGTTTTCCAGAATGTAGATACATCCAAGACCCTCGGCACCGAAATCCTCACCAATGATGGTGACGAGATAGTCGAAATGCTGCTTCTCCTTCAGTTGGCGCATTTCCTTGGCGAAACTGCCAAAATCAAAAACTTTACAGTCTACTCTCATTTGGTCGCCTCCTTACTCTGATTTAGTTCATTGACGAAGTCTTCTGGCACATCTGTCACCACAATAGGTTTCTTCCAGCCTGAAGTGATGGCTGCATTAGACAGACCAAGCTCACGCTCCTCGGCTGACTGCTTGTGGTTGGCTCCACCAAAGAATTTCTCAATCTTCACCTTACGCTGAAGCTGCATCATGCCATACATGATAGCCTCAGGACGTGGTGGACAACCAGGGATGAAGACATCGACGGGAACGATTTCCTCAATGCCTTTCACCACATGATAGCTCGATTTGAACGGACCACCGGAGATGGCGCAACCACCGACGGCTATCACATACTTAGGCTCGGCCATCTCGTCATAAAGGCGCTTGAATGCAGGTGCCATCTTATGCGTGATGGTGCCGGCGCACATGATCAGGTCGGCCTGACGAGGGGAGTTGCGCGTCACCTCGAAACCGAAGCGGGCAAAGTCGTAACGGGCACATCCTACTGACATAAACTCAATGCCACAACAAGATGTGGCAAAGGTCAAAGACCAAAGCGAGTTGGAGCGACCCCAGTTGATCAACTGGTCGAGACTGCCGGTAATGACATTGACTCCTCCCTCGTTCAATTCCTCCACAAGACGCTCCAGGCCCTCATTGTCCTTGAACTCGTCGTAAGGAATGCTCTTGATGCGTGGTTTTCTTACTTCCATTCCAACGCTCCTTTCCGCCAGGCGTAAGCCAAGCCAAATACAAGCACCAGCAGGAAGAAACCGATGCTGACAACTGCCATAGCACCGTACTTCTGCACCACTACTGCCCATGGGTAAAGAAAGACCGTCTCGATGTCAAACATCAAGAAAAGGATGGCAAAGAGGTAATAACCTATCGATACGGGAATCCATGAGGACCCGTATGTAGGTATACCGCACTCGTAAGGCTCACCCTTTAGTTTGTTGTATGACCGAGGGCCAATCAGCTTGGCAATGACATATGCAGCCACCACCAAGACAACTGCCGTTATGATAACGGTAACAAACAAAGTGAAATACATATATATGTGTGTTTATTATGATTGAATGCTCTGTAGAACAGTTTTCAAATCGACTGCAAAGTTAACAATAATTTTCCACAATTCTAAATTTTTAAGAAAAAATATTGCATGCCCTCAATGTTTTGTATATTGCATTATCAATGCCCCGAGTGTTTCGTATGTTGCATTATCAATGCCCCGAGTGTTTCGTATGTTGCATTATCAATGCCCTCAATGTCTTGTATGTTGCATTATCAATGCAACACCTCAAAACAAAAGCCCTAAGACCGAGCATGATACTCCACCAACCCCTTCATGGGACTGCGCTCTACCCTATCCACACAGAAATGTTCCAGCTGTGCCGCCACGTTGAGCTGCTCACGATAATAATAGGCGATGCTGCCTACCGCCCTCACTTTCAGGTGTCCACTTTCGTAAGCAACCAAGTTGCGTCGGAAAAACGACCTGAAATTCTCCACCACCAAGTCATGTACCTCGGCGATGTGGAGATGCTCATGAATAAAAGTAGACATACCGGCCAGATAACGATTAGGAAGAGGACTTCGATAGACACGCTGGATGACATCCGCCACCGTCTGATGGCTAAAGTCAAGATATTCCTCCAACAGTCCTTGAGGCATCAACCCCTTGCACAACGAGCCTGCGAAGAGCCTGCCCAACGTGGCGCCACTGCCCTCGTCGCCAAGGATAAACCCCAACGGTGGCGTGTTTTTCACGATATGCGCACCATCATAGAGTCCAGAATTGCTGCCTGTACCAAGAATGCAGGCAATGCCTGGCTCCGAGCCAAAAAGTGCACGGGCGGCACCCAGCAAGTCACTCTCTGCCTCGACAGAAGCTTCTCGAAAGACGGAAGCCACCACCTCACTGACACGTGGCCGCATCTCAGGACGAAGACCCGCTCCATAAAAAAACACGTGCTTCACACTCCGTGCAGTGGCATCCATCGATGGGCGCAATTCATCACTCAGGATATGCTTGATCTCGTCATCTGACTGATAAAAAGGGTTGATACCTTGGGTCGACACGTCCTTTTTCCTCCCGTGATCATCTATGAGGCACCAGTCTGTCTTTGTGCTACCACTGTCTGCTATCAATATCATGTTGCTACGTCTTTTTGTCTGCAAAATTAACGAAAATAGGCGAAAATAGAAATTTCTGCCCCCTCTTTGGTCATTAATTGATGAATTATTGCTATTTTTGCATGTTTTGTGCGAATAGAACCCCTTAATAGAATATGGACAAGAGATTTTTCGGGCTATTGTTATGGTTTACGGCTTTCGTCATCCCCTCCCATGCGGTGTTGAAAGAAGCCGACCTCAACAACACACTCTCCATACTACGTGTGGAGCTTACCAATTATTACAACGACCTGCAAAGCCAACAGCAAGGTCACAAACGGATGCGACAGGAAGTTATCAGCAACCTCATCAACATCTCACGCAAGAGCAGCCAAAACGCGCTGATGCTCTACTCACAGAAGCCCGACTATGTCTTCGACCTCACATATGCTTGCAATGAGGCCACCAATCTCTACAAAGACTACCACCGCACCATCCTGCCCTTCCGCACCATCATCGATCAGACCGACATCGAAGTGGCAAGATATGACAGTCTGGTCAATAGCCTCAACAAGATGGGAACGAGGAACCTCTCTGAGAAGGCTTCCATCGACCGCAATGTGTGCCTCACGCTCTCCGTCAGCATTCTCCGCACTTTGAAAGAGAACAAGGAGAGCATGAACGAATACATCAACATCTATAAAATCACGGAGGACAGGCTGACAGCTCTCAACGACTACGCCATCATCCGATACAATGAGATACAAAACAACATCTTCATCAACGGAGGTGAAAACTATTTCTCCATCCTGAGGTCTTTCAGTCGACACATGTCGCAAACCAAAGAAACCGTGGTGGAAAAATACGAGCCGTACAAAAAAGTCAACTCGCAATGGGACAGCCGTGTGATGGGCGCACTGTTTCTCTTCATCATGGCTTTTGGAGGTTTCGCTGTCCTGCTCAATTTTATCGGACTGAAATATTTCTTGCCCAAACGTTTCCGCTCTGAGGGATTCCTGGAGAAACGCACATGCATCTCCATGGCCACGACGGTGGTCACATTTGCCATCATTCTGCAAATCTTGCGCTTGCTCTCCAACCACAATTTCTTCATCATGGCCAGCGGTCTGCTCACACAGTATGCGTGGTTGCTCAGTGTCATCCTCATCTCACTGCTTTTGCGTCTCAATGGCAAACAAATCAAAAGCGCATTTCATATTTACGCACCGCTGATCGTCATCGGATTTGTGGTCATCACCTATCGTATCATTTTGATACCCAACGAACTCGTCAACCTGATGCTGCCCCCTATCGTGCTCATCTGCGCGATATGGCAGTGGTGGGCCATCAGAAAGCACAACCAGAACGTGCCGCGGTCGGATATGTTCTACACTTACATCTCACTGCTGGCGTTCGTTATCTCTGTGATATGCTCGTGGCTCGGATATACGCTGCTCAGCGTGCAACTCCTCATCTGGTGGATCATGCAGCTGACCTGCATCCTCACCATCACCTGTCTGCGCTCCTGGATCAAAGCATACGGCGAAAGACATCATTTTGAGGAGAAACCAGTGACAGAGTCATGGTTCTACAATTTCCTTTATTCTGTACTGCTACCCTCATTGGCTGTGGCCTCCATCCTCATCGCCATCTACTGGGCTGCCGACGTGTTCAACCTCAACCAACTGACATGGCGCGTCTTCTCCTATCAATTCATCAAGTCGCCCAACATCACCATCAGTATTCTCAACATAGCGATCGTCATCGTCTTGTGGATGCTCTTCTCATACATCAACAAGACTCTCAAGTCGCTGCTTAAACAATACTTCGAGTCAAAAGACCCCACCTCCTCCGGAAGCCGATACATGATGAGCAAAAACGTCATCCAACTCATCGTATGGGGACTTTGGCTCATCCTCAGCCTGGCCATCTGCCATGTCGACAACACTTGGCTTGTGGTGGTCTCTGGTGGTCTCTCCACAGGTATCGGTTTCGCATCGAAAGATATCCTCGAAAATATCTATTACGGTATCTCGCTGATGACGGGAAGACTCAAAGTGGGCGACTGGATCATCTGCGACGGCATAAGAGGAAAGGTGGAGTCTATCAGTTACACCAGCACGATGCTGGAAGCTATCGACGGCTCTGTCATCGCATTCCAAAATAGTCAGCTGTTTACGAAGAACTACAAAAACATGACCAAAAACCATGGCTACGAACTCCGCATACTCGACGTGGGCGTAGCCTACGGCACTGACATCGAACGGACAAGGCACCTGTTGGTGGAGGAAATCAGCAAACTCGACTTTATAGACCCCTCACACAATGTGAGAGTATTGCTACGAGAGTTCGGAGACAGCAGCGTCAACCTCAAAATCCTGGTTTGGGTGCCAGTACTCTCACAATATGTCTGCGACTGCAAAATACTCGAATGTGTCTATAATACCCTCAACAAGCACAATATCAGCATACCTTTCCCTCAGCGCGACCTGCATATCGTCAGCGACGAAGATGGCAAAATGGCGGCACTGATGGCTCAGTAAAACGGACACTCTTATGTTCATGAGGCAACTTTTTCCTCAATCTTTGACATAATTGGGAAAAAAAGTATAATTTTGCAGTTTCAAAAACAAAAGAAATGAAGCCCATATTCATAGCAGGACCATGCGTGATAGAGTCACAAGAGCTGCTCGACTGCGTGGCAGAGACACTTTTGTCTCTCAATTCACAACATGACATAGACATCATCTTCAAGGCATCCTTCGACAAAGCCAACCGCACCTCGGGATCTTCCTTCCGGGGGCCTGGCATCGAGAAGGGGCTACGCATGCTTGCCGACGTGAAACAGAAATATGGACTCCGCATCCTGACAGACATCCATGAGAGCTGGCAGGCCGCACCCGCCGGAGAAGTGGCCGATGTGCTGCAAATTCCTGCCTTTCTATGCCGACAGACGGACCTCCTATATGCTGCCGCACGTACCGGGCGAACAGTCAACATCAAAAAGGCACAGTTCCTTAGCGGTGCAGACATGCGCTACCCTGTGCAAAAAGCCCTCGACGCAGGCGCCAATGAGGTGTGGCTCACTGAGCGAGGCAATTGCTTCGGCTACAACAACCTGGTGGTCGATTTCCGCAACATCCCTGACATGCTCAACATCGTGCCACGAGTCATCATGGACTGCACACACAGCGTGCAACGTCCCGGGGCCGGAGATGGCAAGACCGCAGGCGACCGACGCTTTGTGCCACAAATGGCAATGGCAGCAAAAGCTTTTGGCGCCACAGGCTTCTTCTTTGAAGTTCACCCCTCGCCCGACGACGCACTCAGCGACGGCCCCAACATGCTGTACCTCAGTCAACTGGACGCTGTCATAACCCAACTATTGAAGTCTTAACTAAAAATGAAGGAAGCACCTACAGATATGAACAGCAGCGCCAACTGGCGCCTGGCACATGCGAGGATGTATGCCACACAATGCCTTCATGATGAGGCAAGGGCGATCGAAGACCTCGTATCACAACTGGATGAGAACTTCGACCGCGCTGTCGAACTGATCTATCACTGCCATGGAAAAGTGATTGTGACAGGGGTGGGCAAAAGCGGCAATGTGGGTTCAAAAATCGCAGCCACCATGTCGAGCACAGGCACACCGGCGTTTTTCATCAACCCTCTCGACGTATACCATGGCGACTTGGGAGTGATGACACCAGACGATATCGTACTCGCACTGAGCAACTCAGGACAGACCGACGAGTTGCTGCGTTTCATACCGATTGTGCTCCACAACCACATACCCATCATATCCATGACAGGCAACCCGGAGTCTCTCCTCGCTAAATACTCCACCGCACACATCCTCGTAAGCGTGAAGAAAGAAGCCTGTCCACTCAACCTCGCACCCACCAGCAGCACGACAGCTGCTCTTGCCATGGGCGACGCACTGGCCATCGCCTTGATGGAAGTAAGAAATTTCAAACCCGCCGACTTCGCACAGTTCCACCCAGGTGGAGAACTGGGCAAGCGACTGCTCACCACAGCACAAGACGTGATGAAGACCGACGAGCTGCCTGTTATCCCCGCTGATATGCACTTGGGCGAGGCCATCATCCATGTGAGTAAAGGAAAACTGGGGCTCGGCGTCTCGTTGTCGGACAACAAGGTGGAGGGCATCATCACCGATGGTGACATACGACGCGCTATGGAACGGTGGCAGGAGCAGTTCTTTGGCAAGACGGTCAGAGACATCATGACCACACACCCCAAATGCGTGACACCCCATACAAAAATCACTGAGATACAACGCATCATGAACAAATACAAAGTTCACTCCGTTCTGGTCGTTGACCAAGAGAGACATCTGCTCGGTGTCGTCGACCACTATCGTTGTATGCTATAACATATATGAGAATAATAATTACCGCTATGTTACTTGCTGCAAGTGCCCTCTGCAACGCGCAAACCAGCGACTCGCTCATTGTTGCTCAGTTACGCGAAGAGGGTGTGACATTCTCAAACAACAACTCCGTGACCCTTCTGATGAATGGCCACGAGAAGTTTGATGACATGTTCACAGCCATTCGGCAGGCACGCAGCAGCATCCATCTGGAGTATTTCAACTTCCGCAACGACTCCATCGCACGCCGACTTTTCAAACTATTAGGGATGAAAGTAAAAGAGGGAGTAGAGGTACGCGCCATTTTCGACGGCTTCGGCAACGACTCCAACAACAACCCTCTGCGAAAGACACATCTCCGGCAAATCAGAAACATGGGCATCGAAATCTTCGAGTTCGACCCCATCCACTTCCCATGGCTCAACCACGTATGGAGCCGAGACCACCGCAAAATCGTGGTCATCGACGGAAAAGTAGCCTACACCGGCGGCATGAATGTGGCCGACTACTATATCAACGGCACAGAAGTGGTGGGCGAATGGAGAGACATGCACTGCCGCATACAAGGTGAGGAAGTGAACACACTGCAGCGCATTTTCCTGAAAATGTGGAACAAAGTGAGCGGGGAGCACGTCAACGGCAGCAAATATTTCCGCACCCCTGACAGTGATGACAGCTATTTCAAAAACCTAAAACCCGACACCTCTCAGACCGCACGCCACAAAATGGTGGGAATCATCAACCGTGAACCGCGACAGAGCAGTGAAATCATACGCAAATTCTATACCGACGCCATCAACGACGCTCAAGAAAGCATCAAACTCATCAACCCTTACCTCACACTGAACAACAAGCTGAAAAAGGCTTTGCGAAACGCGGTGAAGAGGGGCGTAAAAGTGGAAATCATGGTGTCGGCCAAAAGCGATATCCCGCTGACACCTGACTGCGTGTTCTACAACGTACACAACCTCATGCAGCATGGAGTGGAAGTGTGGATATACAAACCAGGATTTCACCATACGAAAGTCATCATGGTGGATGAGAAATTCTGCACCGTGGGCAGCGCCAACCTCAACTCGCGCAGCCTACGTTTCGACTATGAAGACAATGCCGTCATCATCGACCCCTGCACCACACGCCAACTTTGTGACATGTTTGAGAGAGACAAGGCAAAGAGTTTCCGTCTCACAGAGGAAACATGGGATCAGTTCCGAACACGCTGGCAGAAGACACGCGGATGGTTCGCGCACTTGTTAAGTTCATGGCTGTAAACAGCAGAAAAGCAGGGAAAAAGAAAACTTAAATCATATCCATGTCAACATATCCGTTGACAACCGCATAGATAGTCAGACCTGACACACTGCGGATACCCAGTTTGTCCATAATATTCTTGCGGTGCGTGATGACAGTGGTCAGACTGATATTGAGACGGTCGGCAATCTCTTTATTGATATACCCCTGAACAATCAGTGTGAGCACCTCCACCTCACGCACAGAGAGCGTCTTGGGCACAGAGGGAAGCGATGAGGGAGGCAGATGGCGACCATGAGAATGGGCATGCTGCTGCAAAGCCAACAACGAGCGCACCAATTGTTTCTCTGGCTGTGTCACACAGATACAATGAAAATCGGACAACTGCGACGCATGTTCCAGTGTGCGCGTGAGGACGATGGTCTTGCGCTTATTTTCCTGAAAAAAAGACCTATTGGTAAGAAAAACACTGATATCCACAAAAAAGTGGGCAAACAATTCCGGCCCGGTCTCCATCAATTCTTCAACCGTGTTGAAAGTCTCCACCGTCATAATAGGGATGACCGTCTGCAACAATTGACGTAATCCCATGACGGCGAGTGTATCAGGGCTGATAATGGAGACGACGGGCTTGACTGTCATTTTCTCCAAAAACGTGAGGTGATATCCATAAAGTCATCGCCTGATGCCCGCTTATATAGACGCTGATTGGTGGTGCGCTCTTTCAGGCACCCCAAATGGGCAATATAGGGACCAACCTTGATATAGTCAAAGTCTGACTTCTTCACCACCGACGGAATACGTTGGCGCCCACTATACCAGGCCACCTTATAATCAGGATGCTCCCTGTGGATATAACGCGCCAACGTATTGATGTAAGTCGGTTCTGAGTCACCGCCCATAAAGGCGATGCAGGTGATGCCGTCATACGTTCTGAGCATCTGGCTGATCACCATAGGCGTCAGAGGTGTGCCGATGTTCTCCCAAAGATACTTACTGTGACACCCGGGACAATGGCAAGGACAATTGGCAATATTGATGGCCAATGTCACCTCATCGGGTATTTCCTGAAAAACTACTCCTGTATTAACGTACTTCAGCATCTCTATGATTGTAGGTTATGAATGAAATAAACTTGATTATGATAGCCTTGTAGCGTCGGCATAATATCTGCGATGTGCCTCTTCCTGACGTGGCTGAGAGAAATTGCTCACACGCTTGAGATAGCCAATGATGCGGGTCATATAGTCCACATTCTTGGAGTGGCAATGAGGACACTCTTTGAGATAGCGCTTGTCGATATGTCCGCAATCATTGCAGATGGTGTTGGGTATATTGAACGTGAAGTAATTGCATCCCTCTTTGGCAGCCACCCGCAGCAACTGACGATACTGTGCCTGCGACAAGTGCTCCTCAAGATTCATATGAAGCGCGGAGCCGCCAGTTAGGTGCTCGATATAGGGTGCACCATGAAGCTTGAATTTATCGATGATGCTCAGCGAATCATCCTCTACAACGTAGAAATAACTGTTGTAGCAGTCACGTGGCACAAAATAGCCGTCCTCACGGTCCCATTTGGCATGTTTCACACCCACGTTCTCTGCTGGTATCATCTCGCAATTGAACAGCACATCCTTCGTGCGGTACTGTTTGTTGTATTTCTCTACCAACCCCAGCACTGTCTGCACAAAGTGCAAATAATCAGGGTTGTCATTGATTTGAAGTCCCATAAACTCTGCGGCCTCCACCAGTCCGTTGACACCTATGGTGAGATACTGGCGACCGATATTGATGTAGCCAGCGTCGAAGAGCGGTAGCATGCCATGCTCCTTGAGGTCTTTCAAGTTCTCATTATAGGCCAGCTGCACCTTATGGCAGAGGTCAATGACCTCTGAAAGATACTCTTTGTAGTCAATTTTGTTGTTGACCGCATATTGTATGCACCGGTTGAGGTTGATAGTGAGCACACTCTTCGATCCTGTCGACACGCCACCAGCTCCAAGTGTATAACTGAAGCCATTGTCCTGTATCTCGTTGCGAAGACGGCAGCACGAACTCAATGAGTCGGCATTGTCGCTCATATAGGTGAAGAAGGAATGGCCATTGGCATACATCTCTGCAGTGAAGTCACCCCACTCTTTGTCAATCACATCACCGTCTTGGGTCAACAAAGCCATCGTCTCAACAGGGAACGTGAGCACGGCTTTGGTGCGCTCCTTGTTAAACCACTTCATAAACCGTTTCTGAAGCCAGGAAAGTCCCTCCCAGTCTGGCTGTGAGCCGTCGGGGAAATAGAAATTGCCAAAGAGGCTCTCGAAATAGTATTTGTCATAATAAGCAATATTCCAGAAAACGGCCTGATAATTGCGGGCACCGGTAGGTTGGTTGATAGAATAGACAATCTGCTCAAAACAGTCGGTGATCATCTTGTCTACCGAACGCTGCTTAACAGAGAGGTCCACCACACGGTCTGGATCTTTCCAATAATCTTTGCCATACTCCATACCGATGAAATAGTTGAGATACATCAGAAATTCTGGAGTGGCACAAGCACCACTGAGCATGCTCGACACCATGAACACCATATTGACAAATCCACCACAGAACGACTTGAGATTGGTGGGCGCAGTGGAGTTGCCGCCTATCGACATCGTACCACCTATGAGCCATGGGTACATGGTGATGGAGGCACAGTAATTGGCGAGAGAGGTCTCGTCGTTCTTATAGATAAAATGGTGTGTGAGTTTATCAATATACTCGTCGGCCAATTCTTTGCCGTACATTTTCTTGATACGGTCGGTGAGAAGGCGGCGGTTGAGTCGGATAAAACTTGACTTAGGCAATTCACCGATGAGCGTGGCAATATTTTTATGTTCAACATTGGCATTGGCATCATACTTTGAGCCGGTAGCTGCATTGGCAGCATCAACATAGTCTGCCAAAAAACGCAACCGCTCCATCGTCTCGCGGTCTTCTGTATGCTTCTGGCGGTAGAGCATAAACGACTTGGCCACCTTGTAGTGTCCCTCCTTCATCAGAGCCTCTTCGACCATATTCTGGATGTCCTCTACAGTGATATTGTCTTTAATATCTAAATGACTGAGTATCTTAGAGATAGACCCCAAATCTATTTCCTGATCGACCGACTGGAAAGCCTTCACAATCGCAGTCATTATCTTGTCAAGTGAAAAGCGGTCACTCTTGCCATCACGCTTCAAAATAGTGAATTCTCTCATTTCCATTCTTTCATTATTTGGGAAACTTTTCCAATCTTCTTTCAAAAAAAGTTTTCCATTTTGGACAACTTTATCCTTTGATTAAATATTCAAGTTAAAAATTTTGTTATTCGAAATCAATTGCAAAGATAATACAATTATCCACGAAAAGAGTCACAATAGTGTATTAAAATTTTTGAATTTAAAATATTTTAATGATTTTTTCTTTACATATTGTGAAATGTTTGTTTAACCCAAAATGACTATGTGTTGAAGTATAATAACTTACATAAAAAAATGCACACATTAGCCTTTTTGTGCTCCTTTGTGCAAATGTAAATGAATACTATACAATGTCCAAAAACATTTCTCAAGCACCCTCAAAACAATGCATACAAAGGGTAATGGTCACGGATGGAGAAATAGAGAAGAAGGGCATAAAAGCACATCAGAAAACCCATCACTATCCATCCAAGCGTATAAAACAATTTGTTATAAGGTATATCTTTCTGTGGTTGAAGAAAACGTAGGTAGACCAGCAATCCTAAGCCGGCAACCAGAATTTCCGCCACATGGCTCATGACGCTGCCATGCATCAGCATTTCTACTATCTGCTCTCCCTTGATCACAGCTCCTGCAAAAAGCGGGTAAATACAATTGTAAAGTGCATTCCTTGTCCGACGGTTTTGCCGTGACTTGTCTACACAAAACACCATCAGTCCAAGGATGGCCACCAAAATGACAATCTCACGAAACAAAGGATGGTAGAAGAGAGACATGAAGATGAAAGATGAAAGATGAAAAATGAAAAATGAAAGATGAAAGATGAAAATGAAAAGAAAAAATTGAAGATTGAAAAGGGTTGAAGTCCTGACAGGGATCCTCAATCTCCAGTTTTCAATCTTCAATTATGATTTTTTATTTGGCGTAAGCCACAGAACGGGTCTCTCGGATGACAGTGATTTTCACCTGACCGGGATAAGTCATTTCATTCTGTATCTTATTGGCTATCTCACCAGAGAGGGCCTCCGTCTCCTTGTCGTCCATCTTATCGGCTCCGACGATGACACGAAGCTCACGTCCAGCCTGGATGGCATAGGTCTTGGTGACACCAGGATAACTCATGGCGATAGCTTCCAGGTCATTAAGTCGTTTGATATATGCCTCCACGATCTCACGACGTGCGCCAGGACGTGCTCCCGAGATGGCGTCACAAGTCTGAACGATAGGTGCAAGTAGCGTATTCATCTCCATCTCGTCATGGTGTGCTCCGATGGCGTTGCAGATGTCGGGCTTCTCTTTATACTTCTCAGCGATTTTGGCACCATAAAGTGCGTGTGGCAGATCACTCTCTTCATCGGGCACTTTTCCGATGTCATGAAGCAAGCCGGCTCTCTTGGCCTTCTTTGGGTTGAGGCCCAGTTCCGAAGCCATCACAGCACAGAGGTTAGCGGTCTCACGTGCATGCTGCAGAAGATTCTGACCATACGATGAGCGATATTTCATCTTGCCGATGATGCGTATCAACTCTGGGTGAAGCCCATGGATACCCAAGTCGATGGCAGTACGCTTACCCGTCTCGATCACTTCATTCTCCAACTGCTTCTTGACCTTTGCCACCACTTCCTCGATACGGGCAGGATGGATACGTCCGTCAGCTACCAATTGATGGAGGGCAAGCCTGCATACCTCTCTCCTGATCGGGTCAAAAGCAGAGATGACGATAGCCTCTGGGGTGTCGTCGACGACAATTTCCACACCAGTGGCGGCTTCCAAAGCCCGGATGTTACGTCCTTCACGACCGATGATACGTCCTTTCACCTCGTCATTATCTATATGGAAGACGCTGACAGAGTTCTCAATAGCTGTCTCAGTGGCAACACGTTGTATCGTCTGTATGACAATTTTCTTGGCCTGGGCATTGGCATTGAGTTTGGCCTCATCCATAATCTCGTTCACATAGCTGGCAGCATCAGTACGTGCCTCGTCTTTCAAACTCTCCACAAGTCTGTTCTTGGCCTCTTCTGCACTCAGACCAGAGAGTTCCTCCAGCTTTTCACGCTCCTGGTTCTGCATCTTCTCCAGTTCTTCTTGCTTGATAATGAGCAGTTTCTTTTCATTATCAATGCGTTTCTGTCCCTGCTCGATTTCCTGCTTCTTACGGCCCAGCTCTTCCTGTCGCTGGTTGAGCGAGATTTCACGTTGTTTCAGTCTGCTTTCACTCTGCTGGAGTTTCTGGTTGCGTACCTGAACCTCTTTTTCAAGCTCTGCTTTCTTGTTGATGAATTTCTCTTTTACCTCAAGGAGTTTTTTCTCCTTGATGACTTCAGATTCTTTTTGGGCTGTATCAATCATCTCGTTGTATTTGCCTTTGATGACATGCATAAACAGCATGTATCCTGCAATGGCACCTACCACGAGACATACGAGTCCCACAATTATTGTCGTAAGTATTTCCATGTTAAATTAATAGTATAATAATAAAATGATATTCTCTCTCATCGATACGTGCCGCAAAACGCCCCCACCCATGTGGAGACCTCATGCTCATAGCCCCTCATCGGCTTTCGCTGCTGAGTGTTTGCTCAATTTCTGAAGTGATTGTCCGGAGAATATCGGTATAGGGCGTTGTATCGTTGCGAACCGCCTCCAACTCATATTTGAGGGCGACATCCATCAACGCCATATACAATATGTCTATAGTGCTCATTTGTCCATTGGACTGAGCAGTATAGGCAGCCACTGTATTGGTGGCAAATTTTGCAGCTTTGCGATACATCTCTTCCTCATCAGCATAAATCTTGATAGGAAATTCCTTATCGTAAATGTGCAATCTTATGGATCGTAGTTCTCTTTTTTCTTCAGACATTGCTCACGTTATTTCTCACTCAGTAGCGTGATACATTTGTTGACATTGCGGATGAGCTTAGTGATTTTTGCCTTCGCCACATCCATGTCTTCATCCGAGACCTCAAGCATCCTTGCGGTCTTCAGGGTTTTGTAGTCTTTTTCCTTACGACGTAGCTTTTCCTCCAGATCTTTAATGATAGCATCCCGATCCTTCAGTTGTGCCCTCAGTTCCTCATTGGCTTTCCGATACTCCTCGAATCTCAGCATCAATTGCCTGACTCTAGTGGTGAAAAGCGTTATAGTCTTCTCCTGGGTGCTCATGTCGTTGATATTTGGCCACAAAATTACTGCATAAAATCATAAAAACCAAAAAAAAGGGCGACTTTTTATGCTATGCCTTTTCGTTTGCGTCTTTGGGTCTTGGCTCTTTCTTGGCAAGCATCACCACCTGATAGACGAAGTCTGTCATCCACTTCTGGCTAAAGCCCAACTTGTTGTTGAGTTGTCTGATTGACAGCACCGTTTTCACAACACCTGGGTCTTTGTAATCATTTTTGGTAAATATGTCTGCCACAGTCTTCTCCGTCATCGCATACAAAGCCTTTTTCATAAACGACGGCATTCTAATCTTAAACTTCATAAGATTGCCCATCAACATCATCAAGTCTTGTGAAAAAGCTTGGAACTGATACATAAAGGGCTGCACATCCTGCAACTTGCGGCAGTTTTTCTTGATGGTGGCATCAATTTCCTTGAAGAAGGAATCATCTGTTTTGTAAATTTCCTTCATCATCTTCCTGCAATGACTCTTCTCACCCACACCCAGTTTATTGTTGACAGTGGGCACCTTGAGAGTGGTTTTGAAAGTGCGCAAGTCGGGCAGCATGCCAAGATTGGTGATACCTATATTTGAAGCGATGGAGGCCTGAAAATAGACCCTGATGAGGGTCATGTAGTCTTCCATGCCGCCTATTCTCATCTCGCTATCCTTTTTCTTTCCAAACAATTTTGATAATAATCCCATGAGTATGATAAATTTAAAATTTCTGCAAAGTTACGAAAAGTCGAGAGGAAAACGAAAAGAATTCTTTCTTTTCTTTTCCCGAGACGAAGTAACTTCGCTGATTCATCGGCAAAGTTACAACAAAAACAACACAAAACAAAACAAAACCTGAAATTTCAAATAGTTGGCTGTTTAATTCGTCATTTCATCCACCTCTTACACATCACATATTCTAAAGAAATAATAAAAAAATCAATTTTTCATTTAAGATGTTTTAGTATTACAACTTTTCTTTGTAACTTTGCGCGCAAATTTGTCAAAAGACAAGCAAGGAGGACTTGGATATCCATAAAAGCGAAAATTTTTGCAGCAATTGATCATCACTGACATGAAAGGTATCGTATTAGCAGGTGGCTCAGGCACAAGGCTTTATCCCATTACAAAAGGCATAAGCAAGCAGTTGATCCCCATTTTCGACAAGCCCATGATTTATTATCCGATATCGGCGCTGATGCTCGCTGGTATCCGTGAAATATTGATTATCTCTACACCTCATGATTTGCCAAGCTTCAAGCGTCTGTTGGGAGACGGCAAAGATTTAGGGGTGTCTTTCTCTTACGCCGAGCAGCCTAGTCCCGACGGATTGGCACAGGCATTCATCATTGGAGAAGAGTTTATCGGAGATGACAATGTGTGTCTGGTCCTTGGAGACAACATCTTCTACGGAGCAGGATTTACTGGCATGCTACGCCAGAGTGTGGCCAACGCCGCCAACGGACTTGCCACCGTATTTGGTTATTTTGTCAATGACCCACAGCGCTATGGCGTGGCAGAGTTTGACAGCAAGGGCAACTGCTTAAGTATTGAGGAGAAACCAGCTCATCCAAAGAGCAATTATGCCGTCGTAGGACTCTATTTCTATCCCAACAGTGTGGTGGAAGTGGCCAAAGCTGTGAAACCCAGTGCCCGCGGTGAACTTGAGATCACCTCAGTCAACCAAGAATACCTCCGACGCAACATTCTGAAAGTGCAAACTTTACAGCGCGGTTTCGCATGGTTGGACACCGGCACACACGACAGCTTGGCAGAAGCCAGCAACTTCATAGAAGTAATCGAGAAACGCCAAGGCCTGAAAGTAGCCTGTCTGGAAGAGATCGCGTTCTGCAACGGTTGGATCAGCAAAGAGGATTTAGAGCGGCTGGCCTTGCCAATGAAAAACAATGGCTACGGACAGTATTTGTTGAGTTTAATAAATAAATAAGGTAAAGACATATATATAAACACAAAATAACAAAATGGAAGAGAACAAGACCACGCTGAGCGTGGAAAACGTTAGGGAACAGGAAGACAAATCATTCTTCAATTTCCGAACACTTTTTGAGACTTTTGTCTTAAACTGGCAATGGTTTGCGCTTTCACTGATCATCTGTCTGGGTCTTACTGCTATCTATCTGCGGTATACCACTCCAAGATATCAGCAATACGCTAAGATCCTTATTAAAGATGAGGACAACCGAGGTGGCCGCAACAACTCCATCATGAACATGACCAATCTGGGTTTGATCAGCAACACAGAGGGTATCGACAATGAGATGGAGATTCTATCGTCACACACCCTTGCAACTGACGTAGTAAAAGACCTCAAACTCTATGTGACATACAGGATGAAAGGCCGTGTGAAAGACATGCTCTTGTATAAGAACCAGCCTGTGACCGTGGATATCGACGCCGACCATTTGGCAACTCTCTATTCACCCATCCGCCTTGAGATCACAAAAGAAAACAACACCTACAAGGTGACTGGTAGTTATTTCATCACTGACGAGGAAGGTGCATCTACTGGACCTTATAGCATCAGCAAGTCATTTACCTCTCTTCCACAGATTATCAAGACAAGAGCAGGCAACATCTCATTTACTGCCGGCAACATCTCAAAACTGGGCGAGGGGAGCACCATGTATGCCACCATTTCTTCGCCTAACATCGCTTCTTATAAATATCAGAGAGCGTTCCGCGTCAGCCCTACCTCTAAAAATACGACCATCGTTCGTACGACGATCACCGATGAGATTCCACGTCGTGGTATCGACTACCTGAAACAGTTGGCAGTGTGCTACAACCGTCAGGCCAACGAGGACAAAAACGAAGTGGCTTATCGTACAGAAGATTTCATCAACTCCCGTCTTGAGAAGATCAACGCAGAGCTTGGCGAGACTGAAGGCAAACTCGAGGCTTACAAGAAGAGTCAGGGTATGACCGAGCTTCGTATGAGCGCACAGCAAGCTATGCAAGGAGCAGGAGAATACGACCAGCGTCTGGCCGAGGCCAACACGCAAGTAGCCCTTCTGAACAGTCTGACCGAATTTATGGATAAGAGCGACAACAAATATCAGACCCTTCCTTCCAACGTGGGTCTGAGCGATGCTACCGCTTCCAACCTTATCAACAGGTATAATGAGATTGTGCTTCAACGCAACCGCCTGCTGAGAAGTGCCTCTGAAGAGAGCCCCTCTGTGGTGCCTCTGACCGCACAGCTCGACGACCTCACAGCCAGTATCAAGCGCGCCATGGCCCAGAGCCGCCACAACATGGAGATTCAGCGCAACTCTGTGCAGAATCAGTATGGCAAATACACCGGACAGATCTCTGCCACACCAGAGCAGGAGCGTATGCTGACTCAGATTGGACGCCAGCAGGAGGTTAGGTCTGGTCTTTACCTGATGCTTCTTCAGAAACGTGAGGAGAACTCCATCTCTCTGGCTGCCACAGCCGACAAAGGCAAGCTGATTGAGGATCCCGAGTTTGGTGGACGCGTAAGTCCTGTGCCATCAGTGATTATTCCTATCGCTCTCGTGATTGCTCTGCTGATTCCTGGTCTCGTCCTCTTCCTGCTCAAATTCTTCAGATATAAGATTGAGGGTCACGACGATGTGGCCAGCCTCACTCAGCTGCCCATCATCGCAGATGTGGCTGTTGCCAGTGAGCAAGCCAAGACAAAGGCTGACATCGTGGTGCATGAGAACAAGAACAACCAGATGGAGGAAATTTTCCGTGCCATGCGTACCAACGTACAGTTTATGTTGCGCGAAGGTCAGAAGGTGATCATGTTCACCTCCACCACCTCTGGTGAGGGCAAGACGTTCAACTGTGCCAACTTGGCCGTGAGTTTCGCCCTGTTAGGCAAGAAAGTGGTGCTGGTGGGTCTCGATATCCGTAAGCCACGTCTGGCTGAGCTCTTCGAGATTGACGACCACAAGCACGGTATCACCCCACTGCTCGCACAAGAGCACCCAAGTGAGGACGACGTGAAGGCACAGATTATTTCCTCAGGCGTCAACGGCAACCTCGACCTGTTGCTGGCCGGCCCTGTGCCCCCCAACCCATCTGAGTTGATCTCACGCAATTCCTTGGAGATTGTGATGCAAATTTTGAAAGACAACTACGACTACGTGCTGATCGACACCGCACCTGTGGGTCTTGTGACGGATACACTGCAGGTGGGCCGCGTCACTGACGCCACCATCTATATGTGCCGCGCCGACTACACACCGAAGTCAAGTTTCGACCTGGTCAACTCGCTGAGCGCCGAGGGCAAACTCCCCAACATGGCCATCGTCATCAACGGTATCGACATGTCGAAGAAGAAGTATGGCTACTACTATGGCTATGGCAAGTATGGCAAATACAGCCGTTACACCAGCTATGGCAAGTATGGCAACTATGGTTCGTCTTATGGCGGTTCATACGGTCACTATGGCTCGTATGGCAACTACAGCAACAGCCACTATGGCAATAAAGACGACAACTCAATCAAATTATAAATCGTCATCATACATTATCCACATCCCTCTGCTCAGAGGGATGTGGGTTTTTTAGTCATATCCTAATTATCTCATCCTATCAATCATGGTTATAGCCGTAGACTTTGACGGTACAATCGTCGAGAACAGATACCCCGAAATCGGACCAGAAATTGCTTTTGCCACCGAAACCCTGAAAATGCTGATAGCCGACCGCCACAAAGTGATTCTGTGGACAGTAAGGGAAGGCAAACAGTTGGAAGAGGCCGTAGAATGGTGCAAAAAACGCGGTGTGGAGTTTTATGCTGTCAACAGGGACTACCCTGAGGAGACAGTAGAGTCTAACAATCATTTCTCCCGCAAAATCAAAGCCGAAATTTGGATAGACGACAAAAATGTTGGCGAGTTGCCTGACTGGGGAACGATTTACCAAATGATCAAAGAGCGGAATACATTCAGGAAAATGATAGACGAAGCCAAAAAGACTACACTCCGTGATCATGCCGCACCAAAGCGGAAACACTGGTGGAGCAGATAAGCATTATAGACAGCGGGCAGTTTTGTCCGCTGTTTATGGTTGAGCACAAATTCCACCTGATAAAAACATCAACTACACCTTTGCGCCTCCAACCTTGGCCTCATCTTTTACTTCAGCCTTTAATCTTTAATTTTTAATCTTTAGCCTTCTTACCTTAATAATAATATTTTACAAAACAAAGGTACAAGGATTTATTCTCGATAATTGTTCTTTCCTTTAGATAACCATTTCACACCATGACAATTAAACTGATGTGAAGTATTTTAAAACCATTTTTGCAAAAAAACCACAATATATTTTTTTATCACGTCAAAAACTTGTATATTTGCAAACCATTATGACCAAAAAGTAAAAATTAATAACAATAAAAACAAAAAGAAATGACCAAAGCAGATATTATCAACAAGATTTCCATGGCCACTGGGCTTCCTAAGAAAGATGTAGCAGCTACCGTAGAGGCATTTATGGACACTATCAAGAGCAGCCTTCTTGAAAAAGAAAATGTATATCTGAGAGGTTTTGGTAGCTTCATCGTGAAGCACCGCGCTGAGAAAACCGCACGCAACATCTCCAAGAACACCACGATTGTGATTGGTGCTCACGACTTCCCCAGCTTCAAGCCCGCCAAGAGTTTTGTTGGTAAAATGAAAGGTGAGGATGTAGCCGACGATGACATCAATGAATAGACAATGAATTGTAAAAATATAAATCTTTTCAATTATTAAATTATGCCAAACGGAAAAAAGAAAAAAGGCCACAAGATGGCTACTCACAAAAGAAAGAAGAGACTAAGAAAGAACAGACATAAGAGCAAGTAAGCATCTGACCCAACGCTCCAGTCTATTCGGCTGAAAGGCATGTCATCAATCATCCTTGGAGGATGTCTTGACATGCCGCATTTTTAAATTCAAGGTTTTAAGAAATGACCAGCGAAGTAGTAATTGATGTCAGAGCAAAAGAGATATCGATAGCACTGCTGGAGGACAAAAATCTGGTAGAATATCAGAACGAGACTCGCTCGGCATCATTTTCAGTAGGCAACATCTACATAGCAAAGGTTAAAAAACTAATGCCCGGGCTCAATGCCTGCTTTGTGGATGTTGGATTCGAACGCGACGCCTTTCTTCATTATCTTGACATTGGCAGCCAATTTAACTCTTATGCGAAATACCTAAAACAGGTACAAAGCGACAGAAAGAAACTTTATCCCATTTCTAAAGCGACAAGGCAGCCGGACATCAAAAAGGACGGCAGCATAGCGACCCTCCTCACCATAGGCCAGGAAATACTCGTACAGATTGTAAAAGAGCCTATATCGACCAAGGGTCCCCGATTAACAGGTGAACTGAGCTTTGCAGGCAGATACCTGGTGCTCATTCCCTTCAACGATAAAGTTTCTGTATCTTCTAAAATCAAAAGCGGAGAAGAACGCGCACGCCTCAAGCAGTTGATACAAAGCATCAAACCTAAAAACTTTGGAGTCATTGTACGTACTGTTGCAGAGGGCAAGCGAGTGGCAGAGCTCGACACCGAACTCAAGATTCTTCTCAAGCGATGGGATGATGCCATCAGCAAAGTGCAGAAAACACAGGCACGCCCGCAGATGGTGTTTGAGGAAACGGGAAGAGCAGTGGCTCTGTTACGCGATTTGTTCAACCCCTCTTATGAAAATATCTACGTCAACGACGAGGAGGTGTTCAAGGAGGTCAAAGACTATGTCACACTGATAGCCCCTGAAAAGGCGGACATAGTGAAACAATACAAAGGCAGCGTACCCATTTTTGACAACTTTAACATCACCAAACAGATTAAGTCAAGTTTTGGCAAGACCGTGAATTACAAGCACGGCGCCTACTTGATCATCGAGCACACAGAGGCCCTTCATGTAGTGGATGTGAACAGTGGCAACCGCACACGTTCTACCAACGGACAGGAGGCCAATGCGCTCGACGTGAACCTCGGTGCGGCAGACGAACTGGCTCGGCAGCTGCGTCTACGCGATATGGGCGGCATCATCGTTGTCGACTTTATCGATATGAATCTTGCAGAAGACCGTCAGTTACTCTATGAGCGCATGTGTAAGAACATGCAGAAAGACCGCGCCCGTCACAACATCCTCCCATTAAGCAAATTCGGTTTGATGCAGATCACACGTCAGCGGGTACGCCCCGCCATGGACGTGAGTGTCGAAGAGACGTGTCCCACTTGTTTTGGTAAAGGAAAGATTCGTTCAAGCATTCTTTTCACCGACCAGTTGGAGAGTAAGATTGACCACCTTGTCAATAAGATTGGCGTAAAGACCTTTTATCTGCACGTGCATCCCTATGTTGCGGCATACATCAATCAGGGCATGATATCCTTGAAACGTAAGTGGCAATTCAGATACGGACTTGGCGTGCATGTGATTTCTTCTCAGAAGATGGCATTTTTGCAGTATGAGTTCTACGACTCCAAACGGCAGTTCATCGATATGAAAGAAGAAATTGAGACCAAATAGTCAGAGAGGCATGGAAATAGATCCATGCCTCTCTGTTTTTTCATCTGACGATGTGTTTCCTCCCACGAGCCACATAGACTCCCTTTCTGAGTCCTTCTGTTGTCCTGGCCTGTGTCCTGACCTTCTTGCCACTCAGATCAAAAATTGGTGTGGGTATGCTCTCATGGACTGACATCTGCTTGATGTCGTCAACTACCTTAAACTCCCTGGTCCTGCTTAGTCCATACTTTTTCCATCCTTTGGCAGTGGTATATTTAAACAGCGTGCCTTGTGGCACATATAGGTGACGGAGGGAGATGTCAAGGTCATCGACCGCAGTAGGGTCAATGCGGGGTGGTTGAACTGAGAAAACATAAGTACGACAGAGGTCAAAACAGCGATTAAAAGCGTACTTTCCGATGGTGTCGACTGTCTCAGGCAGTGACAACCGTTCATACAAGAATCGCCCGGCAAAGGCCTCATCATGTATCCATGTGACACCTTTTGGCACCTCGTAGCGTACACTGGCCGTGGGCAGGGCCTCTATCAGTTCGGTTCTCTCCTTGTTGAGCACAAAGCATCCGTCTATGACAAAATCACTCTCATCAGAAGAAGACAATGCCACACTGTCAAGGTTATTGCAGCCAGCGAATACGCCTGTATTGTAATGTTTTAGTCGCTCTGGCAGCACCACATTAATGAGTTTTGTACAACCCGCAAAGGCCTTATATGGCATTTCATCCCCCTCTGTCGTATATTCTTGATCGCCTTCTATAAGATAGGCCTCACCACCTTTTACAATGGAGGCCTCACTCATGTCAAGTACCGAAAGATTGCCCATGGTGCCTTTTCCCGTGACACTGCATCCGGCCATACTCCTGATGGTTTTCAGGTCGGTGCTGTTGACAGTCCCGCTCACTTTTAGGCAAATGACTTCATTCCGGCGCCCCCCAAGCAGTTGTTCCAGCGTGCCAGGTGTCTCCACGTCGATGGACACGGTATCGGCTTTCAACGATGCTGTGTCCGCTCTGACGATCATGTTTTGATAGGAATTGAAATCATAGATGCCCCAATACAACAGGAGGGATGACAGGTCGAAATAGCCGTCTTCTTCTCCACTCCACCCCCAGTTGATATAAACTCTACCGGCGCTGTCATACCCATGAAGCACGAATTCGTGCCCCGTATAACTATCATCTGAGCCGCCATAGATAAGCGGATGACCATTGCTGAGGGCCTCGAAGATCATCTCCATCCACTCCTTTGTGGTGTAGTTGTCTTTGTCAATAGTCACAGCATAGGGATAACCCAGATGATTGCGCAGTCCGTAAGCGAGGGGTTCATTATAGGATCCTGTGCCCTCATCTTCATATTGAGCCTTCATCGCAAGCCCCACATGATACATGAGCGTGGCCACTGCATGCTTCTGCGCCGTGGAGGCCGACCAAGCATAGTTGTCGATCATTTGGTCATACTCATACTCCACACCCTCTATATTCTCCTCCAGTCGCAGGCCATCAAAATCACCGAAAGGGAAGTAGGTATAAACAGTGCCCTCACCATACCGTGGCCACTCGTTAAACCTAAGCACCTGTGCTGCGGCAGTGGCCACACATCCCGTCGGACTGTTATACGGACATAAAAGATTGTAGGGATTGCCCTGGTCCCATTTCGTCTTGACCATCGGTTTCACGTTGGGAGCAAACCGCGTAGTGTCAGGACGGATGGCACGTATAGGCACATTGGCGGGCTGGCTCACCATTTCCTCCACCTTAGAGAGCCACCACCTGAAATTCTGATTGTCCGTGTTCGAATGGAAGGGGGTGTCTGAATAGCCAAGCACTTCAGGGAAGTGGTCATCTTCAGCCATGACAGCAAAGCTGCTGTTCTCATACCCCATCACCACCAAGCCATTGCACTTTCGCAGCACCTTGATGAGGCCTTGTGCCTGACGCACTCCACTAGAAGTCTGCCGGCCCAGTACCTGAGCCGCAGCCTGTTTCATCTCATCCATGGTCCTGGGTCTGGCATGGGCAGCAACCGACACGATCAGCACCAACAGTAACGTCAAGAAGTGTTTGTTCATTTCCGAAAAATGGTCTTCATCAACCTCTATTATTGCACCACTTTGTACCTGATACGGAAAGAGCGGGCATGCTCATCCCAGTTGGTGCCAAGAATTTCAAAGCGACCAATCTGAGAGGTGCTACGCACATGCTTCCCAATACAGGGACAGACATCATAGTCACCGATACGCACCAACCGTATCATCTCCGAGGCATCATCGGGCAACCGGTCGAGGCTCACCTCATCGGGGATATGGTGGCGGTCTACAAACTCAAAAGTGACGGGCATGTCCTCATTGATCAACTCGTTCATGCGCCGCTCTATCTCTCGTTCGGCTTTTCTGTCTGGTTTAGAGTCAAGGATGTATGTGATCTTGCTCTTCTTGCGCTCGATGTGCGCATTGTTCGACCTGGCACAGCCAAACATACGTATCATCGTCTGGTTGAGCAGATGTTCCGCCGTGTGTGCAGGAGGAAACTCATCCTTGTTGTGTTCGTTCAAGATAGGATCCATAGTCTATAGGCTGAAAACATGTTTATACTGTGAAACTAAGGGCCACCACACCATATCCCGGCACCTTGACGCCATGACAGCCATCGGCTTTGATCATCATGGTGCTCTTGCTGTCGGAGAGCAAGTCGGTGACGATACGCTTTCCTTCGGTCATCTGCAGGAATTCAAAGGCGTGACGGGGGATAACCACTTCACAATCTACTTCCTTTTCATCAAAATTGGCCACAATGAGGACTACCTTTTTGCCTGCTTTTCTGAGAAAAACAAATTGTCTGTCTGAGAGCTGAGGATTCATGTACATCAAGTCATAGAAAGTGCCTTCTCTCAGTGCTGGCTCCTCATTGGCCAACCGTAGTATCTTGCAGTAGATGCCATGCAGTGCCCTCTCCTCCTTTTTCAGTCTGCGCCGGTCATAATAACCTCTGAGCAGTGTGTCAACCGACCAATAGTCGAAGATGGTGGTGCGTCCGTCTTTGCCAGAATACCCTTCCTCATCCATGCCACGCTCTCCAAATTCCTGTCCGGCATACACCATCACGGCGTTGGGATGAAGCCAGGCACAAACAGCCAAAGCGGGGACGGCTTTCCTTGCGTCGGAGGCGAAGAAGTCACTGGCGATGCGCTGCTCGTCATGGTTCTCTAAGAAATACAGGGTGTGGCCCAGGATGTCGTCATTGGACTGCCACTGCCATGTGATGGCGGATGTTGGACGACGCTGGCAGATCACGTCGCGCAGACAGTCATACATACCCACCTTATCATAAAGCAAGTCAAAACCGGCGGCGATATAGGCACGGTATTGTGCAGGGTCATACACCTCACCGATGAACTGTATGTGGGGATAGGCAAACTTCACCTTATCAGTGGCCCACGTCCAGAAGGCGGCAGGCACCATCTCGGCCATGTCGCATCTGAAAGCGTCGACGCCTTTCGAAGCCCAGAACAACAGGATGTCAGTCATCTTGCTCCATGTGTCGGGAATGGGGTCGAAATGCTCCGACTTTCCACCGGCATCGCAATAGTCGATGCCATAGTTGAGCTTCACCGTCTCATACCAGTCGTTACGGCCTGGATGGTTGTCGAAATGGTCATTGCCAGTGGCTTTGGCAGGATTTTCCTCATACACCGCCCCACCCTCTTCTGGCTGTGGCAGTTGTGAGACATCCAGCGGCTGTCCCCAGCAATAATAGAAGTTGTTCTTCGTAGAGAAATGAAAGAAGGTGTCATCCGTCTCACCCAGGTCTTTGGTTGTCTCAGGCTTGCGGATGGAGTGATACTCACGCGCCACATGGTTGGGAACAAAATCGATGATCACCTTCATCCCCGCCTCATGGGTACGCTTCACAAGACTCAAAAACTCCTCCATACGCTGATCCACCTCCACAGCGAGGTCGGGGTCAATGTCGTAATAGTCGGTGATGGCGTAGGGCGATCCCGCCTTTCCTTTCACCACCATAGGTGTCTGACAGGGGATGCCATACGCCGAGTAGTCTGTGGCTGTGGCATGACGGATGACGCCCGTATACCATATATGCGTGATACCCATCTCACGGATACGTTTGAGCGTATCCGTGTCGATATCACGCATTTTACCACAGCCATTCTCCTGAAGTGTGCCATTCACCTTTCGCGCACTGTTGGTATTACCAAAGAGGCGGGTGAATATCTGATAGATGACAGGGCGTTGTCTCATATTATTCGATACCGTGAGCGGTGACTTCCTTGCTGATACGTGAAATCATTCCCTGCAGGGCTTTGCCAGGACCACACTCTGTGAAGTCAGTGGCACCATCGGCGATCATGTTCTGTACACACTGTGTCCAGCGCACACTGCTGGTGAGCTGTGCGATAAGGTTGGCCTTGATCTCGGCGGGATCGGTATGTGGCAGTCCGTCCACATTCTGATAGACGGGGCATTTCGGAGCATTGATCTCTGTCTCCTCGATGGCTTTCTGCAGTTCGTCCTTGGCGGGCTGCATGAGGGGTGAATGGAAAGCGCCTCCTACCTTGAGTGGCAGTGCTCTTTTCGCACCGGCGGCCTTCAGGGCAGCGCAGGCCTCATGGATGGCTTCCACATTGCCTGAGATAACCAGCTGGCCAGGGCAGTTGAAGTTGGCGGGCACAACGACGTATCCCTCTTTATTGATAGTAGCGCAGATTTCCTCCACCTTCTCATCGGCGATACCGATGATGGCAGCCATGGTTGAGGGTGCAGCCTCACAGGCTTTCTGCATGGCCATAGCACGTGCATAAACCAGTCGCAGTCCATCCTCAAAACTCAAAGCACCAGCGGCCACCAATGCGGAAAACTCACCCAGCGAGTGACCTGCTGTCATCTCTGGTTGGAAGTCATCACCCATACAAAGGGCACTGATGACGCTATGCAGGAAAACTGCAGGCTGCGTGACTTTGGTCTGTCTCAGATCCTCGTCAGTGCCGTCAAACATGATGTCCGTGATTCTGTAGCCAAGGATGTCGTTGGCTTTCTCAAAAAGTTCCTTAGCCAAGGGATTGTTCTCATAGAGTTCTTTACCCATGCCTACAAACTGCGCTCCCTGTCCGGGAAAAACAAATGCTTTCATCTTTTTACTTAAAATTACCTTGTCCATGCTATCTGCTTGCAGGACAAAAAAAACTAATAATTATTGATTGTATTCAAATACAAGTTGCAAAATTACAACAAAAAAAGCACTCTGGCAAATTATCTTTGCCATTAATTGATTTGTTGATTATTCCGATGCGCTGAGCAATCTGTGACTAGGCATTCTTCATACCCTCTGTCACAGTAGAGAGGATATTCTTGTATGAGCCTGATGCCTCACTTGACAGGCAGTTGTCGTCGCTATTCAGCTGAGCCATATTGCTCCAACACACTTTTCCATGGCGAGGGGAGAGATGATATGTCACCTGTGGAAAGAATGTCGTTTTGCTGACCGTCCCTCAACGTATATTTGTTTTTGACTTCGTATTCGCCATATTGCTCCGCGTCGCTGACGATGCACAGTTCTTCCACTTTCTTCAGGTTTCCTTCCTCCCAGATGCTGCGTGTGAAGAAATCAGAACACCAAGAGCTGCTTCCTCCCTCAAAAACATACTTCTTGGAGGGATAGAGCATGATGTTTTGGTAACTGGGGTCACCCAAACTGCCTGCTCTCTTGAATTGTTTGGCTGTCGCATCCCAGACAAGCAGTGTGCTGTAAGTGCGTGATTCTCCCGTACCGATGAAGATGTCAACATATCCGTCGAAATTGGCATCCATAAAATGGATGGGCGCGTCATCACCCGTTGCCACAAATCCTTCTTCCGTATCAGAGAGCGTCTGAAGTGGCTGACCCTCATAAGTGATGGTCACCGTGGTGTTGTCTTCTGAGAGGGCCACCTCCATCTCGTCATAGGTAGCAGGGCATTGTGACAGTACTATCAAGCCGTTTGCGTCTGGTTTAATCTCTGGGGCTTTCATGCTTTCCCCTGCGGTCTGCCCTACGGCCTCAGTAGTCGTTTCAGTGTCATTATCAGATACGGCAACCTGTTCTTTCGAGTTGTTGGGGCCCTTGCCACAAGCAGCCATGACGATCACGCTGGCGACCAAGGTGATAGCCACAGAAAAGAAAGTGGCAAAATGAAATTGCTTTTTCATAAAAATGGTGGTTTTTATTTGTCGTTGATGATGATTTCTATCATTCCGTCACGCCAGAGCACAAGACGGCCGTCGAGTTTGGTGAGCAACAGGTCGGTCGAAGAGATACGCGTAGGCCAGGCGTCTCCTGTCGTGCCAGTAGAGAAATGGGCCCAGTCGTCGGAGGTCAGAAACCTGCTCTGGCTCCTGTAGGTCTTCCTTCCCAGGCGTAATGAGAGGTAATTGTCGGGGGTGACACTGATGAGGGTGTCTCGCCCCACCTCTATGGTCTGTCCCTGATAGTCGTGTTTGGCATAGAGCACCTCGCCAAATTCCTGCTCAGGCAGGTTGTAGTCGCATCGGATGGCGGTGGGAAAACCTTGTGGGAAACGGCGGTTGACCATCCAATAGTAATAATCGCCGCTCATCCAGCAAAGCCGGAGGGGGGTATCTCCCTGACCAGGGATGACAAAGGGGCGGATATTGTTTTTTGCCGAGAATGACGTGACCTGAGCACGACTTTTCACGGTGCCATTAGGTTTCAAGGTCATCTTCCATATCTCGTAAGTGCCATCGGTCGTTATCTTGCCGTCAGCCATGGTGGGTTGTGACACATAAATCACATCGGAATGATTGGGGTCGAGTGCCATGCCGCCACTGTAACATTTCTCAGTATGCTGCCAACTCTGATGGAAGGCATGGCCGCCATCGCCCACTTCAGTCAGCCGCCATTTCTTCCCGGTCCATTTCGCCACAAGATATTGATGACTGTTCTTGTCCTCACTGATACGTGTCAAGGCGACTATTGGGTTCTCCTTGCTGTCGGTGGTCACCTGCCACACCCAGTCGCGGGCGTTATGAGGAGCGTCGATGATGGTGAGCGGGTATTGCTGTCTGTAGTCCTCGCTCTTGTTCACCTTAAAAGGCTGACCGTCAATCCGGGAGAGCATCGTGCCCTTGATGTCCTGCAACTGCATCGTGTTGATGTCGATGACATTGAGGTAGAGCCAGCACGGCCATTCATTGTCGGGATGGCCAGTGGTGTAAGCCATATAGATTTTGTCACGTCCGTTGCTATAGTATTTAGCATAGGGTCTTGCCCCTGTGCTCTGCACAATCTGTCGTGGACCGAAATCCACCATCATCTGGTCATTCTTGTCGGGCATGGTGAGACGGGCGATGGTGGGATGCCAGTTGATGCCTCGCCAACACAGGTAGATGTGCTGCGGGTCATCACTGAGGATGAAGGGCGACGGATAAGTGGTGTTGTGGTCGGTCTCGATATATTTCTCTTCACCGAGCGAGGTGATGTCACCTTTATGGGTGGAGATGCGATACCAGATGCGGCGCTCATCGGTGTGCCGGGTATAGAAGATCATCACGCGCTCGTCGGGAAGCACAAGGAAAGTGGGGTTGTTGTGGTCATCAGGCTGAAAAAAGCTTCTGACAAGCACCTCCGTGCGCTTTCCTGAGAGGAAGTCCATCTGTGTAGCCCGTATGTTGCCATGTACATCGATATATCCGATGTATGTGGCATTGATGCTGCCATCGGCGTTCTCGTAATGCAAGGCACGAGGGTCGGCAAACCAGCACCATGCTCCCTCAGCACTGACGGTATCGTTATCATAGACCTCAGCATACATGACAGGTGCGAGAAGGCATGCCATCACCACCAACAATATTTTCTCCTTCATAGTAAATTAGTTATGATTGCAAAGATATGCAAAGATACAAAGAATCCGCATAAATACACTGTCAGAAAGGTTTTTTCTGAGTTTTTTATATGGACGAGATTATTTTCACAACAAGTACTGTGGGCACCCATCACGACAAAAAAACCGGCATGTCATCGACACACCGGTTTTGATATGATTTGATTCAATGAATTACTCTGCAGCGGGAGCCTCTTCCTCTTCAGCAGCCTCTACTTCGGGAGCTTCCTCAACAGCGGGAGCCTCTTCTACGACAGGAGCAGCCTCTTTAGGAGCATTCTCAGCCACCACCTTAACAGGCAGTTTCACCTCGACATCCTTGAAGAAATGTACCACAGCCTCATACTCACCCACGGTCTTGATATCACGCATGGTGATGATTTTGCGGTCTACCTCAATGCCTTTCTTGGCAAGCTCTGCAGCCACGATGGCAGCATTGACAGAACCGTAAAGCTGGCCTGTGGAGCTGACCTTGGCAGCTACTTCCACAACCACGTCCTGAAGCTGGTCGGCACGCTTCTGAGCAGCAGCTTTCTGCACTTCAATCTTGTGAGCCTGCTGACGAAGATTCTCTGCCAGCACTTTCTTTGCGGAGGGAGTGGCGATGACACCCAGTTTCTTTGGGATCAGATAGTTACGGCCATAACCTGGCTTCACATCCACAATCTCGTTCTTATATCCCAGTCCGATAATATCTTGTTTCAGTATAATCTGCATACTTCGTCCTCCTCTTTATTATTTCATCAAATCGGTTACGTATGGAAGCAGTGCAATCTGGCGGGCACGCTTGATAGCGGTGGCCACGCGGCGCTGATACTTCAGAGAGGTGCCAGTGATGCGGCGAGGAAGGATCTTACCCTGCTCATTGAGGAATTTCTTCAGGAACTCGGGATCCTTGTAGTCGATATACTTGATTCCGCTCTTCTTGAAACGGCAATATTTCTTCTTCTTGGTGTCTACTGACGGCGGGGTCAGATAACGGATTTCGGTATCGTTCTGTGCCATAGTTTAAGCCTCCTCTTTTTTACCTAATTTAATACGTCTCTTCTCAGCATACTGTGCGGCATACTTGTCGAGCTTCACAGTCATAAAGCGGATAACACGCTCGTCACGGCGATAGCCGGTCTCGAGGGTTTTGATCACTTCTGGCTCAGCCTTGAACTCCAGCAGACAGTAGAAGCCTGTGGATTTCTTCTGAATAGCATAAGCCATCTTCTTCAGTCCCCAGGTCTCTTCATTCAGAATCTCTGCACCCTTATCAGTGAGGATGCCCTTGAATTTAGCGACCGTTTCCTTCATCTGTTCATCAGACAAAACGGGAGTCAAAATGAAAACGGTTTCGTATTGATTCATACTTAAAAATGATTAAAAAATGTTGTTTTGCAAAAATGCGGTGCAAAGGTACTGCTTTTTCTTCATCCACCAAAATATTTGTAGTATCTTTGCACCATATTTTGCAATTTTTTAAGGTTACATGAAGTTTTTCTCTCGTCGTAGCAGCATTTTACTGGTCATTCTGGGTGCTATCCTGTTGTTGGTGGGTGTTATCGCCCACTGGACCTACAGCAATGCCTTTTCCATGTTCTGCCTCCTGCTCATCATCGCCGGAGTCGTGCTGTATGTAGTCAGCGCCAAACGTAACAGTGACTATTAGCTGAACTCCTCAACTCCTCAACTCCCCAACTCCTAAAAAAAACCACGCCATCAGTGATAGCGTGGTGTAAAGTGTATTTCAATGGTGACTATTCCTCCTCGGGAGTGATAAGTTTGTATCCTTTGCCATGGATATTGATGATCTCTATCTGCGGGTCATCCTTCAGGTGCTTGCGCAGTTTGGTGATATACACATCCATGGAGCGGGCGTTGAAATAATTGTCGTCTATCCAAATGGTCTTCAGGGCGAAGTCGCGCTGC
The DNA here is from genome assembly GCA_902780635.1 of uncultured Prevotellaceae bacterium. Lineage (GTDB taxonomy): Bacteria > Bacteroidota > Bacteroidia > Bacteroidales > Bacteroidaceae > Prevotella. The sequence continues at coordinate 47,448 of CACZGH010000009.1, forward strand.
AAGATCTCATTGGCATGGGAGCAAAGCAGGGCGAGCAACTCATTCTCCTTCGTGGTGAGCTTGGTTTGTTTCTCACCGATGGCCAAAAGCTGTTTCTGGGTGTCAAAGACAAACTTGCCGATGTTGTAGAGCGTAGACTCCTTGTTTTTCTTGCCACGTACGCGACGCAGAATGGCCTCAATGCGGAGCACCAACTCCTCCATGGAGAATGGCTTTGTGATGTAGTCATCAGCTCCAATCTTGAAACCTTCGAGGATATCGTCCTTCAGCTGCTTAGCAGTGAGGAAGATGATAGGGATTTCCGCATTGGCCTGGCGGATTTCCTGAGCCAGTGTGAATCCATCTTTCTTGGGCATCATCACGTCAAGCACACAGATGTCGTATTTGTTTTTGAGAAACTCCTTATAGCCAGCCTCTCCGTCGAGACACAGTTCTGCGGTGTATCCTTTAGCCTGCAGATACTCGCGAAGCAACATGCCGAGGTTCTCCTCGTCTTCGCACAATAGAATTTTCAATTTTTCTTCCATAGTTTCTAATCTTTAATGACTGGTAATTGTATAGTAAATTTTGTTCCTTTTCCATATTCGCTGTCCACCTTGATGTCTCCTTTGTGCAGGTCGACGATCTTCTTGACATAAGCCAGTCCGAGTCCGAAACCTTTCACATTATGCACATTTCCGGTGTGTACGCGGTAGAACTTGTCGAAGATTTTCTTCAGGTTCTCTTTCTTGATGCCGATGCCGTCGTCTTTGACCGACATATACAGATGCTCGTCATCGTTCCATGTCTTGATAAGCAGGTTGACCGGCTGATCCGGCTTACGGTATTTGATGGCATTGTCAAGCAGATTGAAGATGACGTTGGTGAAGTGTATCTCGTCGACAAATATCTTCGAGTCGATGGCCTCTATGTCGACCATGATTTTACCGCCGGTGTGCTCCACTCGCAGGGTGAAGGTATTGGCCACATTCTCCACCATCTCGTTGAGGTCGAGTTCTTTTTTCTTGAAGATGGAGTCTTGCTTGTCAAACATGGACATCTGAAGCACTTTTTCCACAAGAAACCTCAGTCGTTTGGTCTCGTCTTGGATGGCGTGGCCAAGGTGGTTCATCATCTCCGGGCTTTTCTTGAGTGCGTTGTCATTGAGCATCTGCGCAGCAAGTGAGATACTGGAGATGGGGGTCTTCAACTCATGGGTCATGTTGTTGATGAAGTCGTTCTTGATCTCTGAGTATCGTTTCTGCCTGAACACCACAACGATGGTGAAGATGAAGGTGATGAGCAGGATGATGGTGAACACAATGGCGGGAATCATGAAACGGATACTGGAGAAGATGTATTTGTTCATCTCCGGGAAGTGAATCCTCACAAATCCTGTCTGGCTCTGAGGGTCGTTTTTATACAACTCCTGCTCGTAGGTATATTCCTCCCCTTCCTCGCTGTAGTCAGGACAACGATAGACCTCACGACCGTCACCGGTAGACACGGTAAAATGGTATGGTATGCTAATGCCGCTGTTCTGCAGCTCTGCCTTGAGGTCGTGGTCGAGGAGTTTGAAGTTGACACGCTCCTGCAAGGGCTTCTCTGAGGCGGAGTAGAGGATATTCATCACCACCTGGTCAAGCAGCGCCTTTTGATACACATAGCGGTTTCGCACAATCTCTTGCATCGACTTGTTGGTCTGAGACAGCGTACTTTTGTCGTTTCGCACAATGAGCACCTTGGGCACCGACGAGGGCTTCACCTTGCTAGTCTTCATCTCAAAGGTGGAGTAGATGGTGCCGTCGTCGCTGATGGTGGTGTACTGGTGGGTACGACTGAGCATCGTGTCCTTTCCAAGGGCACTGATGATGAGGGAGTCGTGGACAATGCCCTTCCGACTGGCGGCACTGATGTCTTTCTCCAGGTATCGCAGCGTCTCGTTGAGCTCAAGGTTGCGCGAAGCCTGATAGAGGGAACGCTTGACGGACTCGTCAAACTGCTCTTTCTTCATGCGCACCATCTCGTCGATGTATTTAAGCTGCAAGAAGAGCAGCGCGAGAAACGAAAGCCCCATAATGGCCGATATGGTCCAGATCGTCTTCTTTTTCATATCGGCAAAGATAATTGAATATTTAATTGTTTAACACATAATTGTTAAAATATTCACTATGATTTAGTGATTTTAACTATTAATAATAAAGTTAATTGATAATTATTAATTATACAAACGGCACTTCCACCTGATGATACACATTAATTATAATAGGTTATGAGGATTATCCAAAAAAAATACGTAACTTTGCCAACGAAATGGAAAAGTGCCATCCCTATCTTGAGTTTCTAAGGTATTGCCTTGACGACAGTACCCCCCTACCCTCCTCCACCGCCAGCATCGAGTGGACGGAGTTGTATGACTTCGCCGTGAAACAAACGGCGGAGGCAACCTTCTGGCATGGCATCCAGAGGATGGACCGTGAGAATGGCGTAAAACTTTCTGACGTGCAAGTGCTTGCATGGATGGCCAGACGTGAGAAGATAGCACGCCGCAACAAGATGGTGAATGAGAAAGTGGCCTGGGTGTGGAACAATTTCAGAAGAGAGGGATTTCGTTCCTGCCTTTTAAAAGGACAAGGCAATGGGCTTTTTTATCCCGAACCACTGATGCGCACCTCTGGCGACATCGACATCTGGGTGGAGGGTGGCGACAAAAAAGTGATCGCCTATGTCGACTCCATCCAGCCCGGCTTCAAACGGGTCTATCATCATATCGAATTCCGCAAAGCAGGCAAAGTGGGGGTGGAGGTGCACTACCGTCCGTCATGGTCAAGCAACCCCATCTACAACCGCCGGCTCCAGCGTTGGTTTGAGAGTCATGCCGACGCATGCTTCTCCAACAAGAACGACGAACTCAGATGCTGTGTTCCTACCGACGAGTTCAACCAAGTATACCTGCTCTCACACCTCTATTGCCACCTCATCAGAGAGGGTGTGGGCCTGCGACACATTATCGACTATTATCACTTGCTAAGAAAAAGTAACACGCACGTCTCTCCCGACACCATCTCTTACTTAGGCTATGGAAAAGTGGCAGGTGCGGTGATGTGGATGATGAAGGAAATATTAGGGTTGGATGAGAAATTCCTCATCTATCCACCCAACCCACAATTGGGACGACTGTTGGTCAGAGAAATCATGAAAGGAGGCAATTTCGGCAAGTATGATGACCGGCTTCTGAGTGGCGAGACTAAGAGCCAGTCGAAGCACAACCTCCAAGTGCTGGTGCGTGACATGCGGCTACTGAGGTATTTCCCTGAGGAGTGTCTTTGGGAGCCATGGTTCCGCCTATGGCATTATTTCTGGCGCATAAGACACTGACTATCAGCACATCACACACTCCTCTATTTTCTGGAATCCATTGAGGAAATCTTTCACTTGCATCCGTTTCTTGCCAGCCATCTGGAGCGTATCTATCTGCAACGCTCCTTCGCCTGTCGACACCAACATCACACTGCCCTTTCGCACAATCGTGCCCGGCTCGCTCCCCTCCAAACGTTCTTGACTTTTGGTCGTATGGTATATCTTGACCACAACGGGTTGGGCGTCGGCTGATGTCTGCAGCGTAGTCCAGGCACCAGGATAGGGACTCAGGCCACGTACGAAATCATAAACTTTTTTAGCAGGCCATGACCAGTCGATACGGCATGTCTCCTTAAAAATTTTCGGCGCCTTGTGCAAGACGACATCCTGGCTCATCAACTGATCCTGAGCAATGGCTTCAACCTGTCCATCACCCTCAATGATTTTATCAATCGTCCTCAAAGCGAGTTGTGCGCCAAGGTGCATCAGTCCATCATAGACATACTCCACATCGGCATCATCGGGTATGTCAAACGGTTCTTGCATGATAATACGTCCGGTATCTATCTCATGGTCAAGGAAGAAAGTGGTCACACCTGTCACCGTCTCTCCGTTGATGACCGCCCAGTTGATAGGGGCGGCACCTCTGTACTGAGGCAAAAGGGCTGCATGCACGTTGAAAGTACCCAGACGAGGCATCGCCCACACCACCTCTGGCAACATCCTAAACGCCACCACCACCTGCAAGTCGGCTTGATACGAGCGCAATTGCTCCACAAACTCAGGATCTTTCATTTTCTCAGGCTGAAGCACGGGTATGTCATGCGCCAGAGCATATTTTTTGACCTCCGAGGGCTGCAACACACTACCATGCCGCCCCACAGGTTTGTCAGGCTGGGTGACGACCGCCACCACCTGATATCCACCTTCTACAAGCGACTGCAGCGTACCCACTGCAAACTCCGGGGTACCCATAAAAACTATTCTCAGATCTTCCTTTTGCATTTTATGTTAGTTGACAAGTTGACGGTTGACAAGTTATTAGATGAAGTTGATGAATTGACAAGTTGACGAGTTGATTTCCAATTGTAAATTGTGACTTGTCAATTTTTCATCTTTCCATCTTCCAATCTTAATCTTTCATCTTTAATTTTTCATCTTTCATCTTTTCTCACTCCTGCGACATATCTGCCACCATCTTTCGATACATGGCATACATCTTGGTACGATTGATATAGCCGATGAGATGGCCGTCGGTGTCTGTCACAGGCAGCACAGCGGCATCGGTCTCATCAAACTTCTGCATGACATCCTCCATCGGGTCGTTCATGCCCAAGGTGCTTGGCGGAGGAGTCATCAATTGCGACACTTTAAAGTGCTGGTAGAGTTCGGTGCGAAACATCACATTACGTATCTTGGTCAGGTTGACCTCGCCCAAAAGCGTTCCGGCATTGTCGAGCACTGGCATAAAATCGGTGGTACTCATACTGATGACAGTAACCAACTGTCCGAGAGACATCTCTTTGTCTATCGCCGTATAACGCCGGTCGATAATGCTGTCGAGACTCATCAGTGTAAGGATAGACTTGTCAGTGTGGTGGGTGATGAGTTTGCCCTCACGGGCCAGTCTCATGCCGTAGATGCTGTGAGGCTCAAAGATAATGATGGTGAGATAGGCGCAGATACTGACTATCATCAATGGGATAAACAGCCGGTAGCCGCCTGTGATTTCTGCAATGAGGAAGATACCGGTGAGGGGTGCGTGCATGACGCCCGCCATGACACCCGCCATACCCAAGAGAGAGAAGTTCTTCTCAGGGATATAGATGCCCACCTCGTTGATATTCCACAACCTGGAGAAAAAGAATCCGGCGAAAGCGCCGATGAAGAGCGAGGGCGCGAACGTACCACCACACCCGCCACCACCATTGGTGGCAGAAGTGGCGAATACCTTGGTGGCCAAAACCAGTCCGATATACAACATCAGCAGTTGACCGTTGCCATAAAACAGCGAGTTGTTGAGGATGGTGCCCCAATCGGCCTCCGTCCGTCCGTTGAGCAAGATGTTGATGCTGGAGTACCCCTCACCATACAAAGAGGGGAAGAGGAAAATAAGCCCACTGAGCACCATGCCACCCAGAGCCAGCTTGGCATAGGGATATTTGCCGAGTCGGGCAAACAACTTCTCACAAACCGTCATGGTGCGAATGAAATACAAACTGACCAGTCCGCAGAAAATGCCCAACAGAATGCAGGCCGGCACACGCTCCACCTCCCACTCTCCATCGAGGGTGAAGTGAAACAGCGACTCGCTGCCCACAAAGATATAGGTGAAACAGGTGGCGGTGACACTGGAGATAAGGATGGGCAACAGGGACGCCATCGTCAGATCGATCATGAGCACCTCAAGCGTGAACACTAGTCCTGCTATCGGGGCCTTGAAGATGCCGGCAATAGCAGCGGAAGCGCCACATCCCACAAGCACCATCATGGTCTTACTGTCAAGATGGAAACGTTGCCCTAAACTGCTGCCAATGGCCGACCCCGTGAGCACAATAGGTGCCTCAGCCCCCACACTTCCACCAAAACCGATGGTGAGGGCCGATGCGATGACTGAACTCCAGCAATTGTGTCTCTTGAGTCTGCTCTGCTTGCGACTGATGGCATAGAGGATGCGGGTGATGCCATGACTGATATTGTCTCTCACCACATACCGCACAAAAAGGGAGGTGAGAAAGATACCTACTACAGGGAAGACAAGGTATAACCAGTTGAACGTACGGTTGTCGAAACCAGCCGTCAGCAACAACTGAATCTCGTCAATGAGCCAATGGAGCACGTAAGCGGCCACGGCGGCAAAGAAGCCCACTGCCAGACTGAGAGCCAGTGTAAACTGCTTGTTGGGCACATGTTCTTTGCGCCATTGGTCGATACGTATGAGCCATGATGGCTTCCATATAGAGGTCGTCTCGGTCATCTACTTACGAATGATGCTCACCTCGCCGTTGAGCCTGATTTTGATGATGCTCGATGGAGTATGTGGCTGGCGCTCCTGCCGACGTGACTTGCAGACATAGTCCACCGCCTCCAAAAGCTCTGGAGAGATGTCACAGAAATTGGAGGCAGGGGGCTCACCACTGATGTTGGCACTGGTAGAAACGATGGCTTTCTGAAAACGGTAACACAATTGCTGTGAGAAAGGCTCCTTGGTGATGCGCATCGCCACAGAGCCATCCTCTGCCACCAGATTAGGCGCCAGATTGACAGCTCCGTCGAGAATCACCGTGATAGGCTTGACCGACAACTCCATCACATCCCAAGCCACATTGGGCACCTGACGGACATAGCGCTGCAACCGGGCGTCGCTGTCCACAAGGCAAATCAGGGCTTTGGCATCTGTGCGACGCTTGATTTCATACACCCTGGCCACAGCATCGGGGTTGGTGGCATCGCAGCCGATACCCCATACAGTGTCGGTGGGGTAAAGGATCACCCCACCACGCCGCATGACTTCCACAGCCTCCTTGATATCCTGATCGTAACTTGCCATGGTTACAATTCCCATCCGATGGCTGAAGCACCGAGCACAGCAGCGGAAGCTCCGTCAAGACCACTGATGAGGAATTTTGCCTTTCCTCTGAAGATTTTCAGCACATGCTCGTCATAGCTCTTCTTGATGGGATCCATGATGAGATCTCCTGCCTTGACGAGTCCTCCAAAGAAGATGAATGCCTCTGGTGAGGAGAAAGCGGCAAAGTCGGCACAAGCCTCTCCCAGCATCTCGCCGGTGGCCTTGTAGACATCCAGTGCGAGCTGGTCACCCTTGCCGGCAGCGATTGACACATCAAGCGATGTGATCTCTTCAGGATTCATGTCGCGCAGCACCGAGGGACGGTCTGTGGTGAAGAGCAACTCGCGGGCAGAACGTGCCACACCAGTGGCAGAGCAATAAGCCTCAAGACAGCCCTTGCGTCCACATCCACAGGAACGACCATTCTCACGGCGCATAATCACATGTCCCAACTCACCGGCAAATCCGTCACATCCATACACCAATTGGCCATTGATGACAATACCTGAACCGACACCAGTGCCAAGGGTGATGACGATGAAGTTTTTCATACCTCTTGCCACACCATAGATCATCTCTCCGATAGCGGCAGCATTGGCGTCATTGGTCAGTGCTACGGGAATCCCAAGTCGGTCGCTGAACATTTTGGCCAGAGGCACCACCGTATCATGTCCCCAAGAGAGGTTGGGAGCAAACTCAATAGTGCCATTATAGAAATTGCCATTAGGGGCGCCAATACCCATGGCCTTGATCTTATCTATACCTCCCACTTGGTCGATGATGACCTGCAGGGCGTCGACTGCAGCGTCGACATAGTCTTCTACGCGGTCGTAGCCTTGGGTCTTGATAGCAGTTGTGGCCTTAATATCGCCACGGCTGTCCACGATACCGAACACGGAGTTGGTGCCTCCTAAGTCTAAACCTATCACATAAGGTTTCATGATTGTCTGTGCATCCATATTATGTTATTTAGATATTAAAAAAAAATACGAACCTATTTTCAGAATTCTGATGCGACTTCCGATATGACATACGATGCAAAGATAAGACAAAAGTATGAGACAACCAAATTTTCATGGGAAAATGATTTGGAATAATTAGGAGTGCAGAAGTTTAGAAGTCCGGGGGGTCAGACTATAGCACAGATTGTTCCTCATAGATGGAGACAGCGTATAAAAAACGGTATTGTCTGAACTTCACCACTCCTCAACTCCTCAACTCCTCCCTTTTTATTGAAACTTTTATGCGCAAAATTTGCACTTCTCATAAAAAATTAGCATCTTTGCAAACGATATGCCAACATTGTTTCACATAGACATACTCAGCACCATCCTCAAAGGCATCATCATAGGTGTTCTTGCCTCTGCGCCCATGGGACCGGTGGGAATATTGTGTGTGCAGCGCACGCTCAACAAAGGACGGTGGTATGGCTTTGTGACAGGCATTGGCGCCACGATGAGCGACTTGTTTTATGCTATCATCACAGGAGTAGGCATGAGTTTTGTCATGAATCTCATCACCAATGCCCACAACCAGTTCTTCCTGCAAATCACGGGAAGCATTATGCTCCTCATTTTCGGCATCTACAGTTTCCGCTCCAACCCCACTAAGAACATGCACCAAAGCGGCAACACCAAGGGCACTTTCATCCACAATGGCGTGACGGCCTTTTTGGTGACCCTCTCCAATCCACTCATCATCATTCTTTTTATGGCCAGCTTTGCACAGTTGGCTTTCGTGGTTCCGGGGCATCCTTTCGTGATGCTCATAGGCTATGTGAGTATCGTGATGGGTGCACTGTTGTGGTGGTTTGGACTGACATGGCTCATTGACAAAATCAGGATAAAATTCGACTATTATGGTATCATTCTCATCAACCGCATTATCGGGAGTGTGGTGATACTGTTTTCCGTTGTCGTTTTGATAGGCACCATCTTCAATCTTTTCACCATCCACTACTGATGGTACATATCATACACCACCATCGTTATGTTTATAGCTAAAGAACTACGTAAGAAAAGCATCGCTGAATACCTGCTCTATATGTGGCAGGTGGAGGATTTAATCCGTGCGTATGGATGCAGCCTGGCACGCATACGCCGTGAGTATATCAGCCAGTTCGACTACCCCGACGAGGAAAAAGAAGAACTGACCGACTGGTATGGCAACTTGATACGCATGATCAACGAGGAGGGACGCCGCGAGAGCGGACATCTGCAAATCAACAAAATCGTGGTGCAAGACATCACCGAACTGCACGCCCGTCTGCTCGATAGCTCACGATTTCCTTTCTACCGCTCTGAGTACTACAAAGTGCTGCCATATATCGTAGAACTACGTAAGCGAGGCGGCGACTCCAACGAAAGCGAGATAGAGACTTGTCTCAACGCGCTCTACGGCGTAATGATGCTACGCCTACAAAACAAAGAGATCTCGCCCGACACACAGCACGCCATCCAGGAGATCAGCACGCTCGTCGGTATGCTCTCTGACTACTACCTGAAGGACAAGACCGAAGGTATCGATTTTGACGACTCAACTTTTTGACAAACATGAATATACTCATTACCGGCTGCAATGGCCAATTAGGAAACGAAATGCAACTGCTGGAAAAAGCTCATCCAGCACACACTTTTTTCAATACTGACGTCGACGAACTTGACATCACCAACCAAGAAGCGGTCGAAAACTTTATCAATACGCATGAGATAGAAGGCATCGTCAACTGTGCCGCCTTCACAGCCGTAGACAAGGCAGAGGAAGCCAAAGAGCCTTGCACCACACTCAACACGGTGGCACCTGCCTATCTGGCCGCCGCCATCGAGAGCCGACACGGATGGATCATACAGATTTCTACAGACTATGTGTTCAACGGCAAAAATTTCCGACCCTACCGTGAGGACGACACCCCGTCGCCCGACGGGGTCTACGGAAGCACCAAACTGGCAGGTGAATTTGGCGTGACCAAATTCTGCAGCAGGGCGATGATTATCCGCACCGCATGGCTCTACAGCAGCTTTGGCAACAATTTTGTGAAAACCATGCTCCGCTTAGGACGGGAGCGTGACACGCTGGGCGTCATCTACGACCAGATAGGCACGCCCACCTACGCACGCGACCTGGCCATGGCCATCATGAGTATCATCGAACAGGGCATCCATCCGGGAGTTTACCACTTCACCAACGAGGGAGTAGCCAGCTGGTACGACTTCACCAAGGCCATCCATCGGCTCGCTGGTATCACCGGCTGCCAGGTGCGCCCACTTAAGACCGAGGAATACCCCACCCCAGCCAAGCGCCCCCACTACTCTATCCTCGACAAGTCTAAAATCAAAGATACTTACCATCTGACCATCCCCTACTGGGAAGACTCTCTCAGAGAATGTGTTGAGATACTGACGAGTTGTTAAGGTGACTTCCACGAATGTCCCCTTCATTTTTCGTCATGACGTGCTCACGTTATGACCTCATTTTAATTTTCAATATTCAACAATGAACCAAGAAATAGAAAGACGCCGCACCTTTGCCATCATATCACACCCCGATGCAGGAAAAACCACACTGACTGAGAAATTCCTGCTCTTCGGCGGACAAATCCAGGTGGCTGGTGCCGTAAAGAGCAACAAGATACGTAAGACAGCCACTTCCGACTGGATGGACATAGAGAAGCAACGCGGTATCTCTGTCTCTACCTCGGTGATGGAATTCGATTATGAAGGATATAAGGTCAACATCCTCGACACCCCTGGACACCAAGACTTCGCCGAGGACACCTACCGCACACTGACAGCCGTCGACTCGGCCATCATCGTGGTTGACGGTGCCAAGGGCGTGGAGACACAGACACGCAAACTGATGAACGTGTGCCGCATGCGCAATACACCGGTCATCATCTTCATCAACAAGATGGACCGCGAGGGCCGTGACCCCTTCGACTTGTTAGACGAACTGGAGCAAGAGTTGCAGATCAGCGTTCGCCCGCTCTCATGGCCCATCAATCAAGGTGTGAGATTCAAAGGCGTCTACAATATCTATGAAAACAAACTCGACTTGTTTACACCCGACAAACAGCGAGTGACGGAGAAAGTGGAAATCGACATCAACAGCGAGGAACTGGAGAAGCACGTCGGCCCACAGGACGCCAGCCAGTTGCGTGACGATCTGGAACTGATAGACGGTGTGTATCCTGAGTTTCAAGTGGAAGACTACCGCGCCGCAGAGGTGGCTCCCGTCTTTTTTGGTAGTGCACTCAACAACTTCGGAGTGCAGGAGCTGCTCAACTGTTTTGTAAAAATAGCACCTCATCCACGTCCCACACAGGCAGAGGAAAGGGCGGTGCAGCCAGAGGAGCAGAAATTCACTGGCTTTATTTTCAAAATCACGGCCAATATTGACCCCAACCACCGCTCTTGCATCGCATTCTGCAAGGTGTGCAGCGGCCGGTTTGTGCGCAACCAACCCTACTATCACGTCCGTCTGGATAAGACATTGCGGTTCTCATCACCTACTCAGTTCATGGCACAACGCAAGTCCACCATTGACGAGGCCTATCCTGGCGACATCGTAGGTCTGCCCGACAACGGCATATTCAAAATCGGTGACACAATGACAGAGGGCGAACATCTACATTTCCGTGGCCTGCCTTCCTTCTCGCCGGAGATGTTCAAATATATTGAGAACGATGACCCGATGAAAGCGAAACAACTCGCCAAAGGCATCGAGCAACTGATGGACGAGGGCGTGGCGCAACTGTTTGTCAACCAGTTCAACGGCCGAAAAATCATCGGCACTGTAGGTCAGCTGCAGTTTGAGGTGATACAGTATCGTCTGGAAAATGAGTACAACGCCCGATGCCGCTGGGAACCTGTCCATCTGTACAAAGCATGCTGGATAGAATCTGACGACGAGAAAGAACTGGAAAATTTCAAGAAAAGGAAATATCAGTATATGGCCAAAGACCGAGAAGGCCGCGATGTGTTCCTTGCTGACAGTGGGTATGTGCTCTCCATGGCCCAGGAGGACTTCAAGCACATCCGTTTCCACTTCACCTCGGAGTTTTGAGCGCAAGAAACGCTATTCGCTGTCTGAAAGGGGCTTGCAGCACCAGCGTGACACTTTGAGCATCACCCCCATACCAGGCACCTCCTTGAGCAGGAAATATTTGTGGCTCTGCCGCACCAAACGGCCAGTCAGACCCTTCAGGGGGCCATGGCTGACCATCACGGGGGTGCCCACCTTGAGTTTGGCTTCTTCCGAACTCAAGAATTTCCGCATCTCTAGTTCCGGGTTGCACATGGTCTGAAACTCTGCCATCTGCTTGGGAGGTATCTCATAATACTCTCGGTTTTCGCGGCTTTTGGTCATCACCGCCATTTTGATATCACTTTTATGCATCAGTTCCGCCATGGCATGGGTGGTCATCGTTTTTTTCACGAAAATGAGATTGCTGACCACAGGACGCAACTTACGCCGGTGGTGACCATTCTCATCCTCATAGTCATAGTACTGCATGGGGACGAAATATTCCACTTTTTTCTCATCAAAATAGCTGCGGGCTCTCAGCAGATGGTTGGAAAACAAACGCACGGCAAACCAAGGAAGCTGCACATCGTCTGTCTCAATGAATGAGTCAGTGAGACGGCCAACGGTATCTGTTGTGTTCATTTCCATAACGGGATGATTTGGTAAATATAGAGCAAAACCTTTGCATTCCATAAAAATGGGATGCAAAGGTACTACTTTTCCTCAAATTTTCCAAAAGTATGACTCAAAAAAGTCAATGCTTCAGCCAATTGCCAATGATTTGACGACCACCCGGTGTCAGCACGCTCTCCGGATGAAACTGGATACCATGGATGTCATACTCCTGATGACGCAACGCCATAATCTGGCCGTCATCGCTCACCGCAGTGACCTGCAGGCAGGCAGGGAAACCAGCCCTGTCGACCACCCAACTATGGTACCTGCCCATGACCAGACGTTTGGACAAGCCTTCAAAGAGATAGTCATTGCCAAACTGTGTACCCTCCGTAGCGACACCATGATACACCTCACTCAGATTGGTCAGTTTGGCACCAAACACTTCACCAATGGCCTGATGGCCTAAGCAGACCCCAAGGATAGGCTTTACGCCAGCATACGTGGAGATGACTTGTGTGAGCAACCCTGCCTCTGACGGGATGCCGGGTCCTGGACTTAATATGATCTTGTCAAAAGCGTCCAACTGCCCCATCTCAAACTGGTCGTTGCGCCAGACGGTCACCTCCGCACCCAATTCCCTCACAAGGTGTGCCAGATTGTATGTAAAGGAGTCGTAATTGTCTATGATGATTACTTTCTTCATTTCCATGTCATTTAACAGCGTTTAGATTTCTCCTGCCATCATAATAGCCCTCCGAAGCGCGCCAAGTTTGTTGTTCACTTCCTGCAATTCATATTCTTCGTCGCTCTTGGCCACAATGCCTCCTCCGGCCTGAAACCACAACTCGCCGTTGCGGCTGACAAAGGTACGGATGGTGATGGCCTGATTGAGCTGACCATCAAAGCCGATATAGCCGATACATCCTCCATAGGCACCTCGGTTGTGGGGCTCGTACTCACTGATGAGCTGCATGGCTCTCACTTTGGGGGCGCCACTCAGCGTGCCGGCGGGGAAGGTGTCGATGAAAGCCTTCACTGGGTCAGCGTCTGCATTGAGCACTCCCGACACACGGCTCACCAAATGAATCACATGGCTGTAATACTGTAAGTCTTTGTAGAAGTCGACCTTCACCTGATGGCAGTTGCGACTCAGGTCATTGCGAGCCAGGTCGACAAGCATCACATGCTCAGCATTCTCCTTAGGGTCGTTGCGAAGAAACTCCGCCCCACGACGGTCGGCCTCAGCATCGCCGGTGCGACGGGTGGTGCCGGCAATGGGGTCGATGTAGGCGGTGCGCCCCTCGATACGACAATGGGTCTCAGGACTGGAGCCGAAGATGCGGAAGCCACCGAAATCGAAATAGAAGAGATAGGGCGAGGGGTTGACACTTCTCAGTGCTCTGTAGAGCCGGAAGTCATCACCCTCATATTTCTGCACAAAGCGCCGCGAGAGGACAATCTGAAACACGTCGCCCCTCATGCAGTGGGCGATGCCACGGCGAATGTTGGCTTTATGCTCCTCGTCGGTAAGGGGCGAGGAGACATCGCCCACCGGTCGGAAACTGTAGGAGCGCACGCTGGGCTTGTTGACCTGCCGCTCCAGTTCATCCAGTTGGTGGATGGCTTTCTGCTCGTCTCCGTCAGGGGTCATAGTGACAAAAATCACTTGGTTGTTGAAATGCTCGAAGACAATGATATCTCTGAAGAGTATATAGTAGAGATCGGGGGCATCGTTGCGCTCCATCGTCATGTCCTTGACGGCGATGTTCTCAAAATAGCGCACCGCATTGAACGAGGTATAGCCGTAAAGTCCACAAAAGGATGCGGCCTCGCCCTCAATCTGAAAACGACCCAGAAACTCATTGATGGCATGTTCGCAGCGGTAACTGTCGTTCACCTCTCGGCTGACCACCTGGCCGTCGGGAAAAGAGAGCGTGGCAACACCATGGCCGATGGCCACACTGGCGATGGGGTTGACACCGATAAAAGAGCGACTGTTGCTCTTCTCATGGTAATCTGAGCTTTCCATCAGAGCACTCTGCGGACATATGTCACGCAGACGCATATACATGCCGACCGGTGTGTAGAGGTCGCCCAGTACTTTGCGTGCCATGGTGTGACAGACAAAGACTTTCGATTGTTCAGAATTGTCCATATTCTCCTGCCTTTTCTTTGTTTTTCAGATAGGTTTCTACATCTTTATCTCCGCGTCCGCTCACCGTGAGCACCACGACATCGTCGGGCGCAAACGTCAACTTGCGGAGCACTGCCACAGCATGAGCACTCTCGATGGCGGGGATGATGCCCTCCATACGGGTGAGTTCATACCCGGCGAGGATAGCCTCGTCGTCGTTGACGGCGAGCACCTGCGACCGTCCGTCCTCTGCCATGTTAGCGTGCATAGGACCGATACCGGGATAGTCGAGACCGGCAGAGATGGTGAAAGCTTCCTTGATCTGACCGTCATCGGTCTGCATCACCAGGGTGCGTGCACCATGCAGAATACCCTCGGTGCCACAGTGGATGGTGGCGGCAGTGTAGTCAGTGTCCACCCCATGGCCTCCGGCCTCTGCGAGCACGATACGCACACGAGGGTCGTTGATATAGTGATAGATGGTGCCAGCGGCATTGCTTCCGCCACCGATACAGGCAATGAGATAGTCGGGATAGTCACGGCCGGTCTTTTCCTCCAGTTGCCATTTCAGCTCTTCGGAGATGACGCTCTGCATCCTCGCCACAATGTCGGGGTAAGGATGGGGACCCATCGTCGAACCGACGATGTAGAAGGTGTCGCGAGGATGGCAGCACCAGTCACGGATAGCCTCTGAACAGGCATCGCTGAGGGTCATATTGCCAGTGGTGACAGGATGCACCTCGGCACCCAGCATCCGCATACGCTCCACGTTGGTGTGCTGTCGCTCCACATCGGTCTTGCCCATGAAAATCTCACACTTCATGTTCATCAGCGCACAGACGGTGGCAGTGGCCACACCATGTTGTCCGGCACCCGTCTCGGCGATGATGCGCGTCTTGCCCATCTTGCGGGCCATCAGAATCTGTCCGATGGTATTGTTGATTTTGTGTGCTCCGGTATGGTTGAGGTCTTCACGCTTAAGATACAGCTGGCAACCGTATCGTTCACTCAAGCGGCGGGCGTAGTAAAGCGGTGAGGGTCGGCCCACATAGTCGCGGAGCAAGGCTCGGTATTCGGCTTTGAATTCTTCACTCTCGATGATGGGGAGGTAGGCTTCCTGCAGGTCATGTACACACTTGTACAGAATTTCAGGCACGTAGGCACCTCCAAAACGGCCATAGAAGCCGCGTTCGTCTACAAAATAGTCTCTCATGGCTCAGTCCTCCTCTAAAACTTGCTTCAACTGACGGAGCGCCTCGTCGGGGTCGCGCGTCTCATTGAGCAGGGTGACAAACTTGCTGCCGATGATGGCACCGGCGGCGTTGTGGTAGGCACTGGTAAGCGTCTGCTTGTTGGAGATGCCAAATCCGATCATCCGCGGGTTGCGCAAAGCCATAGCGTTGATCTTGCGGAAGTAGGCTTGTTTGGCGTCATCAAAACTCTTCTGCGCACCAGTGATACTGGCCGAACTGACCATATAGATGAAGCCCTCAGTATGCTCGTCGATCAGGCGGATGCGTTCCTCGGAGGTCTCAGGCGTGATCATCATGATGACTCTCAGATCATAACGGTCGGCAATGGGTTTCACCACCTCCATATAGTCACGGAAAGGCAGGTCGGGTATAATCATACCTGAGACACCGCTTTCCACGCAGTCGCGGCAGAAACGCTCGATGCCATGGTGCATCACCACATTGAGATATCCCATAAGCACAAGGGGTATCTGCACCTGGTCTTTGATAGCGCTGAGTTGTGAGAAGAGGTGACGCAGGGTCATGCCATTGCGAAGCGCCACGGTGCCGGCACTTTGTATCACAGGCCCGTCGGCAAGGGGGTCGCTGAAGGGGATGCCCACCTCAACCATGCTGATGCCGTGGCGCTGCATGGCGAGGATGACATCGGCGGTACCCTCCAGTGTCGGACATCCGGCACAGAAATAGAGCGACAATAGTTTTTGATCTCCTCGTGAGGAGAACAATTGGTTGATTTTATTCATAATCAATAGAGTGTAATTAGCTATTCGCTGTTGGCTGTTCGCTGTTCGCTGTGGGGTTTTCTCAACTCACAGTTTGGAGGTCGCAACCCGCAGTGGTAATCAACTCCCCCTCTAAGTTAGAAGGGGCAAGGGGGAGTGTGTCCTGTTGGCAAGCGAAAACCGACCAGCAAGCACCGAACCCTACGCCCTCAGGCGCTCAACGAAGTCACGTATTTTCTCCACATCCTTCAGGCCAGGCTCAATCTCAAACTTAGAGTTGATGTCCACGCCCACCATCATAGGATGCTGGATCGACTTGATGGCCTCGGCATCTTCCGGTCCGATGCCTCCGCTCAGTAGGAAGGGTGTCTTTCCTTCATACTGGCTCAGTAGGCTCCAGTCAAACTTCTTGCCACTGCCACCGGCCTCGGCGCACTTGTTGTGGAACACAAAATAGTCCACCACATCTTCGTAGGCAGCACACTGCTTGAAGTCTTCTGCGCTCTCGATGAAGATGGTCTTGGCAATCTTAAAACCAGGGCGGATGTCTGGATCGAGGGTGTGACGGAGATTGTCAATCATCACCGGCGACTCCTCGCCATGCAACTGTACAATGTCGAGGTTGAAATTGTAGACGCGGGTCACAATATTCTGGGGCATATCATCCATAAATACACCCACCCGAAGCGGATGATTGTGGCGTGGCATTAACAGATGAGACACACCAAGCTTAGGGGTCTCTCCTTCCAACGAGTTGTAGTCGGGAATCAGTCCGCCCCTTGAGTGGATTTGTGTCACAAGCCTTGGACTGTTGGGACAGAACACCAGTCCCAGCCAGTCTACGCCTAAAGCGCTCACATCGCGTATATTCTGGGCTACACGCATGCCACAAACTTTGATAAGCATGTTTTGAGTTTTTGAGTTATTGAGTTGTTTGAATCTCTGAGATCAGTACCGACAAAGCCTTTCCGGGGTCCGACGTTTTCATCAACGTCTCTCCGATGAGGAAGCCTCTGTATCCGGCTTGACGGAGACAAACCACTGTGGTGGGGGCTGAGATGCCGCTTTCACTCACTTTGCAACATTCTGCCGGCAACTGTTTGGCCAACCGGAAGGAGTTGTCGGCGTCGGTGATGAAGGTACCGAGGTTTCGGTTGTTCACACCGCACATATCGGGTTCAAGTTCCACATATTCGAGTTCTGACTCTTTGTGCGTCTCCAGCAGCACCTCCAAACTCAGGTCATGGGCCAACCGTAGCAGGCGTCGACACTCGTCTTTGCGCAGACAGGCGGCAATGAGAAGTGCCGCAGAGGCACCGCAGCGACGTGCCTGGAAGAGCTGATACTCGTCGATGACAAAGTTTTTGTACAGCACGGGCAGTGTGAGTCCAGCCTGGCGTGCCTGTGTCACAAAGATGTCATGCCCTCCGAAATATCGCTCATCGGTGAGGATACTCACAGCGGCAGCACCGCCTTGTTCATAGGCACAGGTCACAGCGGCAACCTGGGCATCCTCATGAATCCATCCTTTGGAGGGCGACCGCCGTTTAAACTCGGCGATGATGCCTGTCGGCGACTCCAGCAGTGCCCTGCGCATCGATGGTGGAGGCGCAGGCTCACTGTCTGTCAGCCGCAGCACATCCTGCTCCAGTTGCCGGAGTGGAGTCTGTGCCTTCGCCTCGGCCACCTCTATGCGTTTCCACGCCACGATCTCTTCCAGTACATCTTTCATCTTGTCATGAGTTGAGTTCGACAAATTTTTGCAGGGTCTTCCATGCTTTGCCACTCTCTATCGACTCTTTGGCGATATCGAGACACTCTTCGATGCTCTTGTCTTGTTCAAGCACCTGAATGCCGAAGGCGGCATTGGCCAGCACCACATTCTTTTGGTCGCGCTCTGCCTGGTTGAGCAGCACATTGTCAAAGATACGCTTCGCCTCAGCGGGGGTTGTTCCACCATAGAGTTTCGAGGGGTCGGCGGGGTCGAAACCAAGATGCGACGGATGGAAGATACGCTCATAGCGGTTGGTAGTGACCTTAAAGTCGCCGGTGAGCGATATTTCGTCATAGCCGTCGATGCTGTTGACGATGCCATAATCTACACCGATGCGCTGATACACATTACTATATAGTCGCATCTGGTCAAGATTGGCCACTCCAAGCAGCTGACACTTGGGCTGCGAGGGGTTGACAATGGGACCAAGCAAATTGAAATAGGTGGGGAAGGCTAATGCCTTGCGGATGGGCCCCACAAATTTCATAGCTTTGGCAAAGAGCTGGGCGTGCAGATAGACGATACCGCACTCTTCCATGGAGCGGTTGAGACGGTCGATGTCGGAGGTGAAGTGTACACCGTGTGTCTCAATGATATTGGACGCTCCGCTTACCGACGTGGCGGCGTAATTGCCGTGTTTGGCCACCTTATACCCCGCCCCGGCGATAACGAAGCAGGAGCAGGTGGAGATATTGAAAGTATTTTTCTGGTCTCCGCCTGTACCCACCACGTCGATGTAGCGGTCGCAGTCAAGCACAGCTTTCACACCGGTCTCCAAGATTCCGTCACGGAATCCAAGCAACTCATCCACCGTGATGCCACGCATCTGCAAACCGGTGATCAAAGCTGTGATCTGCTCGTTGGGATATTCTCCCTTGGTGATGTTCACCAAAATGTCGCGGGTCTCTTCCCGTGTCAGCTCTTCATGATTGAGCATCCTGTGAAGGATTTCATTCATTGCCATACTAATGTCTCCTGTGCTTTAATCAATAGTTATAATTTCTAAAAAAGGCCTGTCGTAAGAACGGCAGGCCTTTTTCATATCTTGGAATAGATTCACACGGCTTGGGTGCTCACGACTTTAAGATCTTGAGTAACGCCACCACCATGCGAAAACCGTATTTTTATTCATTTTCTTCGTATATATTGCTTTGATGTTGCAAAGGTAATGCTTAAATTTGAATCTGCAAATATTTAATCCTTTTTTTTTCGAATTTATCGTTAAAAAGGCACCTAGACCTTATTATTTGAACTCATATTCCCTGCATAACCCTTTGGAAAAAGATGTTTCATCTGTTTATCCAAACCATTTTTTGAAAAGGAAGTCCGGACTTCCTTGGGTATCTAAAAAAATATTTCTCTTTTCACATAATAAATAATATACCTATGTCGTTTAAAATGTAGAATTAAAAGATTTTGCCTATGAAAATATTTACCCACGAAGAATTTGAGCCCTCTCCTAAGACTTTGAAATTCATCCTTGAGTTTGCCCACACCTATCGTACGATGGAATACAATGGGCATCGCATGGCTTATTGTCTGAACTAAACTACGACTATATGGCTACAATGGTTTCCCCGTCGCTGTTGGCGGCCGACTTCACCAATCTAAGCAAAGACATCGACATGATCAACCGCAGTGAGGCCGACTGGCTCCACATGGATATCATGGATGGTGTATTCGTTCCCAATATCTCTTTTGGCTTCCCTGTGTTGGAGGCGGTGGCTGGCATCTGCCAGAAACCACTCGACGTACATTTCATGACGGTACATCCGGAAGTCTACATTGCCCAGACGGCACGCCTCGGCGCCATGATGATGAACATCCACTACGAGGCTTGCACCCACCTGCACCGCACTATAGACACCATCCACAAGGCAGGTATGAAAGCGGGCGTGACACTCAACCCCTCGACACCCGTATCTATGCTGGAAGACATCATTGGTGATGTCGACATGGTGCTGCTCATGAGTGTCAACCCGGGATTTGGAGGTCAGAAGTTTATTGAGAACACGATACAAAAGACCCAACGTCTGCGCAAACTCATCCAAGAAAGCGGAAGTCACGCACTGATAGAAGTAGACGGAGGTGTACAAACAGAAACGGCCCCACGATTGGTGAAGGCCGGGGTAGATATCCTCGTGAGCGGAAGCTATGTGTTCAAGGCTAAAGACCCCATCGCCACTATTCACTCACTGAAAGAGTTGTAAATCAATATTTTACTGTATACTAACATCTTCCCCCTCAAATGAGGGGGAATTGATTACGTTTGCGTTAGGTGAAAGGCAAAAAGCGAATTGCAAACCGCAAATGCCGAAAAAATCAGTCCAGTTGGAGCACCACGTCATGCTCACGGGCCATTCTCCGCAAGTTGAGAATGGCATAGCGCATACGACCTAATGAGGTGTTGATGCTCACACCAGTGGCCTCGGCGATTTCCTTAAACGACATCTCCTGATAGAAACGCATGAACACCACCTCACGCTGTGAGGGGGGCAGCATGTTCATCATCTTGCGCACGTCCCTGAGCACCTGATCGTTGACAAATTGATTTTCAACATTGGTGTCAAGGAGATCGTTGCCGCTGAGGTTGGATAGGTCGTTATCCTCTGTGGGCTCCACTATCTTCTCTGCCCTCTGCTCACGATACCAGTCCATGATGACGTTGTGGGCAATGCGCATGAGCCAGGCGCTAAACTTACCCGAATTGGTATACTTGCGCTGCTGCAGCTTGGTGATCACCTTGACAAACGTCTCCTGAAAGATGTCATCTGCGAAGTCACGGTCGCGGACGACAAACAAAATATAAGTAAAGAGTTTGGACTTGGTTCTTGCCAGCAGCAAATCAAACGCTCTATTATTCCCATCAATGTATGACAATGCCAACTGCTCGTCGGTCATTCCATTCAGATTATCCATTCCTTAAAATTATTGATCTTTAAGTAATGCTGTTTCGATAGGCTATGAGGTTTAAATGAATAATATGTAAATATGTGTTGACAAAATCTCTGTTTACGGCTGCAAATATAAATACTTTTGTCCATCTGTGCAAATTTTTAACAAAAAAATGAAGTTTTATATATCCATGCTCAAAAAAAGAGGATAATATTTTGTTTTTTTGACCACTTTCACTATCTTTGCAACGGAAAGGTTCGCTATACGCGATGAACAAGGGAATGGGGTGTGAGTCCCCAACTGTCCCGCAGCTGTGAGTTCCATTATAGCTATAGGCAAAAGGCCACTGTCGCCATCAATGACGGGAAGGCGCCTATAGAGGAACATAGTCAGAATACCTGCCTTTTCAAGTAAGCTCAGGCTTGCCAGACTCTCTCGATGCAAGGGACGACGGCGCAACTGATACAAACGGCACACCCACTCATGGACAAGGCAGCAGCCTGCTTTGTCGGCATTGGGAGAAATAGGCTTTGTTGGCAGGGTCAATAGGCTTTGTTCTCATATAGCACCTATCAGTGAACATCAACCGAAGTGTATTATATAAGTTTCAAAAGAAGCGAGACCGTGAGGCCTCGCTCTTTTGTTTGGTAACTAGCAGAAGGCTCTGTCCTCCATATTACATCTTCTTTGCTGCAGCAAACACCACGAAGAGCATGAAATATGCAGATTAATGACTGAAAATCAGGGCGTTTTAAGGGCAATCAATTAAAATAAATTAAAAATGTTACAAAACTAAAAGAAAATGTAACATTAGATTTTAAACTTTTTCGAAACCACAAACTTACTGCAACACATCAAAAAGACATCATCATGATAAATGGATAACTTTGCATCGTAAAATTTACTAAAGCAACGACTTGATAACTAAATGTTGAATACATCGCTGTCAAAAATACAAGCAACAATTAATAATTAAAAACTCTTATGAAAATCCGAAAACATTTCTGGAATCGATGCCGATATCTTCTGTTGGCAGCCGGAGTCATGTTTGCCGGTGGTACCATGCTGACCTCATGCTCGGAGTATGACCTCGACGAGAGAACACCCGAAGGATGGGGATCCAGCATCTACAGTTGGTTGCAGGAAAACGGCAACTACACCAACACCGTGCGAATGATCGACGACCTCGGCTACAAGGAGGTACTGGCAAAAACCGGCTCAAAAACGCTCTTCGTCGCTGACGATGACGCATACAAACGGTTTTTCCAAAACAACAGGTGGGGAGTGAGAAGTTACGAACAACTTTCTACGTCACAGAAAAAACTGCTCCTTTTCGGCAGCATGATGGACAACTCCATGCAGCTCAACAGCTTGCCAAGCGTAGAGGGAACACCGCCACGTGAGGGTGAGTGTATGCGACGCTTCGCATCCAACACACCCTACGACTCAGTGAGTGTGCTCAATGCCAGCCAAATGCCTGACAACCCCTACTGGAGCCGTTACAAGGAGTCGGGGCAGCCCATGGTATGCATGACCGACAACTCCGTAGTGCCTCTTGTGCAGTTTATAGAGAAACAGTTGGTCAACAAACGCATCACTAACAGTGACTACGACTTCCTGTATAATAATACAACACACCGTGAGTCGGGCGACGCCAGTGTCAATGGTGTACAAGTGGAAGAGCCCAACATCAAATGCTCCAATGGTTTCATCCACAAAATGAGCGAGGTGATCACACCACTGCCCAACATGGCTGAGTTGGTCGCACAGAAGCCCTTGGTCAGCCGTTTCAACCGCCTGCTGGAGCGTTTCTGCGCACCTTACTGGGTGGGGGAGGCCACCACAACCCAATACAATTATCTCTATAATAAAAATGTGGACTCTGTATACCAGAAGCGATTCTTCTCTGAGAAATCACAAGGAGGACTGCCTCTCAATGCCACACCTGACAACGGGCCTGTCAACGGTCTGTTGAAATACGACCCAGAATGGAACGCATACTATGCCGGACTTGACGATCAGGGCGGCAATATCGCACTACAGCGTGACATGGCCGTGATGATGGTGCCCAGCGACAAGGCTTTGGATGAGTACTGGAACTCAGGGGCTGGAAAGGTGCTCAGAGACTACTACGGCACGTGGGAGAATGTGCCCGACGAGGTGGTGGTGAAGTTGCTCAACAACAACATGCTCAGCTCCTTTGTCTCATCTGTGCCTTCCAAGTTCCAGGGTATCCTCAACGATGCCAACGACCCGATGGGCGTGGAGCAGGAAGCCATCGACTCTGTATGGCTGGGGTGCAACGGTGCCATCTATCTCACCAACCGCGTCTACTCCCCCACGGCTTATGTGAGCGTATCATTCCCTGCACTGGTCAACGAGACCATGAAAATCATCTACTGGGGTATCGAGCAGTTGCAATACAATGTGTATCTCAACTCACTCAACTCTTACTACAGTTTCTTTATACCCACCAACAAGTCATTGCTCGAGTACATCGACCCATGCTCCTATGGCAAGAGCCAGACACAGCTCTTCCGATTCCACTACGACCCCACCAAGGTCAACGTCAACGACCGCGTGTGGGCCAGCATCTGGAACTATGACACTGAGACAGGAGAGGTGGGAGACTCTATCGGCCGCGCAGGCTACGACATGGTGTGCAACCGACTGAAAGATATCCTCGACACACATATCGTTATAGGTAATGTGGAAGACGGGCAGACCTTCTACCGCACAAAAGGTGGAACAGAGATCCGCGTCACCAACCCACAGGCAGGAGCCAACGGCATGACCGTGGAGGGAAGCTATCAGATGAATGAGGGACAGCCCATCCGCGTCAGTTATATCTACGACCAGACTCAGGGTGGAAACGGCAAGAGCTACATCCTCGACGACCAGCCCATCCTCGGCACAAGAAATACCGTGCGCGATGTGCTCGCCAGCAGGCCTGAGTTCTCCAAATTCCTTGAACTGATGGACGGCAGCGGACTGTTTGAGCAAATACACCTCCGTCGCAACGCATGTGGTGGTACCAACATCTCGGTATTCAACACCTATCATTATACCATCTACGTGCCTACCAACTCCAGTATCGAAGAGTTGCAGCGTCAGGGAAAACTCTCATCATGGGAAGCTGTCGACGCATGGGAGGAAGCCGGCAATCTGACCGCCAAGACACAAGACTCACTGCAGATTGTCAACTTCCTGAAATACCACATCCAGGACAATGCCCTCTTCATCGGTGCAGGGGAAGACGCTGGCGACTTTGAGACAGCTGTCGTCGACCCAAAAACTGAGCGTTTCTACCGTGTCTCCGCTACCCTCAGCAACAACGGCATCACGCTCATTGACTATGCGAAGAACACACGCCATGTGGTCACCACCGACCCACGTCTCTACAATCTCGTGGCTCGTGAGTTCCAGTACAACACCACCGACGCCTCTAATGCTAGCAACATTGAGACCAGTTCCTCGGCCGTTATCCACCTTATCGACAAACCGTTGTTGATTAAAAATTGAAGAAGATGGAAACAAAAAGAATCATTAGCATCATAGGATTGATAATTTTCTTCTTTCAATTATCAATTGTAAAATCGTCAGCACAAAATGCAGGCGACATCATCAGCGGTACAGTGACCGACGCCGATGGCCCTATCATCGGTGCCAACGTAGTGGAAATCGACGCCGCCAACCGTATCATCGTATCAGCAGTGACCGACATCAACGGTAACTTCTCCTTCAAGGTGAAAAATCCAAAAGACAAACTGCGATTCACCTACGTGGGATACAAGACCGTCACCATGCCGATTAACAGGCACAAATACAATGTCACCATGTCCGACGGCAGCGAACTCGAAGGTGTCGTCGTCACCTCGAAACGGCGTGCACAAGGCTCTGGCCTCGCCATCCCTGTAGATGAAATCTCCGCCGCACGACAGAGCATCGACATGTCCGAGTTCACCGGACTGGCCATCACCACCGTCGACGAAGCCCTCCAGGGACGTATCGCTGGTCTTGACATCGTGGCCAACTCTGGTAACCTCGGCTCCGGCACCTCCATGCGTCTGCGTGGTGTGTCGAGTATCAACGGCAGCAGTGAGCCTCTGATCGTGGTCGATGGCAACGTCTGGGAAACCAACGTCAACGACTTCGACTTCTCTTCTGCCAATGAGGAGAAATTCGCAGAACTGCTCAACGTCAACCCCGAGGACATCGAGAGTATCGCCGTGCTGAAAGACGCCGCAGCCACAGCCATCTGGGGTTCGCAAGGCTCCAACGGTGTGATTGAGATCAAGACCAAACGTGGTACACGCGGTCCCACAAGGGCCAGCTACAGCCTGCGTATGACGGGTACTTACCAACCCACCGGCTACAACATGCTCAACGGCGACGAGTACACCATGCTGCTCAAGGAAGAGTATTTCAACCCCTCCATGAGCGACGCGTCCAGCGACATTCCTGAGCTCAACTACAACCCCAGCTTCCCTGAGTACGAAATGTACAACAACAACACCGACTGGTTGAAAGCTGTCAAGCAGACCGGTCTGCGACAGAACCATTACCTCGCGCTCAGCGGTGGTGGTGAAAAGGCCAACTTCCGCATCGGTGCCGGTTATGACCATGAGACAGGCTCTATCATCAAGCAGGTGCTCGACCGCTTCACCTCACGTGTCAACCTCGACTACTTCGTGAGCGACCGTATCAAGATCGAGACCAATATCGCACTCACCTACACAAAAAATCAGAAAAACAATGGCGACCTGCTCTCCATCGGCTATAGGCGTATGCCCAATCTTTCTATCTATGAGCAGGACAAAAATGGCAATGACCTTGACGAGTACTACAGCATGCTACCCACCGTGTCAAGCCAACTGCGCGACCAGCTCAATGACAAAAACCCCGTGGCACTGGCTCATCTAGCCAAGAATCACGAGACCAGCTACAACATCGAGCCGGAATTCAAACTGCGCTACAACCTCTTAGGCCTGTCTGAGAGACAGACACGCCTCAGCTACGAGGGTAAAGTGGTGTTCAACATCTTCAACCGCTACGAGGACACTTTCATGCCGCTCTCGCTCAGCACCACAGGATGGAACGACACCAACGGGAAACAGAGCAACCGCTCCACGGCCAACTCTTCCAAGAGTTTCGGCGTCACCACTACCCACACCCTTACTTTCACACCTGCTTTCAAAAATGCAGACCACTCTCTCATGATGATGCTTCGTGGACAGCTCACCAGTGGTAACTCCACCTCACAGGGCACCACCGTATGGGGTCTACCCTCTGGCACCATCATCAGCACCGCATCGCCAGGCATCATCGACGGCATCAGCACAGGAAGCGGACAGTGGCGTAGCATCTACTTCACCTACTCCGCACACTATGCTTACAAAGGCAAATACATGGCCGACTTCTCCGTACGTCGTGACGGTAGCACCAAGTTCGGTGCCGACCAGCGCTGGGGTAACTTCCCTGCCTTCTCTCTCCGCTGGAACATCCACAAAGAGAAATTCTTCAGCGAGGCACTGCCCTGGATCTCCACCCTCTCCATCCGTCCAGGATGGGGTATCGTGGGTCGACAGCCTGGCTCTGAGTACCTCTACTTCAGCAAATATGCCAATGGCAGCGGCTACATGAACGAGCGAAGCATCTACCCGCAGAACATTCAGCTCAAAAATCTGAAATGGGAGCAGAAAGAGACCTACAATGTCGGTATGGACTTCGGTTTCTTCAACGAACGACTCACTGGTAATGTAGAGCTTTACCGCCAGTACACCTCCGACCTGCTCATGGGCGGACGAGGCATCCCCACCTCTTCTGGTTACTCTCAGCTGGCATGGCAAAATGTGGGCGACATGAAAAACATTGGATGGGAGTTCAACATCAATGCCTACCACATCCTCCGGGCTGGAAAATTCAGCGTCGACTTCAACGTGACCTTCGCCAACAACAAGAACCAGATCACCGCCATGGAGGAGACTTGTCTGGCCAGCCTCAACAACGAGTTCGACCGCAACAACGGCTCCTACCTCACTCGCGTGGAACTCAACCGCGCACTCGGAAGCATCTACGGATTCCGCTACAAAGGTGTGTACCAGTATTCTGACTACACACCAGAGGAAATCAAAGGTGTGAGCGGCCCCAACGCACCAGTGGTGCGCGACGCCAACGACGTGGTCATCATCGACGAGAACAACATGACCAAGCCTATGACCTTCTGCTACGGCTCTGTCAACTATGAGTTCCGCGGCGGTGATGCCATTTATGAGGATGTCAACCACGACGGACAGATCAACGAGCTCGACATTGTATATTTAGGCTCATCACTGCCCAAATTCACCGGCGGTTTCGGCTTCAAGCTCAATTTCGGACGTCTGACATGGAACAACCAGTTCAACTTCCGCTATGGCAACAAGATTGTCAACAAAGCACGAATGAACGCCGAGAACATGTACTCCAACAACAACCAGAGCCGCGCTGTCAACTGGCGCTGGCGTGTGGAGGGTGACGTGACAGAGATACCACGAGCTCTCTACCAGTATGGATACAACTGGCTCGGAAGCGACCGCTTCGTAGAAGACGGTTCCTTCATCCGACTCAACTACTCTCAGCTCAGCTACTCTCTCGATCCAAGAATCATCAAACGATTAGGACTCACCCAACTGAGCTTCTACATTTCGGCCAACAACCTGTTCTGCCTCACAAAATACTCGGGTGCAGACCCAGAGGTCGGATACGGCAGCTTCGGACTGGTGACTGACAACGCACAGACACCGCGCTCGAAGTCATTCACCGGAGGTATCACCATACAATTCTAACAGATAACGGCTTTTGGATTATGAAAAAATTATTATATCAGTTCAAATATATCATCTGCGCCGTCGCTATGACAGCCCCACTGACAGGATGCTCCGACTTCCTCGACATCCTGCCAATGAATGAGGTGGTGCTTGAGAACTACTGGACAGAAAAAGGCGACGTCACGAGCGTGGTCAACAGCTGCTATGAAAGCCTCGAAAACGGCGACTGCATCACAAGAATGGGAGTATGGGGAGAGCTGCGTTCCGACAACCTCCGCTTAGGCTCCAACGTGCCCAACGAAATCAATGAAATCCTGAAGGAAAACCTGCTGCCATCCAACCCGATGTGCAGTTGGGCACGATTCTATGAGGCCATCAACCGTTGCAACACCGTATGCTACTACGCACCACAGGTGCAAGCCATCGACCCCAACTATACGGAGGAGGAGATGCGCGCCAATGTGGCTGAGGCCTCTGCACTACGCGCACTGTGCTATTTCTATCTCATACGCACTTTCCGTGACGTGCCCTACACCACACAACCCAGCATCGACGACAACCAGGTGTTTGTCAAGGCTGCGACACCATTCAACGCCGTGCTCGACTCGCTCGTCACTGACCTCGAAAAAGTCAAGGACGATGCCGTGAGCAGGTATTATACCGACGACAGTCCCAACGCATACGTCAACTCTAGCCGCATCACACGCTGGGCCATCTACGCACTGCTCGCCGACCTCTATCTGTGGAAAGGCGACTGGGACAACAGCATCAAATACTGCGACTTAGTCATCAACTTCAAGCGCAAGCAATATGACGAGATGCTCGAAAGACAGGGCAATGTCAACAATATCGACCTCTTCGGTGGCATCCCCATGATTCTCGAGAAACCCATCGGAAGCACCAACTGTGGCAACGCTTATAACGAGATTTTCGGAGAGGGCAACTCTTTTGAGAGCATCTTCGAACTTTACTTCAGAGCCAACCAAAGCCAGCAGAACACCTGGGTGAGCAACTACTTCGGCAACAACACCAATACCGTAGGACGCCTCACAGCACCCGACTTCCTTTGCAAGGATGCGGCACAAGGCAACAACACCATCTTCAAGCGTACCGACGGACGCGTCTACGAGTCCTCAGAGTTGAGCAACTCACGTTATGCGATCACCAAATACGTGCGTCGCAGCGTCAGTTATTCCAATCAGAACATCACCAAAGACGCTGACCTCAACCTGATGAGTTCAAGACGTAGCAGCGCCGATGCCAACTGGATCTTCTACCGACTGAGCGACATGCTGCTCATCAAGGCTGAGGCACAGATACAGAAAGGAGAGGAAAACTATGAGAGCGCTTTCCAACTCATCAACCGCGTCAACAAGCGAGCCAACGATGTGACAACCAGTGCACGCTCCGATACCCTCAAGATGGCCGACTACATCACATCCAAAATCTCCATGGAAGAACTGCTGATGGAAGAACGCCAGAGAGAGTTCATGTTTGAGGGCAAAAGATGGTTCGACCTGGTGCGAATGGCACGACGCGATGGCAACAACAACCGTCTCATCTCTCTTGCATCACGCAAGTATATAGAAAATGTGAACGCTATCAAGATTAAGTTGGCTGACCCCAACATCATCTACTTCCCCTACGCTAAGAGTGAGCTGAAAGTCAACCCGCTGCTCGTGCAGAATCCAGCATTCGGTAACGAGGAAGATACCGAACTCACCAAATAAACGTCACACCATCAACAGCAAAACACAACTATGATGACAAAATATAAATTTCTCCTACCCGTCATGCTCGTGCTATGCATGGTGGCGTCGTGTGTCGACAATGATGACGACATACCTGAGAACTACTACCAGTCGAAGAAAATGACTGCAGCAGCATTCCTTGAGGCCAATGAGAGCCAGTTCAGCCAACTAATCTCTATCCTGAAGCGAACTCCCTACTTCTCCATGCTCTCTACCTACGGTGAGTTCACCCTCTTCGCACCCAACAACGAGGCCATCGACCGATACCTCGCCAAAAACGGCTTCGGGACCGTGGACAACATCCCCACAGAGACCTGCGACACGCTGGCACGCACACACATCATCAAGAAAGGGGCATTCTTCACCACTGATATCGGAGAGGGAGCACTACCGGAACTGAACATGGACGACTCCTACATCGTGCTCTCCAGTGACAGCGATGTGACCAACCACAATGCGCTTGTCTACTATATCAACAAAACCTCACGGATGATCGACTACAACGACTCTGTGACCAACGGTGTGGTGCACGTGATCAACAACGTCATCTCATCCAGCAACTTGCTGCTGGCTGACAAAATAGCTGAAGACCCCGACCTGACCATCTTCTCGCAGGCGCTACAGCTCACTGGCATGGCCGACTCGCTCACAAAATACATTGACGAGACGTACTCTTGCAGTGAAGACTCCGTGCATGAGGGAGTCATGGTGAGATGTACATCTGGATCAGCACTCTACACCCGCTCATTCTGGCCCGAAAAACGATATTTCAAATACACCGCTTTCGTAGAGCCCGACTCCGTCTACCATGCCAAGGGCATCAACAACCTCGATGATCTGAAAGCTTATGCCAAACGCATCTACGACGAGACCTTCCCAGAGGATGCCGGACAGTATGACGATGACTTTAAAAACCGCAAAAACCCGCTCAACCGTTTCGTGAGCTACCACCTGCTGCCACGCATCGGACAGTATAACAGTTGGGTGATGTCTGGCGACCTGCGTGAGCACTGCTGGTACACCTCGCTCAGCGACCCAGAAGAGTTCTACGAGACCATGTGCCCCGGCACCATGATGCGCTTCGCTGGACCGCCAGCTGGCCTGTTCATCAACCGCAAGGGACTGCAAAACAACTTCAGCGTACGTGGTGTGAAAGTGCTCTCACCTTCTGAGTCGGGCACCATCGATCAAAACGCACTCAATGGAGTATATCACTACCTCGACGACATCCTCGCCTACACCACACAGGTGAGAGACGTGGTGCTCAACTGCCGCATCCGAATCGATGCCACCGTGCTCAGTCCTGACTTCATGAACTGCAACGGACGAGGCCGCTATGGCGAGGATATCCTCACTGGCTTCAAAAACCATTACATCACCGACTGGAAAGTAAGTGATGAGACCTACGTCGGTGTACACAGTGACGTGGGATACTGGAACTCATACCAGGCCAACGCCGTCTGTATCAGTGGCGTGTTCGACGTGGCTTTCAAACTCCTGCCCGTGCCCTCTGGCACCTACGAGATACGTCTCGGATACACGGTCGGAGAAGAGAGAGGTGTGGTGCAAGTCTACCTCAACAATGAGCCCTGCGGCATACCCGTCGACCTGCGTGTCTATGGTCCCGACCCCAACATCGGATGGGTGGAGGACACCGACGACGAGGAGGAGAACATGGCCAACGACAAAGCCATGCACAACCGTGGCTACATGAAAGGTATGGACAGCTATCGCCCATGGGATGCCGACCATCCCCTCCGCGGCAATAACTGGAACCTGCGCCGTGTGCTCGCCACTAAGTATCTCGACTCCAACAAGACTTATTACTTGAGGTTCCGACAGGTACTCGACGACCCCGACCGTTACTGGTCGTTCGACTACATCGAGCTATGTCCGAAAAGCGTCTATGGAAGCCCGGAGGGCGAAGACACCCACTAATTGAGGAATGCAGAGATTTAAATCTCAACAACTCAAAACTCAAAAACGTAATAACTCATCACATAATAAACGTCTATCATGAAAATGATGAAACATATCCATATCATCTGCGCCATCTGCGCCATCTGCGGCTTGTACGCCTGTGCAGACTGGGATGACCACTACACTGAGGATGAAGTGGCCGGCAATCAGCTGACACTATGGCAGCAGATGAAAAACGATGCCACACTGAGCGACTTTTGCCAGATACTGGAGCAGACAAAAGTGTTCCGCATGCACAAAAAAACCTCTGTGAGCTATGCACAGTTGCTCGACGGAGGACAGTCGTTCACCGTCGTGGCTCCCATCAACGGCACCTTCAACCGAGACTCGCTGTTGGAACTGGTCAAAACCAACCAAGGTGACTCCCTTGTAGAGCGATTCTTCGTGTTCAACCACCTCTCACGGTCTGTCAGTTCCTTGACACCCGACCAGCAGTACATGCTGATGCTCAACAACAAACACCTGCAGATAGGTCCTGACGGCATCGAGGGAGTCAAGGTCAACACGCCCAACACACATGCAAAAAACGGTGTGCTGCACATCACTGACCGCCCCCTTCCCTATCGCTATAGCATCTATGAGGCTCTCTGCAACCAGCCCGAGCTGAAAAACATCGGTGCCAACCTGCGACTCTACGAAGAGGACTATTTCGACGCCGACCATTCGGTGTCTAACGGCATCATCGATGGCGTACCCGTCTATGTCGACTCTGTGGTCATCGAGTACAACCGCATGCTGCAGCGCATCGGATACATCGACGCAGAGGACTCCACCTATTGGATGGTCGTTCCCACCACACAGGGATGGAAGCAAGCATGGGAGGAGGCAAAAGGTCACTTCATCTACGACCAGGGCATGCAGAAACGCGACTCGCTACAACTCTACTGGGCCAACCATGCACTGCTCAGCGACGCCATCTTCAACATGACCGACCAAAAGTCGGTGCAAGACTCGCTCACATCCGTGCAGTACAGCCGCTCCACACCTGAGTATAACGTGTTCTACAAACCTTTCGCACCCGGTGGTATCTTATACGGAGCCGAAGTTGAGGAGTGCAGCAACGGCATCCTCTATAAAACCCCAGTATGGCCATTCACGCCCGAAACGACCTATTTCAAGGAACTGTGGAGTGAAGCAGAGTCTACACCTCTCATCATCAGCGACAAAGACTGTACCTACAACGTGCGATACCTCTCTGCCGACAGCATCTCAAAAGGTGGCTATCTGCACATCGTGCCACGCACTGCCACCTCCAACTGGGAACTCACCTTCCGTGTGAACAACACGCTGAGCGGCGACTATGACATCTGCGCCATCGTGCTGCCACGCACCGTGGACAACCCGGCTGCAGGAAAACCCTGCAAATTCAGGGCCACCATCAACTATGTCGACACCTTGGGCTACGCACAGTCGTTCAATTGCAACAACACCCAGTTCAAGTCCGACCCAGAACGAGTCGACACTGTGGTCGTCGCTGAGGGATTCCACTTCCCAGCCTGCAACTACGCACAGACCGACATCAAAGTCACCGTCAAGCTGCAATGCTCTATCCTGGCCAGGGAGACGTCCTCCTACTCACGTGAGATGTACCTCGACTGTATCTACCTGAGACCCCGAACCTCTAAAACTGAACAACAATGAGAAAGTATATCATATCAGCACTGCTGGCATTGGTAGCCATCACCTTGTCAGCCCAGGACATGAAAGAAGTGACGGGACAGGTCGTTGACGCCACCACCGGAAAACCCATCGCCGGTGTCATCGTGACCGCATACGGCAACAACCGATATTCCACCATGACCGATGACCAAGGCCAATACACCCTCAAAGCGCCCGACTATGTGAGGTCGGTGCTCATGCGAGTCGACGGATACAA
Organism: uncultured Prevotellaceae bacterium; assembly: GCA_902780635.1. Lineage (GTDB taxonomy): Bacteria > Bacteroidota > Bacteroidia > Bacteroidales > Bacteroidaceae > Prevotella. The sequence continues at coordinate 81,189 of CACZGH010000009.1, forward strand.
CCTGGAACAGCAGGCTATCCATCAAGGGGTCGCCAATGGCCATCTTCACAACAGCGCTTTCAACGAGATTTACAAAACCGCCACACGTGCCACACTACGTGCCGAAGCCAACGACTTCGACAACACCTCTGAGGCCAGTGTCGACCCACTCATCCGCCAGAAAATCGGAGCCGACGTACGCTCCACAGCCATCAGCGGACTCACCGGTGTGGGCAACAACCTGTTGGTAGGCGGCATCAATTCGCTGCAGACCAGCGCCCAGCCTCTGATCGTCATCGACGACGTGGTGATGGACATGCAGTACAGCCGCGAGATGCTCCACAGTGGCTATTTCAACAACTTGTTGGCCAACCTCAATGTCAATGACATCGAGCGGGTCACCGTATTGAAGAATGGCACCGCACTCTACGGAGCAAAGGCCGCCAATGGGGTTATCCTCATCCAGACCAAGCGCAACAAGAGCATGGCTACCAAAATCGACGTTACCATCAACGGACGCTATGAGCTGGTGCCTCGACTGCCAGAGATGCTGGGGGCTGAAGACTATCGTCTCTACACCACAGAGTTGCTCGCTGGCAAGACCAAGACCATGGGGCAAATGAAATACCTCAACAATGACCCCTCCTATTTCTATTACAATCAGTACCACAACCAGACCGACTGGACCAAAGAAGTTTACGAGAACGCCTTTTCACAAAACTATGGCATCAATGTGCAGGGTGGTGACGCCGTGGCGTCATACAACCTCTCCGTGGGCTACTCCCTGGCCAATAGCACGCTGAAGAAGAATGATTACTCGCGCTTCAACATGCGTCTCAACACCGACATCGAAGTGATACGAGGACTCGATGTGCGATTTGACGCCGCATACAGCGATGTGGACCGCAAACTCACCGACGACGGAGCACCTCTCAACGCACTCGAAGGCGTCATCACATCGCCAGGATTCCTTGGACTGACCAAAGCACCCTTCCTGTCACCCTATGCCTACGACAAAAACGGGAACATCAGCCACTACCTCGCCGACGCCGACGACTATCTGGAGGGGATGTTCCAGGGGAAAGGACGCCTGGCCAATCCTACCAGCATCCTGAAAAACGGTGAGGGCAACAACCGCAACTCATTCGGCAACCGCCTCATCACCTTTGCCGTCACACCCAAATATCGCTTCAACAAACACCTGCATATCAATGAGCAGTTCGTACTCGGACTGGTGAACACCAACGAAAACTACTATCTGCCCATCCAAGGTGTGCCCACTTTCACCGTGAAAGGACTCGACGAGGGCACCACACTGCAGAACATCGCTCAAAGCCAGGCCGCACGACAGACAGCCATCCAGAGCGACACCTACCTGACATGGAACAACCGCTATGGTGCCCATTTCATCGACCTCAGAGGGGGTGTGCGATACATCAGCAGCGACTACAAGCTCACCTCACAGCGCGGTTACAACACCGGTAACGACAAAACCCCAAACATGAGCAACTCACTGCAGTTCAAAAACACTGGAGGTGCTGATGACAAGACACGCGAGATCTCATGGTATGGACTGGCCAACTACAACTACGCTGAGCGTTTCTATATCGACGGTGGACTCTCCGTACACACCTCATCACGCTTCGGCGACGATGCATCAGGCCTCAAGATGGCTGGAGTGGTGTGGGGACTCTTCCCAAGCATCGAGGGTGCATGGGTGCTGAGCAATGAGCGGTTCATGGCAGGACTGAAAGGCATCGACTACCTGAGACTCAACGCCGGTTTCGATGTCACAGGCAATGACAACATCGACTACACCGCCTCACGCAGCTACTTCGTCTCCAACATCATGCTCAACAGTCAGGCCACTGGCCTGAGCATCGGAAACATCGGAAACACAGACCTGAAATGGGAGACCACACGACGTATGACAGCCGGACTGGAGGGCAACTTCTTCAACAACCGCGTCAACCTGAAGGTCAACTACTTCAAGAGCTGGACCTCTGACCTGCTCACCCTCCGACAGCTCGCATGGACCAGCGGTCTGCAGCAAAACTGGACCAACGGCGGCAAACTAGAGAACGAGGGCTTCGATGTCACCATCGGATGGAAAGCTCTCGCACTCAAAAGCTTCCAATGGGAGATCGGAGCTTCGGCCGGACACTATAAGAATAAGGTGACCGAACTACCCGACGGACGTTCATTTGAAACCAATATCTATGGTGCCACCATCAAGACGCAGATAGGTCAGCCCGTCGGTGTCTTCTACGGATGGAAATCTGAAGGGGTTTACACCAACACCGCCGATGCCAAAGCCGATGGACTATACCGTATGACCGACAACGGCGAGAGAGCCTATTTCCAAGCTGGTGACATGCACTTTGCCGACCTCGACGGCAACAAGGTCATCGACGATGCCGACCGCTGCATCATCGGCGACCCCAATCCCGATATCTATGGCAACATCTTCACCACCCTCAACTGGAAGAACTTCTCACTCGCAGCAGTCGTAGACTATTCCTTAGGCAACGACATCTACAACTATCAGCGTTCACTGCTCGAGGGCGGAAGCCTCTTCCTCAACCAGACCACTGCGATGAACAAACGCTGGACCTCAGAAGGACAGGTCACTGACATACCACGGGTATGCTACACCGACCCCATGGGCAACGCACGCTTCAGCGACCGTTGGATCGAGGATGGCAGCTACTTGCGCCTCAGCTCCGTGACACTGAGTTACCACCTGCCTATCCGCAGCACTTACCTGCAAGGTCTCACCGTTTGGGGCAACGCCTCCAACCTCTTCACCCTGACCCACTACTTAGGCAGCAATCCCGACCGCGCCCTCCCAGGAAGCATCCTCTCTCAGGGCATCGACACCGGCATGCTCTCCGCAGGCAGGTCTTTCTCACTCGGTCTCAATATCAACCTCTAAACGACAAGCATCATGAAAAAAATATTTCCATACATTGTCATCCTCTGTATCACATTGGGCATGGCAGGCTGTGCCGACATGATGGACACAGAATCAGAACTGGTGGAGTTTGAGAAAGACAACACCCTCAACCACCCCACCGACTCCGTCTACAGTGTGATGGGCATCATCAACAAGATGCAGCTCATCGCCGACCGGGTGGTGCTCTTAGGTGAGGTAAGGGGCGATCTGGTGGCCACCACCGAAGCCGCCTCCTCTGACCTGAAACGTCTGGCTGCTTTCGACAATGCCACAGACAACAAATACAATGCGGTGAGCGACTACTACGCTGTCATCAACAATTGCAACTACTTCCTGGCAAATGTCGACACCACACTGCAGAGACGTGGCCGCACACTCTTCACCTCTGAGTATGCCGCAGTCAAGGCTTTCCGTGCATGGACCTATCTGCAGTTGGTCAAGGCATACGGTGCCGTGCCCTACGTCACCGACCCTGTCATGACCGAACAGGCCGCACGCGACGAGATGAACAAGCCACGCTTGGGCATCACCGACATCTGCAACGCACTGATTGATGACCTCAAACCCTATGCGCTGACCGAACTGCCACGCTATGGCAACATCAACAGCCTCAACTCGCAGATGTTCTTCATCCCAGTGAGAGCACTCCTCGGCGACCTCTGCCTCTGGGCTGGCCGCTACAAAGAGGCTGCCACCTGGTATCATGACTACCTGACAGACAAGAACAACCCACGTCCCATGAACGCACAGTCGCGCGTCTACTGGCCAACAAACATCACTGAGTTCAACCGCTCTACACCCATCGACGCCTATCGTGTGACAAGCACTGACGAGGCTCTCAGCTTCATCCCCATGGAAAACAGGGTCTTCGACGGTGTAGTAAGCGACCTGCCAAATGTTTACACTTCGACCACAGAAAACAACTACTACTATCAGGTGACACCGTCTCAGGCGATGTTTAAACTGTCGGCCAGCCAGATCTACTGCATGGAATATAAGACCGACACCGAGACCGACACCATCTACGTACCCAAAGAGGGACTGATGGAAGACGTGATGGCGGGCGACTTGCGCCTCTACTCCTCGTTCAGGCTGCGCTCAAGAGGCGCACAAGACCCCTACTCGGAGTACTCTTCTATCAGCCAGACCATCTCCAAAATCTCACCACAGTGGATCACCACTTACCGGCTCTCCATGGTCTATCTGCGCTATGCTGAGGCTCTCAACCGTGCCGGACTGCCACAGTCGGCATTCGCAGTGCTCAAATATGGCCTCTACCCTGAGAACGTGAGCGTCTATGTAGACAGTTTGGAGAGGGTCAGCGCAGGCACATTGATTGACTTCGACGGCAATATCTTCAACAACACCTCTATCACAGGCATCCACTCTTTAGGCTCCGGCGACTCACAGGCCAACGCACTCTATGCCATGCCCATGCCAAGTCAGCCATTGGCTTCACGCCAGGACACCATCGCCTATCAGATACCTCTGGTGGAAGACCTCATCATCAATGAGATGGCACTCGAAGGCTCCTTCGAAGGATACAGATTCTACGACCTCATGCGTGTGGCCCTGCGACGCAATGACCCTGCTTATCTGGCCAACCCCATCGCACGACGCGGAGGCGAGACGAATGCCACCCTCCAGGCCCTGTTGATGGACCAGAAAAACTGGTACTTGCCTCTCAGATAACACCCCACGAAGGGGAAACTTGATAACTTATCAACTAAATAACTTTTTTTATTCACTAATTTTAAACTTTTATGAGAAAAACTTTTTACCTTTTTGTCGCCATGGTATTATGTATGCTGGGAGTGACAAAGTCGTATGCAGAGGTTCGTGTACCGCTCACAGCGGACATGTTCTGCACATGGGATGGTGTGGGAGTCGACGCCCATCAGACGGGGCAAGCCGACTGCGAAATGCACATCGGTGAAGAAGTAGGCTCAGGCACCACTCTGTTCGGCGCCTCCTCTGTCTACTATCTCTCGTATGCCAACCTCTCCGGAGCAAAATCACTGGAGTTTGAAGGCACATCAGGCATGCAACTGCGCGTGCTGATGAACCGTGTGGAAAATGAGGGCGCACTCGTTGAGAGAAACGTCACCATCGGCGACGATGGAAAGGCTGTTGTCGACGTGAGCGACCTGGCCTATGTTCACCTCAACGCCATTAAGACAGGTTGGGGTAGCCCTGCTGGCACCATCAACAGCATGGTGGTGGTCAAGGAGTCTGAGGCTCCGGCACCAGGATGGCAGAGCCTTATCATCAATGGAAACCTGGAGGGCGATGACAACTCTTGCTTCTTCCTCGTAGAACAGAATGGTTCCGGCCTTCAGAATGCCGAGATCATCGACGGTGTAGGTTTTGACGGCAGCCGGGGTATCATGGTGCAGTCGGCTGATGAACCCGCCAACGACTGGGCTACACAGTTCTTTATCCGCAGTAATGAGATCATTCCTATCGGCACCAAAATCCATGTCGAGTTTGACTACCGTGCCGACCAGGATGGCGACTGTGACACACAGGCACACCGCGAGCCACAGGATTATATCCACTATGAGATGATTGGCTCACCTCATTTCACCACTGATTGGCAGCACTACACCTACGAGGGTGAAATCACCTCCAATCAAGGCGGTGACAACAACGACATGCAGACCATCGCATTCAACCTCGCCAAGAACAAAGTGGCCACACAGTTCTTCTTCGACAACATCCAGTTCAGCAAGTACCAGACTGGTGTCGACATCCGTTTCAACATGGATATGCTCCAGATCAACTTCGGCTATGACACCAACGTCGCCGACCTGGTCAAAGCGGGTGGAGCCAAGCGTCTCCTCTTCCCCACCAATTGTGTCCATGTGAAAGTCAATGGTGAACAAGTGACGCTCCTCTCTGTTGAAGGATTCGAAAACGGCAAGTTCTACGCTTTCATCGACCAGGGATATCCCGAGTCTGAAGATGATATCGTGGAGGTGGCCTTCAACAATCCTTTCGAGCCCGAATTCCATCTCATATATGGTGAGAATGCACCTGAGGGCGACGTACCCAACTTCGGCTATACCAAGGCCAACTACGACGAGAACCTCGACGTCTATCCTTTCGCTTACGAGACGCCGACCCTCATCTCTGCTGACCCAGAGGATGGCTCCTTCAACCTGCCTGTCAACATCAGCGAGTTTAAGGTGACCTTCGACAAACTCGTAGACTGCGCCGCTGTCGTAGCCAAACTGGACAACTCTCCACTGGCTGTCGTTCCGTCTACTGGCTTTGCAAAAGAGCTCACTCTCAAGCGCGCCAGCACCGATCTGGTTCCTGGTGAGTACACCATCACACTGACCAAGGTTTATCCTGAGTTGCGTCTGAGCGACGAGGTGTATGGCGAGTACAGCTATGTCCTCAACATCGGTCCTGTCAACTCCGATCCTGACGACGTGCCTTACATGGTGATGCAAGACAACTTCCTGGAGACTATCAACAGTGTAGGCGAGGGTATGATTCCTGTAGGATGGAGCGTCTACAATGCTGGTAATATAGTACCACAAGGCACCAACCCAGGCTCTGGTCCTCGTTCATTCAAGTTTGGTGCTGGTGGCGACTTCGAAGGTTCTCTCTACTTCCGTACTGCTGACGCCAATGACGGTGGCCGCCTCGCCTATGGTGAGACCGAGGGATATGAGATGCCATTGGAGGCTGGAAAGAAATATGCCATCCACTACAATGTGGCCGCATGGAAAGGCACACCTTGGGTGAAGTTTGAGATTATCGACGGCGAAGACAACGTGGTGCTGGAGCGCATCGACGCTGCTGTGCCCAACATGAACGGTGCAAAGGATGCCATCAAGGGCTCTACTGTTATCGACTTCAAGTATCGTCCTGAGACCACCGGCAACTTCAAACTGCAGTGGACTCCTGTTGCCAATGCCAACGGCGACGGTGGAGGATGGCTCGAGGCTTTGCTCGGCAACGTTTCTGTGAAGTATCTGCCCAATGCCGCTGGTGTCGAGGAGACACAGTTGCTCCTGACCGCACTGCAAGAGGCAAAAGCCACACGCGACGCCAACCTCGACGAGCGCTATGACGGTGCTGCATTCAGCGCACTCGTTGCTGCCATCAACAAGTATGACGGACAGACCTACACAGCCCCATCTGCTTACCGCAACGCTGCCGCAGAACTGAATGCCGTCACTCAGGCTATGAAAGACCACCGTTCTCTCTGCGACACATACGATCCACTGCCTGTACGCACACAGGAACTCGTAGACCAGTATGCTGGCACTCCATACGAGGAGACCACACAGTATCAAAACCTCAAGGCTGTCAATGACAAGTACGCTGGCAAAGTCTTGAAGGATGACGAGGAACTGAAAGCCGCTATCGAAGAGCTCAACAAGGCTATCTCTATCTGCAGCAGCTACTTCACAGAGGGTGTGTCAAGAGTGGGTACCACTGGTATCGCCGCACTCAAAGACCGTATCCGTCTGGGACTCGCCGTGGCTGAGAAACTGGGTATCCCACAGGACGACCCCGCCGTTATCGCAGGCAACAACACACTGAGCGATGATGACAATGTGGCTGAAATGCTCAAGAATGCTATCAAGGGCAAACTCTACAGCGAACTGAAGAATCCAGACAACACACTCTTCGAGGAGCAAGTAGACGACAATACGCTCGAGACCTACACCGAAACTTACGAGATGACTGTCTTCGTGAAGAACCCGAACCTCTATTACGCAAGCGACGTGCGCAACGACTTCGTCAACTATCCTGTACCAGGATGGGACATCGAAAACCTCGGTGGATATGACGTATCGTGGACCTCTGGATGGAGCCAGGTGGCTACCAAAGACCTGCCCGCAGACGGTATGCTCTCCAACTGGAATGGTGGATTCACCTGCTCACAGACCATTGAAGACCTGCCCGCTGGTATCTACACCATCAAGGCCGGCTACGGTGAGCGTCAGGAGGACGGCGATCCCGATGTGAGCTTCTTCTCCGTACAGACCACTTCCGACGAGGAGCCACAGAAGGTTTCTATTCCTATCATCGGACAGACCTTCCCAACCGACAACGTGCAGATTGAAAACGTCGTTGTCACCGACGGTATCCTCACACTCTGCGCTGAGACTCCAGTGGAAGGCAACACCCACACCTTCTTCAACCAAGTGAGTGTATGGCTGACCGCTCCTGCCAACGGATTCGACTACAACAGTGCTTACGAGGAGTATCTCCTTGGTGTTGACACACCGACACAGGCTGCCAAGGTGCGCGCCATCGAACTTTATGACCTCAACGGCCGCCGCATCGTCTCTGCTCAGAAGGGCGTGATGATCGTGAAGAAACACATGAGCGACGGTACCATCAAGACTGAGAAGGTGATCAAGAAATAAGCCACCTAACAAGTCTTAGAACATATGCGACAGGCCCGGCAATTGCCGGGCCTGTTCTATTGGGCTCATTCATCATCTGGATGGGTGCTCGCCCCATTTTTCGGCAAATCGGCCAAACGACCTTTTTTTCTGTCGCATGATACAAATCACATAATGTGTGAAACATGATGAGAAACAAAGACTCGGGATTATCTGTAATTTTGCACCGCAAACAACGAAAAAACTAAAAATGAAAAAAATAGTATTCCTTTTGCTCTCCATCATGATATCTACAGCCTCCGTCTGGGCTGTCGATATCACTGTCGACAACACCAAAAGAAACTATCTCATCTATGTGCCCAACAACTTAGGAGAGAAGCGCCCTCTGCTCATCTCATGCCATGGGATGAACCAAGACGCCGCTTACCAAAAGGGGATGCTGCAAATTGAGTCTATCGCAGACACCGCAAAATTTGTCACTGTCTTCCCCAACGGCATCAACAAAAGCTGGGACCTCTCTGGCAACAGCGACATCCATTTCGTGGAGGCACTCATCGACGAGATGGAACAGAAATACAACATCGACCGCAACTGCGTGTATCTCTCTGGCTTCTCTATGGGCGGCATGTTCACCTATCACGCCATGAACAGAATCGCAGACAAAATCGCGGCGTTCGCACCCATCAGCGGATATCCCATGTGGGGCGGCAGCTATACCAGTGCAAGACCTGTGCCTATCATCCACACGCATGGCACCAGCGATGACGTGGTGGCATTCAACGGCGTGCAAAGCGTTCTCAACGGATGGATCCAGCGAAACGGATGCCCCGCCACGGCTCAGGTGACAAAGCCCTATCGTGCCAACCACATCACCCGTCATGTATGGGGACCGGGAGAAAATGGGGTCGAGGTCGTGCTCATGGAACTGGCAGGGAAAGGACACTGGATATCTAATGACATCGTCAAGACAGGTGAGGAAATCTGGCTTTTCTGCAAACGATTCTCCTTGGAGCAAAAAGATCCTACGGTGAAAATCACCACCCCGCAGGACGGACTGGCATTTACCACCATAGGTGGCCCTTCTGACATTCCGCCACTCACGATAGAAGCCACGGCCAGCGACCCTGACGGTGTGGTGGCTCATGTCTCTTTCTACGACGGCGACGTATGTCTGGCAGAGTCCAGCGAAGCTCCTTACACCTGCACACTGGAGGGGTTGACGGCAGGGGAGCACCACATCAGAGCTGTCGCAACCGATGATGAGGGACGTACGGGAAGCCATCAGATTGTCATCTCGGTCAAAGAGCCGACAGGCAACTTCGTGTTCACGGTTTTCCAGACAGAGGGATGCGTGCCCAGCGGATGGACCACATACGATGGTGAGGTCATGCGGACAGGATTGGTTTCTGGCCTCACCTCAGGATGCCGCACCTTATACTTTACGAGCACACAGCACGACTTTGACAGGGCACTATACGTACGCAACATCTATGGCAGACAGCAGGAGGGTTATGCCCGCTTCGCAGGAGAGGAGACGCCCAGCACCCTCATGCTCTATCCTGGCAACTATCGTATTTACTATCGTATCGTCAACTGGAATCAGCCTGACTTCTCTCCTATCACCATCGCGCTGGAAGACATGAACGGGCAGACAATCGGCACGGAGACATTCACCCCTTCATGCAATATCGGCAACTCCACTTCCAATAATTTCACTGGCACTACGACAGAGTCGTTCAACTTTGACGTGACAGAAAAGGGAAGATACCGCATTTCGTTCTATACCGCCGACTCACCCTGGGCAGACATGATTCTCTCCAGGGCGGCCATCCACCGCGACGGCGATGTCGTCGGCATCACCCCTGTCACTGACGACACACACTACCGCACTGTTTACTACCATCTGTCAGGACAACAGACTGACACCCCACCCCACGGACTTTACATAGAGAAGCACATCTCTCAAGACGGAAAAGTAAAAAGCCAACTCAGAATCCATCAATAATTGTATGATAATCATCACAACATGAAGACAAAAACCATTCGCATCATTCTCTCGCTCCTGCTCCTCGCTGGGGCTGTCACTAACCTCTCTGCACAGTCACGACGACCCATCGACTCGCAACACCCGCTCTGGCTCATCCACGTAGATGTATGGAACAAGGCCGATCCACAGAAAATCATCAATCTCATACCCGATGACATCAAACCCTACGTCTGCATGAACCTGTCGCTCTCCTGCCAGTACGACACGGAGAAAAACGTATACAAGATGCCACAAAACGCGGTGCGCACCTACAAGTCCTGGGCGACCGTATGCCAAATGAACGGACTGTGGTTCACCTGTCAGCCGGCCAGCGGAGGACACACACATATACAGGATGACGACCTCGAAACGTTTGAGTATTTCTATAAACGCTACCCCAACTTCTTAGGTTGGAACTATGCGGAGCAGTTCTGGGGATTTGACGAGCCCAACGACAAAAGCTCGAGCACTCAGACATCACGTATCGCGCTCTTCGCCAAGCTGGTGCCCATGGCACACAAATATGGCGGATTCCTCACCATCTCCTTCTGTGGCAACATCTGGTCACACCTGCTCAACCCGATGGGCATGATGAAGCGCAACAAAGAATTGCTCCAAGCCTGTAAAGACTACCCTGAAGCTATCCTCTGGCTCTACAAATACACCACCTCGTCGTGCTTCTACAACAACGAGAGCGTCACCTTTGGACCCTTCATTTCAGGGTTGGCAAAAAGCTATGGTGTGAGATACGACAACTGTGGATGGAACGGGGCTCTCGAAGCACTCCTGGGAAAAGACAACGGCAAGAAATATCCGGTGGCAGCAGGTATCGGAACAGTGATGGAACAGACTGCCGTCAACGGTGGCGCCGTATGGGACGGACCTGAGCTCATCTGGACGGAAGATTTCCAAAACCTCAACAACACCACCGTCGATGGCTATACACGACGCAACTGGGGCACATTCCCTGGCTTCCGCAATGCATGGCTCGACATGTTTCATAAAATCATCGACGGCACCATCTATATCCCCACACGAGAGGAAGTTCTCGACCGCACCAAAATCGTCGTCATCAACGATATCAACAGTGGCAACGACGAACAAAAATACGCCACATGGGGCAGCCTCTACGACGGACTTTACAAACAAAGCGACCCCTTCAACCGCGGAAACGGACAGTGGATGGACAATTTCTGCTACTTCAAGAAAACCGGACGCTATGCAGCCATCCCACTCGTCATAGGACTCTACGACGAACCAAGCAAAAACATCCCCGTCCAGGTGAAGAAATCAAACTACACCTCACGATGGTCTACTCAAACCAAGAAAGTCAACGATTTTGACAACCAGTATCCTGAGGTAAGCAAAGGCGACCTCTATGTATCACGTCTGCGCAACCAACTCGTCACCTACACGCCGTACACTTACATGAACGCTAAAAAGACGGCATGGGCTGACATCCCTCTGCGCTATAACACTTGCGACAGTCTGAAACTCACCTATGGCAAACTGAGCAGTGGCCTGATACGTGAATACGATGACCATATCAATGTCTATCTCAACAACTACCGCAACGACACCACCTCTCTGGTGCTCGACAAAATCATCGTCACGGGCGTCTCACAGCAACCTTCGTATAAGATGACCAAACGCGTGCAGGCCACTGCCAGCGCGTCAGCCAAATACGACGCTGAGGCGGGCACCTTCACCCTCGAAGTGAAACACAACGGCCCAGTGGACTTGACACTCAACTGCCAAGGCGTAGCCACTGACCGGGACACCGACCTGCTGCCTGATACCGACCTCTCGCTCGACCTCCCCAAACAACCGGAAGAATATCATGGCGAAATCATCATCGAGGCAGAGGACATGGACTTCAAAAACATCAAAAGTTGCGTGACCGACCCCTACGGATGGTATCCTAGCGTGAGAGGACATGCCGGCAACGGATTCGCTGACATGGGCACCAACTCCACCGGCGCACTCCGCCACCAACTCACCGTGCAACACCCTGGCGACTATAACATCTCCATCCGTTATACGTCTCCATCTCGCTCCGGCAATATCTCCGCCACAGTCAACGGCGAGAAGACAACGGTCAAATGTGAAAAGACAGCCAATAACGAATGGCGCAAGGCCACTTTCGCCACCTCTCTCATTGAAGGCAAGAACGACCTGGTCATCACCAACGTGGGATCACTCAACATGTACATCGACCAAGTCATCTATACACCGGCAGACGTGCAACCGGAGCAGTTTGGTGTCACTATACGTCAAGTGGAACATGGATATGCTGTGGCCGACGTAGACTCTGCCACAGAGGGGCAAATCGTGACGCTCACCGCTGTGCCAGAGGAGGGTTATAGCCTGCGCGGATGGAATATCATCCATGGCGCTATCAGCATCAGTGCCGAGGGACAGTTCACCATGCCCGACGACAATGTCACCGTCGAGCCCATCTTCGCCGACGAGTCGGCCATCTATGCCCTCGACTTCAGCGATGTGCTCAACGGCAACTTCCCCAAAGGGTGGCGCGTCACACAGGAAGACAATGCGATACACGAATATCCCAACAACTATAGTTCAGGGGCACGCACCTTCACAGGTTTCACAGGTTATCAGGGCAAGGCACTCTACTGGCGTGTCAACAACTGCGAGTATGGTCGCCAGAGCGCTTATCCGCTCACACTCGCTAAAGGCACCTACAAACTCACCTTCGCCACTGCGGCATGGAAAGAGAAGCCACAGTACAAAGCACGCATCCTCAGCAACAGCAATGCCGTCATTGCCTCTTCCGAGGTCTGCCCTGCCACTCCCAATGCCAATGGCAACACTTCAGCCAATCTCTCTACCGCTACGCTCTACGAGTTGCCCTTTGAGATCACGCAGGATGGCAAATACATCATCAGCTTTATCAACAACGGCAGTGGTTTCGACGAGTTCCTGCTCTTAGAATGCCGCATCAACGCCACGGGCTCTTCCGACATCACAGAAGCCACCACACACACCACCCTGCCAGTAGGCATCTACAGCCCCACTGGCACACTGCTCAAGTCACCCGCACGTGGCCTCAACATTGTGGTCACGCCTGATGGAAAAGCTCGTAAGATATTCGTTAGATAAAGAGAGTTACATCACGATATCCAACAGTTTCACCTTGAAAATCAAGGCAGAATGGGGCGGAATATTTTTCGCCCCTTCTTCTCCATAGGCCAAATCCCAGGGGATATAGATTTCCCAGGTGGAGCCTACGGGCATAAGGCGGAGTGCGTTCTGCAGACCAGGGATCACCTTCGAGACGGGCAGTTCCATCACGTCCTTGCCCCAGTGCGACTCCACCACTTTGCCATTGGTCAGACGGGTGTCGAAGTTCAGCTTCACACGACTACGCCGGTTGGGTTTCTTACCGGTGCCTTCGGTGATGACACGGTATTGGATACCATCAATCTCTGTCACTCCCTCTTTCTGCTTGTTTTCTATCATCCACTTGTCATCAGGGAATGAGTCACGCACTTGCACCACGGCCACGGTGTCGGCGGCAGGTGCCTCCGCGGTCTTCTCCTGAGGGGCATTGCCACCGCAGGATGCGAGGGCGGCAATGCCCGTAATCACCATCAATAAGGTCTTTTTCATATTTTTCATTTATAGTTTATTTTAAATCTAGACTATCTAGAATATCTAGAATATCTAGAATATCTAGATCATCTAGACTATCTAGATCATCTAGATCATCTAGACCATCTAGATCTCCTAGCTCTTAATCACAAAGAAAGACAAAATCATTGAGCGTGCACAGCGACTTCTCTTTCGTCTCTGAAGAGAACTTCAAGAAGATAGCATGCTTGCCAGTGAGGGAAGACAGCCCAGGAAGGAGCGCCTCCATCTCTGTGGCTTCTTTGGGCTGGTCGGCCTTCAGTTTGATCTCGCCAAGCACAATGCCCCCACATGACTCCCAAGGACTGTCGGCCAGGATAGTGATCGTGCCATCTATCCCTTCGGGTATGAGGTTGAGACTCAGTGTGAAGTCGTGACCCTGGGTCTGGGTAAAGTTGAAATACTTATAGCCCACGATAGAGCCATCGGTGTTGTTGACCACCTGATTGGTGTTATTGCGAAGGTCATATGGGGCTGCCATCTTGTCATCGGTGCCATATGATGAGGCGACGTAGGAGCCGTAGAAGGTGTTGTTGGGCCACTCATGCACAGCGGGTTTCGGACCAGTATACCAGCAAGCGATGCCGGCAGAATGGCGCTCCTGCGGGTTAAGACCCTCTACAGAGAAACCTTCTGAGGTGTACTCGCCCTCAGAAATGGTCACTTTTCCACCTGCACCTTCCTCGACGCTGACCTCGATAGGAGCCACCATAGCCTGGCGGGCGTATTCATCGGTGCCAGTCTGACGATGATAAAACACATACCACTTGCCCTTGATCTCGCAGATGCTGCCATGGGTGTTGCCGTCGATGGTGGCCGAGGCGATGACATTGCCTTGCTCGTCGGTGGTGCGTGCCCTGCCGTCGATGATGGTGCCGCCATAGGTGTAGGGGCCTAGGGGCTGGTCACTGTAGGCGTAAGCCAGCGTGTAGTTGGAGGTGGGCAAACCAAACTCTCCATCGGCTGTGAAACGGCTGTAGATAAACACATATTTGTCTTTGATCTTGCGGATGGAAGAGGCTTCAAAGAAACGGAAGTCACCGGGTTGGTTGCGACCTGATACCATATCCTCCACCACCTTCGTTCCTGGCTTCACCGTGGCCATCGTGGCGGGGTCTAGTTCGGCGGCATACGACCGCTCAAATCCCCAGAAGCCATAGACCTTGCCGTCGTCATCAACAAAGACGGCGGGGTCAAACTGCAGCACGCCATCAGTCTTGTTGGGGTCTTCGGCACTCCAGTTGCACACCTCGAAGGGTCCGTCGGGACGGTCGCTCTTGGCCACCATACCATTGCGCCCACCTGCTTGGTTGTTGGGATAGAGATAGTAGGTTTTCTTGCCGTTGGCATCGGTCACCAAAGCCACATCGGGGGCGTAGAGCACATCAGCCAAGCCCTCGGGGTCTAAGTTCTCACCTTTGGCATTCTTGGCCACACTGAAAATCTCGCCATCATAGCGCCAGCAGGTGAGGCTGTCGACGGAGGCAGACCATACTACCAGTTCACGACCGCAATAGCCAGTGATCATCGAGTCGTGAGAGCCATAGACATAGACACGGAAAGCACCAGGATGGTCGGGATCCTCAAAGACGTAGGGTTCGCCATCTGGGATATGTTCCCACAGCGGCATATAAGGGTTGCCGGGAGTAGTGAGCGTGTTCTGGGCCATATCGGCCGACGTGTTGCATGAGGTGGTGAGTGTGGTGACACCGACAGCGGCCACCGCCCATGCCATCATGCTGTGAAGGATCGTGTTGATTTTCATGTGAAAGGATTTTTTTCTTGATGATAGTTCCAATGTTTTTGATGTCCGTCTCCCCTCCTTTGGAGGGGGCAGGGGAGGTATTATTTAATAAGTCTCACGCCATAAATCTCGCCAATCTGTTTACCAGGTTTAGCTACAAATTTCACTCGCACCTGCGTTTTGCCTTTCAGCACTTCCGCAGGCAGTTCGTAGGTCTCATATTTGAACTCTGAGATGCGGTATTTTCCTGTATTGTTGACGGAGCGCACCAGCACATCGTCGATGTAGATGTCAAACTCATGAGATTTCCATTCTCCCACACCCCAATATTTCAACATCAGTGAGAGTTGGGTCTCACCACCGGTCTGCATCAGATAACTGAAATAATTGCCATTGGAGGCGTCACGCCAGAACACATCATTGGTGTTACCAGTGTAGGAACCTTTGGCCTCCATCTTATGGTCGGTCTCAGGCTGCTGTTCTCCGGGCTGCACTTTGTCGACCGTACGTGCCTCCAATAGCTGTTTCTCCTCTTCTTCCTTAGCCAGTTTCGCCAGATACTCCTTGTAGTTTTTACTCGACAGGGCCAGCCAATACATCATATAGCGGGAGTCGTGTATCTCAAAGAAGGGCTGCAACTCTGCCTGAATGGCATTCTCCATATGGGTGGTCAACTTGAAATGGAGAGGCTTGCCAGCAATGGGGGTCAGTTGGTTAGCGATTTCCT
The DNA here is from genome assembly GCA_902780635.1 of uncultured Prevotellaceae bacterium. Classification (GTDB taxonomy): domain Bacteria; phylum Bacteroidota; class Bacteroidia; order Bacteroidales; family Bacteroidaceae; genus Prevotella. The sequence goes on from CACZGH010000009.1 coordinate 97,647, forward strand.
CTATTTGGTCATTGATAAGGATAGGAGCCTCATTCACAGGTAGCTTCCGACCGCTGGCATATTGTCCGAAACGGCTGTCATCGGCCACCAGATGGGCCAGGTCTTCTGTCCCTGTCTTCATTCCTAAAAGAATCGGACCGTGCATCAATGCGATATATTGCGGTTCGTTGGGCAAGTACTTAATACTATTGTGCATGGGGAAGTGAATCTCCACCACATCTCCCTTACGCCACTGACGGTCGATAGTGACATATGACGAGGGGCCGGAGAGGAGATTGACAGGACGGCCATTCACTGTCACGGAGAAAGCGCCGGGCTTCACCCATCCTGGATAACGCACCAGCAAGGGGAATTTCGCCTTACCCTCTGTGACCGTGATGCGGGAGGTCTCGCTATAGGGAAAGGCGGTTTCCTGACGCAGCTTGACTTTTTTCTCTTTCCAATTCAGTTCTGACGCCGCATACAGGTTCACATAAAGGGCGTCACCCACCTTGGTATAAATAAACTGTCCATACTTACCGTGGTTTTCCATTCCTGTTCCCACACAGCACCACATCGCCTCATTGGGAGCAGAGTAGTTGCGATAGTGACGGGGCCTTGCAGGAGTGAAGTAGACGTATCCACCATGGACAGGATGCTGGCTGGACAACAGGTGATTGAAGGTGGCCAACTCATAGTAGTCGGCATAGCGGGCTTCAGGATTACGACGGTGTAGATTCTCTGTCAACTTGAGCATGTTGTTGGTGTTGCAGGTCTCAGGACCATCGATGTCATTGATGAAATCCATACACGCATCCTTGCTGGGGAAATGCTCACGACGGCTGTTGCCTCCAAAAGCCAGAGAACGCTCGCCTGTCACAATATCCCAGAAGAAATCGCTCGCCGTGTGGTAGGGCTCCTCTCCCGTCAGTTCTGCTATACGCTCAAAACCCACCACTTTGGGCACTTGAGTATTGGCATGCATGTTGTCCAGTACATCGACCCGCTGCGACATCGGTGTGAGGAGTCTTCTGTGGGAAAAACGTTTGGCGCAGACCATGTATTTAGGGTCGTGTGTGATGGCGAAGGCATCGGCGATCACCTCATTCATTCCGCCGTGCTCATTGTTGAGCATCCGCTCCATCTGCTCGTCTGTCAGACCAGACGTGAGGTCGATGGCCCAGTCGACAAAGCCCAAAAACAGCTTTTTCGCCTGCTCATTGCCACAATAGACCCATGCGTCACGCAATCCCGCAAACATCTTGTGCAGGTTGTAGAAAGGTGCCCAAGAACCGAAATAGGTGCCGAAGTCGCCTTTCTTAAAAGTGCTCCACAGACGGGCACTATTGGGCATGCCACCTACATACCCTTTCCCCCATTCTGGGTGATTGACGATGTTGGCGTCGGCACAAGCTTGCAGTTCTGAGATCATATACTCCATTCGCTGGCGACACTCCTCGCTTCCTGTAGCGGCATTGATAGCCATTGCCGTGAGGTAATGTCCGCCCACATGACCGTCAAGCCCATCCCAATTGGGATAGGCTTTGGCCTTTGGCTCCAGGCCTGCCTCTTTTCTGTAAGGCGCCAGCAACCTGTCACAATCATATTGCAACAGTGTTTGGATATTAAGGTCACGTGCTTTCTTGAGCGGTCCATCAAGAAGGGTGACATCTCCAAGGGGAAACTCATCAGCATACAATCTGTCTTGTGCGTGTGCCGGCAGCAAGACGATGGCACACAGCAGGGTAATCAATAGTTTTTTCATTTTCCAATTATAATAGTATATGCTATAACTTGATATATATCTTCTTGCGATAGAGCAGATAGCCTAAGAGGAAGTTGAGCAACACAAAATAGAGGGCATAACAGAGCGACGCCCACTTGGGAGCGGCTACGACAGCGTGGATGCCATTGAAGACGGCTGCACTGAGGCCGATATGGCCAAAGATGATGGCCAAAAACTCGCTCGAAGCATAGAGGAAGAGCGGGTTGACACCGAAAATCTGAAAAAAGGTGCACCAGTCTCGGTGTCCTTTGATGTCTATCACATACATGAGCAGACCTTGAAGAAGAGCAGCCAGTCCGCAAGTCACCATCACATAACTAGGACTCCAGATACGCTTGTTGAGGGGCAAGCCATAGGATAACAGGTAACCACCGATGACCAGTATCGTGCCGATGACGAAAAACACAATCACTTTCTCATTGAGCGAACCAGCCTTCTTCATACGCATACCACAATAGAAGCCTATCAGTGTATGGGCGACTGAAGAAATCGTGCCCAACAATCCTTCTGGGTCCACAGCACCTTTATGATAGAGATGGTCGTAGCCAAAAAGACGCAGGTCGACCTGGGCAAGAAGGTTGGTGCTGTCTTCTGCATATCCATGACCAAAGATGAGGATGAGGGCATAGACCACCAACAAGCCGATGATGGTATGAACGATGTAGCGATGACTCATCAACAGCGCCATCACTGAGACGATGCCGTAACACAAGGCGATACGCTGAAGGACGGCCCAGATGCGTAGATGGCCGAAGCACAATAGGTCTCCTTCTATGGCATGGTCAAACCAGTTGATCAACAGTCCGATGAGAAAGAGCAGCACAGTGCGCTTGACAATCTTCCGCAACACGGCACCCGACATCTGAAACTGATATTTGGAAAGGGAGAGATACGTAGACACTCCCATGATGAAAAGGAAAAAAGGAAACACCAAGTCACAAGGTGTCATCCCATTCCATTTTGAATGGCCAAGCATCTCAAACGACTCGCCATAGCCGTTGTTGACCAGTATCATACCCGCCACAGTGATGCCGCGCAATATGTCAAGTGACAATAATCTTTTACCCATAACAATAGAGATGAAAAATGAAAAATAAAAAATGATATGATGAGAGATGAGTGATGGAAGTGTCGGCTGTGCTGCGATATCATCGCAGCCTCTTGCTATCTCTGCAGCCTCCTGCTACCCCTGCGCCCCCTCACTCAAAAAGCCAAGCACCTTTTTCGCCACCTCCACCGGCTCTTCTACAGGTGTAGCCGAGTAGCGGTTGTGCCGCAAAGTCCAGGGCTCTTCGATGGCATAGTAGTCGAGGGTCACCTCCTGGGGCAGCGCCATCTGAAACAGCTCGTCTGAGGTTTTGTTGCTGTTCTGGCCGGTACCCAACAGTTCCAGATTGGGTTTTGTCTGAGCCTCCATCTGCTGTGAGAGGGCCTCGAAATAAGCAGACCAACGGGTGGCATAGAAGTCACACAGTAGCCCTTGCCACTCCTTGTGGGCATAGTCGCGCAGACCGCCGGTGTCGGCACAGTAGCGGTTGCCCCATGTAGTGATTTGCACACGCGCGTTCCATTCATAGAGGTCTTGCTCGGCAGGGGTAGTGCCACAGGCACGGGCGGCCTCTGTCCAACGGCCGAGGCGGAATTCCTCCCGGGTACCAAGCAACTGGTCTTGCAGCGAGAGCATGTCCATAAACCGCTGGGAGGCGGCCTCAAACTCCTTGCGTGAGAAGGCCTGATAGGCAGCTATCACGCGATGGTATTGGATGCGGGCCTGGTCGGCCAACGCCTGACGCACGATGTCGACAAGGTCGTACTCGAAATTGTTGTTGCCGCGGTAACGGTCAGCCACACTCACCATCAACTCAGCGGCACGACGGGTGTCGGCAGGGTCATAATAGTTTTTCATCTTCGACCAACTCGATGCCTGGAAGTTGTGCAACGTGGGGCGACCGCAGAAGATGCTCTCATGAGGTCCTTGTTGGTTGTTGCCCACCGGACAGTTATAGATACTGCGGGCCAGCACTTGCCAGGCTTCTTGTATCTGAGGGTCGTCGACCCCATAACGGGCCTTGACATATTCTCGCACCCAACTTTCTTTGGTCACACGCTCAGCACGCCAGGGCAGTTCGCTCAACAACTCAAACATCACAGGATTGTTCTCCGAACCCTCCATCGTGAAACCGATACCCTGCAGGTGGGCGGCAAGGGGGTTGTCCTTCGTCATGTAGAAATTGTTGAGCAACTGGTCCATACGACCGTGCAAACCGACGTTGGCACCAAAATTCTCCAACAGGCAGAAGAGCCAGGGGTGTCGGCCATAACCGCCCTCTCGCTTCCATATCGATGGTGCTCCCCACATGGGGCGACACTCGCTGAAGAGATCAAGGATGAGGATGTCATTCTCCGACAAGACATCGAGCATCTGAGGCCGTGGATTCTCTGTCCAACCTTGCACTACCCACACGGCATGGGGGTTGGCCTGTTTCATCGCCTCTAACAGTTGTTTGGCAGCAGCGCCATAGTCGATGCGACTGTCGTCATTGCTCTCATGGAAGGGGTCGATGGAGTAATAGTCGGCACGGCCGAAAAGGCGGGTCAGTTCCTGATAATAGAGGGATGCGATCTCCTTGAAACGGGCATCTGTAGGCAACAGGTTGGCGGGACGCTGAAAACCGTTCCACAACCCGGCGTCTGCCACATCCAGCCCCAAACGCTCCCGGGCGTCATGGGGCACCATACCGGCATAGCCTGGCAAAACAGGGTGCATGCCCAACTCGTTCATCCTCCGCAGGATTTGTTTTTGAAGCCGTTCCTGACGGCTGTACCATGAGAGGGGCAACGGACCACCCCACCCCTCCAGGTTGTTCATCTCCCACCAAGCGAGGAATGCGGGACCGGCGATAAATTTTCCTATTTCTTCCTCTGAGTAACCTAGACGGAGCAGCATGTTGCGCCACACGCACTCCTCACCCACAATGGCGAGTGGCATGTTCACACCATGCAGAGCCATCCAGTCTATCTCTTGTTGCCAACGGTCCCAGTCCCAGAATGCCATGCTGTAGGAGAAGGTACAGTAGTTGAAGTCATAGCGCAGACGGAGGTCGGTCTCATGACGCTCCCGTTGGGTGACTGGTGGCAACACGGCAGGCAGAGTGGTTTGCATCTGGTTCCACGTGAGATGGATGCCTGCATGATATTTCAGATACCAGTTGATGCCCGTGGCAATATTGACCCAGGTGTTGCCTCGCACCACCACTTTACGACCCGACTGATCCAACTCAAAAAAGTCTTTGTCGCTCTTCACCAGTTGGGTCTTAAACTTAGCCGACGCGCCTTTATCGATGCGCTCTAAAAGGTTGTCTACAGGATTGGCCTCAGCGGCCATCGCTACAATCATCAAAATGATGGTCATTATTTGCTTCATATTTTTTTGTTGACGAGTTGTTACTTAGTTGACAAGTTATTTGTTTAGTTGACAAGTTGACGAGTTATTTACAGGAGTAATCTCTCACCTCTTACCTCTCACCTCTCTCCACATTAATCCTCACCTCCATAAAGAGTGGCTTCGTATGCACATACTCATTGGTGGCGGGACAGACAGGATAGAAGCCCATAGCGGCGAAGAGATACCAGGCTGACATCTGTCCGGCGTCGTCATTGCCAGAGAGTCCGCCAGGGGTGTCGTTATACTCTGTCTCCAGGATATGGCGCACCCAGTGTTGGGTTTTCTCTGGCTCACCGGCATAGTCGTACATCCAGGCGATCTGATGACAAGGTTCATTGCCATGCCAATATCTACCCTCAGTAAACATGGAGTCGAGACGGTTCACAAAGATGTCTCTGCCTCCCATCACTTCCATCAGCCCCTGGGGGTTGTGGGGCACATACCAGGTGTAATGGCAGGTGGCACCCTCTGTGATATAATCTTTGCGATGCACCAGGTCGGTGTTGTTCTCAAACCGTCCGTTGCTGTGCCTTCCGTCGGCATAGCCCGTCCGAGGATTGATCACGTTGCGCCAGTTTTCTGAGCGCCGCATCAGTTCTTGATAGTCTGCCTCATGTCCGAGGGCCTTGGCCATCTGCGCCACGGCAAAATCGTCGAAGGCATACTCTAAGGTGCGGGAGGTCTGCTCGTTGTTATGAAACGCTTCCTTCACACTGTCCTCCAAGGGGATATATCCATATTTCAGATACGACTGTAGGGCGCGGCGCCCCATACCGTTCTGATAGTCCTCAAATCTAGCGGGACTCTCGAAGGCATTCTTTCGCATGGCCTCATAGGCTTTCTCATAGTCAAACCCCCGCACGCCCTTGATATAGGCATCGGCCAGTGCCACAGCACAGTGGTCGCCAATCATAGCGGCGGTGTAGGAGTTCCAGCAGGGGAAGATAGGCAACCATCCACCCTCTTCATACATATTGACCAACGATTGCATCATGTCGGCTGACAAGTCCGGCTCGATGATATGATACAATGGATGCAGGGCACGGTAGGTGTCCCACATGGAGAAGTCGGTGAAGCACCTACGCCCACGGTTGGTTTTGGTGCCATCAGCGAAACGGGGATAGGCTCCATCCACGTCGCTCAACTCTCTGGGCAGGAAAGAGGCACGATACAATGCCCCATAAAACTGGTTCACACGGGCGGTGTCTTCTTCTGACACGTCGATGGTATGCAACCGGTCAATCCACTGATCAGAACAAGCAGATTGCACCTCTTCAAAAGTCTTGGCTTCTATCTCTGCTTCCATATTCTTTTGGCACCCCTCACGGTCGGTGAAGGAGGAGGCCATACGGAGCAGGATGGGCTCACCTGCCTTTCCCTGAAAGGTGAGAATGGCACCGATATTGGTTTTTCCACTCAGCGTCTGCTGGCCTTCTGTCGCATGAAGTTCGTCGTAGGTGCCTGCAGACAAGGGCTGTTGGTCGTAGCGGAGCAATAGATGTCCGGAAAAGCCGGCCCGCTCTCCCCATCCTTGGTAGATGCGATGCACGGGATTGTAGCCGTAGATTTCATGTCGCGCTGGGTCATGGGTCACACCACCCTCTCCTTCATCACTATTAGGGTTCAGCAGCACATGCACCAATTGGTCTCGGTCGGGAGTGATGCGCAAGATGGCACCATGTGAAGAGGCCGTCAGTTCTATCAGCAGATGTTCGTCGGGCAAACGCACGGAGTAATAATCGGGGTGTGACACCTCGTCGGAATGACTGAAACGGGTGGCACGAGCCTTGGGCTGGGTGCGCAAAGCGCCACTGATGGCGGAGATGGTGAACGACCCATAGTCCTGGGTGCAGCCGCCCACAATCCAATGGGAGTTGCGCACACCCTGAAACAAGGTGTCTTTATAATAATAGGGGGCGATACACTTCTGCTCGGTGTCTTGTGTCTGAGGGGTCCAGAAATTCTGACCATTGGGGGTGAGCACTGCTGGAAGGGTCTGACCATGCTCCTCGCTGCCCTTTCCGAAAAGTCCTGCCGTCCGAGTGTTGGCCTGGGCGGTGCCTACCATCGTGTTGAGAGCATGGAGATGATGCAGATGGTGCAGGCGATGGATACGACGGGCCACAAAGGTCTTCAGGTCATCCCAACGGTAGAAGCCGCCCTCAAAGGCCACCTGGATGGGGATGGTGGTGGGGCGCTCGTTGTGCAGTAGCCGCACGATGACATCACCTGCTTCATTGTGGTAGAAAATCATCTGCAGATTGGCAGCCATAGGCAAGATCTCGTCCATCTTGCCCGTGAGACTGCTCTCTGTCTGCAAGAGGGTGAGAAGACGGTAGAGGTTGGTATCATGACCGAAGCGAAGAGTGGCTGACGGAGCGCTTTTGCCAATGGCCTCATCGGCACGCTGCTCAATGTCCTGCCACAGGGTGACAGCCGACAGGGCTGGGATGCCTTCATTGCGTATATCAGTGCCATTGCAATACACCATACGGTCATTGTTGCGCTCATAGATGTCGGCAAACTCTTCATCGGTGAAGATATCATACAGCTGGATGGGCAACTCCACATCCTGCATGTCGGAGGCGATGGTGTGAAGTTCTGACATCAGACGCTCTTTCTCGACCACAGCTTCAGGATGTATGAAAAGTTGACTGATAAAACGGTCGGGAGAACCTTTCATGCGCGGAAACACTTTGCACTCCAGCTGTTTCAACTCAGGAGTGGTATAGGCGATGTAGGCCATAAAGGCGGAGTCGGTCTCGACGGTCATCTCACGAGGTGGACACAGACGGCGCAGCTCATCAGTAAAAGCAAGCATACTCTTACGACAACGGTCCACCACACTCGAACGCGCCAAGACGACGGTTTCATCCGTGAAGACCTCTGGATAATGCGCCACCATTCGCTGGGCGATCTCCTGATGCTGACGGCCACCAAGTGGGGTGAGCAGACCACCATGACCACGGGCGTTTTTCCACACTTTCTTCATGAGTCCACGCACTTGTTTCCCTGTCTTGGTCAGATTCTTCTTGTCAGCAAACTGCGACATCACCCATTGATACCGCTCATCGGATGGCAACCACCGCGAACCGTGCCGCCCATAATGGGAGATATAGAAGGCCGCGTATCCTGCCGGGGCAGTCACACCATCAGACGGTTGCACAGATGGATAGGCATAGTAGACACCTCCCATCTGCTCACGGGTTTTCTGCGCACTGACTGTCAACGTCAACAGTACAAACAATAACAAGATGATATTTCTTTTTTCTTCCATCTCTCTTCTTCTTCTTTGCCGCAACATAGCGGCTCCGGTTATATTTTTTCGTCATCTATGCCGCAACAATGTTGCGGCTCCTTTTTCATCTTTCATCTTCCACGTCCATCTTCCAGTCAATCCCTAAAGGGTTATGACGCATTTCCATCACAAGGGGAAGCGGAGCGGTGGTGGAAATCCACATCTCCGTACGGTCAATGTCGGCCCTTACATGTATCCAGCCTTCTTGCTCATCCACTTGACGCCAGATGATCGTATCATAGACGAAACTGCCTTTTTCTCTCAACTGCCGCAAGGCATCATAGGAAATAAAGCCCATCGTGCCTTGAGGATGATAGACACTGCCATCCATCTGCGGACTGTCCCAACAGAAGCCTTTGGCATGCTCCACCACGCTACGGGGAAGGAGATAGGTGGCAGACTTGACGGTGACGCACAACGTGTCGCCAGCCCACCCCATCGTCAAAGGCCAGGTGCGGAACTGACGGTTGAGGGTATAATGAATCTCACTCTTCACGATAGGATGGGTCTCCACTTTCACTACTTCATTGATTTTCGGAATTGAAGGGTAGAATTTGAGCTTTTCTGTCTTCTTCCGCATCATCTCAAAGGTCAGTTCGCCACCTTCCATCAGCTGTTGATGCTCTATACGGGCATTTTCTATCTCTTTACCATTCAGCAAAATACGCCTCACCATCTCACCTTTTCCTTTGACCATCACATGCAACTGTCGGCCATTGCTCAGATACAGGGTATAGTCAGGCACCATGGGTGCCAGCAACAGATAATAAGACTGACCGGCATTGGGATAAAAACCCATCAGATGAAAAGCCAACCACGACGACATGGCTCCGGAGTCATCATTGCCAGGCAAACCATCGGGGGTGTCATTATAACAGGTGTTCACAATCTGGCGCACCCGCTCTACACTTAGGTCAGGCCGACCTATCCAATGATACAGACAGGGGGTGAGAAATGATGGCTCATTGGCCACATTGTAATATCCCTTTTCAAAGAAGAGGTCCAGCCGCTGCCGAAAAGTATCAGCACCGCCACAGGCTTCTATCAGACCGGGCACGTCATGGGGGATGCTGAGTGAATACTCCTCTGAGGTGGCCTCATAGAAGAAAGTGGACCACCAGGGCAGATACCACGGCGCCACCTTGGTGACGGGGGTATAAGGGATAGTGGGCACAAACACTTTCGATTTGCCCCAAGGCACGTCATCAAGCCAACGGCCATCAGCGTTTTTGGGCATCACAAAACCTCGCATCTCATCCCATTCAAAGTCGGCACGCCACAGGTTTTTCCAGTTCTGCGAGCGCTGCATATACCGTTCGTAGACATCCATCCGCCCCAATCCTTTGGCCACCTCGGCGATGCAGTAGTCATCGTAGGCATACTCGATGGTGCGGTTGCCGGCACGATCGATGCCGTAGGGGATATAACCAAGAGAGAGATACTCCCGCAGGCCACCTCGGCCATGCTTCTCGTGGTCGGCTCCGGGGTCCGCCTCGCCGTCTTTGAGCATCGCCTCTAAGGCATACTCATAGTCGATGCCCTCAAGTCCCTTCATATAGGCGTCGGCGATGACCACCTCGGCATTACTGCCACCCTGTGTGCGACCGTTGCAGTTGCCGCTGCGGGCATCGGGCAGATATCCTTCGCGACGATAGATATGGAGCAGCGAGTTGACCATGTCACGCTCACGCTCTGGCTCAAGCAGGGTGATCAGTGGCGACGAGGTGCGGTAGGTGTCCCAGATGGCATAATAGTCATCATAGTAGGGGGTCTCCGTCCATTTGGGATTCTCGCCGCTGCGGTCCACAGGCATGAGCATCGTATGGTACAAGGCGGTGTAGAACATCCGTTTTTGCTTATTCGTGGCACGGGGCATCTCTATCTTGGATAAAGTGTGCTCCCAGGCCTCACGCAGCAGGTCTAACTGGCGGTCGAAATCCACCTCCGGAATATTGCGTCGTGCTTGCATGGTGCTGACAAAGGAGATGCCGACACGCACATGCACGAGGGTATCGCTCAAATGAAGGACAGCCACACGACGTGTATCGTCTAACTCTGCTCGGAGGGGGGTGTCCATACGCAGACAGAAAAAGACGGTATAGGCGTCGCCATTGTTCCATCCGCCACGCACCGTAGAATAGCCCGTCAGCTCATGGTCATTCACCGTCTCAATCTCTGCACCCACCAACTGCTGAGCTTCACGCAGGTCGGGGATATCGCTCTTGCCGAGGTAATGACTGGCGTCAATCAGCAACTTTCCTTCATGTGGATAATGCAAACGATAAAAAGCACACCGTTCTGAGGTAGTGATTTCTGTTCGGATACCATTTTCATACGTCGTGGAATAATAGCCTAAGGCTATCTGCTCATTCTTGCGTGGTTGAGCGCCTCTGTCCGTGAGAAAAGGCTGAATCAAGATGTTGCCGTATTTTTGACCACCACCCGTGCCGCTCACATGGGTCTGAGAAAATCCGGTCACGGCCTCTGGCAGAGGTGCCCATCCGGCATTGGGTCTCACCCCACAGTCGGGCCCTGGCTTCACCATGCCGTAGGGCATCGATGGACCGGGGAAGGTGCGCCCCACCCCTTCACTGCCAATACGCGGATCTACGTATTGTCCGTTTTGGGCATGCAACGGTATGCAGCACAAAAGTGACGATACCAATAATAGGATTCGAATTTTCATAGCTTGATTCAAACTAAGGGCAATCTATTAGAATGCAAATTTACAAAAAAATAAGAAAAACAATCTAAAAATCCTCCAAAAACTATACCTTTGCACGCTATTTATCTATTAAAGGACAACGAACATGAAAAAGATTCTGACGATTATCAGCATGACCATCATGGCTATCAGTCTCCATGCCCAGGAAACGACGCTGCAAAACGTAGAACAAGAGGACTCTACAATCGCCGTTATCGCTTACTTCTGTAAGGACGATACAATGGAGTATCTTCGCAGACAGGGCAAATACAAAGTCGTCGGCAACGATACGACCGACATGGGAAATATTACCGAAAAATTCAGGATAGCCGTCACCGACTCCACCAGCGAAGGATACAAAATGGAGATAACCCCTATCTCGATGGAGGTAGAAGGTGGAGAAAACAATTACGTCATCAAAATGGCACAACTGCTCTGGAATGATCTGAAGAACCTTCGCTGCCGATTCTCCACCGACGAGTTAGGCCGGGTGCAGCATATAGAAAACTGGCGGGAAATCCGTGATGTGCTGAAGAAAAGCTATGTGTTGGTCTTCGACAGCCTCTACACGTCGATCCCGGGGTTAGACAGCGTCATGCCACGAAAACAAATGGAGGGCCTGATTCGTTTAGGTAGTTCCACCGAGGATGGCATCAAGGAGCAATATGACGAGTTGGAAATGCTTTTCGGAATGCATGGCAACGAAGTGAACATGGAGTCTGTCGAGAGTGATGACATATCAGAAGCGGGCTATCCCACCCACACTCTTGTCGAGTCATTCTACTCTGCCCAGACCGACGAATACGACAGGGAAGGTGATTATGTCATCCAGGCTCGCACCGACACCAAGATATCTTTCGATGATATGACCGATTTGATGAGCTCCACTTTTGGAGTGCTCTTCACAGGAGAGGCCTCCGACAGCATCAACAAATACGTCAACATGGCGTTGGAAGAAAAAAAGGAGGGAATGACCGTTTCCAATCACGAACAATATTGTTATTCCTATAATGGTTGGCCGAAACTCATGCAGAAGGTCACAGAAATCGACATCGCCGGCTTGGCCAAACGCATCGAATACGATTCAATCGAGTGGACCTTCCGACGCTGGGGCGTTTTCACTTTCCCGGAAGAAGAAGACAAAGAAAAAGATTTATAAGCCAAGTGAAGAGGGTGTGTCAAAATGTAGATTTTCATTGCCGGCATTTACAATTTGTAATCATTATGGCGGCCTGAAGGGCCAATGAGCGGTTAGCCCAGGGCAACGCCC
>CACZGH010000010.1:0-136684 GCA_902780635.1 uncultured Prevotellaceae bacterium
GAGGATGGCACGCAATAGGGTCTCTGATTTCATGCCACAAAGGTAACGAATTACTCTTGACCGTGCAAGCCTTGCCAACCAGGTTTATCCGCTGACCCGAGTTTAGGAGGATAGGAGTTTCTTTTGATGGAAATGGTACATGAATCCGCTGACCCTGAATCACAGTTACTATGTTTGCATCTGCTAACCGGGGAAAAGTCGGGAATTATATACATACAAAAATCGCCAAGTCTTGAAACTCAAGCGCTCGGCGATTTCTGCTGTTGGGGTACTCGGACTCGAACCAAGAATGACAGGACCAGAATCTGTAGTGTTACCATTACACCATACCCCAATTTCGAAGTTTGCAATTCAGTTTCCGTTGAAATGCGGGTGCAAAGGTAAGGTGATTTTTTGGATTGTGCAAGTATTTTGGGATTTTTTTTAAAGAAAAAAGGGAAAAGGACTGTTTTGAGGCCTGAAAGGAGGTGGATGGGGACGGACAGAGGGAGACAGGGACGAACAGAGGGGGGCAGGGACGGACAGAGGGGGATAGGCATGGATGCTAAGGATGGCTGAAGCAAAGCTTCAGCGTACGGAGAAGGGATATGCATAAAGAAGGAACAGGAAATGGGAAAAGATGGGAAATGAGAGAAGGAACAGGAAATGGGAAAAGATGGGAAAATGGGAGAGGAACTGGTTGTGGGAGATGAACTGGACATGGGAGAGGAAGGGGATGAATAATAAAAAATGTTATTTATTTTGCGATACGCATAGTTTGGTGTAACTTTGCAGTGCCCAATTAGTGTTTATGGGTGAAAACATGAGTTTTATAGAAGAAATCATTACTGAATGGACGTAACAAAGAAATTAGTAAGAAACATCACCAAAGGAATTCAAGAGAAAAAAGGTTATGGCATCGTGATTGTAGACTTGACTAAGGTCGAGGGAGCCATATGTCGCTATTTTGTCATTTGTCAGGGCAATTCTCCCCAGCAAGTAGAAGCCATCACAGACTCTATCACAGAATTTGTGAGAAAGAAAAGCGGTGACAAGCCAGCCCATGTGGTAGGTTTGACACTCGCCCACTGGGTGGCTATGGACTATACAGATGTGATGGTACACGTTTTCCTGCCAGAGACACGTGAGTTTTACAATATCGAGGGACTGTGGGAGGATGCAAAATTGACCAAAGTGCCTGACTTAGACTGATAGGACTTCGAGTGGTTATAGACACTGAAAGGAACTGCAAACTCAGAGTGGAGCCATAGCAATAGACAGAAGTCACTGACTCGGATTGGAGTTGGCAGAATCATATAGAAGAAACATCAACATAACATATATTCATGGAGAAAGACAACAATAAGCCCAACATGCCTAAATTCAATATGAATTGGATTTATGTCACCATTATCATTGCATTGGGCATTCTCTTTTTTACGGGAGGAGGAGACACCAACAACTCCCAATCCTCAAGTAAAGGTATAGCGAAGACGGACAACTACTTCAACTTCAAGACTTTGGTCATGAAAGGAGCTGCAAAGGAAGTGATTGTCAACAAAGACGAGAATGAACTCAAGATGTATGTCAATCCTGAGTTTATCCGCGAGGTCTTTAAGGCAGACGTGAAGACGACCGGCCCCAATCCATATATCAATGTAGAGTTTGGTTCTGTGGAGAATCTGGAGACTTTTCTCGACACCGCCCAGAAAGAAGGCAAATTCAATGGTCATCTGACTTATGAGAACAAGCGAGACGCAGATATGATCAACACGTTTATCAATATCGCCTCGATACTGTTTTTTGTGCTGATTATGGTGTTCTTTTTCCGCCGTATGGGCGGTGCTGGCGGCGGTGGAGTTTTCAGTGTAGGCAAGAGCAAGGCTAAGATGTATGAGAAGGGCAACGACTTAGGCATCACGTTTAAAGACGTAGCCGGCCAGGAAGGAGCCAAGCAAGAAGTGCAAGAGATTGTGGACTTTTTGAAAAGTCCTCAGAAATACACCAACCTTGGTGGCAAGATACCCAAGGGAGCATTGTTGGTAGGACCTCCGGGCACTGGTAAGACCCTGTTGGCAAAGGCTGTGGCTGGAGAGGCCGGTGTACCATTCTTCTCGATGAGTGGTTCTGACTTCGTGGAGATGTTTGTCGGTGTGGGTGCCAGCCGTGTGCGCGACCTGTTCCATCAGGCCAAAGAGAAAGCCCCCTGCATCATCTTCATCGACGAGATAGACGCTGTGGGCCGTGCCCGTTCGAAGAACCCCGCGATGGGTGGCAATGACGAGCGTGAGAACACGCTCAACGCGTTGCTGACCGAGATGGACGGTTTTGGCACCAACAGTGGTGTGATCATCATGGCCGCCACCAACCGTGCCGACATGCTCGACAGTGCGCTGATGCGTGCCGGCCGCTTTGACCGTCAGATCTACGTCGACCTGCCTGACCTGAATGAGAGAAAGGAGATTTTCATCGTACACCTGAAACCCATCAAGGTGGACGACTCCGTGGACATCGACCTGTTGGCGCGCCAGACCCCCGGATTCTCCGGCGCTGACATTGCCAACGTTTGCAACGAAGCCGCACTCATTGCCGCTCGCCGCAATGCCGAGACGGTATGCAAACAAGACTTCCTTGATGCTGTAGACCGTATCGTAGGCGGTCTGGAGAAAAAGACCAAGGTGATGACCGCCAAGGAGAAGCGCACCATTGCCCTTCACGAGGCCGGACATGCCACCATCTCATGGTTCTGCGAGCATGCCAACCCCCTCATCAAAGTGTCTATTGTGCCACGAGGCAAAGCCCTTGGCGCCGCATGGTATCTGCCCGAGGAACGTCAGATCACCACCAAGGAAGAGATGCTCGATGAGATGTGTTCACTGATGGGTGGCCGCGCCGCAGAAGAACTGTTCACCGGCCATATCTCCACGGGTGCCATGAACGACTTAGAGCGAGCCACCAAGAGTGCCTACGGCATGATCGCTTATGCCGGCATGGGCGATCGGTTGCCCAACATCTGCTATTACAACAATCAGGAGTACCAATTCCAGCGCCCCTATTCTGACACGACAGCCAAGATCATGGACGACGAAGTGCTGAAGATGGTGAATGAGCAATATGAGCGTGCCAAACAGATTTTGCTGGAGCACCAAGAAGGTCATAATGCGCTGGCCGAGTTGTTGATCAGTCGTGAGGTGATCTTTGCCGAAGACGTGGAGAAGATTTTCGGCAAGCGCCCCTGGGTGAGCCGGTCACAGGAGATCATGAAGATAGAGAATGACAACACGGAAAAACCGGAAACCCCGGAAAAGCCAGAGAGTCAAGATCAATCGGAATGTCAAGAAAAGCCGGAAACTCAGGAGAAGCCGGAATAACCAAAAGGCCAAAAAGTCGGAGAGAAACGGAGTAACAGGGTAAAATTAGAAAGTTATGTCTGAGAAGAAGAAAAATTTGATTATAAGGAGTATCACAGGTGTACTGTTTGTCGCCATCATGGTGACAAGTTTTATCCGCCCCATCTCCATGGTGTTTCTTTTCGCCTTGGTGACAGGTATGACGGTATGGGAATACTGTGGTCTGGTGAGTGAGTGGGATGACATCCAGGTGAACCGTTTCATCAGTACTGTTTCTGGCGTTTACCTATTTATTGCCATGGCCGGTTACTGCACAGGTTATACCACCTCCACTGTTTTCATCCCCTATTTAGTGACCATTCTCTATCTGATCATCGTTGAGTTGTTTACCCAGGCCCCCAACCCGATCAACAACTGGGCCTACACGATGCTCAGTCAGATGTACATCGCCCTCCCCTTCTCCACTCTCAACATTCTTGCCTTTCAGAGTCATCAAGGCGGAGAAGTGACATACAACTACCTGTTGCCCCTGAGCCTGTTTATCTTCCTTTGGGTCAACGACACCGGCGCCTATTGCTGCGGTTCACTGTTGGGCAAGCACAAGTTGTTTGCCCGCGTATCTCCCGGCAAGACATGGGAGGGCAGCATAGGCGGCGCCGTATTTGTCATTATCGCTGCCGCTGTCATCGGCTGGCTTGTGGGTGACATGGAAGGCGGCTACTCTATTCCCGTCTGGATAGGTTTAGGACTGGTGGTAGTGGTATTTGGCACACTGGGAGATCTTGTAGAGTCATTATTCAAGCGCACGTTAGGCATCAAAGACAGTGGCAACATTCTGCCTGGCCATGGAGGCATGCTCGACCGTTTCGACTCCTCCCTCATGGCGATTCCCGCTGCTGTCATCTACTTCTACACCCTCTCCCTGTTCTGACATGCGTATGCTGTTTTTTATCGGTTTCTTAGTCATCATGCTGGGCGGCCTCTTCTACGCCCTGTGGCATGTATGGTATCTGCTTCCCTGCGCTAAAGTCTGGCGCTGGTGTGTCGTCATCCTGATGGCCGCCTGTTTTCTGAGCATGATTCCGTTCCTCTTTGGCGTGCTTGACCGTTTGCCTCTTCATTTGGCTTCCTTCTGTTACGACGTGAGCACCTCATCACTGTTTATCATGCTCTACCTTGTGATGATATTTCTGGTCGTCGACATGGCCCGCCTCGTTCACCTATTGCCTAAAAACACTTTTCATGAGAGTTGGTGGCAGACAGGGGTGCTGGCTGCCGTCATGCTGGCTATTTTTGTAGGCGCCCATATCCGCTACCTTCACAAGGTGCGAGTGCCGTTGGAGTTGACCACCTCCAAGCCACTAGCAAAGAGCTATAAAATGGTGTTTTTGAGTGATTTGCACTTAGGTTACCACAACCGTCGTGCAGCATTCAGCCGTTGGGTAGACCTCATCAACGCAGAACATCCCGACCTGATCCTTATCGCTGGCGACATCATCGACAACAGCGTCCGTCCTCTTCGTGAAGAAGGCATGGCAGAAGAGTTTCACCGTCTGAACGCCCCGGTCTATGCCTGTCTTGGCAACCACGAGTATATCAGCGGCCATGACAAAGCCTGGGACTTCTATCAAGCCGCCGGTATCCATCTTTTAAGAGACGAGGCCACCGTGATAGACAGTACGCTTTGCCTCATCGGCCGTGACGACCGCAGCAACCCCCGTCGCAAAGAAGTGAAAGATTTGGCAGCCCCTAACATGAACGGACTTTACACCATCCTTCTCGACCATCAGCCCTACCATCTGGAGCATGCCGAGCAAAGCCACATCGACTTTCAGCTCAGCGGTCACACCCACCGTGGCCAGGTATGGCCCATCTCCTGGATCACCGACGCCCTTTATGAATGCTCTTTCGGTCCTTGGCAACGAGGAGACACCCGCTACTACATCAGCAGCGGTATCGGCATCTGGGGCGGCAAATTCCGCATCGGCACCCAGTCAGAATATATTGTAGCGACTCTTACCTCCACACAGCCATAAGATGCTGCTGTATCAAAAATCTCTTCGGAAGTGACATTCATCACTCTCCACATGCAAGAGACGATGAATGATTCTTGCGGCATTGCCAGGGGCATCTGTCTTCCCGACAGCCTGCCGCACCTCTTCATAACCCTCCAGCATCTTTGTGCGCCCTTCCTGTCCGGGTAGGATTTTTCCCAGTTCCCTGATCATATTATTGACACCGAAGGAAGCTGCCACCAATTCTGCCACCACCTCTCGGTCAGCGATCAGGTTGACCAGCGAGATATACTTCACTTTTAGGAAATGTTTCTTCAAGAAAGAAAGGAGATGTGGCAGCGGTGTCTTGTAACACACCACCTGCGGCACATTGAGGAGTGCTGCCTCCAACGTAGCTGTACCACTGGTGACGAGTGCCGCTGTGGCATGGTGAAGCAGTGCGAACGTTTCGTTTCTGACCACCCCGAGTTTTCCTTCCTTCAGAAAACGCTCATAATACTCATCATCGATAGAAGGAGCTCCTGCCAGCACAAACTGGTAGTCGGTGAAATGCTCCGCCACCTTCATCATGGTAGGCAGATTGTCTTTGATTTCCTGCTGTCGGCTACCTGCCAAAAGTGCGATGACAGGTTTGTCTGAGAGGTTGTTACGCTGACAGAAATGTAAAAATGTTTCATTATCCTTGTCTAAGAATTCCTTCACCTCATCGGCAGTAGGATTTCCGATGTAGTGTATCGGATAATGATGCTTCTCCTCAAAAAACGGCACCTCAAAAGGCAAGATGGAGAACACCTCATCAACATTTCTTCGGATGCTTCTGATGCGATATTCTTTCCACGCCCATATCTTTGGAGAGATGTAATAATAGACAGGTATTAGCGAGTGAGTGTGAACGAATTCGGCGATTCTGAGGTTGAAGCTCGGGTAATCGACCACGATGACGGCATCCGGTTTCCACTCCAGAATATCCTTCTTGCAGATGGCCATGTTTTTCAGGATGGTGGGAAAATGCAACAGTACAGGTACGAAACCCATATAAGCCATCTCACGATAGTGCTTGACGAGCGTGCCCCCGACCGCTTTCATATTGTCACCGCCGAAGAATCTAAACTGCGATTCGCTGTCAACATTTTTCAGAGCTTTCATCAAGTGCGACGCATGTAAGTCGCCACTTGCCTCTCCTGCTACGATATAATATTTCATACGCTATTCTTCCGCTAATTGAAGTCCCCAACCGTTCAGTCTGTCCATCGCCTCATACGCCGTCACATCAATACGTGTGGGTGTGATGGCCACATAACCATGTCGCAGTGCCCAGTTGTCCGTGTCTTCCGCCTGTGGTTCGTCATTGCGATAGCTGCCCACCATCCAGAAATAGTCATATCCTCTGGGATGATGCATTTTCTCACATTCGTCATACCAAGTGCCATAAGCCATGCGGCATATTTTGATCCCTTTGAGAGGCACAATGGGGAAATTGACATTGAGGCATACCCCCTTGGGCAGTCCCTCGTCGAGCACTCTTCGTACCACCTGCCTAATTACCGGTCGTAGCGGTGAGAAATCAGGCTGGTCAGAAAAGTCACAGATAGAGAAAGCCACTGAGGGGATATATTTCATGCATCCCTCCAGTGTGACCCCCATAGTGCCCGAATAATGAGTATTGACCGAAGCATTGTCACCATGGTTGATCCCCCCTATCACGATATCAGGCCTACGCTCCTGACATAATTGGTCGAGTGCCAGTTTTACACAGTCTACGGGTGTGCCATTGCTCGACCACACCTCCACATGGTCTCTTTTGCTTTGTCTTTGCAGTCTGAGCGGGCTTGTGGCAGAGAAGGCACATGCATAGCCCGACCTGGCCGAGTCGGGTGCGCAGACCAGGATATCACCCATATCGGCCACCATTTCTATCAAGGCCTTGAGTCCATTAGCCTGAAATCCGTCGTCATTGGAAATCAATATCAAGGGTCGTTCTTTTTTCATAAAAAAACACGCTTCGCTTACTTTTTTCGTGCAAAAGTACGAAAAAAGGTTTAAAATACACGATTCTCGCATAAAATATGTATCTTTGCAGTCTGATTTTAGAAAAGACGTAGCCGCTGCGTGCTGAAGCAGCGAAAGGAAAAAGATTTTTTTAAAGATAACACAATGGGAAAGACCATAGCATTAGCCAACCAGAAAGGCGGTGTCGGCAAAACCACCACCTCCATCAACCTTGCGGCCTCACTGGCCACACTGGAGAAGACCGTGCTTGTGATAGACGCCGACCCCCAGGCCAACGCGTCAAGCGGTCTGGGAGTGGATGTGAAGACGCTGGAATGCTCCCTCTACGAATGTCTGATCGGTCAGGCCGACATCCATGACGCCATCTACACGACCGACATAGAAGGCCTTGACATCATACCGAGCCACATCGACCTGGTAGGCGCAGAGATAGAGATGCTCAACATCGACAACCGTGAGAAAGTGGTGAGACGCCTGCTTGAGCCACTGAAGAAAGAATACGACTATATCATCATCGACTGTTCGCCCTCTCTGGGCCTGATTACGGTCAACTCTCTGACCGCCGCCGACTCAGTGATTATCCCTGTACAGTGTGAATATTTCGCCTTGGAGGGTATCGGGAAGTTGCTCAACACCATCAAGATTATCAAGAGTAAGCTTAACCCCAAATTAGAGATTGAGGGATTCCTGCTCACGATGTACGACAGTCGTCTTCGTCTGGCCAACCAGATTTACGACGAGGTGAAACGGCACTTCCAGGAGTTGGTCTTCAAGACCGTCATTCAGCGCAACGTGAAGCTCAGCGAGAGTCCCAGCCATGGGTTGCCCGTCATCCTTTACGATGCCGACAGTACAGGAAGCAAGAATTATCTGGCGCTGGCCAAAGAGATCATCAACTCAACTTCCACGAGTTTCAGTTGAGTGGCTATTAGCTTTTCGACATTCGCTTTTCGCAAGATTACCACGACTGTAATACGAAGAAAAGACAGATGTCGGCATAGCAAAAACCACAAATAGCGAAAGACGGACAGCGAACAGCAAAAAGCGCAAAAATAATGCCAGTAAAAAAGAAATTCAATGCATTAGGGAGGGGCCTTGACGCCCTGATTTCCAGTGAGGAGCTGCACACCCAAGGTAGCAGCACCATCAACGAAGTGCCCCTTGACCAGATAGAGCCCAACCCCAACCAGCCTCGCAGGGAGTTTGACCCTGAGACGCTGCAAGACCTTGCCAACAGCATCCGCGAGATAGGCATTGTGCAGCCGATCACGCTCCGTCAGACTGCCGACGACCGCTACCAACTCATCTCCGGTGAGCGCCGGTGGCGTGCCTCTCAGATGGTAGGTCTGAGCACCATTCCCGCCTATATCCGCAAGATCAACGACGAGAATGTGATGGAGATGGCCCTTGTGGAGAACATCCAGCGTGAGGACCTCAACGCCATCGAGATCGCCTTGGCCTACGCCCATCTTTTGGAGAACGAGGGTATGACCCAGGAGAAAGTGTCAGAGCGTGTGGGCAAAAGCCGTGTGGCTGTGGCCAACTATCTCCGTCTTCTGAAGTTGCCGGCGCAGGTGCAAATGGCTCTCCAGAAGAAAGAGATTGACATGGGTCATGCGCGTGCGCTTGTGGCTCTCGACAGTCCATCTCAGCAATTGAAGGTCTTTGACCAAATCCGGAAAAACGGCATGAGTGTACGCCAGGTGGAAGAGCTGGTCAAGAAGCTGAAGAATGGTGAGGATGTGAAAATCGGCAGCAAGAAGATCTCGTCGAAGGCATCTTACCCCACCGAATTCAAGATGTTGCGTGAGCAGCTTGCCGACTTTTTCCACACCAAGATCAGTCTGAGCATCACGCCCTCTGGCAAGGGTAAGATCAGCATCCCTTTTGCCAACGAGGAAGAGTTGGAGCACATCATAAGTGTGTTTGACAGTATGAAACAAAAATAGAGCCATCGTGGAAGTGTGTAGAGTCGTCACTACCTGTCTGTCGCTGCTCATCACACTGATGACGTGGCCTGTACTACGTTGTGAGGCGCAGACCCAGCATCCTGTGGACGAGTTTAGTTTTGACTACGACACTTTGTCTGTACGTGTTTCTGACGACAGTGTGCTGGAGGGTACTCTGCTGGCCCAGGACACCACCTACACCCACCGCCGCGACTGGTCGACATGGCGTCCGAACCCCAAGCGTGCGCTTTGGCTTGCCGTTGTGCTCCCTGGTGCCGGACAGATCTACAACCGCAAGTATTGGAAGTTGCCCATCGTCTATGGAGGATTTGTGGGCTGTATCTATGCCATGCGCTGGAACAACCAGATGTATCGCGACTACTCACAGGCTTACCTCGACATCACGGACAATGACCCTACGACACAGAGTTACAATCAATATATGCATTTAGGCAACCAGATTACAGAAGCCAACATGCCAAGATACAAGTCGCTTTTTAAGAAGCGCAAGGACTACTACCGTCGTTTTCGCGACCTCAGTTTTTTCGTTCTGGTGGGTGTATATGCCATCTCTGTGATAGACGCCTACGTCGATGCCACCCTCTCAGAATTTGACCTCTCCAAAGACCTCAGCATGCGCGTGTCTCCTGCCGTGCTCAACAGCCAGACCGACCGCCATCCGCTCCGCTCCAGTGCCTTAGGGCTCCAGTGCAGCATCCAGTTTTAACGGCCGCTGCCCTATCTATACAGACTACTCCAAATCACACCGAACCACCAAACAATCAAAGGGATAAAGGAAGAACTATACATGAGGAAAAGAATATTTCAGTTGATAGCTGTATTGCTAATGTGCATTCCTATGGCACAAGCACAAGTGAATGATGACTTTGAGATTTTATTCACCGATGAAATAGGTGAACAAGAAGTGATAGAAGTGCCCGAGGCCCTGACGATGCGTCTTGCCATCGACAGCATGCTCACGCTCTATCACAACCAGAACAACCTGACCATCGACGAAGCCTGTGAGTCGACCGGTGAGAACCCCAGTTATACCGAGGATGAGTATGTGCGGCGTCTGAGCCGCATGCCCACCGTGATGGAGATGCCTTACAATCAGGTGGTTAGGAAATTCATTGACCGCTACTGTGTGCAGTTGCGCAGGTCGGTGAGCATGATGCTGGGCAGTGTCAACTTCTACATGCCCATCTTTGAGCAAGCCTTAGACTCCTATAACCTGCCCACTGAGCTGAAATACCTGCCAGTGATAGAGTCGGCCCTCAACCCCAAGGCCGTATCCCGTGCCGGTGCCACTGGTCTGTGGCAGTTTATGTTGGCCACCGGCAAGCAATACGGCCTGCGTGTCAACTCATTGGTTGACGACCGCCGTGACCCTATCCGTTCCTCTTTCGCTGCTGCCCAGTATCTGCGCGATCTCTACCGTATTTTCAACGACTGGACCTTAGTGATCGCCGCCTACAACTGCGGTCCTGAGAATGTGAACAAAGCCATCCGTCGCAGTGGTGGCAGCATGGACTACTGGAAGATCTATCCCTACCTGCCCTCTGAGACCCGCGGTTATGTGCCCGCTTTCATCGCCGCCAACTATGTGATGAACTACTACTGCGACCACAACATCTGTCCGATGCTCACCCATCTGCCTGAGCACACCGACACGATAGAAGTGAACCGCAATATCAGCCTCAACACCATTGCCCGTTTTTGCGACATCGACCTCGATATGCTCCGCGACCTCAACCCCCAATATCGTCGTGACAT
Source organism: uncultured Prevotellaceae bacterium (assembly GCA_902780635.1). Classification (GTDB taxonomy): domain Bacteria; phylum Bacteroidota; class Bacteroidia; order Bacteroidales; family Bacteroidaceae; genus Prevotella. The sequence continues at coordinate 11,080 of CACZGH010000010.1, forward strand.
CGTGAATGGCGCCACAGAGCCCTCGCTCATCCGGATGACCATCCCCGCCATCAACCGTTTTATTGAGCAGCAAGACACTATTTTCGCTTACGAAGACAGCCATGTCAACAAGCGCTCCTATGTGGCTGTGGATGAGAGCAAGGCCAGTCGCTCTACTTCACGTTACTCCACCAGAAGCAGCAACGAGAATACGAACAACAGCGGCCGGACATACAGTCGCTATGGCCGGAGCAGCCGGAGCAGCCACAACAGCGCATCAGCATCTACCTCATCTAGATATGGCAAGAGTCAGAAGTCAAGTGGCACATCGCGGTCGTCCAGTTCATCGAGACGCCGTGGCCGCCGAGGCTGATGTTGAGAGTTTTATAAAAACAAAAGGATATGGACGAACGGACCAACACAAGCAAAGACTCCATCCGCGAGGCTACCGATGCCAAGATGGTGAATGAAGCATTTGAGGAGTTGCTCAAGAGTTATCTGTCCTCCCCTCACCGCAAGAAAATAGACATCATCACCAAGGCCTTCAACTTTGCCCGCCAGGCGCACAAAGGTGTGCGTCGTCTGTCGGGTGAGCCCTATATCATGCACCCTCTCGCCGTGGCCTTGATTGCCTCCAAGGAGATGGGCCTTGGCTCTACCAGTATCTGTTCGGCCCTTCTTCACGACGTGGTGGAGGACACCGACTACACAGTAGAGGATATAGAGACCATCTTCGGTGCGAAGATTGCGCAGATTGTAGATGGTCTGACCAAAATCTCGGGTGGAATTTTCGGTGACCAGGCCTCAGCCCAAGCTGAGAACTTTAAGAAGTTGCTGCTCACCATGAGCGACGATATCCGTGTGATTTTGATCAAAATCTGCGACCGCCTGCACAATATGCGCACACTGAGTAGTCAGCCAGCCAATAAACAGTACAAGATCGCAGGTGAAACCCTCTATATCTACGCCCCACTCTCCAACCGTCTTGGTCTGAACAAGATCAAGAACGAGCTTGAGGACCTGAGTTTCCGCTATGAGCACCCTGAGGCCTACGAGTCTATCAAGGCCAAGTTGGCCACGACAGAGAAGTCTCGTAACACCCTTTTCAAGGAATTCACGGCCCCCATCATCGAGGCTTTAGATCGTTTAGGCCTGAAATACGAGATCAAGGCCCGTGTGAAAGCCCCCTTCTCCATCTGGTCGAAGATGCAGAACAAGCATCTGACTTTTGAAGAGATTTTTGATATCTTGGCTGTCCGCATCATCTTCACCCCACAACGCAGAGAAGATGAGATAGACGACTGTTTCAAGATTTATGTAGCCATCAACAAGCTCTACAAGTCACACCCCGAGCGTATGCGCGACTGGGTGAACCATCCCAAGGCCAATGGCTACCAAGCGTTGCATGTCACCCTGATGTCAAAACAAGGTCAGTGGATAGAGGTTCAGATCCGTTCAGAGCGCATGAACGAGATCGCGGAGCAGGGCTTTGCCGCCCATTGGAAATACAAGGAGGGCGACGTAGTGGTAGAGGAAGAGGGAGAACTCAACGACTGGCTCCGCACCATCAAGGAAATCCTTGACGACCCTCAGCCCGATGCCATGGACTTCCTCGACACCATCAAGCTCAACCTCTTTGCCTCCGAGATTTTCGTGTTCACCCCCAAAGGCGAGATTATCACAATGCCTGCCGGTTGTACGGCCCTCGACTTTGCGTTTCAGATCCATACGTTCATCGGCAGCCACTGTATCGGTGCCAAAGTCAACCACAAGTTGGTGCCCCTCAGCCACAAGCTCCAGAGCGGTGACCAGGTAGAAGTGCTGACCTCCAAGTCGCAGCATGTCGACGCCTCTTGGATCAACTTTGCCACCACCGCCAAGGCCAAGGCGAAGATACAAGCCATCCTCCGCCGTGACGTGCGTGAGATCCAGAAAAACGGAGAGAACATTCTCAAAGAGTTTTTGGAGAAAAACGGTCTAGAGCTCACCACCTCCAACCTGGATCGTCTGTGCGAATTTCACGACATCTCCAAGCCAGAAAAGTTTTTCTACTCCCTGGGCAATAAGACCATCATTCTCAGCGAGAAAGACATCGATGAGTTGCTGGACAAGAAGAAGTCAGGCACACCCTCCAAATGGCGTAAGTTTGTGCCCTTCCTCGGTACAGACAAGAAGAAAGAGAAGGCCTCGCAATCACAGATTGACGAGGACTCAGTGGAACTCATCACTGTGGGAAAGGATTTCAACCGCAAAAAGCCCTTCTATGTCAACGATGAACTCATCCACCGACTAATCTTCCCCACCTGCTGTCATCCTATCCCTGGTGACGACACTTTAGGTTTTATCGACAACCGCAACCACATAGAGATACACCAGCGTCAATGTCCTGTAGCCAACAAGCTGAAATCCAGTTTCGGCAACCGTATCATCGACGTGAAATGGGACACCCACCGGCAGACGCTTTTCGCAGCCACTATTCAGATCACGGGTGTGGACCGTGTGGGACTGCTCAACGAGGTGACTTCAGTGATTTCAGGACAGCTGAATGTGAACATGAAAAAACTTGTAGTCAGTTGCGATGACGGCATCTTCGACGGGTCGATCCAACTGATGATACACGACCGCAACGACGTACGAGTGATCATGGAGAGTCTGAAGAATATCGCTGGGCTGGAAGAAATCAGGCAGATACAGTAAATACCCCACCCTAACCCTCCCCGAAGGGGAGGGGAATGGAATAGAAAATGATCAATATGAGAGTGATTTTTTTGTTTTTGGTATTGGCGTCATGTTTCCAGGCGCAGGCAGCTAATAAGTATGATAACCCCGACACAATCTTTGTGGCGCGGGACGGGACGGGAGAGTTTCGCACCGTGGGCGAGGCCATCGAGGTGTGCCGTGCCTTTATGGACTACCACAAGGTGATTTTCATCAAGAAAGGCACCTACAAGGAAAAGTTGATCATCCCCTCATGGCTCGACAATATCGAACTGGTGGGCGAAGACGTGGAAAAGACCATCATCACCTATGACGACCATGCCAACGTGCGTCTTGCCGGCACCGAGCAGGCGATGGGCACCTTCCGCACCTACACCCTCAAGGTGGAAGGCAATGGCATCGTCGTGAAAAACCTCACGATAGAGAACAACTCCGCCCGTCTAGGTCAGGCTGTGGCCCTTCACACCGAGGGTGACCGCCTTCGTTTCATCGGTTGCCGTTTTTTAGGTCATCAGGACACCATCTATACAGGCAAGGGAGGCACTCGTCTCTCTTTTGAGGATTGTTATATCGAAGGTACTACCGACTTCATCTTCGGTCCGTCGACAGCTTGGTTTGAGGGCTGCACCATCAAGAGCAAAGCCAACTCCTACATCACCGCTGCCTCGACACCTGCTGATGTGCCTTATGGCTACGTGTTCAACCGCTGTCGTCTCATCGCCGACGAGGGAGTGAATAAAGTGTACTTAGGCCGTCCGTGGCGCCCCTACGCCTACACGCTGTTTATGAACTGCGAGATGGGCCGCCATATCTGTCCTGAGGGTTGGCACGATTGGGGCAAAGCCTCCAACGAGCAGACCGCCCGCTATTTGGAATACAACAACACGGGCGAAGGAGCCACTACCACTGGCCGCGCCGGATGGAGCCGTCAACTCACCCGCAAGCAAGCTGCGGAAGTCACCCGCGAACAGGTTTTCAGCATCAAGAGCGAGTGGAAATATTAAGTGCAGGAGTGCAGGAGTGCAGGAGTTGAGGAGTGCAGACGATAGTATAGTTTATACATTATAAAAATCCTATTATGGCAGAGAGTGCAGAAAAAAGCCAAAAGATATACTACTCCATTAAGGAAGTGGCAGCTATGTTTGATGTCAAAGAGAGTCTGCTGAGATTCTGGGAGAAAGAGTTCCCCCGTCTCAAACCTCAGACTACAGGCAACAAAGTGCGCCAATACACAGAAAAAGACATCGAGCAGATACGCCTGATACATAATCTGGTGAAAGTGCGCGGTTTCAAAATCGCCGCTGCCCGCAAAATGCTTAACGAGAACCGCGATGGTGTGGACAAGAGCGCGAAAGTGCTTAGTCAACTCGTTGAGATACGTGATGAATTGCAGGAACTGAAAGACCAGTTAGAGGGAATCAGGTGAAAATGAAAAATGAAAGATGAAAAATGAAATTGAAATCAATATATAAAAGGTAAGAAAATGACAGCTAACGAAATTCGCGACTCGTTTAAGAAATTTTTTGAGTCGAAAGGCCATACGATTGTGGCCTCCGCCCCCATGGTGATCAAAGACGACCCCACCCTGATGTTCACCAACGCCGGCATGAACCAATGGAAAGACATTATACTTGGCACCCGTGACCCGGAGCCACGCCGTCGCGCCGACTCGCAGAAATGTCTGCGTGTGAGCGGCAAGCACAACGACTTGGAGGAAGTAGGCCATGACACCTATCACCACACCATGTTTGAGATGCTCGGCAACTGGAGTTTTGGCGACTACTTCAAAGAAGGTGCGATCGACTATGCTTGGGAATACTTGGTCGACGTGCTCCATCTCGACCCTAAAGACCTATATGTGACCGTCTTTGAGGGTTCGAAAGAAGAGAACCTGGAGCGCGACGACGAAGCCGCTGGCTACTGGGCCAAGCATGTGCCCGCCGACCATATTATCAACGGCAACAAGCACGACAACTTCTGGGAGATGGGTGACACCGGTCCCTGCGGCCCTTGTTCTGAGATACACCTCGACTCCCGCACTCCGGAGGAGAAAGCCAAGGTGCCCGGCCGTGAGTTGGTGAACAAAGACGACCCCCAGGTGATAGAAATCTGGAACCTCGTGTTCATGCAATACAACCGCAAGGCCGACGGCTCGCTGGAGAAGCTCTCCATGAACGTCATCGACACCGGCATGGGCTTTGAGCGCCTGGTGCGTGCCCTCCAGGGTAAACACTCCAACTACGACACCGACATCTTCCAGCCTATCATCCGCGAGATAGAGCGCCTCTCGGGCATGAAATATGGCGAGAAAGAAGAAACCGACGTGGCCATGCGTGTCATCGCCGACCACCTGCGTGCCGTGGCATTCAGCATCGCCGACGGACAGTTGCCCGGCAATGCCAAAGCCGGTTATGTGATCCGTCGCATCCTGCGTCGTGCCGTGCGTTATGCCTACACCTTCCTTGGCCAGAAGAGCTCATTTATCTATCAGCTCATCCCCATCCTGGTACATGAGATGGGTGTCTCCTATCCTGAGTTGCCTGCTCAGCAGACCCTCATTAGTCGCGTGATCAAAGAAGAGGAAGACGCATTCCTGCGCACCCTCGACAAAGGTATCAACCTGCTCAACGGTGCTATGGACGAACTGATGGCCCATCATGAGACCGTGCTCGACGGTCGTCAGGCCTTCCGTCTCTTCGACACCTATGGTTTCCCCCTCGACCTCACCCAGCTTATCTGCCGTGAGCATGGCTACACCGTGGATGAAAAGCAGTTTGACGAGGAGATGCAGAAGCAGAAAGCCCGTGCGCGCAACGCCGCCGTGGTGGAAAGCAGCGACTGGGTAGAACTTCGCGAGGGCGAACAGCAGTTTGTGGGCTACGACTACACCGAATACGAATGCCATATCCTGAGATACCGCAAAGTGACGCAGAAGAAGAACACCTACTATGAGTTGGTGCTCGACTACACCCCGTTCTACGGTGAGATGGGTGGTCAGGTAGGCGACCGCGGTGTCATCGTGAGCGAGAATGAGACCATCGACATCATCGACACCAAGCGCGAGAACAACCAGAGCGTGCATATTGTGAAAGCTCTGCCGAAATATCCCGAAGCCGACTTTATGGCCTGTGTGGACACCGACCTGCGCGATGCCTGTGCCGCCAACCACACCGCCACTCACCTGCTCGACTATGCGCTGAAGCAAGTGCTGGGCGACCATGTGGAACAAAAAGGCTCGTTTGTAAGTCCAGAGACCCTGCGTTTCGACTTTTCCCACTTCCAAAAAGTTACTGACGAAGAGTTGCGTCAGGCCGAGCGTATCGTCAATGACATGATTCGTCAGGATATTCCCCTTGACGAACACCGCGAAGTGCCACTGGAGGAAGCCAAGCAATTGGGCGCTATCGCCCTCTTCGGCGAGAAGTATGGCGACAAGGTGCGTGTGGTGCGATTTGGTCCGAGCTGCGAGTTCTGTGGAGGTGTACATGCTCAGTCTACCGGTCGTATCGGTTTCTTCAAGATCCTCTCCGAGAGCAGCGTGGCAGCCGGTATTCGCCGTGTGGAGGCCGTGACTGGCCGCCGTTGCGAGGAAATACTCTATCATATAGAAGACACGTTGAAGGGCATCCGCGAGTTGTTCAATAATGCCAAGGACCTTGGTGGCGTCATCCAGAAATACATTGGCGAACATGATGCCATGCGCAAGCAGATAGAAGGTTTCAAGGCCCAGGCCACCGAGCGCACCAAAGAGCAGTTGGTGAAACGTGCCGAGATGATCAACGGCTTCAATGTGGTAAGAGCCGTGCTGCCCCTCGACCCCGCCTCAGCCAAAGACTTGGTGTTCAAGGTGCGCCAGGAGATTAGCGAGAATCTGGTGTGCGTGCTTGGCACCGTGCATGAGGGCAAGCCGATGCTTCATGTGATGCTGAGCGAAGATGTGGCAAAAGACCATGGCCTGAACGCCGGCCAGATGGTGCGCGAGGCTGCCAAGCTCATCAAGGGTGGTGGCGGCGGTCAGCCCCACTTCGCCTCCGCCGGTGGCAAAGACCCCGACGGCCTCTCCGCTGCAGTGGACAAAGTTGTTTCAATGATTAAAGGATAGGAGTTTAGAAGTTAAGGAGTTTAGAAGTTAAGGAGTTAAGGAGTTAAGAAGTTATGCCATATGATTCGTAGGAGATTTCCTATTGACTATCGATTTAATGGTGTCACTTCTTAACTCTAACCTTAACCCTAACCTTTAGTGATTCACTCTACGATTGTTGAGAACTCACGTTAACTCAACTGTCGCAAGCTTCGGTTTCGACAGGTTAAGAAGTCATTAGGTCGCTTCGCTTGTATGTTTTGAGGTGATAAACGCATGCTCATATTCTTCATTTGACCATGCATTTATCACCTCAAAACTTTTAACCTAAGAAGTTGAATTAATTTTCCTGATTAATGATATTGAGGAATTTCTTCCACTGTTTGTCAAGGTTGTAATTGTTGGTGAAGCCTTTCTTCACATGCACAATAGCCTCTTTCTGGGTGGCTTTTCCGAACGAGTCGCCACTGATTTTGACGGGTGTGGCACTGTTGCAGTAGATATCCATCAAGCTGTTGCACCCCCCGAAAGCATCGCTTCCAATTTCCTTCAGCGAGAGTGGCAATGTGAGTGTGGTCAGGCTGGCGCAACCCTCGAAAGCGTCGCTCCCGATTTTGAGCAGCGAGTTGGGCAATGCTATCTGTGCCAGGCTGGCACATCCCTTGAAAGCGCTACTGGGTATCTCTTTCACGCTGTTGGGAAGACGTACCCCTCTTAGGCCAACACAACCCTCGAAGGCACTGCTGCCGATGGAAGATACTGAGTTGGAGAGGCTGATGCTGTCGAGCGAACTGCACCCATTGAAAGCGTCGTGCTCTATCTTGCTGATAGAATTGGAGATGTCGACCCCTGTCAGTTCAGAGCACCCACGGAACAAATTGGCGGCAATCACACTGACCCCCGATGGGAAACGGAACTCCTTGAGGCTGACACAACCCTTGAATGCTTCGCTTCCAATGGCGCTTACACCTGTTGGAATCTCGATATACTCCAGTGCTGTGCAGTCCTCAAACACCTCGCTACCGATTTTCTTAGTGCCTGTAGGCAGGGTGACGTATCTCAGTTCACTGCATCCTGCAAAAGTGTTGGCAGGAATCTCTGTGATACCAGCAGGGAAGGTGAACTCAGCCAGCGACTTACATCCCTGGAAAGTACCTGTCGACATTTTCTTCAGTCCCTCGGGCAGTATAATGGTAGTGAGGCTGGAACAGTCTTTAAACAACTCCGCCGGAATCTCTTGAATACGGCCAGGCAGGGTGATTTCGGTAAGGCTTGCACACCCCTCGAAAGCACTGTTTCCGATTTTGAGTATTCCATCGGGGATGACAATAGATGTCAAGCCTGGACATCCTTTGAAAGCGTTGGGGGAGATACTCTCCACGTAACATGTGACGCTGTCGACCACAATTTTATCGGGTATGACAATGTCGCCCACATAGAGTTCCTGTCCCTTTACCACTGAGGCGGTCTGTTTCTTCGTATTGATGGTGTAAGTGATGCCATCCACCACAGCCTGGTCTTTTTTCAGTTTGATGTCAATGGCACCTGCTGTGAGGCTCGTAGAAAGAACGAGCATTAAGATTGCAAATCGTTGAATAGTTTTCATTTTTATGCGCTTTTTGTTTGAATATTCAGCAAAAGTAATGAAAAATCACAAAAATTCCAAAAATATGGTACGAAAGTGACCATTTATCCGTGAAAAGGAACAATCAAGCCAACTATTTATTCTGTTGTGCCACCCCATTGATGACAACATCCTTGACGATGGTACCCTCAATCAAGTTGCCGTCAAAGGCATTCTTGGCATCCGTGACATTGATTTTCTCGAAAGTGAAATCTTTCAGGGCGTACTTTTCCGACAGTCCTACATCAAAGAAGTTTTTGCAGTCCATGCGGATGTTGCGAGCTGTGATGTTGTTGCACTGCGATAGCGGCATGTCGTCACGCTGCTCGGGTTTGAAGAACTGCGTCCAAGGGCGCACCACGAGGAAGCTGCCACAATTGCCCGTCATATTCTCCACTGTCACATACTCATAGTGCTGCGGTGTGTCAGGGCGCATTTTCAGCCACAGCACCCGGGTGGCCTGGCTGACGTAGCAGTCGCGCAGGATGACGTTGCGGTCGTGAAGAGACTCACTGCCCAGCGTCATGCATCCATGCACGAAGCCGTAGTTGCACTTCTGCACGATGATGTTGGAACAGGGGCCATTGTCGGGGTCTTTGTCGGCGAAGGTGCCCTTGCCCCCTTTCAGCACCACGGCATCATCGTTGACACTGATGTTGCAGCCATGCACGAGTACGTCTTTGCAGACATCAAGGTCGATAGCATCACTCGATGGAGCCTTGGACTCCTCCGGTGTATGGGGCGCGAAGATGGTACATCCGATATACTTTACCCGCTCACACTTATAGAGATGATTGGTCCAGAAAGCACTGTTGATGAGATGCACGTCCTGCACCTGCACGTCGGTACAGTTGGAAATGTAGACCAACCGTGGTCGCAACGCCTCCAGGTTGGTACACTGACGGTTGTACTTGCGCCTAATCCAGAATTCCTCCCAGAACCGCAGTCCATTGCCATTGATGGTGCCCTGCCCTGAGATGGTGAAGCCATTGATGCCATCGGCGTTGACCAGTGCCGCGAAATAGTTGAGGGTCTGCCCCTCCATACGTGTCTTGAGCACCGGGTAATACTTGATGGCGTCAATGCCCTTGAGCATGCCCCCCTCGACGAGATGCAGGTGCGTGCCCTGCTTAAAGAAGAGCGCACCAGTGAGGAAGGTGCCACGGGGGACGACCACCACCCCACCGCCATCAGCGGCAGCGCGGTCGATGACAGCCTGTATGGCCTCCGTCTGTATCACAGTGCTGTCGGTCTTCACCCCATAATCGGTGATGACATACTGCCGCCCCAAAGAGGCGATGTCCACCCGGGAAGTATCATTGAACCACGCGGATATTTCAGTGCCGTCGGGCCACAACTGAGGTTTGGGTTTTCTTTTTGCGTCAGCGGCTGTGGTGCCCCCTAACAGTAAAGCGACGACAGCCAATAGTATCATTTTGCACTTCATACCATCAATCCAAATGGAACACCTCTTGTATAGGAATTGTCACGGGTGAGTTGTCGGGATTGACCTCCATGATGTCGGCCATCATGTCCCACCATTTCTGTGTGATGGGGTCTACATCAGTGGTGTCCTGACTGTTGGTGGCAGTGGCACACTCCTGATAGCCGAAGAGGATGTTGGTGTCTTTGTCCCAGTAGATGCTGTAGTTGCTAACTCCAGCGTCTTTGATCATTTTGACTAATTCCGGCCAGATGGCGGCATGACGGCGGGCATACTCCTTCTCGCAGCCCGGCTTGAGAAACATTTTAAAAGCGAATCGATACATTTTTTTGAGGTTTAGAGGTTGTGAGGTTATAGGTTTTGGGTATGGCTGCTATAATATAGCAGCATACGGAACATCATTTGATCTGAGAGGGCGACTGAGGGCCGAAGGGCCTGGGGGCTAGGGCCGAAGGGTGGCTGAGGGCCAAAGGGTGGCTGAGGGCCGGAGGGTGGCTGAGGGCCGAAGGCGACTGAGGGCTATCGCTTATTGAGCGTCTCTACGATGCGGGCGAGCTGATTGGGGATGCGTATTTGCTGTGGGCACTTTGAGAGGCACTCCTCGCAGTCCTGACAGCTGTGCGCCCATGTCTTCTCGTCGGGCAGCGCCTTTTTGAAACCATCGACAAACTGCTGATGACGCTGCGCAAAGTCGGCAGCGCCGCGATCAGGCAGCGGAATGATTTTCTGGTTGACCGCCTCATTGTAATAAGCGAAGTTGGCGGGAATGTTGACGCCGTAAGGGCATGGCATACAATACTCGCAGGTGGTGCAAGGGATGGTGGGCACACCTGCCACATGATCGGCCACGGTAGCGAGCAGGGCGTTCTCGTTTTCGGTACACGGGTCAAGCGGTGAGAATGTCTCGATATTCTCTATCACATGGTCCATCCTATTCATTCCACTGAGCGTAGTGAGGATATTAGGATATGACCCCACCCAACGGAAAGCCCATCTTGCCATGCTGTCATTGGGTCTGACCTCCTTGAGTTGTTGTTCCACCTCAGAAGCCACTTTAGCAAGAGCACCACCCCTGAGCGGCTCCATGATGACACATTGCACGCCCGTCTTCTCACACTTATTATATAAGTACTCCGCGTCGGCGTCATGTCGGCGACCACCCCGTATCGAGGCATGTCGCCAGTCGAGATAGTTCATCTGTATCTGCACGAAGTCCCAGTGGTATTCATCCTGATGGTCGAGCAGCCAATCGAATGCGCTCACATCCCCATGATAGGAGAATCCCAGGTGACGTATACGTCCGGTCTTTCGCTCTTCGAGGAGGTAATCGAGGAGGTGATTGTCAAGGAAACGGCTTTTGAGGTTGTCCACCCCTCCCCCACCGATGCCATGCAAGAGGTAGTAGTCGATGTGATCGACTTTCAGTCTTTCAAACGACCTGAGGTACATCTCTTTGGCCTTGTCGAAGTCCCACATATTGGGTCCTTGATTGGACATTTTGGTGGCGACATAGAATTTCTCTCTTGGATGACGAGCCAACGCATTGCCTGTGAGTTCCTCCGACCTGCCCCCCATATACATGGGAGCAGTATCAAAATAATTGACACCATGAGCGATGGCGTAATCCACCATCTCATTGACTTGGTCTTGATTGTTAGGCAGTCGCATCATACCAAATCCCAACAGCGACACCTGTATGTTGCTGCCATGCTGAACTCGGTAGGTCATACGGATGGGCTCATCGTTTTTTCCTGTGAGGAAAAGCGGCCCATTGACTTGACGGGCAAAGGAGTCGAACGGTTTCAACGCCATCATAGCGACAGCCGACCCTGCTCCTACTCCCAATCGCCGCAGAAACGCGCGGCGCCCGAGGTCTGTATTATTCTTTTTTTCCATTTTCAAGACATTTTTATTATTATGTTCTCCATTACATAGATGTCCACAAATTTAATGCATTCCAATGACAACACCAAACATCTTGGCACTTTTCTTTCACATTTTTTAGTTTCTATCACGATATTTTGTACAGAAATACCGCATGTTTGGACAAAAAGACAACATCGTAAACCTCTTTGTATCATTAATTTTGCAGCAAACCTTTACAGAACGCCCTCCTCAGACCTAACCAGAGAGGCGGCCTAAAAACAATTTTCGACCATCTACGATACAATCAATATCAAAACTATATCTAATATATTCATCTAAACAAAAACCTATGCTAAAAAGAAACATTTTTTGGATGCTGATCCTCTGTCTGGGCATACTAACCAGTGCCCCGCAGATGATGTTTGCGCAAGGAGCGCAAAAGCACAAAGTGACAGGAACGGTGACAGATGAGAACGGAGACCCACTGATCGGTGTGACCGTGGCTGAGAACGGCACGACCAGCAATGGTGTCATCACCGACTTTGATGGTAACTACTCCATCGATGTGTCCTCCAACTCAACGCTTACGTTCAGTTATGTGGGTTATCTGACCCAGAACATCAAGGCTGGCAGCAGCACGACCCTCAATGTGACCATGAAAGAAGACAACGCCCTGCTCGACGAGGTCGTTGTGGTGGGTTACGGTGTCCAGCGCAAATCAGACGTGACCGGTGCCTTGACCCGTGTAAGCGAGAAACAGCTCAACTCCCGTCCGGTGAGCAATGCCTTTGAAGCTTTGCAAGGCAAGGCCGCTGGTGTGGATATCACCACGAGCGAGCGTCCTGGTACGGTGGGTAATATCTTGATACGTGGTAGCCGCTCTATCACTGCCAGTGGTTCACCCTTGTACGTAGTTGACGGTGTGCCCCTCCAGGCCGGTGGTATCGAGACCCTCAACCCCCGCGACATTGAATCAATAGACATTCTGAAAGACGCCTCCTCTACCGCCATTTATGGTAGCCGCGGTGCCAACGGTGTGGTGCTCATCACCACCAAGCGCGGCCAAGAAGGCCGTACCCAGCTGAGCTACTCCGGCTCACTGACCTTTGAGAACATCGTGGACAAGAGCCCCGCCATGAAAGCCAGCGACTACATCACCTGGCGCCGTTGGGCCAAATACAACCAAGCCCCCGACACCTATACCCCTGGTGACCAACCCACTGAAGCTCAGGACAAGTCGTTCTTCGACGGTGATGAGACCGCTTGGGCCAACATAGAGAAGGGCTGGGCCGGCGGTACTTGGGACGGCAGTAAAGTGACCGACACCGACTGGACCGACTTTGTGACCCAGACTGGTTTGACCCAGGAGCACACCGTCAGTGTACGCGGTGGTTCTAAGACAGTCGCAGGTTTTGCTTCTTTCGGTTATCTGAACAACAAAGGCACCCAGAAAGGTCAGAGCTACGAGCGCTATAACTTCTCCGCCTCCGCCGACGTGCAAGGCACCCCATGGTTTAAAGCTGGCGGTTCGTTCAACGCCTCCTACGGCGTGCAGAAATACGGTTTCTCACGTACTGGTCAGTCATCCAGTTCAGGTCCCACCGACATCTATAGTGCCGCCAAAGCCATCCTGAGATACACCCTTCCTTACGATGAGAATGGTGAGATCATCAGTATGCCCGGTGGTTCCACCACCAATACCTACACTGTGATAGACGAATGGAAGAAATCAAACGACAACCGTGAGACCTTCCGCGCCCTCGGCAGTTTCTACGCACAAATCGACTTCGGCAAGATTCTTGAGCCACTGGCCGGTTTCCAATACAAACTACAGTTTGGTCCTGACTTCCGTTACTACCGTCTGGGCAACTTCCTTGACAGCAGTTCCGCCACCCGTGCCGGCAGCAAGAACTACGCCCGCCGCAATGACGAGCGCCACTTCGCCTGGACCCTCGACAACATGTTGCTCTACAACAAGATTTTCGGTGACCACAGTGTTGGTGTCACCCTGCTCCAGAGTGCTTCGAAGAGCAATACTGAGTCGAGCAGTATGAGTGAAATCGGTGTGACCATCCCCTCGTTCCTGTGGAACAACATGGGTGCCATCGACATCACCGACTCACAATATCAAGCAGGCATGGGCACAGGTCTCTCAGAATACGCCCTGTCATCGTATATGGCCCGTGTCAACTACGCTTTCATGGACCGCTACCTGCTCACTGCCTCCGCCCGTTGGGATGGTTCGTCGGTATTGGCTGAAGGCAACAAATGGGACTTCTTCCCCTCGATGGCCCTTGGCTGGCGTATGGAACAAGAGAAATGGCTGAGTGACCTCACCTGGCTCGACCAACTGAAACTGCGTCTCGGTGTCGGTGTGACCGGCAACGCCGCTGTCAGCCCTTACGGAACCCTGGGTGTGATCAGTTCCTACTGGATGCCCTTCAGCAGTGGTAACTCACAGATTTTCGTCACCAACGAACCTTACTACACCTCTGGCTCTAACTCCATGCCTAACAAGAACCTCGGTTGGGAGAAGACCACTCAGTGGAACTTCGGTATCGACTTCAGTTTCCTGAAAGGCCGCATCGGTGGTACCCTCGACATCTACACCTCGCAGACCAAGGACCTGCTTCTGAACATGAGTGTGCCCTCCCTCTCAGGTTATCCCTCCATGCTTGCCAATGTGGGTAAGACCAAGAACAAAGGTGTGGAGCTGACTTTGAACACTATCCCTGTGATGACCAAAGACTTTATGTGGAACTCCAACCTCAACCTCGCTTGGCAGAAAGATGAAATCGTGGAGCTTTCCAATGGTAAAGAAGACGACATCAACAACGCCTGGTTTATCGGAGAGTCAATCGCTGTCTACTATGGTATAGAGAGTGATGGTATCTGGCAGGAGAGCGACGCAGAAGAGATGGCCAAATTCAATGAAAAAGGCCATAAGTTCTCCGCAGGTAACGTGAAACCCGTGGACCAAGACGGCAACTACCAAATAGACGCTGACGACCGTGTGATCATCGGCAACCGCAACCCCCGTTTCACAGCAGGATGGTCCAACTCCATCAGTTGGAAAGGCTTCGAACTTTCCTTAGAGCTTCAGGGTCGCTTCGGCTATACCGTGAGTACAGGCGGTGAAGGACAGTTGGGTATGTATCAGCAGCGTGAGATCAGCTACTGGACCCCCAACAACACTGGCGCAGACTGGCAGAAGCCTATCTACAACCAGTCGGGCGGTGACCCCTACTCAGGTCTGCTCGGATTTAAGGACGCCTCTTTCATCAAAGTGCGTAACCTTTCTCTCGCCTACAATTTCAACAAGAGCGTACTCAACACCTTGGGTCTCAATGGTCTGAAACTCTATGTACAGGGCAAGAACTTGGGTATGCTTCACTCCTCTGTCGACTTCATGGACCTCGACACCGGCGCCACCTATTACAACCGTGGTGTCACCATGGGTATCTTAGTTGATTTCTAAACAAAAGCCGATCATATAAACCATAAGCATTATACCAATATGAGATATATCAATCATCAAATCATCTGCGGTGCATTATCTTTGCTTACCATGGTAGGCATCTCCTCTTGTAGTGATGACTTTCTGACAGAGGATGCTGGTCATAAAGTGACCGACGCACTGCTTAACGACGAGACAGGCGCCCTCAACATGGCTGCCGGACTCTATGGAAACATCCGCTGGCATTTCGGCTATGAGTGGGCCTACGGTATCACCCTCTACGGCACCGACGAGTTCACCAACGGCGCCGACCTCACCTCCGAGTGCTGGAACACCTACGACAACCGTCTCAACCCCCTCGACCTGACTCCCGCCCTTGGTGCAGCCAACAAGAACTGTCCCGCCGTGTCGGCCCTTTGGGATGAGATGTACTACGGTATCGCCACCGCCAACCTGGTGATCGATAAAGCCGTGAACGTAGAGAACGAAGACTCCCGAAACAAAGCCCTTGGCGAAGCCTATTTCCTCCGCGGATACAACTACTATCGTCTGTTTGCCCAATATGGCGGTGTAGTGATACAGACCGAGCCCGCCAATGGTGAGGTGAAGAAAGACTTCAAGCGGTCTACCGAAGAAGAGACCTTAGGTCAAGTGATCTCCGACTTTGAGCAAGCCTACAAAATGCTGCCCACCAAGAAATGGCGCGGCAACGGCACCTGGACGAAATACACCGCCGCCCACTTCCTGGCCAAAGCATTGTTGTTCCGTCAAAGTGAGCGTTGCTCCAGCTGGAATAGTAGCTATGACAAGAACGCCGATCTGACCCGTGTCATCTCCCTTTGCGATGAAGTCATCGCCGCTTGCCCCCTGGCACCCGACTACTGGGATCTCTATGCCCGCTGGACCGGTGTAGACTGCAAGAACGAGGCACTGAGCGAGATTCTGATGGCTGCTGAGCACAATGACGACAGTTCGACGCAAGGACGTTTCGGCAACCGCACCTACAACTACTTCGACCCACAGTTCTCCAACTTCTCCGGCGCGTGGGTACAGCGTGGACAGTATATCGGCGGTATGGACTTCCAGCGTTGCCGCCCCACTGAATACACTTACTCTATCTTTGACAATGTGAACGACGCCCGTATGTGGAAAACATTCAAGACCGTGTACGGTCTGAACAACATCGCCATGGCTGCAGATGACAAGACAGACAAAGACGGCAATGTGACCAAAGGTGTGAAATCGACCTATGGCATCACTGACGCTCAGGTACCTGACTTAGGCGACGAGGGCATCATCTTCATCCTCAACAAGAAGAGCGACACCCGTTTCGACAACGATGCTTACGGCAACCTCGGCACCGCAAAAACCGCTCACAACTTTGTGAACCCACGCACCGGCAAATGGGTGCCCAACGCTTTTGCCACCTTCCAGAACGGCAAATATGTGATGAACACTTACAACGGCGCCACCTCCAGCACCAACGTGTTCTGTGGCATCAACAAGACTGCCGACGGCTCCCGCACCGGTGAGAAAGGCGACGCCCACCGCGATGTGATCATGGCCCGCACCGGTGAGACCTATCTTGTGAAGGCAGAGGCTCTGGTACGTCTGAGCAAATATGATGAGGCCATTGCCACCATCAATGTGTTGCGCGCCCGTGGCCAGTGGAAAGCTGGTGAGGACCGTGGTTACTACACCGACGGCTCGATGGCCTTCCTGAAGGCTGACGGCGGCGACAACGACAACTCTACCGCCACCTCCACCTCCGTGAAGAAGAACAAAGACAAGAATGGCAAGGTGCTCAACAACACCGAGGCCTACTACGCTTCGATGACTCACACCAACACCTATTATCTCTCTACTGGTATCGCAGAGACTACAGCCGCTTCGGATCTTCAAATCAAGAGTTACAAACAGCTACCTGCTGAAGACGAGGCCATCCTTGCACAGTTGGGTTGCACCAGCGACTACGACCGGATGCTCAACTTCGTTTTCAATGAGCGCACCCGTGAGTTGTTAGGAGAGTGGAACCGCTGGGAAGAGCTGAGTCGTGCCGGTCTGTTGGTGAAGCGTGCCAAAGCATTCAATCCTGAGGCCGCGCCCAATGTACAGGCCAACAAACACGAGTTGCGCCCCATCCCCCAAAAGTTTATTGATGTGCTTCAAACTTCTGACGGACAAAATCTGAGTGATGCAGAAAAGAAAGCCTGGCAGAACCCAGGATATTAAATATTTGTTTTTAGGTTAGGTTTATTATCAAATGAAGCAAAAAAAGGCAGTGGCTGTCCGGGAAGGATGGCCACTGTCGCTTTTATCAGAGGAGTTTAAACTTATCCTTTTCAAGTTTCGCAAGTACTCAACTTGCAGGTAGTTAAGGAGTTAAGTAGTTATCGCTTCGCTAAGGAGTTAAGCCAAATGAATCGTAGGCTGTCTATCTTTAGCCATCAGTAACTCCTTTAACTTCTTAACTTCTCACAACTTGAGAAAGTTGAGTTATCCTTTTTGATATTTTGAGGGAGTCATGCCGAAATGCTGTTTAAAGCAACGGCTGAAGTAGAGCGGGTCGGAGAAGCCCACTTGATAAGCCACCTCCGCCACCGTGACCATTTCACCGGCACGAAGCAACTCGGCGGCCCTGTCCATACGCGCCTGTCGTATATACTCTTTGGGCGTCTTTCCTGTCACCTCCATCATCTTGGCATAAAACTGCGAACGCCCATATCCAGTGCTTTGTGCCAAGTCGTCGACCACGAAGTCAGGATTGGCGAGATTGGCATTAATTTTCAGATCTACGATGTTGCGGAACTTCCTGTCTCGCTCACTCATGATCAGCGGGGTGGTGGCATCATTAGGATCAGCGGCTGTGCTGTCTGTCTGACCTGAATGTTGCTCCTGATGAGAACTGTATGCTTTTCGCAGCCGGTCTCTCTGCCTGATGAGCCCCATACACTTGCCTACGAGTAATGCCGGACTAAACGGTTTAGAGAGATAGGCATCGGCTCCGAACCGTGCCCCTTGAAGTTGTTTCTCTATGCTGTCGATGGCTGAAAGAAGGATGAAAGGTATGTCGAAGATGTCATCATCACCCCTCAGACGTTTAAGCAGTTCAATGCCATCCATCTGCGGCATTTTGATGTCACTCACGACGAGGTCGGGTGTCTGTCCACCCTTGATGGTATCCAAAGCTTCTACCCCATTGCGTGCTGTGAGCACTTTGAAATAAGTGGAGAGTTCGCCTTTGATATAGTCTCTCACGTCGTCATCATCCTCCACGACGAGCACGCTGCGGTCATTGAGCGGTTCGCCCACCATTTCTTTGTGAGGTCTCATTTGCTGTGCGGAGTCGTCGTCATCCTCTGGCATGACGTTTACAGTCAGATAGTCATCGGGCTGATAATGGTCGGATGCGACAGGTATCGAGAAGGAAAAGACGCTGCCCCCTTCAGGATTCTCCTCATACCAGATATTGCCATGATGCGCCAGGACAAGTTGCTGTGTGAAATGGAGTCCGATACCCATGCTGTCGGCCATTCTGCTACCCTGCATGAAACGTGTGAAGAGCTGCCCTTGCTTATCCTTTGGCACCCCTATACCTGTGTCCTCCACCCTAACGACAAGCATGTGCTCTTTCTCTCTCACCCTGACGACAACATCGCCGCCCTGAGGTGTATATTTAAAAGCGTTGCTCAATAGATTGTACAATATTTTGTCGACAAATCCCCTGTCGATGAACATGTTGCATTTTTGTGTGAAAGGCACGAACTGCAACCCCATCTGCCTGTTGTGAGCCAAGTCGCTGAAACTCATGGTGATGCCTCTCAGAAACTTGATTACCTCCGTCTCCTGAAGGCTGAGCGAGAGTTTTCCGCTCTGCAATTTATGAAACTCCAGCAGTTGGTTGACCAACCTCATCATACGGTCTGTGCTTTTGCCCATATTGCTGAGCGGCTGTTTGAGCGCCGCCGGCAGTTCACCCACCTTTCGGATATGCTCCATGGAGCCCTGTATCAGCGTGAGCGGTGTGCGGAACTCATGACTGACATCCATGAAGAAGCGCTGCTTGAACTCACTGATTTCGCGATCCATCTTGATGCGGTTGCGCATGGAATAGGTCATGAGCAGCAACCGGATGATATACCACGCAAGACCGCCCACCATGGTGAGGTAGAAGAGCCATGCCCACCATGTGTTCCACCAGGGTTGGCGTATGACCACCGTCATCGTCTGTTCCCTCTCCTTCGGATCGCCCGATTTACGAACATGAAACACATATTTTCCGGGTTTGAGGTCTTTGTAGACCGCCTCGTTGGAACGTGTTGGGAGGCTCCATCCTTTATCAGCGCCTTCTAGTCTATAGACAAACTCGGTCATGTGCGGGTCGTCAAAACTCATGTCAGAGAACCTGAATGTCAGCGAGTTTTGCGTATGGCTAAGTCGTACACCACCATCTGAGAGAGGCATCCCAAGCATGGTGCCGTTGATCAGGAGGTTGGTGATGGTGAGTCGTGCCGCACTGTTATTCCCCCAAGCCACAGAGTCGGGGTTAAAGCTCACAATACCATTGTTGGTAGCGAAGATGAGCGTGCCATCCGACTTCATACAAGAAGAATTCTCACTATAGACTTCCCCCAGCTGGTCGGCAGAGAGGAAATAGTTCTCAAAATGCATCTTCCTCGTGTCCAATTTTGAGAGTCCATAGTGCGTGCTGACCCACAGATATCCCTTGCGGTCGGCCACGATAGAGTTGGCGATATTGTCTGCCAACCCATGTTTTGTGGTGTACATGGTGATATGCAGATGGTTCACCTCATCGGGATTGTCTATACGATATAGTCCGCCTCCCGCCGATGCCATCCATATCTTGCCGTCGGCAGCCTCCATGATGTCGCGCACCTCGAAATGCCCTATCTCACAGTTGGAGGAGTTGTAGTAATGATAATCTTTAGGGTTGCGTATCAGTTTGTCAGGGTCGAACACCACGAAGCCGTTTGCACACCCCACATACATCAAGCCTTTGCGTGTGGGACAGATGACCGTGAGCGTGCTCAAGAGGGGGTCGTCGTGGAGGAAACGCCTGAAACGGTAAGAGCCGTCATCGCGTGGCACTGCCAGACACAAGGCACCCGGATTGACGGCTATCCACACTCTTTGTCTCTTGTCGCACATGATATCAAACACCTTTCCACGTGCTATCGACGTGGTGTCACCCTCTATAGCGGTATATGGCTTACCGTCCACCCGTATCCCACTCCTACGTGTGCCTATCCACTGTCGTCCTTTTCCATCGACACACACAGAGAGCATATCGTCATCGACGCCGATGTTGACCTTTTCGAGCCCCCTTCCCTCTTTGAGCAGATAAGAGCCTCCCATGAAATTGCCAGCCCAGATTCTGCCGTCCGTTGTCTGCCGTAACATACGGAAGAGGTTGGCATAGTCGGGCGAGAGGTGGCTAGTGGCATACAACCTACGCACCCCCCTTGGCATGGCGGTGATGACACTCAATCCCAGGTTTTCCTGCGACACCCACAAGTTGCCGGCCCTGTCGGTCATCTGCGCATAAAGATAGTCGCTTCGCACCGGTGAGTTGAGGCTTTCTCTTGGTGAGTAATGTGAGAGTTGTTGTGTGAGTGGGTCATAGACGAAGAGTCCGTTGCCGATAGTGGTGATGTAGATATATCCGTCGGGGGCGTTTCTCACGGTGATGGCGGGCAGTCCTCGTTTATGGAGCAAATGTGGGCTCAGGACATGAAATGTATAGCATTTGCCACGCTGTCTGTCAAAGTAATAGAGATTGACGTTCTGGTCAGTGAAATAATAGTTTCCCACATTGTCGAGATAGACGCTGCCATTGGGTATTTGCATTTTATAAGGTGCGATGCTGCCGTCTGCCGGATGATAACACAACGTGGCTCCGGTTGTGACAATGACCAATTGTCCATCGATAGCGGCCAGTCCCCTAAGTTCTACACCAGGAGCGATGGTCGCCACATTCTGCACAGCGGTATGGAGGCCACCATCCGCATCCGCATAGAACAGGTGTTTGTCGCGAGTGGCGAAAAATATGGTGCCGTCCACCTCTGCTGCCATCAAGAAATCACCAGCCTCACTTACACATTTGAAGTTGCCTTTCTGCTCCATATAGAGCCCTTGGCTGGTGCCTATCCATGTGCGATGATGACTATCGGAGTTGATGAAGAGCACATGGTTTGACTTGAGTGCCTTATTTTCTTTATTATAGACCCGGCTCTCTATCTTGCCCTCATGATAGGAAATTTTGATGCATCCACTATACTGGTACCACAGCCATGTGTCGCCTTCAGGTGTGAAGAGGCAATCGCAGTATTCATTGACCAAACTTCCCTTGGGTCGGTAGTCAACAAACTGCTGCGAGTTGGTATCATAGCAACTGTATCTCTCACCCTGATGTCTGATGAAGAGCAGTCCGTTGGGATTGAAAAAGAGTTCGCGGAGGCGGTTGTTGATGAGGAGAGAGTCGTTGCCCACGTCAGCATGTCTTAACACGTCGAAAGAGTAGCCATCATAGCGACACAATCCCTCGTTGGTAGCCATCCATACATACCCTCTCCGATCTTGCACCATGTTGATAATATAGTTGCTGGGCAATCCGTTTTGTGTGGTCAATTCACGATATTTCAGTTCCACCTGCCCCCATAAGGGTGTAACAAAAGTCAGTAGCAGACTGAGGAAATAGTTTTTCATAAGAGTTCGTTTCAGGCCGTCAAAGATAATGAAAAAAAGGCATTCATCCAACAATTCGCACATTTTTACCACCAAATCGCACGAATATCGTAGTGATAATTGAATAAAATATCGTATATTTGCAAAAAATAAATTTATTTTTCCTATTGCAACCAACTCATCACCCACGGCGGCTTCGCATATGTTCAACTTCATTAGGGGTAAAGGGTTTAGGTGAATAGGTTTAGGGAAAAGCGATGTAAAATATAAAATAAGACCAAAATGAAAAGAACCATCCTCATCAGCCTGCTGGCTATGGCCACATTGTGCACATGGGCACAAGGAGGCACGGCTTCAGAGGTGCTGTCGACAGCACAGAAAGTGAACCAGTATTTCATGAAGAAATACAGCGACCCCACCATTCCCACCAACGTGGGACGTATCCGTCCGAGCAGTCTCTGGACCCGTGCCGTCTACTATGAGGGGTTGATGGCATTGAACGAGGTGGCACCTGAACAGCGCTATATAGACTACACTGATGAATGGGCCAACTATCACAAATGGACCCCCCGCAATGGCATCACCACCACCGATGCCGACGACCAATGTTGTGCTCAGACCTACCTGGACCGTTATGCCATGACGAAGGACGCACGCATGATAGAACATGTGAGGGAAAATCTTGACCACCAAATGAGCACGGGCAAGATGGGTTACTGGACCTGGATAGACGCCATCCAGATGGCCATGCCGGTATACAGCAAGATGTACAAGGTGACTGGCGAGCGCAAATATCTGGACCATGCGATGAAGATGTACACATGGAGCCGCGACACCTGCGGTGGCGGTCTTTTCAACACGAAAGAAGGTCTCTGGTGGCGTGACGCCGACTATGTGCCCCCATACAAAGAAAGCGACGGCCAGAACTGCTATTGGAGCCGTGGCAGCGGATGGGTATATGCCGCTCTTGTGAAAGTGATGACCGACATCGGCAAGAAGGACAAATACTACAAGCGTCTGAAGAAAGACTTCGTGATGATGAGCGAGGCTCTGTTGAAATGCCAGCGTGCCGATGGTCTGTGGAACCCATCGCTCATGTCGCCTGTCACCTACGGCGGTAAAGAGCTCACCGGTACAGCCCTCTTCCTCTATGGCATGAGCTGGGGTATCAACAATGGTGTGCTGAAGGCCAAGAAATACCGCCCGGTATGCGACCGTGCCTGGGCCGCCCTTGTGAAAGACTGTGTACACGCTGACGGCTTCTTAGGCTGGGTGCAAGGCACAGGTAAAGACCCTTCTGCCGGCCAACCCTTGTCCTACACAAAGGTGCCCGACTTTGAAGACTATGGAACCGGTTGTTTCTTGCTCGGTGCCGCAGAATATTACAAGTTGCTCAATTTTCGGTAGTTAAGAAGTTAAGGAGTTAGAGGAGTTAAGCCATTACTCCTATGAACACTGAGCAAAAACATGAAGTATTGGCTTAACTCCTGAGCGAAGCGATAACTTCTTAACTCCTTAACTCCATGAAGTTTCAGACTGCCGAAACTTCAGTAAGGTAGCGAACCATATTTATCTGGTCAAATCAAAGCCGATTCGTACTCCATCGTAGTTTTTGCTGAGCTCGCCGACTGTAGCAAGTGTGGTGTTACCACTAGCCATTCCAATGGTCTGCATCACGGTCAGCAGTTTTTTTGACTCGAAAAGCAGGCTGATGCCCTTGGTGGTCGTATTGATATAACCATTGAGTGAGAGCAGGAGCGTCTTCAGGTTGATTTGCCCTGTTGTAGGGTTATAGGTATACGTGCCACTCAGGCTTTGTCCGTCAACCTTTCCTGAAAATGTTTTGTCCTCTTTGAAGGTGAAATACGTGTTGGCACTGCTGAAGCCAGCCGCCTGGAATCTGGGGAGCAGTTCGCTCTTGATTTTCGAGGCAGCCACTTCACCACCTGCCTTTGCCAAGAGATTCTCAGATGTAAAACCACACCCAGGACCGCTGTATTTCCATGTACCCATCAGGGTTGTTTCGGGTACTTTGTTGATACCCAGTACGCTGGTAATGATATTTCCCACGGTGCTTGCAGTGTCGATGCCGCTAAAGAGCCCTCCTGTGGTGCCCATACAACTTGCCAGTGCGAGACAAGCGCCGACGGCGAAGAGTTTGAAACTTTTTTTCATAATGCCTTGTTTTTTTGATGTATAAATAATATGTTTACTCTGTCTGTGTTTTCGGCCAGTTGACTAAAAACAGTTTTCCGGCTGCACGTGTGAATGCCGTATAGAGCCAGTGGATATAGTCGGGCGTGAGCATATCGTCGGTCATGTATCCTTGGTCGATGTAGACATGTTGCCATTGTCCACCTTGAGCCTTATGGCATGTCACGGCATAGGCATATTTGACCTGTACCGCGTTGTAGTAGATGTCGGTCTTGACTTTTGCCATTCTAGCAGGTTTGGTGGCGATATCCTCGTAGTCTTCCAAAACCCCGTTCAACAGCGCCTCGTTTTGCTCTTTTGTGAGCGATGGAGCCTCCGACCTGAGCGAGTCGAGCACCACGGTGACCTCCATCTCCTGGTCATCGTAGTCAGGAAATCTCATGAGTACATCCGCGAAGTGGAAACCGTACAAGTCACGATAGTTTCGTACCTTGACGACCCTTACCCTGTCGCCATTAGCGATAAACGCCAAGTTGCTCTTTGTGGCTTCAGCCCAATAGTAATTGTTTCGCACCACCATCAGCATGTCTCCTGATGCGATTTCGTCCTCGCATCCGAGCACACTGTTTCGGATGCCCATATTGTAGATATTAGCCCTTTTGTTTGACCTTGTGACGACAATTGTCTCGTCAGTGCCCACCTTGCTATAGCTTGTGGCTAGCGACTCGATGAGTTCCCCTCCAGGCATCATCACGATATCCGCAAATCCGCTGAAGCGTATCTTTGGCAGGCGTGTGGCCTCGTCATGAGTAATCAGTTGGCGGATGACGGTCGCATTGTAGAGCACTCCCGACTGCTGGCTCTGGCGCAGCACATCGTTGAGTTCGCAATCGTAGACCGTCAGTCCATAGCCTGCCAGATACTCCGGCATCAAGGCTGGCGACTCCAACTCTCCCACTGGTGGCAACTGCGCTTTGTCTCCGATGAGCACCATCCGGCAATTGCGCCCGGAGTAAACAAATCTCACCAAGTCGTCGAGCAATTTTCCACTACCGAAATCAGCCTCTCCATACGCAGAATTGGAAATCATGGACGCCTCATCGACGAAGAAAACCATGTCATGACTGAGATTGTCATGCAAATGGAAACCCGTCATGGTGCCTGTAAATGTCTTTTGTCGGAAGATTTTGCGGTGGATGGTAAAAGCCGGCTGTCCACTATTGAGGGAGAAGACTTTGGCCGCTCTTCCTGTAGGAGCCAGCAGCATCACTTTCTGTCGCAGGGCCACCATTGTCCTAACGAATGCCCCAGCCAGTGAGGTCTTTCCTGTGCCAGCCGCCCCTTTCATCAGCATGACCGGCCTGTCGGACTGGTCGTTGAGAAACTGCCTAAACACCTCGATGGCCGTCGCCTGTTCGGGCGATGGCATCCAACCAAAGTTTTTTCTGATGACAGTGTAGAGATCTTCCACTAGGAGTAGTTTTTATTTTGCAAAAATACTGATTTTCATAAATAAGAGCAAAAAATTAGAAGAAATATAGACAAATCGTTTCGGTTTTAAGCCAAAAGAGATGATACTATGCTTTTTTCAACATGAAAACGCGTCACAACAGCCTGTTTAAAATCGTTTTATTGTATATTTGGCAAAAAAAATTGCAATTTCAAACATTTTCTACAGTTTGTGGAAAGATTTGATACATTTTTGTAACAATTCTGATTATATTATCATTTATCTTTGCAAAAATTCTATTGATTTAGATTATGAATGTAGGTGAATGTATCAAAAATGAATTAAAGAGGCAAGGCAGGACGGCTAGATGGCTGGCTCTACAAATTCCTTGTGAGCGAACGAATGTCTATAAAATTTTCAGGAGACCAGACATTGATACAGATTTGCTCCAAAGAATCAGTGTCATATTAGAGCACGACTTTTTCAAAGACTTGTCCATTGAGACCTTTGGCACTCACAAAAAATAGTCATGGTGGCAGAGACGGCATCTGCTGTATTTGACAAATGAAATCATTGTTTTTTTTAAAACCTAAGACCACTTTATAACTCTACTATTTCAGCATAGAAAAAACTTTCACCAACTTCCTTCAGTATTGAGGGAAATCAAACACAATCCCCATACACATGAAGAGAGGCACACTCTCTCCGACTTTTTCCTTTCCCAATGGAGGGCAACCTCAACATAGGGAGGGGGAACGATTTGCACTATTTGAGCTGCGCTCCAATTTAGGCGGCATCTCGGGAATGAAAACAAAAACTTTGTCTTTTGTTTTGCATTCCGCTCATGCACTATTTGAGCTGCGCTCCAATTTAGGCGGCATCTCGGGAATGAAAACAAAAACTTCGTCTTTTGTTTTGCATTCCGCTCGATTTGCACTAAATTTGCGGATTGAATGATAGACAGGGCGACCATAGACCGCATCATGGATGCCACCAATATTGTAGAGGTGGTGTCAGACTTTGTCACGCTACGCAAAAGCGGGACGAGCTATAAAGGTCTGTGCCCTTTCCACGACGACCGCACCCCCTCGTTCTCTGTGTCACCCTCACGAGGTGTCTACAAATGTTTCTCATGCGGCAAGGCAGGCAATGCTGTCAACTTCATTATGGAGCACGAGCAGATGACCTACCCAGAGGCGCTGAAATGGCTGGCCCGCAAATATCATATAGAAGTGCGTGAGCGTGAGCTCAACGATGAAGAGAAGCAGCAGGAAAGTGAGCGCGAGAGTATACATATCGTCAACGACTGGGCTGCCGATTACTATGAGGACATCTTGTGGAACGACCGCGACGGACAAGCTATCGGTATGCAGTATTTCCGTTCACGCGGTTTCCGCGATGACATCATCCGCAAATTTAAACTTGGTTTTGCCCTCTCTCGACGTGATGCCACTGCCAGCGCTGCGCTGAGCAAAGGTTTCCAGCCCGAGTTTTTGGTCAAGAGCGGTGTGTGCGGTCAGCGGGACAACGGTGAATTGTATGACCGTTTTGCCGGCCGTGTGATATTCCCCTGGATGACCGTGAGCGGCAAAGTGACAGCATTTGGTGGTCGTCTGCTTGACTCCCGCACGAAGGGAGTGAGTCAGAAATACGTCAACTCGCCCGACTCGCCCGTATATCACAAAGACCATGAGCTGTATGGTATTTTCCAAGCCAAGAAGTCAATCTCTAAAGAAGACTGTGTGTATATGGTGGAAGGCTATACCGACGTGATCTCGATGCATCAGTGCGGCATAGAGAATGTGGTGGCTAACTCAGGTACCGCCCTGAG
The DNA here is from genome assembly GCA_902780635.1 of uncultured Prevotellaceae bacterium. Lineage (GTDB taxonomy): Bacteria > Bacteroidota > Bacteroidia > Bacteroidales > Bacteroidaceae > Prevotella. Next base: position 38,389 of record CACZGH010000010.1, read on the forward strand.
TGTGTATCAGATACGTCTTCTGCGTCGCTTCACCCAAAACGTGGTGCTGCTCTACGACGGCGACGAGGCCGGCATCCACGCCGCCATGCGCGGCACCGACATGATGCTTTCTGAAGGGATGAACATCAAGGTGCTCCTTCTGCCCGACCAGGAAGACCCCGACAGCTTTGCCCGGAAACACACCGCCCAACAGTTTAAAGACTATATCCAGACCCACCAAACTGACTTCATCGAGTTCAAGACTCAGACATTGCTACGTGGTGTGAGCGACCCCATCAAGCGCTCGGAGGCCATCAGCAGCATTGTGAAGAGCATCTCTGTGATAGACAACCAAATCGTGCGCGCCACCTACCTCAAAGACTGCGCTGTGAGGATTGGCATCCCCGAACAGACCCTCATCAACGAGATGAACAAATTCATCCGCCACGACCGTGAGGAGCGCTACAAACAGGCGGAGCGCGAGCAGCAGAAAGCACAACAGACGTCCCTGAAGATAGAGATGCCCAGCGCCAACGACCAGATCAGCCAGATAGAGCGGCTACTGGTGCAGGAAATTGTGCGCCATGGCATGGAAATCGTGTTTCGTGATGTGGTGAATGAGGAGGACGGTTCGCATTCAGACATATGCCTGTCGGCCTTTGTCTATTACGATCTATCTGCCGACGGACTTCGTTTCACCCATCCGCTCTACAACCAGATACTTGAAGAGACCGTATCACACCTGGGTGAAGAAGGTTTTTCGCCCGAGAAATATTTCCTCAGCCATCCCGATGTGGAGATCAGCCAACTGGCTTCTGAGTTGTCCACCGACACCTATCGTCTGGTGAAAAGCAACCAATTAAGAGAAGAGGATGACACACTCCAATCAAAAATCGTGCATCTGCTCTTAGACTATCGCATGGCCATCCTGAATAGCCAGATTAAGCAGTTGAAGCAAAGCATCTCCCAAGCACAGAGTGAGGAAGAGAGCCGTCAACTCCTCGAAGAGTGGATCCGTCTGACGTCGCTTCGTCAGGAAGTGGCCAAGAGAGTGGGCCATAGCATTATCGTATAAGAACAAGAAGAAAAAGAACATGAACAGTATACTGACATTAGAAATCATATCCCTCATCCTTCTGACTGTGGCTATTGTCTTCCTGCTGAAACAGTATGCAAACATCGGCCACCTGAATCAATTTTTAGGGAAGTTGAGAAAACCAAGAGGCAAGCATGCCCCCCAGCAAGGGATGCCCCAGATGGAGGCATTGCTAGACAATGCCCTGCGCTCGCTCAACTGCGAGACATCATGGATAGACGAACAGTCTGACCGTGTGGTGAGCTATCAATACCAGAACGGCCATTTCAAGATACGTGTGGAGAATGGTTCCCCCTTCGCACGTATGCTCTATCTTTTCTGTTATACCACATCACTGGATGACATCAACTATGTCCGCATCGCCTGCAACCACTGCAATATCAACTCTGAGAACGAGCGTGTGGTGTATATCATCAATGAGCAGAAAAACGAGGTAGACCTGCATATCCTGGCCGGCCTGATGTTTAATGAGAACAACGTGAAAGAAGCCCTGACGGTCAACATGCGTAAGATTTTTGCCATGCAGAATTTCTTTATGCGCAAGTACACTGACATCAAAGGCGAGGGGAAAGGCTCTCCCAACGAGGATCAGGAGACCGAAACTGCAGAATTCAGGCGGCAATTGTTTTTGATACGTCAACAAGAGCTGCAGCGTCAAGAAGTGGGTGAGCTGCGGGTCAACGCCCAGTCTACCATACCGCTATCTGAGCTGATGGACAAGACCATGGGTCTGGACCATATCACCCCCCACAAACTTGTGAGATATGGCAATCCTCCCAGCGAGTTTCTTGAGGAAAACGAGATACTCAACTTCGACCTCAAAAGTCTCATGAGAGTCAACAACACTGAGACCGATTTTCAACAATCCCCTGTACAACTCTCTCTCTCCTTTGAGACCCCGCGTCATCCTGGTTTGGAATATGAGATGATGATCAACATGCGCCATGAAGGTTTCGACGGTCACTCCCAATACTATCGTCTGACCCTTTGTCTTATGCCGGCTCCTGTGTCAGGCAAGATGAGCTACACTCAGCGCCATAACGAACAGCGGATGAACTCGGTGCTGGTGGCTTACGACCTGACCTCACCACAGCAGCAAATCAACGAGTTCAACTACATGTGGTCAGAAGCCAAGAGCAAGTTGCGCAAGGGTGAGGAACTGAGTGATGAGCAAGCCCTTATCTGCGAGTGCCTTGACACGTCGATGGCCCAACTGCTCTACCGTGGCAAGAAACTATTCTTAGCTGAGAGGTACTATGAGGCGCTGGTCAATCTGGAGAATGCCTACGACAAAATGCAGCGCAATTTTGACATTATGAGCCACCGTGAGAAGGAGACATTCTATGAAGTGTGCTATATGGCAGGTTTTTGCTATTGCGAACTGAGACAATACAAGCGCGCCTATTCTTATCTGGACTCCATCTTAGGCCTTCAGCGCATCGTCTATACGGAAGAGTTGGTCAACTGCATGGTCAACTCGGGCGACTATCGCGCCTTCAAATTTGTCGACAACCTCATCACCCAAATCAGCCAGACCCTTGACTTAGAAGAAGGTGAAACGCCCCCTGAGCATCTTGCCAGGTTTCTAAGTTTTCTGAAACGTCGCAAGACCTACCTGCTGATTGAGAAGCTACGTTTTGAGGAGGCGAAAGAAATCCTCAACAAGATGCTCGACGATCCAGACAATTCAGACTTTGCCCTCAACGAGTTGGCCTACATCCAGCGTCTGGAGAAAGAGCAGATATGACAAAGGACACGCCTCACCTAAACAAGCTAAAATTGACGCTTCCATAGCAACGGTGCTCAAAGAAACGGGGGTGTGAGGAGAAATCTTCCTTCTTGCCATGCTCCAACACGAAGATGCCATCAGGTGTGAGCAAGTCGCCATTGAGCACCAGGTCAGGCAATTCGGGGAGTCTCTCCAGAGCGTAAGGAGGATCGGCAAAGACCAGGTCGAAGTGCTGATGGCAGCTTTTCAGGAAGCGGAACACGTCTCCCCTGATGAGGACAGAGTTCTCAGTGTCAATCTTGGCTATGCACTGACGTATAAACTGATAGTGCTCCCGGTCGGCCTCCACACTCACCACCTGCGCACAGCCTCTGGACAACAGCTCAAGTGAGATGCTGCCAGTGCCTGCAAACAAATCCAGGGCTGTGGCACCTTCGAAGTCGATATAGCCATTGAGCACATTGAAGATATTTTCTTTGGCGAAGTCTGTGGTAGGTCGTGCCTTGAAAGAGCGTGGGATATCAAAACGTCTCCCTTTGAATTGTCCTGTAATAATTCTCATCGTGTAGACTGGTTGATGAATACTTGCATGTCATAGGGCACAGATGGCCACCGAAGCATTTCTGGAAGTCCCGTGTCCTTGGCCTCAGGTGCAGACACTTCGGCAACATAGGTTCTAAGACGCTCGATGAGCCATTTCTTCTGTGGCATTCCACCTATGACGCTGATGGCGTCGCGCTCGCCTTTCAGTCCCAACTGGCTGAAAGCATAGAGCAAGAAATAGAGTGCGTCTTGAGCCTGTGTGGTTTGAAAGGCGTTGCAGAACTTGAAACGATGCTGGCTGAAACAGAACACATCCATCATGCTGTCGTGGAAATAGGCGTAGAGCCTCTGCCGAGTCTGCTCGTAACCCTGCTGATGCAGATGCTGCCATACGGGAAGACAGACGGGCAACAACCGCGTGTTCTGAAAATGGTCACCGATGACCGTCTGCACATCCTTGTCTACGGAGCAAACAGCCACAGCATTTAAGTCATTCATTGGGCTGCATATCTTGACACTGCGTTCGTAGCCACTGAAAGTGTGATCATACAACGTAGCTGCCTCCTCCTCATGAAACTCGTCATGGGGAATCAGCATGGTGGGCGATGCAAGCATCACGTCAGCCCTGCCATAGGTCATAGCGAGGAGACTGACGCTTTTGAAAGCCTCCCGTAGATTGGCAGCTGTGGATATGCCGCTTTTCATATTATGCGCCGCATAATCTATGATACGAGAAGAAGTGTCGAGAGCCGCCAATGACAAGGAGCCTTGTCCTATTCTCATGACGATTCTGCTGTCAGCTGTTGTTGTGTTCATCTGGCCATATTTTAGTTTCACGGCGCAAAAATACAAAAATAATTCGAGATATAGGTCAGGATGCCCAAATTCGTTGTTCGGCAAAAGAAATAAACGAATTTATTTCGTTTTGCACGCGTTTTTGATTACCTTTGATTCAAGAATCCAAGGTAAGATGCATCTCGGCAAAAGAAATAAATGAATTTATTTCGTTTTGCACTCGATTTTGATTACCTTTGCAGCCGAAATTTCACAATGTTATTTTTATATGAGTTTGAAAATTGTTGTACTTGCCAAGCAAGTACCTGACACACGTAATGTGGGTAAGGACGCCATGACCGCCGAAGGCACTGTCAATCGCGCCGCCTTGCCCGCCATCTTCAACCCAGAAGACTTGAACGCCCTGGAGCAGGCTCTTCGTCTGAAAGAGCAACACCCAGGATCTACAGTAGGAGTGCTCACTATGGGTCCTCCGCGCGCTGGTGAGATTATCCGCCAGGGCCTCTATCGTGGCGCTGACACAGGCTGGCTGCTCACCGACCGTCTTTTCGCCGGTGCCGACACCCTTGCCACCTCCTATGCTTTGGCCACTGCCATCAAGAAGATTGGCGATGTGGACATCGTGATTGGCGGTCGTCAGGCCATCGACGGCGACACCGCCCAGGTGGGACCACAGGTGGCCCAGAAATTAGGCCTCAACCAGGTGACCTACGCTGAGGAAATTTTGAAGATAGAGGATGGCAAAGCCACTATCCGCCGTCATATCGACGGAGGTGTTGAGACGGTGGAAGCACCACTTCCTGTAGTTATCACCGTTAATGGAAGCGCCGCCCCCTGTCGTCCCTGCAACGCCAAGCTGGTGATGAAGTATAAGTATGCCACCTGTCCGATGGAGCGCCCTGCAGAGACAGACGAGCGCATGAAGAAGCTCTATGATGAGCGTGCCTATCTGACTTTGAACCAATGGTCTGTGGCCGATGTCGACGGTGACGCCTCTCAGTGTGGTCTTGCCGGCAGTCCCACCAAGGTGAAGACAGTAAAGAACATTGTATTCCAGGCCAAGGAGAGCAAGACGCTCACTGGCAGCGATGCCGATGTGGAAGGTCTGATACAAGAATTGTTGAACGAGAAAATCATTGGATAAATGGAGGCTGTATTTGTATATTGCGAGTTGGAAGGAACACTCGTTCAAGAAGTGTCACAGGAGTTGCTCACCAAGGGCCGCAAATTGGCCAACGAGCTGGGTGTGGAGCTTCACGCCGTTGTTATCGGCACCGGTATCAAAGGTCAAGTAGAAGACCAGATCCTGCCCTATGGTGTAGACAAACTGTTTGTATTCGACGCTGAGGGTTTATTCCCCTACACCTCAGCCCCCCATACTGACATTATGGTCAACCTCTTTAAAGAAGAGCAGCCCCAGATTTGTCTGATGGGTGCCACCGTCATCGGCCGTGACCTCGGTCCGCGTGTGTCATCATCGCTCACCAGCGGTCTGACCGCCGACTGCACCGAGTTGGAGATTGGCGACTATGAGGACAAGAAGAGCGGTCAGACATTCCAGAATCTGCTCTATCAGATCCGTCCTGCTTTCGGAGGTAACATCGTGGCTACGATTGTCAACCCTGAGCATCGTCCACAGATGGCCACTGTGCGCTCCGGCGTGATGCAAAAAGCCATCTATGAAGGCGAGTGCAAGAAAGAAGTGGTCTATCCAGAGGTTTCTAAGTATGTGTCAGCCGAAGCATTTGTCGTGAAAGTGCTCGACCATCACGTAGAGGCTGCCAAGCATAACCTCAAAGGTGCCCAAATTGTTGTGGCTGGTGGTTACGGTATGGGGTCGAAAGAAGGTTTTGACCTGCTGTTCGACTTAGCCAAAGTGCTTCATGCAGAGGTAGGTGCCTCACGTGCCGCCGTCGATGCCGGTTTCTGTGACCACGACCGTCAGATAGGCCAGACTGGTGTCACCGTGCATCCGAAAGTGTATATTGCCTGCGGTATCTCTGGTCAGATTCAGCACATCGCTGGTATGCAGGACTCTGGCATCATCATCTCGGTGAACAGCGACCCCGACGCCCCCATCAACAAGATAGCCGACTACGTGATTGTCGGAACGGTGGAAGAAGTGGTACCGAAGCTGATCAAATACTACAAGCAGAATTCGAAATAAATGAAAAAAGAAGTCTTATATCTGATTTTCTATGCAGTATGCGTTGTGGTCTTGATGTATTTTTCGCTTAAAGCAGACCACCCATTGTGGCACAGAATATTGGATGAGGTATTTGCAATCTTCTTTGCAATACGTTTTTACGATACCACTAAAGACTTCATCAATAAAAAATAACAACAATGGCAAATTATTATAGTGACCATCCCGAAATCGCGTTTCATCTGGATCATCCACTGATGAAGCGCATCGTAGACCTCAAAGAGAGGGGTTATGCAGACGCCGCTCAATATGAGGATGCTCCTATTGACTACGAGGACGCTATTGAAAACTACAAACGCATCCTTGACATCACAGGTGATGTAGCCGCCAACATTTTAGAGCCTAACTCAGAGTCGGTGGACCTGGAAGGTCCGCATCTGGAGAACGGCCGGATGATTTATGCCTCGAAGACCTTCGAGAATATCGACGCTACCCGCAAGGCAGGCCTTCATGGTGTTTCCATGCCTCGTCGTTATGGCGGTCTGAACCTGCCCAACGTGACTTTCTCTATGCTGAGCGAGGTGATTTCGGCTGCCGACGCCGGTTTCCAGAACATCTGGAGCCTTCAGAGCTGTATCGACACTCTCTATGAGTTTGGCAGCGAGGAGCAGCGTCAGAAATACATCCCGCGCGTGTGTGCCGGTGAGACCATGTCGATGGACCTCACCGAGCCCGACGCAGGCAGTGACTTGCAGCGTGTGATGCTGAAAGCCACTTTCGACGAGAAAGAGAACTGCTGGCGCCTGAACGGCGTGAAGCGTTTTATCACCAATGGCGACTCAGACATTCACCTGGTGCTGGCCCGTTCAGAGGAAGGCACCCGCGACGGCCGCGGTCTGTCGATGTTTATCTACGACAAGCGCAACGGTGGTGTAGACGTGCGCCATATCGAGCACAAACTCGGTATCCACGGTTCACCTACCTGCGAGTTGACGTACAAGAACGCCAAAGCTGAGCTTTGCGGCAGCACCCGTCTGGGTCTGATCAAATATGTGATGGCTTTGATGAACGGAGCCCGCTTAGGCATTGCCGCCCAGAGTGTGGGTGTGGAACAGGAAGCCTATAACGAGGGACTGAAATATGCCAAGGAGCGTGCGCAGTTTGGACAGAAGATCATCCACTTCCCCGCTGTCTATGACATGCTCTCCCGCATGAAAGCCAAACTCGACGCTGGCCGCTCGTTGCTTTATCAGACCGCCCGTTATGTGGACATCTACAAAGCCTTGGAGGACATCCAGCGCGACAGCAAGCTCTCACCCGAGGAGCGTCAGGAACTGAAGAAATACACCCGTCTGGCCGACGCTTTCACTCCACTGGCCAAGGGTATGAACTCCGAATATGCCAACCAAAACGCCTACGATGCCATCTCCATCCATGGTGGTTCGGGCTTTATCATGGAGTATAAGAGTCAGCGTCTGTATCGTGACGCCCGTATCTTCTCCATCTATGAGGGAACGACACAGCTGCAAGTGGTGGCTGCCCTGCGCTATATCACCAACGGCACCTATCTCTCCATCATCAAGGAGATGCTGGAGAACGAAGTTTCCGACGAGTTGAAACCGCTCAAGACCCGCGTTGAGGCTCTTGTGGCCCTCTATGAGGAAGTGTTGGGCGAGGTGAAGGCAGAGAACAACCAGGACAAGACCGACTTCACCGCCCGCCGTCTGTATGAGATGACTGCCGATATCATCATGTCGCTGCTCATCCTCGACGATGCCACCCGTGCGCCGGAGCTCTTCTCTAAGAGTGCCCAGGTGTATGTAAGACATGCTGAGGCAGAGTGCCGCGGACACTACGAGTTCATCAAGAACTTCAAGGCAGAAGATCTGGAGTATTACAAAAGCTAACTTTATACATCCACTTTCGGGCAGGAAATTTTTCCTGCCCATTTTTTTGCAATATCAAATACATTTCGTATCTTTGTCATCGTAAAAAAAACAAAACAGTAAATATGGCAACTTACACCATCTCTTTGAACGAGCGAACCGCCAGCGGAAAGGCTTTGATAGCATACTTGCAGGCACTGGGTGTATTGATGCACAAGGTGTCACCCCGTTCCAAGAGCAGCTACCTGCGTTCACAGGAAGACAAATCGGCAGGACGCATTGAAAAATTTTCTTCTTCAGAAGAAATGTTCAAATCCTTAGGTATCTGAACACATGTACGAAGTAAGAATGACTAAGACGTTCCGCAAGGACACGGAACGTTGTCGCAAAAGAGGTTATGACATGGAACTGCTTAAAACAGCCATCAGATTGCTTGAGGCAGAAGGGAAGCTCCCTTCTGTTTTTCGCCCTCATAAGTTGTCAGGTAACTATGTTGACTGTTGGGAGTGTCACCTGAAAGGAAATTGGCTGCTAATATGGGAGCAAAACGATACAGAGCTGACGTTGCTGTTTACAGGTACAGGCACACACTCCGATTTATTCGGATAGTTTTTAACAGAAGTATCTAAAAGACTTGGTACTATACCGACAGCAGCTGCAACTATGATGTTGCAGCTGCTGTCGGTATATTTGCGCAGGTATTAGTACCAGTCCTTCATCGAATGCATATAGTGCAGTTAGAGTTCCTGCCTTTCCTGTATCTTCTTTAGTTTCTTCGCTGTTTTCTTGCTGATAATTGCACTCAGGAAAAACTCCACATGGTCTATTGAGTGCGTGTCCGTGCCACAGTAGTCATACATATTTTCCTTTAGCAGCCATTCAGCCTTTCGCTGCACGCCCTGCCCATAGGCACCTACTATGGACGGCAAATTCATCTGAAACAGGACACCACACTTTTTCCACATCTTATAGTCATCCTTTTCCATATACTGATAACGCTCCGGGTGCGCTAAGATAGGCTCATATCCTTTCTTCTTGATGTTGTCGATAATCGCCTTCATATTCATCGGTGGAGTATAGTAGGATGTTTCTACCAAAAGTCGTGTTCCTTGCTCACCAATAGGCAGCACATCGTCAGCCTCTAGCCGCTGCGCGAACAATCCATCCATCATGTGTTCTGCTGCCAAGTGCAGTTTGATTGTGCCGCTGTAGTGATCCTGAAGAGATGTGAATCTCCGTCGCAATTCCGATGGTTTGTTAGGCATGTCCTCCATGATGTGCGGTGTCAGCCATACTTCCGTCACCCCTTCCATTTCCCACTCTTCAAGTATCTGCATCGTCTCTTCCATCTTGCCTACCCCATCGTCTACACCTGGAAGCAGATGGCAATGACAATCGCGGAATCCCTCCAGCAATCTACTTTTGTGAACCAATACTTTACTTGATAATAGCCACATTTTTATTATTTGCTTAAAAATACAGACATTTCAGTCTTTCAAAATATTTTCGTAGAAGTCGAGCAGACACTGCTGGACAAACTCCATATCAAACCTATCAGCAATCATGCGGCGTGCATTGCCAGCCATTCGCTGCCGTGAATCGTTGTCTGTCATCATCTTTAACATCGCATCATAGAGAGCTTGCTCGTCTTTTGGAGGGACGATGACCCCATTTTCTCTCTCTTTGATGATCTCACGTGAACCGTTGATGTCCGTCACAATACATGGCGTACCCATAGCACCGGCTTCAAGCACCACATTAGGGAATCCCTCTCTATAGCTCGGATGCACGAAACAGTCGGCAGCGGCATAATATGCAATCAGTTCATCGCCTCCTTTTGCCCCAACAGCCTCAATATCTGGGTGTGTCTCTATCCTCCTCTGTGTATCCTCAGACAGTGGATCTAGCCTCTCCTCCAGCATTCCTATTAAAACAAGCCTAGAATTGGGCATCGTGTTGTTCAGTCGAAGGAAGGCAGCCACCAGTTCATTGATACCCTTATCGCCAACGAGTCTTCCCACATAGAGGAATGTGAATTTCTTTGAAGCCAGAGCTATCCGTGTAGCAATCTCCATCACTTCCGGTCTACGAGAAAACAACTTTAGATCGATTCCTTTAATATTGCCATATCCCAAGACCTTCAGCGGCTTTTTTGTTATCCCATTATTAAGCAAGTCATTTTTCACCCCTTCACCCTCAGGGACAACATGCGTGGCGAAAGAACATGTCATCTTGTCCGTTGTCATCAGAATACGCCGCCTTATCCCTGTGGTTGTTGGCCATATAAGTCCTGTGAATGTATGTACCCTCACCGGCACCCTTGTCAGCCAGCCAGCCATCATACAGAGTAGGCCGGCCTTTGGTGTAATCGAGTGGACCATCTGAGGTTTCACTTGATGGAATAATTTGACCAGTTTTATAAGCGACACGAAATCTTTGAATAATGAGATATGTCGCTCCATATGTACCCCGTACCCCTTTATGCCATACTTTTCACATACGATATCCAGTCCTTCCCCAGGCGATGACAGCAACAACACCTCATATTGTTGCTTCAACCTTGGCAATATTCCCTTCATAAAGTGTAAAGTTTCAGATGCAGTACAGGCTCGTAAAATCTTCTTTCTTTCTTTCATCACTTCCGAGTATTCAACTTTTCATAAACAGCATTGTAGTTTTCTACCATTTTTTTGATGTCAAACTGCTTTGCCTTCCTATAACATGCGTCGGCCACATTTTTATATAATAATTGGTCGTCATGTAGTTTCTTAATCAATTCAGCTAATGCCTTATCGTCACCATGCGGGAACAACAGACCCGCTCCCTGCGTCATCTCACGCAGTCCATCCACATCACTTGCGATAAAAGGTTTTCCGACAGACATTCCCTCAATATTTGACAGCGAAAGACCTTCAAAATGGCTCGACATCACCACCACATCCGCAGTGTGCAATATCTCAGGGATATCCATACGCTGGCCTAACATGCGTACACGGTCTTGTAATCCAAGATGCTCCATCAACGACTTCAATACTCCTCCCCGCTCTCCAGTACCTACTAACCATAGTTCATACTCATCAGCATCCAGATGAGCCATCGCCTTAATCAACGTGTCCTGGTCTTTCTGATCACGGAACCCTGCCACCATCACCGCCACAAACCGTTTAGAACCATTACGCAGGGAAAGATTTGCCTTTGCCTGACGAAAGGCCTCTACGTCCACCCCATTAAAAATAGTGGTAATCTCAGCACGACTATGTCCAACGAAAGCCTTCAGGTTTTTCTCGGCCTGTCTTGATATACAGATTACCTGCTTGTACTGATTATACATCCATCGGTCTATCCATCGGGGATACCATTTCCAGACTCTACGTCGATTGGAGGTATTGTGTTCTGTGGTGACAAGTTCCACCGAACATGAAAATTGCGAAGCTAATGCGGCAAAGAATTGTGGTGAGGTGTTATGCGTATGCACAATGTCGTACTGTCTCATGACACGCCACAATTTCACTAAATACCACGGGTTGTAGTATGAATTGCCAATTTTATAAATTTTACACTCAGGGCATTCTTTCTCCAACTTTTCCATCAATGGGGTCCTAATGGCATTGAATACTACTACCCCCACTTGATGGCCCATTGCATGAAAGTGAGGAATCAGATTGACCACCAAGGTCTCCGCCCCCCCCATATAAAAAGAGGTTATGACATGTAAGATTCTCATACCTTTCTTTTGTCATTCTGGTGCAGCAGCCATCCCATAGGCATCACCCAATTCCACCACCATAGGAGATGTGGAATACGTTTATTTCCCTTGCTACATAATCTAAACCGCCAGTAGTTGATGGCCGCCTTCATTTTCTGAGGAAGAGGCACGTCATATCCATTGAGCTCCTGATAACACATCATCGATGCTATGGGGCTATTCATCCGGATTTTGACAATTTTGTCAGTCAATCCACCGTTTAAATAGTCTCGGTAATACACCACCTCATGGAAAACCCGCAGTTGGTATTTACAGGCAATACGATTCCACACCAAAGCCTCTGGCACAAACTTCTCGCCTTCAATATCAGGGAAAGATATTTCCCTAAGCACAGCGGTACGGAAAACCTCCAACATATCCCCTTGTACATGATATTTGTATCGCAAATCTATTGAGTTCGTATCCAAAACAGGTATATCATACCCTCGTCCAATAATCTTCCCATCATGGTGAGCCATATAGCCGCAAACCCCACCATACCTCACATCCTCCCTTATCTGTTGATAATAGTGATTGATTATTTCCAACGACCTTTCTGGCAACGTATCATCACTATCTAAAATCAAAAACAGTTCCCCTTGTGCTTCTTTTACCCCTCGATTGATTGCCCTATGCTTCCCTCCATTCTCCTGATAGAAATATCTTATTGAAAAATTTGAATTATGAATGATGAATTGCGAATTGACGACATCTCCAGTGCCATCCTTGCTTCCATCATCCACAATGACCCATTCAAAATCCCGATATGTCTGTCTACAGAGACTTTCAAAAAGTTTTGGCAGCAGATGCGCCCTGTTATAGGTAGGAGTAAAAATAGTGATTAGCATAGACCGTCATCGATAGAATTTATCTTTAGCATAGTGGTGATCATATTCGAACTGGTTGTAGATTTTATCTCCTTTGCGCACTCCGTCTGTAAAAAAAGTCTTATATGGAAATAGAAATACCCCCCAACCTATCAAGATACGCATATATAAAAGAAAAGAAACAACGATTAAAGCCATCGCTTTGTACGTCACTCGTTGCTGACATGTGGTAATATATGTCAACGTGGAGATAACACCCATCATGTAATACCATGCCAATCTTCCACCATTCTCAGATTTTACGAAAAACAACAAGATTCCACAAAAGACCAAAGCTGTATTAGTCATCACAGTCTGTTCTTCTGTTTCAGTAATCAAGTCATAATTCGTCAAAATCAAAAAAAGGAAAAACACAGCCTCGACAAGGTATGCCTCACGAAAGCCAGATGAATCTGCAAGGTTTTGTTGTACTCTTGTGTCTTCCACCACCCCGCCGTATGCTTCAAACAATGTGGCGGGCCCATCGGTAAGCCCCAACAAAAAGATGACGCCCATGACTATCAGAATTTTCGCTTTATCAAAAGGTCTGAGAGGGATAAAATATAGAGGCAGAAGAATAATGGCAGAATTATGAAATGTGGCAGCGATAAAGACCACTATAAGGAACCTCTTCAAATCCCGTTTTGAAACATATATGAGAGCGAGCCACGCTATGCTTACGCCCAACACCTGACGCAGATAAGTAAACGAGAAGAAAAACCATAATCCTAAAAACAAGATAATGGCAAACGCATAGTTATTAGTGTGTCGTTTGAATGAAAAGTACAGACAAGTATAGACGATGAGCGTTGCCACCAAAATAAAAATATATCGATTTGCTGAGAACAAAGCGACACCGACGTTAAGAAAGCAATAGCCGAACTCTGTACCATACAACCGAAACAAGGCTGAAGCGAAGATATTTCTCCCGCCTCGCATCCTGTTTGCCAATTGGTCAAAACATTCGGCATAGATATATCGGTCATACCCTCCGAGCATATCAGAGATACCCACAAATATGGCCAAGAATGCCATAATCACCATCAGCACTCTTGCAGACTGCGGATTATAAAGTGTCATGACATAGAGAAAGACTATGACGAGGAAAATGATAATATACAGTGCCATATTATTACATTAAAATGAAAACAACTCTTTTGACAAAAGACATCTGTCATGAAATTTAAGCACAGACTTCTGACCTGCTTGTGCCATCGTCTCATATTTCTCCCTGCTTATTAGAATATCATGCAAAATATCAATTACCTCTTGTGGGTACTTATATTCTATGCAAGAAACGCCATGCTCCACTGCAATATTTTCCATTGCATACGGAGTACCTATCACTAACAACCCATTGGCCAAAGCGTCAAGCACCTTTCCTTTTGTACCAGTTCCAATCGTGATTGGCGTAATCTGAATGTCATGCTTACATATTTCTTCGATATAGTCAGGTGCAAATGTGATATGATTCACACCCCATCCTGCATCATGCAACGCTTTCACATGCTTCTCCCAACCTTTTCCTAAGAAAGTAATGGAATAATGACTACGCAAGAAGTCATCATTTCGGTTACCGTTAGAGTTAGGGTTACCGTTAAGGTTAGCATTAGCAACCAATCTCTCCATGAGCAAATCCGCTTCCTGCTGCATATACAAATCATATCTCCCCGCTATCAACAATTTCATTTTAGGCCGATGAAACTTTTTTACATTATCGTTAGGGTTAGGATTAACGTTATCCTTAACTTCATAATGCGGATGTATCAAAAACCTTGTCCTCACCTTTGGGTTCAAGTGGCGCAAGTGACATACATCTTCTTCACCTACAGCCAAATAAGTGTAGTTTTCATCCGATGGGAATTCTCGTTCCATCCTTGCATATTTGCGATACATCAATGCACATTTCCAGAAATGCATTGTGCTTTTCAAAACAAAACGTTGACCCATCATGCGATAATAATACAATGATTCTGTATCTGGCCCCAAATGCAAACGTCTAGATTTAGGAAATTGTTTAACAATCCCCAACAATTCCTCACCATATACCCAAATTACATCTGGGCTATATTCATTTACCCAACATTTCCATTCTTTAGAAAGCCTAATATAGCAAAGATATGGCAATCTGAGAAAAACTCTTAAAAATAACAAATGCAGTTTGAACATCCATTTATACCAAGAAGGAAGTTGCAGACAGTGAATCTTAGCGTGAAGTTGTTGCCCTATCTTTTCTATTTCTGCATTACTTATGCCGTTAGCATTAAAGGACAAAACTTCCACTTCGATATTAGCATCCCTTTCCACTAACAAATGAAATGGAAGAGCTGATGCTCCACGAATATTTTCAGCTGAAGGAGTATTATATGTTAAAAGAAGTAATTTTTGATTCATTATTATTTCTAGTATTGCGAAATGTATAGATTGCTATTTGAACATTATTATCAGAATCCATTCACAATTAAATAACATGGTGGTAGGATGGTCATTTTAACAGAAATTCGAAATTCAAAATCAATACGGCCAACTTCTTTTTCCATGAACTGAAGGGAACTTTCATTGGATAAAGGTGGTTCTCTTTAAGCTTTTCAATGACAGCCTTGTTAATTCCAATAGGTCTCCATTCTTTCCGTTTTTTAAATAATTTATATACGCATCCAAATAAAGCGCCATCTGCATATTGGCGTATCTTTTGAGATAGTTCTCTATCTGTTATTGCAAAGGACTGTGCCAACTGTTGGAATGACTTGATAATCTCTACTTTATCTGATTCATATTTTATTCGTTTGTTAATATCTTTTGATTTACTAGTTGAACCTTCATGATGTATGTAAATATACGGATTGAGTCTTGAAAAATAGACATCATTTGCATGAGAAAAGAGTCTATATGATAATTCAACATCTTGCTGAGTTATACCTCTTTTAAATAATAGGTTATTGTCTAATAATAGACTTCTTCTGATCACAAAAGCACACACAGAAGACGGCATATATCCCATTATGATTGCTTCTCTTCCTTTTATAACTATATTATGTGTTACTCTTGGCTGTTTACATTCAAATGAAATAAAAGTACCTTTCTCAGTTTCTTGTCTTAACAAGAATGCAAGGATATCTAAAGTAGGTAATGAACTTAACAAAGAAAACAAATCAATCAATGAATTGTCAAGTTTGTCATCTCCATCGACAAACCAAACATACTCACCTTTTGCTTTCTCCAGTCCATAATTACGTGCCACACTCTGCCCTTGATTCTCCTGAGTAAGATAGGTAAAATTATTATGAGCGGACACATATTTTTGAGCTATCTCCGGACCCTTGTCTTTTGAGCCATCATTAATGATGATTACTTCGTATTCATCTTTTGGCAAATCCGACTCCAAAATAGAATCCAAACAATCATTGATGTACTTCTCACAGTTGTACATCGGGATGATAATACTCAATTTATACTTATAGTCTTCCATCTATTAAGTCTCTATCTAACACACCCTTCACATCATAGACCACACCTACTGAAGAATCCTTCAGGAATTCTCGTATATTCTGACCTTCGAATTGTTTATGGGCAACACATAAAATGACCGTATCAAATTGGCCTTCTAATTGTTGCATTTGGCCATTGAATATTTCTATGCCATATTCTTTCTTTACTCTTTCTGTATTAGCCCAAGGGTCAAAGATGGTGATATTATGTGTGTACTCAGATAAAGTGGTATAAATATCAACTATTTTCGTATTACGAATGTCTGGACAATTCTCTTTAAAGGTGATGCCGAGGAGAAGAATCTTTGCATCTTTCACCATCACACCCTTCTTGTTCATCAGCTTGATGGTCTGGTTGGCCACATACTCACCCATGCCATCATTCAGACGGCGGGCATTGCTCATTATACGGGGCAAAACACCATATACTTGCGCCTTCTGAATCAAATAATAGGGATCTACACTGATACAGTGACCGCCTACGAGCCCAGGACTCAGTTTGATGAAGTTCCACTTCGAAGATGCTGCTTCTATAGCATCATGTGTATCTATACCCATAGCATTGAAAATCTTAGCCAACTCGTTCATAAAGGCGATATTCACATCACGTTGACTATTCTCAATAATCTTTGATGCCTCAGCGACTTTAATTGAAGGTGCCTTGTGTGTGCCATTAATCAAGACGGCATTATAGACGCTATCCACCAAATCAGCAATCTCGGGTGTCGAGCCAGAAGTCACCTTCTTAATTTTTTCTACAGTATGAAGTTTATCTCCGGGATTGATTCGCTCAGGAGAATATCCCGCAAAAAAATCCACATTGAACTTTAAGCCAGAAACTTGTTCTACAACAGGCAAGCATTCCTCTTCAGTTACACCAGGATAGACTGTTGACTCATATACTACTACGTCACCTTTAGAAATCACTTTTCCTATGGTTTCTGATGCTCCCCAAAGAGGTTTCAGGTCAGGCCGGTTATTCTCGTCAACGGGAGTAGGAACAGCAACCACATAAAAATTACAGTCCCTAATAATCTCAAGGTTTGTTGTACAGAAAAAACTATTCTTATTGATGGCTTCCTGTAATAATTCGTCAGAAACCTCCAACGTGGTATCATGACCATTCATGAGTTCGTCCACACGGCTCTGATTCATGTCATAGCCAACCGTTGAAAATTTAGTTGAAAACAACCGAGCCAATGGCAGACCTACATATCCTAAACCGATTACGGCAATTTTGATTTCTTTCATCATCTATTTTATCACTATAATTCTCAAATGGAAATGCTATCATTCAATATTTTCGTAAATTTCTCTGCCCCTAATTCAGAAAGATGGGCATCATCGAAGAAATCATCATCAACAAAACGATTATCATCTTCTAGATTAATATATTGAAAGGGAAACTGTTCCTTGTAGGATACGATTTTCTCTTGTAAAAATACTTTTTGTTCCAAATTCATTTCATCAAAACATGACCAATATTGAGGAGGCGAAACCAAGACCAACTTGATATGCTTTGACTGTAAAAGAGAACCTATTTTCATCAGATATTCTTCTCCCCAAACAAACATTTCGTTTTTGTTAGAAGTATTTAAAGTGTAAGCCTTCAACATATTAGCTTCGATTTTTTTCTGCTGACGATCTTTCAAGTTGTGGGAGTTACGCATTCCCAATGAATCACACCCCACTATGTCTATATGATGCAAATAATAACTTGTAATTTTTTCGAAAGCTCTCTTTGGATAAAAACACTCATATCTATAATGTATGGGGATTGTATGATTGAAATTAAGATTCATATACTCATAATAAAATGTGCTTCGTTCGTTAAAATCGTCAGAGTCAAAATCTTTGACACTCACATAGCCAATTGGCAGAATGACCATCTTCAGATTGGGCATATAAGGCAGAAGTTCACTAAGCAAATAATAATCCTCCTTATAGAATTGTGATGAGTTGCAAAGATTGAAAGAATGCATTCTAAATGCCTCAGGCATAAAATCATCATATAATTGAGAATGGCCTAATGCTATCGCCTCAATACTATTCCCGTTCGTCTCAATATATTTATATTTATAACTATATGAGTTTGGTATTGTATGCACCATTATTTCCAATGCAGCAAAGAAAACTGCTACAGGAACAAGAAAGGCAAGAATGCATAATAGAAACCTTTTCATTTCAGAATTGGAAATATATAAAAGTCTGGCTATCGCCAGCAAACCTCATAATGACAAACAAAATTAGATAGTATACAGACCATCTGGCAAGGCGGTGACGAAAGAGATTATTAACAGAGAACTGCAAAGCATGTTGTTTATCACGCTGTAACCATTCTATGCAAATCAAAGCAATTCCAAAGGTTAAACCATGACAGCTATAAACAGGATGTGCCTCATAGAATGGATTCTTCATCATGGTTGACAGGTAGGAGACGGCCTGAGATATAGACTCGGCACGAAAAATAATCCATCCTATGACAGCAAAACAGAACGTCAGAATCAACTGTATGGATTCTTTAACATTGGGAAGATAGCGTCTGAAAGCCACCACTTCTTTGTATTTTGTGTTGATGCCAAAGATGTTGTAAACAGCCAGCAAGGTGGCGTGGAACAATCCCCAACATACAAAAGTCCAATTGGCTCCATGCCATAGACCGCTAATACCCCAAACGACATAAACGTTACGAATGATTTTCAATTTATCACACCGGCTGCCACCTAGCGGGAAATAAATGTAATCTCGAAACCATGTAGTCAAAGATATGTGCCAACGTCGCCAAAACTCAGGTATGCTGCGTGAGAAATAGGGAAAATTGAAGTTCCGCATCAGATTAAAGCCAAACAGGCGTGCACAGCCTATTGCGATGTCGGAATATCCCGAAAAGTCGCAATAAATCTGTAATGAAAACACCACTCCGAGCATGAAAAGCGTCAGTCCTGACAATTCCTGATATTGCCCCCAAAACTCATTCACTATCATAGCACAATTGTCAGCAACGACTAATTTCTTTAGGAATCCCCACAACATCTGCCTCAAACCATCTACTGCATTAGCATAGTTAAATTGACGATTATGTTGAAATTGAGGGAGTAGATTCGTGGCCCTTTCTATTGGACCAGCCACTAACTGCGGAAAGAAGCTGATATAGGCAAAAAATTCAATTATATCGTGAGTGGCTGGCAGTTTTCTTTGATAGACATCAATGGTATAGCTCAAAGCTTGAAACGTATAGAAACTGATACCTACAGGCAAGATAACCTTCATTGTCACCCAGTCAAGTTGGTAGTCAAGAGTCGTTCTGAATAACGCCTCTAAATTTTCAACGAAGAAGTTGTAATATTTAAAGATTCCCAAAATGGTCAGATTCAGCACAATATTACCGGCACTCACCATCCTTTGCCACCGTCGTCGCCCGACATATCTTTCTAACAGCAAACCGCTACCATAGCTGCAAAACGATGTAAAGACAATGAGCAAGAGGAAACGCCAATCCCACCATCCATAGAACACATAGCTTGCGATAACAACCAAAAGGTTTTGCCATCGTCTGCCTCGGAACAAGAACCAATAGAGCAGGAACACTATTGGCAGGAATATTAAGAATTCTACTGAGTTAAAGAGCATCTCCGTAGGTATCGAGTGTGGTTCTAAGTGCTTCTATGAATCCCTTCCCGTGGTCAAAATCGGGCTCCATGTAATTACCCTCTCCCCATTCATTCCATGACTTTAAAATGATTATCTGTTTCTCTTTGGGTTTATCCTTTATTGCATTCAATGCATCCTTTACATTCTCCGCAAAATATTTGGGTTGTGAATTGTAGAAAATGACATTTGCTTTGTCACCACTCCTAGGACTATGATCCCATTGAGGCACAATTTGCGGTATCACATCAGGGTCGTACTCAACAGGTGTTACGAGACGCTTATAGATTTTTGCATAATCTCTGGCACCTCTTGGTATACCTGTAACAAATTGTTTGATAACTCTTATCACACGAGAAGTGTATTTTTGAAAGATATTCATCTTCATATAATCTTCTGTCCACAGAGTTGATTGCCTTATGTAGGTGACAGCGTCAAACCCCATCTTCAAAAATTCATTTTTGTCTTTGAAGAATTCTGTCGTACTTGTAACGAGATACAAATCAGGAAAGCCCTCTTGTTTTGCCCATTTCCTAAAATTGTCAATATAGGTAGAGGGGACAGACATACCTTCATATATCAGGAAAAAAGGCTTGCCATCTATTTTCAAATATCTAGGGTCGTTGAATGCCTTTAATAGGAATTTAAAATGCATACGCGCATCTTCTTCACCTGGATATGTTTGTTGAATCAGCAGTTTATCCTTACCTAGTGTTTTATCCCATGCTTTTGCATACCATGAGTGATTGGCCCAACCGAGACAAAAAGGGAAATCTGGTTTTCCTGACTCTAAGACTTCATCAAAGACCCTTTCAAGAAGTCTCCTACCATTACCAAACCAATAATGCCAATAACAAAAAGCGGTGACACCAGCCTCACATGCCAACTGTGCTTGTTTCTCTCTCACATCTGGAAGGCGGAGATCATAATAGCCCAAATCTGCTGGAACACGAGGCTGTTGATGCCCTTTCCACAAAGGTTTTGCTCGCCCCACATTGGTCCACTCTGTAAATCCTGGCCCCCACCATTCATCATTTTCCTTGAAAGGATAAAACTGGGGAAGATAATATGCAATAATTGTCGGTTTCATGTTTTAATTACTACTATTGATTCTATACCTGCATATTGCTTTTAACAATGGCATGGCCAACTTTGATTTCATCATTATTCCAAACAGACGAAATTTAAAAGAGCTCTTTCCTTTTCTTTGAAAAAAAGCCAAGATTTCAGGATAGTCTTCCTCTATTTGGTTTGCAATGATATAACAGTAATATGCATTGAGGAAATAATCCAAGCCTGTAGGATACTTATCTCGAAGGTTGAATTTGTCAAAATAATATTTTTGTGTGGAATAAGCGCCATGAGCAAATGAATACTGTTTCGCGATGGATGTTTGCTTTGTTGCACTTCCCTTATGCTTGCCATAAACGCAAGTTACTTTATCCATATAATACACTTTAGAATGTAAAAAGGCTTCTAAAGCAAGAATAAAAGACATGTCTATGGATTCGGGGCCATGATAGCCATTCATTAGTTCACCAAAAGGAATCCTGCATACCCAAGACATTGGAGCTATATATGCAGCGTTTACAAGATGTTGCTCAAAAGAAGTAATGATTGGTTTAATACCATTCTCAAATGCCGCATGAATGTATTCTCCTGTTTCATATTGATGAATGTCATAATCTGTATAGACTAGCCCATAATCAGGATTTTGGTCCAAGAAATCGACTTCTTCCTGCAATTTGTTGTCGTAAATCCAATAATCATCACATTCACACATTGCCCAATAATTAGCTTTGTCCATCCATTCAGAAACTATGGGCACTTTCGATTTCTTTATTTGATAGAAATTATACTTAAGATAAACCACTGCCAAAAAGAAATTGACATTCTTCTTATGTTGTCTTAAGAGGACAACAGCATCATCTGTTTCGTCATTGGCATTGTTATTATCTACTACAAAATGCTCTTCCAAGTATTCATTTATAATCTCACGTGTGCCATCTGTAGAAGCATCATCAAAGATAACAGCAAGAAACTTGAAGTCTGTCACTTGTGATGACATGCCATCGAGTGTCCTTTTTAAATAAGGTGCATGATTGTAACATAAAGAAAATATGGATACTTTATATTCTTTCATGATGTATGATTATAGAATACCCTTCAATTTATTGAGGGCCTTTATAGCAATCTCTTTGATTTCAAAGAATTCCGGATTCTTGGTTCGTATGAACAACGTCAGAGATATAGATACACCAAGAATGGAAATAAAAATGAGAATGACAAGATTAGCCCAGAAATCATATCCCGAATAGATAACACCTTGTATGATGTGGTAACATATATATGCCATACTGGCTCCTATCAACGATATCAAAAAACTAGGCATAATATCTATAACTTGATCCTTGAAAGTATATCCAAGGAGTTTGCCTGAATAATAAGCATTAATATAATAATGAATAACACCTACCACCACACTACTGATCAACATCCAATAGATTCCCATGAAGACACCAAGCACAATCGGCACAACCGCAATCGTTTTCTTGTATATCTCCAGTTTAAGAAACAAGTCACTCCTACCAAGCACTAATAACATGTTTAGATTGATGGAATGGAGGGGGAACAACATCGTGCTAAAAAGAACAATTTGCAAATAATAGGATGCCTCTATCCACTGCGTGCCCACCAGAACGATAATCATGGGTTTGGCCACTGCCGCCATCAGAAGAGATCCCAAAAAGGAAATAAGCATAGTGGTACGAATCACACGGCGGTATCCTGATTTAAGTCGAACTCTATCATCTTGCATCTCGCTTAACACAGGAAATGTAACACGTTGCACAACAACTGTGAGGTTGCTAGATAGTAGCCCATCAAACATCTTGGCTCGTGTATATTGTCCTAAAGTAGCGGGTTGATAATAACGCCCTATGACAACATTGTATATCTGATTCCATATTGTGGTGATGATATCACTAACTAAAAGATTAGACCCGAATCCGAAAAGATATCTAAAACTTGTTTTAGAGAAATGAAGACGTGGCATCCATCGATTGACACGGCAGAGCAATATGGTAGAAGTGACTGTACCGGAAAGACTTTGACCAACAATTGCCCATACTCCTAAACCGGCAAAAGCCATCGCCAGGCCCACAATACTCCTAAGAACTGCTGAAGCGATGGTAATCATTGCTCGACTCTTAAAATCGATTCGCTTGGTAAGTCGGGTACTTTGGACGATAGAAAAAGCCGAGATCATCATTCCTAAAGAAGAGACCCGAATCAGTGCAACAAGTTCTGCTCGCCTAAAATATGACGCAATATACGGAGCTACAAAGAACAAAAGCCAATAAAGAGCAATGCTCATGAATAGATTACAGACAAAGACTGTACAATAATCATCTTCTGTTGCATCTTTCTTCCTGATAAGTGCGGTGCCAAAACCTGCACGAATAAAGCAACCACAGATTGCAGTAAAAATTGAGACGATGCCAATAAGACCGTAATCATCAGGTGTTAGTAATCGGGCAAGGACAAGTCCCACCAGAAACGTTACTGCATAGCTTGAAATATTATCTATTGCAGACCAGCCTACACCTTTTATGGTTTTTTGTCTTAACGACTTATCTTTCATGACATTTTTTGAAGGTTGTTACGATAATCACCAGTTTAAAGAGAACCAAATACTAAAAGGAAATTACGTCAGCAACCTGTCTCTAATTTTTCAAAATCACATCAGTACATCAACCATTTCTGGACTGAATACAGGGATGTTCATTTTTTGTTTTATCTTCTTCCTCTCTGCATAAGAATCATCAATGAAAATCGGGGCTTTTGTGCTGATGTAATTATATTTATCTTCGTTTTCACCAATTTGAATTATTTCGTCGAAAAGCATTTCTATTCGGTACTTCTTTAGCTCTTGTAACAAATCTCCATTATGTTTGCTCAACAAAAATACCTTTTTCTTTTCGTTTACACATTTATACAAAAATTTTAGCATGTCTAAATTGACTATTGACTTTTCTAAAATAAGACAGTCATCATAGTCACAATAAACAGAATCATATTCCAAATTCGTCTTATATTTAGTGTCTAATGCTCTGTCAAGTTCCACTCTGTAATCGTTTCTTTGTACTTCAACATTAAAATCAAAAGTATCAAACAATGAAAGAAGAGCTAAATTAACTCCAACAGCACGAGAAAGAAGAGAAGAACCGCCTAAACGAGATGCTATTTCTAAAAGGCAAAGTTCGTCATTCTTATTACGTTTCACTTGATAAAACCAAGAACCACGAAAACGTAAAGCCTCATTGATCTTTTCAGCAATAGTTCTAAATTCACGTTGTTCCTCTACGAAGAATGTATTTACACTTATTCCGTTTTTTATTCTATTCCGTTTTCGGGCAGCACAATACAAGAGATTGCCCCCTTTGTCTGTAAAACAGTCTACCGTAAACTCTTCGCCTGGTAAGTACTCAAGCAGCATTATATCTTCTTTCCCCTGCAAGAATAAAGCTGTCTCCTCCCTATTATAAAGTTTTTTTATTCCTCTTGAACCATATCCAACATTAGGTTTAGCAAAGATTGGATAGTCTTCCAATGGTATTTCGGGAAAACAGTAAATTTTAGGAACAAGAACTACATCTTTCAACTTTTTGTAAGTATACTCTTTTGACTGACATATTCTTGTTGTTTCCAAAGAAGAAGAAACGACTTTGCATCCCAATTCTTTTTCATGTTCCTTCAACACTGTAATCACAAAATCTAAGGTGGGATAAATGGCATCAATATGATAATCCTTCACTATTATTGCCATGGCAGGAAGAAACTCATCCGATGAGGCAAAAGGAATTCCTGATATATAATCCTTGTATACGTATCTTCCATGATCATCAATTGAGTTTCCACCGATTAAATGGAAATAAGTGGAATTACAAACAGAACTATAAATATCCAATCCTATCTCAGAGCCACAAGGGAATACTAATATATTTTTTTTCATATGGGTAGGATAGTTTTAAAAAGTAGCCAATTCTATAATCCTTTTTATATCCTCTTCACTCAGTGTAAAGTAGAGTGGTAAGCAGAGTATCCTGCGAGCAATATCCTCTGAGACAGGCATTGGAGTATAGGGCACCAACCTATTAAAAGTATTAATAGACGGATAAAAATATCTACGAGGGAAGATATTGTTTTCATTCAGTTTTGTCTGTACTCGCAACAACGACTCCTCGTCCTTGAAAATGACAGGAAAGTAGCTGTAGTTACATCCCTGGTTAATCTTCTGGAATGTGAGAGAGGGATTTTTAGAAAGAGCTTTCTTGTATATGTCATATTTGTGTTTGCGGTCTGCAAGAGCAGCATCTAGATATTTCAGGTTGGCCAGTCCTACTGCAGCATGCACCTCTGTCATTTTTCCATTGGTACCGTCCTCCACAATGTCTGCATGGTTCTCAAAACCAAAGAAACGAATGCGTCGAAGTTTTTCATCGAGGGCTTTGTCGAGTGTAAAACAACCTCCTCCCTCGGTGGTATTAAGCATTTTGGTTGCATGGAAAGATGTTACGGAGATGTCGCCATAGTTGAAAACGCTTTTCCCCTTGTACTTGACACCCACAGAATGGCAGGCATCATAGATGACTTTCAATCTATACTTTTTGGCAATAGCATCGATGGCATCAATGTCGCAGCAGTTGCCAAAGACATGGACAGGCATGATACCAACTGTATGATAGGTGATTTTCTCTTCTATCTTCTTGGGATCGATGCAAAGTGTTTCGGGATCAATATCAGCAAATACAGGAGTACAACCCTCCCATAAAATAGAATTGATGGTGGCAATAAAAGTAAACGGTGTGGTAATAATTTCCCCTTTTAGTCGCAAGGCACGGATAGCCATTTGCAATCCCATGGTACCATTCGTACATGACACGAGATTGGGTACGCCCAAAAAAGCAGCACATTCTTTTTCAAACCGTTGCACAAGTGGCCCGTTATGGGTCATAATGCCCGAGGACCAAATGCCCTTCATCAGTTCGTTGACTTCCTCTAAAGGAGCCAAAGTAGGCATAGTGACATAGATATTCTTATTTCCCATCATTGCTTAGTTTTTTATAATCAGAGACAAAAGATGCCTGTCTCTCGATGACTTGATAATTCTCTTCACGTACAGTATCATCGGCCAGACAACTGTAAAATCTGCGGATAGACTTCACAAAGGAAAAGTCTGCAGGGAGTTTCATAGTGATATAGTCCTGATTATGCTTGATGATCATTTCGGGTTCAAAGCCATCAGGGGCAGTAAGTATGCGACCAGTGGTCAATGTGCCGGAGCTGCCCCATGCTTCAAGTTCACACTTATAATCACAATCCATTCCAAAGGACATCTGAACAATGGTACCCTCATCATTAACCATGGTGCATGAACCGAAAATGTCTACCTCAAAGTCTTTTTCATAATAGGCATTGGCACAGACCATACGTGCGGTGTCGCCCAAAAGCCATGAGGCATACTTCATGCAGTAGCCACCCGCATCAAGTAAAGCGCCACCTCCAAGGTCTTTGTTGTAGCGGAAGTCACCAGCTGACCTGCGAGGAAATCCAAATGAGATGCGATATAATCTCACTTTACCTATCTCTCCCTGTTCTATCAATTTCTGTACAGCCTGCAGCTGCCTATGATAAATGAACATATAGTTCTCGTGGACGGCTAACTTTTTCTGTCGGGCAATGTCGAGAAGAAGCAAGGTGTCTTCGAGACAAGTTGTAAAAGGTTTTTCCACGTATGCGTGTTTCCCGTATTCAAGAGCCTGCTTGGCCCACTTAAAATGGAGTGCAGGAGGCAAAGGGAGATATACGACATCTACTTCGGGAGAAGAAATCATTGTTTGGTAACCCTCGTAAATTTTTCCTCCATAGTTGTCGATAAAGGTCTGTGCCTTATTTCTTTCTTTATCAAGAATGGCGTGAGTATTTTCGGTTGATTTAGCATCAACGGCCCATTCCTCAGGACTGGCTATGGAGACACCTGCAAATGAGAATTCGCTGACCTTCTGCAGTGAGGGAAGGAAACGGCGAAACGCTATCTCAGACGGACAAATTATACCTACACTTATGCTCATATTGTCTTATAGGATATTGCGGAAATCAGACTTCGCGCCTGAATGTTCAGGTAATTGTTGAAATGGAGAAACTCATATATTTGCCGCAGTGTCATCCAAGTATAACGTTTAGGTACTTCCAAGGGGAAGTCATCGTCCGCCTCGATAATCATATTGCGGTTCTGCTCCTTATAGAAACGTCCGCCCTCTTCTGATTGCAATGTGTCAAAAACGACCTGTTCCTGTCTGGCATTAACCACATATTGATAAAAATCGGGCTGAAGATTAGGATTGTCAGGAATATTGCCTGTCAAACATTGCACCGTAGGGGCTAGCTCCATCACGTCGAAGTTACCACACTCCAATTTGGCTTGAACAAGGAAATGGTAGACACCGTTGATTTTTCTGATGATGAAAACGCAAAGACCTTGTTGCATGGGTTGGACAAGAGGTTGACACCATGATGACACTTCACGATTAGAGATGGTAACATTGACACCGATAATTTTGAAAAACCTCTCATCGTCTCTGACAATCTCATTTTTTGTCATTCGCCATCCTGGCATATCAAGAATGGGGCACTGAGCGACCATTAGATCATATTGCGACTTAAGGCCAGTAAGCCATGAAAGATGATTACGGGTGCTGGTAAAACAGTGATTTGTAATGGACGACAGTATCATGTCCCTGCCAAACTGAGACATGTCATGCAAATCATCAAGCGGTGTGATGAAATCACTGATTTTCAGACCTGAGAGAACAGTACGAGTATCCATGTTCACCATGTTGTCTTCATACATCAACTGCTTGATTTGTCCGAGTGTCATCCATCGGAAATCTTCAAGAACAGGGACTTCTTCATCTACCTTGATGATAATATTTCTGTTGCGTTTACGTAGAAAACGTGCGCCTTGTTCGGACTGGAGTTGGTCGAGAATGATGTTCTCAGGTTTAGCATTGACAAAATACTCCAAATAGTTAGGAGACTTCCCTGTATGGATTCTAAGATAATTGCTCTTTGTAGCCTGAAGGGTTGGGGATATTTGTACGCAGTTAACATTGCCGGGTTCAATCTTCGCCTGCATCAAGAAATAGAGAACACCGTCAATCTCTTTTGTCAAAATTCCAAGGTAGCCCACTTCTGGTTGTAGAATGATTGGCTGTCGCCAGTTTTGAGGTTCACCATAATCGGTTTTGATATCAATTCCGACAATGGAGAAGAATCGGCCTGAATCGTGATGTATGGAGCCATCCTCGTCTAAATGCCACATTGTCATATTGGCAAAGGGGATTTTCTCTATTCTCACATCCACCTCACGGTTACGTTGTCTTATCCACTGCCGTATTTCCTCTATGGAATTGAACGGATTCTTATTTGTCAATAAAGAGCGAATAATCATTATCTTATTAAATGTGTAAATCTGCGCATTATTCTACAATGACCAATTACTCTATAAAACGTTAATTTAACATCGTTATTTTTTTAAATAATTAGAGACTTGACATGAATGACCGTCTTTTAAGACTCTTATGACAATAGAGAAATCGGTTATATTTAAATATCTCTAGACACCTTTTTTAAACTTAGATATGCGCCACAAGCAATGCAAACGTGGAAATATTACAAACATCCATTCAGAAAGATAGTTCATTGGACAAATTTGTTAATTATTCTTCTTTTTCTTGCTACTTCCGTTGCCATAATAACCATAGCCGTAGCGCTTGCCATAGCCATAGCGGCCATAGCCGTAACCGTAGCGGTGGTAACCGTAATGATGCTCGGCGTCAGTACCGTTGAGCAGTATGGCCATGTTGTTGTACTTCTTCTCGTCATAGTTTTTCTGCAGCTCAGGCAGCATGGAGCGTTCCATCAGACCGGCACGGATGACAAACAATGTCACGTCGGACTCATGACTGACAATTGTTGCGTCGGCCACAATCTCCACAGGTGGACAGTCAACGAAAATGTAGTCGTAGTGCTGGCGTAGCTCGTCGAACATAGGTTTCAGTTTGGGAGAATAGAGCAACTCTGTGGGATTGGGCGGCATCTTACCCATCGGCAGGATGTCGAGGGCCTTGACAGAAGAGTTGTCATCATCTTGCTTCACGCCAGGTAGTGGTTGATGGACAATCACATCATGAAAATCTTCCACCTGTCCACTGAGATAGTTGGTGAGTCCCTTTTTGGGTTTGCCAACAAACTCTGACAGAGATCCACGACGCAGATCGAGGTCGATGCAGATGACACGACTGTTACGGATGGCAAAGGAAGCTCCAAGGTTTGCAGTGATGAAAGTCTTGCCACTTCCAGGGTTGAATGAGGTGAGCATGATGATCTTGCACTTCTTTTCCGTATTGGTCATGAATTCGAGGTTGGTACGCACCACGCGATAGGCCTCGTTGGTGATGTCACGGCTGTGCTGGCGTACCACAAAGTGGTACTGTGAATCGATTATCTCATCATCTTTCTTAGGCTTCCACTGTGGCAGCTCACCCACGTAGGGAATGGTAAGTTCCTCTAGGTCTTTACGACCACGTACTTTCGTGTTGGACATCTCTCTCAGAATAAACCAAGCAGCAGGAAGAGCCAGTGCGATGCCAAATGCATAAAGCAATATGCGGTTGCTATTGGGAGCAATGGGTCTGTTGCTGCCCCACGGCTCTGCGATGGTGCGCGTGTTATAAGCGGTAAAAGCCTGGGAGAGTTCATTCTCCTCACGTTTTTGGAGCAAGAAAAGATAGAGCGACTCTTTCACTTTCTGCTGACGCTCGATGGACAACAGGTGATTGGCCTGTTTAGGGTTGGCCGAGAGTTTGCCTATTGCCTGTGTATGACGGGACTGTACGGAGGTGAGATGAGCAGTGAGCGAGGCCTGCGTGTTGTCCAAAGAGTTGACGATGGCTCCACGGAGTTCGTTCAAGGCTACATCGAGATCTAGCACAAGAGGATTCTGCTCACTACTATTGGCCACCAAGTTATTACGCTGCAGCAGTTTCTCATTGTAGGCGGCAATTTGCGCTTCCACTGCAGGGTTGCCGATGCCACTGCTGGCGGGTAAGACCTGATTGGCGTGTGCGGGGTCGGTAACATAGTTGCGCACGTAGCGTACCATGTAGAGTTGATTGCTGAGCGCTTGCCGTTCCTGATCAGCTGCATTCTGCTGTGCCATGGCCTGGCCAGCTACAGCCGACACATCAGGCATGGCATTGGAACTCTTGTAAGAGGCGATGTTTGCATCCACATCACCCAACTCGTCCTCAATGACGGCCAATCGCTCCTTGATGAACTCGTTGGTGGAGACACTGATCTGATTGCGGTTCTTCACCCAATGCTCTCCATAAATGCTGACAATGGTGCGCAGGATGTTCTCTGCACGTGGAATGGAGTTGTCCACACACGTGATGTCGATGATGCTCCTGGTATCAATCTGCTGAGAAGCATCTATACGACTGCCATAAATTTGAGCAGCAGCGAGATAACCTGTCCGTCTAACCAAAATGTCGCCCTTCATGTTTTTATTATAATATAACGTTGGCTTAATGGTCATGGTGTCTAACGGTGAGGTGACCGTCTTGCCAATCTGCACCTTGAAGGGCTTATCAATGGGTGTGCCACGAAGGACAATGTCGGAGACGGTGGCAGTGGAGTCGCCATTGAGCGTGATCCTAAAACTGGCTGAAGCATTGTCATCAATATTGTGAAGTTCGACCTCTACTGGCAAAGTCTCAGCATAAAGCGGCTCGTCACGAAAAACACCCGGACGATAATAGCTGAAGTCAAGGTGAAGACGCTTCACAAGTTCAAGGATGACAGCTGGGGAATGGATAGCAGCTATCTCGTCATAAAGATGAGACGTGATGTTGTTCACACCTAACTCCTCCATCATCATGATATCGTTGGACTTCTCGCCGCCAGCAGTTTTCACCAGGATAGAGGCTGTGCGAGAATAGGTCTTCGGAGTGCGAAGCAAGTAGAGCGTAGCAAGGCTCATGCAAACGAGAATGGAAAGGATGAACCACGGCCAATGACGCAGACAAATCTGAAACATATCAGAAACGCTGAGATGAGTGGCCGACTGCAGGCGGTGGGAAGAACCGGAGTTATCTGTTTTTGTTGTTGCCATTTTCTAAAATTGTGTTCTATATATGTTATATTTTATGTAGGCATGTTATTTGACGAAGATAAGAGCCATCGTCGTGATGAAAGAGGCCAATGACATCCAAAATGCGGGTGTATAAGCACTATTGGACATCACTGTGCTATTGCGCTTATATTTATCGTTGGGCTCTACATAGATGACATCGTTTTGATGGATATAATATGCAGGTGAATTGTAGACGCTCTCGGAACTGGTAAGATCCACACGATAAGGCACTTGATGACCTCCCTCCTGCCGCAAGACGAGGACGTTCTTGCGCAAACCGTCTATCTGCAAGTCGCTGGCCATAGCGATGGCCTCCAAAAGTGTGATTTTGTCCTTGGTGATAGGTTTCACGCCAGCACCAGCATTGCCTAATACAGAGAAATTCATGTCGTGGAAGGTGACAGTGACAACAGGGTCCTTGCAGAGATTTTCATTAATGAGTCGTTGCTTGATAGCCTGGGCCACCTCAGTGCGGGTAAGGCCATCTACCTGTACAGCCCCTAACACGGGGAAATCAATCGTTCCGTCCTTATCCACTGTGTAGGCATAGACCTGCGAGGTTCCCACGTTGCCTGCGTTGACGCGAGAAAGATTGAAAAGTTGCATCAATTGCTCATCACGGCTGTGTACAAAGATGCTGAGCTTGTCGCCTTTCTGGAAACGGATGGTGCCGTCGGTCTGTGTACGGATAGGTTTATTCATATCAACATCCTGAAGATAAGCTATATCTTGAGGTGTCTTACATGAGGTGAGCAAAGCTGCACCCAACAAAAATAAAAAAAGAAATTTCTTCATATCGATATTTTTTATTTGTTATTTGCTCTTTGAAACCAAAACTAATTTTGTAGGTGAGACTTCCATATAGGCACAACCCAATTGCTGGATACGGACACCAATATAGCGACCTTTGTCTCCACTGATTCGTACAATATGGCCCGTCACATCGTCATCCCATCCTAAAATAGAGACCTCGTCACCTACAGAGAAGCCTGTTGAGGCAAACTGTACAACCGCATCGTCCTCCGAGAGCATAGCTCGAAGTGTCTGCATCTGTCTATCTGGAACAACAGCAAGCCGATGTCTGCCGAATTGATCTTTTTCTGAAGCCTTGTCAGTAAGGAAATAGTGGATATAAGGATAATTGACAATAATTTTGCGCTCCTCCTCAGTCACATGGACAAAGACATACTGAGTGATGACAGGATGCTCTATCTTGACACGCCGGCCATTACTACGGACTCGTATTTCCCATCTGGTGGCGGCGTATGCTTCATATCCTTTTTCGTTCAGGCGATTTCTCACCACCTTCTCTGCACATGTGCCCACGTATGCGATAAACCACTTTCTAGGGGTAGTTTGCAGGGTAGAATTTTCACTTGAAAGTATGCCTACGGCCTCGCCTGCGACAGTCGTAGGCGTAGAAATCAGTTTTTTTCCCATTGCATTAGACATACTTCTAAATGCAGAATCATTACATCTTCCTCTTTATAAAAGTGAAAGACTGGCTGCAAAGGTACGAATAATTGCGCAAATGAAAAAGTTTTTCTAACAAAAAAACTCTTTTCCCATCATTTGCACAACACCTCACAGACTTTATCCTGAAAGTCACGGCCGTCGGAAGCTTTGACAAGGCCCTGATTGAGGATGGCGAAACAGAGCTGGTGACCATTGGCGGCCTGGCAATAACCAGCAAGGGTGGAGACCCCTGTCACCGTGCCCGTCTTGGCATGGACATTGCCTTTTGCGCTGCCTTTTTTCATTCGGTTTTCGAGCGTTCCGTCGACTCCCGCTATCGGCAAAGCCGGATAGAGATGAGCATAGATAGACTGCTGATCATAAGCATAGCGCAGAAACTTCACCAACAGTTCGGCTGAGACATAACTGTAGAGAGACAGTCCGCTGCCATCGGCGAAGGTATATTGTGTGGGGTCAAGTCCTAATTTATAGACCAGTCTTTTGATGGCACCAGAGGCGTCGCTAGCTTTTCCTGGCTGGGTGCTACTACCAGCGGCTATCTGATAGAACATCGACTCTGCATAGAGATTGTCACTTTTTTTCATCATCCGCTGCAAGACGAGATCGATGCTGTTGCGATGCTGGTAAATCTCCGTGCATCCATGTGGAACCTTCCCCTTTGCGAAAAGAACACTGAGCGAGACACCTTTTTCACGCAACGACTGAGCGAAGACCGACAGAAACTGGTCTTTCTTGTCCACTAACAGCGGTGTGAGTCTGTCGTTGTCATCATCCCAACACCATCCACTGCCATACATCGTGGTATCTTTCATGGTAAGGTCGGCCACGAGCATTCCATCGACATGCGCGATGCCAAAACGGCGCACTTGTTCTGCCATGACGGCGATGTCGGCCCGTGTCACAGTAGGATCGAAGCCACCCACACAATACAGATTGCCCATCAACGTATCGCCCATCATCGTACCATTGCAGCAGATGCTGGTACGATAGTCGAAGTTGCCACCATACATGTCGAGTGCTGTGATAGAAGTCAACACCTTCATGACCGACGCCGGTCGCATACGCTGCCGTTCATTTTTCTGATAGACCAATTGTCCCTCCGTCAGGTCGTAGACTTGCAGTCCCAACTGCGTGGTTTGCAGCAGTTTGTCGTCCATGAGCGCATCGAGTCTGTAACGCATCCCTTCGAGCCAATGGCGATAGGGCGACACCTCTTCTTCCCCACTCACATACGTCAGATTTCGGGCATCAACAATTTGTGCCCTCACCCCCATCGGCAGCAGCAGACACCACACCCAAATCACAAGCAACTTTTCTACTCGTCCACTTGTCAACTTATTTACTAATATCATCTTGTCTTTTTTTTATTTCACGAATAAAAGCCTCCTCATTGTCAGGCTGTACACTGACGAAATGGTTGGCGCCATACATGATCAGCACATAGTTTGATATGCCGAGCAGTGATTTTTTGACCTCCACACTGACGATATCAGACAATGGTAAACGGCGTACGCTACTAAAACGCCCCTGATTGATTTCCAGGACGCCATCGTCTGTCAAAGTATAGGAGGTATGAATGATACGCTCGATGACGAGCGTGGTAATCACCAACAATATCACTGCGATGATGACATGAAATTCCCCTCGATGCCAGAAGAAATAGAGCGTCAGAAAGGCCAGCATCAAGATACTGGCCACTGCAGAGGGAGTCACCCTATGTTGAAACGTGCGTGACATCAGTCTGTCATTTTGTGATGAGTTTCAACAGTTTCATCAGGCTCTCCGGTTCCGTCCAGTTGAATGTCGGATCCTCCACCATGGTGCGCAGATGACGTTTGCGCTCCTTGTCAAGATGATAGGACAAGTCACGGTCGTGAGCTTTGACAAGTTTTCCATCAAGCAGATAATAATACTGATGAATGATAGGATAGACGATATCTTCTTCGGTATTAAGATTGTTGTTGGATGACTGCAACATCTCGCCATTGAAATCGATATTGGTGATATTGACATTGTTTCTCAGGTTCCGCTCGTAGGCGTCCATATCAATCAGTTCGATGCAGTAAAGCCGATTGTCCTTGATGGAGTCGACAAAATAAGCCAACTGATCATTAATATTGATGAATTTACGGTCGCCGAAGTCGACGCTGGCAATGATGTCCATCCGTGCCTCCTTGGCTTTTGTGCCCTGGAAATAAAGCAATGCACCATTCTTCAGGAAAACGTTAGAGTTGGGCGTTTTCACCGTGCGCCCCGTTTTGAGCGTGACCATGGATGTTTTGTTCTCCTTGAACATAGTGGGCACAGAGGTCTGGTCTTTATTCTGAGCAGAGAGGCCCACTGTCATGATGACTGAACACAAAAAAACAAGAAATCTTTGCATATACATTTATTATAAATTGGAGGGTAAAGGTACTCATAATATTTGTAACAGCATCATATTTACTATTTTTTTGATGATTTTTGTATTTTGTTTGTAAATGCTGGTGGGGAGATGACCATCTCCACTCCACTTAGGTCGAGGGTAGCAAACTGGAGATCGAGCGGTTTTTCCACATAGAGTCGGCAGTTGTCGAACGTAAAGATGTCGGGGGTAAGAGGTTGCTCCTCATAGCCCCTGAAGAGACCTGCATTTTCAGCATGCGCCGTGATATTGCGGAAACAGATGTTTCGGAGAGTGGTCAGCGGGTGATAAGGCGGTTCGGTAGCCCCTTTCATTCGCCAGGAAAGATTCACCTCAAACACGTTGCGTGCCTTGCTGATATCAATATCCTCAAACAAGATATCCTCCACTACCCCACTCCTCGAGGGTTGGCTCTTGAAGCGGATAGGGTTCCAGTTCTCGCCCGCCATGTCGCAGCGGCGCACCGTCACACGACGCACATCGCCAGTGACTTCGCTCCCGATGGCCACGCCCCCATGTCCATAGTCAAAATGGCAGTCCTCTATCAATATATCCGACGAAGCCTTGTTGACCCGCCGTCCATCCGTGTCCTTACCGCTCTTAATAGAAATGCAATCATCGTGCGCCTTGATATGCGCATTGCGCACAGTCACCCCTGTGGAGGAATCGATGTCGATGCCATCGCTGCTGGGTATATACTCCTGTGCCTCGATATCAACCCCATCGACAGTGAATCCGTCAGTAAATAGGATATGGAGACACCAAAAAGCCTGATTCAGGATTTTCACGCCACTGATGCTACCACCGTCACAATGGTTGAAACAAATGGTCTTGGGTCTGCCCATGAAATGAGTTTTCATCTTCTTCCATTTCAGACCCCGGGCATCAATCGTGCCATGGCCTGTGACACGGCATCCATCATTGTCGTCAAAATTGAGCAATGCCGCGCGTGCCCGCTGCATACGACCCTCCCACCGAGTAGTGATGACAGGGTAGTGCGTGGTGTCGACGATGCTCACCAGTGTGGCACCCTGTTCTAAATGCAGGTTGACCCCACGTGGAAAGAACAACGCCCCAGTGCGATGTTTTCCTTTGGGTATGACCACCGTACCGCCGCCATCTTGATGTGCCTGGTCGATGGCCGCCTGTATTGTTTTGTATTTTTTGATAGGATAATCAACCATTCTCTTTTTGACAACAACGATTTTCGACTCCCAAGCATTCAGATTGAGTGTCACCCTTGTCTGATTGTCCACCACTGTAAATGGCAATGCAGTCGTCTCTCCTGTCATGGCATCCCACAGTTGCGGCACACCCATACCATCAAGATCCACGGTGATTTGTTCCGGTTCACTGCGCTGGTTGAGTAAGAAGAAGATGCGACCATCCGCTGTCTTACGAGCTGTGTAGGCGATGCTGTCAGGGCGCCCTGCCACGACCGTCATCTCACGCTGAGGCAGATATTCCTCCATTTCCGAATGCCACAGGCTATCCGTGAAAAGAGGAGCCTGATCTATCCCATCTATCGGTAGCGGTTGCATGAAACTACGGTCTACTGTCGCCTTTGGTTTACCACCGATAAACATCACTTTTCCGCCACGGCTGGCAAACTCCCGAATCTTCTGCCATGCCTGCGTACTTATGACCTCAGCATATGGAATCACAAGAGCAGAATACGCCTGTCCGCTACGGTTGCGCAACATACCATTGCCCACCTCTGTAGCCTCTATCAATCCATCATCCGTGATGAAGTCAAAATCGTACTGATGAGCCGAGAGCAGGTGTCCGGCCGCCTTCATATAGTCATCGGCCTTATTCTCACCCAGCCACAGTGTGGATACCGGTGCATAGACCGCCACGCGAGCCGAAGGTTGCCCTTGCGACATGAGCCATGTGGCTCGGTTGATATAAGCATTGAGCACATCCATCCCTGGCTGAGCCATATATCCTGTGGCACCCCGCTTACTTTGCATGAACATCAACTCAAAGAAATTGATGCCCCGTGCTATCTGATAGTCGATGACATATCTCACTGAAGGGATGTCCAATTTGCGGTAATAAGCCGCGAAACTCTCGCTAAAAGCCCTCTGCCGTCCATAGACATGAGCTGTGGAAGACGCCAAACGCGGAAACTCCGTATTGCTACCATACCATACCTGAGACCAGATGACATCGACACCCGGCACCTGCACCCGACTGAGGCATCTGAAGGGGTCGCCCTCCAT
The DNA here is from genome assembly GCA_902780635.1 of uncultured Prevotellaceae bacterium. Lineage (GTDB taxonomy): Bacteria > Bacteroidota > Bacteroidia > Bacteroidales > Bacteroidaceae > Prevotella. Next base: position 75,672 of record CACZGH010000010.1, read on the forward strand.
CTTCACACACCATGGCAACATGTCATCCTTGTCCAAATGAGTGATGTGACTGACACCATGCGCCTCGCACCAGTCGGCCTGCCTCTTAAAATACCTGTCGGCGAAAAGTCGGCTCCACACATCCCAATAGTCAGCCTTGGCACGTCGTTGTTCCTCCGTCAAGTCAGCGGCGAGTGACGAACGGCTGTTTTTGACGAATGATTTCAAGTAAGGCATCAAACTATAACCTTTCTCCCGCTCAAACACACTGGCGATATCCGAGGTCCAAGGTACCCTTTGAAATGCCGGTTCGTCGCCTCGAAATCCCAAAACAGTCGTACCAAGATGCGGCCCTAAAGTCCGCTGATACTCCTCATGGGTCCAACGGATAAACTGATCGACCGCCAAGGTGTCCAAATAGTCACACAGCGAGTTGTTCTCATCCTTGCCGCCGGAAGGGTTGTTGACACAGCGCGTCTGTGAGGAACGCCTTACGGTCTGCACCGTGTCGCCATCGGCCACGAGCGCCTGCATACACAGGTCAGGGCGAAGTTGCGAGAATTTACCGCCCGCCATGCCGCTGGGATATTTTCCCTCGTCGATGATCCACATCCTCATGCCACGCTTCGCCACAGCGTCGGCCATCGTACGCACATTCTGAAACCATTCTTCGCTCAGGTAAGGAGCTCCCATGCGGTATCCCGGTTCGATGATGACATTGCGGAATCCCACCCGCTGGATGGCATCCAAGTCCTTCTCGATGACCGATGCGTTGATTTCGCCATCCCAACCCAGAATGACGTGACTGCACATCTCTACAGGAGGATTATTGAAAGAATCTTCCGACTGCGCCATGCCTATCGATGCTGTCAGGCATGCGACCAAGGTGACCAATAGTTTTTTCATGAAATGATAGTTTGTTTTCCGCAAAATTAATGTAAAGTTTTCGTTTTTCAATGACCCAAATCAAATAATCAAGAAAAAAAACAAAAAAGATATAAAAACGTCCGTTATGTTTGAAGTTTACACTAATTTTGTCTCTGAAAACACCCCTAGAACCCACGATGTCCATTACACACCCTCAGTTTTCACATGAGATTTCTAAAGTTACTTCTCCTTATGATGATGCCCCTCGTCACTATTTCTGCCCAGCAGAAACATAGTGACACCTTCAACGACATCACCCAGCATGTGCCCCTCGCCACCATGCTGACCCTGAAAGCAGCCGGTGTGGACAATGGTCGTGGTTGGTGGGAAACACTTGGCACTGCAGCAGCCTCATACATCATCTCCAACACCATCACCTATGGTCTGAAACACACCGTCAAGGAGACGCGCCCTGACCACAGCGACCATTACTCATTTCCCTCCGGTCATACCACCTTAGCCTTTTCAGGTGCCACCATCCTGCACAAAGAATATGGTCATGTGTCGCCATGGATCAGTGTGGGTGGATACGCCGTGGCCACTCTGACGGCCATTGACCGTGTGAGACGTGATCGCCACCACTGGTATGACGTGGCCGCCGGCGCCGGCATCGGTGTCGTCTGTACCCATCTGACCTACTGCCTGAGTGACAAACTGTTTGGAAAGCGTGACGTGAATATCACTTTCAGCGGCAACAGCCTGGATGTCGCTATCCGGTTGTAAAAAACAATCAAAAAAATTTGCACTTTTTATGCAAAAGTGATATATTTGCACTTGATTTTGAACCTATAAAAACCTTACTATGTCTATCGGAAAACGTATAGTGGAGTGTGTGCCCAACTTCAGTGAGGGGCGCAATCCCGAAATCATCAGACAAATCACCTCGGAAATAGAAAAAGTAAAAGGAGTAAGACTGCTGGACGTCGACCCGGGCGAAGCCACTAACCGCACGGTCGTGACCTTCGTGGGCGAGCCAGAAGCCGTGGTAGAGGCCGCTTTTCAGGCTGTGCGCAAAGCCGGCCAAGTGATTGACATGCGGCAGCACCATGGTGCACACCCCCGTATGGGAGCCACCGACGTGTTGCCTCTGATTCCCGTCAGTGGCATCACCCTCGAAGAGTGTGCAGAACTGGCACGAGCACTTGCCCGACGCATTGCCGATGAGCTCCGTATCCCCTGCTACTGCTACGAGGCTGCAGCCTTTACTCCAGAGCGCCGCAACCTGGCCGTCTGCCGTGAAGGAGAATACGAAGCCCTGCCAAAGAAGTTGTCCGCCCCCGGCAAAGGCGCTGATTTCGGCAATCGCCCGTACGATGAAGACATCGCCCGTACAGGCTGCACTGTTGTAGGCGCCAGAGACTTCCTGATCGCCGTCAACTTCAATCTCAACACTACCTCCACCCGCCGCGCCAACGCCATCGCCTTCGACGTGCGCGAGAAAGGCCGCCCACGTAGAGAAGGGAATCCGATTATTGGCAAGCCTATGAAAGACGCGGAGGGTCACCCCATTATGATCCCCGGCACCCTGAAATGCACCAAGGCCATCGGCTGGTATATCGACGAATATGGCATCGCCCAGGTATCGATGAATATCACCAACATCAACGTCACCCCCCTGCATGTCGCCTTCGACGAAGTGTCGCGCTGCGCCACCAACCGTGGCATCCGTGTGACAGGCACTGAGATTGTGGGACTCATCCCCAAGCGCACCCTCATAGAGGCAGGGAAATACTTCCTGGAAAAGCAGCATCGCTCTACGGGAATCCCTGAAGCTGACATCATTGACATCGCCATTCATTCACTCGGACTATCAGACCTAAAACCATTCAACCCCCGAGAGAAAGTGATAGAGTTTTTACTCGAAGACACCAACAAAAAGCCAAGACTCGTCGACCTCACCACCCGCGGATTTGCAGAGGAGACCTCTCGAGAGTCGCCCGCTCCCGGTGGTGGCACCATCTCGGCCTATATGGGAGCCTTGGGTGCCGCCTTAGGTACGATGGTGGCCAATCTCTCTGCCCATAAAGCAGGCTGGGATGAGCGTTGGAAAGAATTCAGCGACAGCGCCGACGAAGGTCAGCAGTTGATGGAAGAGTTGCTACATCTTGTGGACGAAGACACCGCCGCTTTCAACCGCATCATGGCAGCTTTTGGCATGCCCAAGTCGACAGAAGAGGAAAAAGCTCTTCGCTCCGCCGCCATTCAAGCGGCCACCCTCTACGCCACGGAAGTGCCACTGCGCACCATGAAAACCGCCAGTCGGGTGTTTGCCCTATGTCGCCGGATGGCAGAGAAAGGCAACCCCAACAGCATTTCCGACGCCGGTGTAGGTGCATTGGCTGCCCGTGCTGCTGTTTTGGGTGCCGGACTGAATGTGAAAATCAACGCCGCTTCGCTCAAAGACCGTTCCAAAGCAGAGGCACTGATAGCAGAGGCCGACCAACTCATCCAAGCGGCCAATGCCGCCGAACAAGAGATACTCCACATTGTCAATAAAGAATTGAGGAGTTGAGGAGTGAAGGAGTTCAGACAAATACAATGATACTGTCTGGGCAGGAGTGACTTATAAAATATGATTCAACAAAAACCACAAACCTAAAATCTTTTAAGACTATGACACTACAAGACTTTCAAAATGAGATAAGGGCCGGTATCCCCGACACCCTCCCCGCCCCCAAAGTATACGACAAGAGCCTTAACCATGCGCCGAAGCGCAAAGACATCCTCACCTCCGAGCAGAAGAAGCTTGCCCTAAGAAACGCCCTGCGCTATTTTCCACAGCATCTTCATGCACAGCTCGCCAAGGAGTTTGCCCAGGAGTTGCATGACTATGGCCGCATCTACATGTACCGCTATCGTCCAGACTATGACATCTACGCCCGCCCCATCGACGAGTACCCTCACCGTTCGCGTCAAGCCGCGGCCATCATGCTCATGATACAAAACAACCTTGACCCGCGCGTGGCCCAACATCCCCATGAACTGATCATCTACGGAGGCAATGGCGCCATCTTCCAAAACTGGGCACAATATCGTCTGGTGATGAAATACCTCAGCGAGATGACCGACGAGCAAACTTTAGTGATGTACTCAGGTCATCCATTGGGTCTGTTCCCCTCGCATAAAGACGCCCCCCGCGTAGTGGTGACCAACGGCATGGTGATTCCCAACTACTCCAAACCCGATGACTGGGAGCGGCTGAACGCCCTTGGTGTGAGCCAATATGGTCAGATGACTGCCGGGTCGTATATGTATATCGGTCCACAAGGCATCGTTCACGGCACCACGATCACTGTGCTCAACGCCGCCCGCCGACAGTTCCGTCCCGGTCAAACCAGCACACATGGCATGCTGTTTGTGTCGTCAGGTCTTGGCGGCATGTCGGGAGCCCAGCCGAAAGCCGGCAACATAGCCGGTGTGGTGAGTGTGGTAGCAGAAATCAACCCCCAAGCCGCCCAAAAACGGTATGACCAAGGGTGGGTGGACGAGTTGCATGACAGTCTCGACGAACTGATACCGACCATCCGACGGGCTGTGGACGAAAAACGCACCATTTCCATGGCATACGTGGGAAATATCGTCGACCTCTGGGAACGACTTGCCGACGAAGACATCCATGTGGACTTAGGCAGCGACCAAACATCGCTCCATAATCCATGGGCCGGCGGTTACTACCCTGTAGGATTGACCCTCGATGAGTCGAAGCGGATGATGGCAGAAGAGCCCGAGGCTTTTAAAAAACAAGTACAGGCATCGCTGCGCAGACAGGTGGCTGCCATCAACCGGTTGACAGCACGTGGCATGTATTTCTTCGACTATGGCAACGCCTTTCTCTTAGAGTCGAGCCGTGCAGGCGCTGACATCCTGACTTCCGACGGCCGTTTCAGATATCCCAGTTATGTACAAGATATCATGGGTCCTCTCTTCTTTGACTACGGTTTCGGTCCATTCCGTTGGGTCTGCACCTCAGGCGACCCTGAAGACTTAGCCTTGACCGACCAACTGGCCGCAGAAGCTCTTGAGGCTCTAAGAGCCACCGCCACCGACGACATCATCGGCCAACTCGATGACAACATCCACTGGATCAAAGAAGCCGGAAAGAACCACTTGGTGGTAGGTTCACAAGCCCGTATCCTCTACGCCGACGCGCAAGGAAGGACCCAGATAGCCCTCGCCTTCAACCGAGCTATCCGTGAGGGGCGGCTGAAAGCCCCTGTCGTATTAGGCCGCGACCACCACGACGTGTCGGGCACCGACTCCCCCTTCCGTGAGACCAGCAACATCTACGATGGTTCGCAATTCTGTGCAGACATGGCCGTACAGAATGTGATCGGCGACGCCTTCCGTGGAGCCACTTGGGTATCGCTGCACAACGGCGGTGGCGTAGGCTGGGGAGAAGTCATCAATGGCGGTTTCGGCATGGTGATAGACGGCAGCGCAGACTCTGACCGTCATATCCGTGAGATGCTGCTATGGGATGTGAACAACGGTATCGCGCGCAGGAGCTGGGCCCGCAACCAAGGTTCCATTGACGCCATCCGTCGTGAGATGGAGCGCACCCCCGGTCTGCAAGTGACCCTGCCCCATCTGGTGGATGAGGCGGTGCTGCAACTCAATGATGTAATCAAGTAAGTTGAAACATCATGCCGTAATAACGACAAAACTTGATAACCACACAACGTGATAACGTCAAAAAACACAAAAAACTCAAATATGACATATCAAAACAGTGATGGATGCCCTATCCATCAAATCAGTGCCGGGCATCTCACCCAAGACATGATAGAAGAGATTATCACCAAGCATTATCAGTTGGTACTTGGCGCCGACTCGCGCAAGCGTATTATCGACTGCCGCGAATATCTCGAGAGAAAAGTGGCTGAGAGTGAGAAGCCCATCTATGGTGTGACCACCGGCTTCGGCTCACTCTGTGACATCAACATCAGTCCAGACCAACTGGCAGAGCTACAGATCAACCTGATGAAGTCGCATGCCTGTGGTGTAGGAGAGCGCGTGCCCAACGAAGTGGTAAAAATCATGATTCTGTTGAAGATACAATCGTTGAGCTACGGTTACTCCGGCATCCGCCTCGAGACCGTACAACGACTCATCGACTTTTTCAACAACGACATCTACCCCATTGTCTATGAACAAGGTTCTGTGGGCGCCTCTGGCGACCTCGTGCCCTTGGCCCACCTTTGTCTGCCACTGGTAGGTTTGGGCGAGGTAGAATACAAAGGTGAACGTATGACTGGTGCAGAGTTGCTGCGCCGTATGGGTTGGGCACCCATCCGCCTCGGCTCCAAAGAAGGCCTTGCCCTGCTCAACGGCACCCAGAACATGAGTGCCTTCGCCGTTTGGTCGCTGATCCAGTCGAAACGACTGACTGAGTGGGCAGACCTCATCGCAGTGATGTCATTAGAAGCCTTTGACGGTCGTCAAGACCCCTTTAATGTGGCTGTCCATTTAGTGCGCTCTCACAAGGGACAGATTGCCACCGCCATCCATGTGAACGAATTGTTGAAAGGCAGTGAACTGATTCGCCAAGAGAAAACCAACGTGCAGGATCCCTACTCCTTCCGCTGCATCCCCCAGGTACATGGTGCTGTGAAAGACACCCTCTCCTATGTGAAGACCGTGGTGGACATCGAGATCAACGCCGCCACCGACAATCCTACGGTCTGTCCGGAAGACGACCTCATCATCTCGGCAGGCAATTTCCATGGAGAACCCATCGCGCTGCCGATGGACTTCCTGAGTATCGCCATGAGTGAGTTGGGCAATATCAGTGAGCGCCGCACCTACAAATTGGTGTCAGGCAAACGTGGACTGCCCAGTTTTTTGGTAGCCGCCCCTGGTCTGAACAGCGGTTTTATGATTGTGCAATACACCGCAGCCTCTATTGTCAGTCAGAGTAAGACCCTCTGCATGCCCTCCTCAGCCGACAGCATCCCCACCTCACAAGGTCAGGAAGACCATGTGAGTATGGGCGCCAACGCCGGTACGAAGTTGCTGCGCATCATCCAAAATACAGAGCGTGTGCTTGCCATCGAGTTGATGACAGCCGCCCAAGCTCTTGACTTCCGCCGTCCGTTGCGCTCCTCGCCCATCATCGAGCAGGTGCATGAAGCCTATCGAAAAGAAGTGCCCTTCATCGACCACGATGTTGTGATGTATCCCTATATAGCCAAAACCATAGCATTTATGAGAAAATGAGCCAACTCATCATCAATATCGGTATTTTGGCCGGCATACAGCCCTGTGAGCGTATGCGGCTTTGTGGTGCAGAGATGCGCGAAATGGGTGTGTTGAACCATGCGTGGCTACGCATTGAGGGCGACAGAATCAGCGATTTTGGCAAGATGGAGAACCTGACAGAAACGGGTGATGCAACGGTCATCGACGCTGAAGGAGGTTGTGTGTTGCCCTGCTGGTGCGACTCCCACACCCATCTGGTCTATGCAGGCAGTCGTGAGGAAGAGTTTGTAGACAAGATACGCGGTCTCTCCTACGCCGAGATTGCCCGCCGTGGAGGTGGCATTCTGAATTCCGCCGACCGTCTGCACGAGATGCCAGAGGAAGAGCTGTACGAGGGAGCGATGAGTCGTCTGTCAGAGATGACCGCCCATGGTTCCGGATGTGTTGAGATCAAGAGTGGTTATGGTCTCAACATCGACGACGAACTCAAGATGCTGCGCGTGATCCGACGCATGAAAGAAACGTCTAAAGTCAAGATAGTGTCTACCTTCTTGGGTGCCCATGCTGTAGGCAGAGCCTACGCTGGCCGACAGTCAGAATATGTAGACATGGTGGTGAGAGAAATGATACCCGCCGTGGCCGCGGAGCATCTGGCAGATTATATCGACGTGTTCTGCGAAACGGGGTTCTTCACTCCCGAGGAGACCACCCGTATCCTGTCGGCTGGAGCACACTATGGTATGCGTCCCAAGATACACGCCTGCCAGTTGGCCTCATCTGGTGGTGTGGAAGTGGGAGTGAAGAGCGGCGCACTGAGTGTGGACCATCTGGAAAGTGCCAGCGAGGAGGACATCGCTCTTTTAAAAGGTACAGATACAATACCCACCCTTTTGCCTGGTGCCTCCTTCTTCCTCAACATGCCTTACGCCCAAGGTCGCAACATGATCGACCGTGGTCTTGGTGTCGCCGTTGCCTCCGACTGCAATCCAGGCAGCACCCCATCATGGGACATGAAATTTGTGGTGTCGCTATCGTGTATCAAAATGCGTATGCTTCCTGTAGAAGCCATCAATGCCGCGACGCTCAACGGTGCTTACGCTATGGGGCTAAGTCAGGATTATGGTTCGATAGCGATAGGAAAGAAAGCCAACCTACAGTTGACTGTGCCCATCCCATCGATTTCGTATATCCCTTATTCGTACACACGAGATCTTGTACGAGAGGTTATTTTAGAAGGAGTTCAGGAGTAGAGGAGTTCAGGAGTTCAGACATTACACTGAAAGGAGTACAGGAGTGAATGACTTCAGATCAACACTTTGAGGGGTGGAGAGATGGGCTATCTTGTCAATGAGAATTTAAGACTCAAGCCGAAATCTCTTGTGGTGGTAGGATAACTACTGCTTGAGAGCAACGGTGTGTTGGTCTGCTTGTCATAATAGAAACTCATGGTCATGAGTTTCGACAAGGTGTAGTCAGCCCTGAAAGAGAACTTCAACGCCGTGCTACCACTACTGGCGGCGCTTGTCATCGACGCAATGTCACGAGTGATGTTAGCCTGCTGACGGTAAGAGAAATCGAATCGCAGGTTCAAGTCATGGTTGAAGTTGTTTTTCCCGCCAGAAGAGGTTGAAGTTTTACTTGAGCTATTGTTTCTATTATTCTCATTATCACCCTCTTTATTCCTATTATTCCCTTTCACTCTCCGGTGGTTGCCTGCACCACCAAAGAGTTTGAAGTCATTGATTTTGTAACCCATTCCTATCACCCAGTCATGGCTTGTAGTCTCATTGAGCTGCACACTGGTAGTGCTCAGGTTGACCACCCTTGTCGACTTATATTCAAGTTTGCAAGTGAGGTTATTGTTGAGCGTGACATCAACGCCCAACAGTGGTGAGAAGCTCTCGTTGAGGCTGACAGTAGAAATATTGAACATACTGCTCGGAACAGGATTGCCTGTGGTGGCATCAGTGATGAAACCCAGGTCGTTGACGTATTCCTGCCATGTGCTAAAGCTTGAGTAAGAACCTATAGCAAAGACACTCTTGTAAGCGTGGTTGAGATTGACACTTTTGAAGATGTCTCTGAAGGGTCTGAGTTTTCCAAGCCCACTATACCGCAAAGACCAGTTTGGCAGCAGCCTATTCAGTGACGGGAAGATCTCCAGCGACTTACCACCCATATTGGTGTAATTGGCGAGGAAAGCAGGAATGAGCACATCAGAGCTATAAAGTCCCACCCCACCATGTTCTGGGTTGAAAGTCTCGCCCATGAAAGCCGAGCCAGCGGGGTATTTGGACCCAACATACTGGCTTTCGACCCTGTTGCGGAATCCTTCGAGCGAATTGCAGAACTTCTCAAAAGTAGCCGACTTATATCCATTGTTTGCATTTCCCATCCCCTCGAAAGCCGTCTTGATAGAGATAGTGGTCATATTGAACTGTCCTGTCCTTGTGGTAGGATTGCCCACAAACATATACTGCACGCTCTGCGCCTTTGTCTCCGTGCGGCTGGCGTTAAGGTCAATTTTGAGGTCTCTCACCGGTTCGAGTGTCATTTTGAGCTGCAAGTCGGTGGTGCTGTTGGTGGTGGCCGGCGTTGCCACGCTGTCGCTCACGAGCAGCCAGTTGTTTCGCCTTGCCTTTTCGATGTAATCATCGTCGATGAATCCGAAAGCGAAGTCTAATCCAGGGCTCATGATATCTCCTCTTCGTTGCCCGAAAACGCTACCGATATTGGGCATGAAACCTGGCAACGACATCGCATACGTGTTGTTGTATGTGAAGCTGACGTTTCTCACCATCATCAGCACCCTTGCCAAGCACTGTGCCGTCTTGTACCACCCCTTATCCTCCAGAGGCTCTTTGGCAGTGACGGTCAGTTTTAGTGTGACGGCCGAGTCAAGTTTGTTGAATACCTTGATTTTGTTGTCATCCACGACTTTGTATTTCACTGGCACGATTTTCCCGTCTTTGTCTTTCGCCGAGACAATGAGACGTCGGCTTTTCTTGCTATGAGTCACCATGAGTGACGTGTCAGCTTTGATGGTAATTTCCTTTTCAAATGTGTTTTTGTTTTTTGGGAGCACCTTTGACTTTGGATCAGTATTTTTACCATCATTGGCAGCATTTTCACCCTCTTTCCCTTTTGCGTTTTTCTGTGTGTCTTTTTTACCCTGCTGTCCCTTAGTAGGTTTCTTGAGATTGTTATTGACAGACTTGTTGAACCGATCATTGGTCTTCTTGAGGAACGGTATATGGTCATACAGCTTCTGGAGGTTGAACGACCCATTGAGTTTGAATGTGCGATTGTCAGAGATGACATTTCCCAGAGAGGTGCCGTCTTCGAGATCCGAACCTCTCACCCAACGATAGGTAGAGTTGTAAGTCACGTCACTTGTCACCCAGTCGAAGATAGGTATGAGGTTGAGAGGCAAATGATAGGTAGCGTTAAAATTCTGATTGTAGTCGAGCGGTTCACCCATTCTTCTGATAGACTGCCACACAGAGTCTTTCCAAGCCGTATAGTGGTCAGGATAAAGGTCTTTGTTGATGGGCGTGTAAGGCTCTTCTATCTCCGCATGCGTTCCGCTTGAGAAATTGACGTGCAGGTTTTTGGTGAAGTCCCATCTGATGGAGAAATCTCTGTTCCAGTGGAACTCCTCGCTGAAAGTCAGCGGCAGTTGTGAGCCCTCAAGATTTTCCATGTCCCTGTTTTGCAACTCGTAGTAGATACGATCTAAATTGGAGTTGAAAGTGACGTTTTGTGGCAGATAGTTGAGTGCGAATTTTTTAGCGATATCGAAATATTTCGATTTTGACTTGATGATTTTCTTGAATGGTTCCCACGGCTTATAGACAGGAGTCCATGAGTAAGCCATGGAACCACTCCACCGGTCTTCATTTTCATAGACAGTGGTTTCTCCTGTGGTACGGCTGTGCGAGTGGCTGTACGAGAGGGAGAAGTTGGCCGGGTCGTAAGGCATTGGATGACCCTTGGTTTGGATGCCTACCCTCATATTGGAGAGCGAGAAGTTGGTATTGGTAACCTTTGTGATGGCAATGGACTCGATAGAGTCACGCTCCCGTTTGTCTTTTATGATATCGAGAGCCTCATCGAGTTCCACATCAGTGTCGAGCGGATTGTATTTAGGAGTTGTTTTTTCCTTTGAGACCGTATAATATAGTGGTGCCGACACCTTCGCTTTGTCAGGGAAGAATTTTCCGAGTTCGAGGTTAGTAGTGACCGTCACATTCTGGTAGTTGTCGGTGGCACGTTGTGCCACTCCATCCTCAAGTCCTCCGAATCCCTCTGTGACATATCTTCCTGACATGACGACGGTGCCGAAGTCGGACAGTTGCACATTTAGATTACCCTGTGCTGCCCATCCACCTTCGTTGTCGTATTCTCGGAGTCTTAGTTCGTTGACCCACACCTCTCCCGATTTGATTTCACCAGAGAGGTTTCTCACGCCAATGATCATCGTTTTGACCTCTCCGAGTGAAGGGTTACCCATCACGCTGACCCTGTTTGACGGATTATCCTCGTCATAAACAGAGAAGAGTTGATTGTATGAGGTAGAGCCTTCAGCTTTTGCTCTGTTTCGCTCTTTTTTCAGGTCGGTGAAGATTTTGAGTGGAATGTCGACCATGTTCTCCTGCGGCCAAACGATTCGTTTGTCCGCTGTGGAATATTTGTCATAATGTCCCGCCGGAGTGATTTTGAGCGGTATCTCATATTCATAGTAGTTGCTCTTATAGTCGCTTCCGAGTCGTATAAAGACGGCGAGCTGGTTGTCTGTGAGATTAGTGATGTTCTCCGCCATTGTGTTGGCATGGACGAACATTTGCAGGCGTTTGTATAGTCTGAGGTCCTTGGCTGTGTTTTTATACACACACTTCGATTCTCCCGTTCCCAGGTTGTTGACAACGATATCGAGCGCCTGTTCATTGCTCTCCACGAGTTGTGGCTGAGTGGGGTCTTGCACACGTGAGATGCCCGGTGGCAGGATATAGTTGACTGGGGTTTTATCATTGTTTTCCTCGATGTTGACCGCACTGACCGACATATAGCCTGAATTGGCTGAGCTGTTGGTAAGATTTTGTGTATAGACACGCCATTCTCCCCTCACGAGGTCGAGGCTTCCGAATCTCATGACGATGGGCTTTTTGAAATTGGTGAGGAACATACGCATGAATCTCACCGATGTAAAGTCGCTGATAGCTCCCACTTTTTGCTCGAATCTGTCGAGTGGTATGCGGAACTGGTACCATGTCACGTCATAATGCTCTCCATTTCTCAGTGTGCCACTTCCCTGCCGACTGTCGACGATGAAATTCTGTCCGACTACGAGATCTTCCGGTCTGATGGAGACATGGTACTGGAAGTATTTTTCATACTCATTGAGTGTATAGTCCTGGTTGATGTCCTCGACATCCGGAGTCGTTTTATAAGATGTGTCATAGCTTTCATCCCTTGTGCTGGTGTCGGGTGTATTTCCCTGCGGATTGTTGATACGTTTGTATCTTTTGAGGATGGACGCCTGCATCTGATCATAGTCACTTCCGCGGAAATAATGATAGTTGTCATTGGCGGGGTCGGCCATGATACTATCAAACACCTCTGGAGACACTTTTCCCTGAATCTGTGTGAGGAAATCCTGATAAGATTCAAAGGTACGCTCCTCGTTGTCGTTGAGACCATTGAATCCCACGTCCTGTTGTTGTCTTGATCCGGAGGTGGTGGCAAAAGCGTATGTGACATTATTGGTTTGCGTGGGAATCTTTCCCCACTGTGTGAACATATAGCTATTGGACCCGTCGACGGCTATGCCGCTCTCATGGAATTTTTTACCGTCACGCAGCACGTCCTCGCTTACCTCTCCCAGGTTGATATAGAAATCGCCTCCATAATCCTCTGCGTCTGCTTCGCTATTCGTATAGATGAATGGGTCGAGCAGCCAGAACTCTATATACTCGATGTTGGCCGCCTCGAAGTCGTTGGTATCGAGTTTTCTCATCATACCACCCCATTTGTTTTCAGGTGAAGGCAGTGTACCATCGTTGTTAAGTTGGGGATTGAAGTTATAAGGCCCTCTCTCAGAAGGATAATATGCCAGGTTGAGGATGGGGAGTGTGGATGTAGCTCCACTATAACTACTTTGGTCTCTGTTGGGGTAAAGTTCACGTACATAAATCTCTCTCACATAATGGTTGGAGAGTTGGTTGAGGTCGCTTTTGATATGACCTGGTGTGAGAGAAGAACTACGTCTTGTGAACAGCGGATCGATATTATACCATGCCAGAAGACTTCGGTTGAATCCGCTTGTGAGACCCGTTTTGTCTTTATACTCGTTCATGGTACTGGGCACGGATGATATGATCCACGATGTAGGCGCGGAGATGTCGATGGCATTTTTTGTGTTTTCAAAGTCATCGATATACGAAGCGTTGTCCTGAGTACCATGCGCTTGACCTGCTATTAATTGAGCGAACTCTGCCGTGAGCGAGATATTTGAGGGCTGTGTGACATGCAGGAACGGTATTTTGTCGAGCATATTGGTCAGTGTCTGGCTTTCTTTTTTCCAGTTGAGGTTGACACCCCACAATGTATTGTTGAGAGGTTCTGCACCCATCTCGACCTTAGTGGTGAAAGACTGTTCGGAGAGGTGTCTTAGTGTACCGCTCATCTGGAAGTTTTTACTGAAGTCATATTCCCAGTTGACACCAAACATGGTTTTTCTTGACTGCGCATAGTCAGTGTTGCTCTCTGCTGTCGCCCTGACTTCCGTTCCAGAGTCAAGAATACTTTGGTTGATGATCGTGACCTCGCCCGCGGAATAGTCAACGGTATAGTCCGACCCCTCAGTCAGTTCCACTCCTCCTGCGGTGACTTTGACAGAACCTTGTGGCACATTATAGGAACCCAATGAGATGACGTTTGCCATGGATCCTCTGAACTGTCCTTGGAGGATGTACTTATCCTTCTCTGCTATTTGTTTAGCCACCGTCTTAGTGGAGTCATATAGTTCGGTATAACTATATTTTGCTGCTGTCTCCGCTGCCACCCCTTTAGATACGAGGAATTTGTACAGATAGTCGCCAAACGGTTCTGCAGCAGGCAGGAAGACGCGTCCATTGCTGACGGTGTATCCCTCCACATAGTCGAAATAGCCATTAGAGTGTGCTTTCAGTTTGTTGTCGAGACGGTCGGCGCCCAGGTCTTTGATAATTGTTTGGTCTTTGACCTGAGGTTCAGGTATATATGAGAGGTAGACACCTGCTGTATCGCTTTGGAACTTGATGTCGAGTCTGAATTTATCTTGCTGCACCGTAGAAGCCAGATAATAAACATTTTTCATCATAAGGTCCCAGTTGCTCTGAGCTGGATTATTGCTGGTGTTTTTCAGTGACTTGACGAAGAGGCATTTGTTGACATCGGTAATGTCACTGGCAAACTCACCCACCTGATATGTGACACCACCATAAGTGTACTCATATGCCACGGCGAGCACCTGGTCAGTCTGCAATGATGTTTTGAGCGAGACATATCCAAGCGCATTGTTGATGGTATACTCAGAATTGTTGAGCAGTCTTGCGCTCTCGAGTTTCTCATAGTCAGTCCCTCCTGTGAAACTGCCTTCGAGTACGGACGAAGTCTGGTTGATGTCTCTTGCCTCCACATATGTGGTGGTCATCTGAGAATAGAGTTGGTTGGCCTGATTATATGGCGGCATGTCCACTCCACCCTCTCCGAGATCAGGGAGAGCCACGATATTTCGTGTATTGTTGGCGTTTCCCGACTTGTTGGTCACCCATATCTCCACACGGTTGATGGTGATACCTGTGGTCAGATTGGGCAATGTTTTCATGGCGCCATCGTATCTAGCCCTGAAATATTTAGAGAGGAAGAAGTGTCTGTTTTCCTCATAGTTGGCAGCATCTATATCAAATGGTGTGAGTTGTACGCCACCTTTAGAAGACGCGCTTGTGGAAGAAGACTTTTTCTGTGAGATGACGGTTTGCAGCTTTAGTTTTCCGAACTGCATATCCGTTCTGAGTCCGAAAAGCGAACTGGCACCAGTCACGAGGGTGGAATTGGATGGGAAAGACACATTTCCTCCTTCTACGAGTTTGATGATTTCATCCTCTTTTCCCTCGTATTTAAGTTTCATGTTTTGTGCGTCGAAATCGAAGGTGGCATCCGTGTTGTAGTTGAGGTTCATGTTGACCTTGTCTCCCACACGTCCATTGACATTAAGATTGATTTTCTCATCAAAGTCCATGGTAGTGGTTTTTCGATTTCTGATGGGCAGTGATGGGTTGTCAATATTTTTCAATGTTGCCCCGAATTTCAGTTCTGCTGTACCTTGCGTTTTGATTCGCACTCCGCCAGGTCCGAAGATTTTCTCCGCTGGTCCGAGGTCAAAGTGCATATCCGTGAAGTCGAACTTCTCTTTACCCTGAGTTTTAACCACCTCTTCGTTTTTAGACTTGAAGAACTCGTAGAATGCCTTTTTCTCGCTCCATTTGAAATACTCGTCATAAGTCATCATAATGGGGGCGCTGACATAGGCCCCACCGATTTTATTTCCGAAGATATATCGGTCGAGCGTATCATTATAGACCACATTCTGCTGTAGATTTTCCGGTCTGTTCAAGTCAGCAGACCCTTGTTGTAAATCCTCATCAGCGAGAGGCACGGTGCGCTGTATACGCCATCTGGGGTTGAGTAGCGAGTCGGGGATTTCCTCATCCTCCTCAAGGATGGGTTGTGCTTTGATGTTCTTGTTTTTTTCTTTATCGTCGTTGTTTGCGCTATTTTGCTTTCTGCTGGTACGATTGTCCTGCGGACGTCCTTGTTGATTTTGCTGTCTATTTGTCCTGTCATCCTGCGGCACGGACAATGCGTTGCCCGCCATCACACTGATGGCGCACAAGAATGCAAGGAAGCCCAATGTCCGCAGTTTATATCTCATTTAATCTGTTTTAAAGCCAGTTTCACCACCTGCTCCACGGGGAGTTGTGGCTGTTGTTTAAGGATTTCGATGACCACTTTTGCTGTAGGTGCTGGTGAGAAACCGAGCATGGTGAGGGCGCCGATGGCCTCGTCTCTAACCTCTTTATTAACATCAGGTATCTGAGTTTTGGGCACATCCGGCATTTGCTGTGCGAGTGTGCTGTTGGTTATTTTGTCTTTGAGGTCGACGATGATGCGCTGTGCTGTTCTGAGTCCGATGCCTTTGACGCTTTTCAGAAACTTTTCATTTCCTGTAGCGATGACGTTGCACAATTCGTTGGGTGCGAACGATGAGAGGATCATTCTCGCCGTATTAGCGCCTACGCCAGAGACTGTGATGAGCATCATATATAGTTCACGCTCTTGTTTTGTGGCGAATCCATATAGTGTAATGGAATCATCTCTTCCACCTGTCATAATCGCCTCATAGACAAAAAGTTTGACCTCTTTTTTATCCTGTATGGCCGTAAAAGTATTGAGCGAAATATTGAGTGCATAGCCCACACCGGCCGCTTCGACAACAGCCAATGCTGGGGTGACCTCAGTCAGTTCGCCCCTGATATATTCTATCATTTTCGTTTATTTTTGTATATATACAATAAAATAACGCAAGTATCGTCTGCTTATTGTATAAGAGTGAGATGTTTTATTTTCCAAGTATGATGTCAACGATACCTAATACGTCAGAAATATCTATCACACCGTCATTGGTGACATCCGCATTATCTTGGACAAAACCCTCTGAAGGTTTTCCAAGGATGTAATCGACCGTCAAGAGCACGTCAGAGACATCCACAAGTCCGTCATTGTTGGCATCACCTCTAAGAAGTTCGCTTCCGACAGTGAAGAAATAGACATCTCCGAGCCATTGTGTTTGTTCGTTCTGATGGTCAGTATAGTTGAGGAAAGAAACGAAATATTCCACGCCCGTCTCCAGTCCACCAAACTCGAACGAGATGTTGGCAGTCTCATCTTTGGCGATATTGAGATACCCCGACTTAGTGGAATCGATGCTATATCCACCTGGATATTTGAAAAGATAACAGATTATGGGCATATAGTAACTGTCGGAACCGGTATTTTTGACACTTAGACAGACTTTGGATACAGGTCTGGCGTCGATGTCGCACCCGACGACTTCCAATTGAGTAGAGGCAGTAGGCAAGTCTTTGATATCAAGCTGCAACTGCCCCACCACATTTTTCCCTTTTTCGTCGGTGCAAACCCACACATACCAGGTGCCTGTAGACGAAGGTGTGAAGTACAGGCTTACTTCCTCAGAGGCGTCTTCCTCGACGACGATATTTGTTTTATTGATACAAACGCCTTTTCTGCTACTGTTTTTTGTAGCGAAGAGATATAACATTCCGTTAAACTCATCTCCAGAGTTGACGACAGTCAGTTTGATTTCCTGAGGCAGACTGACCACTTTGTTGCTCACACACTCTATGCCAGAAAAAGAGAGGTTGGGCTGGGGGTGTGTCTCTGAGGAGATGATATTGTTCCCACTCATCGTCACCTGTATATAAGTCTTGAAATCACCTGACACACGATACCAGTCGTTGTTGACGAGCCTGCTGTAAGGGTAGAATCTGTAGGTGCCATCGGGCAAATCCAATTGATTGATATCCACATATGCTCCATAAATATATAGAGGTGCTATCGAGTTACTTTTCGTTGCGAAATGAAAAGATCCCGTCTGGTCGTCCACATCCTGATATATGAACCCATATTCAAAGTTGCCTTCCAACCCTGTACGATTGGAGAACGAAGCATGCAACGTATAGCCATCTGCATAGAAACTCTCCAGTGTCAGTGCTCTCATCTCATCATTGCTCCCTGTTGGCGGTTGTATGCCAACGATGGCTCCCTGACTCATGGCGTATCCGTCGTTTGTTCCACTACTTCCTGCGCCTCCCCCCTCCGGGTTCATGACAGAGAGTCGGAAGAAACCGTCGAGGTATCCCCCCCATCCCCAGTTGACATGATAAAACCCTCTTCCGTCATATCCATCACAGATGAAAGCGTGTCCTCCCCCTGTTGCCGATCCGCTATAAATCACGGGGCGTCCCTGTTTTAGCTCGTTGTAAATCAGTTCATCCCAAGTTTCTGCTGTATAGTCACTACGCATCAGACTGCGACTATTGATGTCGTATCCGAAGTAAGAACGAAACGCCTTAGGCATGTAATCGCAAGTGGCTCCAGAACCACCCGTCCCATAGTTCATCCACACTGATTGTCCACAATACCGCATGAGGCTAGCCACTGCGTTCTGTTGTTGTTCAGTCTCTTCTCCCACATATTTATCAACCATATTCTCCCAATCGAACTGACATGCTGATAATGCGCCCAATTCTCCGATCGTAGTATTAGGAGTATACGCAGGAATTTCTACAGAGAAAGTTTGTGGCCAACGATGATAATACATGACCTGAGCCATGGCGGTGGCGACGCATCCTGTCAGGCAATAGTCATCGCCGATTTTTGGGCATTGCAAGTTGTATGCACCACCCTTTCCGTTAGAGGAGCCTTGGTTCCACTTGGTTTTGATCATAGTGGCGATAGCCTGACGTGCTGGTGCTTTCCATGGCTTGGCCGATAGTTTTCCATTCTGAAGGGATTGGATTTGTTGCTCATACCCATTCAGCCACGCCCTCATATTGTCAGGCATTCTCTCTTCGTCGAACTCTTCTCCCTCCACGTACCCCAGAATAGGTATTGTACGCTCATCCCCTGACACAATCACGAAGCCCTGATGATTTTCCCCATTAAATATGTAATAAGGTGCATATGTACTAGAAGAGTTGCCTGCCATCATCTTCCGTGTCACGGCATGAGTGCTCCATCCCATCTGCCTCATAAAAGTGACGGCATGATCCTGTGCTTTTTTTTGTGTCACCGTCTGTGCTGTCATGACGGCAGCGGTGAGGAAAAGGAGAACGACCAGTCCCGCTCTTCTATACATAGTATTAAGGTTCATAGTATCTCAATTTATTTTTACCGAGTATAGCATCTACAATATTCAACACATCCGAGATGTCGATAATGTTGTCAACGTTCCAGTCAGCAGCTTTCGTCATAAACGTCGTGTTCTCACGCCCTAAGATATGATCTACAGTCATCAACACATCCGTAATATCAACCTTTCCATTGTCATCGACATCTCCCAAAAGTCCTGAATGGTTCATCCAGAACGGAGTTGTTCCTATTCTCTTTATTTCGTCAGACTGATGAGATACATATTCATACAAAAGAGCCTGATAATGCTTTCCATACACGAGGTCATCAAAATAGAAGGTCGTCTGCACATTCTCAGCCACCGCTATGTTCATGTTCGCTGTCTCAGAATAACCAACATACTCGTTGTCATTGACAGAATAAATCATGCATTTCAGCGGTCTGAAGTAGCCGTCTTTTCCATTGTTTTTCACTTTCACAGTGACGGCCGTGCGCTGTGGATAAGCGTTGACGTGGCATTCTGTCATTTCGAGTTTAGTCTCCTCTGTCGGCAAAGCCCTGATAGTGATTTTTATCCTTTTGGCGATACCTTTCCCATTCTCATCCGTATCTGCCCATAAATACCATGTGCCGGTGGCATCGGGAGTGAAATAGAGACATGTCTCTCCCGTTCCATTTTTGTTAACAAACAGTCCTGTCTTGTTGACATATTCCCCTTTGGTGGTCGTTCTCGACGCAAAAAGATAAATGATGTCATTGAATTCCTCTCCTGTGTTCGTCACAGTGACTTTCACCTCCTGCACCATATTGACAACCTTATTCCCTGTACACTCTAAGGAGCTGATTGTCAAATTGGATTTTGGATGCTTCGTAATCGTCTTGACAACTCCTCCGCTGATGGTCACTTCCAAATAGAAATTATAATTCCCGTTGACAAAACATGTAGAACTGGTAGAAAGCTTGCTATAAGGGTAGAAACGATAGACCCCGTTGGATAAATTCAAGGATGTGACATCAAAATAAAATGTTTTCTGCGACATATTATTAAATGTGGCAGTAGTTTTTTTCGTCTTGTATTGTCCACTGTTATCATTGGCGAGATGGTACTGGAATCCATACTCAAAGGTGCCTGCCGCACCTGTCTGATTGACGAACAGCGCATAGAGTTTGGTGGAATAATACGTGATGTAATCGACATGCAATGCCCTCAGGTCTTCCGTTTCCTCAGTTGCAGGTTGTATCCCAACCACAGCGCCCTGATCTATTGTAAATCCATCATTTGTGCCAGCATACCCTTCCCCACCTTGGTATGGATTGAGTGCCGTAAAGGCATAATAACCGTTGTATCTACCCTCGGCGCCCCAGTTGAAGTGGTATAATCCATTGTTGTCACATCCGTCACAAATGAAAGAATGCCCATACATGGAAGAGACTCCTTTATAAATGACAGGCCTTCCCTCCAGAATTTCATTATAAATCAAACTATCCCAATCGTCGGCTGAATAGTCATTTCGAAAGACGAACCGAGTGTTGATGTCGTATCCGAAATAAGTTTTCATGGCTTGTGGGATATTAACAGTGGATGCTCCTGAGCTACCTGTCCCATAATTCATCTCCACGGCCTGCCCACAATATCTCATGAGCCAACCAACGGCATCGTTCTCCTCTTGCGTCTCCGTCCCTTCATAATTATCTCTCATGTGAACCCAGTCGAATTCTCTCACGGGGAGTTCTGGCAAGGCACCCACTTTACTATTAGGAGTGTACTTAGGGATTGGTTGAGCTGACTTCTGCGGCCATTGGAAATAATTCATCACCTGTGCCATGGCTGTTGCCACACATCCTGTATAACAATAAACACTGTTGATCGTAGGGCATTTTCTGTTGTATGCCCTACCCGTCTTACTAGCGACCCCTTGCCCCCATTTTGTTGTCAGTAGCGGCAAGACAGCCTTATGCTGGGAGATCTTGAGAGGCATGCTTTTAATTGTTCCCCTCTTCACTGCCATGATTTGGTTGGCGCATCCCTTGAGCCATGCCCTCATATTGTCAGGCATTTCACGCTCATCAAAAAAGCCATCCTCCGAATATCCTAGAATCGAAATGGCACGTTCGTCACCCGAGACAATCACAAACCCTTGATTCTGTCCGTTATTGAACACATACAGAGGTGTCTGCCCACTCATGCTGTCTCGCATGAGCATCTGACAAGAGAGCGACACCTCTTTTTTCCCCATTTTTGCCATCATATCTGCCGCTCTGAGTTTTGCGGTTTCAGGCGTGACTATCTGCCCCATAGCCATTACTGCGATGAGGAAGAAAGATGCAGTCAGAAGTATTTTTTTTATTTTCAACTGTTGTTATCTTATTTAATGATCCATTCAAAGACTCCGGCTGAATTGTCATCAGGCAATGTCACTTCGAGCCGTAGAGACTTCGTTTCTACGGGTTTGAAATTGACTGTGCATGGTGCACCTTTCTCCGTAGGATACTGATCAGGGCTTTCCACTGGTTGCCACTGTCCATTGTTATCCTGGTATAGTATACGCCATGCCTTAGGAACCCTGCATCCGCCCCATGGTCCGTCATCGAACCAATAGACCGTAGCACTTTGTACACTGTTCACCTGTGGCAGTTCATATTGAATCCATTCTGTGGCAGCTTTCTCTGGCCACCAATGTGTATATGGTACAGAACGGTCGTTTTCGTCTCTTGGCACAAGTCGGTCATTGACCGCCACGAGTGACGGCAGACGTTTAGAAGCAGACAGTTTGCTCTCCGAGGCGAGCGTGGCAGGCTGTGCTGGTGTGGTGCTACTGAGGTCTTGTGACAACCACACCCTCATCTTTCCACTTCCCCGGTGGCACCATGCATAATATGGGATGAGTGTGAGTTGCACATCGCTGACAGTCAGTTTTCCACCTTTGTTGAAATCGAGTGTCTGAGCATCCGTCTTTAGCATGACAAGTGGTGTTCCGGCCACCTGTCCGTTTAAGATTTCGAACTGAGGAGTCTGGTTGATTAATGCGCTGGTGATGTCGAAGTTGTTGTCAGGATGTTCAGCACAATATACGATAGGTCCTCTTTCGATGGCCACCATTCCCCTGTCGGCCTCGACTTTGTAGTTGGCTCTTACTGTGCGTGGCTGCATGTCGAAATGCATCTTTACCACATCTCCTTTTTTCCATTTTCTGTCGATGGTGAGATATCCGTCAGAAGAAATATTCACCTCGACGGGTGTGCCATTGACGGTGCATGAGGCACCGAGTCGTTTGTTGTCGGTATACTGATAGAGGTTGGAAGGCACCACTTGATTTCGCACCCATCCCGGTATACGTATTTTCATGGCGAACTGTCCGGCCTGGTTTTTGTCCACACGAATATTGATGTCTCCGTCCCATGGGTAATCAGTGGTTTGCGACAATGCGACACTCTTCCCCCCTACTTGCAAGTTGGTGTTATTGGAAAGGAAAAGGTTGACATAAACCTGTCTGTCTTTCACGGCATAGACATATCCAGGAAGAGAAGGTATGAACCGGCAGATGTTTGAGGGGCAACAAGCACATCCAAACCATGCCTGTCGCTGGTGTTGTCCCATTGACTCCAGCGGGTTGGGATAGAAGAAAGCGCCCCCATCGAGAGAGACACCGCTGATGAGGCCATTGTAAAGCGTACGTTCGAGCACATCAAAGTATTTGGCCTCACCGTGTAGTAAGAAGAGTCTATAGTTGACATATACATTTCCGATGGCCGCACAAGTCTCACAGTAAGCGCTCATGTTGGGCAACTCATAATTTTTTCCGAAAGCCTCACCATTGCTGGTAGCTCCGATGCCACCTGTGATATAAAGTTTTTTTGTCACGATATTATCCCATATGGCATCGATGGCGTGTATATAATTTTGGTCTCCTGTGAGAGCAGCCACATCCGCCATTCCGGCATACATATATGCCGCCCTTACCGCATGTCCTACGGCCTCATCCTGTTGTACGACAGGCTTGTGCGCTTGCGAGTATTCATGCACGATGGTGGTTTTTCCCCTCATATCAAGGAAGAATTTTGCCTCATCGAGGTATTTTTTGTCGCCTGTGACGAGGTATAGTTTGGCTAGAGCCATCTCTGCTATCTGATGTCCCGGCACGACACAAGCCTGTCCTGCATTGGGTCCCACCTCACGCACGACGCAGTCGGCATATCTGATGGCGATGTCGAGGAATTTTCGGCTTCCTGTGGCCTGATAGTGAGCAATGGCCCCTTCCACCATGTGTCCGAGGTTGTAGAGTTCGTGGCTCAAATCCTCTTCTTTTGACCAACGTTTGTCCCCCGCCCACTCATGAGGGTTTTGTGGATTTTGTGTGCGTGATGTGTAGAGATAACCATCGGGTTCCTGTGCTGCAGCGATGATGTTGAGCACACTGTCGATATAAGCTTTCAGCTTTTTGTCAGGATATGTCTGTAATAGATACGAGGCACCCTCAATGGTCTTGTAAGGGTCAGTATCATCAAATGACAAGCCTCCCACTTTAAAAGTTTTAGAGGGATCCTTCAGGTGTATGGCTGCATTTTCGAAATTGGTGTATCGGCCGGTCTCCTCACATTTAGAGAAAGCCAGTGGTATGGTGGTTTTTCGGCTGGCTTCCAGACGTTGCCCCCAGAAGGTGCCAGGTGTGACTTTCACAGCTGTGAAAGGGACAGGAGAGATGGGATATCCAGCCTGAGTATGAGTTTTTTGTGCTGAAGCCGTCATTAGACATCCAACGGTCAAAGATAAAATGATAGTAGCAGTTTTTTTCATCGATAGTATCAATTAGTAGTTCAGACTTTTCCTTCTTTTCAACACGCAAACGCCCTCTGGTGTTAGGGGTATGGATCTTCTACCAACTGTGCCCACGTGGTGATAAGCAAAATGATAATAATGAGTGTGTAAACATTGCAAAATTAGTAAAAAATATGAGAAAAATGAGAGTTTTGGCCTTTTTTTGACTTAAATGCTTTTGTTTTTGCTGGAGGATGGAGGAGGCTGCAATGATATTGCAGCAGAGATGACAAACTAAGGGGGTGGGCTGCAATAATATTGCAGCATAGAAGACAAATTGGGGATTGCAGCATAGATGACAAACTGGGGAATAAGGACGCAAGATGTAGTACTGAAACTTTCAAAAGCAGAGATTTTTATCAAAAGCTTTGGCTTTTTTCATATTTAGTTGTAACTTCGCAGCACGTAAACGCAGACATATCACACCCACCTATGTCAAGAAAGTAGCGCTATGAGACCCTACAAGCAGATGCGCCTCACCGCCAGTGCTCTGGCGCTCGTTGCTGGCGGCATGATTTATATTCTGGGACGCCCCCGCACACTGCTGCTCTTTTGGGTCGCCGATCGCATCGGCCTTCGAAGAGCCTTTAACACGCTCCGCGCGACACATCCCTTGGAGGAATGGCCAGAGTGGGCGGTTTATAGTCTTCCAGGCGGTTTATGGTCACTGTCATATCTTTTACTGGCAGATGTCCTTTGCTCCCGTCTGTCCACTGCGATGAGAGTGTCTCTTGCTGGAGTCATCCCTTTTCTTGGTGCGCTGTCGGAAGTGTTTCAGAGATTCGGTTGGCTGCCTGGTACATACGACCAGACTGACCTGCTCTTCTATCTTACGCCTTATCTGATTTACCTTTGCATTCATTTATCCTATCCAACATACAAAAAGACATGAACATAGAAGCGACCCCAAAAAACATCCTTTACGCCCTTCTTATTGCCATCGGTTTTTTCATTTTGCTAGGAGTTTTCACGATTGTTGTCGGCAGCTTGGTTGAAGACGAGAGTCCCGACACAGACCAAGTCAAGAAGACGGCTGTCGTCTCGCCCAAGGAAGTGGAAAAAGAGCGAGAAGACAGTGTGGTCATCACAGAGCCTATCGAGGGAGACCCCTATCAAGAGTTGGACGAATTGATCGGCTTAGAGTCTGTAAAAGAAGAAGTGCGAACGTTGGCTAACTTTGCCAAAGTACAGCAACAGCGTGCCAGCAAGGGGTTGAAAACGCCCAAGATGTCTTACCATCTGGTGTTCACCGGCAGTCCCGGTACGGGCAAGACCACTGTGGCCCGCATTGTGGCCCGCATCTACAAAGACCTTGGCATACTGAAGAAAGGACACACTGTGGAGACCGACCGTTCAGGATTGGTGGCTGAGTATGTGGGTCAAACCGCCGTTAAGACCAATGCCATCGTCGACTCCGCCCTCAACGGTGTCCTTTTCATCGACGAAGCCTACGCTTTGGTACCTGAAGACAGTCGTAGCGACTATGGTCAGGAAGCTATCTCGACGCTTCTGAAACGTATGGAAGATGACCGCGACAAGCTGGTGGTCATCATTGCCGGCTATCCCAATGAGATGAAGCGTTTTATCAATTCCAACCCAGGTCTTCAGTCACGTTTCAACCGTTACATCCACTTTGCGGACTACACGGCTGACGAACTTCACCGCATTTTCCACTTGTATCTCAAGAAGAACGAATATCGTATCAGCGATGATGCCGATGCCTATCTGAGAGAACGTTTAGAAGACAAAGTGGCACACAAGGACCGTAATTTTGGCAATGCTCGGTATGTGCGCAATCTTTTTGAGAAGATTATCCAACATCAAGCCAACCGTCTTGCCAGCCGTCGTAACCTGTCGAGTGAGGAGTTGTCACTCATTACGATAGAAGACGTGATGAAGATGAAAAATTAAAGATGAAAAATTAAAATTTTAACTATTAGATGATATGAAAAAGAACAGAATCACTGAATTGTTTGGCATTCAATATCCCATTATACAAGGTGGCATGGTATGGATCAGCGGTTGGCGACTGGCTTCCGCTGTGAGCAACGCGGGTGGTTTAGGTCTTCTTGGTGCTGGTTCAATGCATCCCGAGACCCTTTTAGAGCACATCCACAAAATGAAACTGGCCACCGACAAGCCTTGGGGTGTGAACATCCCATTGATGTACCCAGAGATAGACCGTCTAGTGGACCTCATTATCAACGAGGGTGTGAAGATTGTGTTTACCTCTGCTGGCAGTCCGAAGAAATACACCCGCCGTTTTCATGATGCAGGCATCAAAGTAGCTCATGTTGTGTCGAGCAGCAAGTTTGCCCGTAAGTGTGAGGAAGCTGGAGTCGACGCTGTGGTGGCAGAGGGTTTTGAGGCTGGCGGACACAATGGTCGTGAAGAAACCACCACTCTGGCCCTGATTCCCCAAGTGCGCAAAGCCACTACACTGCCACTGATCGCAGCAGGCGGCATTGGGTCAGGCTCTTCCATCCTTGCCGTCGAAGCCTTAGGCGCTGATGGCGTCCAGATAGGTACACTTTTTGCGCTGACTGAGGAAAGCAGTGCTTCACAAGCCTATAAGGAGTGTTGCACCCATCTGGAAGAAGGAGGCACCATGTTGACGCTGAAACTTCTTTCACCCACCCGTATGGTGAAGAACAGTCTTTACTGCCGCATTATGCAGGCGGAGAGCGAAGGCGCCGCCGTAGAAGACTTGCGAGCCATTCTTGGTCAGGCAGCGTCGAAGCGTGGTATATTCGAAGGGGACGTGGAAAACGGTGAGATTGAGATTGGTCAGATAGCCTCATCGGTGAAAGAGATTTTGCCTGTAAGCGAGGTGATGAAACGTCTTGTAACAGAATATGATGAGGCGAGAGCACGTATTTTTTAGTTATAATTACTTAAAAAAAAGATAATTAAAAAGAAAATCATTAATTTTGCAGGTTGAAATTAATTTCAGGTAATGAGAAGAGTATATACACTGGCCATTTCACTGATTTTCACCCTGTTTATAATGGCCGCCCCCATCACTCCCCGACAAGCGCTTCAGAAAGCCAAGTCATTCGCCGGAGCCCATCACCACAACACTAATATTAGACTAAAGCAGGCTTACACCTCCGTGAAGAGCGGTGAAGAAGCCAATTATTACATATACAACATTGGCCAAGACGAAGGTTTTGTCGTTGTCTCCGGCAACGACCAGGCTGACATGATACTTGGTTATACGGACCATGGCCGCTTCGACTATGATCAGATGCCAGAAAACATGAAAGCGTGGCTTTCCAGCTACGACAGTGAGGTATCTGTCATAAGACGTCATAGCACCATGCCATTGAAAGTGAGTCAGGCACACCCTGCAGATGTGATACAGCCCCTGATCAGCACCACCTGGGCACAGACATATCCTTACAACATCAAGTGCCCCGTAGTAGATGGCGTAAACTGCAAGACCGGTTGTACTGCCACTGCTCTGGCCCAAGTGCTACGTTATCACCAGTATCCTACTGGCAAGACGACCAAGATACCCAGTTATACAACCAGTACGCTGAGGATTCAGATGCCAGAACTTGCCTCCACCACTTTTGACTGGAGCAAGATGCCTGACATTCTCACCGAAGACAGTCCTCAGGCTGAGAAAGACGAAGTGGCCAAGTTGATGCTCTACTGTGGTCAAGCCACCGACATGAACTATACCCCAAGTGGTTCTGGTGCCTACACTTACAAGATTCCTGACCGTCTGCCACTCTACTTCGGGTATCCCAAGACGATGCACTATCTCTATCGCGAGTCATACGACGAAGCCGAATGGGATAGTCTGCTGGTGCGAGAGTTGCTCAACAACCGTCCTGTGATTTACACCGCCTACACCAACTTAGGACAAGGTCACACTTTTATTTGTGACGGCTACGACGGCAATGGCCTTTACCACATCAACTGGGGATGGAACGGTGTCGGCAATGGCTACTTCCGTATCTCCGTGCTCCATGCTACTGACGAAGGTCTCAACGAAGAGATCAAGAACTACCATCTGAGTATGCGTCAGACCATCCTTGTAGGTCTGAAGCCCGCCGGTGAAGACGAATATGTGGCACCTGTGGAGTATTACAGAGCCTATAGTCGTCCTAGTCTGAAGAACGGGCGCACCTACACCCGCCCCTCTTCCGACTCCGACTTCAGCAATATCACTTTCAAGCAGTCTTTTGCCAACACGTCGAGCAGCACCCGAAAGTTGTCACATGGTGTTGGCCTTTATGATGAAGCCGGTATGTTGGTGTCGGTTTTATCATCGAGCACAGCCAACCTAACCGCAGGTAACAGTAAGAATTACGAAGCAGCAAACCTTTCGTTTGGCAGTAAAATCCAAGATGGGCACTATGCTCTCAAAGCTATATACAAACGGTCATCCACTGGTTCCTGGACGCCTATGTCGGGCACTGACAAGAACTATATCCAGGTGGAGATTCATGACACCGTGATGACTCTCATCCCAGTACCGAAAGCCGACTTCCAAGTGAACAGTCTGCGCAAAGACGACGCTTATCTAAGCATAGACATGGCTAACCCTGATGAAGCGTTTTTTGGCCCCATTTACCTACGCAAGGAAGACCCCACAACTCATAACATCATTCAGGTGAGCAATGATCAGCTTTCTTTTGACGCCTCATCAAGTACTACGTATCAGTTGTATATCGACGATGATGTGGACTTCGACCTACAGAATGACCAATTCTATCTATCTGTTGACGAATACGACACTCAGTACTTCTACAGCAGTCTTAATGAGACAGAAGGAAACTTAGAGAAGCATATAGAGATTCTCAACCAGAACGAGGAGACCGGCGAAGTGATAGGCGACCGCATTATATGTCGGTTGTTGGTTCAGAACACCGGCACCGAGGCTTATGCCGATCAAATCATGATGACTCTCAAGGATGAGGAAGGCGATGTGGTATCGAATGAAAAAACGCTTTTAGAACTGGGTGCCGGCGAAGAAACTGTGCTCAACTATGAGATACCATTGAGTGACTTTACTAAGCGCTATGTACTGACAGCCACCCACTTGAAGAACACCTATACTTGGGAAGAGAGCTCCACCGATGTGCTGACTGTTGCCAAGGGCGGCATCTACTGGACCAAAGACGGAAGCATGAAGACCCAGAAGGCAGCCACGAAATTTGTGGTGCCCGAGGAGGCACTGGCCATCAATCTTCATAATGCCTACACATCAAATGTGACACCCAACAGCAACCCCAACACCATCTACATGCTTAACTCGACGGTGCCCCGTGGTTTAGTGGGTAAGAACAATGTGAACAATTCGAACAGAGGCGACAAGCTGACCTTGACAGACGGTTACGACTACTTTATTCCCACGGAACTCACATTCAGCGGAACCATCACCTATCAGCGCACGTTTACCTCAGAGGACAGTCTTCAACTGAGTGTCCTCTCGCTGCCATTTGCCCCCAGTGAAGTGAAGATGGATGGCGAGGAGGTGAGTTGGAAAAAAACCGCTGATGATGAGACAGGCCATTTCTGGCTGATGTCGTTTGAGGGTATCGTAGACACCCTGTCAACTGTTGTCACTTCCTATGCCCCGACAATAGAGGCTCAAACCCCCTATTTGTTGGTTGCCGACAGCTTGCTGATAGGCAAGACCGTCATTTTTACAGCCAGCAAGCAAACACTGCACCCAACTCTGGAGTATCCCCAGGTCGTATCTAAAGACAGTTGTGTGCTCACTGGCACCCATTGTCAGCAGCACGTAGCTAATAGCTATACTTTGTCAGATGGCCATTTTGTCTACTCTGAAGAAGGTGAAGAGATCACTCCCTTTAGGGCTTACCTATTGGCAGATGAACGTATCAGCAGCAAAGATCTCACTGTGGACTTCTATGAAAGCATTGCTCCGGGGCATATTCAGCCAGAAATAATGAAAGGAGACGTTAATGAGGACGGCTTAGTGGATATCACTGATGTGCTTTTGACCGTAGACTATATCCTTGGTAATACCCCAGAGCATTTTGTCATAGCGAACGCCGATGCCAAAGTCGACAATATCATAGATATCTCCGACGTGCTTCTTATGGTAGACATTATCTTAGGAAAAGCCGGAGAGGACGGAGAGAACGAATAACTCAGGGAAAACTGGAAAATCCGGGTTAGGATACCAAGGCTTTTTTCATCCATTTACCTCTAAACAATCGCCAGGAAAGCATGAGGCCACGGAATGTAAGTTCGATGGCCATGGCAGTCCATACCCCCACCAATCCATACTGTATGGAGAGCATGTATGCCAAGGTAAGTCTGACGAACCACATACTTCCCAGGCTGATGAGTGCAGGTCGGAGTGTGTCTCCCGCTCCCACACAGACACACACAGAAATGATGGAAGCAGCGAACATGGGTTCTGCAAAAGCCTCTATTCTCAGGCAGTGTGCCCCCAATGTGCGTATTTCCTCTACGGGTGTCATGATGGCCATCATCTCTGGAGCGAAGATGAACATGATGACTCCCATGGCAGCCATCACCGCCATTCCCGAGAAGAGGGTCATTCGTGCAAAGCTTCGACAGAGATCTTTTCTTGCGGCACCGATACTTTG
Organism: uncultured Prevotellaceae bacterium; assembly: GCA_902780635.1. Classification (GTDB taxonomy): domain Bacteria; phylum Bacteroidota; class Bacteroidia; order Bacteroidales; family Bacteroidaceae; genus Prevotella. Next base: position 106,161 of record CACZGH010000010.1, read on the forward strand.
GCCGATGAGTGTGGTGGCAGCGTCACCGATGCCATATCCCGGCATGTAGCATAAGCTCTCAGCCGTGATGCCGAGAGTATTGGCAGCGATAGCGATATTTCCGAGTGGTGCCACGATCATGGTGCTAATGATTTGCGCGCCACACATAAGCATGGACTGTACGGCCATGGGCAGTCCGATTTTCAGTGCGTTGTTGATATACTGAGAGACATAGGCGAAATGTTCTCCCACTCTTCTGAGGGATAGTATCTCGTTTCGGAAAATAGCATAATAGGCAATGATGAGGCTGCACACCACAATAGAAAAGCTTGTTCCAATGGCGGCTCCAAGCACTCCCAGATGGGCATGGAAGATGAGGAAGTAGTTGAATACTACGTCAAGTACGCACATGAGGATGCTGATCATACTTGGCAGACGCATATTGCCTGAGCACTTGAGCATAGCCGCAGAGAGGTTGTAGAGTTGAAAGAAGGGCCCGCTTAGTGAGAAGAGCAGAAAATACAAGGAAGCATCGTGTGCGATGTCAGCACCTCCTCCCAGCCAGTATGGCAGCGGTTTTGCCACGGCCACGGCCATCAATGCCAACAAAAGGCTTAATACAGTAGTTGCCACCAGTGCGTGCCGGAACACTTCTCGGGCCTTGACGTTGTCTTTTGCCCCGATAAAATGTGCAACTTGTACCGAGAAGCCCATGGATGCTGCACCTGTGAGACTGCCGAAAAGCCAAGTGGTGGTTTCCACGAGTCCAATGGCTGCTGATGCATTAGCACCAAGCTGTCCCACCATGGCTTGGTCGATAAAAAACATCACGACGCTGGTGATCTGCGCCAAAATAGAAGGAATGCTCAACTTGATGATCAAATTGAGTTGGTCTTTTCCCGAGAGCGGTTTCCCATCCCGGATAAAGCCGAGGAGCCGTTCGCTTTCCTTCACTGATGCCATATCGTGGCAAAGTTACTAAAAGTCGAGAGAAAAGCCATACTTTTTTGAGTTTTTCAGAGAGGAATGAGCTTTGGCAAAGCCAAAACCTATGGAAAAATGGGCGGTGCCTCCTATGAGGTCCGCCCATCCGTTATGATTATTATCTATACTTTCTCTTTAAAACTGAGGTTATTTCTTCTCAATTGAATTTTCGAAGTATAACCCTGATGCAATTAATACTGCAAACATTAATACTACTGTAGTGTTCATCTTTTTACCCTTTCTTTAATTTTTTAATGAAACATATCGCATGCAGCCTCACGGCCTGAGCGTTTAACCTAGATGATCGATCTTCTTGTTATCCTTTAATTACTGTTGTTATCCTTTTCTATTTTTGTTATCCTACATCAATCTTTCTACTTTATCGAGCCTAATACCTTATATTTATATTATCTGTAACACTTTTCTGAATGACTCGCCTGCCTGTGCCTTTATTTCTTTTGACGATGCAAAGGTAAGACTGTTTGCGGACACAACCATGACTTTTTGCGATTTTTTACTGGAAAAAGGCTGATTCTTGACCTAAATCAAAGGACTGTGTGCGCACACAGCCAATATTTCGTCCATTTTAACAGTCAAAAAAAGTTCCCATCCTGCAATATGGAGGATGGGAACCGACGCACATATTCTTATATATAAACTTACAAATTCTCTTCGCAGAGAAATGACTGATTTGTATTCCAAGCCGGTACCACTGTACCAGCACGATAATAAGCAACTAAAGTAAGGTCGAAAACGAGCGTACTGTATGCCGGTATGCTTCCGTTTTCCTTTATGCCATATCCCAGTTGATAGGGTATGTATACTTTCCAGCGGTCTCCGATGTTCATGTGCTGGAGTGCCGTTGAGAATCCATCGACCACCCTGCTGACAGCAAACTTTGCCGGTACGAAGGTGCTGGGCTCGTAGGTGTCTGTTCTCCACGATTTGTCGAAGACATAGCCCAGTTCACTGTCCTCACTGTCCTTATACGATGTGGAGGAGATCAGTTGTCCTCTATAGTGTACCCTGACAGAGTCCGTGTAGAGAGGGTATCCACTGCCAGACCCTTCCTGGAGCACCTTGACGACGATGTAGTCGACGGTCTTTCCTGCTGTCTCTGTGCTTTTAGCATACGACTTGAAGACCTTCCATGAGTTGTCCCCTCTGGCTATAGCCTGGTTGGCAGCATTGTATTTTGCAGCGAAGAACGCCTCATTTTTTTTCTGCCAGTCAGGGAACTCATCGATCTCGTCATCTGTCTCGTGACAAGCTGTAAGGCCGAAAACTGCCACCACTGTGCAGATGAGATATAGATATTGCCTCATTCTCATCTATTGCAGTTTCTTTAAGAGGCTTGCGATGCTCACCTTGTCCTCTATGATGCTATTGAGCTGGTCGATACTGACCCTCTCCTGCTCCATGGTGTCACGGAAGCGGAGTGTGACGGTATTGTCTTTAAGAGAGTCATAGTCCACTGTAATACAATAAGGTGTACCGATGGCGTCCTGCCGACGGTAACGCTTACCGATGGTGTCCTTCTCATCATACTGACAGTTGAAGTGGAAACGCAGGTCGTTGATGATCTCACGAGCCTTCTCTGGCAGTCCGTCTTTACGTACGAGAGGCAGAACGGCAAGTTTGACAGGAGCCAGAGCTGCTGGCAGTCTGAGCACCACGCGTGTCTCTCCATTCTCCAGTTGTTCCTCCTGATAGGAGTGGCACATCACGGAGAGGAACATACGGTCTACGCCGATAGATGTCTCAATGACAAACGGGGTATAGCTCTCGTTGTCCTGCGGGTCGAAGTATTTGATAGAGCGTCCGCTATATTTCTCATGCTGTGAGAGGTCGAAGTTGGTGCGGCTGTGTATGCCCTCCACCTCTTTAAATCCGAATGGCATACGGAATTCGATATCGGTGGCTGCATTGGCATAATGAGCCAGTTTGTCATGGTCGTGGAAACGGTAGTTCTCAGCACCAAAGCCAAGAGCCTGATGCCAGGCCATACGTATCTGTTTCCATTTGGGGAACCACTCCAGTTCGGTGCCTGGTTTGACAAAGAACTGCATTTCCATTTGTTCGAACTCGCGCATACGGAAGATGAACTGGCGTGCTACAATCTCATTACGGAAAGCCTTTCCTATCTGTGCGATGCCAAAAGGAATCTTCATGCGTCCTGTCTTCTGCACATTGAGGTAGTTGACGAAAATGCCCTGAGCTGTCTCCGGTCTGAGATAAATTTTGTTGGCAGCATCTGAGAGCGAGCCCATCTCAGTAGAGAACATGAGGTTGAACTGGCGTACATCCGTCCAGTTCTTTGTTCCGCTGATAGGGTCGACGATGCCCTCATCGAGTATGATTTGTTTAAGAGCCTCGAGGTCAGGTCCCTGCATGGCAGCAGCATAGCGCTCATGGAGCGTGTCGCGCTTTTTGAGGTTTTCGAGCACACGTGGGTTGGTCTCACGGAATTTCTCTTCATCAAAGGCCTCTCCAAAACGTTTACGAGCCTTGTCTACCTCTTTTTGTATTTTCTCATCATATTTAGCTATCTGGTCTTCAATGAGGTTGTCTGCACGATAGCGTTTTTTTGAGTCGCGGTTGTCAATGAGAGGGTCATTGAAAGCGTCGACGTGTCCTGAAGCTTTCCAAATGGTGGGGTGCATAAAAATGGCGGAGTCGATGCCCACGATATTCTCATGTAGGAGCACCATGCTTTTCCACCAATATTCTTTGATGTTATTTTTCAATTCCACACCATTCTGTCCGTAGTCATACACTGCGGCCAGTCCGTCGTAGATGTCACTGCTTGGGAAAACAAAACCATATTCCTTGCAATGGCTTACGATTTTCTTGAATACGTCTTCTTGTGCCATAATCTATTAATAAATACGCCTATTTTGCATTTCAATGTGCAAAGATAGTGAAAAAACGAGTAAAGTGCAAAATAAATAACATTTATTATCATTTCATGAAGCGTAAGGGCTGTTGCGGCGGCAAAGCCGCCACATACGGAGAAGGATGCGACTTGCCAAAAGACAGAAGGCGACTTGCCAAAAGACAGAAGACAATTTGCCAAAAGGAGGATGCGCCAGAGTAAAGACAACAAAAACTTTGTCTTTTGTTTTGCATTGCGTTCGGTTTTCATTATCTTTGCAAGATAGAAATAACAGCATATTATGAACGACGACGAGATAAGAGACGACGAAATATTTGAAAACGAAGCTATTAACGAAGATGATGGCAGGGACATCCCTGACGCAGACCTCGAGGAAGACCATCATTCAGACTACAAGCCGGCGAACCGGTTTGACGCCTCTGCTGTGCATCATCTGAGTGGCATGTACCAAAACTGGTTTTTGGACTATGCTTCATATGTCATCTTGGAACGTGCAGTGCCCCAGATTGACGATGGCCTTAAACCTGTTCAGCGTCGCATCCTTCACTCTATGAAGCGTATGGACGACGGACGGTATAACAAAGTGGCCAACATTGTAGGCCATACGATGCAGTTTCACCCTCACGGCGACGCTTCCATTGGTGATGCCTTGGTGCAGATGGGTCAGAAAGACCTGTTGGTGGACACCCAGGGCAACTGGGGCAACATTCTGACTGGCGACCGTGCCGCAGCTCCCCGTTATATCGAGGCCCGTCTGTCGAAATTCGCCCTTGACACCGTATTCAACCCCAAGACCACCGAATGGCAGTTGAGTTACGACGGCCGCAACAAAGAGCCTATCACGCTTCCTGTGAAATATCCGTTGCTTTTAGCCCAGGGAGCAGAGGGCATTGCCGTAGGCTTAGCCTCTAAGGTACTGCCCCACAACTTCTGTGAGATTTGTGACGCCGCCATCAGTTATCTCCGTGGCGAGGAATTCCATCTCTATCCCGACTTCCCCACGGGTGGCAGCATCGACGTGAGCAAGTACAATGACGGCCAGCGCGGTGGTGCTCTGAAGGTGCGTGCGAAGATCGAGAAACAAGACAACAAGACCCTTGTCATCCGTGAGATTCCTTTCAGCAAGACGACGACGACCCTCATCGACTCTATACTGAAAGCGATTGAGAAAAACAAGATCAAGGTGAAGAAGGTGGACGACAACACCGCCGCTGAGGTGGAGATCCAGATACACTTAGCTCCTGGCGTGTCATCAGACAAGACTATCGATGCCCTTTATGCATTCACCGACTGCGAGATCAACATATCCCCCAACTGTTGCGTTATTGATGACAATAAGCCTAAATTTCTTACCGTTAGCGACCTCCTTCGCCACTCCACCGACCATACGTTGGCTCTGTTGCGTCGTGAGCGAGAGATCAAGAAAGGCGAGCTTTTGGAGCAGTTGCATTTTGCCTCATTGGAAAAAATCTTCATTGAGGAGCGTATCTACAAGGGGAAGCCTTTTGAGAATGCGCCCAATATGGATGCCGCCTGCGAGTACGTCGACGAGCGTCTCACCCCCTTCTATCCCCAGATGATCCGCGAGGTGACCAAGGAAGACATCCTTCGGCTGATGGAAATCAAGATGCAGCGCATCCTGAAGTTCAACAAAGACAAGGCCGATGAGTTGATTCTTCGCATTAAGGCTGAGATAGAGCAGTTGGACTACGAGATGGCCCATATGGTGGACGTGACGGTGAAGTGGTTTGAGTTCTTGAAAGACAAATACGGCAAGGATCATCCACGCCTCACCGAGATCAAGAACTTCGACACCATCGTGGCCTCTAAAGTGGTAGAGGCCAACGAAAAGCTCTATATCAACCGCACCGACGGTTTCATCGGCACTGGCCTGAAGAAAGACGAGTTTGTATGCAACTGTTCCGACATCGATGACATCATTGTCTTCTATAAAGATGGCAAGTATAAGGTTGTGAAAGTGGCCGACAAGATTTTTGTAGGCAAGAACATCCTCCATGTACAGGTGTTCAAGAAGAACGACATCCGCACCATCTACAACACCGTCTACCGTGACGGCAAACATGGCAATTACTACATGAAGCGGTTTAATGTGACCAGTCTGACCCGCGACAAGGAATATGACCTTACTCAAGGTACTGCCGGTTCGAAAGTGATTTACTTCACCTGCAACCCCAACGGTGAGGCAGAAGTGATCAAAGTGACCCTCGACCCCAACCCGAAACTTAAAAAGATATTCTTGGAAAAAGACTTCTCCGAGATCCTCATCAAAGGTCGTGGCAGCAAGGGTAATCTGTTGACCAAATACCCCATCCACCGTATTGCGCTGAAGAGTCACGGTCACAGCACTCTTGGCGGCCGCAAGGTATGGTACGACCCCGACGTGAACCGTCTGAACTATGACGAGCACGGCAAGTTGCTGGGTGAATTCAATGAGGACGACTCTATTCTTGTGGTGCTTGACAACGGCGAGTTCTATATCACCAATTTCGACGCTAACAACCACTACGAGCCCAACATTCGCCTTATTGAGAAATGGGATCCCGAAAAGGTATGGACCGCCGTGCTTCTCGACGCCGACCAACAGGGTTATGCCTATCTGAAACGTTTCAGGATGGAAGCTACAAAGCGCCATCAAAACTACTTAGGTGAGAATCCCAATAGTCAGTTGTTGTTGCTTACCGACACCGTATACCCACTTTTGAAAGTTGTGCTAGGTGACACCGACAAGGACCGTGAGCCTATCACCGTAGACGCCGAGGAGTTTATCTCTGTGAAAGGTTTCAAAGCCCGCGGCAAGCGCATCACCACCTGTCATGTGGCCATGGTGGAGGAACTGGAGCCCCTTCGCCAACCCGAAGAGGCAGGTCAGGACGAGCACAGCGAAGAGCCAGAAGAAGAAGAGAACCTGGACCCTGACGCTGGCAAGAGTGAGCAGCAGATTATCACAGAGATCACCGGTCAACTATTCCTTTTCAACGATGATGAGGCGTAATTTCCCCACCCCATTGCTCTTCCGGTTGGCAGTTGTCGTATTGATGCTGTCCAAGCCCCTCTTCGTGTCGGCCCAGACTGATACGATCCCCGACCGCTATGAAGTGACCAACGCCCAGATGTTGTCTTTCGGAGCCACCGAGATTCTCGACACCTATCTTTCGCCTGAGAAATACAGTGGCACCGAGGTGCGCTATATTTCCCACACGACACGCGAGACACCCGGTAAACTTTGGTCGCGTCAGATCATCCACCAGGCCAACTTCGCCGATGTGTCAGACCGCAGCGGTGACGGCAATGAGATGAGCGGACAGTATACCTTCAGTTATGCTGTGCACTACAACTGGCAGCTGATGGGTGGCAGGCTCCGTTTGAAAGCTGGTGGCCTGACCGACCTCAATCTTGGTGTCATCTACAACACCCGCAACCAGAACAATCCTGCCCAGATGCGCCTGTCGATGATGCTGGCACCCTCTGGCGTGGCAATCTACGATTTTCGTGTCAAGCGTCTGAAATGCAGTGCACGCTATGAAGTGTCTGTTCCCCTGGCTGGTGTGATGTTCAGTCCCAACTACGGCCAGTCATATTATGAAATTTTCTCCCGCGGCAATTACGACCACAACGTGGTGCCAGTGACGGTGTTCTCAGCTCCGTCGCTGCGCCAGATGTTGTCTTTGGATGTCAGATGGAAGAAGACCACCCTACGTGTGGGTTATCTTGGCGACTTTCAGCAAGCCGATGTCAACCAAATCAAACAACATGTGTATACCCATGCCTTTATGCTCGGTGTGGTGCGACACTTTAAGACTTTGCATATCAGATGAAAAAGAAATACCCCACCCTAACCACACACCCCACCCTGACCCTCCCCAAAGGGGAGGGAAGGTTGATCACGAAGTGGATATGGATGCTGATTGTGTGTGTACTACCTGTCTTTATGTCTTGTGTTGACGAGGAAGAATATGCCGATGACAATAAGGGCAATTTTGAGGCATTATGGCACATCTTGGATGAACACTATTGCTTTTTCGACTATAAGAAAGAGGTGTTGGGTCTTGACTGGGATGAGGTGCATACCCGCTATGCCCGTCAAGTGAATGAAAACATGAGTATCACTCAGTTTTTTGAAGTGATGCGCAACATGCTGTCGGAGTTGAAAGACGGCCATGTGAACATCTACACCTCTTTTGACGTGGCACGTGAGTGGAGCTGGCAGGAAGACTATCCTAGCAACTTAAGTGACACCCTGCTACGCCGCTATCTCGGCACCGACTACAAAATGTGCAGCGGTATGCAGTATCGTGTCCTTGACGATAACATCGGTTATGTGCGGTTTCCCAGTTTTTCGGGCGACGTCGGCGGAGGTAACCTTGACGAGGTGCTGCTGTACTTAGCACCCTGCCGTGGACTGATCATCGACATCCGTGGCAATGGTGGGGGTCTTGTCAGCACGGCAGAGGAACTGGCAGCCCGCTTCACCAATGAGGAACTTTTGGTGGGCTACATGCAACACAAAACGGGTCGCGGACACAACGACTTTTCGTCCCGTGAGGAGCAACGGCTAAAACCCGCCCAGGGCATCCGCTGGCAGAAACGCGTGGCAGTGCTGACCAACCGTGGAGTGTTTAGTGCTGCCAATGAGTTTGTGAAATACATGAAATGCTGCCCCCATGCCATCATCGTTGGTGACAAGACCGGCGGCGGGGGCGGTCTGCCTTTCTCCAGTCAGTTGCCCAACGGTTGGAGCATCCGTTTCTCAGCCTGTCCCATTTACGACCGTGACGGTCAGTGTACAGAGTTTGGCATCGACCCTGACTATTGGGTATCGCTCACCGACGCAGACTTCCAACGTGGCAAGGACACCCTCATCGAGGCTGCACGGCGATTGCTGGTGGAAAAATAAACGGTTTATTTTGCAGGGTTAGATTTTTTTTGTAATTTTAGATAAATTACTCCATCTCGGGATAAAAAATGAATGAATTCATTTTGTTCTCCACTCGATTTTTTGTAATTTTGCACCGATTTTGAAGAACATGCGCTTGTGGCGGAATTGGCAGACGCGCCAGACTTAGGATCTGGTGTCTTACGACGTGAAGGTTCGAGTCCTTTCAGGCGCACAAAATTGAATACTAAAAAAATACAAGCCGTTGATTTTCAATGGCTTGTATTTTTTTAACATTTGAAATTGCTACTCATTTTGGATTTTAGTTACTTTTGCAACCAAAAAACCAAGGAAAAGACATGAAAAAAGGACTCGTGCTCGAGGGTGGTGCTATGAGAGGTCTGTTTACGGCAGGCATCTTAGACGTGTTGATGGATAAAGGCATCATGTTTGACGGTGTGGTAGGAGTCTCTGCCGGTGCCGCCTTCGGTATCAACTATGTGTCACAGCAGAAAGGCAGGACGTTACGCTACAACCAACGATTTGCCAAAGACTGGCGCTACTGCGGTTTTCGTTCCTGGCTCAAGACTGGAGACCTGTTTGGTGCACAGTTTGCGTACCATGACATCCCCAATATTTATGACCCTTTTGACAATGAGACCTTTGAGTCGAGCACGATGGACTATCACTTGGTCTGCACCGATGTAAAGACCGGCGAAGCCGTCTACAAACCATTGAAAAAAGGAGGTGATGTCTGTTACGACTGGGTACGTGCCTCCGCCTCCATGCCCATGGTCTCGCGTCCTGTCCCTTTGGAAGGGAAACTGTTGCTCGATGGTGGTGTGGCCGACTCCATCCCTTTGGCGTATTTTGAGCGGTTAGGGTACGAGTGCAATGTGGTCATTCTGACACAGCCCTCTGGATATGTGAAAAAGCACAACGGCCTCATGCCCCTCCTGCGTCTCTCTTTGCGCCAATATCCCGAGATGGTGAAAGCTCTCGACCAACGCCACATCATGTACAACGCCCAACTGGATTTTGTCAAAAAACGAGAGGAAGAGGGCAAGGTGTTGGTCATCCGGCCCAAGGAGAAGCTGAAAATAGGCCATGTCTCACACGATCCTGAAGAGATGCAGGCGGTCTATGACTGTGGGATAGAGGCTGCGCATGAGTATTTGGAGGCCATCAAGAGATTTCTTTCTGAGAGATGATGCTCTATAGGTATATGTCACAAATTATTGTCCTACGTATGCTGGGTTCTGGTCACTGAGCGGGTTCTTTGTGATTTTGTCCTATGGGATAGGCATATCCATCTTCAGGTCGTTGTAATCATAATCATGGTTGGTCCAAGGCACATCCTTCGGGTTCTCCACATTGCGTTTGGGGTATTCCGTACTTTTGTTCCCGATGGAGTTTTCTGACATTGTTTTTGTTCTTTTGTTTGGTGATATAAAGGTACAAAATATTTGTCAGAAATGTATATTAAAAGTGCAAATATATTAATGATTATCAGCTAAATAATATAATATTTTATTTTGATAAAACTAAATAAAATTATGTGATTGAGGAGACCGACGAAAGGGCCCGCTGCGCCTTCAGTGATGTGGACAACAATCCACTCAAAACAAATACTGTCATAACATCAATTCTAATGACCGAATTGGGTTAAATACCACGGTGTAAAGAGAGCCCTTAGGTATAGAAGAAACTAAAAAGCGGAAATGGTTCATCGAGAGTCCCCAATGATCTGATGTCTATACATGATGAACCCCAAAAGTTGTTGTCTAACTTTTGGGGTTCAGTACGCTATTGCGTTATGAATGATTATTCTTCCTCACCCTCATCATCGCCAGCGTAAGCTGGGTTCTGGTCGCAGAGCGGATTACGTCTGCGTTCAACGGATGGGATAGGCATATCCATCTTCAGGTCGTTGTACTCATAGTCACGGTTGGTCCAAGGCACATCTTTCAAGTTTTCGATGTTTTGCTTCGGATAATTGGTGGTTACGTGGTCGGCCATAAATCCAGACTTCTGCATGTCGGGACGCAGACACCACTCACAGTTGAACTCCTTACGGCGCTCTGTGTTGACTGCCACTTTCCACACATCCGATTTAAAGCCTTTCTCTTTAGCATACTTGGTATAGTAGGTCTGGGCATCCTCAACAACGGCACCATTGCTGCCGAATGGGATGGGATATTCATCGCGATTCTTTAAGAACAAACCACCGTTATCTGTTGAGCCGTCGGTACGTCCTACCCAATTGGCGAATGAGTTGTAATAAGGCATATACTTTTGAGTGAGCTCATCCTCCTTGCCATCCTCCAGTTTGCCAAAAGCGCGGTTGCGCAGGATGTTGATCTGATTCCAGCCCTCAGCATCGTTGCCAAGACGGAAGCAGCACTCAGCATAGTCGAGCATCACGTTGGGAAGACGTTTCCAGTAGATAGGTGTAGGACTCCAGTGACCATCGCCCCATGCCTTGTAGTCGGCCGAGGCAGTACGCCACATCTTAGAACTCCAGATAGCGGGAGCCCACTCACCGTTGTTGAAGTGGAACTGCTTAGTGGCTGTACCAGCGCCACCCTTGCCGAGTACCTCCTGAAGATATGGATTCACTCCATAGATAGCAGGCTCATACCATCCCTCATATTTAGGATCGTAAGCAGGATCGTTAGGATTGATCTGAGGCACGGCACCCGTGTAACAAGAACCTACACGACGCTTGTCACCTTTCTCATAGCAAGAATACCACTCCCATGAGAGATAGAGCGACCCCCATCCACCATTCTCTGGACATGCAGTATACCATTTGAGCATCAGCTTTGACGTGATATCACCCCACTGTCCCCAGTTGGTGCCTTCGTCGAGTTGCTCCACCCAGATGGCCTCTGGCCCCCATGCAGAAGCTGGATCCCACAGTGTGGTGAACGATTCGTTGAGTTTGTATGTGCCACTGTCAAGAACTTTTTTGAAGCACTCAGCAGCCTGCTGATAGAGCTGACGAGCCTGAGCCTCATCTGTTTGCTGTCCGTTGGCGCCATCGGTGAGACGATAAGCTTTCCACATGTAGCAGTCGCCTAAGTAAGTGAGAGCCATACCCTTAGTGGCACGACCATACTGGAGGTCCATAGGTGTCCAGTCGAGCAGATCGGCAGCAGCCTTGAAGTCTTCAATGATGAAGTCCCACATCTCTGTATAAGTAGCAGCACGAGCTTTCTCTGGAGTGTTGGAGTAATTCTCACCTGTAGCCAGCATAGGCACACGTCCGAATGTAGTGGCGAGCCAGTGGTAGAAGAAAGCACGCAATGCACGTGCCTCGCCCTCGAGTTTTTGTTTGACCTTTGGTGTCACTTTTTCAGCAGCATTCAAACCATCGAGATAGTCGTTGGCACGGCAGATACCTGCATAAACATGTCGCCACCCAGCCAGCAGCTCGGTGCTACCAGCATTCCAAGCCTGAACGTTCCAGTTTTTATCCCAACCGGTGGCTTGTGTATCAATGGTGGGGTGGCAACCTGTAAAGAGGTTGGGTTTGAAGCCCCAGTCACCGTCATAAAGGTCGTTGTTACCAGCATCTTTGGCATCATTGGGGAACATCATATCGTAGACACCATTCAAGCCTTTCTTAGCATTTGCGTCATTCTCAAACATCGCATCACTGGCGATGACATCATACTGATCGACATTCAGGAACTCGTCATTGTCGCAAGAGGTGAGCCCAACGGTCATCACACCGCACAAAGCCGTCCCGAAAATGAAATATTTTGTCTTCATATCATTTACTTTTTTAATTATATTTTTATGTATCATCAACAGAGGGTTAGAATGTTATGTTCAAACCAGCCATGAAAGTGCGTGGCAATGGATAACGGCCAGTGTCGAGACCAGAATAGAGTACAGAGCCACTACCGCACTCAGGATCGCCATACTTGTTGTATCCAGAGATGGTGAGCAGATTGTTCACACCCACATAGACACGTGCTTTCTCTACAGACAGTTTGTTACAGAACATTCTCGGCAAGTTGTACCCCACCTGGATGTTGCTGATGCGCAGGAAGTCTCCATTCTTCACCCAAAGGTCGCTTACACGAGTGTTACGGTTAGGATCGAGGATGGTGAGACGTGGCAGAGACCCACTTCCATCGCGGAAAGCAGCGCTATAAGCATCTTTCAATATATTAGGCACTGTCTGGTCATCGAGCTGAGTCATGCTGCTCAGTTTCATGGCCGAATAAGACAGGATGTCCTGACCCAGAACGCCATACATATAGAGGTTGAAGTCCCAGTCTTTATAAGTAGCGCCAAAGTTGATACCATAATTCAGTTTAGGCAGACCATTGCCAAGGATTTTGCGGTCTTTGCTGTCGATGACCCCATTGTTATCGAGGTCTTTAAACTTCACGTCGCCGACAGCCAATGGGTGGTCTTGGTCAACCTTCGATAGTTCATCAGATTTGATACGGTTCTTATAGTCAGCCAAGTCTGCTTCATCTTTGATGATACCATCGAAAACGTATCCATAGAATGAGCCCACAGCCTCACCTTCCATACAGATGGAGTGGTCGGCCCAGTGTCCATTACCATCGACAGCACCAACCTGTGAGCCGTCGTATGCGCCAGCACCATTGTTATCAGAAGCGGTGTGATAGACAGGAGCACCCATCTTCTTCACCTTATTGGAGATAGTAGAGCCAGTGAGACGCACATTGAAGCCGAAGTCTTTATTCACCTGTTTGTGGTAACCCACAGCGAACTCGAATCCTTTGTTCTGAATCTCACCATAGTTGGTGTAGACAGAAGTGAAACCTGCAGAAGGACGAATCTGCTGCACGAGGAGCAGGTCTTTCGTGGTCTTGATGAAGTAGTCGAGAGTGATGTCCCAGTCTCTCAGGAAAGCAAAGTCGATACCGAAGTTGGTCATCTCGGTGGTCTCCCATTTCAAGTTGGTGTCGACCAGTGGTGCGAACCATCCGGTCTCACGTTTACGGTTGCCCCAGTATCCAGATGTGCGTCCATCGGCATAGGGATAGAACGCGTATGCAGCGTCGCCGCTCAGAGCAGCCACACCCTTACCTGCGATGCCACCAGCATTACCGGTCTGTCCCCAACCGATACGAAGTTTCAGGTTGTCGACAAAGTTGTTGTCTTTTAGGAACGGTTCTTCTGAGATGCGCCATGCACCAGCCACTGATGGGAAAGTACCCCAGCGGTTGCCTGCACCGAAGTTAGAGCTACCGTCGCGACGTATTGTACCTGTGAGTATATAGCGGTCCATCAAGCTGTAAGAAGCACGTGCGAAATAAGAGATGGTGTGTGTATCGGCATTATAAGCACCATTGACGTTCTTTGAGTTAGGATCTTCAGTGAGAGCGAAATTTCTGTTCATAATTGAAGGGAATGCACGTGCACTACCTCCGAGCCATTGTCCCCAAGACTTGCCCACCTCGTTACCGACCATCAGGGTCAAGTTGTGGATGTCGTAGTTCAGATTGTAAGTGAGATAAGTCTGAATGCCCAAGCTGTATCCGTGGCTGTTGTTCAGCGAGAAGCTATAGGTCTGATCGGCCTGCAGTGGAATCTCAGTGAGCACACCATTGATATAATTGTAACGGCTGCGTCCGCCGGTATAGTCAGAACTGTTGTTGCCCCAATATGTATACGTGCCCTGGCTCTTGATGTCGACTTTGTGGTGATCGGTGTCGAGCAAGAATACGTCGATGTAGGCTGTGGTCTGAATACGGTCGAATCCATTACGGCTACGGTCGCCGTTCTCCATCTGAGAAGCGTAGGGGTTGGAACCGATGTTGGTGTTGCCTTCCCATCCATTAGGAGTCATCTGATAACCTGTTCCGTATGATCCATCAGGGTTTTTGAGGTTGACGTTGATCAAGCCGTTATTGGGCAAATTAGCACTGTTGTTAATATCATTCTCGTAGATATAGTCAAGAGTCGGTGACATAGAAGCGAAGTCGCGGAGTGAAGACATGTTTTGGTTGTTACCCAGAGCCATGTTAGAACCTTTGCTTTCACTGTGGGTGTAGTTGATATCACCACCTATCTCCAAATACTTGTTGATCTTGGAGGTCACGTTGGCACGAGTGGTGAAACGCTTGTAATTGGAATTGACAACAATACCATTGACATCGGTGTAACCAAACGAGAGGTTGTATCTTGTCTTCTCGTTGCCACCATGCAGCGAAGCACCATATTGCTGACGGAGGGCAGCACGTGTCATCTCTTTTTGCCAGTCGATTGCATTGCGTTTGCCATCAAACTTTGGATCCCATACTTGGTTGATAAGCATGTCGCCTTGGTTGGTAATCTTTGCCTCGCGCAGGGCTTTGGCGAAGGTGTTGATGTCAAGCACATCGAGGGTATAAGGCAATGTCTGCAATCCATAGTCGGCAGTCAGTGTGATGTTGGTCTTGCCCTTCGTACCATGCTTGGTGGTGATCATGATGACACCATTTGCACCAGCCGAACCGTAGATAGCTGTTGCGGAAGCATCTTTCAGGATCTCGATACGCTCAATATCAGAAGGATTGACGAAGTCGGCGCTATTGCCTACCTGCACACCGTCGACCACGTAGAGAGGAGAGGCATCACCGTTGATGGTACCCACACCACGTATGCGGATAGCAGCCTTACCGTCAGGAGAACCATCCTGCTGTGCCACCATCACACCGGCTGCGGCACCCTGCAGAGCCTGACCGATATTCTGTGGAACGCGCTTCATGACGGCATTCTGGTCGACTGTGGCTACAGAGCCAGAGATGTCGCTCTTTTTCATGGTACCGTAACCGATGACGACGACATCATTGAGAGTTGCATTGTCTTCCACGAGTGTGATTTGGATGTTGCTTCTTCCAGCGACGTTCACCTTTTGGGTGACATATCCCACGTAGGATACACTAAGAGTAGCGTTGGAAGCGGCCTGAATGTTGAAATTACCGTCGAGATCGGTAATGGCTCCAGCATTGGTGCCTTCCACTTTGACTGTGGCTCCCACGATGGGTTCGCCATTCTGATCATTCACAATACCTTTGACAAGGCTCTGAGCCATCGCCCCCATAGGGAGCAAACAGAGCAGAAACAATAAAGCCAATGGCTTTTGTAGTGATTTAGTTATTAACATAAATTTGAATATAAAGGTTGAATAATTATACTGCTGAAACTACGTAAAAAGTTGTTAAATATATATATGGTTTTCATGAATTTTTATGATGTCATGTGGCTTGCACAGATTAAATGCGAAGCAAAATAAGACAAAATGTTTCATATTAATTTTATAAAATGTAACATGGTGTTTTTTTCGCGTGTCATCCTGTAACATTTTTGCTAAAATGAGACCAATAGAAAAAGAAAAGCAACGAATAGAATCAATCTTGTGTGATCGCCATCCCATGAAATGGTGTAAAAAAAAAAAAAAAGAAAATTTGGAAAAATGATTTTCAATGTTTATCTTTGCCGTCGAAATTGTCCGGTGCATCATTCGTGCCATTCAATAACTAAATATAAGAACGACATGAAAAACATCCGTCTGCTGATCAAATGTCTGATTCTTGCAGGTTGTACCCTGTTGGCATGCCCTTCCTTGCTGGCCGACAGCGGTCATCTATATCGTTCAGATAAACTTCCCAGCAGTCTTGTGAACTGTTCACGTCAAGACCAGTATGGCTACATCTGGGTAGCCACCGACTATGGTCTGAGCCGTTTTGACGGCTATCGTTTTATCAACTATTTTCATGACCGTAATGACAGCACCTCTTTAGAGGACAACATCATCTGCTCCCTGTGTGTGGACAGCAAGGGCCGTCTGTGGATAGGCAGTTCGAAAGGTATCATGAGATATGACTATCCATCGGGGCATTTCATCCGTTATCATTTCCTTGACGCACGAAGTATCAAGCCTCGTGTCTATTCTATCATCGAGACCCAGTCAGGCGACATCTTGGCTGGCACTGTGGGATACGGTCTTTTCAAAGTGAACGAAGGTGCCACCACCCTGACACTTCAACAAGATTGCTCCAGTCGCAATGCCGACATGTACTGCCGTGAGTTGTTTGAAGATGTAAATGGTGCTCTTTGGCGTTTGGATCACACAGAGACCTTCACCCGTTACAGTCAGTCAAGCGGCAAAACCATCATCAAAGACTACCATTCACCCTGTGGACCTCCCGTGAAATTTTTGCCTTATGACAAAAACCGTATGCTTATCGTCTGCAAAAAAGGCCTTCTGTTTTATGACTATCGCAGCAAACAAGTGACAGAAGCCGACTTTGGTATGAAGGTGTACAACGGACCCGCCTTGGTGCAAAGTGCTGTGATCGATCATCAGGGCAACCTGTATATAGGCACCGCCGACAATGGTATCATGCGCGACTGGAATCGCAGTCTGCAATTGGTACAGTTGGGCAATGAGAACGCCGACGGTTTCAGTTTAGTGACCTCAACGGTGAACGACATCATGGAAGACCGCTCCCACAATCTATGGATTTGCTGTTATAAGAAAGGTCTTTATTTGCTCAACCAGCGTCAGCCCTCCTTTTTCAACTGGAGTATCTCCGGCCAAGACTATTCCACCGGCTCCAGTGTATCGTCGATTGTCGCCGGCGATGATGGAAAGACCTGGTGTGCTGTACCCAACGACGGTCTATATACCTTCAACCGCTGGGGTGGCATCAATGGCCATCCCTCCTCACCCACCGGCACCTCCTACATCTACCGCGACGGCCAGGATGCTTTCTGGGTGGCCACCAATCATGCGCTCTACCGCTACTATCCCACTACAGAGACCTCAGTGAAAGCCTTTGACGTGGAGGGCGGTGAAATCTATTGTATGACAGACGATGGTCTTGGACGCCTCTACCTCTCCGTCTATTCAAAAGGCCTTTATATATATAATAAGGAGAGTGGCAGCGTCACCGTTGTAGAAATGGACAAGGACTACCGCCGTGGCCATCTATGCAACGCCTGGATCCGCTCTTTGCTCTGCGACAGCCATGGAAAGGTATGGATTGGCACTGCCGCTGGTCTCAACTGTCTCGACCCTGACGCCATGGACTTTCAGGTTTATGGCAAGGAAGCTTTTCTCACCGACCACCAAGTCAACGCCCTTTGTGAGCAGAGTGACGGCAACGTGGTGATCGGTACTGAAGAAGGCCTGTATCTGTTTGACCGCCGTGCGAAGACGCTGAAACCCTATCCCCATTGTGAAAATCTCAACGACCTGCTCATCTGCGGCATTGTCTGCGACCCCCGTTCGCGCCTATGGATCAGCACGACGAAAGGGCTGTGGCTGTACGACCCCCGCAAGCAGTCGCTTACCAACTATGTGAATGGCGACGGTCTGACCACCCATGAGTATGTTCAGGGCACTGTGCTTCACAAAGCCGATGGTCTGATCGCTTTTGGCACGAGCCATGGTCTGACCGCCTTCTATCCCGACCAAGTGACCACCCAATCACAGCCTTTGGGTGATGTTCACCTCACCAACCTGACCATCGAGGGCGAGTCGATGTTTTGCGATGGCAATACCATCCACATCCCCTATGATGACAACACTTTTACGCTTGAATTCTCACTTCTCGACTACAAGAACGCCGACCACATTCAATTTCTATACAATGTGAACGGTAGTGGTTGGATTTCGACCGAAGACGGTGTGAACGCCATCACGTTCAACAACCAAGAGCCTGGCACTTATAAGATAGAAGTACGAGCCGAGAGCAATGGCGCCCTGTCCGAGCACGTGAGTGTCTATACTGTCATTGTGGATCATCCGTGGTACAGCACACGCTGGGCCTATCTGGTCTATCTGCTCTTGCTGGCCTGTCTATGCTACGCCGTCTACCAATACCTCAGACGCCGCCGCCATCAGGAGATGGAAGAAGAGAAGATGCGTTTCCTCATCAACGCCACCCACGACATCCGCTCCCCGCTTACCCTGATACTCGGCCCTTTGAAGAAGTTGAAAGAAGCCATCAGTGACCAACGCTGTCAGACCTACATCGACACCATCGACCGCAACGCCCAGCGTCTGTTGCTCTTGGTGAACCAGATCCTCGACGAGCGCAAAATCGACAAGGACCAGATGCGGCTGCACTGTCATGAGACCGACCTTGTGGCGTTTATCACTGGTATCAAGACCCTGTATCAGTTTAATGCCGACCAACGTGGCATCACCTACACTTTCACGCATGAAGACCCAAAGTTGCTGGTGTGGATAGACCGTACCAACTTCGACAAAGTAGTGACCAATCTCCTGTCAAATGCCTTCAAATACGTGCCCGACAACGGAGAAGTGAGAATCGAACTCACGAGGACCGACAAGGATGCAGTCATCAAAGTGACTGACAGTGGTGAGGGATTCAAAGACAGAGACACCAGTCACCTCTTCGAACGTTTTTACCAAGGTGTAAATGCCATGCATACCCATGTGATGGGCACTGGCATCGGTCTGAACCTCTGTCGTGCTATCGTCCATCTACACCATGGCGAGATCAAAGCATACAACCGTAGTGACAGTATGTCAGGCGCTTGTGTTGAAGTACGTCTGCCATTAGGCTGCAACCATCTCAAGCCTGAGGAGATGGAGCAAGAGTCCCCCAAGGAAGAGAAACCCTCTATCGGCAGCCGTTCAAACCGCAACCTCCATGTGATGGTAGTGGACGATGACCGAGAAGTGGCCAACTACATCCACGACGAATTGGATCCATGGTATCATATAGACATTTTCCCCAATGGCAAGGAAGCCCTTTCTGCCCTGCTGAAAGGTCACTACGACCTGGTGGTCTCCGATGTGATCATGCCCGAGATGGACGGTGTGACGCTGCTGAAAAAGATCAAAGGCAACCCTCAGACCAGTCATGTGCCTGTGATCCTTCTCACCTCCAAGGCTGATGTGAGTGACCGTATAGAAGGCCTTCGTGAAGGCGCCGACGCCTTTGTGGCCAAGCCCTTCAGCATGGAAGAGCTGCATGTGCAGATAGACAAGCTGATTGACAATCTGCGTCGTCTACGCGGCAAATTCAGTGGCGCGTTGAGCCAGAAAGAACTGCGTGAAGATGTGGAGGTGAAGAGCAACAACGACGAGTTGATGGAGCGCATTATGAAGTCAGTGAATGCCCATTTGGCCGACTCCGACTTCAATGTGGAGCGTCTGGCCGACGACGTAGGCATCAGCCGTGCCCAGTTGCACCGCAAGATGAAAGAGATCACCGGTGTCTCCACCGGCGATTTCATCCGCAACCAACGTTTAGAGCAGGCAGCCCGTCTGATCCGCGAGAAGAAAGTGAACCTGACCCAGGTGGCCTATTCAGTAGGTTTCAACAATCAGTCACATTTCTCCACCGTGTTTAAGAGACACTTTGGCATGTCGCCTTCGGAATATGCCAACCACAAAGAATCGTGAGCCTATTGTAACAAAAACTCCACGAGAGGCTACATCAGGCATTTAAGAGACAATTTACAAAACTTTTGAAACGTAAGAATCATCATGAATAAAACCAATTATTTATCTTTGCATCAATTAATAACATTGGACGTTTTTCATGAAATGATTTCATACATTTAGTTATTTCATTATGTCAGGAGACTGCGCCGTGATGGTGCGGTCTCTTTTGTGTCAATCAACTCCATCAGAAACAACAATACTCCTGACATGGCAAGAACAAAAAGATACACTCATCATCTTCCACTGTGCATTTCCATAGCACTGGCTGTCTCTGCTTTCTGCTATTGGTATTTTCTCTGCCCCCACTTGCTGTTGGCACGAGAGCAAACCCAGCTATTCCTCTGGACAAGCTCCTACCTGACAGAACGGATGATTATACCAGGTGGTCTCGCCCAATACTTGGGTGAGATGCTCACCCAATTTTTCATTTTCCCACAAGCAGGTGCCCTCATCTATGCAGTGCTTTTTGTGTTGTCACAATGGCTCACTTGGAAGCTCATCAAACGCTTCGTGAGGCGTGAAAAAGCTTTCCGCTATTATCCCCTTTCGCTGATCGCCCCCATCGCCTTGTGGTATCTTGCCAACAATATCTATGTGCCAATGACCCTGACAGTGGCCATTGTGCTGACATTGGCCATCATGGCTTTGCTTCCATCCAAAGGCAAGGCAAGGCTCCCCATTCTTCTGATACTGATACCTGTAGGATACTGGCTGGTCGGTCCTGCCATCGTCCTACTGTTGTTGTGCCATCCACGCTGGTCGCCCTTATTGGCCGTGTTGCTGGCCGTCTGCATCATCGCCAGTGCCCATTTCACCCCTTATCCTTTGCGTCAAGTAGCCCGGGGCATCGACTACTACTGGGAAGAGCCCCTACTTGGCACAAAAGAAGAAATGAAATATGACATGCTGTTGCGCTCGAGTCAGTGGGAGAAAATCGTCGATTTGTACCGCAGTGAGCAGCCACCATCTCTGGCCTGTCAGAATGCCGCCGCACTGGCCCTCTACCATACCGGACACATCAACCAACAGCACTTGAGCGAGAGCCTTGAACTGAGCGGGCAGACACTACGTAGTCAGACATCCGCCATCATGATGAGCGAGATTTACATGCTGCTATCTATGAACAACATGTCGCAACGGGCCGCCTTTGAAGCGATGGAAGCGATCCCCAACCACAACAAGAGCGGCAGGGTCCTGCGCCGGTTGGCAGAGACCAATCTCATCAGTGGGCACTACGATGTCGTATTGAAATACCTTTCCATATTGGATGAAAGCACGTTCTACCGTTCATGGTCAGAAAAGCTTCGCCCGCTGGCCCTCCATCCAAAGAAGCTCAAAGCCCATCCTACGTATGCCCGATTCCAAGACACCTACCAAAAAACCAACGATGAGTTTTTCAACTAAAGGAGCATGATCATGAGAAGACCAACACCTATTATATACTTCATCATCGCCATCAGCCTGTCGATGCTCTCTTGCACATCCATGCCAGAGCATGCGACAGAGAGCACCGATTTACCCTCTATCTACCCCGACTATGTGGATGTGACAATCCCCACAGGCATCGCCCCTCTCAATTTTGCCATGTCCGATGACACTTTCACCACCATCGATGTAGAGATAAAAGGTGCCAAAGGCGGTCATCTGCACGCTCAAGGTACCTATACCGACTTCGACATTGACGACTGGCATCAGATGGTCGACCTCAACCGCGGCAGCCAACTGACTGTGAGCGTGTGTGCTGAGAAAGACGGGGGATGGGTGAGATACCGTGACTTCACTATCACTGTGAGTCCCTACCCTCTCGACGAATGGGGTATCACCTATCGTAAGATTGCCCCTAGTTATGAGATGTACAGCCGTATGGGACTTTTCGAGCGTGAGCTGAGCACTTTTGAGGAGCATTCGATGCTACAAAACACCCAGGTGCCCGGCATGTGCCTCAACTGTCACACCGCCAACCGCACCAACCCTCAGCAATATGTCTTCCACGTCAGAGGCAGCCATGGTGCCACTATCATCCACCGCGAGGGAGAAACCATGCTACTCAAAGCCAGCAACGACAGTTTAGGCGGTTCGATGGTGTATCCCTACTGGCATCCTGGCGGCCGTTACTGCGCCTTCTCCACCAACAAGACCTCACAGATGTTTCACACTGCCAGAGCCAAGCGAATAGAAGTATACGATGCCTCTTCAGACGTTTTCGTCTATGACGCTGAGGCTCAAGAGATCGTACATGACACCCTCACCATGCGTAAATACTGGGCCGAGAATGCCCCCGCATTTTCTCCAGACGGCCAGTGGCTCTACTACATCACCGCCCGCCGTCAAATCTATCCCACGGATTATGACAAAGAAAAGTACAGTCTCTGCCGTGTGCATTTCGACGAGCACACTGGTCGTATGGACGGGCAGGTAGACACCCTGATTTCCACCACTGCCACAGGGAAGAGCGTCAGTTGGCCACGTCCCTCCTATGACGGCCGCTACCTGATGTACACACAAGCCGACTATGGCTACTTCACCGTCTGGCATCCTGAGGCTGACCTTTGGTTGCTCGACCTTCAGACAGGCGAGTGCCGTGCGATGCAAGAGGTGAACAGCAGCCGTGCAGAGAGTCTGCACAACTGGAGCGTCAACAGCCATTGGTTTCTCTTTACCAGTCGGCGTGACGACGGACTTTACAGCCGCATCTACCTCTCCTGCATCGGTGCCGACGGTCGCGCCACCAAACCATTTATGTTGCCACAACGCAATCCCAAGCAGTACTACCGACAGTCACTCTATTCATATAACACCCCCGACTTCACCTCTTCTCCTGTAAAGATGGACGCCTACGAACTGGGTAACCAGATAGAAAAAGGCGAGCGAGTCGAAACGAAAATGAGGTAGGGGGATAAAAAACTGACAACATATGAACTATCGTCAACAACTTACGGTCGCACTCATGCTGTTGCTGACCGCCGTCGCCCTCCCCACACAGGCATCCACCGCCAAAGATCCTGGGCACAGTTATCAACTCCGTTATCATCGTCCGGCTAAAGGCTGGTTGGAGGCTTTGCCCATCGGCAACTCCCATTTAGGAGCCATGGTCTATGGCAAGACTGACACAGAAGAGATCCAACTCAACGAAGAAACTTTCTGGTCTGGCTCTCCCCATGACAACAACAGTCACACGTCGAAAGCCTATCTGCAAGCCGTGCGCGACTCCATCTTCGCCGGAAAAGAAGAATCAGCAGCCCGTATCATCGACAAGCAGTTTATACCTGGTCCCCACGGCATGAAATACCTGACTTTAGGCAGCATGCTGATAGACTTCGACGACAAGAGTGAGGCTACCGCCTACGAGCGGTCACTGTCACTGGACGAAGCCACCACCTATACCCACTATATGAAAAATGGCGTGAACTATCAGCAGACCGTCTTCGCCTCGATGGCCGACAACGCCATCATCATGAGGATGGAGACCCCCAAGCACAAAGCCCTCTCTTTCCGGTTGCGCCATCACTGCGATCTTAACACCCGACACGAAGTGTCAGGAAATTGTCTGACCGCCCTCATCGACGGTGTAGACCATGAAGGCATCAAAGCCGGCCTCCGTGCAGAATGCCGGATGAAGGTAGAGTGCGACGGTACCGTGAGCGATGGTGGCGACCATCTGCGTGTGAGCGACGCCTCCTGGGTCACCATCTATATCGTGGCTGCGACCAACTTTGTCAACTACCACGACATCAGTGGACAACCCTCTCTGAAGAACGAGGCTAGTCTGTCGTCCGTTATGTCAAGGTCCTATGCCAAGAACCGCGCTCTTCACCTGAAGAAATATCAGGAGCAATACCACAGAGTCAGTTTCTACCTGCCCTCAGGAGTCGAAGACGCTACAATCGACACCGATGAGCGCATCCGCCGATTTGCCGGCAGTGACGACTACAATCTGGTGTCACAACTCTTCCAGTATGGCCGTTACCTGCTCATCACCTCGTCACAGCCCGGTGGTCAGCCCGCCAACCTCCAAGGTGTCTGGAACAACAAGCTCAATGCCCCCTGGGACAGTAAATACACCATCAATATCAATGCTGAGATGAACTACTGGATAGCCGATGTGGGAAACATCGGTGAAACTCAGCAACCCCTCTTCGAGTTGATACGCGACCTAAGCGTGACCGGTGCCAAGACCGCCCGTGAGATGTACGGATGCGGCGGATGGATGGCCCATCACAACACCGACCTATGGCGCATTGCCGGTCCTGTGGACGGAGCCTCGTGGGGAATGTTCCCCAACGGTGGTGCCTGGCTGGCCACTCATCTGTGGCAGCACTACCTTTTCACCGGCGACCGTGCTTTTCTGCGTGAGTGGTATCCTGTGATCAAAGGCAGCGCCGACTTCTATCTCGACTATCTACAGCGTGATCCCCGCAACGGCTACTTAGTCGTCGTCCCGTCAGTGTCGCCCGAGCATGGCCCACTAGGCAAGCGCACCCCCGTGACCGCTGGTTGTACGATGGACACCCAGATAGCCTTCGATGCCCTGAGCAACACCCTCCATGCCGCCCAAGCTTTGGGAGAGGATGCCTCTTATCAAACCCGTCTGAAAGAAGTCCTTTCGCAATTGCCCCCCATGCATGTAGGCCGCTACGGCCAGTTGCAGGAGTGGATACAAGACGCCGATGATCCCAAGGACCAGCACCGCCATATCTCCCACCTCTACGGCCTCTACCCCTCCAACCAGATCTCCCCTTACCGTCATCCTGACCTCTTCACCGCTGCTGGCAACACCCTCACGCAGCGTGGTGACATGGCCACTGGCTGGAGCCTGGGGTGGAAGACCAATTTCTGGGCCCGTATGCTGGACGGCAATCACGCCTTCCTCATCCTCTCCAATATGCTACACCTTTTGCCCAGCGACGAAGCGATGAGAGAGCATCCAGACGGCAGGACCTATCCCAATATGTTTGATGCCCATCCCCCCTTCCAGATTGACGGCAATTTCGGTGCCGCCGCCGGCATTGCCGAGATGCTTGTACAGAGTCACGACGGTGCCGTGCATCTATTGCCCGCCCTGCCCGATGTATGGAAGAGCGGCTATCTCCATGGAGTAAGAGCCCGAGGTGGTTTTGTGGTGGATATGGACTGGGAAGGCGGTCAGCTGACCAAGGCCACCGTCAAGTCGACCATCGGTGGCACACTGCGTCTGCGCTCATACGTTCCCTTAGAGGGGAAAGGTCTCAAGGCTGTAGCTACCGGCACACTAAGCGACAACCCACTGTTGCAGCCGGCAGACATCAAGACCCCGTTGCACTCCAACGAGTTGAAAGAACTGAAGCAACCTGTTCTCCGCCAAGTGTATGAATATGAGATAGCCACCCGTCCAGGCCAGACCATCAAGCTGAAAACAAAAGCCCAATAAGTTTGATGGCTTACTGGGCTGAATATGAGGATTATAAACAGTTTATTTTAAGTAGACGATGGCTAGGCGGTTGGAGGTGTTGCCTTCCACGCCCTGACCGACGGCCTCGTCGACTTTGACGCCACGATCACGCAGATAAGCCGCCACGGCATCGGCGCGGTCTTGTGACAGTTGACGGTTGAATCCAGCGTTGCCTTCAGGCGAAGCCGTTCCCACGACTCTTACATGCACGCCCTGTGGCACTTTGTTGAGCAAAGCCATCTGCTCCCGTGTGATAATTGACTTGCCTTTTTCGAATTTCACGACCACCATATTGTCGACCACTTCAGTCTTTGCGGGCACCTCTTTGACCACTTCCTTGACGACCTCTTTTGGTTTCTGAGCCAGTTCAGCCCTCAGATCGTTGATAATGCCATTAAGACGATTGACCTCGCTCATATCTGTAGCGTTGGCCAATTGGAAATTGTGTGTGCCATTGGAGTTGCCAAACTTATAGATGAAGCCTCCATTGAGCTGGAAAATTGTATTGTTAATGTCGTATCTCGGTTGATCAACAGACCATGCGAGCAGATGGGTGTCCTGCATAAGAGGTTGCTTACTGCTACCGAGGAATGCCCACGAGAACGACGGCTCGATATAGAACTGCCACTCCCGCTGTACTCCAAAGTTGAAGGCGAAATCCAAACCAGCCTTGGAAGTCATTTTATTGACGGGATTGTAGTAGGTCTCATTTGAACGGAAGAGATGCCCCCATCCCAATCCATACAATCCGATGACTTCGAAGCAACGTGGCTCTCCCTTATAGTCACCAAACCAGTTGGTGAAATTGACGGTTCCGAGAAGTGACACGTTAGTGGCACGTATGAACGTGCCTGTAGAGACGAAAGGCTTATTGGATAAATAGGCTGTACCATCCACCGCCAAGCCAAAGACGGGTGTGAACCAACGTCCGATACGGAGTCCAAAATCAGGGTTGAGATTGTCGAGCCATTTTACGCCAGTGGCTTTTGTTGCCACTCCTCCGTTGATACCCAAATATACATTGTCGAAAGATTTGCTCTCTTTGACAGTCTGAGCAACTACCGACCCAGCTATGGTAACAGCTGCCAACATGATGAGTAATTTTTTCATAGTCTTACACTTTTTATATTTTGTTTGCAAAATAATACAAAAATTGCGACATTTCCAAATAAAAAGTCTGAATAATCGATATTTTTGTGTAAGTTTGCATCAGAAAAGTCACCAAATGATTCTTTTTTATGGAAATACCTATCCATCAGACCAAATGGTATCAGAACGTGTGGGCTGCGTTCATTTTTTTTACCCGTCTTCCTTTCTGGCGATTATATGAGCCCCCCAAGGAGAGTTTCAGTGCCGTGGTGGAGTTTTGGCCGCTATCCGGTTGGTTGACAGGCGGTCTGATGGCAGCCGCCCTCTACTTTGGCTCTTGGGTGATGCCTTACGCACTGGCTGTGGTACTGGCCATGCTACTGCGCGTGCTGCTCACCGGTGCCCTGCACGAAGACGGTCTGGCTGATTTTTTCGACGGATTCGGTGGTGGCGGTCACGACCGTCAGCGTGTTCTGGAGATTATGAAAGACTCCCACATCGGTACATATGGTGTACTGACACTAATTTTTTACGAAATAGTGCTGTTTATCTGTCTATTTCATCTGCCCCCTGCTGTAGCAGCCCTCACCATCTTCGCCGCTGATCCGTTCTCTAAGATGCTGGCCGGACAGATGATTCAGATGATGCCCTACGCCCGCACAGAATCAGAAGCTAAAAACCGCACCGTCTACCGCCGCATCAGTGTGCGCGCCGGTGTGTTTCTTGCCTTTCAAGGTCTGCTTCCCGTGATACCTTTCTATTACTTTGTAGGCAGTGGTCTCTCCAACATCCATTACGTACTCTTTGTGCCCTGCCTCACTATGTATTTTCTTTATCTGAAAATATGGCGCACTCTTCGCGGTTATACAGGCGACTGCTGTGGTGCTTTGTTTTTGTTGGTGGAGCTGAGCGTGTATATCACAGTTGCAATAATTTGTAATTGAACCTTTTCCCGGCCCTCCCCAAAGGAGAAGGAGAATGATGGAGAGAGAGTAGAGAAGCGAAGAGGAAAAGGAGACTAGTGTGATTTTTTTGATAATTTTTCTATCAAAAAGTCATGGTTTTCGGATAAAAGATGTAATTTTGCAACCGATTTCGCATATTATCAACCAAAATAACATCAAGACAATGAAAAAGATCAGAGCCGCCGTAGTAGGCTACGGCAACATCGGCAAATACGCTTTACAAGCACTGGAAGCCGCCCCTGACTTTGAGGTAGCCGGCATCGTGCGCCGCCAAGGAGCCGTAAATAAGCCTTTTGAGCTGTCCTGCTACGAAGTGGTGAGCGACATCCGTGAGTTGGAATCCGTCGACGTGGCCATTCTCGCCACCCCCACCCGCAGTTGCGAGGAGTACGCCAAACAGATACTCCCTTTAGGCATCAATACGGTAGACAGTTTCGACATCCACACCAGCATCCTTGACTACCGTGCTTCGTTAACCCCCATCAACAAGGAGACAGGCACCGTGTCTGTCATCGCTGCCGGTTGGGATCCCGGTTCAGACAGCATTGTACGTGCCCTCATGGAAAGTCTTGCCCCCAAAGGGCTTTCATATACCAATTTCGGACCCGGCATGTCAATGGGCCACTCTGTGTGTGTGCGTTCCAAGGCCGGTGTGAAAAACGCCCTTTCGATGACGATTCCGAAGGGAGAAGGCATCCACCGCCGCATGGTGTATGTGGAGTTGGAAGATGGTGCCAACTTGGAAGAAGTGACCGCCTCCATCAAGGCCGACCCCTACTTCTCGAATGACGAGACTCACGTTTTCGCCGTGCCTTCTGTCGACGACGTGCGTGACATGGGCCACGGTGTGAACCTTGTGCGCAAAGGCGTCAGCGGTCAGACTCAGAACCAGCGATTGGAGTTCAACATGAGCATTAACAATCCCGCCCTCACTGGTCAGGTATTGGTCAATGTGGCTCGTGCCTCCCTGCGCCAGCAGCCCGGTTGCTATACGATGATTGAGATACCCGTCATCGACATGCTTCCTGGCGACCGTGAGAGCCTGATCGGGCATTTGGTATAGCGGGGTTCGGGGTTCGCTTTACGGTATTCGTTTTGGGGTGGCGGGAAGCGAGCATTTTGTAAAACATACCTAGAGAAAACAATCTTGCGGCAGTCGTGAAACAAATACGACTGCCGCAAGAATTAAAAAAAAGTAACACTATTCATCCATCTGGAAGAGCGGATCTTCCGGCATGACCATCATGGGTTTTTGCTGCTCCATCTGAAGGATATTCTCCGGTACATATTTTTTGTCTACCACGAGACGGAACATGTATTCACGGAACCAGCGGTCGGTCATGATGAGGCAGCCGTTCACCCCATTGGAGGCTCCCCAACTATTTTCCACTTTCCATTTGACGGGTTTTCCATCAGCGTCAAGGTCTACGGCCGTGAGGGTCATGGCGTGAGTAGAGCCACTGTCGAACGTCATGATGCGTTGTGCTTTGTCCATGGGGAAGGAGGTGCCGAAGAGCGTGCCATAGTCATAATTCTCTGTATCGAGGTATCCACGCTTACGGTCTATTTGTTTGCCCACATCATATGAGGAATAGAGTTTGCGCCCGTCCTTGATAGATGCAATGGCCAGTTGCTCAATCTCATCCATAGGCAGGTTGAGGTATTTCCAGTTATGGCCATCATAGGTATGGCGGTCATACTCCACCTCGTAGGTTTTATAATACGGCCGTCTAGGGTCGTTCATCACCATGATAAAGGTGCCATTGATGGGTCCGCCCACCGTCTCACGGTAGAACTCCTTCGGCGTGTATTTCTTCGGAGCGGTCAGAGCTTTGCCTTTTTTGTCAGTAAACGTATAAGTGAACTCCTTGACCGGCTCACCAAGAGTGATACTCAGGATGTGATAGATGACCCCAAGCATCTCCGTCTTGCGTGCCTGTATAGCATTGGCTTTCTTTCCGTCGGCCACCATCTGCCGCAGTTCAAGGCCATACTCTCTGAGTTTTGAGGCCACGAGCCGAGCCATGCGACTGGTGTTGTTAGCAGAGAACGTCTCTGGCTGTACCCCCATGGGCACCAGACCATATTTCTCGGCCAAGTCGGCTACGCCGCAGAACGTGCCACCATCGCCGATGGGGCTTTTGAAAAAGAAGCGCACCCGCTCATCCTCCATGGGCTTCTTGGCATGGTCGATGACCCCTTGAAGCATCAAGTTGGCCTTTTCCAATTGGTCATAGAAGAAGAGGTAAGCATGCGAAAACTCCACAGAGAGCGTATCCGAAGACTTAGCGAAATTGGAGCGCAGCACATTAAGCCCACTAAACATCCAGCACCGTCCACTGCTTTTTTGGTCGTGTATGGACTGGCTTGGAGTCTCATGACTGAAATACGTATCGACAGGTTTCTGGTTGGCGAAATTTTTGGCCAGATCGTCGATGGCATTAGAAGCGATTGCATTGAAAAGCGCCTTGTCGGCCGTGTTTGAAGCCTGTGATTTCTCTATCTGTCTGAGCATATCAGCAGAAATACCCCCGTTGGCGTTCTGTGCCATTGTTGCAGACGCAAACATCAGGAGAAAGGCAGTGAAAAGCATTGTCTTTTTCATATTTTCGGCAGATTAAACATTTATATGATGCCACAAATTTACGCATAATTCTGGAGAAATAGCATTTTCGTCCGAAATATTTTGCATATATACTCATTTTGCACTATCTTTGCTAAATAAAACTTAGCGAAGGTACTCACGCTCGGCAAAAAAAGAATCAATTCTTTGGTTTTGCTCTCGCTTAATCGTACCTTTGCTTGGTGAAACCAACGAAGGTACTCACGCT
>CACZGH010000010.1:136693-237225 GCA_902780635.1 uncultured Prevotellaceae bacterium
TTAATCGTACCTTTGCTTGGTGAAACCAACGAAGGTACTCACGCTCGGCAAAAAAAGAATCAATTCTTTGGTTTTGCTCTCGCTTAATCGTACCTTTGCCAATAAAACAGAAGAAAAGCTGAATCTCAGCACAACAGATGGGAAAAAACACATTTCAGCTATTAAATAAAATCCAGACGCCAGCCGACTTACGGAAGCTCAGCGTTGAACAGTTGCCACAGCTCTGCAAAGAGTTGCGTGAGGACATTGTGGACGAGCTGTCTGTCAACCCTGGGCACTTAGCCTCCAGTCTTGGCGTTGTAGAGATCACTGTGGCGCTGCACTACGTTTACAACACCCCTGAAGACCGTATTGTCTGGGATGTAGGGCACCAAGCCTACGGTCACAAGATTCTGACCGGTCGTCGTGACCAATTCTACACCAACCGTTGTCTTCATGGTATCCGTCCTTTCCCCACTCCGATGGAGAGCGAATATGACACGTTTACCTGTGGTCATGCCTCCAACTCCATCTCCGCAGCCTTGGGTATGGCTGTTGCCGCCCGCCTGACGAAGAAAAAACGGCATGTGGTGGCTGTCATTGGCGATGGTGCCATGAGCGGTGGTCTGGCTTTTGAGGGTTTGAACAATGTGTCGTCAAGCCCTAACAACATGCTCATCATCCTCAATGACAACGACATGAGCATCGACCGTTCTGTCGGTGGTATGCAGCAATATCTACTGAGTCTGAATACCAGTGAGACTTACAACAAGGTGCGTTACAAGGTGGCCAACTGGCTCCAAGGCAAAGGGATGCTTGGCGATGACCGTCGTCACGGTCTGATTCGTCTGAACAACGCCCTTAAATCCGCCATCAGCCATCAACAGAATGTGTTTGAAGGTATGAACATCCGCTACTTCGGACCCTTCGACGGCCATGACGTCATCAATATTGTACGTCTTTTGAAGCAGTTGAAGAACATGAAAGGTCCGAAGATGCTGCATCTTCACACCGTCAAGGGCAAAGGTTACAAGCCTGCGGAGAAAGCCGCCACCATCTGGCACGCCCCCGGCAAATTTGACGTTGACACCGGCGAGCGTGTGGTGAGTGACAACAAGAGTCAGCCACCTAAATATCAAGACGTGTTCGGCCACACCCTATTGGAGTTGGCCCGCAAGAACAATCGCATTGTAGGAGTGACCCCTGCCATGCCCACCGGCTGCTCTATGAATATCATGATGGATGCGTTGCCCAGTCGTACTTTCGACGTAGGTATCGCCGAGGGGCATGCTGTCACGTTCTCGGCCGGCATGGCCAAAGACGGACTGATACCTTTCTGCAACATCTACAGCGCTTTTTCACAGCGTGCTTATGACAACATCATACACGATGCTGCCATTCTCAACTTGCCTATCGTCATCTGTCTGGACCGAGCCGGCCTTGTGGGTCAAGACGGCCCTACGCATCATGGTGCTTTCGACCTTGCTTTCCTACGAGCCATCCCCAACCTCACGATTGCCTCTCCCATCAATGAGCACGAGTTGCGCAACCTGATGTACACGGCTCAGCTCCCAGGCATGGGCACCTTTGTGATACGCTACCCCAGAGGTCATGGCGAGCTCATCGACTGGCGTAATGACATGCAAGAGGTCGGTGTTGGCACCGGAAGAAAGCTTTGCGATGGTCAGGATGTGGCTGTGCTGAGCGTTGGCCCTATCGGCAATTTAGTGACCCAAGCTATCACCGAGTTGGCAGACGAAGGCCAGCATGTCAGTGTGGCTCATTACGATATGCGATTCATCAAACCCCTTGACGAACAGCTGCTCCAGGAAGTGAGTCAGCGTTTCCATCATGTCATTACCATCGAAGATGGTTGTATCGCCGGAGGGTTTGGCTCTGCAGTTGTGGAATGGATGGTCGACCATGGATACCACCTCGACATCCATCGTCTGGGACTTCCCGACCAGTTTATCGAACATGGCACCGTAGAAGAGTTGCGTCATCTGACGGGCCTCGACGTGGAGAACATCAAGAAAACCATACTGAGCGTATGAAAATCATCATCATAGGCGCGTCCGCCATTGGTTCCCATTTGGCCCGCCTTCTCTCACGGAGCAATCAGGACATCATCCTCATCGACGAGGATGCAGACCAGCTGAACAATATCAGCAGCGACTATGACCTCATGACGCTTCATGCCTCACCCACCGACATCAAGTCTCTACGTGACGCCGGTGCGGGTCATGCAGACCTGTTCATCGCCGTCACTCCTGATGAGAATGTGAACATCAACTGCTGTGTGATGGCCCACACGATGGGTGCTGTGAAGACGGTGGCGCAGATAGACCGTTACGCATACGTCTCCCCAGAAAACGCCAAGTTTTTCCAGCGCATGGGCATCGACACGCTGATCTATCCCGAGATGCTTGCTGCCCGCGACATCATCAACGGTCTGAAGATGAGTTGGGTACGTCAGCGCTGGGATGTTCACGATGGTTCGCTGGTGATGCTGGGCATCAAGTTGCGCGAGTCATGTGAGATCCTCAACCAACCTCTGAAAAAACTCTGCGGTCCTCAGGACCCCTATCATGTGGTAGCCATCAAGCGCAACTCCGACACTATCATCCCTGGTGGTGATGATGAGTTGAAGCTATACGACATCGTCTACTTCATGACCATGAAGAACTACATCCCATACATTCGGAAGATTGTAGGCAAGGAGCACTATGCCGATGTCAAGAATGTGATGATTATGGGTGGTGGCAAGACCGCTATCCGCGCGGCGCTCACTATGCCCGAATATATGAATGCGAAGATCATCGAAGTGGACGAGCGCCAGTGTGAATATCTGAACGACGCCCTAGAGGACAACAATACGATGGTGATCAACGGTGACGGCCGCGACCTGGACTTGCTGCTTGACGAGAACATCGGCAACACGCAAGCCTTTGTGGCGCTGACGGGCAATGCCGAGACCAATATCCTGGCGTGTCTGACAGCCAAGCGTCTGGGTGTGAGGAAGACCATCGCCATGGTTGAGAACTCCAACTATGCGAGCATGGCCGAGAGCCTTGACATCGGCACCATTATCAACAAGAAAGTTCTGGCCGCTGGAAGTATTTACCAGATGATGCTTGATGCCGACGTACAGAACATCCGTTTCCTCATGTCTGCCAATGCCGACGTGGCAGAATTCACTGCCCAGAAAGGCTCGAAAGTGACTCGCAAGAAAGTGTTTGAGTTAGGCCTTCCCCATGGCACCACTATTGGTGGTCTGGTGCGCGGCAAGACGGGCATGCTGGTGAGTGGTGGCACACAGATAGAAGCTGGCGACATTGTGGTGGTCTTCTGCCATGATGTGAACATGAAAAAAATAGAGAAATTCTTCACCACTTGATGGTCAATCTGAAGCTGATATATAAGATTATCGGCCTGCTACTATTGATAGAGGCTGCTTTTATGACGACCTGCGTCGCCATGGCCCTTTATTTTCGCGGTAGCGACACCTGGCCGTTCATTTTCACTCTCGTCATCACCACTGCCGCGGGTTTCGGCCTTCTGCGTCTTGGCCATGACGCCCCCAGTATGATGACCCGCCGCGACTCCTACGCTGTTGTGACGCTTACCTGGCTCACTTTCAGTATTTTCGGTTCACTGCCTTATCTGTTTAGCGGCATTATCGGCAATCCCACCGATGCCTTTTTCGAGACCATGTCTGGCTTTACCACGACCGGAGCCTCCGTACTTAACGATGTGGAGTCGGAATTGTATTTACACCATGCCATGTTGTTCTGGCGCTCGTTGTCACAATGGGTGGGCGGTCTAGGTATTGTGTTTTTCACCATCGCCATTCTTCCCTCAATGGTCAGCGGTTCTATGCGTGTGTTCTCCGCTGAAGCCACCGGTCCTATCCGTTCGAAGATGCATCCTCGTCTGAGTACCAATGCCAAATGGATCTGGTCGGTCTACTTGGCACTCACCATCGGCTGTATCGTAGCTTACGCATTGGCAGGCATGGACTGGTTTAGCGCGCTGAATTATGGTATGACGACCACTGCCACTGGTGGTTTCTCTATCCACAACGACAGTATTGCCCATTTCCACTCTGCCGCGATCGAATACATCGGTCTTGCCTTTCAGTTTTTGTCAGGCATCAACTTCACGGTGCTTTACATGATGGTCATCAAACGTCAATTTAAGGCCTTCTACAAGAACTCCGAATTGCGCTTTTACTCCATTCTTGTTGTGGGTTGCAGCTTATGGATCACCATTATCCTCATGAGCCATCAAGGCTACGATTTGGAACACGCCATCAGGAGCGCCACCTTCCAAGTGGTGTCGCTTATGACCACTACGGGCATTTTCTGCGACCATGTGGGTTCTTGGCCCCATCTGACCTGGATGATTCTGTCGATACTGATGTTCATCGGAGCCTGTGCCGGATCTACGAGTGGTGGTTTCAAAAGTGTGCGCGCACTGATGATTTGCAAAGTCATCCAAAATGAGTTTCGTCGTCTCCTTCACCCCCGCGCCGTGCTTCCCGTGAAGATCAATGGCCATGCTATGCCTTCTGCTACTGTACAGAATCTGCTGGCATTTTTTGCCGTCTACATCTTAGCCTGCCTAGGCATTGTCGGTG
Source organism: uncultured Prevotellaceae bacterium (assembly GCA_902780635.1). Lineage (GTDB taxonomy): Bacteria > Bacteroidota > Bacteroidia > Bacteroidales > Bacteroidaceae > Prevotella. Next base: position 141,312 of record CACZGH010000010.1, read on the forward strand.
TGATGCTTGGCATCGGTATCGACATCACCAACTCGGTGGTTATCTCACTCAGCTGCATCAACAATGTGGGGCTTCCTCTCAATGAACTGGGTCCGGACATGACCTGGGGCAGCCTGCCTCCCCTCATCAAATGGTTCTGTTCGCTACTGATGCTGATGGGTCGTCTTGAGATATTTAATGTGCTCATATTACTCACCCCGTCATATTGGAAGGATAATTAGAATACCTCCCCCTGACCCCTCCGAAGGAGGGGAGGTAGAAGATTGGAGAAAATATAAATAGAATTAGAAGAAAAAAAATAAATTGGAATAATCAACTTGTAATAATGATACCTATCAAATTTGAGCCATTGCTAAAGTCAACCCTTTGGGGAGGCGACAAAATCATCTCTTTCAAGCACTTGAGCAGTCAACAAGAACAGGTTGGTGAGAGTTGGGAAATCTCCGGAGTAAAGGGTTTTGAGACCCGCGTCTCGGAAGGTCCCTACAAAGGTATACCCCTCAACGAATTGGTGGCTCAGCTGAAAGAGCGTTTGGTGGGTGTAGACAACTATCAGCGTTTCGGGGATGAGTTTCCGTTGCTCATCAAATTTATCGATGCCCATCAGGATCTCTCCATCCAAGTACATCCCACCGACGAGGTGGCCCATCGCCAAGGCAAAGAGCGTGGTAAGACCGAGATGTGGTATATCATGAACTCCGATCCTGGCTCATTTCTATATTGCGGTCTGAGAAAAGCTATCACGCCTGAGGAATATAAAGAAATGGTGGACAATGACACCATCTGTGATGCTTTAGCTCAATATGAAGCGAACGAGGGTGATGTGTTTTTCCTGCCAGCGGGCCGTATCCACTCCATCGGCTCTGGTTGTTTTCTTGCAGAGATACAGGAGACGAGCGATGTGACATACCGCATCTACGACTACAAACGTAAGGACAAGGATGGTCACTATCGTGAGCTTCACACCAAGGAAGCAGCAGAGAGCATCAACTATCAGGTAGAGCGTGACTACCGCACACATTACACCCCTCTGCGCAACACCGCTGTCCCTGTGATCAGTTGTCCACATTTCACGACCTCTGTTTACGACCTGGATGAGCCGATGACCCTCGACTATTCCGAACTTGACAGTTTTGTGATTCTGATAGGAGTGCAGGGTGAAGGTGTGCTGTGCGACGAAGAGGGCAATGAGACTTCTCTCCGTGCAGGAGAGACCATCCTAATACCCGCTGAGGCGCAAGAAGTGCGCATCAGCGGAAGCGTGAGGTTTTTAGAAACGTTTGTTTAGTGTTTTATAGAGGTGAGAAGTGAGAGGTAAGAGGTGAGAGATTACCACTGCGAAATGCGAACCTCAAATAGCGAAAAGCGAACAACGAATAGCGAACGACGAATAGCGAAAAGCGAACACCGAAACACGAACAGCTACATCGTTTTAAGGGCTTTGACAATGCCTGCCTCCAAGGCTTTCTCATATGAACGGAAACGGCGTGTCTCGGTGAGTGCTCCGTCTCTTAGGCGGATGATGGTGGCATAATACTTGCCGACCTTACCACAGAAATAATCACGTCCGACAAGCACATCATACTTTTTTTTCTCTCTCAGCCATTGTTGTGCCTGCGACAATTCTGGGGCAGAATAAGCCTGATGCCTTACATTTTTGTCATGTGCCGGCCGGTTCCAATTGTCAGCGCCATACTCTGATTTCTCTATCAGTTCACCTGTGTTGTCATAGTGGGCTTCCACCGGTTCATTGAATCGGTGTTTCCTCAGCAGTCTGGCTGTTTCCTTGTTTACAAGAGTCTGTTTCATGTTTATCCAGATATCTTTGTATATCACTCTTCAACCGTAGATACGGTGCAGAGTTGACATACCCTAAATTTTTCTTCAACATTGCGTTGACATTCTCCACACTATGGTCATAGCATGAAAGTTCGTTGCGCATCTGCGTGCTATGTACCGCTTTGCTTCGTATCTCGTTTTCCCGCTCGCGCCTCAGTTTCTCACACACCTTTGTAAGCATCGGCGCTACGATACTATCGTGCAGATGATGCCCCTGCACATAGAGATAAGTCGTATCGGGGGTGACTCCCAATGCCTTGAGTTCCTCTTTCAGTGCGAGGTAAGTCTCCTTGGCATCAGGGTTTTCGTTTTGCAATTGTATGACCCTTCTTCCTACTTTATGCCTTACCCTGGCCAGTCCCTCTGCGGCATTCTGCATCGTGAAATGACCGACTTCTATAATCTTGTTGAAATCAGAGATAGAGAAATCGGAGAAGTTGGGTCTCCTATAGTACCATATACTCCATACGAAAAGAGGGAAGATTGCCTTAGAGTATTCTTTTAGATACAATTGGAAATCAAACACACTACGGTCGTTGAGTGTTGCCATCACACAGACGTTGTGCAATGAGGGAGCATAGCATTGAAAGTTTTCAATGGCATAGACGTAAGTATGGAAGACATAAGGGCTGGAGATGATTTTCTCAGAGGTTTTGGTTGCTCCCTGGATGAGGAAGTCGTAGTCGGCATCGACACAAGCTATCATATCCTCGCCCAGATTATCGCCCACAAGATTCATGAGCACCTGTTTTTTCCCTTTCGACAAGTTGACTTTCGAGGGGAGCATCACCTCGAAATATCTTCGGTCGTTTTCAAACCCACTGAGCACCATTCGCCAAAAGAACACATCATCGTAGCTTTCCACGTAAGCCGCGATCCTTCTGCGCGCCGTCTTCGACCTCATTTGATTGGCCGCGCTGAAATAGTCGGATGTGAGATTATCTTTTAGGCGTTTGGGCATTGGAAATAATTAGGAATTAATAATTAGGAATTAGGAGTGAGTGGTAGCTACTAACTATTGTCTGTGATGTCGGAAACTTCGGTGACATGGTCCATCCATCCGTTCATAATGACCGCTGGTGAGTGGGTGGTGAGGATGACTTGCACATTGGGATTGAGTTCCAACACCATGTCGATGAGTCTCTTTTGCCATTCGATATGGAGACTCACCTCTGGCTCGTCCATAAAGAGTACGGTGTGAGTATTGTCCTGTATGAGCACCGTGAGCAGGATGGCGAGCATCTGTTTCTCTCCACTCGACAACTGATAGGGCACCAGTGTCTCCCCTATCTGTGAGAAGAAAATTTCATTGGCTGTACGCACGATTTTCTTCCCCGTGTCAGAGAAGAGGTCGTCCATGAGGTCTTGGAAACGTTTCTTGGGTGCTGACAACTGCTGCGCCTTGAGAGCTGCATCGGGGGCACCACTTTGCAAGACGGCGATGATGCGGTTGCCGATATTCACCTGATAATCGAGATATTTTCTTTGCAACTGGAAGAGCTGCCAGTCGAGCTCAGTAGCAAGGCTCATATCCATTTTGGTGAGTGTGTCAAGGTTCATCAAAGGTCTATCAAACGACCGTATCACATCATACCTGATCCACTTAGCCTCTTCGGGATACACCTTCAGATGAACCCCTTTGAGCATGTGGCTATGATACTCGCCCCCTGCCGAGAGCCCTTTTACCACCTTGTTGATGATGGTGCTTTTGCCCTGTCCATTGGTGCCACTGAGTATGTTGACCCTCTTGTCAAGGTCCCATTTGATATGACGCTTGCCACTCCATAGCGAGTCAATCTCTATCTGCTGTATGTAATCGGCGTATTTTTGCATAGCTTACGTATATTATTTTAGGCAAAGATAAATAAAAAAAATAGAAATCGTAAGAAAAAAGCACGAAAATAGTTGAAGTAACAACATTGTTGTTAATTTTTTTTAATAAGGAAGTCATACGTTAAACATTTCTATCGAATAGTCATCATAAAAAGATATGAGAAATTATCTTTTTAAGATGTTGGTGGTGGTTCTGGTTTGTCACCTCCTATATGCCTGTAAAGAGGAGAAGAAAGAAGACAAGCCCCACGGCCCCGCCCATTATAAAACCATGGTAGTGTCTGCCCACGACGTTACACTCTATCAGCCCTATACGGCCCGTATCTCCGGCAGACAGATAGTGGAGGTGCGCCCTCAAGTGTCTGGAAACATCACCCAGATTTGCATCAAGGAAGGAGACCAAGTGAGAAAAGGCCAGACCTTGTTTGTCATTGACCAGACCCCTTACAAGGCCGCTTTAGAGATGGCCGTTGCTTCCCGTAGGAGTGCAGAGGCCAAGTTGGCCACAGCCCGTATGAACTATCGCAGTGAGGTGGGTCTGCAAGAGAGCAATGTCGTGTCATCTTTTTCTGTGGAGACCACGCGCAACGCCTTGCTTGAAGCCGAAGCTGCCTTAGAGCAAGCCAAAGCCCAGGAGCACAATGCCCGCAACAGTCTCTCGTATACCATCGTGCGTAGCCCGCTCAACGGTGTAGCCTCCATGATACCCTGGCATGTGGGCGCCTTGGTAAGCAGCAGTATCAGTGAGCCTTTGGTGACGGTGGCCGACGACCATGAAGTGTACGCCTATTTCTCCATCACAGAGAACCATGCTCTCGACCTCATCCGCCAGTTTGGCTCCATCAGTCGTTTTCTCCAGCAGGCTCCACCAGTGAACCTTCGGCTGAGCAATGGCGACTCCTATGCTTTGGGCGGTCATATAGACGCGGTGAGTGGCACTGTGGAATCCACAACTGGAGCTGTGAATCTGCGCGCCACCTTCCCCAACCCCGACCGTCTGCTCCATAATGGCGGTAGTGCGACGATCATCCTGCCCACCCATATCAACCACTGTATCGTAGTGCCGCAAGAAGCGACCTACGAATTGCAAAACAAAGTGTTTGTCTACCGTGTTGTCAACGGCCTCACAAAAGCCACACCTGTGGAGGTGCGCCGCCAGAACAACGGTCGTGAATATATCATCAGCAAGGGTCTTAACGTAGGCGATACCATCGTGGCTGAAGGCGCCGGTCTGCTGAAAGAAGGTATAAAGTTATGAACGTAAGGACATTCATCAATCGTCCGATTTTATCGGGTGTCATCTCCGTCCTGATGGTGCTGGTGGGTGTGATCGCTCTCACCCAACTTCCATTAGAACAATTTCCTGAGATTGCACCCCCTACCGTGCGTGTCAACGCCAACTACACCGGTGCCAACGCTGAGACCGTGCTGAAGAGCGTGGTGGTGCCTCTTGAGGAAGCCATCAACGGTGTGGAAGGCATGATGTATATGTCGTCGAGAGCTTCCAACACTGGCAACGCCAATATCTCCGTTTTTTTCAGACAGGGCACAGACCCCGACATGGCCATGGTCAATGTGCAGAACCGTGCCGCCACGGTACAGGGCCGTCTGCCCAGCGACGTGGTCAAAGGCGGTCTTACTGTTCGCAAACGTCAGACCAGCAATATCAAGCAGATCACGGTATATAGTCCTGACGACTCCTTCGACCGCACTTTCTTGGCCAACTATACAAAAATCAATATAGAGCCACGTCTGAGCCGCATAGCCGGTGTGGGTGAGGTGAACGTCATCGGCGCCGACTACTCCATGCGTATCTGGCTTGACCCGATGAAAATGGCCCGTTATGGTCTCACCCCTGGCGACATCACCAAGGCGCTGAGCGAGCAAAACGTGGAGGTTGCCACAGGCACCTTAGGCGCCGACTCCCCCAACACCTTTCAGTATATTCTGAAATACCGTGGCACGTATGAGGAAGAACAAGGCTATGAGGACATGGTGATCCGCTCTCTGCCCAATGGCGACGTGCTCCGTATCGGCGACATAGCCAAAGTGGAGTTAGGCTCTCAAAACTACAACTACATTGGCGAGACCAATGCCCATCCGAGTGTCAATGTCTCCATCAACCAAGTAGCCGGTTCCAATGCCAATGAAATCATCAAACAGATAGACCGTGAGGTGTCTGACATCAGAGACGGGCTTCCTCCTGGTATCGCCATCGATGACCTTGAGTCGAAAAAAGACTTCCTCGACGCCTCCATCAAAAGTGTGGTCAAGACCCTCCTTGAGGCCCTGCTATTAGTCATTCTGGTGGTCTATATCTTCTTGCAGAGTTTCCGTTCCACCCTGATCCCCGCCGTGGCTATCGCCGTGTCACTCATCGGCACACTGGCCGTACTCTATGCCATAGGCTTCTCCCTCAACATGCTCACCCTCTTTGCGTTGGTGCTGGTTATCGGCACCGTAGTAGACGATGCCATTGTGGTGGTGGAAGCCGTTCAGGCTAAATTTGACGAGGGAGAACGATCTGCCTACACCGCCACCACCAGTGCTATGGGCGGCATCACCTCAGCCCTTGTCACGACTACCCTTGTTTTCATGGCTGTCTTCGTGCCTGTCTGTTTCATCAGCGGAGTCACGGGCACCTTCTATACCCAGTTTGGTCTGACCATGGCCATCGCTGTGGCCATCTCACTCTTCAACGCCCTGACACTGTCGCCCGCGTTATGCGCACTGATAATGACCCCCCATGCCGATGTCACACAAGGTGAGCGGCTCAGTTTCTCTTCCCGGTTTCACCACGCTTTCGACGCCGCTTTCCAGCGCATGGTGCTCAAATACAAGGGCATGGTCAGCTGGCTTCTCCGGTATAAGTGGCTGTCGGCACTCTTAGTGATAGTGGCAATCGTGGGCCTCACCCTATTGATGAAGAGCACCAAGACCGGCCTTGTGCCCAAGGAAGACATGGGCACTATCTATGTCAACATACAAGCCTCTCCCGGCTCCACGCTGCGTCAGACCTATCACATCATGAAAGAAGTGGAAAAGCGGATAGCCCCCCTACCACAGATACGTATGTACTCACTGGTGGCGGGCAACAGTGTAGGCTTTGACCAATCCTCGTCGAGCGGCAATTTCACGCTCAAGCTAAAAAACTGGAATGAACGCCAAGGAAAAGATGATGATGTGGACGCCATCACCGAGGAAATCTACAAGCGCACCTCCGACATCTCCAATGCCAAGATACAGGTAAGCACCCAGGCCATGCTCCCCGGCTTCGGAAGGATGAATGGCTTTGAGCTGCATCTCCAGGACAAGAAAGGAGGGACCATAGAAGAGTTGATGAGCCAGACCAACCAACTGATAGCCGCTCTCAATGACCGCCCGGAGATCAGCCGTGCCTACACCAACTTCTCATTAAACTATCCCCAATACCGTGTAGAGCTAGACGCCGCCCTGTGCAAGCGCCATGGTGTGTCGCCCAGTGACGTTTTCTCAGCCCTTCAGGGTTATGTGGGAGGACTATATGCCTCCAACTTTGTGCGGTTCACCAAGCTCTATCGTGTGATGGTGCAGGCCTCACCGGAGTATCGTTTGGACGAAGCGTCGCTCAACAATATCTTTGTGCGGAACGACCATGGAGAGATGTCGCCCATCGGCCAATACCTGACCCTGACACGAGTCTTCGGTTCTGAGACCCTGTCACGTTTCAACCTATTCCCCTCTATCGTAGTGAATGGCATTCCTGCCGAAGGCTACAGCACCGGTCAAGCGATAGCCGCTATCAGGGAAGTGGCCGCAGAAGAACTTGCTGAAGGCTATGGTTATGAGTTTGGTGGTATGACCCGTGAGGAAGCTTCTGCCGAGAACACCACCACGTTAGTCTTTATCATCTGCATCATTTTCATCTATCTGATACTTTGTGCCCTTTACGAGAGTCTGCTGATACCACTGGCTGTCATCCTCAGCGTACCCTTCGGTCTGGCAGGTTCCTTCATCTTCGCCCAGTTCTGGGGCTTGGAAAACAACATCTACATGCAGACAGGCCTCATCATGCTTATAGGCCTGCTCTCGAAGACCGCCATCCTGCTGACAGAGTACGCCTCAACTCGCCGGCGGCAGGGGATGGGCATTGTCGAGGCCGCTCTTGATGCTGCCAGTGTGCGTCTTCGTCCTATATTGATGACCTCGATGACGATGGTGTTTGGCCTTCTGCCACTTGCACTGGCCAGTGGTGTAGGCGCCAACGGCAACCAGTCACTTGGTGTGGGTGCCATCGGCGGTATGCTTATCGGCACCATCTCTCTGCTCTTCATCGTACCCTCGCTTTTTGTCATCTTCCAGACGATAGAAGAAAAAATCACCAACCGGACTAGACAAGAAAAATATCATTCATAAAAACACCTATATATGAAAAAAAGACATTTACTGATGGTGCTTCTTTTGCTGTCGACCTATGTGACAGCATGGGGGCAATGGCCTATGAGACCTTCAGGCCCTTGGGAGAAAGGCGCGTTTGAGACCCGCCAATACCGCAACCTTTTCGTTGAGATGGGTTATCGCCCCGACGAAGTGGAGAAGAAGTTGCAAGAAGTGTTCAATGATGTGTTTCATGGCCCCAACAAAGTGTATTTCGAGGTGGGCGACACCTTAGGCTATATCAGTGACATCAAGAACCACGACGTGCGCACAGAAGGTATGTCCTACGGCATGATGATCGCTGTTCAGATGGGCAAGAAAGACATCTTCGACCGTCTGTGGCGCTGGAGTAAGAAATACATGCAACACCAAGAGGGTAGCCGCAAAGGTTACTTCGCCTGGAGTTGCAAGACCGACGGTACCCGCAACGCCCAAGGCTCAGCCTCCGACGGCGAGCTCTACTACATCACCGCGCTGCTTTTCGCCTCCAACCTCTGGGGTGACGACACAGGTATCAACTACAAAGGCGAGGCTCAAAACATCCTCAACTGCTCCATGTCGAAAGACGGCACCGACGGTCAGCGTCCCCTCCTTCACCCTGAACATCACCTCATCACCTTCACCCCTGACGATATGGGCATGCGTTTCACCGATCCCTCCTACCATATCCCCGCCTTCTATGAAGTGTGGGCACAGTGGGCCGACGATGGGCGTGCTGACTATTGGAAGGAAGCCGCCCGTCTTGCGCGCGAGTTCCTGCACCATGCCACTGACCCTACAACCGGTCTCAATCCCGACATGTGTCAGTACGACGGCAGTGTGATGCAAAACCCGTGGATGCGCCGTGGCGGTTCGAGCAACTTCCGCTACGACTCCTGGCGTGTGCCCATGAACATCGCCTTGGACTATGAGTGGAGTTGTGCCGACCGAGAGTGGCAGCAGCAATACGGTGAACGTATCCAAAACTTCCTTTACTCACAAGGCATCAACACCTTCGTCGACCAGTATCGCATAGACGGCACGCTGCCCGAGGAGAATGAGATACTACAAGCTGGCGGGTTCAGGAAACTGCGTCATAGCATCGGTCTGGTGGCCACCTCTGCCGCCGCCTCGGTGATGTGCAAGCACGACAAGCGCAAGGAGTTTGTCAAAGCCCTCTGGGAAGCCAAACATGAGCCCTTCGAAGACGGCTATTTCGACTCCTATTATGATGGTCTGCTCCGTCTTTTCGCCTTCATGCACCTGAGCGGTCACTACCGCATCATTTTCCCCAACCCCTACCGTGAGTTGAAGACAGGCCATCTGTCGGCTACGATAGACACTGGAGCGGGTGGCAAGATCATCTCTCTGAAATACGATGACCAAGAAGTGATCTCACAGTCAAAGATGCCCGAGTCGTTTGGCAGTACGTTCTGGACCAGTCCGCAGAAAGAGTGGAACTGGCCCCCTGTGCCAGAGATAGACAAATATGCTTACGAGATAGAGCAAGACGGCATGCCGCTGGTCATCAGAAGCGGAGTGGCTCCCCAATTAGGCTTACAAGTGAAAAAGCACTTTAGCACCGATGACCGAGACCACTCTTTGATAGTGACATACAGTATCATCAACGCCTCCAAACAGGCACGGAAAGTGGCTCCATGGGAGATCACCCGAGTGCCCAACACTGGTCTTATCTGCTTCGACGCACCCATAGACGGCATCACCCCCGCTGGCCTTATGACTTTCACAGAATCAGATGGTCTGGCATGGTATCAGACCGATGAAGCCCCACAGAACCGTAAAGTGAACGCCGACGGCAAAGGGTGGCTGGCTTATCTTTCTGGCGGCCTCGCTTTAGTGAAACTCTTCGACGACCTCACCCCCACCCAACCAGCTCCAGGCGAGGCAGAGATACAAGTGTATGTCAACCGCGGCAAGACTTATATCGAGATAGAAAGCCAAGGCGCCTACACCACACTCCAGCCTGGCGAGCAACTGTCATGGACCGTGAAGTGGAAACTGGCTCCCATAGACGACACCACCCCGTCGAAGAAGCTGGCAAAAGCCATCAAGAAGCTGGCAAAAAGAAAATAAGCAAAAAAAATCATTTTTTATCAAAAAAAAACCTCTACTTTTGTAGCATTATTGCAGACATTTACGTCAAACATATAAAACATAAGAAAAATGATACTTTCCACAACCCCCTCCATAGAGGGACATCCCATCAGAGAATACAAAGGTATTGTCACTGGCGAGACCATCATCGGCGCCAATGCACTGAAAGACATTGCCGCTGGTTTTCGCGACTTTTTCGGTGGTCGCAGCAACAGTTATGAACGCGTGCTGATAGAGGCCAAGAACACCTCCATAAAAGAGATGATGGAACGTGCCATGGCCTTGGGCGCCAATGCCATCGTAGGCATCGACATCGACTATGAGACCATCGGCCAAAGCAACTCGATGCTGATGGTGGCCACCAGTGGTACCGCTGTAGTGATCTGAGGTTTTGAGCAGGCTAGCCTGCATGTTGCGTTCTCTATAGAATACATCCATTACACAATCAATTATACATGAGACTTAAAACACTTTTTTTGGCAGCCGCCACCATGCTGGCCGGTGCCATTCAGGCACAAATGATGCCTGAGCTCCCTGTAGACGAGAATGTCAGAATAGGCAAACTCGACAATGGACTGACCTATTATCTCCGACACAATGACAACCCTGAGCACAAGGCCAACTTCTACATCGCACAGCGTGTAGGCTCCCTTCAGGAGAACGATGACCAGCGTGGTCTGGCCCACTTCCTAGAGCACATGGCCTTTAATGGCTCTGAGCACTTCCCCACCGGCACGATGACCCAGTATCTGCAGTCTATCGGTGTAGAATATGGACGCAGCCTGAATGCCTATACCTCTATCGACCGCACCGTCTATTTCATCGCCGACGTATCGACAGAACGCCAGTCTGCCCTCGACTCTTGCCTGCTCGTGCTGAAAGACTGGTCGAGCGGTATCCAGATGAGCAAAGAAGAGATAGAGAAAGAGCGTGACGTGATACACAACGAATACCGTATGCGCACCACCGCTGCAGCACGTATGCAGGAGCGCGCCCTTCCAGAGCTTTTCTCCGGATCGAAATACGGCTACCGCATGCCTATCGGTCTGATGAGCGTGGTAGACGGCTGCGACCCTGCCACCCTGCAAGCCTACTATAAGAAATGGTACCGCCCCGACAACCAAGGTATCATCATCGTGGGTGACATCGACGTAGACCACACCGAGGCCCTCATCAAGAAACTCTTTGAGGGTGTGAAAGTGCCCGCTAATGCCGCTCAGGTGGAAGACGTGCCCGTGCCCGACAACAACGAGGCCATTTACGTCTCAGAGAAAGACAAAGAACAGCAATACTCCATCATGATTGTGGCTATGAAGCAAGACGCCATGCCACTGGAGATTAAAAAGACTGCTGCCTATCTTGTGACCGACTACATGAACGATGTGGTGACTGCCATGTTCAACTCCCGTCTTTCCGACCTTACCCAGCAAGCCGACTGCCCCTTCATGCAGGCAGCAGCTTCCTATTCCCAATACTTTGGCATGTCTAAGACCAAAGACGCACTGCAATTGATCGGTGTGGCCAAGGAAGGTCAGGAGGCCGAGACCCTGAAGAGCATCATCCGCGAGGCCAAGCGCGCCCGTGACTTCGGTTTCACCGCCACCGAATACGCCCGTGCCAAAGCCGACTATCTGAGCCAGTTGGAGAAACAATACACCAACCGCGCCAAGATTAAGAACGAAGTGTTTGCCAACCAGTATGTGGAGAATTACCTCGCCGGCGACCCCATCCCCTCTATTGAGACGTTCTACCAGATGGCCAATGCCATCGCCCCCAACCTGCCTATAGAACTGATCAACGAGTATGTGAAAGAACTGGTCTGCGCCAGCGACACCAACCTAGTGGTATTCAACATGGCACAGGAGAAAGACGGCAAGCAATATATCACCCCAGCACAGATGAAGAAAGCCGTGGAAGACGTGCGCGCTGAGCAACTCACCGCATGGGTGGACAACGTGAAAGAAGAGCCCCTCATCACCGAACTCCCACAGAAGGGCAGCATCGTGAAAGAGACCGAGAACAAGACACTCGGCTACAAAGAGCTGAAACTCTCCAACGGTGCCACTGTCGTCATGAAAAAAACCGACTTCAAAGACGACGAGGTGCTCATTCAGGGTGAGGCCAAGGGTGGCATGTCACTCTTCCCCAACGACAAACCCATCAACGTACAGGTGTTCGACCCCATCATCATGTACAGTGGTCTGGGCAATTTCTCCTTCACCGAACTTGACAAAGCCCTTGCCGGCAAAGTGGCCAGTGTGGGCACCAGCCTTGCAGAAGACCGTCAGTACATCTCCGGCCGCAGCACACCTAAAGACATGGAGACCCTCTTCCAGTTGCTCTACCTGAAGATGACCAACATCAAGAAAGACCCCCAGTCAGTGGCCACCTTCGTCAACCAAATGCAGATGGTGCTCGGCAATAAGGAGTTGAACAACGAATTGGTATATCAAGACTCTGTAGCAAGCACCCTGCATAAAGGCAGCAAGCTCTATCGTCTGCCTGAGAAAGAAGACATAGCTGAATTAGACTACGACCGAGTATTGGAGATGGCCAAACAGCTGTATGGCAATGGCGGCCAGTTTGTCTTCACCCTCATCGGCAACTTCGATGAAGCTCAAGCCAAAGAGTATATCTGCCAGTATATTGCCTCGCTGCCCACCGGCACGGCTCAAAAGGGTAAAGAGATGCGCAACTTCTTCAAAGGCAAAGTGAACAACACCTTTACCAAGAAGATGGAGACCCCCCAAGCCCAGACCACAGAAGTATGGATCAACGACAAGTTGCCTTACACCCTGGAGAACCGCGTGATGCTCAACGTGGCCAGTCAGATACTGACCCGCATCTACGACCGCACCATCCGCGAAGTGGAAAGCGCTGCCTACAATGTGAGCGCCGGAGGCAAGATAGACAACAACGGCGACAAGCCGGTGCTCACCCTCACCGCTGCTGCTCCAACCAATCCTGACAAGCAGCAAATAGCCCGCGACCTGATGATCAAATATGCCACAGAGGCTGCGAAGAAAATCTCTGATGAAGATTTGAACACCGTGCGTGAGATACTGCTCAAACAGGCTGATGACAACGCCCGTGACAACAATCACTGGATGGACGTGTTGACAGAATACACCGCTGAGGGTGTAGACATCCAGACCAACTACGTCAATGTGCTGAAAGGTCTCACAACGCAGAAGTTGCAGAAGTTTATTGGCAGCATCATCAACACCGGCAACCATGCCGAAATCGTCATGAAGCCAGAATAACGGTACACGCCACCCTCCCCGAAGTGGAGGAAGCGGAGACAGAAAGAGCCTATCGCTTTTTCGATTTATCCTTAAACGACAGGAGATGTGGCAGCAACCACATCTCCTGTCTGTTTTGTCTGTCAAATGACGGTCATTTTGCCGTCAGTTTCAAGCGCCCGGTGGTCAGTTTGTCACCACTTACTATCACCTCTATGGATCCCGCCTTGCGTTTAGACTTGATGACCAGTAGCGCACGGCCTTTCCAAGCTTGATGAGCTGCGTCGGTGTACCGGTCAGCGTCTTTGATGTCGGCATTGCCGAAAGCCAGCAATGTGGCGGCTCCTTTCACCTGTGCGCGCAGCATAGGGTCGGCTATGGGGTTGGGGATACCGCGGGCATCCAACATCTCTACGGTGATAAACGCCAGGTCTTGGCCATCAGCCTTCAGCGACATGCGGTCGGCAGTAAGACGGATGGTATGAGCCTGCCCTGCGGTCTTCAGGGAGACGGTCTCTGCGATGCGGTCCTCCTCACAGCCCTCAGCCCGGAGCGTCCCCTCCTGATAAGGCAAAGAGAATAGCGCTTTGCTTTCCGTCACCTCCTTCTCGCCTACGAGTTGGTCGTTGAGATAGAGTCGCACTTTGGGATAAACCGTATAGACCTCCACGTCGATATTTTTGCCCTCATGTCCCGGCCAGTTCCAGCACTCAAAGGTAGGCCATGTGCCCCACAGCGTCTCTTTCACTTTCCCATGATATCCATCCGGTTCGCGTACGGCCATATACAGTCCGTTCTTTCCCTTCAATGAATCAGCGTTGTAAAGCATACTACGGTAATAGCTGATGGGCTTTCGTTTGCCCGTCAAGTCGATGTCGCCACAATATGCGGCATGCCAGGGATAGAGCGGTCTCTCCCAGTGCTCCCCCGGCACATCGCCCTCATAATACCATCTGCCGATGCCCGACTCCCCCAGATAGTCAATGGCCGTCCACACGAAATCGCCCAGCACATATTGATGATTTTTCACCTGCAGGAAATTCTGCCATGCATCACGGGGATAACTCTCAGTCTGCATGATCAGTCGGCCGGGCAAGCGCTCATGGTCACTCTCCGCATAATGAATCAGATAGTTGTAACCCACGATGTCATGCACGGCTGCAAGAGGATCATAGATGTCCCAGTCACTGTCCCACGCTGCGAGCGCAGAAGTGACCGGCCGATGCCTGTCGTCCAATTTACGACACAAGTCGGCCATTCGGCGTGCTGTCCTGACCACCTCGATGCGTTTTCGCTCTATCACCTCATTGCCTATTGACCAGCAGAAGACACTCGGATGATTTCGGTCGCGACACACCATGGCAGCTAAGTCTTTCTCCCACCATTCGTCAATCAGCGTTGAGTAGTCATAGTCGTTTTTTTTGTCACGCCACCCATCAAAAGCCTCATCGATGACCAATAATCCCAATTCGTCGCAAGCCCTCAGGAATGTCTCGGATGGTGGATTATGAGCGGTACGCACCGCATTGAACCCAGCCTCTTTCATCAGTCTCACCTTGCGGTACTCAGCCTGGTCGAAGGCAGCGGCGCCCAGGATACCATTGTCATGGTGAATACACCCACCATTGAGAATGACAGGCTGGTCGTTTAGTTTCATCCCATCACCACTGTAGAACGTGATGGTGCGGAATCCTACTGTCGAGTTCAACTCATCGATCACTTGTCCGAGCCAGACGAGCTGTGTCTGCAGACGATAGAGAGCGGGATGTTCAGGCGACCACAGGTCAGGATTGGTGACCACAAACGACTGGTCGGTAGTCAGTCCTTTGCTGCTCGCCACAGCCTGCCCCTGTGGATCATAAAGGGTATGCCTTATTGTAGGTTTTATATCTGTATGATCATCATCTATAAATGGTGCGTCCACCCTCACGGACCAAGCCACGCTTTGCTTTACACTGCGCACATACAACCCCCACTCATCGAGATGCTGGCGATTGGTGGTCATCAGCCATACATGCCGATAGATGCCCGACCCGCTGTACCATCTACAGTTTTTCTGCTGTGAGTTGTCAACACTGACCACCACCACATTGGTGCCCATCTTCACGAAGGGAGTGATGTCGACG
Organism: uncultured Prevotellaceae bacterium; assembly: GCA_902780635.1. GTDB lineage: Bacteria > Bacteroidota > Bacteroidia > Bacteroidales > Bacteroidaceae > Prevotella. The sequence continues at coordinate 156,862 of CACZGH010000010.1, forward strand.
AAGAACGAGGAATAGCCGTAAGGATGCCCTCCGGCATATTGTCCATTGACCTCCACTCTTGCGTTCATATAGACCCCCTCGAAATAGAGGCGCAGCGTCTTGTTTTGATATTCACTACCCAGCGTAAATGTCTTGCGATACCACCCTTTTCCTGTGGGCAGATAGGCACCGTCATTGCCAGCTGGTGCGTCTTTGTCAAAATCGCCTTCTATGCTCCAGTCGTGTGGCAAATCGACTGCCTGCCACTTGGTGCTGTCATTGAGTGCGAACTGCCAGTCGAAATCAAACAACTGCTTTCGCTCGATGGATTTTGCATGGATCCCTGTCATCACAAAAATGACAGCAGTCAACATTAGTATTATTCTTCTATTCATGAGAGGAATAAATAATTAGGAAATAGTAATAAGTAATTAGGAATTAGTAGGGAGGGGTGAATTGCTATTCTCCTGGCAAGGGCCAGCATGGAGATGGCGTATGCGCCTCTTTCATCAGCCTGTCAAACTCCTCGACCATCTCAGGATACTCACCGGCCAAGTCGTGGCTCTCGGTCACGTCGTCGCGCAGGTTGTAGAGTTCGAGCGGTGCATTGGCTTTCACTGTCACGCATTTCCAGTCGCCACGACGGGCAGCACGCTGTTTTCCTGGGAACTCCCAGTAGAGCATACGATGGTCGGTATCCACCTGCTGTCCGTAGAATAGCGGCAGAATGTTGATACCATCGACTTGCTGTGGCAAATGCTCAGAGACACCTGCCAGGGCTGCGAAGGTAGGCATCATGTCGGGGAAATAGACGATGTTGTGGAGGGTCTGTACCGGCACTTTCCCTGGCTGGTTGACTATGAGCGGCACGCGTATGCCTCCCTCGTAAAGTTGTCCTTTGCGCCCTTTGAATCCCGCATTGCAGTTGAAGAGTTTGAGAGGTGCCTGTACCGCAGCCCCATTGTCAGAGGCGAAGATAACGAGTGTGTTGTCACGCAATCCCAAACGATCTAGTTCGTTGAGGAGGCGTCCGATGGCAGCGTCCATGTGTGTGATGAGAGCAGCATAGCGCTTGGTGTTCATGTCCCACGTCTCGTCGTCATACCACACCGTGTTGTCGATGATATAAGGCTCATGAGGCGCGTCGAATGCCAGGTAGAGGAAGAAAGGATTCTGTCGGTTGCGCTTGATGAACTTGATCGCGTCATCGGTGGAGAGGTCGGTGTTGTGCTTGACATGCCGGTCGTGCTTGTTGGCCTTGATATGGATAAGTTTATCGTTGTCGAAACGATAGTAGGGGTAATAATAAGGCGAGTTGGAATGAACCGTGGAGATGGTCCAACCATAGAACTCGTCGAAACCGCGGTGATTGGGTGATGCGCTAGGGTCATAGCCATCGAGATGCCATTTGTTGACCAGACATGTGCGATAGCCGGCAGCTCCCACCACAGTGGCCAAGGTAGTGTCCTCGGGCAGCAGGTTGGCTCGGCGTATGTAAGTGGTATCTCCCTTAGGGTTGATTTTCACGCCCTGAATGCCACCTACGGGACACTGATTGTCGCGGATGCGTGCATGTCCACTGGTCTTTCCTGTCATCAGCGAGCACCGCGACGGTGAACTAATACCACTGCCAGCATAGCACTGCGTGAACCGTGTGCCTGTGGCAGCGAGCCGGTCGATGTTGGGCGTTTTCACATACTCACTGCCATAGCATGAGAGGTCGCCATAGCCCATGTCGTCAGCCAGAATGAAAATGATATTGGGTCGGTCGGGTGTAGCCTTGGTCTTAGGGTTGCCAGCTTCGACCGCTTGAGGGATGATAACCCCTGCTGCCAGCAATCCACCGTATTTGATTGTTTTTTTCATCGTATAGAGGTGTTTAGATGACAAAAATAATCAAAAACTTGGGAATCTCCAAAAAATAGTATCTGTTTCTTGAAGTCAGAGGGCATCAATATTTGTCTTGAGCCACTGCATGCGCTTTTCTATCCACTCTTTCATGTCTTCCACATGCGTTTGATAGGCAGACTCTACTTTTTTCTCCGATGCGTTTTTGTCGCACAGGCGCCCCCAAAGCCGATTGTCAAGATAGACTTTGTGGAGAAGCAGTTGACAGTCGACATCAATACGGTCGAAAATCATCTGACGATGAGAAAAAAAGTGGTTAAACCGCTCTTTCACCTTAGCCACAAACACCGGGTCTTGAAACAGCCTTGCATACCATCTCACATTTCTGAGATAAAAATTTTCCGGCACATTAGCGACCGTATGGCCAAATTCGTTGTCTTTGTGCCCTCCAAACGCCATACTAAAGTCCCACAAAGGCCCCATCTTCAGTTTTCCACCCTTGCGCAGATGAATGAAACAACTTGTAAAAAAGGCAGCGTCGACATTTTTGGCTATCTCATTGATGATATACCATTCGACAAACGAGTCTATATCAAAGTATTTTCGGTATCCGTCTTTCTCATCTGTGAAATTCTCTGCGAAAAGTGCATCTTCTGCTTTTTGCACATATGACCTAATCTCATTGTATTCAGCAGATCCTTCTAAGACCTCAGGATAATGGATATTGATAGGATGAGTGAGGCGTGTGGTGCTAAACGTCACCTCGTGATAACGAGATTTTCCATCCACCTCCAGCAGGATTCCATCTTCTCCTACATCCACCCTGTCTGCACCGACGTCAATGCCTTCGCCTATTTGATAGACGCCCTCATACTGTCCGTTGAGAATGAAGTCTGCGAACCAGAACCTCGGGGTAAAGTCGAGGCTGCTCATCTCCCGCCCCATAAAGAATGCCACATCGTTTCTCATGAGCGACTTGTCATCATAATTGGCCAAGAGTACCCATGACGCTGCCGGTTGTGGACCATTCGCCTGCATAAAAGAATAAGGCTTCTTAGGGTAAACCCAACTTGTATTGCCTCTGCCCTTGATCATGATCTCACCTGAGAGGAACATCAAATCAGAACTATATGTGATGTCTAAAATGGAATGTTGCACATACTGCCTTTTGACAGCGACCTGCTCAGGTGTTTGAATGCTGACGATGGGGATGCCCGTGTAGGAGATGTCGCTACCCGGGATCTCCACCTGGTCATCACTGCATGAGACGAGGCAGGACAACACACAGATGAGGACTAACGTGTTTCTTGACAGGGTTGGCGACATATCGGTATGGATGAGTTTTAAAACTGATATTGGTAGTTCAAGCCGACAATATGACGATGTGGCTCGTAATCGTCATCTTGGTCCACATGCTGGTAACGATAAGACAGTTCGAGGGCGTTTTGCTTGTCTATTTTCCATTTCGCTCCTAGAATATAGCGTGTCTGCTCCAGCCTCCACGCATGAAATGTCTCTAAACTCATCAAGGGTGTGACAGGCGAATGAGCGATATCATATTCTATCATCAGCCGACTGCGCAGCACATTTTTACCCTTCCCTCTGACAAGACGTTCCGCAGCGTCGCTTTTCTGATAATAATAGTTGTATCTGCCGGCGACCACTTTCTCAGGTCGGTAAGTGTACTGCCACCGTTCACGCAGCGAAAACTTCCATCGATCCCACTTATGACTGAAAGTGAGGGAAGAAGTCACACGGTGGCGCACAATCCAGTACACCCGTTTGTTTTTCGGGTCGCCCACCTCCACAAGACCCTTTATCACATCTCTGTCATCCTCATCATAGCGAGACACATGTTTCTCATGGTCACAGAGCAGCGAATAGCCCACTGATGCTTTCATCCACGGCCACACTTTATAATGCCCCTCCAAATGGCCTGCCCATCGGTCTGTGGCTTTCATTCTGTCACGCGTACGCATCTCTGCGCTGAAGTCGATGTTTGTCTTCTTATTGAAGACCTTTCTGACCTCAGCGGAGAGTTTGGTTCCAAAATCGTCACTTTGTGCGAGACAAAGTGATGGGAGCAGGGCTATGAGTGCGATGAACAACCTTGTTCTCATGGTCACAGTAGAGTAGGATGCCGTCTTATAACAATGTGCAGACTATATTTTGGCAGCACTTGCATGTATCAATTTGCAAAGGTAATAAAAAAAAGCGAAATGCCCATAGCGACAAAATATGCGAATGTGAAACTTCAGTAACCTAACAAAAAAATGACGAAACGACATGATTTCAAAAAAAATTGCGTAATTTTGCAAATTGATTTTAACGAAAAGCAATCATTTGAATATTTAAGCATGAATTACTCACCATTCCTTCATCCAGAACTGGAGACGATGCCGAGAGAAGAACTGCGGCAACTCCAACTGGAGCGTCTGCAAAAAACCGTGCGTCACTGTATGAACGCACCTTTCTACAGAGAGAGATTTGCCGAGCTTGGCATCACCCCCGATGACATCAAGACCCTTGATGATGTGCGAAAACTGCCGTTTACCACCAAAGACGACCTTCGTGAGCACTACCCATTCGGTCTGGCCTGTGTACCCCTGAGAGACTGTACCCGTCTGCACTCGTCGAGTGGTACGACCGGCAATCCCACTGTGGTGCTGCACACCCAGAAAGACATCGACGAATGGGCACAGGCCGTGGCCCGCTGTCTGTGGATGGTGGGAAGCCGCCCAGAGGATGTTTTTCAGAACTCTGCAGGCTATGGCATGTTCACCGCCGGTCTCGGATTCCAGTATGGTGCAGAGAAAGTGGGTATGCTGACTGTTCCCGCCGCAGCGGGCAATACGACACGTCAGATCAAATTCATCAAAGACTTCGGCACCACCGTGCTTCACGCCATCCCCAGCTATGCCTCCCGTATCTATGAGGTGATGCGCGAGGAGGGTGTAGACCCACGGCGTGACACCCAGCTGCGTGTGCTCTGCATCGGCGCCGAGCCACACAGTGAGGAGCAGCGCAAACGTATCGAGGACAACTTGGGTGTGAAAGCTTACAACTCGTATGGCATCTCAGAGATGATGGGCCCTGGTGTGGCTTTCGAATGTCCTGAGCAGAATGGTCTGCACATCTGGGAAGACTACTTCATCATAGAGATCATCGACCCCGTGACCTTAGAACCTGTAGAGGACGGCCAGGTGGGCGAGCTGGTGATCACCACCATCAACCGCGAAGCCATGCCTCTGTTGCGCTACCGCACCCGCGACCTGACCAGCATCATCCGCGGCGAGTGTCCCTGTGGACGCACTCACACCCGTCTGACCCGTCTGCAAGGCCGCAGCGACGATATGATCATCCTGAAAGGTGTCAACATCTTCCCCATCCAGATTGAAAAGATCCTGCTGAAATTCAAGGAACTGAGCACCGACTATCTCATCACCATCGAGACCGTGGACGGCAATGACACGATGACCGTGGAAGTGGAGCTGCGTGACCTCTTCACTGATGACTACCGTGTGCTTCAGAAACTGACCAAAGACATCACCCGCCTGCTGAAGGACGAGATACTCGTGACCCCGAAAGTGAAGCTGGTGCCCAAGGGTGGCATCAAGACCTCTGATGAGGGCAAGGCCGTGCGAGTGAAAGACCTGCGAAAACTTTTCTAACCTTCAAACGCCATATATTATGACCATACACCAACTATCCATCTTCATGGAAAATAAGTCGGGCACGCTGCTACGCGTGCTCGACCTGCTGCGCCGTTTCGGCATCCAGATCATCGCTTCGACCATCCCCGATACTGCCGAGAACGGTATCTACCGACTGATTTGCAGTGAGCCACTGCGTGCCTATGAAGGGCTGAAAAACGCCGACATCCCCGTGGCACTCTCTGAGGTGTTCGCATTGGAACTTGATGATGTGCCAGGGTGTGCAGCCGAAGCTGTGGGCATCCTGAGCCAGGCCAACATCAGCCTTACCTATATGTATAGCTTCCTGCTGCGTGGCAAAGGCATCTTAGTGTTCCGTCCGGATGACGCAGAACTGACCCGTGAGACCATCCTGCGCAACAACATGAAGTACATCGCAGAGAAAGACCTCTCGAAGTATAGCGCATAGTGCCTAAATCGCACTAAGTATGACTGACCTGACAAGACCCGCAGCCCTCACCTGCGAGAACATCATCATCGTGGATGCCGACTTCGCTGACAGAGTGGCATTTGACCTCATCGTCAACTTTGAGCGAATGATAGGCCGCCCTATACCCCCTGCCGACTTGGCCCACTGGATAGACTGTGTGGCCCTGGATGGCGGTGTGCGCGAGGGCAACGGCCAGACCCAAGTGGCGCTGATACACGACAAGCGAAACGTGCGGATGGACAACTTCACTCCCAGCGTGTACACCGACATCGACGGCAAGGCCTTCAAAGACCATCTGGGGGAGTTTGTCATCAACACCTATACCAATGAAGACATCGTCGGCAAGGAAGACCTCTTCATCGACATGTTGCAACTCTGCTGTGCAGCCAAAGACGTGAAACGAGTGATGGTCATCCCCGACGACAGTTATTACGACACCATCCGCCATACCATGAGCCGTGTGGACGACGACCACCAACGAGTGACCGTCTTCGCCATGCAACCCATGCCAGGCGGCAACTTCCGTCAAGAAATCCTTGGCTACTCTCTGATGAGCGCCCTGGGTATCAAGGCGGAGGAACTCTCAACCCGATAACTCAAAAAAACTAAAAATCTCACCAACATGTCTAAAGTACTAATGATTGGCGCCGGAGGCGTCGCAACCGTAGCCGCATTCAAGATTGCTCAGAATGCAGATGTATTCACCGACTTTATGATAGCCAGCCGCACCAAAGCCAAATGCGACAAGATTGTGGAGTCCATCCATCAAGCAGGCTATCCCCTTGATATCAAGACCGCCCAAGTGGACGCTGACGACGTGGAGCAGCTAAAGGCACTGTTTAATGACTACCAGCCAGAGCTGGTGGTGAACCTCGCTCTGCCCTATCAGGACCTGACCATCATGGAAGCCTGTCTGGCCTGCGGTTGCCACTATCTCGACACCGCCAACTATGAGCCCAAGGACGAAGCCCACTTTGAGTATTCCTGGCAATGGGCCTACAAGGAGCGTTTCGAACAAGCAGGTCTGTGCGCCATCCTGGGTTGTGGATTTGACCCTGGCGTGAGTGGTATCTATACCGCCTATGCCGCCAAGCACCACTTCGACGAGATACACACGCTCGACATCGTGGACTGCAACGCAGGCGACCATCATAAAGCTTTCGCCACCAACTTCAATCCCGAAATCAACATCCGCGAGATCACCCAAAAGGGACTCTATTATAAAGACGGTGAATGGATTGAGACAGACCCCCTGTCGGTACACCAGCCCCTCACCTACCCCAACATCGGTCCGCGTGAGAGCTACCTCATGCACCATGAGGAGTTGGAGAGTCTGGTGAAGAACTATCCTACGATCCGTCTGGCCCGCTTCTGGATGACCTTCGGCGAACAGTATCTGAAGCATCTCGACGTGATACAGAACATCGGCATGAGCCGCATCGACGAGATCACCTACGAGGCACCGCTGGCTGACGATCCAACAAAGACCGCCCGGGTGAAGATTGTGCCGCTGCAGTTCCTGAAAGCTGTGCTGCCCAACCCCCAAGACCTCGGTGAGAACTATGAGGGCGAGACGAGCATCGGCTGCCGCATCCGTGGCATCAAAGACGGCAAAGAGCGCACCTACTATGTATACAACAACTGTTCGCACCAGGCCGCATACCAGGAGACCGGCATGCAAGGTGTGAGCTACACCACCGGTGTGCCCGCCATGATCGGCGCCATGTTGCTGCTCAAAGGTATATGGAAGAAACCTGGTGTATGGAATGTGGAAGAATTCGACCCCGATCCCTTCATGGCCCTGCTCAACGAGAAAGGCCTCCCCTGGCACGAAGTCTTTGACGGAGATTTGGAAGTGAAAGGGAATTAGAGGTGAGAAGTGAGAGGTAAGAGGTTTTTGGAGATAGGAATTAGGAGATAGGAATTAGTAGATAACTGATGAGGCAAAATGTAATAGCGGAAAAAAGTAAGAAATTCGCATTGCGAATTATAGCCCTGTATAAGTATCTTAAAAAAGAAGAAAGAGAATTTGTATTATCAAAACAAGTATTACGCAGCGGAACAAGTATTGGTGCTAATGTCAGAGAAGCATTTGCCGCTCAGACAGATGCTGACTTTCTTGCGAAATTATACATATCTTTCAAAGAAGCTAAGGAGACGGAGTACTGGCTTGAATTATTACATGAATCCAATTACATCAATGACCAATCATTTGATAGCATTTATAAAGACTGTCAAGAAATCATCAAAATTCTATCTTCAATTACAAAAACGCAAAAAGAAAAGCAACCCACCTCCATTCCTAACTCCAATGCAAAAACCAATCCCTAACATCACCGTGCCCTCCATACTAATTACTAATTAATAATTACTAATTATTCATATCATGGCAAAAAAAGAAAACATCGAATCGACAGAAAATACACAGGAAGGCAAGCTGAAAGCCCTGCAAGCTGCCATGGCGAAGATCGAGAAAGACTTCGGCAAAGGCTCTATCATGAAACTCGGTGACGAGCAAATAGAAAATGTGGAGGTGATTCCCACTGGTAGTATCGGCCTGAACGCCGCCCTCGGTGTTGGTGGCTACCCCAAAGGTCGTATCATCGAAATCTATGGACCGGAATCATCAGGTAAGACCACACTGGCCATCCATGCCATCGCAGAGGCCCAGAAAGCAGGCGGCATCGCAGCTTTTATCGACGCAGAGCACGCTTTCGACCGTTTCTATGCCGCCAACCTGGGCGTGGACGTCGACAACCTGTGGATTTCACAACCTGACAACGGCGAACAAGCCCTTGAGATCGCCGACCAACTCATCCGTTCATCCGCTATTGACATCATCGTCATCGACTCTGTGGCCGCACTGACACCGAAGTCAGAGATTGAGGGTGACATGGGCGACAACAAGGTAGGTCTTCAGGCCCGTCTGATGAGCCAGGCACTTCGCAAGTTGACAGCCACCATCAGCAAGACCAACACCACCTGTATCTTTATCAACCAGCTGCGCGAGAAAATCGGTGTGATGTTTGGCAACCCCGAAACCACGACCGGTGGCAACGCCCTGAAATTCTACGCCAGCGTGCGTCTGGATATCCGCCGCGTGACCACCTTGAAAGACGGCGACCAGGCCATCGGCAACCAGGTGCGCGTGAAAGTCGTGAAAAACAAAGTGGCCCCACCCTTCCGCAAGGCAGAGTTTGAGATACTCTTCGGCGAGGGCATCTCCAAGGTGGGCGAACTGGTAGACATGGGTGTGGAATATGGCATAATTCAGAAGAGCGGTTCGTGGTTCTCCTACAACGGTTCACGCCTCGCCCAAGGTCGCGACGCCACCAAAGCGCTGCTCAAAGACAACCCTGAGCTATGCGAGGAAATAGAGGCCAAAATCATGCAGGCCATAGCCGACAAGCAATAGTGACCGACTGACATACTGTCATATTTTCACCTTGCAGTCACGTTTTGGCACACCATTTGTTGTATTGATAGCAGACCATGTAGGAATACGTGGCTAATCAACTGATTATTAACAACAAAAAAAATACAACAATGGGAAAGATTATTGGAATAGACTTAGGTACTACCAACTCTTGCGTATCGGTTTTCGAAGGCAATGAGCCAGTAGTGATTGCAAACAGTGAAGGAAAGCGTACCACCCCATCCGTGGTGGGTTTTGTAAAGGACGGCGACCGCAAAGTGGGTGACCCCGCCAAGCGTCAGGCCATCACCAACCCTCAGAACACGGTGTACAGCATCAAGCGTTTCATGGGTGAGACCTACGAGCAGAGCCGCAAGGAGGCCGAGCGCGTACCCTTCAAAGTAGTGAACGAAGGCGGTTATCCACGTGTGGAGATTGAGGGTCGTAAATATACTCCTCAGGAGATTTCGGCCATGATACTTCAGAAGATGAAGAAGACCGCTGAGGACTATCTGGGCGAGGAAGTGACACAGGCTGTCATCACCGTTCCTGCCTACTTCAGTGACTCACAACGCCAGGCTACCAAAGAGGCCGGTCAGATAGCTGGTCTTGAGGTGAAGCGTATCGTGAACGAGCCTACCGCCGCAGCTCTTGCCTACGGTGTGGACAAGGCCAACAAGGATATGAAGATTGCCGTGTTTGACCTTGGTGGCGGTACTTTCGATATCTCCATTCTGGAGTTTGGCGGTGGTGTGTTTGAGGTGCTCTCCACCAATGGTGACACCCACCTGGGCGGCGACGACTTCGACCAGGCCATCATCGACTGGCTCGTACAGGAGTTCCGCAACGACGAGGGCGCTGACCTGCGTCAGGACCCGATGGCTATGCAGCGTCTGAAAGAGGCCGCAGAGAAAGCCAAGATTGAACTTTCGAGCAGCACTTCCACCGAGATCAACCTGCCGTACATCATGCCTGTTGGCGGTGTGCCCAAGCACCTAGTGAAGACTTTGACTCGTGCTAAGTTTGAGCAGCTGGCTCACAACCTGATTCAGGCTTGTCTGGCTCCTTGCCAGAAAGCTGTTGCAGACGCCAAGCTCTCCACTTCCGACATCGACGAAGTGATCCTCGTGGGCGGTTCCAGCCGTATCCCCGCTGTGCAGACACTGGTGAAGAACTATTTCGGCAAAGAGCCTTCTAAGGGAGTCAATCCTGACGAAGTAGTGGCAGTAGGTGCATCTATCCAGGGTGCTATCCTCAACAAAGAAGGCGGCGTGGGCGACATCGTATTGCTCGACGTCACACCGTTGACCCTCGGTATTGAGACTCTCGGTGGCGTCATGACTAAGCTGATTGAAGCCAACACAACCATCCCTTGCAAGAAGAGCGAGACCTTCTCCACTGCAGCTGACAACCAGACAGAGGTGACCATCCATGTGCTGCAAGGTGAGCGCCCCATGGCTGCTCAGAATAAGAGCATCGGCCAGTTCAACCTGACCGGCATCGCTCCTGCCCGCCGTGGTATTCCACAGATTGAGGTGACTTTCGACATCGATGCCAATGGTATCCTCAAGGTATCGGCTAAGGATAAGGCCACTGGTAAAGAGCAGGCCATCCGTATCGAGGCTTCCTCTGGCCTGAGCAAAGAAGAGATCGACCGCATGAAAGCAGAGGCTGAGCGCAATGCCGAGGCCGACAAGCGTGAGCGCGAGCGCATCGACAAGCTTAACCAAGCCGACTCGATGATTTTCCAGACTGAGACCTTCCTCAACGAGAATGGCGACAAGCTGGGCAGCGAGAAAGCTGGTGTAGAGGCAGCCGTGCAGCAGTTGAAAGATGCTCATAAGAGCGGCGACATCACTGCCATCGACAATGCCATCAACAACCTCAACCAGGTGATGCAGGCCGCTAGTGCCAAGATGTATAGCCAGGCTGGCGGACAGCCCGGTGCCGGTTTCGGAGGACAAGGCGCTGGCTTCGGCGGACAACAGGCCGGACCACAGGAGCCCAAGTCGGATGACAACATTCAGGACGCAGACTTCGAGGAGGTGAAGTAAGATACGATAAGAAACAATAAGAAAACCTATAAAAAGTGGTGTAACTCATGCAGTTGCACCACTTTTTCGTTTTGTTAAACTTTGTTATTTTCCTTGTTTTTTACCGATTTTTGGCTTATATTTGCGACACGACTTAATTAGCGATAAGTTGCTACTTATTCATACTTAAACATATCTATTCATATAAATACCCATTTAAAGAGAGACAATATGCCTGAAGCCAAATTCCAGATCAAAAGGAAGTGTGAGATTTGCGGAGCCCCATTTATAGCAAAGACACTCACAAAGGTCGTATTCCATGCAAACAACAAATAGTTTTACGATAATTATGAAAAAGAATCCACGTAATATTTTAAAAGGATTGTTGCTGTCTGCTATAGCAACAATGTTTAGCTCTAATGCAAATGCAGAAGAAACATTGACCGTAACAAACGACTTGAATGAGGAAGATGCTAATGAGTTGAAGTCCTCGTTTAGGCGTATATATAAAAATGTTTTGAAAATAAGTCCTTCTGGAAAAATGATTGGCGTAAATACACATCGTTCGCATTCGTCACATTCTTCTCACCGTTCAGGGTCATACGTGAGGAGTCACTCTTCTCATACATCACATACTTCTCATAGTTCAAGCAGTACAAGTTACGGAACGACAACCCGTTCGAGGTCGACTTACACACCAGCTGTTAGTTCTGGCTCTTCGTCTTCAGGAACAAGAAGTCAATCAAATAATAATGGAACTAAATCTTCGAGCACCAGTTCAAACAAGAAAAGAAGCAAAGGCACGGTTTCCGGGTTTTATTCAAATTCAGCACCTAACATTAGAATAGTCAGACTGGGTGAACGTACATTAACAAGAGACCTTTATGGAAATGATGTCAAAATGCTGATTGTTCTTCTTGTTGAGAAATTATACATTAGAGATAGTTGGGTGTCTAAAAAAGACAACTATCCCGTGTATGACACTCAAGTGGAAGAGGCTGTTAAACACTTTCAAAAAGATGCCGGCTTATCACAGACAGGTATACTGGACGAATCAACATTAGAGTCTTTAGAAGTATGGGAAAAAGTAAAAACAAGCGTAGTCCTTGGTGTCAGGGATCTATACTATTTGACTTCATTCCCCCTTTCCGGACCAGATGTAGATGAATTGATAAGACTCCTTTGGGAAAAAGGCTATGCCCCAGATCCAATGAAACTCGAAAAACGAGATGGGCATTATATGTTTACACAAGACATTGAAAAGCTCGTGAAACGTTACCAGGCTGAAAATGGACTTGTTGAAACAGGCGTTGTGGATGAAAACTTTGTGAAAAAAATCAAGGGAACAAGCTGATGATAATTCGAATTGACAAACGAATCTATTCCGATAATTGTATCGCAAAGGCTGTCTATTCTTTGTCTGATATTTATGTAATTCAACGTACATTTTTATCAGACAAAGAGGAGATAATCGACATAGTCCCAAAACAATCAACAACCGATGAATCAATAAAGGACAAGTTTCTGTGTCAACTCAATGATTATAAGCTTCGTTCAATCATTGAGGAAGAAACTCATGAAATAAGAACGATTCTATATGCGAAGGCTTTTTCTGATTGTAATGATATAGAAGCAACAGATATGGATGAATAAGCAATGTACAAGTTATTGCCTTTTTCCTTTACCCGTATTGCTGGCCATGAAATTCTTGTGAACGAGGTCGGAGATATGCAGATTGTTCCTTTGGGAACAGTCGAAAAGATTGTGGAAAAACAATTGGATGAGAAAAGTGATCTTTTCAAAACACTCCATGCCAATTTCTTCCTCTCAGACTCTGTTATTCATCCTCTGTTTGACATATATGTAGAGAGATTAGCAGAAAAGAAAAGTTTCCTTGATAGTCATACCGCACTGCATATCTTTGTCCTGACGCTGCGTTGTAACCAGAACTGTGTCTATTGCCAGGCTTCCAGCCAACAGGAGTCAAATTGCCATGTTACCATGACAAAGCATACGATGAAAAAATCTGTTGAACTGATGTTCAGATCTCGTTCTCCTCATCTGACAATGGAATTTCAAGGTGGAGAACCAAGCTTGGAATTTGAATTGCTGAAATATGGTATAGAGTTGGCGGAAAAACGAAACATTGGAGAGTGTCGACAAATAACCTATGTCTTATGCACCAACAGCATCAACCTTACAGACAGGGTTCTTGAACTATGCAAAAAACACCGTGTGTTGATATCAACGTCACTTGATGGTCCGGATTATTTGCATAACAAGAACAGAGGAAAGACAGATAGTTATAATAAGGTGGTAGCTGGAATTGCCAAAGCGAGGGAAGCCCTTGGTTTTGATAGAGTATCTGCCTTAATGACTACCTCTGTTGAAGGGTTGAATTATCCTATAGAGATTGTTGATGAATATGTAAAACTGAAATTTTCAAACATTTTCATTCGTGCACTAAATCCCTATGGACTTGCAACGAATAACGAGAATTGGGATGACTATACGAATAGATTCATAGAATTCTATAAACAAGCATTGAACCATATTATTGACTTGAACAAGAGAGGTTTTTTCTTCAGAGAAGAGTATGCAACCATTATCTTGAAGAAAATGATTACATCTTTCAATTCTGGTTTCGTAGATCTTCAGTCTCCAGCTGGTATTGTAAATTCTGTCATTGTATACAATTATGACGGTTATGTTTATGCATCGGATGAATCACGCATGCTTGCAGAAATGGGTGATTATACGTTCAGGATAGGAAGTGTCGATGATGATTATGAACAATTGGTATATTGTGAGAAAGTCAAGAATTGGGCAAAAGTATGGGCTAATGAGACCCTTGCCGGTTGTTCCGACTGTGCGCTGAAGACATATTGTGGTGCCGATCCTGTACGCAACCATTCCACACAAGGTGACATCTATGGTTTTAGGCCTGGTTCTTTGCTATGTAAGAAGAACAAAGCCATCATTGAGTATATTATTGAATTGATTATTACTCGTGGAGAAGAAGTGCTACCTATTTTCAAAAGTTGGTTTTTATAATGAGACAACGACCTATAGACATTAATTCCAACGATAACACCCTATTCATTACATCACGATGCAATAATAGGTGTTTGATGTGTTGTCAACCACCGAATAATGATGATGACATGGATGAGTTATTCGAAGAAAACCTTCGAAGAATCCATTCTGCTCCACAGTCTCTTGATCTTATTGGAATTACTGGTGGTGAACCGACTTTGCTTGGAGACAGGCTAATAGTATTAATTCAAGAGATTAGAAAATGTCTGCCCAATACAGAAATACAACTTCTAAGCAACGGACGACGTTTTGCCAACTATGAATATGTAAAGAAAATCGCTGAAGCTGGGGACGGTATGCTATATGCTGGAGTGGAACTTCATTCTGATTATTATAAAGACCATGACATGATAGCTGGTGCCAAAGGCGCATACAGAGATACGCTTCTGGGTCTTTATAATTTGGCCCTGTGTGGAATCAGTATTGAACTAAGAATAATTCTTTGCGCATTGAATTACAGGCGATTGTACAACATTTCCCTATTTATTCATCGTAATTTGCCATTTGTGGAATGGGTAGCTTTCATGGGAATGGAGCAAACAGGCTATGCTGTAAAAAATGCGAAGAAGATATGGATAGAACCTATAGACTACCAAGAAGAACTATTAGATGCTGTGAAATTATTGGCAGATTGGAACTATCATGTAAGCATTTTTAATATTCCATTATGCCTACTTCCTACATATCTACACGATTATGCAAGGAAGAGCATCTCAGATTGGAAAAATCATTATGCTCCAATATGTGATAGTTGTGTTTTAAAAATGGACTGCTGTGGTTTTTTCTCAACATCAAAGAACTATTTCCAAGGTATCAGACCTTTCTGCCAAAATACTGTTGAATAAACTTATCAAAATGAGAAAAAGAATATACAACCTTATAGAACCTCGGAAGGATAGCCGCAATTCTATGCTTTATGATGGTTTGATGCTAATAGCCATCATAACAGGAATACTTCCTCTTATGTTCAGGGAACAATATCGTATTTTTTGGTTCTTTGATTTATTTTCTGGCTGCTGTTTTATCGTTGATTATATATTGAGGTGGATAACTGCTGATTATAGAACTAACAGGAAGAACAAACTTGCTTTTATATTGTATCCTATAACACCGATGGCAATAATAGATTTATTGTCAATTTTACCTATAGTCAATCTTCTGAGTCCAACATTTAAAGTATTCCGTGTAACACGTCTTTTAAAAATTCTTCGTATCTTCAAGGCTATAAGATATTTTGAACCTTTGGAAACCATATTGGCCGTGATACGCAAACAATGGGTAATACTCCTCACTGTTCTCTCATTGGCTTTCTTTTATATCTTTATAACAGCGTTGATTATGTTCAATGCCGAAGAAGATATCAATCCGGAAACAGGAGAATATTTGTTCAACAATTTTTTCGATGCTTTTTATTGGGCTGCTTGCACCCTTACCACAGTTGGTTATGGTGACTTATATCCTATCTCGAATACAGGGAGAGTTATCAGCATCATTTCTGCTATGGTAGGTATCGCCATCATAGCATTGCCATCGGGAATTATAACGGCTGGATATATGGATGAACTCAGAATTAGGAAAGAAAAGAAAGAGGCAAAGAAAGGTAGGAATACGGAGAAAGAAGGACTATCTGTTGGGCATAAAGAAAAATAGCCTTCACCCCCAAATGCTCGATGTTTTGTAGATTTCTCCAAGATTCTCTAAAAACCTTTCAAAGGATTGGAGTGGCTTTGAAAGAATTTTGGAAAATGTCCAAGTATTTCAGAGAACACTCATAGTATTTCAAAGAAGCAAAGAAGCCCTGCCTGCATGATAATTATGTGGATACATAAGTTGAAGTAAGTTCAGGCTGTTAGTACTGTCGAAATCAGTCAGCAAGGGAAGAGAGGCGAATTTAGGCTATTATTAGCCTCCAAGCGGTCTTTCCGTCGGGGCAAATTCAGTCAAAGAGTTCTATCAAGCCGTGAGAGCAGCATGCTGTCAAACATGTGCCTCCCAATATGTATCTATAATGAGCAGTATTTTGTCCTTTCCCTTCAGTTTTCGTTCTATGGTCTTGGTCTCAGTGTTCCAGAAAAAGTCAGTGAAAACCTCTTTGGCAAAATCAGCACATTGCTCCCGGCTCTTATCCAACAACATAAAGGCACTGACTATTTCGTAGAGTTTTTGTTGGGTGTATGGCGAGCCAATCCTACTGATGGCTTCTTTTGGGCCAGAAGTATATCTATTGCGGAGAAACTTTTCCACACAAACCTTGATAGCCTCCTGCTGTGCCGGAGTGAATAGACTAATCTGGTCATAGAACCAAGGCAACACCTTATCCTCAAAATCCCTCTGAATTTGTGTGGGCGCATCATACCTGACAAGTTTTTCCTGATCTTCCTCAAATGAAATTTCATCTTCAACATCAGCAGTAGGTGAGACATCGGCAAACTGCATATCAGCGGAAGAAACGACTTCTGGCGTGGCATCGGAAGGTGATACTTCATCATACAGCTCTAAAGCTGGAGTTTCCGTGACAGAAGGTTTCGTAGCAGCCACGTCAGTTGATGAAGAAACATTCACTTCGTCCTCATTCAATTCATCTGCTTGCCTTCCCGAATGTTTCAGTGAGTCTTCAACCAAAGAGGATTCTTCCGCTCCATTTGGCACCATATCATTGGCCTCACTATTCTGATTGGGTTTTCTAAGGTCAAGGAATCCGATTCCGGCAATCATCATCACGCCGATGAATGCCACAAACCTAAACCAATGCCACTCAGAAGAATAAGCATCATCGGCAAAAAGGGTTGGCTCCGCATCAAGCAATAGCAAAATGATAATGAATGTGACACCAAAGCATATCCATTTCCTCCAAGGTGACTTGAAGAAATACATCGTCACTAAGAATACAATGAAGGCACAAACCTCAAACGCAAGAAGCAGTGGGTATGATAGGGTATACATGATCTTTCTATTTGTTATCCTTTTAGAATGCAAATGTACAAAAAAGGAACGGTGGTCGGAAAAAACATAGGTATTATTATAGTTAAAGTGATATAAAAATCATCCATAACAAAAGAATCCTATGCAAGCTGCATCATAAAATATAATCTATTCAGTTATACAAAGCTTCAGGTAGTAGACAAGTTGACAAATGTTAAAAATGGCGGTTACAAAGCAGATTATCACCCCCAAAGCTTTGATGATTCAAATTTAATTGCTATTTTTGCAGAAATCCTACAAAATTACGGCTAAAATGATACTTAAAATCGAATTTGAAAATTTTTTCTCTATCCGAGATAGCGTGAGGATTGATTTCAGAGCTGCGAGCATCAACACGGCTCTTGCCAGAGAGTTGAGTCATAATGTAATGGAGTGGAAAGGTGTGCCTGTCCTAAAAACTGTTGGGTTGTTTGGTCCGAATGCTTCGGGCAAGTCAAATATCCTAAAAGCCATTACTTTTTGTTGTAGAATGATTCTAGATTCATATCTCCACAACGAGGGTGTGACTTTTAATTTTGAACCATTCAAATTCGATGGATGGCAGAAAAAACCAAGTAAATTCTTGATTGATTTTGTTTGCGAAGACGTGGAATATGAATATTCCTTTGAACTGACTCGTGAGCGTATTCTCAGTGAAAGTCTGTACTATTATCCCGTTGGCAGGAGGGCCAAGGTATTTGTCCGAGATGCTAATGGCAAATACAGTTTTGGTACCGGAGTCATGGTAAAACCTTCAGATGTTGTCACTAATACTAGCGAGAAGAAACTTTTCCTTAGCTGTGCAAGTTCTATGAATCGTGATATTGCTCAAAAGCTATATCGTTATTTCATGAATCAATTCCTTTTGGGGCTTGTAAATGTAAATGACATGATGGTATTGGATAGTTTCAATGCCTACAAGAAGGTGATACTCAAAGCACTTGAAATATGTGATACGGATATTACGGATATTGAGGCACGGAAAGAGCAAATGCCAGCTCCAATCATTGTGCCAGGACAAGCAGAACTTTCATATAAGTTGGTGGATATACTTCGATTCAAGACGTTCCATCGCAACCAAAAAAATATCATGTTCGACATGGATATGGAAGAATCCAACGGTACTAGAAAACTGTTCCAGATTCTGATACGACTCTTGGATGTGGTAAAGAACAAGAAGAGTATTATGATGGACGAGTTTGATATGGGACTTCACACTCGTCTGGCTGATTTTATCCTCGACTTGATTCATGCTTCAGAGAGCAGTCAGTTATTGTTCACATCCCATAACACAAATCTCATCGATGTCAAAAGGCTAAGACGTGACCAAATTGTGTTTGTCAATAAGTCCGAACAGGGAACGACGGAGGTGTATTCTTTATACGACTTCAAGGATTTCCGGGAGAACATGGATGCCGAAAAGGGATATATACAAGGACGTTTTGATGCCGTTCCTTATGTTGATTCATCAGTATCAAGTATCAAACAATTATTAGAAGGTTGATTATGACAAGCAAAAGAGAACCATCTCCATCCCTGCGGATGAGAAAGATCGCTCTCGTCATTTGCGAGGGCGAGACAGAGGTCTGTTATATCAACCTTTTGAAAAAGTGGTACAAGTCACCTATCAGAATTGTATCGCACATTGAAGGAACAAAGATTACTCCATCGTTGGTTGAGAAGCGTACAAAGGAACTCAAAATCTCACAATGGGATAAGGTGCATACATTTCTAATGTACGATATGGATGTACAAGCCATCAACGAGAAACTGCGTAAGTGTAAGGCAGAAATGCTGCTAAGTAATCCTTGCTTTGAAATATGGTTGTTGCTCCATGCCAAAGACCAGAGGACTGCCATCGAAACAGACGCCCTCGTCAAAGAATTGAAGAAAAGTGCACCTGTATGGAAAAACTATTCTAAGTCAGCCTTCACCGACACTCAAAAGTCTTTCTTGAACGACAAAACAGATATTGCAGTTGCAAGAGCAAAGAATTTACGTGAATTCCATAATCCATCTACTGGCATATACAAATTGATTGAAATGTTGAAAGAGGATGTACGTCAATTAGCTGAAAGCGAGGAATAGTTTTGTTGGGGGACAAGCCCCATCGTCTAACAAGTTTTTCGCTATTTCCACATTGTAGAACCAATCTTAAACAAGAAAAAGTAGCAAGGACTATTTTTTTTTGGGGGGGTATTTTGCCGAATTAATTAAACAACATTTAATTATGGAGAATTATAAGAATTCTATTGCTCATTTTATTGAGTTGGAAAATAGATATGCAGTAGATGCTAGATTATTAGGACATAGAATTAGGATCAATATATCTGAGGATTATTATTTACGCTTAATCATTCCCTCTCTTGTTATTAAAAATCGATGTCCAGAAATAGAGGTTCCCGGAATAATGAAAAAGTACAACGCAGATTTAAGTGATTGGGGCACGGTGAAATCATATGTTAATCTAGATGATATAGATAGAATGGATGTGTGGATTTCTGCTGTGGTTGTTGAATGTTTTAGTAATGATGGCGGCAACCTCCCCAAATCTGGTATTATACAAACTAAAGCTAAGAAAGTTATTCACTCTCTTCAAATAATTAACCCTGATGCGATTCGTGTTCCTTTAGATGAGTTTAAAGATGATTTGTGTGAAGTAAAGATGTCTGTTTATTTATCTGAAGGAGATGTGGCTCGGCCTGAGATAAAATGTGCGATGGTATTTGATGATAGAAAAGGGAAACTATCGATAACCGACATTAAAAATGCTTTTCGTAATGCATATAATCCTATTTCAGCACCATATGAAATGCTTAATAATGCTCGAATAAATTTTGTTTATCATGATACTAGAGCAACAGTTCTTAACTGTGCAACTGCAATTGAGGTGATGCTCAAAAGGATGGTATCTGCTTATCTTAAGGAAAATGATATACCACAAGCACTTTGTAACTACGTATTAAAACAAGCAGATGGTTTTGAAAAATTGGTTGATCTATGTAAGAAACTCGGCATTTGTCTTGCAGGAATGCCTAATATTAGAGACTTCGTCATGAAGATTAGAAATCGTGTGATTCATGGTGGTTATATACCTTCAAATGAAGAATCACAAGTTGCCTATAACAACACCAGGGAGGCTCTAAAAACACTGAACGTACCAATGTTTGAATTGAATGACGAGGATAATTAAAAGATTATGATAGACATAGATACTGATAAGTTTGAGTATAATCTAACTGGATTGTATTGGTATTATATAGAAAATAAGGGTTGGACTCCGTCAGGAATATATGTATTCCTGCCAAATCGAAGTCGCCGAAATGGACATAACGATTCATTTGTCCTTTCTTGCAGAAATATGGTAAAGCGAAATGGCTTGATCTTGAAAAAAATAAAGGAAATCATTTATCCTCAAAACAACTGAGGAAATACCTTAATGCTCCTAGAAAAGAAGAAATACTTAAGATAGAATGCCTAAGAAATAACATATACTATATGATTGGTGATGCATATCAAGCCAACTGTGAAGTTATAAACAAGGCTTTGGTTATAGGAGAAGATGGAGAGATATAAGGTTTGCTGAAAGGACGGAATAAAGGGCAGAACAAAGGGCAAAGAAAGGCACTTTTGCCTATTGTAAATCTACATAACAAATTGAAATTCAATCATTATGAAAGGGCAGAACTAAGGGCAGAATGATTGGTGTAAAACGAAACATATTAAAGACGAGAATCTCGATGATCGGTACCAGACCATATGTGCTTTTTGGGCTTGATGCACTCTTATCGTTACTTATCCCCACATATCATTTGTTATCAAAATTTTGCGGCATATTTGCGACACGTCTTTGTAACCAACTGATTATCAGTCAATGCTGATTTTGAGGAGGTCAAATAAGGTAGTGTTTTAAGAACAACTATAGAAAGTGGTGTAACTCATGCAGTTGCACCACTTTTTTGTTTTTTCCTTTCTTTTTTTCGCTTTTTTCCTTATATTTGCACACAACAAAGTAGTTGACATGATTGGACATAAATAATGAAATACCAAAAGCACATGAGAAAAGGTATTATTTGTTTAGAAACAGATTGTCAAATAACAAAAAGTAATCAGCTCCAAAATGAAACGAACATACGAATACGACGACATACGTCCAGTACTTGAACGACTGATTGCAGACAAGGAATCTGGTGAGGTAGAATTCAAGTCTTCGAAGGGTGGGTTCCCTCAGACATTCTGGCAGACATACTCGTCGTTTGCCAACACCAATGGTGGAACTATCATCTTCGGAGTGAAGGAGAAAGACGGTAAGTTCTTCTTGGATGGCATCACTAAGGAGCAGGCGGAGAAATACAAGCGCGATTTCTTCAACAATTTGCACAGCAAGCAGAATGTGAACATCCCGTTACTCAACGAGCAGGATGTGCAGATTGTAGGTTTCGATGGCACGTATTTCCTGTTTTCTACATCCCAAGGGTGAACATCAATCTCAGACCCGTGTTCTGCGGCCTCGACCCTTATACGGGAACCTACCGTCGCGACCTTGATGGCGACTATCATTGCTCACGTGAGGAAATCAACAGTATGTATGCCGATGCCAACCTGGCGAGTCCTGTTGACGGAAGAATCCTGAAAAATTACAGCAAAGAGGACTTGGATGGAGAGTCGATTAAGCAATATCGGCGGTTGTTTGAAAGTGCTAATCCTGACCACGTGTGGATTTCCCTTCCAGAAGATGAGTTCTTGGAGAAAATCAATGTATTCAGAACAGACAGGAAAACTGGTGAGAAAGGACTGACGTATGCAGGGCTGCTGATGTTTGGCACCTACAGTGCCATTATGGATGAGAATCCCAACTTCTTCCCCGATTATCAGGAGATAGAGAATCCCAAGGACAGGTGGATTAACAGAATCTATCCTGATGGCAATTGGGAGTCGAACCTTTTCCAATTCTATCGCAGGATTTTGCCCATCCTTCAGGGATTCCTACCCAAACCTTTCCGCTTAGAAGGCAACCAACGCATCAATGATACGCCAGCACACGTTGCCGTGAGAGAAGCGCTGACCAACTTATGCATCCATGCCGACCACACGGAGAATGCCACGCTGAACGTCTACAAGTATCCCAACAAGATTGTGTTCTCCAATCCCGGCACGATGCTGATATCCCCTGCTCAATACTACAAGGGTGGTGAAAGTATTTGCCGCAACAAATACCTTCAGACAATGTTTATGTTTCTTGGTTCATCAGAGAAAGCTGGCAGCGGAACCGACAAAATCCTTCATGGATGGGAAAAACAGAATTGGAAGAAACCTTACATCATGGAGAGAAACCGTCCGAACAAAGTGGTGCTCACTATGCCGCTTGAATCACTAATGGACGGGCATGTCATCGAGGCTTTGAATCTTCAATTCGGCAAGAAAATGGAGGGATTATCTCGTCAACAACTTACAGTACTCGCTTTGGCTTATAGCGAAGAGGAAATTACCAACGAGAGATTACAACATGTGTTGGATATGCATAGGGCTGATATCACCACGATGTTGAGTGACATGTGCGCCCAGCAACTATTGGAATCATATGGATATGGAAGGGGAACGAAGTACCATGTTTATGGAATAAATATTGGAGTGCCGAGAAGCAATATGGCACTTAATATGGATACTTCCGAAGGTAATATGGATAGTTCGTCAGCAAATATGGCACTTAATATGGACACCTCTGGAGCAAATATGGATAGTTCTTTAGCAAATATGGAAAGCAAAGGAGAGAAAAGGGCTCTTCCTAAAAAATACAGCAAAGAGCTATTAAGAGAATTGATAGTAGCATTCTGCAAAGAATGGCGAACAGCTGATGAAATAGCTACTCAGATAAGCCGTGATACAAAATACATTAAGAACTTCGTTCTTCCTCAAATGGCAGATGTTTTGGAAAAGATGTATGAAAACATCCCCCATCATCCCAGGCAAAAATACAGGGCAAGGCAAAAAGAAGAGTGACTCTTATCGATAGTTGTCGTCTTCTTATCTTTCCCCTGCTTGTATCTGTACCATATTTGTACCATGGATTTGTAACGCTCTGAATATCAACCTGTGTTATCTTCGTGGAGGTCAAATAAGGTGCAGAAGTAAAGACATAACAAAACACTACAGAAATGGCGTGTAGCTCAATGAGTTACACGCCATTTGCATTTTATGGGCTCATATTTTCTAATCGTCGAGATACTGATATTCTTGACTATTGACAGTGTAAATCAAAAGCTTTATCAGACAATTAACCCGACTATACATTTTATACTTTGATATGCGGTAAATAGCCCTTGATGCGACAGATATGACGTGGCTCCTCTTGAATGTCGCAATATTAAGCCCATGTCGTAACGAGAAGAGAAGAAATACAAGAAAAAATGATGCATGAGGATAAAATGTGACTTATCTTTGCAATGTCGAAAGGAACAAAAACCTCCTGAGGACAAAAAAAGAAGAGACGAACAAAAAACAAAAATAATAATAACAAATAAAAAATTACCATTATGAAAAAGTCAGTTTTTTTCCTCGCAGCACTCGTGTGCATGATGATGCAAACAGTATCAACTTTCGCCGCTGACAGGCTCATCTCCAAAGAGCAACTTCCCGCAGCCGCACAAGCCTTCATCCAGAAGACCTTCCCTGGCCAGACCATCTCTTACGCCAAGATCGACTCCGACGGTAGAAAGAAGTATGAGGTACGCTTGAACAACGGAACCGAGATAGATTTCGACAAGAAAGGAACATGGGACAAAGTGGACTGCAACCATAGTGCCGTTCCTGCAGATCTAGTGCCGGCAAATATCGCCAACTACGTGAAGAACAACTTTCCTGATGCAGTAATCGTCAAGATCGACAAGGAGCGCTACGGCTATGACATAGAGCTTTCCAACGACCTCGAACTGAAATTCAACAAAAGCGGACAGATGTTAAGATTGGATGACTGACATCCATCCTAAAACAACCAATCACCTTATTAAAAGACAGAACCATCCACTAACATTTAAAAGCAGCTACAAAATGAAAAAGTCAAAAAAAATCCTCATATCATTAGCAGGTGTTGCAGTTATCTTTATGGCAGTCACCATGGACATCCTCGACAAAGACTATATCATTCCAGCAGACAACTTGCCATTGGCAGCCAAGAGCTATGTACAAGATAATTTCCCTGGCGGAACTATCGCATACGCCAAGTTGAAGAACGACATCTATACAACCTCATACGAGGTAAAGCTGAACAACGGTTTTGAATTAGAGTTCGACAGTTTTGGAAGTCTTACCGGCTTCGATGACTAATAGAAAAATGGTGCTAAACACATTTTACCTTATCATTTACAGAAAAGAGGGCATGCAAGAAAATGGCGTGTCCTCTTTTCAATTTGCTTTAGCAATTATAAATTCTGCTCAAAGGTAGGAAGAAAATCCATTTTTTTGCCTATCTTTGGCACCAAAAAGCTACTTTTATGAAGAAAAGACTATTTGTTGTTCTGGCCGCCGTGCTTGTCATGGCCACAGCCAACGCTCAGACCGCGCTGAAAAAGGTGTATGATGAGAACGTCAACCCCATCGTGCAGATTGACCAGGCCATCTCAAAAGCCAAGACAGAGGACAAGTTCGTCATCTGCCAGGTGGGTGGAAACTGGTGCCCTTGGTGCCTACGTTTCGCCGATTTCATTACGAACGACAGTACTATCAGCCATGTGATTGACGAAAACTTTGTCTATATCCATGTCAACTACAATCCCCGCCAGTCGGGAGGTGATGAAAAGATTCAGCAAGCGAAGAAAATGCTGGAAAGGCTCAACAACCCGGCTCGTTTCGGTTTCCCCGTGTTCGTGGTGCTTGACCAGACTGGAAACGTCCTTCACATCCAGGATTCTAGTTTTTTAGAGGAAGGCCAAGGATACGACCGAGAGAAAGTGCTGCGTTTTTTCAAGAACTGGACACCAAAAGCAGTGAGGAATTGACATGATGGAAGAAAGGATACTTGTAAGCGGATGTGAAGGCGAGGAGAACGGATACGACACCCAATTGCTCTATTTCACCTGCTCCTCCCTCAGCAGCGACGACCATCGGCTGTATGTCATCAGCGACCACGACGGACATCCCAATGTCTATGTCAGGAATCTGGCCACGGGGCAGGAGACACGGCTGACCGACAACCATCATGGCACGCTGAAGAGCTACGTCTATTTCGACTGCAACCCCGGCAAAGGGTTGGGCAAGGCCAGCGTATGTCTGGACAGTGCGCGTGACATCATCTATTATATCCAAGACAACCAGATTTGCAAGGTGGGGTTGGACGGAGCCATCCAGGTGCTCAATCAGGTGCCTGACGGCAGGATGACTGCCTTCACCCATGTGAGCAGTGATGGAAGACTGCTCTGTGTCCCGATGACCGACGGCAGGGCCTTGGACTATGACCCCGCCAAAGAAGGTTATGGACTGGACCGACGCCCTGTCTACGACATCGACGGCCGCGTGCAGGAAGAGCGGTTGAGTAGCTACCTCTGTGTCTACGACACTGCCACGGGAGCACTCGTCTATGAGAGAGAAATTCCCCTATGCTGGATCACTCATGTGCAGTTCAATCCCACTAATCCCGAACTCATCATGTTCAACCATGAGTGGCCGAGCTTTGACTGTGGCATCCGCCGCATTTGGCTGTACGACCACCGCAGCGACACTATCGTCCGCATACGGAAGGAAGGAGCAGACACCTCCGGCGACACCTGCGGGCACGAGCGCAAGGCTGCTGACTGGATCTGCCATGAGATGTGGTCAGACGATGGTGGCACCATCATCTATCATGGTGGTTATGCCGATGGTCCTGCCCTTGTCGGGAAATACGAACTCGCCAGTCAACGCTACCGGGAGATTGCCCTTCCCGAGGACTACAACGCTTATGGGCATTTCACTATGGACCACCAGCAGAACCTCTGCTGCGACGGCTATTTCAAATTCCCCGACGACATCAAGGCCGTCAAGGAGAATAGTACCGACAACGGCCCCGACCCGCATAAGAAAGATGGCGAGTACATCTCACGCGTCGTTCCCCACTGGGAGGAGGGCCGACTGGAATGGATACCCCTGTGCAAGCACCGCAGCGACTGGCTGGGACAGGATGCACACCCCCACCCCATTTACAACCACGCTGGCGACGCCATCTATTTCAACAGCCGCAGTGGGAAATTTGTAAAAGTTTACCTATGCTTCGTCGGAAAGTCATGACGCGCAGATGACTATAACGAGTGAATATCGTTACCCTGGGCTAATAGCTGTTGGCTTTCCAGGCCACTATTTACATTCATATAGCTTTACGATAACAGGCAGACGATAACAGGCAGACAAAATAATCCGTGTAACCGATTGGGTTACACGGATTTTTATTACTTTGACCTCAAATTTCACATTCGCTCAACTTGCGCATTTTATGTTAATAGCCAAAGGAAAGTTGAGTCACTTTGACCTTTACTTGATCATGATCTTCTTGCCATTGTGGATGTAAACACCCTTTGAGGTTGGCTTGCCGGGCAACTGACGGCCGTTGAGGTCGTAGTAGTGTTCGGTGCCGTCGGCGTCGATGGTCACGAAGGTGTCGACGCCATCAACATCGGCGTCCTCCAGCATCATGCCGATGCTGCTGCCATTGGCATGGCCAGCGCTCGGCAACAGGTAGGCACGGAACGGCAAGATTTCTCCCTTCTTCTCGGCCTCCGTCGACGAGAGGACGGGGTGCCAGTCGCCGTCGCCCTGCAGGATGTAAGCGCCCATTTCGTTGGCCGTCTTGTTGTCCACACCCTCGAAGGTGCCACGCAGCGTGTAGCCCGGCACGTCATCCTGGCGTCCATACGTACTGCCTCCACTGGCAGGGATGGTCTGCTGGATGCCGGTGTTGAGCGTGGTTGAGCTCTTGCGGTAGCGCTTGTTGCCCACCACTTTCAGCAGGTAAGGCTTCATCGCCTCCAGCTTAGGATAAGGAAGGGGAGGGTTGGTTGTGACTCTCGCAAGCTAACAGGTTGAAATCAAGAAAAATATAAAGATTAAAAGGAAGAAAAAGGAGGAAAAAGGTGCCAAGGCACTATCAAAAAAGAGAGAAAAACAAGTGGACAAGTTGACGAGTGGACAAGTTATTTGCAAGGCTATTCTCTCACCATTCATTTCATCTCCCCTCCTTTGGAGGGGTTAGGGGGAGGTATCATTTTGTATCTATTCTAACTTTTTTGTAAAAAAGTGAAAAGAATTTGTTTTTCTTTCAATAACCATTTGTATATTTGTGGAAAAATTGAAAGAAGTTAACCAAATAGCATGATTATGAAAAAAGTGATTTTGACCATCTGCGTTCTACTGCTTGGGAGTGTCAGCACAATCACTGCGCAAGTGAAACTGCAAACAAACAATGTAGATGAAGTACTCAAAGCCATGACGCTTGAGGAGAAAGCGATGCTCGTCGTAGGCGGCAACCGCCAGATAGCAACGACAGGTGACAACAATGGCATGATTGGCGGACATGCACAACGTGTGCCGGGTGCCGCTGGTGCCACACAGGCCATACCCCGGCTCGGCATCCCCTCATCAGTTCTCACCGACGGCCCTGCTGGTGTGAGGATCAATCCGAATCGAGACAATGACACCAACACCTACTTCTGCACGGGATTCCCAGTAGGCACCGCACTGGCCTGTACCTGGAACACGCAGCTCGTAGAGGAGGTAGGAAAGTGCATTGGCAACGAGGTGCTGGAATATGGTTGCGATGTGTTGCTTGCCCCTGGTATGAATATCCACCGTTCACCGCTCTGTGGCCGTAACTTCGAATATTATTCAGAAGACCCACTTGTGACGGGTAAAATCGCTGCCGCCTATGTGCGAGGTGTACAGAGTCAGGGAGTGGGAACCTCTGTCAAGCACTTCGCTGCCAACTCTCAGGAGACCAACCGAATGGGTGTCGACGAAGTGATGTCACAACGTGCCCTCCGCGAGATTTACCTCAAGGGCTTTGAAATTGCCGTGCGTGAGGCGGCTCCCTGGACCGTGATGTCGTCTTACAACCGCCTTAACGGCCCTTTCACCCAGGAGAATCGAGAGTTGCTCACCACCATCCTGCGCGACGAATGGGGCTTCAACGGCATCGTCATGACCGACTGGACAGGTCTGCGCAATACGGCAGCCCAGATACAAGCCGGCAATGACCTGATGGAGCCCGGCAACGACTCACAAATCAAAGACCTTATAGAAAAGGTAAAGAGTGGTGTCTTAAAAGAAGCCGACCTCGACATCTGCGTGAAGCGCATTCTGGAGTATCTCGTCAAGACCCCGGCTTTCCGTGCCTACCAGTACTCCAACAAGCCCGACCTGAAAGCCCATGCCGAGGTGACACGCCGCAGTGCCACTGAGGGTATGGTACTACTTAAGAACGAGGGGCAGGCATTGCCGCTGGACGGCGTCAAGACCATCTCCGTCTTCGGCATCACATCCTACGACTTCATAGCTGGCGGCACTGGCTCTGGCGACGTGAACAAGGCCTACACCATCGACCTGATGCAAGGAATCTCCGAAGCAGGACTGAAAGTCAATCCCAAACTCGCCGACCTCTACAAGAATTATCAGAACTATCAACGGAGCCTAACTGCTGCAGGCCCGGCACGAGGCGGATGGTTCTGGGGCAAGTCCCCACTTCCAGAGATGGCCGTCAGCCGTCCTATCATCCAGGTACAAGCCTTGGAGTCAGACCTCGCCATCATCACTTTAGGCCGACAGGCTGGCGAGGGTTCAGACCGTCAAGAGGATGGTGACTTCACCCTCAAAGATGTAGAGCGCCAGCTCATCACAGATGTATGTAATGCTTTCCATTTGGCCAACAAGCCCGTGGTCGTCGTACTCAATATGGGCAATGTCATCGAGACGGCCTCTTGGAAGTCGATGCCCGATGCCATCCTTCTGGCGTGGCAGCCAGGACAAGAGGGCGGCTATTCTGTAGCTGACGTGCTGACCGGCAAGGCCTATCCTTCTGGAAAACTCACCATGACATGGCCCAACAACCTCATCGACCTGCCATCCAGTGCCAACTACCCCAACGTACGTCCTACGGCTCCTGGTCGCAGACGCGGTAACGAGAAGGTGGAATTTCAAGATTACACCAAACACGTAGAAGGCATCAACGTAGGCTATCGCTACTTCGCCACCTCCAAGAAATCCGTTTCTTACCCCTTCGGATTCGGCCTGAGCTATACAACCTTCTCCTATAGCAAGCCCGTCGTCAAAGCCACCAAAGATGGTCTCACCGCCTCTATCACCGTGACCAACACAGGCAAGAGGGCAGGCAAAGAGGTCGTAGAACTCTACGTCAGCGCTCCTGCCGGCGGTCTGGAAAAACCCGCTTGCGAGCTGAAAGCCTTTGCCAAGACACGTGAGCTCCAACCCAACCAGAGTGAGACACTCACCATGAAACTCTCCCTCTACGACTTGGCATCCTATAACGAGGGCACCCAAGCATGGGAGACCGCCGCTGGCAAATACACCATCGGTTTCGGAGCCAACGTGGAGGACATCCGTGCCACAGCATCCTACCATCTCTCCAAGCAATACACAGTGAAGTGTCACGATGTGATGAAACCAGACATGTAAACGGGTCATTCAAGCGATGACGCTTTTTTGAAATCACGAAATTGTACCTATCATAAAACCGCCGCTTCCCCAAAGTTGATATGGGAAAGCGGCGATTTTCGTGACAGATCACGAGTTACTATGATTCTGGGCGATGGTTTATACCTCGTTTACATCGACATACGCTCATTCGTACATCTGATAGAAACCACCCATATCAAACTTGACGAACGATGACTTTTTCTGCCTCATCAACATGTAGTTGGCAGTCTCGTCAGTGGACATGTGGTTGCAGAAGATATCGAGACCGTTCTTGCCCTTGACCACGGCGAGTATGGCCGGCTCCATATATTCGTCAGGGTCGTAGTTGGACCAATAGACGCGGTGCTCTTCCTCCACCACCTCACAGGTGTCCGTCCACATGGTGATGTCGTTACCCGTGGCGAGCACCCACGCGGCGATGCCGTATTTTTCGTTGGGCTGTGTCCTCATGACACCGAATTGATATTCATCATCACCAATGATATGGCTGACGCGGTTTTTCTCCACTTTCGCATCCAAAGCTTTCTCCACTTTGGCGATCACCTCCTTGCTGAACTGCGGTTCGGTGGGGTCTTCTGTCGTGGTGGAATAGAACGACATGATATTGCGGTCTTTCAGATAGTTTGCTCCCACGATGATGCCGTAGGTATATTCCATCGGTATGTAGTCTCCCTCCGGCATCACATCACCATGGGTCATCATATAATGATCTATGGCTTTAGGATCAACATAATTGTACAACTGTCCCTTCATTCCGTCTGCCGACTTATAGACATATTGGTTGAGATAACTGGTATCGTGCTCGAGGCTGGGATTTTTCTCTTCCTGATAGGCGATACTGTATGCCTCCTCACCCATAATGAATTGAGTGTATTCCTTAGGAGATTGCCTCAGCACCTTGCCCTCATCGATGATGTCGCCCTCATTGAATGGGGCGAAAAGGGGCTGTCCCTTGACGCATACGGCGAAGACAGGAGGCACTCCATCCCCATCCCAGTCTCCCTCCGTCAAACCTTGGTTGGCACTGGTTTTGCTTTCCGATTCACCAGCAGCGTTGCCTGCTTCCTTGCCTTTTGAGCATCCCATGGCCACGACGGCTATCAGAACAACAAAGGCACTTGTCAATAACAATGTTTTTTTCATTTACGATCAAATTACTGAGATTTCACATTCGCCCAACTTTTTAAGCTATCAGCGACATTTGAGAACACAGCCGCTAAGATAGCGATTTTCCAGTAATTCCCCAAGCAAACAGCCGTTTTTTCTTCGTTTTTCCTCTTTTCTCATGACGCAACGATCATGATAGACAAGGTTTCCCTACCAAAAATCTCCGTGTAGGCCACAGACCTACACGGAGATTGATTGATATGTTCGTTGTTAACGACTGAGCAGATACATTAAGCAAAAGGATTCTCTGTGGGATAATAGTTACCCTTGGGGAAGTTGTAGTCAATCTCCTCAACGGGGATACCCATATACTTCAGTACCTCCCAGAGATATTTTCCTGCGTGCTCGAACATCACGGCAGCGTGGTGAGGATAGTGCTTCTCGATGAGGACGTGACGATAGAAACGGCTCATGTTCTTGATGCCAAAGGTACCGATGGAACCAAACGAGCGGGTGGCGACTGGCAGGATTTCTCCCTGTGCGATGTATGCACGCAGTTTGGTGTCGGCAGTAGACTGCAGACGGTAAACAGTAGCCTTGCCAGGTTTCAGGTCGCCCTCCAGTGTACCATTCGTCACCTCTACCGGCAGAGCGCGGGCCATGATGCGCTGGAAGCACATCTGGCAGCTGCAAACCTTGGAAGATGCGGTGTTGCCACAGTGGAAGCCCATGAAGATCTCTTTGTCTGTATAGCTGTCGCACTCAAACTTCTTGCCCTTGATGCTCTCCTCGTACATGTCTTTGGGAACAGAGTTGTTGATATCGAGCAAGGTGACTGCATCCTGAGTGATGCAAGTGCCGATATACTCAGACAGAGCGCCATAGATGTCGACCTCGCAGGCTACGGGGATGCCGCGACCTGTCAGACGGCTGTTGACATAGCAAGGCACAAAACCGAACATGGTCTGGAATGCCGGCCAGCACTTGTTGGCCATAGCCACGAACTGGCGTGAGCCCTTATGTCCCTCAATCCAATCCAGCAGTGTCAATTCATACTGAGCCAGTTTCGGCAGCACAGATGGTATTCTGTTGCCTGTGCCCAGTTCTGCCACCATATCCTTCACCACGTCGTCGATACGTGGGTCACCCTCATGCTTCTGGAAAGCCTCGAGGAGGTCGAGCTCAGAGTTCTCCTCTATTTCTACATCGAGATCATAAAGCGCACGGATAGGAGCGTTGCAAGCGAGGAAGTTGTTGGGACGTGGACCGAAGCTGATGATCTTCAGGTTCTGCAGACCAACAATGGCACGTGCGATGGGTACGAACTCATGAATCATCTCAGCACACTCAGCAGCATCGCCTACGGGCTCCTCGGGGATATAGGCGCGGGTTTTACGGAGAGAGAGCGCCTGGCTGGCATTCAGCATGCCACAGTAGGCATCGCCACGGCCATCAATCAAATTGTTCTGTGTCTCCTCAGCGGCAGCGCAGAACATAGTCGGGCCTTGGAACCAGTCGGCTATCATGGTTTCAGAAATCTCCGGGCCGAAATTGCCCAGGTACACACAGAGTGCGTTACATCCAGCCTTCTTCACATCCTCAAGAGCCTGCTGAGCATGGATCTCACTCTCGACGATACAGATAGGACACTCGTAGATATCGGCAGCGCCGAACTTCTCTACATACTTAGCAATCAATGCTTTACGACGGTTGACTGCCAATGACTCTGGGAAACAGTCGCGGCTTACGGCGACGATTCCAATCTTGATTACAGGTACATTATTCATACTAGAAAAGGTATAATATTAAGAATCATTCATTTCAGGGGGTAAAGATACATCTTTATTTTTAAATTACCCACTTATTTCATCTTTTTTAGAAAAGAAAAACGACTCCTACCGCACTTATCACCTAGATAGGGAGTCTGTCTTTAAAGTAGAATCGAAGTGTGTCGTGCACATACAGGCGGAACCTGCCAAAATAAATGGCACATTTTTTGTTATCCTTTGTTTTTGGAAATAGTTTTGATTTTGAAAAAAAGAAAATGAATATGTCAAATAATAAGAAAGAACTGAATCTTGCAGTGCTGTTTGACGCAGACAATGTGCCCTACTCACATGTGCAAGAGATGCTTAACGAGATAGCCAAATATGGCATACCGACCATCAAACGTATTTATGGCGACTGGACGAAACCAGCTTTAGGAGGTTGGAAGACAGTGTTGTTGGAAAATGCCATCACCCCCATCCAACAATATAGTTATACGACAGGAAAGAATGCCACCGACTCAGCGATGATCATCGACGCGATGGACATTTTGCACAGTGACAAAGTAGATGGCTTTTGCATTATCTCAAGTGACAGCGACTTCACCCGTCTGGCCACCCGTCTGCGTGAGTCGAGCATGTTTGTCATTGGCATGGGAGAGCGCAAGACCCCTCGTCCATTTATCGTGTCATGCGACAAATTTATATACATAGAGAATTTGGGCAACGAAGACGAAGAGACAGCGCCTCAGAAACAAGAGAACAAAGAAGAGGCGAAACCCGCCCAACCTAAGGAAAAAATCAGCAATGCGCTCATTAAACTGCTGCGCCACACCATCGACGACCTGGCTGACGACAATGACTGGGTGTCACTGGCTGAGGTGGGCAGTCTGATTATGAAGAAACGTCCTGACTTTGACCCCCGTAACTATGGTTTCCAGAAACTCACGCCCCTGATAGAGTCGTGTCCAAAGTATTTTGAGATAGAGAAGCGCAAGGCTGAGAACAGCCATGTGGTGCATGTGTTTGTGCGTCTGAAGAAAGGCAAATAAACACCTTTACCCCATTGCTCACTGTACCTCGAAATCGTATTTTTTACCTTTGATGGTGGTAAAGGTACCAGCATAATAACTCCCACGGCACTCATACTGCCCGTTGAAAGTGCCGCTATGATGGCCGCTGGGGGTAAATTCTTTCATGACCAGGTGCATGGACCCCTTGGCGTTAACAGCTACCATAGAGACTATTTTCAACGAGAATTTGGATTGTGGGCGATCATTGTAGTAATAATATCCCACGAAGTCACCTTCACCCACATCGCTGAGATCATGCAACCGCATCGTGATGGAGTAAGGTCCGATTTTACCTTCCATTTCTTCGAGGTCGATGTCCTCCCAGTCCTCCGCCTCATTGGTGTCTTGGATGTCTTCGGGTTCTTCTGACACCTCTGTGTCTTCCTCCTCTTCGCTGTCGATGAACTTCTGCTCGATGACTTGGTCGATGGCGGCTTCACCCAGTGCTTCTTTCACCTTTGCCTCAACGAGCGAGTCGATATTAGGGGTAGAATCTGCTTTCTCTTTACTGGTGCATGCTGTGATAGCTACCATGAAGAGCAGTACAGAGAAGAAAGCGATGGATGTGATTAGTTTTTTCATTTTCCAAAGGTGTGTTTGAAGTGGTATGGAAAGCTTATACAATCAAACAACAGGCAATTGAACGGCTAGCTGTGAAGCGAGATCAGGGAGTAAGCCGTTCTTGGGCCTGTTGAGATTGCAAATATAATAAATATTTTTGATGGTGCGATAGAAAAAAGCTTTTTTTGAACTTTTGGAAGGTGTTTTTTTGACTTAGTGTGAAAAACGCCTCCATTTCAGCCTTTCGTATCGAAAGCGTGATCCGTCAAATCCTCGGCGGCCATCAAGCCCTCCTGCTCTTCCACAGGGCGATAAGCTTGAGGTGTGGTATGGTCGGCCAGCCAGATACGGTTGAGCGTATAGGTCAGCGATGTGAGTGTCTTTTCCCTCACTTTCGGTCTCAGGTCACACTCCCATACGGTGATACAGTGCCATCCCATCTTTGCGAGCATCAGTTGCTCTGCTACATCTCGCCGCTGGTTTCTGCTGATTTTGGCCACCCAGAAGTCCCTGTTGGTATGAGGAATCCTACAACAGATGGAGTCTGCTATCTCGTCATTGGAATCCGGTGGGGGGAATGTCACACCATGCCCATGCCAAAAACAGCCATTGACGAAGATACACGTACGATATTTCCTCAGCACCAAGTCGGGATGGCCTGGCAACCGAGGAGAATTAAGCCGGTATCGGAATCCATTTTTCCACAGCCAACGGCGCACGACCATTTCCGGTTTGGTGTTCTTGGAACGGATGGCCGCCATGTTTTTATGCCGTTGTTCCGACACTAATGGAGATGCAGGCAGAACTGTCGATTTATCCATGTGCTAATCGGCGATACCGATATCTCATGGCAAAACAGACACACACCACGATGGCGATAAGCACGGTGATGACTGCCCACACCAGCATGGATGGAGGGAACTGGTCGGGTGCGGCGCCTCCAGGCATCATCGGCATGGAAGAGAGGCTGTCGGACACAGAATTGACACTGTCGGAGATGCTGTCGGTGACCTGCCTGATAGGTTTGCCGATGGTATCGAGGTCAAAACGTCGAGGTCTGATATACTCGTCTTGTATCACTTTTCTGCCACATCCCGACGGTACTGGCAGTGGTGCAACGTCTAATAATCTGATCATTCCTATAAATTTTTTATTAATGATGAATTGTCAATTGTGAATGATAAAAATCAGCTGTATCAATGCTCCTGTCAAGAAACTGATGGCATTGCAGAGTAGGCTGTAGATGGCTGCATGATAGAGGTTTTTGATGAAGAGGTCATACCACAGAGCCTCCACCAACACCACCAGTAGCTCACCGATGAGCAATGTGCTCCAACCGTTTCCTACATACAGGAGATAGAGGTTGAGCGGTATATTGGTCAGTATATTTATAATGACCGAAGCAAGAAGGACCTTCCTCCTTTTCTCGCCCAACAACAATAGTACTCCCATTTCTATCAGTATGGTGACTATGAGTGCCCATGTCAGATTGCCCATCATCTTCTCCTCCTTTCGTTTACCAAATCGCTATCAGATAACCTGGTATCAATGCCGCCGCCAACCATCCGAAGGCGAGGCCTTCTCTCCCTTTAAGTGCCACATTAGCCAGGTATAATGTGACGGGCATCGTCAGATTGATGGCAAACAGTCCAGCCAAGAAGATGGCCACGTTGTAGTTTTTGCCGATAAAGCACACTGCCACTGTCACCAATGCGATGGCCAATGCCCCTACGATGCCGACACGTTTGGCCAGCCATCCACCCGCCATTTTTCCTATCATTGAGGTCGCTCCTATGATCAGCACGAGTGTTTGTGTCTTGCTGACGCCATGGGTGAATATTTCTCCCACATACGACCGGAACATGACGAAACCTATCAGTGCTGCCATGGCGATCCATATGAGTGTTTTCGTGATTCGCGGTTCGCATTTAGCCGTTTGTTGTTCGCTGTTTGTATCATTTTTAGAGGCGTATAGCCAACATATCATCGTCATTATTCCCATCAGTAGAAGGAAAGCGAGGAGCAGTGGCCAGGAGCAGAACACCAGTCCCACAGACAGCCCCATAGCACCAGTAGACACGAATACGCCCAATGCCCGCATGTCATTTCCTGTCCACACCGCCGTCAGTTTGCCTCCCCATACATGAAAACATGAATTGCCCATGCCCAACAGTGTCGCCACCGTCAGCATGGTCCCAGACGAAGGTATCATACCCCCCGCATCATGCCACCAAGCCGCCAAAAGCACCGCCAAGGTGAGGAGGGCGGCCGCTATGGGCAGCAACCATGGTCGAAGTCTGGACGAGTCGGCACACATCCCCGTGAGCGGCTGTGTCATGAAAGCCAATATATTGTAGGTGAGGAAGACCCCTGTCATGAGCGCCATACTCTCTGAAGAGACCATCAGGTAGAGGCAGCACACGCACAATCCGT
Source organism: uncultured Prevotellaceae bacterium (assembly GCA_902780635.1). GTDB lineage: Bacteria > Bacteroidota > Bacteroidia > Bacteroidales > Bacteroidaceae > Prevotella. The sequence continues at coordinate 193,949 of CACZGH010000010.1, forward strand.
CGACCAGAAAATGCAATATGCTACTGGCTGTCAATAGCCATAGATTGTTTTTCAGCGTCTCTTGCATACCATTTGTCATTAACCCACACTAACATGAGGTACATCCTTTCTTTTTGTCGAAGACAAAGATAATGATAAAATGCAGAAAACATGAAAAAGTTACAGAAATTTAAATGATTTTCATGTTTTATTAACTGAAGCTTCGGAACTTCTTGGAGTTAAGGAGTTAAGAAGTGTCAAAAAGAGGCATGTCGTCATTTCGTTACATTTTTCGCCTTTTTTTTATAATTATCTATTAAAAATGTCTTTTTTAGTCGATGTTTTTGTTTTTTTTATTATATTTGCAGTCTAAGGTGCCGATTTTACTCGTACTAACCTAACTACTTAAAGCCTCATCCTATATGCGCAAATTGTTTTTAGTCCTTTTCCTCAGTCTTTTGGCTCTTGTAGGGGCTGCGCAAGCGACCCATACATTAGGCTACTGCACGGACGACCTGGATGGAGCTGACATGGTAGGCATAGACGAAGAGGCCCGTATCTCAGGTGCCATCCATTTGCCTGCCACTGTCATGCAGCGTTATAAGGATGGGCGCATCATCCGCATCAAGGTGGCCTTGCGTGACGGAATTGAGAAGCCCTCGGTATGGGTACGCACCTCACTCACAGAGAGCAGTAAGGTAGTACAAAGCATCAGCCACTTGGAGTATGGCTGGAATGAGGTGACGCTCAACAACCCACTGACCATTGACGGCAGCGACCTCTACATCGGTTTCACTTTCACCCAACCTGCCGGCGTGAAAGGTGTGCTTGCCAAGGGCGATGGCACCAGCGACACCTCCTTACTGGCCATTGATAACGAATGGGACGACTATCACAGCCAAGGCTTGGGCATCCTTTACATCCAGGCCATCGTAGAAGCCGACATGCCCAGCCATGACTTAGGTCTCATCAGTATCGGTACCGACAGTCTCTGCTATGGCACCGGCAGTCAGCTACAAGCTACCACCACCATAGAATGCCTCGGTGCGCTGCCGATGAGCGGTTACACTTTGACATGGAGCGTCGACGGCGAGACGGTTTCCACTGTGGAAAATGATGTTACCCTCTCTGCCGGTGAGACCCTCCAAGCCACCTACACCTTCGACCTCTCTACGCTCAATGAGGGTGAGCACGCTATCGAAGCAACCATCCTTTCATCTGGTGATGACGAGAAGCCTGCCAACAACACATTGAGCACACCATTTTACGTCTATACTACCCCCTATGGGCGCAAGGTGCTTTTAGAACATTTCACCTCACTGCCCTGTGTCAACTGTCCACCAGTAGACCAACTCCTTGAGAGTGTCGTCAAGACCCGCGACGACGTGGTGTGGGTGTCACACCATGTGGGCTTCCGCAACGATGAGTTCACCATTGAAGCCAGTGAGCCATACGTGCGATTTGGCGTAGAGGGCAATCCCTATATCATGCTCGACCGAAGTCAGGTAGACGGTGACACACCTGCTTTCATCGTCGGTGCCTACACGGCAGAAGAGCTGAGTGAGGCATTCGACGGTGTTGCCTCGCGTCCTGCGTTAGTAACGCTGAATGCCAGTCTGGATGCCGACGGACGGCATTTGACCACCGAGGTGAGTGGTGAAGCCAAAACCTTCTTTAAGAATCTCTATCCCCGTGCTACACTCAACGTGTTCGTCGTGGAAGACGATGTGCTGGCGGAGGGCCGACAGGTCGGCGACACGAACAAGAAACGCCATGACCACATCACCCGCGCCATCCTCACCCGTCAGGCCGGCGACCTGCTCAGTTGGACTGGCGACACCTCTTTCAGTCAAGTCTACACCACAGAAGCTGATGAAGCCTGGGATTTGTCGCACCTGCGTGTCGTGGCTTTCGTCACTGCCGCTGCCGACCGTAGCACTGGCTACCCCACCGGCGAAGTGCTCAACACCACACAGGTTTTTCTCGACAGCACTGTGGGCATCACCACACCTCATGCTGACTCTCAGCATACCCCATGCTACTACACCCTTGGCGGACTGCCAATGTACCATCGTCCCACCACGCCTGGTATCTACATCGTAGATGACGGGCATGGATGCCGACAGAAAATACAAATCAACTACTAACCAACTATTTACAAAACTTTATGCATTCTTTTACTACCCGATATACACGTCTCACTGTCCTGTCCATCGTCATGGCTTTCGTCAGCAACAGCATGGCACAGACTCAACTGCCCTACCGTCAGACTTTCGACGATGTGAGCGACTTTGAGACTTTCGTTGTGGCCGACGAAAACAACGACCAACAGACCTGGCAATACGACGATATCGACCAAGCAGTGCGGTGCGAGCGCGACTACGATGCCGACGACTGGCTTCTCACGCCCGTGTTTGCGCTGGACAAAGGCAAGACCTACCGTCTCACCTTCATCGCTTACAATGAGATGGAAGGTGCGGAGACGATCGCCGTCTTTATGGGCAGCGGACGACGGGTGTCGGCCATGACCATCAGCGTGCTACCAACTACCACGGTATCGACAACCACCCCACAGACCTATACCACTATCTTCACTGTAGAGGAAAGCGACGACTATCGAATCGCATTCCACCACAGTACCATCAACGACCCTTACTCCAACTGTCTCTACCTCGACAATATCAGCCTGGAAGAGACCACCAGTCGGGCAGCCCCCGCTCCTGTGAGTGACCTGACTATAACACCTGGAGCACAGGGAGCGCTTACTGCCACCATCTCCCTGCGAGTGCCCGACCAAACCATCGACCAGCAGCCCCTCAGTGAGGTGACCAAGGTGAGCCTATATCGTGACAACTTATTGATACACACCTTCGACGCCCCTGCACCTGGTACCACGCTGACCTATACCGACAACGAAGGGGTGACCAACGGGCTGCACGTCTACAAAGCCATCGCCACTAACGACGAAGGCAGTAGCGACCCCACAGAGACAAAAGCCTACATCGGTACCGACGTGCCCGGTGCTGTGGAGAACCTGCATTTCACCTACGACTACGACACCTATGAGGCCATTGTCACCTGGGACGCTCCCACCATAGGTGCCAACGGCGGATATATCGACCCCTCTCACATCAGATACAGTCTGCGCAAATATCCACTGACCTCCGATAAGACCATCACACCAGAACCCATCAGCGAGACCCGCTTTGAAGACCATGTAGACATCGAATGGCTCGACTCCGTGGCAGAAGTACGCTACCGTGAAACCGAGGAGCAGTATCACTATCCCGTGGCCCACACCATCGTCATCGACGGACAAAGTCGAACATGCTATTATGTGAAGGCCGTCAACGATATCGGCACTGGACCAGAGGCCACCTCAGAGAGCTATATCATAGGCGACGCTTACACGCTACCTTTCGAAGAATCCTTTCCTGGAGGCTGGTCAACCCACTATTGGTACAAGCCCGTCACGTCAGGACACAGCAGGTGGTATGAACTCTCTGATGAACGCTTCTCGCAAGATGGCGACAACGGTTTCCTGGCGTTTACGGCCTCCGTGAATGATGAGGATCAGACCTCAATCGAAGAGACGGCGATGGCACAGACCGGCCGACTGTGCATGGCCGATGTCACCAATCCCTTTATCTCGCTTTATTACCTCTGTGCGTACGCCATGGCATACCCGCTGCTGGTCAAGGTGTCGACCGACGGTCAGCACTTCACCACGGTGGCCACCCTTGACACCTCCAATGAGGCCAACGCCGGGCGATATGTCAGAGCCACCGTGCCACTGACAGGCTTAGCCGGAGCCAAGAGTTGCTATGTAGCCATAGAGACGACGATTGTCAACACCACCGAACTCATCTATGTAGACAACATCCTCATCTACGATCAGAAGAACCATGACCTCACCGCCAAAATCAGTCATCTGCCATCCCACCTGCGCTCAGACGAGGCACGTACCATGAGCGTGACGGTCAGCAACATGGGCGACCAGGACGTAACGGAGGGCACCTACACCCTCGACGTGCTGGTGAACGGCCAATTGGCAGGCAATGTTCAGGGGCCGGCAGTGAAAGCCCTTGAGATGGCCACTGCCAATGTGGCAGTGACAGCATCTGTCCAAGCACCCTCTTTGAGTGACATCCTCCTGCGTGTGAATTACGATGCCGACCAGAACTTAACCAACAATCTCATTGGAGGCGACAGCATCAAAGTGCAGCATCCCTCTTACCCCACCCCACGCACCCTCGTTGTCGCTGAAAACGACGGCAAAGCCACATTGCAATGGCAAGCCCCACTCCCACCCCGCACTACAGACGAAGCCGTGACCGATAGTTTCGAAGATTATGAAGACTTCACCATCAGTGACATAGGCGACTGGGTATTGATAGACGGCGACCAAAGACTCACCTACAGTTGGGGCGAAGACTACAACTGGCCCAACCGCACCCGTCCTCATGCCTTCATTGTGATGACTCCAGCAGAGGTGGATCTGCCCAACACTGGCGGCAAAGGCCTTAGCGCCAACTGGCAAGCCCACACAGGCGACAAGATGCTCATGTCGTCGAGTGCTGTCTCTGACGACTGGCTCATCTCCACCGAGTTGTCAGGACGTGCACAAACCATCACCTTCTTTGCCCGAGCCACCAATTCCTATTTAGAGACTTTTGACGTGCGCTACTCCACTACCGACACCGAGCCAAGTAGTTTCACAAGGATGGGTCAGGAAGAGTCACTCATCGGCTCGGCATGGAAACAATATAGTTACGACCTGCCAGAAGGTAGCCGCCACTTTGCCATCCATAAGACCAGCGATGACGGTTTCATGCTTTTCATCGATGACGTGACATTCATCCCCGACACCCTTGCCCGTCAGGACATCACCCTTCAGGGCTACAACATCTACCGCAATGGCGTGCGTCTCAATGAGGCACTTATCATGCAAAATACCTATACAGACACTGCCGACGGCAGTGACGCTGTCTATACGGTGACCGCTGTCTACGACAAAGGAGAGTCTGCCAGTTCGAATGAAGCCTATATAGTGAGCGGCATCAGCGAGATTCTTCCCACACCTGTCACCACCGACGACCGTCTCTACGACCTGATGGGCCGCCCGGCCACAGGCAAACAAAGAGGCATCTATATTCAGAAAGGGAAGAAAAGAGTAAAATGAAAAATGAAAAATTAAGACTATATTTTTATTCATTCTATGTTTAACCTAAAAATGTACGAAAGTATGAAGACTAAATTATTACGTTTTCTCATGCTGATGCTTGTAGGAGCAGGCATGAGTAGTGTAAATGCACAGGAGGTCATCTACTCTTGGGAATCACCCGATGGCACTGTCATTGAGACAGGTGGCACGGCCTCCTATAAGAGTGGTCCCGCAGATGAAAACCGTGTGAACTACAAGAACGCCGATTACTACACCCTGTGTGTCAACGGCAAGAAAGACAAAATGGGTAAAGAAGAGAGCTCCAATGGAGGTTACATCCAAATTGACCTCGACGAAGCCCTTCAGGCAGGCGACATCATCTCTATCACCGCTTACATCAACAAGGATGCCAGTGGCAAAGAAGCCAGTCTCTATTTCAAGTTTGAGAACGGTGAAGGTGTTGACGACCCATACATCCTCGGAGATGCCGACAACATCCATGATGTTGTGAAAGGCACCATCAACACTCACACCTTCACTGTACCTGCCAGCGCAGATGGAAGCAAGTTCTTCCAGATGTCTCGCAACAAGTCAAGCACCAACATCTTTATCACTAAATTAGTGATCAACAAAGGCGAAGGTGGCCCTGTCGTGTCCATCGCCATGCCTACCTTTGAGGTAGACGGTGTGGCATACGAGAGTGGCGCTACTGTAGAAGGTCTGAAGACCGGCCATCATGTCACTGTCAAAGCAGAAGAAGGCAGGTACATCTACTCCAACTGGAGCAGTAAGACCGGTAATAGTAAAGATAGTTACTATGTAGCTAAGAACATGAAAGGTCAGACCTCTATCCAAACCACGACATCAAGTGGTGGACAACGAGTGCTTTATGCCTTAGCCGCTGACACTGATAATCCAGAAGATGTCGACGGCCACACCAGCGACCTGGCCTACATCATTTTCTCTGGCGTCACTGCTGCCGACCCTGTATTCACGCCCGCCGCTGGTGAGGTGGAGGTAGGTACCGTAGTGAAACTTGCCACAGAGGCCTCGGGCGACCTTATCTATTATACCACTGATGGCTCAGATCCGACTGCAGAGAGTACTGCCTACGATAAAGACGCAGGCATCACCATCAATGAGAACGTGACCATCAAAGCTATTGCTTTCGATAAGAACAATGAGAACGGCAGTGCCATTGTGACAGCTGCTTACACCGTACCTGCTGTCGTGATACCGACCCCGGTCATCACACCAGCGAGCGGTGCTACCGTCAAATATGGTGATGCCATCACCATTTCTTACGACGAGGCCTACATTCTCAAATATACCACCGACGGCAGTGACCCGAAAGAATCTGCAACGGCTATGTCTGGCACCAGCCAGCCACAGAGCATCACTGTAGACCAAGAGGGCACCTTCACTGTGAAGGCTTATCTGAGCAACGATGAGGGCGCAAGCGATGTGGTGACAGCCACCTACACTGTAGAGGGTGGTCCTATCGTTGTGGGTGCACCCACCTTCGACCCCGCTCCCGGCGCAGTGGAGAAGGGCACTAAGGTCACCATTAAACTGGGAGAGAACGCACAGTCTATCGTATTCACCACAGACGGCACAGATCCTAGGTTGAACGGCGACCAAGTTCCAAGAGACTGGACGGTCGTCATCAATGAGGAAACCACTATCAAGGCATACTGTCAGGCACAAGTAGGCGACAAAGCCTTCAACAGTGAAGTGGTTGAGGCCACCTACACGATTAAGGAAGCAACTCCTAGTCCTGAGTTTGCACTGACATTCGACCCGAAGGACGGCACGAACGTGGAGGTCAACGACGAGATCACACTGACCTACGACGACGAGGCATTCCTGCTTTACTACACCACTGATGGTAGCGACCCGAAGGGCATTGAAGGTGAAGTATACAGCGCTTGGGGTACCGGTGAGAAGGTGAAGGTGACCGGCGAGGGCAACTTCGTGATCAAGGCTTACTTGGAGGACCGCAAGACCAACGAGCAGAGCGAAGTCTATGTCGCCACCTATCCTATCTTGGCTCCTGTTGTCGCTCAGGTCACATTCGATCCTGAGAGTGGCACAGAGGTAGAGGTTGACGACGAGATCACGCTGACCTATGACGACGAGGCATTCCTGCTTTACTACACCACGGATGGTAGCGACCCAAAGGGTATTGAAGGTGAAGTTTACAGCGCTTGGGGAACTGGTGAGAAGGTGAAGGTAGCCGGCGAGGGCAACTTCGTGATCAAGGCTTATCTGGAGAACCGTAAGACCAACGAACAGAGCGAAGTCTTTGTGGCCACCTATCCTATCAAGGCTGCTGTCATCGCACAGGTGACCTTCAATCCTGAGAGTGGCACCGAGGTAGAGGTTGACGATGAGATCACTATCGACTTCGACGGCGACAACTTCCAGTGCTGGGTGACCACCGACGGTAGCGATCCCGCCACTTCACTCACCGCTGCCAACATCTTCCCAGGCTGCTATGAACCTCTTCCCAGGCGAGGCAGTCAAGGTAGCCGGAGAGGGTGAGTTTGTTGTGAAAGCTATGTTGGAGAACAATAAGACCAGCGAGCAGACATACTTCACCGCCATCTATCCTATCAAGGGTGCTGCCCCTGGTACTGTAGCTATCGCCACTAGAGCCAACGGCTATGGTACCTACTGCTCAGACAAAGACCTTGACTTCAGCGCTTGCGACGCACAGGCATTCATCGCCCGTCTGAACGGCAACAAGGTGATCCTGACCGAGGTACAGGAAGTGCCCGCAGGTACAGGTATTCTCGTGAAGTTTGACGGTGAGGAAGCCATCGTGCCCATCATAGAGGAAGCTGCTCCTATCACCGCCCAGAACGACTTCATCGGCACGCTGGAGGATACAGAGGTGGCTTACGGCACCGTATCCATTCTGTCAGTGGTTGACGGCGAAGAGGGCTTCTACAAGTTCCTTGGCACTGTCATCCCAGCCAACAAGGCATACTTCAATAAGGTGGCCACCGGCTCTGCCAATGCCAAGTTGTCCTTCGTCTTTGACGAGGCAGACGGTATCAACGCCATCGTGGCCGACGCTATTGAGAGCGGCGACGCTTACAACCTGAACGGTCAGCGTGTGAAGAAGAGCTACAAGGGCGTAGTGATTGTCAATGGCAAAAAGTATTTCAAGAAATAATTTATTAACCCATTAAAAATTTAAGAAGATGAAAACTTATTCAATTCCGACAACAAAGATCATGCGTTTGAGCACAGAGCAGGCTATCCTCGCATTGTCCAGCCTTAGTGAGAAGGGAGCAACAGAAGTTTACGACAATCGCTCACTCTTCTAAATAGCGCTTAGGCTTTAAGCCATTATACAATAAGCGGGGGAGACGTCATGCGTTTCCCCCGCTTTTCGTTTTTCAAATCATCAGTATCAGTCTATCTTCCCCATCTCCGCCAAAACGAGGCGTATCTCATCATAAGTGACATCCTCTGGGCATAAGTCCTTGATAGCTTTCAGCCCTTTAGAAGTCCCCACTTTTTGTGCCACGTCCATAATAGTCTGTTTGTGGGAAGGTCTGATGAGTTCGCCTATTTCCAATTCACCCATTTGTACATATTTCAGGAGATGGCCAAAGATGGTGTTGGCCGCCAGTCCGCGTTCTGCGGCTATCTCCTCTATTTGCATTCCCTGTCTGAAGAGAGCCATGGTGACTTCCTCCGATTTCACTTTAGGCGCTTTGGGTTCCTTAGGCTGATTGGTCTTTCTTTTTCTGGTTCCACCTCTTTTTGTTGCCTTTTTGCCACCATCATCCATTGCATCGAGGAGTGACAATTGTTTCTGCTTCAGATAAACCGTGATAGAGAATCCCTCCTTTTCTATTTTCCTCAAGAGGAGCGATTTGGCTTTCCATGTCTGGTACTGTTCCGGCAGAATGTTGGCGAGACGTTGTGCCACCTGTTTGTTGCCCGTCTCCACCTGCGCCGTCAGTAGGAGGGGTTTTGCCAACAGCGCATCAAGTGTATTGGCAAAATAGTCGGCGCTTCTGGCCACCCTTTGAAGGAACGCTTCAGAATGGATTGTCTCTGTCGGTGTCTTGCTGATGGTGCCCGCCCATTTTGCGGCCACTTCTATCACTTGTTTTCTGAATTCCTCCAAGGTCTGTCGCTGGAGCATTTCGAGCGAGGCATAGCTTCGAGAAAGGAATTCGACAAAGGTGCGCACCATATACTCCTGTTGATGAAGCAATGTGGTGAAGTCAAAAAGTTCAAGCATCAGGTATCTGAAATACTCCTCTTTGAGTTGTGGCAGTCGGCGGATGCTTTCCTGAGCATTGTATTCCTGGTGTGCGATATAGTCATCCACACGCGTGTCGTTGATAATAGCCCTCCGGTCGATGGGTGAGGAGAGCACCAAACCCTCAAGCGTGCGGCAACGGCTCAAGGCCACATACACCTGTCCTGGTGCGAAAGAGTAGGTCGCATCGATGACGGCATGGTCGAAAGTAAGTCCTTGACTCTTATGGATGGTGATAGCCCAAGCGAGTCGCAGAGGGTACTGAACGAAAGTGCCCTGCACGTCGGTCTCTATCTCACGTGTTTCAGGATTGAGCGTATAGCGTGCGTTCTCCCACGTGAGCGGCATCACGTCGATGGCCACGTTATCTCCCGGACAAAGTACCATGATTTTGTTTTTGTCGAGATAGGTCACACGTCCGATGCGTCCGTTGTAATACAGACGGTCGGGCGAGGGGTCATTTTTCACAAACATCACCTGCGTGCCCACTTTCAAGGTCAGCGTCTCATTGGTGGGATAGGAATATTCCGGGAAATTGTCGTTGATCTCTGCCTTGTACGTGTAGGGAGTTGTGGTGAGGCGGTTGAGTTCCGACTCATTGTAATGGTCAGCAAACCGGTTGTGAGTGGTCAGTCGGATATACCCCTCTTCTGGTTTGGGGATAAAATGGGGCTGGCAGCGGTTGTTGAGCGAGGCCAGGTCCTGGTCATCCACTTGTCCGTTTCGGATATGGTTGAGGATGTCGATGAAGGCATTGTCTTGCTGACGATACACTTTCTCGAGTTGAATGGTCACATAGTCAGTCTGAGCAAGCGCTTTGGAGCCGAAGAAATAGGGTGTATCGTAGTATGGTCGCAGCATCACCTCATCCTCAGGAGTGACCACCGGCGTAAGTTGCTGCAGGTCGCCGATCATAAGCAGTTGTACACCCCCGAAAGGCATCAGCCGGTTGCGATATCTGCGCAATACAGAGTCGATGGCATCGAGCAAGTCGCTGCGTACCATCGAGATCTCGTCAATAATCAGGAGGTCGAGCGAGGCGATGATGCGTCGCTTCTCAGCGCTGAAGTCAAACTTGTTTTTGATGGTGGCATTGGGAACGAAGGGAGCAAACGGCAACTGGAAAAAAGAGTGGATTGTCACACCTCCGGCATTGATAGCGGCGACACCCGTTGGTGCCACCACGATGGAGCGTTTGCGCGACTTTTGCACAACGGTGTGGAGGAAGGTGGTCTTCCCTGTTCCGGCCTTGCCGGTAAGGAAAATGCTACGGCCTGTATTCTCCACGAAATCCCAGGCTGTGCGCAGTGCTTCATTTCTCACGATTTGATGAACTGACGAGTTTGGTAATTCAAGTTTCTCAAGTACTCAACTTGCAGGTAGTTAAGGAGTTAAGTAGTTATCGCTTCGCTAAGGAGTTAAGCCAAATGAATCGTAGGCTGCCTATCTTTAGCCATCAGATGTAATGGCTTAACTCCTTAACTCCTTTAACTTCTTAACTTCTCTCAACTTGCGAAAGTTGAGTTTGATAATAAAAAACCAGCCCCCCAAGAGGGGCTGGGGTCTATTTTGAAAATCAAGGTGTGTGCTATCTTTTTCCCAAGATGATATCTACGGTGGAGAGTACATCAGAGATATCTATTACGCCATCCTGATCAATATCAGCATTGGTACGCACGAAGCCTTCCGGATTTTTACCCAAGATCTCATCGACTATCATCAGCACATCCGTAATGTCTACAACTTCATCGCCGTTGACATCACCCAGAATGATTTTGTTTTCCAGATAGACATTGATTGTGGTGATACGCACCTGAGCTTCAGAAGCCGTCATAGTGAACTCATTTGTGCAACCTGTCCAAGTGCCTACATTACTTTCATAGGTATAGGATCCAACGGTTGGCTCCGAGAAGCAGCCTGGTCCATATTTCTCTGCTCCTTCAGCAGTACAGGTGAATTCTACTTTCACGATATTACCGACTGTGGAAGTCATCGTGAAGTCAGAGCCTTTATAGACACGATACTGCTGACGGTTGCCAAACGAACCTGTAGGTGACACAGAGATAGTAATACCACTCTTCTTCACCTGATCTTCACCCGTACTGCTTCCGGCCTGCGAGCCAAGGTCTTTGGTCGCATCGAAAGTCACCAAGCCATCCACTGGCAGTGGATCAGGATCATCGGGGTCGGGATCATCGGGATCGGGGTCATCGGGATCGGGGTCATCAGGGATGGGATCGGCGTCCTCTTCACCAAGGGTGACACCGATGGTGAGTATACGCACCTGATTGGTCTCCGCTGTCAATGTGAAGGTGGTAGCATTGCCGGTCCAGGTACCCACAGCTCCCTCATAGTTGTATTCTCCCTCAGTAGGCTGTGTGAAGCAACCAGGGCCGTATTGATCCGTTCCCTCTGCAGTGCAAGTAAACACCACTTTTGCGATTTTCTTGGTGGTGGAAGTCATGGTGAACTTCTGACCCTTATAGATACGATATTCTGTACCGTTACCCAGCATACCATTGGTGATCGAGATCTTGATACCATCTTTCACTATCTCGTCTGCACCGGCTGTAGTATGTTCAGCTGTGCCACAAGTACCAAGGTCAGTGGTGGCGACGAAGGTCACATCACCTTCTACAGGTTGTGGATCAGGATCATCGGGGCAGGGATTGGGATCTACATCCTCTTCACCAAGGGTGACTCCAATAGAAAGGATGCGCACCTGATTGCTTTCCGCTGTCAATGTAAAGGTAGATGCATTTCCTGTCCAAGTACCCACAGTGCCCTCATAGGTGTATTCTCCTGCGGTAGGCTGTGTGAAGCAGCCTGGGCCATATTTCTCTTCACCAGAAGCTGTGCAGTTAAAGACCACTTTCGCGATTTTCTTAGTGGTTGAAGTTATGGTGAACTTCTGACTCTTGTAGACACGATATTCTGTACCATTGCCCAGCATACCATTGGTGATCGAAATGGTGATACCATCTTTCTCGATGGCATCAGCGCCGGCTGAGGTATTATCAGCTGTACCACAAGTGCCAAGGTCTGTGGTGGCTACGAAGGTCACATCACCTTCTACAGGTAGTGGGTCAGGGTCAACTGGGTCGGGATCGGGGTCAGGGTCGGGATCGGGGTCAGGGTCGGGATTCTCTCCACCCTCACCGACTGTCACATCAATGGTGGTGATACGCACCTGAGCCTTTTCTGCTGTCAAAGAGAAGGTCGTGGCATCACCAGTCCATGTGCCCACTTTGCCCTCGAAGGTATAGGTGCCTGTTGTTGGATTGGCGAAACATCCTGGTCCATATTGTGCATCATTATTTCCTGTACAGGTAAAGACCACCTTAGTGATTTTACCTTTTGTCGATGTCATGGTAAAAACAGAATTCTTGAACACTCGGTAATCTGTTGTTGTGCCAAATTTACCTTGTGGTGAAACCGAAATGGTAATACCATTTTTGGTCACCTCATCCTCGCCTCCAGAGTCACTGCTTCCAATTGTCCCGAGGTCTGTCGTGGCATCAAACGTCAGATTGAAGTTTTCTTGTGTCTGGTTGTCATCTATTTCATTACCACCCTGGCTGCCATTGGTTGGTGGTTCGATGCCGATGATGGCGTCACATTCGTCATTATAACGCCCCATATCGCTCTCGGTGCCACCGCTGCCTGTGCCACCTGGCTCCAGAGCATCGAGTGCGAAGTAGTTGTCAAAGTATCCACTCCAACCCCAGTTGATATGAAACAGTCCTGTGCTGGCCTGATAGCCATCGCAGACAAACTCATGGCCGATTTCCTCCTCTTCGTCGACGCCACCCAAACAGATGGGTCTTCCGGCAACCATCTCAGCATAGATCAAATTCTCCCATGCCTGTGCCGACATATCGCTGTGGTAGACGACTCTTGCCGTATTGCTGTATCCGAATTTGCTGAAGGCATCAGGAATATCTTGAGCATAAGCTCCTGAGCCCTCATTGGTATAGTCCATATTCACAGACTGCCCGCAGTAGCGCATCAGTTGGGCGACAGCCGCTTTCGCCGTAGTAGTAGTGGGTATTTCAGTAGTCATGTGATCCCAGTCGAAAGAAATGACAGCTGACAACGCTGGTACTGCATATCTTTTCGTATCGGTCGTATAACTGGAGAGCGCATTGCATCCATGTTGGAATTTCTCTCCATTTCGTCCCGTCACCCCCCAATAATACATGATTTGCGCCATAGCCGTGGCCACGCATCCTGTATAGCAATAAGTATTTTTAAACCTGCACTGGTTCCAATATGGTGAGTCTTGATCCCATTTTGTCTTCACCATATAGGGCACATCAGCCTTTGCCGATGCTAATTCCCTACCAGAGGGCTGGTAACCATTGGCTCGAGCCCATGCTATCTGACGGGCATAACGATTGAGCCACACCTTCATATTCTCTGGCATTTTTTCCATGGAGACACTACCCTGCTCACAATAGCCAAGCACCGGTCTTGCCACATCATCACCCGCGGCGATGATGAATCCGCCATCGTTGGAGATGTTATAGGCATAGATGGCTGGCTCTTGTTGGCTAGAAGCAATTTTATCCTGTTGCAGGGTAAAAGCGAGTTGTAGTTGACGGCCACTCTTTGAAGCCATCCTTTTGTTTGAGGAGATGAATTGGGCAGCGTTTTTCTTCGCCTGCTCAGCAGTGATGGGGTTGGCAACCATATCTATGCCCGCAAAGAGCATGACTGCCAACAGCATCAATTTCGTTAGGATAGTAGTCTTGTTCATCATCTTATTGTTTTTGTTAAATCGTCGTCAAATAGGTTAATAGCACATTCAGAGCACAAAGGTATAAAATATTCCTGAATCACACAAACAACCTATTAAAATAACTTTTTCAGGTCCGCCACAATGATGACGGACCTGAAAAGACGAATGTAAGGTCTTGCCTAAACGCGGCAAAACTTTCAGAAATAGAATGCGCAATAATAGCCTATGCGTGCCTTATCCTCACCGAAATCTTTCTTCCCGTCGAGCGAGTGGTTGAACGGCTCATCAAGATAGTGCTTGTAGTAGAGTCCGAAGTCGAGGTTGCGACTTTTCCATCCGACGATGGGCACGATGGCGAGACTTTTTTCGCAGAGCACATGGTCTTCAGGGTAATAATGTTTGAGCACGCCACCCTCTCTGGCCCGGAATCCATACTCACCACCGCATCCGACATAGAATTTGGTCCACTTGCTGGTGTTGAAGAGTTGTAGTTTCAGATAGGCCGGTATGACGATCTGCGCACCTCCATCCACGATACCCAGCGCGTTTTTGGTGTCTTCGGGTCTTGGGTCACCACCCAGATACTCGATATACTCTGCACCAAACGACAAATTGAGCAAGTCTGAGAACCTTCCAATGTTGAAAAACAGACCGAGTCCCACACCAGCGGCATTTTTATAAAAGTCGCCAGAATGGTAAAGGCCTACCGTCAACCGAGTCTTGATTTCCTTGCCGGGAGTGCCTCCCCACTGTGGTTTTTGTTGTCCGCCATTAGATTTCCATTGCGCTGCCATGGTCAGTGGCAATACCATCATGACCATCAACAATAGTTTTCTCATAAGACATTGTTTTATTCATGCACATACATGTTCCATCCGAGATAAGTCTCGATGGCTTCCTGCAGTACGTCGACCACATCGGTACGACACATGGCTACATGGTGTTCGAAGCCGTTTTTGCAGATATATTTCATCAGCTGCTGTAAGTGGTCAACTTTCGTCACTGCGATACATCCATCCATGCCATATGGGTCGTCGGTGATCTCGCCTTTGCCGAGATAAGCCTTGATGCAGCCCTTCGGGTCATCGGTAGAGATACGGAAGAACGTGAAGTCGCCTGCGGTGACCTTAGCATAGACTGCGCCAAACGTATTGATTTTGCCTAAGGTGCGCCCCAGCACGCCGAGAGGTCCGAGCCGTAGGTTGTTTTGTACAAACGACTTGGGGAAGTTGCCACAGTGTGTACACACACATTTGTTGCGGTCCTCTGCAAAGTTGTTGTTCCAGTCGAGCAATGCCGATGATTGGCCCGAAGCCAGCGTCAGCGCATACATCGACACTGCACCGGCGATGTCGGTCTCGCAGGCAGCCGGTATGAGTTTGTCGCCCAGCATCGACATGGTGACACAGGCCGCGCAACCATAATTCTGCTCCAGAGAGTCCCAGCACTGTATGGCCACCGCCTGCACATCGTTGGCCTCTATCCAGTTCTCCACAGCCACGCCAAACTTCGCCTGCAGTTTGAGTTTCTCTTTGTAGTTTTCGGGCACTTCCGCATAATGGTTGAGGCGCTTGCACATTTGGATAAAACGTTCGTCGTCATCACTGATTTTTTGGGCAGCGAACAAGATTTCCGACAGGTCGGCAGGCACCACGGTGATACCGCTGCGTTGGAGTAGTTTCTCGCTGGCCCTGCAAGTGTTGAAGCCCAGTGGACGGGTGCCTATCTGTCCGATACGGCAGTGACGTAGTCCATTCACCACCCGGCAGATGGCTGCAAATTTCTTGAGGTCCTGAGCCAACAGCGGACTGTAGATGGAGTAAGTGTGCAAAGTGGTGTCAGTGAAGGGGATACCATACTGATAGAGGTTGTTGCAGACGGAGATCTTGCCACAGAAAGCATCACGCCGACTGTCCAGGTCAACTTTATCATTCTCGTCATCGCAGGCCTGCACAAGCACTGGCACACGCAGGTCGGCATCGCTGATGGCATTGATGATGCCGATTTCGAAACCGAAATTGGGCAACGAGACGACAATGCCATCTATCTCGTCGCGGTGCTCCCTAAACTGCTTCGACACCTTCAGTCCATCCTCTCGTGTCTCTATACTGCTGCTGCCAGTGGGTGTGGCATCTTCGGGCAGGATGACATACTCGTATCCCAGTTCGTCCATGGTTTTAAGCAGTTGGCGGCGCACGTCACGGGCCAGTTCTGAGTTGAAATATGCGCGTGTTCCGATGATCACGCCAAAACAAGTTTTTCCGTTTCTCATTGTATTTTGGTTTTTTTATGGGTTGATTGAGTTGATAGGGCTAAATGGGGATAATGGGGTGATGGGGTGTGGGGATATTGTTTTTATGGGGGATGGGGCTATAGTGCTTCGAGGATTTTGCGCCAGCCCTCATAGAGATGGTCCATATCGGGAGTATGATGGGGTGTGATGACCTGCGTCACTTTGCGCAGCCCAGTGACTTGTGAGAAAGAGGTCCATACCTTGCGGGCCAGTCCATTCATGATGACAGCACCGAGTGCTGAGGCATCCTCCACCTCCGTACAGATGACAGGCGTATTGAGTTGGTCGGCCTGAAACTGCATGAGGAAGTGGTTTTGTGTGGGTCCACCATCGGCACAGATTTCTTTGAGCGGTGCCCCTGTCGCCTTGGCCATGGTTTCCACCAGGTCTCTCACCTGATAGGCCACAGACTCCAAAGCAGCCCTGAGGAAATGAGCGCGTGTGGTGGCAAATGTCATGCCTACGACCATCGCCTTCGCATTGGGTTTCCACCAGGGAGCTCCCAGCCCTGCAAAAGCAGGCACGATGTATACTCCCTCCGTAGAGTCGACGGTGGTGGCCTCAGCTTCTATCTCCCGTGGATGACTGACCATTTTCAGTTGGTCTGCTATCCACTTCAAGGTGGCTCCTGTGCTATAGATATTGCCCTCATAGCCATAAAAATGCCGTCCAAGTGCGGAGAATCCCACCGATGTGACCAGTCCTGTGGGAGCGTCGAGAGGAGTCTCTCCGATATTGACCATCACCGACGAGCCAGTGCCGTATGTGACCTTTCCCGACCCTTTATCGAAACACATCTGTCCCACCAGTGCTCCATGAGAGTCGCCGAGCACGCCAGCAATGGTGATGGGCCGTTGGAATACGCCTTCCACGGTAGTCTCCCCATACACGGCGTCACAAGGCAGCACCTTTGCCATCATAGAACGAGGTATGTCAAAAAGGCGCAGCAATTCGTCATCCCATTCCATGGTATGGATATTGAAGAGCATGGTACGCGACGCATTGGTGGTATCGGTATAGAAACTATTCCCGTTGGTGAGTTTCCAGATGAGCCAAGTATCGATGGTGCCCATGAGTAGTCTACCTTCCTGGGCAGCCTCTTGTGCGCCCTCTACATGGTCAAGAATCCATTTGACGCCAGAAGCAGAGAAGTTGGGATCGATGAGCAATCCGCTTCTCGTTTTCACTTTCTCTACCTCACCCTGGTCACGTAATCGCTGGCACAGGTCGGCGCCTCTGTTGTCCTGCCACACCAGTGCGTGGTATATAGGCGTGCCGGTCGTTTTGTCCCATACCACCACCGTCTCCCGTTGATTGGTGATGGCGAGAGAATAGTCAGCATCCTCATGCCGTTCTTCCATGGTTACCAGCCGGCCAATGGCCGACACCATATTGCGGTAGATTTCCTCTGCGTCGTGCTCCACCCATCCGGCCTGCGGATAATACTGACGGTGGTCTTCATGGCAGCGAGCCAGAAGATGGCACTGTTGGTCAAAGAGCATGGCCTTGGTTGAAGACGTGCTCTGGTCGATGGCTATGATTCGTTTCATTCCTTCATCCATGTCAAGACAGACTTTTCTATGCCCTCAGCGTCCATCCCATAGTAGTGGAAGATTTCCGCGTTGGTACCATGTATCACATTCTCATCCGGTATGCCGATGATGCGCACCGGCACCGGATGCTCAGAGAGTATTTCGCACACCATGGCCCCCAGACCTCCGTATCGGCTGTGCTCTTCGACCGTGACGATGCGTCCTGTCTCACGGGCTGCCAGGCGGATCGCCTCCTCGTCACATGGTTTGATCCACGACATGTCAAGCACCCTGGCCTGTATGCCCTGAGTGCGGAGCCGCAGCGCAGCCTGCCAGGCATGATAAACAGTCTCACCCGCTGCTATGATGGTCACGTCATTGCCTTCGGTGACCGTGATGGCTTTTCCTATTTCAAAATCAAAGTTGTCGTCGGCATAAACCTCTGGCACAGCCGAACGCCCTACCCTCACGTAGCAGGGGCGGTCATAGTCGACCAACAATTTCACCAGTCGTCGTGTCATCCGTGCGTCGCTGGGCAGGCATACGCTCATGCCTGGGAAAGTGCGAAGCACCGCGATATCGTGGAGCGAATGATGGGTGGCTCCCAGTGCGCCGTAAGCCACCCCTCCGCTGACCCCTAAGATGGTGACAGGATTCTGGCTGTATGCCAGGTCTACTTTTACCTGTTCGAGAGACCGTGCCACATAGAAACATGCCGGTCCGCAACAAAACACTTTCTTTCCGCTGTGAGCCAATCCGGCAGAGATGCCCACAGCATTTTGTTCTGCGATGCCACATTCGACAAACTGTGCCGGCAGTTGTGCCGCATAATCGCCCAAAGTGACTGAGCCACGAGCATCAGTCGTCACTGCAATGATATCTTGGTCCTGACGTGCTAGTTCGAGCAACGTGTCAGTAAACATTTTTCTGCATGCTATCATGGGAGTCTTTTTTAATGGGTTGATGAGGGTGTGTCGGCAATACTGACACCTGTTGATAACAACTTTGTGATGCGGGCAGTGATTTCTGCCACAGCTGCTTTGCATTGCTCTTCATTGAGTACGCCGTGGTGCCACTTGGCTATGCCCTCCATGAAGCTCACTCCGTAGCCCTTGGTCGTTTCTGAAATGAGCAGATGGGGTTTTTCGTTCTGATAGTCAATGGCTGCGAAGGTTTCCACGATGTCGTCCATCTGGTCGCCATTCATCACTCTTACATCCCACCCGAAGGCCGTCCACCGTTCACTGATGTCCTCTATGGGCATGACATCCTCTGTAGAGCCACTGATTTGCAGGTGGTTGCGGTCGATGATGGCCACAAGGTTGTCAAGACGGTATTTATGGGCAGCCATTGCAGCCTCATAGATAGACCCCTCGCCTTGTTCGCCGTCACCCATCAGCACGTAGGTGCGATAGTTCTTACGATTCATTTTTGCTGCCAGCGCCATACCGATGCCGATACTCAATCCGTGCCCTAAAGCACCGCTATTGACTTCTATGCCAGGTACCTCAATGGTGGGATGGCCGCTGAGGATGGAGCCAAACTGTCCGAGTGTGTCGAGTGTTTCAGACGGCAGGAAGCCTTTTGCCTCCAGTGTCACATAGAGAGCCTCCACACAGTGTCCCTTGCTCAGCACGAAACGGTCTCGGTCGGGATTCTTGGGACATGCGGGGTCGAGTCCCCTCATGATGTGGAAGTAGAGGGCCGTCATGACGTTGAGGCAGGACAAGTCGCCTCCGATATGTCCTGCCTTGGCTTGATAGACAATCTCCACCAGCCGGCGGCGATTGATTTCAGTCTGAAGTATTAGTTGTTGGGTGGTCATGATGAAGATAGAAATAAATGGTTACAGACAGCCTTTTGCGGCGAGTGTGTCATAATTGTTATTGAGATTGCGCCAGTCGACCTTTGAGGAGGTAGGGATGGCATTGATATATTTTTCGATATTGGTATAGCCGTCGCCATTGCAGTCTTTCGAGGCGTCAGTGGGGTCATTGGGATTGAGGCCATTGGCGGTCTCCCACTCATCGGGCATGCCGTCGCCATCGGTGTCCTGTCGTGGAGTCCAATCCTGATACTGTGGATAACCACCCATCTGACGGGGGTCCGTGATGATGCCCTGTTTATAAGAGTCATTGGGCAGGCGACGATACTTAAAATAGCCTTCCTCGTTTTTCGACTTCTGGTGAAGTCCCCACATGTCGCCGTATGGGTTGTCTTTCACTTTCTTCTCATACTTGTCCACATAATAAGCCACTCCGGTACGCACCTCGTCGATGATGCGCTGGTCTATCACATCACGGCAGGGTACGTTGGCTCCCACATTCTGCAGCACCCATTCGTATGCACGTTCAGCTCCCATGATAGAGACGAAGGGCATCTCAAATGGTTCGTTGGAGCGCATCAGTGCCAATTCTGTCTCATCCATGGCACCGTCTTTGTCGGCGGTCTGGATACCACCTTTCCAGTTGTCTTTGGTGATTTCAGGATACCCCTCCATCACATTGCCTGTGGCATAAACACGTCCAAACTGCTTGAAGGGGAACAGATTGACGCTGCGGCTTTCTGACTTCACGATGCGGTGCCCCACGGCAGTATCTTTGGGGGTCAGCGGGCCTGGCTTATAATAATTGTTGATAAAGTTGGACATGGTGGTATACTCACCACCATCGGCCGTGCGGTGCACCCAGTTGTAAACGATATTGTTGATAAAATTGAACACGCCACCCCAACCGATGGACGGGTTGCGTCCCGTGTTGTCAGCCCACAGGTTGCGCATGAACGTGGTATTTTCGCCGCCGATGGTGGAGCCGAAGGAGTGGTTCCACGTATCAAGCGCCTTGGCCGAGATGGTATTCTGGATGGTGACGTTGACCGTCGGTTCCTTACGTTTGTCCTTGCCGTCGCCCAGGTCGAACATATGGCGGTAGAACGAGATGTTCTCATCGAGTCCCCACTCACAGGAGCAGTGGTCGATCATGATATTGCCTACGGGGTTGCCACCGAAGGAGTCTTCACGGTGCCACACCAGGGTCTCACCCCTGCGGAACCGCATGTGCCGCACGATGACATCGTGGGTGTCGACCTGAAATGACTCACCTGCGATAATCACACCATCGCCCGGTGCGGTCTGACCAGCAATGGTGATATAGGGTGCACGGACATAAATGGGTGACTTCAGACGGATAATGCCTGAGACATTGAACACCACAATGCGTGCGCCGCCCTGTTCACAGGCCCAGCGGAAAGAGCCAGGACCGTCGTCATTAAGGTTGGTCACGGTGAGCACTTTTCCACCGCGCCCGCCAAAAGTGAACATACCGCCTCCTTCTGCACCGGGGAAGGCCGGTATCTTGGCTTGTCTCAGGTCATAAGGACGAGCTGCCCATGGCACATAAGGGCGACCTTCTTTCGCCTCTTTAATCACGATGGGGAAAGCCACTTCCCATGCCGAGTCGCTATGTGCTTTCCAACATTTCTCCAACGAGTCAATCAAGTTTTTGGCCTCATCTGTCAGTTGAGGATACTGTGCGTGAGCCACCGCAATGGCCAGCAACAGGGTGTAGGCTGTCATCAATAGTCTTTTCATATTGCAAATAGATGGTTATTCTCTCTAAATGACGCACGACACGCGCAAATGTAGTCAACGGAAAACCGTTTTTTCATCTTATAAAGAATACTTATTGAATTGATGTTCCAAATCATGGAGGCTGTCACGAAATCAACATAATTCTTAAAAAATTCATTATTCTTTGGAGAATTCAATATATACATATATATTTGCAAAAAAACTACGAATCACCATCATTTATTAATTACACTATGAAGTCACGAATCATCATCCTTGCATCGGCATTGATCTTATCATGCCATATTTTTGCACAAGAGGTTACCGTAAACGTGGCTACAGCGGGCACGTTGCGCTCAATGGTGGAAGCAAATGATTTGCAAGACGCGACCATCATCCACGTGTCGGGCGTAATCAATGGAGATGACGTAATGGTACTGAAAAGCTTGGCAGGAGGAAAAACGGGTGTGGAGAATCCACTTGAAGGCCGACTCAGCACCCTTGATTTGTCGGAAGCGACCATCGTAGAGGGTGGCAACCCATATTATGTCTCTCCCAATCCCTTATCCTCCACTTACCCCAACCAGTGTTTCACCCAGAACGACACGATAGGAATTTATATGTTTCTTGACTGCAAAAAACTCACTGACCTCATGCTGCCCCGAAGCGTGAAAACCATCAGGGAAGCAGCATTCGCAGGATGCAGTCAGTTGCCAAAACTCAACATCCCTGAAGGAGTGACCTATATCGGAGCAGGCATAGCCAGAGACTGTAGTTGTCTGAAGACGGTGGTGATTCCTACCACCACTCTGCAAGTACACTGCTGGGCCTTTATGGGTGTGAGTCAAGGTTATACCGTATCGTGCTTGGCACCCACACCGCCACGTTGTGTCGACTACACCCTCAACGGCTCTCCCGACGATCCTTCATCCTATTCTTTTTTCGATGCCGAATTTGACGAGTCAGTGAAAGGTCTCACCCTATTGGTGCCACAAGAGAGTTACAACCTCTATGCCAACGACCCTGTCTGGAGCCAGTTTGGGCACATGCAACCATTCACATTATCATCGCAGCCAACAACTCCATTCGACGCTACTTCGCAGCAAGAGGTATATTATCGCATAGACGGCACAAGAGCTCATCCGTCAGCATCACATGGCATCATCCTGAAAAAGGGCAAGAAGGTGGTGAAGTAGCGACTGGATGATTACAAAGAGGTGGTCTCAGCGTCCTATAAAAAAATATTCCATGAAGAAGAAGACCACCATCACACTCCTCTTGTTGTTGCTCACCATGATGGCAGGGGCCAAAGACATCTTTGTCTCCACCTCCTTTCACGAGCCGGCGACAGAAGGACTGCGCTTCATTTATAGCCACGACGGCATCCGCTGGGACAGCATACAGGGGGTGTTTCTCCGACCACAGGTAGGCCATCAGAAAGTGATGCGCGACCCCTCCATCGTGCGCTCACCCGACGGTACGTTTCACTTGGTATGGACCAGTTCATGGCGTGGCGACCGGGGCTTCGGTTACGCGTCCTCCCGCGACCTGATTCATTGGAGTGAGCAGCGTTTCATCCAGGTGATGGACGACACCACCACCGTCAATGTCTGGGCACCAGAACTTTTCTACGACGATGAGAAGAAACAATTCCTCATCGTGTGGGCTTCCTGCATCCCGGGGCGTTTCCCCGATGGGCAGGAAGACCATCTCAACAACCACCGTCTGTACTACACCACCACCAAGGATTTCCACACCTTCAGCAAGACACGCCTGTTTTACGACCCTGGCTTCAGTGCCATCGACGCCACGTTGGTGAAACGTGGAAAAGGTGACTATGTCATGGTGGTGAAAGACAACACCCGCCCCATGCGCAATATCAAGGTGGCTTTTGCTTCTTCTCCCTATGGGCCGTGGAGTGCTGCCTCCGAACCTTTTACAGAGTCTTTCACCGAAGGTCCCTCCACCGCCCATGTGGGCGACTGGTGGTATATCTATTACGACTCCTACCGGCACGGCATCTATGGAGCCCATCGCACCAAGGACTTCGTGCATTTCCAAGACCAGACGGGAGCTGTCAACTTTCCTGTTGGCCATAAGCATGGCACCGTTTTCAAGGCTCCTGAAGAAATCGTAGAACAACTGGTGAAATACAACCGCGATGTTGTGCACTATACTGGCAAGGCCATCGCCCGCCCGGAAAGACATGACGGCGCACTGAGACCCGTCGTCGGCGTGCATAGCATACAGACCATGCGCGGTGAGAAACCCTGGACCTACAACCATCAGCCGATGATGGCCTATTGGAACGGCCGTTTCTACATGCACTACCTGACCGACCCACGCCATGAGCACGAGGCACCTGGCAAGACGATGCTTCAGACATCGTCCGATGGATATACTTGGTCAGACCCTGTCGTGCTGTTCCCTGAATATCCGGTGCCTGAAGGATGGACCAAGGAAGGTGCAGACTTTCCACCAGCCCATGACCTGAAAGCCGTCATGCACCAACGTGTGGGATGGTATGTGGCACCCAACGGCCGACTGATTGCCACGGGCAACTATGGCATCTGCCTGACGATAAAAGACGACCCCAACGACGGCAACGGCATCGGTCGCGTGGTGAGAGAGGTGAGGCAGGATGGCACTTTCGGCCCCATCTATTTCATCTACTACAACCATGGCTTCAGCGAGAAAAACACCCTCTACCCCTATTATAAGAAGTCAAGAGACAAAGCATTCGTGCGAGCCGTCGATGCCATGCTGGCCGACCCGATGCAACGCATGCAATGGGTGGAGGAAGCCGATCGCAACGAACCCCTCATCCCCCTCGACAAGCCCTACAAAGCTTTCTCAGGCTATACGTTGCCCGACGGCCGCAAGGTGGCCCTTTGGAAACATGCCGTGACCAGTCTGTCGGCCGACGGAGGCAACACGTGGCGACTGGTAGGAGGTCCCGACAACCTGAAATGCGACCGTGCACCTGGCTTCGTCAACTCCAATGCCAAGATTTGGGGCCAGCGACTCACCGACGGCACCTACGCCACGGTGTATAATCCTGCTGAATACCGTTGGCCTTTGGCCATCTCTCTGAGCAAAGACGGACTGGAATACACCACCCTCTCGCTGTTGAACGGCGAGGTGACCCCACTGCGACATGGCGGACAGTACAAGAGTTACGGACCGCAATATACACGTGGCATACAGGAAGGCAACGGCACCCCACCCGACAGCGACCTGTGGGTGACCTATTCCAACAACAAAGAAGACATGTGGGTGTCGAGGATTTCTGTGCCTGTGAGGCTTCACGCCACCAGCCATGCACAGGCCTTCTCCACCTCGGACAGGCTTTCCGACCTTACCGACTGGAATCTCTATGTGCCCCGTCTTTGTCCTGTCGTTCTGGAAAACGGTTGGTTGGGCCTCTATGACAGCGACCCCTACGACTACGCCAAAGCCGAGCGCGTCATCCCCAACACAAAAGAACTCGAAGTGGAGTTCAGTTTGAAGATGGACCAGGACAATACTGGCGAACTTGACATCGAATTTGTGGACGATGAGGGAAATGTATGTTCACGCATCGTCGTCGACTCCACAGCTATGATCCGTGTAAAGGGCGGTGCACGCTATGGAACCATCCTGAAACGCTATGAGGCTGGTGTGGAGTATCACATCCGTGCCGTGCTCTCTGCCTCGTTGCACCGTGCCACCTATTATCTGAACGGCAAGAAAGTCTGCGAACGGCAGTTCGACACCCCCGTGGAGAGCATTTCACGCCTCGTCTTCCGCACCGGACCGCTCTTCGACCAGCCTGATACCAATACTCCTGCAGACCAAGACTTCGACATGCCCCGTGCCGACGAGCACGACCCCATGGCAGCTTTCCATATCGCCCACGTCACCTCGCGCTCGCTCGACGGCGATGCACCCTGTGCCATCTTGAAATACGACGACTTCGCCCACTATGCTGAGCGTTTCAACACGATGGAAGACGAGAACATCGTCACCACCATCCCCAATGCGCAGTCGTCGGAATGGATGCGGAAGAACATCCCCCTCTTCGACTGTCCTCAGGAGAATTTCCGCGAGATGTATTACTACCGTTGGTGGACGCTCCGCAAACACATCAAGCGCACCCCCGTAGGTTATGGCATGACCGAGTTTCTGGTCGACCGCTCCTATGCCGACCGCTACAACCTCATCGCCTGCGCCATCGGCCATCATGTGATGGAGAGCCGCTGGCTGCGCGACACCACCTACCTGCACCAAATCTTGCGCACCTGGTACTTCGGCAACGAAGGTCAAGCCATGACGAAGATGAATAAGTTCTCCAGTTGGAACCCCTATGCCGTGCAGCAGCTTTTCAAGGTGCAGGGCGACACCGCCTTCGTTCTTTCCCTAAAACCACGGCTGGAAGAGGAGTATGCCCGTTGGGAGTCGACCAACCGTCTGCCCTCGGGACTCTACTGGCAGGGCGACGTGCAGGACGGCATGGAAGAGAGCATCAGCGGCGGGCGCAAGAAACAGTATGCCCGGCCCACCATCAACAGCTATATGGTTGGCAACGCCGAGGCACTGGCCTGGATGAATATGCTAACTTACGATGTGGAAAAGACCCGTCTCTACAAGCAGAAAGCCGGTACACTGCGCCACCTCATCGTGACACACCTGTGGAATGAGAAAGACCAATTCTTCGAGACCCGTCGCGGCGACGTGGGCGATACGCTGGCTGCAGTGCGCGAGGCAATCGGTTTCATTCCTTGGTATTTCAACCTCACATCTACGAATCCGAAATATGATGTAGCATGGCTGCAACTGCTCGACGAGCAGGGTTTCTCCGCTCCCTATGGTCTCACCACCGCCGAGCGCCGCCATCCGCAGTTCCGCTCGCATGGCGTGGGCAAATGTGAGTGGGACGGTGCCATCTGGCCTTTCGCCACCTCACAAACCCTCACCGCCCTGGCCAACTACCTCAACGACTACCGCACCCCACATATGGTGGGCGACTCCGTTTTCTTCCGCCAGATGGAGCTCTATGTGGAAAGTCAGCACCACCGCGGACGACCCTACATCGGCGAGTACCTCGATGAAAAAAATGGTGCCTGGCTCATGGGCGACCGTGAGCGCAGCCGCTACTACAACCACTCCACTTTCAACGACTTGATGATTACGGGCATCGTGGGACTTCGTCCGCAGGATGATGGAAGTGTAGTGGTCAATCCGCTTCTGCCCAAAGACAAGTGGGACTACTTCTGTCTCGATGGTGTCAACTACCGCGGCCATGTGCTCACCATCATCTGGGACAAGGATGGCCAGCGCTATCACCAAGGCAGTGGCCTCACCCTGCTCGTCGATGGCCAGCAATGCGCCCATCGTAGCGACCTCGGACCGCTAGCCTATCCTCTAGAATAACTAGAATATCTAGAACATCTAGATAGTCTAGATCATCTAGAAAGTCTAGAAAGTCTAGAAAATCTAGATCATCTAGAAAATCTAGAAAAATATCAATACCCCCCCGAAAAAAACAAAAAAAATGAATAGCCCCCTCACCATAGCATTGCTCCTGCTCACCACGGCAGCTACGGCACAGACCTTCGAAGACCATTACACCCGCTCACTGAGCGACGTGATGGCCGATGTTCAGAAGCGTTTTGACATCCGTCTGAAATACGACATGGACACCACCGGACTGAAAGTGCCCTACGCCGACTTCCGTATCCGGCCTTACAGTGTGGAGGAGACCCTGACCAATATTCTCTCGCCTTTTGACTTCAAACCGGTCTATCAGCAGAAGAATGTGTGGAAAGTGAAGCGCTACGAATATCCCCGCCGCCAGCCTGCTGACGGAGAAAAGCTGATACCCTACCTCGCCAGCCTCTATTCCAACCGTGCCCAATGGGAGACCCGGCGAGACAGTCTGCGGCGTGAAGTGGCAGAAAGACTTGGCATCAAAGCCCTGACTCGTCTTGATGTGGTGCAAACCAACGAATGGGGGCCTGTGCGCAAGCACGACGGCTATGTGGTGCAGAATTTCCGCCTTTCCACTGTCAACGGACATACTGTCTGTGGCAGTGTGTACTCCCCCAAGCCGCTCTCATGGAAGAAAGTGAAAGGCAATGCGACAAGGAAAAACGGCAAATATCCCCTAATAGTCTGTCCCAACGGTCATTTCAGCGGAGGGCGCTACAATGCCGACCTGCAGAAACGATACGCCACCCTCGCCCGGATGGGCGCCGTCTGCGTAAGTTACGACCTCTGGGGATGGGGTGAGAGCGAGGACGAGGTGGGAGCCGAAGCCCACCACACCAGCGAAGCCCATGTGATGCAAGCCTACAACGGCCTCCGCATCCTCGACTTGATGATGACCTTAAAGGACATCGACCCACAGCGCGTGGGTGTGAACGGCGGTTCTGGTGGAGGCACACAGGCCGTGTTGCTGTCCGTTCTCGACGACCGCTTCACCGCTCTCTGTCCTGTGGTGAGCATGTCATCGTGGTTTGACGGCGGTTGCCCCTGTGAAAGCGGTATGCCCATCCAGTTGGCTGGTGGTGGCACCTGCAATGCAGAACTTGCCGCCCTTTTCGCCCCCAAACCGATGATGATTGTGAGCGATGGCGGCGACTGGACCTCCACCACCCCCACACTTGAATACCCCTACCTGCAACGCATCTATGGTTTTTATGGAGCAAAAGAGCAAGTCAGCAACATCCATCTGCCCGACGAACGACACGACTTCGGTCCCAACAAGCGTCAGGCCGTCTATGATTTCTTCATCCATGTCTTCGGTCTCGATGCCTCACAACTAGACGAGAACAAAGCCACTATCGAAGACGAGAACACCCTCAGATATCACCCTCAATCATGACCCCAATGAGATACCATCCCCAACAACATCCAACATCGGTGGAAACCGACTGCGCACATCTTTTCACAGAGAAGCCCACTATTTGGCAGACCCTGCTGGTCATGCTCATTTTGTTGGCAGCACTCTGTTCCACTTCAGCCTATGCCGACAACACCCACCGGTTGTGGTACGACTGTCCAGCCCAACTATGGACAGAAGCCCTGCCCATCGGCAATGGCCGTCTGGGCGGCATGGTTTTCGGCACAGTGGCCAATGAACGCATCCAACTCAACGAAGAGACCATTTGGGCCGGCCGTCCCAACAACAACGCCAATCCAGAGGCCAGAGAATACCTGCCCCGTGTGAGGCAGTTGGTATGGGAGGGGAAATACAAAGAGGCTCAAGATATGGCCACTCAGCACATCCAAAGCAACACCAACCACGGTATGCCCTACCAGCCCTTCGGCGATCTCTATATCAGTTTTCCAGGCCAAGGCGAATACAGTGCTTATGAACGGGAACTCTCCTTAGACTCTGCCCGTGCTATCACCCGCTATGAGAGTGGTGGCGTGCGTTATCAGCGGGAATACATCGCTTCGCTGAGCGACAACGTAATAATGGTGCGTCTGACCGCCGACCAGCCATCTGCCATCACCTGCAACGTGATGCTGACATCGCCTCATGCCGACGTGGCCATCAGCAGCGAGGGAAAAGAGATTGTGCTCAGCGGCACCACCTCCAATCATGAAGGGCTGAAAGGCAAGGTGACCTTCACCGGCAGAGTGACCGCCCAGTTGCGTGGAGGCCATTTGACCTCCAAAGACGGTGTGCTAAGTATCTCAGGCTCCGACGAAGTCACCCTCTATCTCACCATCGCCACCAATTTTTTGCATTACGATGACATCAGCGGCAATGATACCGTGCGGTCAGAACAGACGCTGCGTGAGGCCCTCAAAAAAGACTTCATGACCCTCAAACGGGAGCACACTGCCCGCTACCAGTCATACTACGACCGTGTAACCCTCGATTTGGGGCCAGACCGCTATGCCACGACCGCCACCGACGAACGGGTGCTCCACTTCAAGGAGAACAACGACATGCACCTGGTGGCCACTTACTTTCAGTTTGGGCGTTACCTGCTCATCTGCACCTCGCAGCCAGGCTGTCAGCCCCCGACGCTGCAAGGCATCTGGAATGACAAGATGTTTCCCAACTGGGACTCCAAATACACTACCAACATCAACTGCGAGATGAACTATTGGCCGGCTGAGGTGACCAATCTCTCCGACCTCAACGCCCCCCTCTTCTCACTCATCCAAGACGTGAGTGAGACGGGTCATGAGAGTGCCCGCATCATGTATGGCGCCGACGGTTGGGTGCTGCACCACAACACCGACATCTGGCGCGTCACAGGAGCCATCGACAAAGCCCCGTCAGGTCTTTGGCCCACCGGCGGAGCCTGGATGTGCCAGCACCTGTGGGAACACTGGCTTTACACCTGTGACCAAGCATTCCTGCGCAGCGTCTTCCCCACGATGGTGGGAGCCGCCCGTTTTCTCAACCAGATCATGGTGCGCCATCCTCAAAAGGGCTATTGGGTCATCTGTCCCAGTCTGTCACCTGAGAACCAACACCCCTATGGTGCCAGTACTGCTGCCGGTGTGACGATGGACAATGAACTGATACGCGACCTGTTCACCCACGTGATAGAGGCGTCAGCCCTCCTGGGACAACCACTTGCCCTGACCGACAGTCTGCAAGACAAACTCAATGGACTGCCACCGCTACAGACCGGCCGGTGGGGCCAGCTGCAGGAATGGCTCGACGACTGGGACAACCCCGACGACACCCACCGCCATGTGTCGCACCTCTACGCCCTCTATCCCAGCCATCAGATATCACCCCTCACCACACCAGAACTGGCCAAGGCCGCCAAAACTTCCCTCATCCACCGCGGCGACCCCTCCACAGGCTGGAGCATGGGGTGGAAAGTATGTTTGTGGGCACGACTCCTCGATGGTAACCACGCCCTCAAACTCATTGGCGATCAACTCACCCTGGTACGCACCGAGAAGAAGAAAGGCGGCACCTACTCCAACCTCTTCGACGCCCACCCACCCTTCCAGATAGACGGCAACTTCGGTTGCACGGCAGGCATCGCAGAGATGGTGCTGCAAAGCCATGACGGCACCATACACCTGTTGCCCGCCCTTCCCGATGCCTGGCAAGAAGGCAGTGTGAAAGGTCTGAAGGCAAGGGGAAATGCTGAGGTGGACATGAAATGGGAAAACGGACAACTCCTTCAGGTCAATATCACCTCCCACAGCGGAGGGACCATCCGTGTGCGCACCGTCACCCCTCTCAAAGGCGCCAAAATGAAGCACTCCACAAAACAAGGCTACCACCTTTACGACATCAAAACAAAAAAAGGTGAGACCATCACCTTAAAAGCCGCCGGGAAATAGGTCACAGAAAAAACACAACCATATGAAAAAAATCCTCACCGGGCTGCTGTTAGCCCTCATTGCCATTGGCACAGAGGCCGCCACCGTACACAAACCTTGGGAAAACGGCAAACTTAAAGTGTCTGACAACCACCGCTATCTCATCCATGAGAACGGACAACCTTTCTTCTGGCTCGGCAACACCTCATGGCTGCTGCCCGAACGACTCAACCGTGACGAAGTAGAATTTTTCCTCACCCGCGAGCGCGAAGAAGGCTACAACGTGGAGCAGATACAGGTGCTCAACGCCATCCCCACCTATAATATATACGGTCAGCAGGCCAACGACGAGACCTTCGACTTCAAACCATTTGTGCGTGCAGGCGTATACGGCTATTGGGAACATCTCGACTACATTGTCGACATGGCTGCCTCCAATGGCATTTACATCGCCATGGACTGCATCTGGGGTTCGCAAATCAATAAGATGGACGAGAAAAAAGCTGCAAGCTACGGCAAGTTCCTCGGTGAGCGCTATAAAGACAAACCCAACATCATCTGGCTGATCGGTGGCGACATCATGGGTGACAAAGGCACCGCCGCCTGGGACGCCTTGGCACGTGCCATCAAGCGCGCCGACCCCAACCACGTGATGACGTTCCATCCCCGTGGCCGCACCACCAGTGCCTGGTGGTATAACGACCGCGAATGGCTCGACTTCAACATGTTTCAGAGTGGCCACCGCCGCTACGGACAGCGCAACGGCGACGGCGACTACACCATCAAGGACAACACCGAGGAAGACAACTGGCGCTATGTGGAGATGAGTTGGGAGAAGCAGCCCCTCAAGCCGGTGATCGACGGAGAGCCCTCTTACGAAGACATCCCCCAAGGGTTGCACGACTTCTCCGCCCCCCGTTGGCAAGACTATGACGTGCGCCGTTATGCCTATTGGGCTGTCTTTGCCGGTTGCTTCGGTCACACCTACGGCCATAACAGCATCATGCAGTTCATGCGGCCCGGTGTACTGGCTTCTTTCGGTGCAGAAAAAGCCTGGTGGGATGCCATGCGCGACCCTGGTTATCTACAGATGAAATACCTGAAATGGCTGATGCTCACCTTCCCCTTCACCGAACGTGTGGCCGACCAAAGCATCATCGCCGGACAGAATGGAGAACGATACGACCGTATCATCGCCACCCGCGGCACCGACTATCTGTTGGTTTACAACTACAGTGGCAAGCCGATGCAAGTGGACCTGAGCAAAATCTCCGGTGAAAAGAAGAAGGTGTGGATGATGAACCCCGCTGATGGCACACTGCGCTATTTAGGCACTTTCGACAGTAAGACGACCGAATTCTCCTTCGATGGCGCCTATCTGCGCAGCAGCGACCGTGTGCTCATCGCTGTGGACAGTAGCAAAAACTATATCTCTCCTCAAGCAACACAACTGGAAGAAAAATGGTAAGAAAAAACATACTGACACTGCTGTTGTGCCTGTTGGCTGTCACAGCCTCAGCAGCCAAAAAGAAAGAGAACCCCATCCGCGTGACCGACCTGCGGACGGAGCATCTGACCAACCCCATGAGCATCGACACCCCCACCCCACGCTTAGGTTGGCGGATAGAGGCTGATGTCAACGATGTGACACAGACAGGCTACCATCTCATCGTGGCCTCGACCCATGAGAAAGCAGAACGACTGGAGGGCGACCTCTGGGACAGTATGGCGCAGACCCCACAGTCTCAGTGGGTCAGCTATAAGGGCAAGACCCTCAGAAGCAACACTCCCTGTTATTGGCGTGTGAAAGTGACGACGACGAAAGGCGAGACCGACTGGTCGGCCATCGCTTACTGGAACGTGGGACTGTTGACCGAATCAGACTGGAGCGGACGGTGGATAGGATTGGAGCGAGCCATGCCCTGGGACGATGAGGTGGAGCACAGTCATCTCTCAGCCCGTTACCTACGACAGCAGTTTGGCATCGACAAAGAAGTGCGCAGAGCCACCCTGTATATCTGCGGGCTGGGCATGTATGAAGCCTATATCAATGGACAGCGCATCGGCAGTCAGGTGCTCTCGCCAGCCCCTACCGACTATCGCAGGACAGTGCTCTACAATGCTTTCGACGTGACCGAGATGCTGTACAAGGAAAATGCCATCGGTGTGATATTGGGCAACGGACGCTACTACACCATGCAGCAAAATAAAAAGCCCTATAAAATCACCAACTTCGGCTACCCCACCCTGCGTCTCAACCTGATTGTGGAATTTGCCGACGGCACCCGAAAGACCATCTCTTCAGACGAGAAATGGAAAGTGAACCCCGATGGCGCCATCCGCTCCAACAATGAGTATGACGGTGAGACCTACGACGCCCGCAAAGAGTTAGGTGACTGGACCCGCCCCGGCTACGACGACTCCCAATGGATGCAAGCTGAGCGCACCGCCATCCCCACTGGCACCCTGCGTGGCGCCATGGCACCCAACATGACCGTCGTGGAACAAGTCAAGCCCCTGTCGGTGACGAGAAAAGGCGACAAACTCATCATCGATATGGGACAAAACATGGCAGGGTGGCTCTGTCTGCGTTTGTCCAACACATCGGCAGGCGACTCTGTCGTGGTGCGCTTCGCCGAGCGGTTAGACCCCATGGGTAATATCTGGACGGAAAACCTGCGTCACGCGCAAAGCACCGACCGCTACTATGCCAACGGCAACGAAAATGGTGTATGGTGGCATCCCACTTTCGTCTACCACGGTTTCCGTTATGCGGAAGTCACCGGCATGCCCCAAGCCACACAGGACGATTTCATGGGAGAGATGGTCAGCGACGAGATGGCAGAAACCGCCACCTTCCATAGCGGAAACGAGATGCTCAACACCATCTACCACAACGCACGGAGAGGCATCCGGAGCAACTACAAAGGCATGCCTGTGGACTGTCCGCAGCGTGATGAGCGCCAGCCCTGGCTCGGCGACCGCACCGCCGGCTGCTATGGTGAGGCGTATCTCTTTGACAATCACGGTCTCTATGCCAAATGGATGCGTGACATCTGCGAGGCACAGCGTGAGGATGGTTGCATACCCGACGTGGCTCCTGCATTCTGGAATTACTATACCGACAATGTGACATGGCCAGCTGCACTGCCCAACGGACTCGACATGTTGCTCACACAATATGGCGACGACGCTCCGCTGCGCCGTTACTATCCCCATGTCAAGCGTTGGCTGGACCATTTGAAATACCAATATCAGCGTGACGGCATCATCGACCGTGACCGCTACGGCGACTGGTGTGTGCCCCCAGAGGACGAAAAGCTGATCCACAGCGAAGACCCAGCCCGGCAGACCGACGGCAGTCTCATCTCCACCGCCTATTACTACCACGCCTGCACACAGATGAGCCGGTTTGCACAGTTGATGGGCATAGAAGAAGACCGTGCCTGGTTTGAGCAAGAGGCGGCGCTGTCTAAGGAAGCGTTTCACCGCCATTTCCTCACACGCCATGAAGGAACATCTACCGTTGCTGGCCATCTGCTCTATCCTGACAGTACCTACTATGGCAACAACACGGTCACTGCCAATATACTGCCCTATATTTTCGGGATGATAGACGACCCCTATGTCAAAGAACAAGTAGTCAAAAACGTCATCCGCAACATCATCACCGACAACACTGGACATGTGTCATGCGGTGTCATCGGCATCAGCTGGCTTCTCCACACCTTGACTGCCATGGGACGCACTGACATCGCCTGGCTGTTGGCCACCAACGACACTTACCCCTCATGGGGCTATATGGCCCGACATGGCGCCACCACTATCTGGGAACTCTGGAACGGCGACACGGCATCGCCCAAGATGAACTCCGGCAACCATGTCATGCTGTTGGGCGACCTGCTGTCATGGCTCTATGAGAGTGTCGCAGGTATCGCTCCTGGCGAAGCAGGCTACCGCCAAGTTGTGATGAAGCCCGACTTCACCGTCGACGAGATGGATGCTGTGGAAGCTACCTATCAGAGCATCTATGGAAAGATTGTGAGCCAGTGGAAAAAGGACCATGGCACGCTGAAATGGCATATCGAAATACCCCCCAACACCACGGCACTTATCCATCTCGACCAAGAGACCGTCAGACAACTGCCTTCAGGTGTGCACGACCTGACCCACCCTCTGCCACAACGAGGCAGTGAAGTGGTGGTCGACGAGTTTCTGTATAAAGACGCCCCATTCCCACAGTGCCACTCCGCCAGTATCGTGGAGACCAAGCGAGGCGACCTGGTAGCCACCTACTTCGGAGGCACCAAAGAGCGCAACCCCGATGTCTGCATCTGGGTAAGTCGCAAGCCTAAGGGCAGCGACACCTGGACAGCGCCACAAATGGTGGCCGACGGTGTTGAGCCACGTCCACTCACCCCCAACCCCGAGGGAAAACAAAGTTTGGTCACCGCCTCCACCTCACCCGCTTTCAAAGGACAATTCACGCCCCTACCCGAGTGGCGTGGCAACAGAGGTGAAGCCGCCATCGGCGATGCGTACCGCGAGGCATGCTGGAATCCTGTGCTCTTTGAGACCCCCAACGGTCAACTGCAGCTCTATTTCAAGATTGGTCCCAATGTGGCTGGGTGGAAAGGTTGGCGCATCGTCTCTAAAGACGGTGGCAAGACGTGGAGCAAGCGAGAGCCTCTGCCCGACACCATCTATGGTCCTATCAAGAACAAACCCATCCTGCATCAGGGCCGCCTCATCTCACCATGCAGCGATGAGCGCAATGGTTGGAAAGTCTATTTCGAACTGAGCGATGACATGGGCAAGACCTGGCGACACACCGCCTTTGTAGAGGCCGATGACGGTGTGAAGGCCATCCAACCCACCCTCCTTGTGCTGCCCGACGGACGCTTAGAGGCGCTCTGTCGCACCCGTAGCCGCCACATCGGTGTGACCTACAGTAGCGACAATGGCGAGACATGGACACCTCTCCAACTCATTGACACCCCCAACAACAACAGCGGTCTCGATGCCGTCAACCTCCAGGAAGGAGGATATGCCCTCATCTGCAACGACTGGCCCATCGAGCCTGACAAAGAGAAAGGCGCACGCACCCCCCTCTCCATCCTCCGCAGCGATGATGGGGAGCATTGGCACCATTGGATCACTCTAGAAGACAGTCCCATCTCACAATATTCCTATCCCTCCATCATCCAAAGCCGTGACGGCCACCTCCATGTGGTCTACACCTGGCGCCGCCAGCGGGTGAAGCATGTGGAGCTAGTGCCTTGAGGAGACACCACAACATCATGACATCTCAATAACTAAAGATAAAAAATGAGAAAAATCATCCTTTGCTTGTTTTTGCTGACGGCGATGGCCACCTACGCTCAGCCGGCTTCCGTCGCAGGGTTTTATCCGTTGGAAAACTCTGGCCGCATCATCTATAACTTCAATGAGGGATGGCGCTTTCTGCGTGGTGACCTGCCAGGCGCTGCGTCACCGGTGCTCGATGACAGCCATTGGGAAGTGGTGTGCGCACCCCATACGGTGAGACTGGAACCCTCTGAGGTGAGCGGCTCCCGCAACTACCAAGGCATATGTTGGTATCGCAAGCACTTCACGGTGCCTGCTGACATGGCTGGTAAGGACGTCACCGTGCATTTCGAGGCCATCATGGGCAAGCAGGAGGTGTATGTCAATGGACGGTTGATAAAACAACACTACGGCGGCTACCTGCCCATCACCATCAACCTGTCGGAACAAGGCGTCAAAGCCGGTGATAAATGTCTGATCGCTGTCAAGGCCGACAACAGCGACGACATCAGCTTTCCACCGGGCAAGAAACAGACCCAGCTCGATTTCTCCTATCATGGTGGCATGTACCGTGACGTGTGGCTCATCGGCAAGTCTTCCCTCCATATCACCGATGCCGTGGAGCGTGACGATGTGGCTGGCGGCGGTGTCTTCCTGCACTATGACAACA
Source organism: uncultured Prevotellaceae bacterium (assembly GCA_902780635.1). Lineage (GTDB taxonomy): Bacteria > Bacteroidota > Bacteroidia > Bacteroidales > Bacteroidaceae > Prevotella. Next base: position 230,776 of record CACZGH010000010.1, read on the forward strand.
TCTCTGAGCAGAAGGCCGACGTGCATATCAATGTGGAAATATGCAAAAACGATGAGAGAAACATCACGCCCCAAATCATAGCCACCATCAAAGACGCCACTGGCAAAGTGGTCAAGACAGCCAAAATGAAAGTGGCTATGCCCCAGTATGCCGGACTGATGGCCAACGTAGAACTGATCACCACGCTCAACCAACCACATCTCTGGTCGCCTGAAGACCCCTACCTGTATGACGTGGAGATCAGAATCATGGATGGCCGTCAATGCACAGACGGTGGTATGGTGCGTATGGGCATCCGCCAAGCCGAATTTCGTGGAAAAGACGGTTTCTGGCTCAACGGCAAACCCTATCACCAACTCATCGGCGGCAACCGCCATCAAGATTTCGCCTACGTGGGCAACGCCATGCCCAACAGTCAGCAGTGGCGTGACGCCAAACGGTTGAAAGATGCTGGCATGACCATCATCCGCGCCGCCCACTACCCACAAGACCCTTCATTTATGGATGCCTGCGACGAGTTAGGCCTCTTCATCATTGTGCCCACCCCCGGCTGGCAATACTGGAACAAAGACCCGAAATGGGGGGAGATGGTGCATCAGAACACCCGTGACATCATCCGTCGTGACCGCAACCACCCCTGCGTGCTGATGTGGGAACCCATCCTCAACGAGACCCGTTATCCCGAGGACTTTGCCTTGAAAGCATTGCAGATCACCCGAGAAGAATACCCTTATCCCGGTCGTCCGGTGGCTGCAGCCGACCTTAATTCCTCCGGTGTGAAAGACAACTACGATGTGCTTTATGACTGGGCTGACAACATCGGTAAACAGACCCTCGACGTAGACAAATGCATCTTCACCCGCGAATGGGGTGAGTATGTGGACGACTGGTATGCACACAATGCCATCAACCGTGCTGCCCGTGGCTGGGGTGAAAAAGCCATGTTGACAGCCGCCCTCTCTCTGGCCGACACGTATGGCATGATGTACCGTGGTCAGCGGCAGTTTATTGGCGGTTGTCAGTGGCATCCCTTCGACCATCAGCGCGGTTATCACCCTGATGCCTATGTTGGCGGCATCTACGACGCCTTCCGCCAGAAGAAATACGCCTTCGAGATGTTCCGCTCTGAAGCCTGTGACACCCCCATGGTGTATATCGCCCATGAGATGACCCAATTCTCCGACCCCGACGTGGTGGTTTTCAGCAACTGTGACAGTGTGCGACTGACCGCTTTTGAGGGGGCTAAGACAGCCACCCTGCCAGTCATCCACCAATCGGACGGCATCCCCAATGCCCCCGTCATCTTCAAGGGTTTCTGGGATTTCTGGCAAGCCCGCGACCTGAGTTACAAACAACGCAACTGGCAGAAAGTGTCTTTTGTGGCAGAAGGTATCGTCAATGGACAAGTGGTGTGTACAGAGAAACGTATGCCCTCACGCCGCAGCACCAAAATCCGGCTCTATGCTGATGAGATGGGCCAGCCTTTGGTGGCCGACGGCAGCGACTTCATCGTGGTGGTGGCAGAGATCACCGACGACAATGGCAACGTTCGCCGTCTGGCCCGTGAGCAGGTATCGTTTACGGTAGAGGGAGAAGGCGCTATCATCGGCGATGCTACCATCCTGGCCAATCCCCGTGCCGTGGAATGGGGCAGCGCACCCATCCTCGTGAGGAGTACCCATCAGGCTGGCAAGATACGCATCATCGCCCGTCCCACATTCGAAGGAGCCCATGCCCCCACTGCAGACACCTTGGAGATAGAGAGTGTGCCCTACACGGGGCGAATGTGCTACGACGAGCAATCTACCGTCCGACAAGGCACCAACAGATCTTCCAGCGAAACTTCCTCCCCAGCCATGACCGACGAGGAGCGCCGCAAATCATTAGAGGAAGTGGAGCGCCAGCAACAAGACTTTGGGATACAATGAGAGGTGTGTCTGAGTGGTGAGAGGTAAGTGTTTTTTAGTAATTAGTAATTAATAATTAGTAATTAGTAAAAAGAGGTGAGAGAATAGCATTGCAAACAACTTGTCAACTTAAAAAACATGTCCTGGAAGAAAAAATACCGATGTGAGGACTGCGGCTATGAAGCCGACGTGTATGAAGGCCGCGGTTTGTTTCGTCAGCAGATCACTGCGATGAGTTGCCCCGACTGCAAGACGGTGCAAAACATCGTGGTGGGAGGCATCATCGCCGATGTGGCGCCATCGTTCAGAAGCGAGGTGGGGCGGTTGTGTCTGCACTGCGGCAGCGACCGCATCCATGTCTGGGACCTACGCACCTGCCCCAAATGCCAAGGCAGGATGTCAGAAACTGGTGAGAAAGAATTCTGGACATAATGTAAATCTTTATTTTTCAGCACCATCCGATTTGTTAATATTTTATAAAATAAGCAGATACGCATCAGCTGTTAAGTAAAAATGCATTAATTTTGAAACCGATTTATAACTCTAACAACGAACTTAATTACTAACAAACAAATCCATAAGCTTATGAAAAAATTGTTTACTCTTATGGCGGCCGCTATCTTCACATTGGGAGCGAACGCCCAAACTGAATCTTACAAAGCCATCATCGTGGATGGTGACAACATCACGCTCGCTCCTGAGTTTGCCGCTGTAATCGACGCTGACAACAACGCCACCAACACCGCAGACGGAAAATCCATTGTGACCATCAACACTGCCAACATGACCCTTGAGGCTGTAGGCGGCGCCACCATTGCCAACAAAGTGGACCCAGAGGATCCAAAAGCCAACATCGGACAAGACCTGGTGCCCGGTGCTCTCATCAGTGAGGAGGACCATACCTATGAGATTGCCTCTGTAGGCTCCTGGAACCCCATTCAGTGGAAGAATGGCAACAACAAACTCGACATCAATGACGCCAAGGGTACAAAGCTCTACTTCGCCATGGGTACAGGCAACCCCTACGTGAAGATGTTCTGTGAGGAAGTCTATCAGGACGGCAACCCCACAGGCCACTACCGCGCACAATATGAGTATTACAAACCCGGTGGGCAAGTTATGCCTCTCGTAGGACTCTACTACAAGTTCACCCCGAAAGTGGACGGCAAACTAAGAGTGCAGGTCTGGGCCAACAAAGGCAACCGTCACACCTACGTCATCGACGACGAGACCAAAGAGGCTGTGAAGTATCTGGCCGAAGGTTATATCAACGGACAGCGTGCCAACTACGACACCCCCGCTATCGACCCCGAGACCGGCGAGCCCAAACTCGACAACCAAGGCAACCCCATCTACGAGCAATATCAGATCTTCTTCACTCCTGAGCAGATTGACTCTATCCACAAAGCCGTACAGTGCACCGCAGAAGAACAGCCTGACGGCACCATCATTTACACAGAGAAAGACCCCCTCTACGGTCCATTTATCATCGCTGGCGGCAACCAGGCTTTCTGGGGATGGATCACCTTTGAGGTGAAAGCCGGCAAGAGCTACTGGCTCTTCCAGGACAGTTCGCAGGTGGGCTTCGGTGGCTTTGAGTTCAGCACTGGCGATGAGCCAGGCCCACAGGGTGATGACCTCACTCAGATCGCTGAGCAATATGCTCATGAGAGCGGCCCTGTTGCCATCACACTCGATGCCAATAAGGAATACACCATGTCGGGTCCTATCTCACAGCACAACCTGACCATCGAGGGTGCAGAAGGCACCAAGGTGAAGATGTCGGCAGACGCCAACTTCACCGCCATGGGCAGCTTCATCCTCAAGAACCTAGACATCGATGCCAGCGCTCTTGGCAGCAAGCCTCTGATCGTATTGGATGAAAATGGTGCAGGCGCTTCTTTGGCCAAAGACTATTATCTGGTAGATAATGTGCAGATCATCAACTGCAACATCAACGATGTGCCTCAGATCATCAAGGACAACGACGCCAAATACGTGATTGCCAATTTCTTGGTTGACAACTGTGTGATTTCGCTCAATTCTGCTGCCACCAAGACAGTATTTGACCTGTCGAAGAATGGTTTCATCAACAACCTGACCATCAAGAACAGCACCTTCTACAGCAAGGGCATCGACCAAGACTACTTCGTACGCTACAGCAACGCCGGACGTTGCGACCGTGCTGATTTTGAAAGCAACAGCATCACCTACGACCACAACACCTTCTACAATGTAGCTAAGACTGGACAGTGGGGTAACTACAGTGGCTTCGCCGGACGTAACACCTCGTTCTGGACCATGACCGCCAACATCTTCGTCGACTGCGGAAGTGGCCAGGTAGCACGCCGCTATCTCGGTGGCCGTCAGAATCAGGCAACAGCTACCTTCGACTATAACACCTATTGGTTTGATGGTGCTGCTGAGGATCCCTCTGGTTATGACAACAGCGAGACCATCATCGCCAGCGATCCTCTGTTCAAAGACGCTGCCAATGCTGACTTCACCCCACAGGGAGAGGCTCAGGTTGCCAACAAGACCGGCGACCCACGCTGGCTTGGCACTGAGGGTATCGTCAACGTGAAAGCTACTGAGGATGACGCCAACGCTCCTGTCTACAACCTGGCTGGCCAGCGTGTGGCTCCTACCACCAAGGGCATCTTGATCAAGAACGGACGGAAGTTTGTGAATAAATAGTGGGAAGTTAAAGAGTTGACGGATTATCGTAATTACGTAAAACGTAATAACGTTATAACGACACCTCTAAAATGAGACAACCCTGCAAGGGTATTCTCTCACCACTCACCTCTCACCTCTCACCACTCACCTCTCACCACTCACCTCTCACCACTCACCACTAAACAGGAGGGTATCATGATGATGCCCTCCTTTTTTTATGTCCAGATGGTTACATTCTTTTGGAATCAACGTCCATACAATAGAATTCGAATTATACATGTATAACTAATAACCTAATTTATGAGCAAATCAAAATTTGTATCATGCAGAAAGCTATGTCTTTTTGCGGCTGTGGCCGTAGGCATAGGTTTTCTCGCATCCTGCGCTGACACCTACGATGGTGGCGACAAGTTTGAGAGCGACGTGAAAAATGCTCAGTTGTCATCACCCGCAGAGGCAGACATCACCATCACTCCCAACACCAACGGCGACCAGATGACCATCACATGGCCTGTGGTCTACGGTGCCGGAGGCTATGCGGTTACACTCTATGACCTCGGCAACGAGACGACACCTCTTGTCAACGACACTATTGACGGCTGTTCGCTGACCACTTCCCGCGAGGAGGATGTGAACTACAAACTCAGCATCCGCACGTTAGGCAACAAGAACCTCAACAACAAAGAGGCGGCTACGGCTACCGAAAAGCTCTTCAACTCCTTCGAGGCCTCTTATGCTGCCATTCCCGAAGGCGACCTCTATGCCTGGTTCCAGTCCAACCCCATCCCTGCCGACTCCGTGGGTGTCAACCTCAACTACGACCTCACTCCCGGCGGTCACTACACCCTGTCGGGTGTGCTGGACTTCGGCAAATATACAGTCACCCTGCGCACCAGCAGTAAGACCAACAATGCCACCATCACCTACGGTTCCACAGGCGGTCTGGCCACCTGCGGTGGTTTCAAAGCCAAATACATCACCTTCGAGTGTGGAGCATCGACCCAGCCCGTGCTGGCTCTCAGTGAGAATCCCAGTCCCGACATTCTCGACGCTGAGCATAACAACCACCATCAGATCACTGACCCCATCCTCTTCTTAGGATGCACGGTGAACAATGTGAACCGCACGTTTATGTTCGACAACAAGGTGAAATACTGTGTGAAGACTTTCTCCATGACCAACACGCTGGTGAAATTCACTCCCGATGACAAGATGAGCAGCACTGCTTACTTCCAGATTTACGACGGAGGCGGCTTCATCAACGACTTCACGGTGACAGGCTGCACCTTCTGGTCGGCCACCAGCAATCCCGTACAATACTTCATCCGATACAACAACTCTGGCCGTTGCGACCGTGCCGGCTATCTGACCAACTCCATCAATATGAAGAACTGCACGTTCTACAACATCGCGCATACTGGACAGATGGCCAACCATGGCGGTTTTGACGGCCGAGCCACCTCCAACTACGACATCACCAACAATATCTTCGTCGACTGCGGCAGCGGTCAAGTGCCACGCCGTATCACCGGCCGTATCAGCAGCAGTGCCATCAACAACTTTGCCTACAACACCTATTGGTTTGAGGGAGCACCAGAGACCGAAGGTTTCTCCACCAACACCTACGATGCCAGTGGCAACGCCCTTCAGACCGACCCGGCTTTCGTCGACGCCGCCAATGGCAATTTCACCCCGACCGGCTCAGAACAGTTGGCCCGCAAGACCGGCGACCCACGTTGGCTGAATTAATCTCAACTATGTAGAATCAATAGTTCGTTAAAATTTGAGATAAAGGCTAAGCAGTTTTACGCTGCCAGCCAAAGAGTTCTTTGATAGTATGACTAATTAACTTTCGGTTCGGTAT
>CACZGH010000011.1 GCA_902780635.1 uncultured Prevotellaceae bacterium
TGGCGGCCAATGACACCATGGATGTCAGAAGCACGCACATCAGGATGGATAGTCGTCTTTTCATAACAATGTATTTTTTAGGTTAATTGGTGAATAAATTATTTCTAAGGAGTTCAGGAGTCGAGGAGTTCAGGAGTTCAGACATTTCCCTTGCCGGCTCCTATCTCCCCTCCTTTGGAGGGATTGGGGGAGGTGTTTCCTTTCTATTTCGCAAAGATACTCAATTATTCAAAAAGAGCGTTGTCAGAAATAAGCCTATGTTTGTCTAAAACAAGCGAGTGCTAAATTCCCTCTTCAATATCAGTCTCTATGGACGCATTGACCGCATCGGCTCTCTCACCTGCATGGAACGCTTGACGCTTGATATGCTCCTCGAGAGAGGGGCCTTTGTCCATATGGGCCTTGGCATATTGAGAGGGTGACATCCCGACACAATGCCGGAAGACATGGCATAAATGGGCAGAGTCAGCAAAGCCACAACGATGGGCCACTTCCAGCACTGAGATATTGGGGTATCGCTCAAGCAGCCGCTTTGACTCCTCTATCCGTAAGTCCGTGACAAATTTCTTGGCTGTCATTCCTGTGGCCGCCTTGACACGTCGGTTGAGCTGAGAGGTACTCATACTTAGTTGGTCAGCCAAGGAACAAAGGTCGACCTGTCTTGAAGGCATATTCTCGAATAATGCTTTGACCAACAATTCAAAAAGCTGTTTGTCGCTGTATGTCTTGATACTCATAAGGTGAGATTGTGATGATGTGAAGTCACGAGAGTGACATAGGGTTTGCAGTCTCAGAATCATCTGTCATGATGACAAGAATCATCTGGCTGCAAAAAAACAAAAAACATCACCAAGTCATTTGTCAAAACGGAACATATTTTTGTCAATATAGAACATATTGACAAAAACTAACCACGCATCGACTTCACATACTGCGTAGGGGTCATACCAAACTTGCGACGGAACGTGTGGGTGAGGTGTGAATGATCGGCAAAACCACAACGAAGGGCAATATCAAGAAGCGTCAAAGGGGGCTGCTCCAACAATAGCCGCTTCGCCTCATCCAAACGACGGGAGACAATGTATTCGGAGGGAGTGACGTCTGCCACCGCTTTGAGTTTACGCCCTAACTGCTGACGACTGATGGCCAACTCCTGAGCCACGGTAGTGGCATCGCATGTGCCCTGAGGCATGAGACGGAAGATGATGCCGTCGAGCTTACTTAGGAACTGCTCATTGGCCACCATCACATGTTGCTCATAGACGTTCTTCTCTGCGGTGATAGAAGATTCCGCTGTCTTATCCTCTTCCGTCTGCTGGGTTTGCAAATACTTTTGCTGCAACAGATGGCGCTGCTCCAACAGCTTGGCAACCCTTAGTTGCAACTCCTCAGCAAGGAAGGGTTTGAGAAGATAGGCGTCGGCACCAGCTGAAAGGCCTGTGAGACGGTCGGCATCCGTGGCACGCGCCGTGAGGATGATGATAGGTATATGATTGGTCAACTCGTCTGAGCGGATCTGTTGACATAGTTGAAGACCATCCACATCGGGCATCATGATATCGGTGACAATCAAGTCGGGCATCTGCTGGCGGGTCATCTCAAGCCCTTGACGGCCATCACTGGCATAGATCACATCATATTCATCATGGAGCACACTACCGATATAATAGGCCACGTCATGGTTGTCCTCCACCACAAGAACACGGGTTCGTGTATCGTCGTCTATCTGATCCTCAGAGGGGGTCTCAGGCTGTTTGTCGAGCGAAGAAGGGCCAAGGGAAAGAGGAAGCTGGGTGTCTATGGGTTCCTCAGCGGCCACAAGGCGGTCATTGCCAGACAAAGACTCCTTGAGAGGAAGGGTGATAGTGAACACGGTCTGTTCTCCCGGGGTGCTACTCACTTCCACTTTTCCACCCAATGCCTTGGCCAACTGACTAACGAGTGTCAGTCCCACACCTGTGCCTGTATAGGTTTGGTTGGCACCTTGATAGAATGGCTCAAACACATGGCCGAGGTCCTCGGGACGGATGCCGACACCCGTGTCGGCCACACTGACACGCATCGCCTCATCGGCGTAGTCCGCCGTCACTGTCACCACACCGCCTTGTGGGGTGAATTTGAGGGCATTGGAGAGCAGGTTGCCCACCATTTTCTGCATATAGTCGGCAACGAAATAGGTGCTCTTCTGACCTAAGGGACGGTGGAAACGAAGTTCGACACCCCTCATCTCCGCCATCGGGCGAAAACGCTCGACAATCATCTCTATATAAGTCGCCACATCGCCCTCCTGCCATGCCAACTGACTGTTGAAGGCGGTCACCTTGGAGATGTCAAGCAACTGGTTGACCAGATGAAGCAGTGACTGGCCATTGCGTTCGATGGCAGCCAGTGACTCCTTTTTGCCGTGATCCTCTTCCACAGCACTCAGACGTTGTGCCAAGCCAAGGATGACTGTGAGGGGCGTGCGAAACTCATGGGTGACATTCGTAAAAAACGTCTCACGGTCGGCCTGTAACCGACGTGTGGCCTCCTGGGTGCGCTTGCGAAGCCGGTTGATATAACCAAGCACAGCAATGATGGCCAACAGAAGTAGGATGCCCAAGGCAGAGCCAAATATGACCAGCCGCATGTGACGCCGACTCTCGGCATTGGCCTCCTGTAGTTCATCGTTATGAAAAGCAGCATTGGCATTGCTAAGAGCCTCATGCATCTCAGCATGGTGGAGAGAGTCGAGCATTGTAGCATAGCGCCGCAAGGCACGGTTGGCCTCGTGTGGGTTGTTGGGCTCAAGGGCGTCGCCAAGAGAGAAATAGTCGTAGCACGCAGAACGGAAATTGCCTATTTCTTCTTGAAGCGCTATCGCACGGCGGAGCACAGGCACCGCCTCACTGTTGCGCTTCATGTCGATCAGAGTGTATGCCTCATTCTCCAAGGTGAGGGCGAGCAGATTGCGGTCCACCACCTCCATCTGTTCCACCATATGCACTACCTCACGTGCAATAGCAAGAGACCGCTCGAAGTCGCCTTTGCGGTTGTAAGCGTAGCTCAACTGACACAGATGGTTGGCAACACCTGCATCATAGCCGATCGCACGGGCAGCCTCCACAGCCTGGTGACCATAATCGACGGCTTTGTCGGGTTCCTTGGCCACTGTATAGACCTCACAAGCAATGCCCAGATAGTTGTGTGTGTTCTGGTTTGAGCCGGTAAGCCGGTCGGTCTCGATGGCTTTCTCCACAAAATACTTTGCCTCATCAGTCATGCCAAGCGAGATGTTGATGATGGCCTGATAATTGTAAGAACGAGCCAAAGGTTGCATCAGACCATGCTTTCTGCTGAACTTTTCAGCATCCAGCTCACTCTCAGTGGCCTCGGCATTGCGACCTGTCTTGTAAAGGCAATAGCCACGGTCGCATAACAAGGTGGCATGATATTCGGGGGAATTGCCATCCGCCAAGGGAAGAGCTTGTTCTATCAGCGCAAGGCTTTCTTTGAAATAACCGTTGTTGTAATAGAATCGTTCTGCCGCCAGCCACACAAGGAAATGGAGGGTGTCGGTGGGAAGATTGCGATCAATCTCTCGGTTGAGATGTATCAATTGGTCATCGGCCATACATGAGGAGATAATCTGCCGACCAATCGTCACCTTGCCTTCTTTCTTAGTCTGTCCAAAAGCGGTGAGCAAAGAATCAATCGTAGCTGGAGCCACGACACCTTCTTTTCCCATGACAGACAAGGGTAACAACACAAGAAGGCAAACTATCACAACAACTAATCTATTTCTTTTCATCAAAAAACAGTATTTCGCCATTCACACATTATATTCAGCCATATCTCCAACGAAACAATGCAAAAATAATGAAAAATCCGGAAATGACCACTCTATGGTAACAATAATATTACAAATTGTATACAAACAGGATACACTCTGTGTCAATATTCTAGATACGGGGCCAACCGCTCTATCATCTCAGGTGCAAACTCAGGTAACAGCCTCAGGTCATTGAGGTCATGGATGGAGCCACGCAACCTGCGATAACTGAGGATAGCGCGAGCCTGGTTGAAACTGATATAGGGGTGCTTGCGCAACTGGTCCTCACGCAATTGGTTGATATTTAACTTATGTGTTGGACCCGCACTAACCAGCAGATATGGCAGGGCTTCCTGAGGGAAACCCTCTATCTCTAACAGCTGTCTAGGATCATAAAAGCCACCCAGCTGGTCACGGTAGCGCACGATCCGACGAGCATAATATGCACCTATGCCTGGCACCTTACGCAACTGGGTAGTATCGGCCAAGTTGAGGTCAATGTGCTCACCAGCACTCAACTTGACAGGATATAGCAATGTATCACGCACGTAGCCACCAGACGAGGACATCCCGCCCTCACCAGAATGTCCAGGATAACCAGAGTTTCCGGAAAACCCGGAATGTCCAGGATTTCCGGTATTTCCGCTCTTTCCATGATGCCTTCTGCCATAGACCTCGGAGGCCGGCCGAAACTCCTCTGCAATACGAATATAGGGTGCAAGCCTGCGATACTGTCCCACCGTCAACCCATAGAGACGGGCAAAATCCTCTGGGTACGAATAGACACCCCCTTGAGCACGGTAACGATAGATGTTGCGCACCTGCCATGGCTGCAGTCCAAGACGAAGCAGCTGGGTGCTGTCAGCAGTATTGGGGTCGAAAGGGAAAAGTTCCACTTGGCGCCCCTCTGCCCCATACTGAGAAGCATGCGCCTCATCTCCCTTTGTCGCCGTCAAGACACTGTCGGGCATAGGATTGGGAGTCTCACTATTGCCACGCCCGATGAGAAAGACAGCCACCAATGCCACCACCGCCACAGACAGAGCGACCATCAGCACACGGCGGTCTGACTTCTGAAAATAGAAAAACTCTTTTAGAAACCCCATCCTTTTTCGTCAAGTCTTATTCGTTTCAGGTATTATCACCATGATTATATCACTCTCAGCTGATGCAAAAACACCGCCAGAATGCACGCCGGACACACAAAGCGCACCAACACCATATATATATCTATCAGATGGCCACGATGAGCGCCCCAGTTGGTGAGTTGCTCCTGCACCACACGACGAGGGATATACCAACCCACAAAAAGGCAGGTAAGAAACGAGCCCAACGGCAAAAGTACTTGGGCTGTCAGTCCATCGCAGAAGCCCAAAATGTTCATACCCCACAGACGGAGGTCGGAAAGCACTCCATTGGACAACGAACACAGCACACCAATCACACAACATGCCACAGTGACCACCCAAGCGCCCCGCTGACGGCTCACATGCAGTTCCTCATGGAAAAACGCCGTGCCTATCTCATGCATGGAGATGGTGGAAGTGAGAGCAGCCAGGGCCAAAAGAGAATAAAAAAGGATGGACACGACATACCCCACCACGGGAACTCCACCAAACGCTTCCTGAAAGACATTAGGCAGGGTAATAAAAATGAGTGACGGACCACTGTCGGGACTTACCCCCACAGAGAATGCCGCAGGGAATATCACCATACCTGCGAGGATGGCGATCAGCGTGTCGAGCAAAGCTATCTGACAGGCTGACTTCATCAGGTGGATGTCGCGACCGAAATAGGAAGCGTAGGTGCACAGACAAGCCGTGCCAAGACTGAGCGAGAAGAAAGCCTGACCCAGCGCCTCCAACATCACACTATGGGTGACCTTGGAAAAATCGGGCTTGAAAAGAAAGATGATGCCATCCATGGCGCCTGGCAACATACACGAGGCGACGATCAAGATGACCAACAACACCAAAAGCGTGGGCATGAGCAACTTGGAAGCCCGCTCTATGCCATTGCGTACACCACGTACCACCACAAAATGGGTGATGAGGATGAAACCTATCGTCCAAAGAGTGGGCTTGAGCGGATGGGCGGAGAAAGACTCAAAATAATGCGCCACATAGGTGGCGTCGCCCTGAAGAGAACCCATCAGTGAAGCGAACAAATATTGCAGGCACCAACCAGCTATCACGGCATAGAAACCCAGGATAATCATCGAGGTGAGCACTCCCAGATAACCGATCACACGCCATGGTGTGCGACCCGCCAACCGTTGATAGGCCCGGGCCGCATTGGACTGCGACGACCGACCCACAATAAATTCTGCCACCATGCCCGGGATGCCCAACAAAAACACACAGAACAGATAAATCAAGATAAAGGCAGCCCCACCGTTCATTCCCGTCATATAGGGGAAACGCCAGATGTTGCCCAGTCCCACCGCACTTCCTGCCGTGGCCAGGATAATGCCAATCCGACTGCCGAAACTCGCTCTCTTTGACTCCATAATGCTCTGATGAATAAAAGAAGAACCCTAAAAAACTGTCATTAGATGACTTTGAGCTGATTCAGAAACACCAGCAAAATGCACACAGGACACACAAAACGCACACAGAAGAGATAGACACCATACAGGGCACCGCTCACCGTGCCCCAATTGGTCAACTCATCATGCAACACCTGCTTAGGCACATACCAGCCCACAAACAAACAAGTAAGAAAACCGCCTATCGGCAGGAAAATCTGACCAGTGACAAAATCAAAGACGTCAAACAGCGACTTGCCAAACAGGCTCAGACCTTCGTATGCGCCCAAAGACAACGAACAGAACACGCCTATGATGCCACATGACACCGTCACAATGGTAGCGGCACTGCCTCGGGAAATGTGCAACTCCTCCTGGAAAAACGCGGTGCTCACCTCATGCAAGGAAATCAGCGACGTAAGAGCAGCAAGCGCCAGCAACAGATAAAACAACACCGAGACGACAAAGCCCACCACCGGCATGGCGGCAAATGCCTGATGAAACACGTTGGGAAGGGTGATAAACACTAACGAGGCACCCGAATCGGGACTGATGCCGACAGAGAACGCGGCGGGGAATATCATCAGACCGGCAAGAATGGCCACCAAACAGTCAATCAGACTGATCTGGACTGCAGACTTCACCAAGTTGGTCTGACGGGTGAAATAGGAGGCATAGGTGCATAAACACCCCATGGCAATACTCATAGAATAAAACGACTGCCCCAATGCCCCTAAAAACACGCCACTGTCGACCTTGGAAAAATCGGGCTTGAAAAGGAAGGAGATGCCACGCTCAGCGCCTGGCAGCAAACACGAGGCCACCACGATGATCAGCAGCAGGACAAACAGGGTGGGCATCATCATCTTAGATGCCCGTTCGATACCATTCTCCACCCCACGGACAATCACTACATGCGTGATGACCAAAAACAACAGCGCCCATACCACAGGCTTGACAGGACTGGCCGTGAACTCGGCAAAATAGCGCTGCACATAGGTCGCATCACCATCCATTGTACCTGTCAGGGCACCATACACATACTGCAGGCACCAACCCGACACCACACAATAGTAACCGGTGATAAGGAATCCTGTGAGGACTCCCAAAAAGCCCACCCACTTCCAAGGGGTGCCATTGGACAACTTGGTATACGCACGCGCCGTATTGGAAGCACCATGCCGGCCGATGATAAACTCGTTGACCATACAGGGGATGCCCAATAACAGCACACAACACACATATACAATAATGAAAGCTGCACCACCATTCTGACCTGCCATATATGGGAAACGCCATATATTACCTAAGCCCACCGCACTTCCTGCTGTGGCTAAGATAATACCCAGTCGGCTCCCAAAATTGACCCTTTCTTTGCTTTGCGACATACTAATATTCAACAACGACTGTGAAACTGACAAACGTCAATAAAGACAGCCAGAAACAAAAATATAAGAAAAATATGGCGCAAAATTATAAAAAACTATCTACTTTTGCAACAAAATCGTAAGCAGAAATGAAATATCTCTATCATCTTATCATAAAATATCCACTTTCATGCCTCTTGATAGTGGTCATCTGGTATCTGTGTTTCTTCACACCACCTGAAACAAAACTCAACGAAGTGGACTACATTGACAAATGGACGCACATCGTCATGTACCTAGGCACATGCTCCGTCATCTGGATAGAATATCTGAAAAGGCACACAAAAGTGGAATGGACAAAAGCCATCCTACTCGCATGGCTTGCGCCCATCCTGATGAGTGGTCTGATAGAACTGCTCCAAGCCCATTGTACCAACGGCCGAAGAAGCGGCGAATGGCTCGATGTCGCAGCCAACTCTATCGGAGTGACTCTCGCACTCGTTATCGGTATTCTGGTGGCAAGGTATCACGGAAAAGCTTAAAAGGCATACGGCGCAACTGCTTGTTGTAGAAGCGGTGGTCATCTGTCACCTCCATTCCTATGAAATCAGGTTTCTCAAACGACTCATCCTCCGCACTCAGTTCCACCTCTGCCATCACAAGCCCTTCGTTGTCGCCATAAAACTCGTCTACCTCGAAAGTGTGACTGCCACACTTCACCAGATAGCGGGTCTTATCTATCATGCCAGGCTCACACAGCCGGAACAATTGTTCGGCCTCCTCCATCGTGATCTGCTTCTCAAACTCATAGCGAGACATGCCGCCATTGTAAGAGGGACCCTTGATGGTGAGAAATGCCTCGCTGCCGCGCACACGTACCCTGACAGTCGCACCACGGGCAGCGATATAGCCCTGACGGATGCGACTGCCAGAATAGGCGTGGCTCTTGAAATCCCTGTCTTTATGCACCAGGAATTTCCGCTCTATTTCCATCCCGCTCATCTTACGAGATAGACACAAGCGTGAAGGCCAGATAAGCAATGGCAAGAATGATCAATGCCACACAAATGATGCGGACCACTGTCTGTGCTTGTTTCTCTTGCTTGGCTTCACGCTGAGCACGCTTAAGGTTTCGTTTTTCGTTGGTCATGGTGATATGTTTTTATTTTAAAGATTTTTTTTGAGATTTTTTCTAGAGTGGCTAGATTTTCTAGAGTGTCTAGATATTCTAGATCTTCTAGATTTTCTAGATATTCTAGATATTCTAGCTCTCTTCACTCACAGGAAACTCCATGAGATAGGCTTTGATGAAGCCATCGAGCTTGCCATTCATCACACCGTCTACATCGGTGGTCTGGTAGTTGGTGCGGTGATCTTTCACACGGCGGTCGTCAAACACATAACTGCGTATCTGACTGCCCCACTCTATCTTCTTCTTACCGGCCTCTATCTTTGCCTGTGCCTCCAGACGCTTCTTCATCGCCCGGTCATAGAGTTGCGACTTGAGCAAACGCATGGCATTCTTGCGGTTCTCCAACTGCTTACGGCTCTCCGTGTTCTCTATGAGGATTTCCTCCTCCTCGCCGGTGTCAGGGTCGACATACTGATAACGCAGACGCACACCTGTCTCCACTTTGTTGACGTTCTGCCCACCTGCGCCTCCACTACGGAAGAGATCCCACGACACTTTGGAAGGGTCGACATACACCTCTATCGTGTCATCGACCAAAGGTGAGACAAAAACACTGGCGAAGCTGGTCATTCGTTTGCCCTGCGCATTAAATGGCGACACGCGTACCAGACGGTGGACACCACTCTCACTCTTGAGGTAGCCGTAGGCATACTCGCCACCCTCTATCTCCATGGTGACGCTCTTAATGCCCGCCTCATCACCGTCCTGTATATTGCTCACCGTCACCTTATGCCCGTGAGCTTCCGCCCAGCGCATATACATGCGCATAAGCATCTGTGCCCAGTCTTGACTCTCCGTGCCACCGGCGCCACTGTTGATTTTCAGCACACAGTCCATCGGATCCTCTTTCTGGCGCAGCATATTCTTCAGTTCCAGTTCTTCGATAGCTTTGATAGCTTTGGCATAATCAGCATCTACCTCCTCTTCTGTCACCATCTCGTCATGGTAGAAGTCGAAGGCGAGTTGAAGTTCATCAGCCTTGTCGCGCACATCTTTGTATCCTACAATCCATCTTTCAAGGTCTTTCACCTTCTTCATCTGTTCCTGTGCCCTCTGCGGGTCATCCCAGAAATCGGGAGCCTGTGTGCGCAGCTGCTCCTCTTCGTATTCTATTTTCTTTCTGTCGATGTCAAGATAACGATGCAGCGCATCAGCGCGTTCCATGACATCTTTCAGTTGATCGCTTGTTATCATCTTTTATAGTTGACAAGTTGACGAGTTGACAAGTTTTTTTAAGTAGACGAGTTGAAGAGTTGACAAGTTATTTGACTAACTAACTCCTAACTCTTAGCTACTAATTACTAACTACTAATTACTAATTACTAACTACTTACCCCTCTTCTTTGTACATTTCGTCAATTTCCTTTTTATAATTTTTGGCCAGCACGTTGCGGCGCAGTTTCAGTGTGTTGGTCAACTCACCGTCTGCCATGCTAAAAGGCTTGGGCATCAGCGTGAAGCGCTTGATACGCTCATAACTGGCCAGCCCCTGCTGCAGTGTTTCCAGCCTCTCCTCCATCATGCGGTAAATCTTCGGATTGGCGCAAAGCTCCTCATGGCTGCTATACTTGATGCCAGCCTCCTCAGCATACCCCTCCAGCAACGGGAAAACCGGCACGATGAGTGCAGAGACAAATTTCCGCTCATCAGCGATGACCGCCACCTGCTCCACAAACTTGTCAACCAGTAATTTAGACTCTATCATCTGCGGTGCGATATACTTACCATTGGAGGTTTTGAACAAGTCTTTGATCCTGTCTTTGAGGAACAGTTCCCCATCCTTCATATAGCCTGAGTCGCCAGTGCGGAAGAAGCCCTCCTCGTCGAAAGAGGCCGCCGTGAGGGAGTCGCGCTTGTAATAACCACGTGTGATGGTGGGGCCTTTGAGCAAGATCTCGTCGTTTTCACCAATCTTCACTTGTATACTTGAGATGGGCCTGCCCACCGAACCGATGGTATAAGGCTCTCCCAAATGGTCATTGGAGACGGTAGCCAAGCTCTCCGTCAGACCATATCCCACCATCATGTTGATACCGATAGAGTGGGTGAACTCCTCCACCTCCGGCGACACCGTCGCTCCTGCTGTGGGGAAGAAATGGGCATTTTCCAGTCCAAGTTGTTTGCGGACCAGACTAAACACCGTCTTGTTGTAGAAAGCATACTCCATAGCCAAGTATAACGGCGGGCGCCGTCCATGGCTCAGATACTCGATATTGTGGCGCCGTCCCACTTGGAGGGCCTTTCTGAAAAGTGCACGTTTGGCACCACTCGCACTATCAATTTTTGCCTTGACACCCACGTAGACTTTCTCCCAGAATCTCGGTACAGAACTCATGCAGGTGGGGTGTATCTCCCGCAGTGTCTCCTGTATTTCCTTTGGATACGTATTGATGACCAGCCGGGCACCCTCTGTGAGACACAAAATAGCCCATCCCCGCTCAAACACATGCGTATAGGGCAGGAAATTCATCACCACATCCTCTTCCGTCACTGGCACCGCCTGGTGGTTGGCCTCAAACGCGGCATGATACTGCCCGTAGGTGAGGATGACACCTTTGCTGTCGCCCGTAGTGCCACTGGTATAAAGGATGTTGCAGATATCATCGAATGATGCCTGGGCATACAGTTTCTCCACCTCCGTCTGACGTGGGAGTTGCTCACCAAGCTTCATGAAATCATCGAAAAAGATGGCATTGGGGTCATCGTTGCTGATACGCACGCTACTATCGAAAATGATGATGCGCTCCAGTGTGGGACACAAAGGGAATATCCGATGTGCCTTATCATACTGCTCCTGCTCGCCAACGAAAAGGATACGTATCTCTGCGTCATTGATCATAAAACGTATCTGCTCCTCGCTGCTGGTGGCATAGAAGGGCACCGTGACCGCCCTGATGCCAAAAGCACCAAAGTCAGTATAAAGATACTGCACGGTATTCTGGGAGAACACACCTATGTTCTCCTGCACACCCACACCTACATTAAGAAGTGCATTGGAGACCTGCTTCACCATGGCGGAGAAATACTCCCACGAGACCGACTTCCACTTCAAGCTGCCGAAATCACGATAGGTAAGCGCAGGTTTTGAGCCATAATTCTTAGCCTGCTCATGGATAAGGACCGAAAGGTGACAATTTGTCTGCATAACTCACTACATTTTTGTACAAAGATACACTTTTCATAGCAAAAGTAGTCTAAATCACACGAAAAACCAAAAAAAAAGTTGATTTTCTTCGATATAGTGCTATCTTTGCTTGCTAAATCAAGCGAAAGTACTCACGCTCGGCAAAAAAAAGAATAAATTCTTTTGTTTGCTCTCACTTAATCGTACCTTTGCTGTCAAAACACATCAAACATACGCACGATGACAATCAATTACACCACAGAAGCCGTTGACTTGCTGCGCCAGCTGATCGCCACACCTTCCGTCAGTCGTGAAGAGCATGCGGCTGCCGATATCATGGCCCACACCATCCGTTCCTATGGCATGGACTGCCAGCGTGAGGCCAACAATATATGGTCCATAGCCGAAGGTTACGACCCAGACCGCCCCACCCTGCTGCTCAACGCACACATCGATACGGTGAAGCCTGTGACAACGTGGAAGAGAGACCCTTTCCAGCCCACTCTTGAGAACGGCATACTCTACGGTCTTGGCAGTAACGACTGTGGTGGCGGCCTGACCACACTGCTGCAGGTGTACAGACACCTGTCGTCCCATCGCCAGAGTTACAACCTCATCTACCTGGCCACAGCAGAAGAGGAAGTCTCAGGTGCCGACGGAGCGCGCAGGGTGCTTCCACTGTTGCCAAAGATTGATGTAGCCATTGTGGGTGAGCCGACAGGTATGCAGCCTGCGATAGCAGAAAGAGGGCTGATGGTGATAGACATGACATCAAGGGGGAAGTCGGGACATGCCGCCCGGGGCGAGGGTGTGAACGCCATTAACGCCATGCTCGACGACCTGTTGTGGCTGCGTGACTATCGTTTTGAGCGGGAGAGTCCTTTGCTGGGGCCTACCCGGATGAATGTCACCATGGTGAACGCCGGCACCCAGCACAATGTGATTCCCGACACCTGCCGTGCGGTGATTGACGTCCGCACTAACGAGTTTTACGACAACGAGGCTGTCTTTCGTTTTATCCGTGAGCATGTCCGCAGCGAGGTGAGAGCACGCTCCTTCCACTTGCGGTCCTCCCATATCGCCGAGAGCCACCCCCTCATCCAAAGATGCATCGCCATGGGGATGAAGCCCTTCGGGTCGCCCACCTTGAGCGACCAGTCGCTCATGCCATTCGCTTCGTTCAAGCTCGGTCCTGGAGATTCCTCCCGTTCCCACACTGCCGACGAGTTCATCCTTGTCAGCGAGATGGAGAACGCCATCACCCAATACATCCGTCTGCTCGACCGGGCCACCTTCTGACACCACGTCGATAGTCTGCCCATAGTCGCGGTGGCGCTCTATGGCCTGTTGCAAGTCAGGATTGTCAGTGGTATAAAAACTAAGGCTTCCATCTGGTGTGAAGCGAATTCGCCTTACACCAGAGGAAGTCCTCACATTGATGATGAGCCACGTCTGAGCCCAGTATGTCTTTTCCTTTTTCATATCCATGTTTCTTTGTTATCAGCCGCAAAGATAAACATGAACAAGAGAAAGGTGATGTCATTTTAAAACATTCTATTTGCCCAGCCAGGCCTCTGGATTGAGCTTGGCTGTCTCACGGCGAAGCTGGAACTGCAGCACATTGTCCTGTCCGATGGTGCCGAGCGACTGTCGTGTGGACACCTGCTGGCCCTTACGTACATGCACATTGCGCAAGTTGCAGTAGACAGAGATGAAGTCGCCATGACGCACCATGACCACCATCTGTCCAGCCACACTGACGACAGCGCTGACCTCGCCATCATAGATGGAGCGCACGCTGGCACCTGGCTGACAGAGTATATTGATACCCTTATTGTCGAGCTTCACGTTTTTCAAACCCTCTACATCATACTGCCCGAAATGGCTCACTATCTTATAAGAGCCTGACACTGGCATAGGCAGACGGCCCTTGTTGCTCTCAAAACTACCACTGATCTGGCGGTCTACGGCAGACATCGATTCGGCACGCTCTGCCTCACGGGCAGCAGCCTCAGCCTCTTTCTCACGGCGTGCGGCATCAGCCACGGCCTTACGCTCTGCCGCCACACGGGCCGACTCTGCCTCACGAGCCGCTTGCTCGGCACGCGCCTTTTCTTCAGCACTCCTACGTGCGGCCTCCTCGGCGGCTTTGGCCTCCTGTTCCGCTTTCTTTGCCAGTGCTGCAGCCTCACGGCGTGCCTTCGCCTCTGATTCGCGTTGGGCTTTCGCCTCTGCTTCAGCAGCAGCGCGCGCCCGTGCCTCGGCAGCAGCCTTCTCAGCGGCCACACGACGCTCATGCTCACGTGCGGCAGCCTCGGCAGCAGCCTTCAATCTGGCCTCTTCAGCCTTGGCAGCGGCAATGCGCCGCTCCTCTTCCCTTTTGGCCGCCTCGGCAGCAGCTTTCTGCCTTGCCAGTTCTTCCGCCCGTTTCTTGGCGGCAGCGGCCTCAGCCTTGCGTTTCGCCTCAGCCTCAGCCCTTGCGCGTGCCTTCTCCACCTCCACAGCGATGAGGCGGTCGATTTCGGCGTTGATCTGC
Source organism: uncultured Prevotellaceae bacterium (assembly GCA_902780635.1). Classification (GTDB taxonomy): domain Bacteria; phylum Bacteroidota; class Bacteroidia; order Bacteroidales; family Bacteroidaceae; genus Prevotella. The sequence goes on from CACZGH010000011.1 coordinate 14,558, forward strand.
GCATTTTTGCGCTCCTGTTCCGATATGATAGTCTGTATGGTGCGCTGCTCATTCTGCAGATCGCTCACCACTTTCTGCTGTTCGGTATGTTTGTTCTGCAATTCCGCCTTTGCGGCCTTTCCCTTGCTGAGCAACGTGTTTTTCTGTCCTTTGGCCGCCTGAAGCTGGCGGTTTTTCTGATTCAGTTCCTCTTGTTTGGCCTTGATCTGCTCTCCCTGCACGCGCTGATAGGCGGCATACTCCTGTACGAAACGGAGACGGCGGTATGCTTGTGTAAGGCTATTGGCACTGAAGATGAACATCAGTCGGTCTTGGATGGTACGATGTTTGGCCATATACCGCATCGACTTGATGAACTTCTCCTGTCGGTCTTTCAACTGTCCCTCAAGTGTAGTGAGTTGTGACTTCAGGATGTCTATATTATTGTCGAGATGCTTGATATCATTCTCATAGCCCTCGATATCCTTTTGCTTGGAGTCTATCTCCCCATTGATAACCAAAAGGTCCTGGAGTCGCTTCTCGACATCCATCTTATTGGCTCTCAGCTTGTTTTGTTGGTCACGGATATCCTGCTCCACCTGTTTGCGTTCTTTCTCAAGTCCACGTATCTCCTTGGTGGTATAATTGGCTTTCTTCCCACTCTTGGTAGTGGACTTGCCCTTGGTGGTGGCAGGCTGTTGTTTGCTCCGCCTGCTTTGCTGTGTGGTAGTGTGTTGCCGTCTTGTGCTCCCTCTACGAGTCTGAGCCTGCTGAGGAAGCACCGTCAGCATCAATAAAAAAAGGATGATATATCTTCTCATGTCTTACATTTTCAGGATTTGGTTGATGACGCTCTCCAGGGTTACTGGCTTATACTTTGAAGGCACCTTGGTGACGGTGTCCCAGTCGCTGTCGGTTTTCAGTCCTTTCATGGTGATATTGACCAAGATAGACTTATTGCCCTTTGAAGTGGTGGTGTTGATGGAGATGCTTTGTTTGGTGGGGAATTGCTTGGCGCTGAGAGGTTTGAAGTCCTCATAAAGCCACTTGAGAGAAGACGTGTCTCTGTTGGTGCCCACGTATACTGCTGACGTCTGCTGGATGCGTCCTGAGTTTTTCTCTATCTGCCATGCGTACTTGATACGTCCCTCATGACGGGTGATGTCGTCATTGATGACATCAAACTTTGCCACCTGTTGCTCATCGACTATCTTTTGTCCGGGAGCGAACAACTGGTTGCGGAACAATGCCTGCAGGGAATAGAAATTGATGCCATTGCGCTGCAAGAAACTCACCTGGTCGTAGCCACTCTTGAGATACTGCTTGTGAAGGCGGTCCATAATGAGCACGGAGTCGCGAGTGAACTCCATGCGCCCCACTTCCACCAATCCCATGGGGGTGAGCTGGATGCGTATCACCTCATCCTGCCGCATGCTGATCTTGCCACCTACGGTGACATCCTTGCTCCCCACTTTGATATTAAAATCGATGCTGCTGACGATATTGGGCGCTGTCACGGCATTGTCGCACACCCTCTGTATCAAGGCGGCATGAGCAGCAGCAACAGCCGACTGTCCCTCTGTGTTGCCAGACGGTGTGGTGGGCGTCACGACGGCCGTTGGCTCCGTCTTGCTATCGGTGACGGCTTTTTTGCTGGATCCGCACGCTGTCAACAAGATAGGGACGGAAACTATGATGATTTTATATACAAGTTTCATTTCTCTATGTATTTTTTTAGTTTTATTTTCCTCTGTAGCAGTGCGCAGTCATCGTCCTCATCGGCCATCTCGAGCGCTTTCTGCCAATATTCAAGACCCTTTTCTGGCTCATTGTTCATATAGTAAATGTCGCCGGCATGCTCTGTGATGACCATGCTGTGGGTGGTGTCGTTTTTCACGGCCTGGTCGATATAGATACGTGCCTCCTCATATCGTCCCTGCATGAAAAGTATCCAAGCGTAGGTGTCGAGATAAGTAGAGCTGTTGGGCTCTGCCTTGACGGTGCGATAACTCATCTGCTCGGCTTTAGGCAGGTCTTTGCCCTGCAGACTCAGATAGTAGGCATAATTGTTAAGGCAGGGAATATTGTCAGGCTTCCACTGCAGGCAGCTGTCATAGGCTGCGAATGCCTCCTGCATAAAACCTTTCTCATGCAACAAGTCGCCCATGATCTCATAAAAATCGGAGACCAAGGCCGGATTGCTGTCGCTATTGATCTGGCTGACTCCCCTCCGGAAAGCATCGAGCGACTCGTCTTTCTCATCTTTCATGGAGTGTGCCAAGCCCAGGAAATAATAAAAGCCCATGTTGTCGGGGTTGTATTCCACTCCCGTCTTACTCAACTGTATGATACGGTCATAGTCTTTTGTTTTCCAGACAGACTGCAACAGTTCAAGACGTATGCCGGCATTGTCGGGCGCGATATCGAGTACGCGCTCAAAAGCCACATTGACAGTGTCTTCTGGCATCTGTTTAAGCGACATATAAGCAGCGCAAAGCTCTGCGATGTCAGCGTTTTTCTGCGGTTTCTCCAGCAGCCGCGCAAAAAGGTTGAGCACCTCGGTGCTGTCGCCCCGATTTTTCTCATTTTCGCTGATGACCTGACGGAGCAAGATGATTTTACTTTCGTTCTCTGTCTTATCGCTCATCAACAACGATTCGGTCTGCGCTTTGACCAGCGAGTCCATACCCTGTGTCTTATAGTAGTCGAGCAGCGACATCTGAGCCATCATATGGTCGGGCTCTTTCTTGAGCACTGCATGATACTCGTTGAGCGCCTCTTTCTCCTTGCCATTCTGCAGGAGCCAGTTGCCGATCATCACACGGTAGTTGTAGTCATTGGGATGCTGGCGTGCCAGGTTGCACAGTTCTTTGTATTCCTCCTTTTTCTTGCCCTGCTTGGAATACACCCGCATCCTTGAGAGAGTGATATCCTCAGAGGGACCGTCAATCATCTCCAGGCGATGGAGCACATCGATCATGCCCTGATAATTCTTGTCTTGCTGATAGAGCTGCAGCAGTACTGTCAACACATCAGGACTGCCGGCATTGGCAGCGGCAAGCTGCTCATACACTTTTGTGGCTTTGGCATAGTCGCCGATTTTGATATAGGTCTGTCCAAGCCTTTCCTGATAGTTGTTATTGGTAGGACTAAGAGCCGCCGCACGCTCCATGCACGAGAGCACGGTGGAGTCTTCTCCAAGCTCCACATAATAGGAAGACAACAAGAAATAAGTTTCTGCGGATGACGGATTGATCTCAAGGCAATGACGAAGCAGGTCGAAAGCCGCTGCATAATTGCCTTTCTCCTGCTGGCGCACAGCCTCCAAGTAGAAATAGCTGAACCGCCGCGCGTCATTGTCGCTCAGTCTCACCGTCACGACAGGTTGCGTCTGTACACGGCGCGGTTTTTTCCTCGCTTGTACACAGACGGTGACTGCCAGCAACAACGCCAGCAACATCATTCTCCAAAAACAGGTATGCTTGAATGTTGTCATCCTACTCTTATTTGACCCCTGTATGTCCATATCCACCTTCGCCGCGCTCCGTCGTGTCGAGTTCTGTCACCTCGACCATCTCTGCTTGCTCATGGCGCGCGATGATCATTTGTGCAATGCGCTCACCATCGTTGATAACAAAATCAGTATCCGACAAATTGACGAGCAACACGCCCACCTCACCTCTGTAGTCGGCATCAATAGTGCCTGGTGAATTGAGTACCGTGATACCATGCTTGAGGGCCAGTCCGCTACGGGGCCTCACCTGTGCCTCAAATCCTTCTGGCAGCGCAATATGCAGTCCGGTGGGAATCAGTCGTCGCTGCATGGGATGCAGCACAACCGGTGTGTCAAGATTGGCGCGCAGATCCATGCCGGCGCTCTGGGGTGTAGCGTATGCTGGCAGTTGCTGATGGCCTTTGTTGACAACTTTTATCTGAATCATATGTATGAGTTGTTTGCGAAATGAGTTGCAAATTTAGTTATTTCTGCCCACATATTCTTATTTTTGCCTCAGAAAACACCTTTTTTATACAAATTTATGAAATAACGCCACCTACAACATCAAGGGTTTTGCCATTTTTTTTATACTTTTGCATGAACATACATATCATGACCATGAACTGGAAGCAACTCATCTCCAACAAGCGTTTAGGGCAAGAAGACCGGCATCCTGAGCGGCACGACGACCGCTCGGAATTCAAGCGTGACAGCGACCGTCTGGTGTTCTCCGCCCCTTTCCGCCGTTTGCAAAACAAGACACAAGTATTCCCACTACCGGGCAGTGTGTTTGTGCACAACCGTCTCACCCACAGCATAGAAGTGTCAAGTGTGGGCATGTCACTGGGCAACGATGTGGCTCATCGGCTGATTAAGAGACACCCTGCACTAAAAGACACGCTTTTCGAGGAGATTGGCACGATTGTCTCTGCCGCTTGCCTGGCTCATGACATGGGTAATCCTCCTTTCGGCCATTCCGGCGAAAAAGCCATGCAGACTTATTTCTCCGAGAGCAAAGGCAGTTATCTGAAAGAGCGGCTCACCCCCGCTTTCTGGAGCGACATCACCCATTTTGAGGGCAATGCCAACGCCTTCCGTCTGCTTACCCATCGGTTTAAAGGACGTCGTGACGGTGGGTTTGTGCTCACCTACTCAACTCTGGCTTCTATCGTGAAATACCCCTTCTCTTCCCTGGCCGCCGGCAAGAAAGGGAAGTTTGGCTTCTTTGAGTCAGAGCAAGACATTTACCTCAGGATAGCCAATGAACTGGGTATCAAACAGCTGTCGGCGCCTGGTGAGCCTTTGCGGTATGCCCGCTACCCACTGGTATACTTAGTGGAGGCTGCCGATGACATCTGCTATGAGATCATGGACATAGAGGACGCCCATAAATTGCATATCCTGTCATTTGCCGAGACAGAAGAGCTGCTCCTTGGCTTTTTTGACCCGGCGACCCAAACCCACATGCGTAAGAGAGTGCAGGATGAGGGTATCACTGACAACAATGAGAAAGTGGTGTATATGCGTGCCTGTGTCATCGGCCTTTTGGAGCATGAGTGTGTGGATGTGTTTGTCGGCCATGAGCAGGAAATACTGGACGGCACGTTTGAAGGCAGTCTGATCGATCACATCTCGCCCATTCCCCTCGCAGCATACAAGAGGTGTGTAGCCTTGTCACGCAAACGCATCTATAACAGCAAGCCTGTGTTGGATGTGGAATTGTCGGGTTATAAAATCATCGAGACACTGATGGAAAAGATGGTGGAAGCTGCTGTCTATCCCGAACGTTTTTACTCCCGCCAGTTGCTGCAACGAGTGAGCAGCCAATATGACATCGGTTCAGACCAACTAGAGACCCGCATCATGGCCGCCATCGACTACATCAGTGGCATGACAGACGTCTATGCACTGGACATCTATCAGAAAATCAATGGCATCTCACTGCCTATTGTTTGATTTCAACTCTCATAAGTAGGGAGGAGTTGAGGAGTTAAGGAGTTAAGGAGTTAAGCCATTACTCATCTATTCTTAACGTGAGATGATGAAGCATGGTGGTGCTCTCACCGCAAGAACCTGTATGCTGAAGACAGAAACCACCGAAAGTAGATGCCTCGACTGAAGCCTTCAGATGAACGGAAGTATGCAGCGCGGGGTCATCAGGCTGTGTCAGAGGTGTGTCGGTAGAAACGTGGGCGGTCAATTCCCCTTTAGTGTATCTCACGACGATATGACACCCTGTGCGGTAGCAGACAGCGCTGACTGGCTCCGTAAGAGGTGTCACCTTTCCCTGGTCGTATCTCACGAGATAGAAGTCTACCGCCTTGGCATACTTCACGGTGCGGATGATGCGCAAACCATAGCCCGACAGTGTGCGTGTATCGAATTTGAGGCAGATATCCATATACTGTCCGGTGGCACTGCCAAAACCCTGCCCTGCCGTCTTGGTGGGATCGACATCAAGCCTCACCTCCATATCGCCATAGTCACCCGTGAGAGGTGTGTACATCAGTCGTGCTCCACGCTGTGCCTGCAAGAGTCCTCTGCCGACAGCACCATTGAAACCCTCGCCATACTCCCACATCGGCTTGTTGCGGTCGAAAGTCCATGGAAACTCCTCTGTGTCAGCAGGTTTATATCCATCGACTGTCCAGAAGCCCTCCTTGACAAGAGGTTGCCACTGGCATGGGAAATCATGGAAGTCGGTCTCCACCACCTGAGGGGCTAGAGGATCTAGAGGGGCTAGATGATCTAGAGGGTCTAGATGATCTAGAGGGTCTAGACTATCTAGAGATTCTAGAGATTCTAGAGGTTTGGGATAGATGGCCGTTTTCATCTCCCCGTAAGGGCTTCGAGCATGCCGTGGGCGTATGGACGCCATCAGATACTTTCCCCGGTTCTCCGGTTTGATTTTCCAACCCCTTTCAGGACTATCGTGGCTCACCGCCACAGGTATCGCCCCCATGCCACTCTTGTCTGATGAGAGATACCAGGTGATGTCTGACTCATCTCGATGACCTGCAGGTGTGTAAGTGTAAACCAAATGCGCGGAGTCGCCCTTGATGATGATTTTGGGTGCGGTTCTCCACACTGGCGCTGGCAGGTCACGACCCTTTAGGATCAGCACGGCAGCCCCTTCGAGCCCTTCATCTGTCGTGGCTGTGACGCAGCACAGCAATGGGTCGTCGCCATCATAAGTTGAGGTGACACTGCATGAGCCATCATCCCGCTCCTCCAATGTGACGAAATCGGCCAAATCGGGCTGAACAGTCCACGTCAGTGGGCGGGCTTCCAAAGATGGGTATCCGCTATGTCGTATCTGCCTGGAAGTGAGCACGATAGGGTCTCCACCTGCTTTGACTGTGTCCCGTTCTGGATGGATCTTTATACTGGTATTGAAAAGACTCGTGTCCTGCCCTTTGGTCATCTCCATTGGAGCCCATCCGTCAGGTCCGGCTAAGAGTGCATTGACGTTATAAACATCTTTTGAAGGGCGGAAATGTTGTAAAAGTTTTTTGTTCTCAATATTCACTGTCACACCTGCATATTTCCCTTCTATCGACAGAGGTTTTCCATTGAGGGTGACACCACTCTGATAGCAACGAAGCGAGGAAGAAGGATAAGGTGCCCATCCTATTTTAACATCCTTTGATACAGAGTGAAAACGGCAGTCAATCAGCGTCAGCGGCCCTGCCTGCTTGCAAAAATAGTGCTGTCGGCTCTCTCCTGTCAGATAGATGTCACAATCGAGTAGCACAGCCCCTGCAGGATGGGTGGTATAGAAAGGCTTTTGTCCATAAAATTCAAAGTCACAATGTAGGTATACACCATTGCCTGTCAAGGCATCATCGGTACACTCGAAGTGGCAATCGTCGAATAGTATACGCCGTGCTCCATTGAGTGGATTCATGTTGAGTCGGCTGACAAACCTCACATTACGAGCCACGACTTTGTCGCCATGGCAATATGCCACGTGCGCCTGCGTGATGGCAGACGAGCGGCGTGGCCGGTTTTTTTGAGGATTGCGTGGATAGACCAGGTCGACATTACAATAATTGCCCATCGTCAGATTACTGACTTCCAATCCGTCACCCCAGAAGTCAAACATGGTGAAGTTGCCCACTGCTCCTTGCGTCTGTCCACGTTGCGATGCCAGCACCACATCATGTGCATCAGGCGAAAGCCCTGCCAGATGCAGATACTGACATTTCACCACCATGCCAAAAGGCTCTCTCCCATTTTTTCCTATGGCCACTGTCGGGTCATCGGGGTCATCCACCCAATACACATCAGGTGCGATAAAGACGGTCATAGGTTGTTCGGGGGTACCGTCTATCACATGTAGCATAGCCTCCTGGAAGTGGCGATATATGTATGGATTGGATGATGCGGCTGCGTCATCGAGCGTACCGTCGACCAAGAGATGGTACTGGTCGAGGGGATAGGTCACACCTCTGTATTCGAAACTATTGCTGCCTATAAAAAGCATGTCATTGCCGGCAGAGGCCGACAATGACATGAATATCATCACTTGCAAAAGCAGTGATATTGCTTTTTGCATGTTCATCACAGCTGTTTTTTCGCTACATTACTGTAAATCATCTTTGCCATATCTCCAGATGACACATTCAAGATGTCAGGATTCTCTGTCACGAAAGAGTCGATATGTCTTTTACGTTTCTGCTCCAATATCTCATCCACCGCAATCAGGATGCCGGTCTCCTCCACGTCGCCAAAACCGTCGTTGATGGCAGTTCCAAACATTTTCATGGTAGGGCTCAGACCCATATATGCATTGACCAGAGGTGGGATGTTGATACCCAGTTTTCGGATCTCCGTGTTGAGAATCTTGTAATCCTCACGCAGTGAATCCTGGTTGAGGATAGCGGCCAGTTCGTTAACGTCGGTCTCTATCTTCAATGGTTTCATGGGGATGATCAGGTTATCTTTGTCACTGAAATGCTTGTTCAGGAAATAGAGGATCATGTCACGCCCCTTACGGATGTAGGAGGGATACATGGTCATCTTTCCAAAGAAATACTTCACATCAGGCATAATGACCGTCAGGGCACCAAGGCCATCCCATAAATTGTCGAGTGCGAAGAGGCTTTTTGAGCCCATCTTGCTGCTCTGGTAGGGCAAAGTGACGTAGGAACGTGCCAGTTCGACAGTCTGCGGCAAATATTCTTTGATAAATTTTTCAGAGAAATGAAACAAATGGCTGGTGGCCAGAATCGGTTGTCCATTCTTGTCGAAATCAACCTCTGTGCCCAGTTTGAAACGATAGCCACCGATGATTTCCTCTTCTTCCGGATTCCATACCAGCAACTGCTTATAGCAATTGTCCATCAGGTCGAACTCGTCCAAGTCGAGTTCTTTGCCTGTACCTCCACCGGCCGCGCGAAAAACCTCCTCGCGCTGCCGTCCGATTTCCCTGACGACATTGGGTGAGTCATGGATATCGACGATAAAGATTTTGTTATGACTTTTGTTGGTCATCCGCAACTGCTTATCGGGTGTCAGCTCACTTTTAAGCAGTTCTTTGTCTACGGGAGGGATAATAGGTTGATCCATGGTGTGATAGATGTTTTTTATTTGAGTTCATAGACTTTGTCCTGAACATATTGTGCCCATTGGGCCGGAGTTTTTGACTTGTCGAAAGTTTGCCATGGTATGGGTTTGCCGATGGTCACTTTAAACGTCTTATGCACATTCTTGTACATCTCGTCGACGAGGAACAGCATGGCTATATTGAACTTAATACCCAGCCGTTTGCAGAGATTGGCTACCCGGTAGAAGAAGTCGGAATTCTTGCCACTGAAGTGAATGGGCACGACATCCCGGTGCGTCTCAACACTCTTAGATACGAACGTCTTTTTCCAGGCCAAGTCACGTATCTGCCCATTTGTCTTTCTGGAGCAAAGTCCCGCCGGGAACATCAGCATGTGGCTGTCGCTCTTGAAACCTGCGTTGACCATGGCTGGGAAATTGCGGCTTTGTGAACCGGTCTTGTTGATGGGGATACAAAGTGGGGCCAGCCCTGGGAGGTTCATCAGCAAGTCATTGACCAAGTATTTGAAATTGCCGTCATAATGCCTTCCGATCACAGCACCAAGGGCGACACCGTCTTCCCCTCCAAGAGGGTGATTGCTCACAAAGGTGTAGAGCCGGCCGTCATCTTTTGAAGGCAGGTTTTCCTTGCCCTCTATGACCAAGGTCATGTCGAGATATCTCACACACTCTTCCAGCCAGTCGACTCCCATCTTGTCACGTGATTCCCACAGGAATCGGTTGACCTCATCCTGATGAACGATGTGTTTGAGCCATTTACGGACAAAGGCAGGTACGTATTTAGCCTTTGGTCCCATTTTCTCACCTATGATTTTGTCGATATCGATTGTTTTCTCTGTGATCTCAGTCATTTTTTTGGTTGAAAGTTGTTTGTTGTTTTGGGAGTCGTTATGATGTGACGACGACGAATTTCAATTCCACTATTAAATCCATATTTAAACTGCAAATTTAATGTAAGTTTTCTAAAAATTACATTTTTTTTCTAAAAAATGTCTTAAAAATATGGATTCACCCTCATTTTTTTACTTTTTGACATAAAAAGCGTATGAATAGCGACTCTACTACCATGAGCTCCGGTCATCTCCTATCAACTGAATGGCGAAAGGCCATCAACCTTTTCACGATCACCATATCGAAGCGTCTCCTACAGATGTCAACAACACAAAATGACACGTAAAAGATGACATGTGTCAAGACCTTATTTTTTTTTGAAAAAAAAGTGGGGAAAAGTGGGGGATTGTGGGGAAAAATACGTAACTTTGAAGCCGATTTATAAGATCATTGATTGGATGCGTTTATTAGGCAACATAGAAGCTAGAACTGATGCTAAAGGAAGAGTATTTCTCCCTGCTTCATTCCGCAAAGTACTGCAGTCCTCACAAGAGGAATGCCTCGTCCTGCGGAAGGATGTTTATCAGTCGTGCCTCGTCCTATATCCCGAAAAGGTATGGAACGAGCAGATGGATATGTTGCGCTCACGGCTGAACAGATGGAACCCATCCCATCAACAGCTTTTCCGTCAGTTTTTATACGACGTAGAGATCATTTACCCTGACAGTAGCGGCCGTATACTGATACCCAGGAAACTCCTGGTTGCGGCAGGCATCGACCAGCGAATCAGGTTTATAGGGATGGGCGATTCTATAGAGATCTGGAACGGTGACAGGACAGAGCGTCCATTTATCGAACAAGAAGACTTTATCAAGGCTCTCGAGGATGTCATGAGCGACGTCCCCTCCTCCAACTAAGAAAAAGATAACACAAGCACATCATGTCAAACACCGTCCAGACATATCACGTTCCCGTTCTTCTCAAAGAGAGCGTCACAGGGTTGGCCATCCGCCCCTGTGGTGTTTACGTGGATGTGACCTTCGGCGGTGGTGGACATAGCAGAGAGATACTCAAGAACCTCTCCAATGAAGGAAGACTCTTCGGTTTTGACCAAGACGCAGACAGTCTAGCCAACATCCCCGACGACCCTCGATTCACATTCGTCAGAAGCAATTTCAGGTATCTGAAAAACTGGATGCGTTATTACGACATCGAGCAGATAGACGGTTTGATTGCCGATTTAGGCGTCTCAAGTCATCATTTCGATGATGAGACAAGAGGGTTCTCATTCAGATTTGACTCGCCGCTGGACATGAGGATGAACAAGTCGGCACCTGTGACAGCCGCTGATGTGCTCAACACCTACAGTGAGCAACAGTTGGCCGACATTTTCTACCTGTATGGAGAACTGAGGAATGCCCGGCGCATAGCGTCGGCTGTTGTCAAAGAAAGAAACCACAGTCCCCTTACCACGACAGGTCAGCTGGTGGAGCTAGCCACACGTCTGCTGCCCCGTGACAGGGAGAAGAAAGAGACGGCCAAACTGTTTCAGGCGTTGCGGATAGAAGTGAATCATGAGATGGAGGCGCTGAAAGACCTCCTGAATTCAGCCACCGCCCTTTTGGCTCCCTCTGGCCGGTTGGTGGTCATCACCTACCACAGTCTTGAAGACAGGCTGGTGAAAAACATCATGAAGACCGGTGATGTTAACGGGCATGTCGAACAAGACTTTTATGGCAGGACACTCTCTCCGCTGACCCCTGTCAACAACAAAGTCATCGTGCCAGACCAGGAGGAGCAACAAAGAAACCCAAGAAGTAGAAGTGCAAAACTAAGAATTGCAGAGAAAAGATGATAACAGACAATAATGACCCAACCATAAAAAACTCTCAGCCCAAACTCCCAACCACAGAAATGTATGAGGAGCAGGAGGACCAAGAAGAGTACCTCTCGGACACCCCCGATGAGGAGCAAGACGACAAGGCATACACGTCACATCCTACACTCAAGGAAGTGATTGAAGAGAATGCGCGTGAGGACGAGCGTCCCATGCCCTCCTCACTCACCCTGCGTAAGATACTTGGTGGTGACATTCTCAACGCCGACGCCATACGCCGCCAAGTATGGCTGTTTCTGCTGATTGCCCTGTTTGGAGTGTTCTATATCTCCAACAGATACAGCTGCCAGAAGAAGCAAGTTGAGATAGACCAACTGACAAAAAAACTGAAGACAACGAAATACAAGACCCTCTCGCTGTCGAGCATCTTGACAGAGCGTTGCAGGGAGAGCCAGGTGACAGAATTGCTGCGTGCCAACAACGACAGCACCATCCATCCAGCCGACCAACCACCTTATATAATAATAGTCAACGAAGAATGAGGCGGCAGCCCATCAGGGGCGCCAGCAGAATGCCACAAGAAGAATACAACGATTGATAGGAAATGAGTAAGTTTAATAACAAAAAAATCATACCACGATACTCCTTTATTGCTATCTTGATGACCATTGCCGGTGTGGCTGTCATCATCAAAGCTACCTACATCATGACTGTCAAGCATGATTATTGGATGGACGTGGCCAAACAAAAAAAATTTGACAGCATCAGTGTGGCTCCTGCACGCGGCAATATTCTGAGCGACAAGGGAGAATTAATGGCGAGCACACTGCCAGAATATAAGATGTACATGGACTTCATGGTCGGTGGCAAAGAGAAGGACTCACTATGGAATGCCAAACTCGACAGCATCTGCATGGGGCTCCATCAAATATTCCCCGAAAAGTCGGAGACAGAGTTCAGAGAGCATCTTGAGGAAGGGCACAAAGAGATGAAGCGTCACTGGCCTATATGGCCCCTGCGTGTGGACTACAACACATTCACCAAAGTGAGGAAATTGCCAATCTTCAACCTCTCCACCCTCAAGGGAGGCTTCCACTACGAAGAGAACAACGCACGCCGCCAGCCTTTTGGCTCGCTGGCCAAACGCACTATCGGCGACATGTACGGCGCCAAAGACTCCGCACAGTATGGGCTGGAGTTGTCTTTTGACAGTATCCTGCGCGGCCGTTCGGGTCTGACACACAAGCGGAAAGTGATGAACCACTTCCTCAACATTGTGGACACCCCTCCCACCGATGGCGACGACATCGTGACCACCATCAATGTGCAGATGCAAGACATCGCAGAGAAAGCCACAGCCGAGGAGCTGGAGCTGATCAATGGCGACGTGGGTGTGGCCATTGTGATGGAGGTGGCAACGGGCGACGTCAAGGCTATTGTCAATCTAGAGAAATGCGGCGACGGGAAATACCGTGAGCGGAAAAACCACGCCGTAAGCGATCTGCTGGAACCAGGTTCTGTGTTTAAGACTGCCTCGGTGATGGTGGCCCTCGACGACGGTGTGGTAGACACCACCTACAAAGTCAACACCGGCAATGGCCAGATGAAAATGCATGGCTCTATGATGAACGACCACAACCGCGCCTCGGGCGGCTACGGCACCATCACGTTGGGAAGGGCTCTTCAGGTCAGTTCCAACATCGGCATCAGCTACGCCATTGACGAGCATTATAAGAACAATCCGTCACGTTTCACCGACGGCCTCCACAGGATAGGCATCGACGAAGACTTCAAGATACCCATCAAGGGAGCATCGCCCGCACGTATCAAACATCCATCTGACAAGGTCAACGGTCAGTCGGTGTGGTATCAGACCACCCTGCCATGGATGAGCATCGGTTATGAATCGCAAGTGCCACCCATCTCCACGCTCGCCTTCTACAATGCCATTGCCAACAACGGGAAGATGATGCGCCCCCGGTTTGTGAAAAAGATCGTCAGAGAAGGAGAAGTCATCAAGGAATATCCTCCTGTCGTGGAGCGGGCACAAATCTGTAAGCCTACAACCCTTAAGAAGGTCCAGAAACTACTGGAACAAGTGGTCACCCACGGCACAGGCAAAAAGGCTCGCTCAGAGTCGTTTGCCATAGCCGGCAAGACCGGTACAGCCCAGATTTCCAAAGGCCGTGGCGGCTACAAGTCAGGCGCCATGAGATACTTAGTGAGTTTTGCGGGATATTTCCCCGCCGACAACCCACGCTACAGCTGCATCGTCTGTCTGCAAAAGACAGGCTTGCCCGCCTCTGGCGGCACCATGAGCGGATGGGTGTTCCACAACATCGCCGAGGGTATCATGGCGCACAGTCTGAATGTAGACGCATCAAGTGCACGCGACACGGTGGGCATGCTTCAGCCCATCATACAACCGGGTCATCTTAAAGCCACCAACCTCGTGCTGGGGCATCTCGGTTTCCAGACACGTCAGAAATGGGACAGTCAGGTGCTTATGAGTGAACAAGACTGGGGCTCTGTCGGTTTTAACAACGGCGAATATCTCCTACACAAGCAAGATATTACCAACGACAACATCATGCCCGACGTGCTCGGCATGGGCATCCGCGACGCCATGTACCTGCTTGAGAGCAAAGGCCTGAGGGTACAGGTCACCGGTCGTGGCAAGATCGTGTCTCAAAGTCCTTACGCAGGTACCAAAATCAACAAAGGAGAGACCTGTTCGCTCAAACTGCAATTATAGGAACCTCCCCAGCCCCTCCAAAGGAGGGGAGACAGAAAGACTACCAAACGACAAAACATAATAATAGCATTGACATGAAACTAAGAGATCTGACCAAAAATATAAGAAACGCCACCTTCTGCGGCTCTGACGAGGCAGACATCAAGGGTGTGAACATAGACTCCAGAAAGATTGAGGCGGGGCATCTGTTCATCGCCATCAAAGGCACACAGGCTGACGGCCATCAGTTTATCTCAAAAGCGATAGAAAAAGGGGCTGTAGCCGTCCTGTGTGAAGACCTTCCCCAGGAGAGAGCTGAGGGCGTCACCTACATTCAGGTGCCTTCAACAGAAGAGGTGGTGGGCGAAGTGGCCACGCTCTTTTACGGCGACCCTTCCAGGAAACTGCATCTTATAGGTGTGACGGGCACCAACGGCAAGACCACTATTGCCACATTACTATATAACATGTTTCGCAAATTCGGTCACCGGTGTGGCCTGTTGTCAACCGTCTGCAACTATATCGAAGACGAGGCATACCCCACGGCCCACACCACCCCTGACCCTATAGCGCTCAACAGTATGCTGGCCAAGATGGTGAAAGCTGGATGCGAATACGTCTTCATGGAGTGCAGTAGCCACGCCATCCACCAAAGACGTATCGGCGGACTGAAGTTCGACGGCGGAATCTTCACCAATCTCACCCGCGATCATCTTGACTACCACAAGACATTCGAGAACTACCGCGACGCCAAGAAGAGGTTCTTCGACGACCTGCCCAAGACGGCCTTCGCCATCATCAATGCCGATGACAAAAATGGCATGGTGATGGTACAAAACACTAAAGCCACCGTGAAGACCTACTCGACCAGAAGCATGGCCGACTTCAGGGCCAAGATACTCGAATGTCATTTTGAAGGCATGTATCTAGAGATTGACGGTCATGAGGTGGGGGTACAGTTTATCGGCAAATTCAATGTCAGCAACCTGCTCGCCGTCTACGGTGCCGCCGTCATGCTCGGCAAGAAGCCCGAGGATATCCTTCTGGTGCTCAGTACCCTGAAAAGTGTCAGTGGCCGTTTGCAGCCTGTCCATTCACCGGAAGGTTTCACAGCCATTGTAGACTATGCCCACACGCCCGACGCCTTGTCCAACGTGCTCAACGCCATTCATGAGGTGCTCAACGGCAAAGGCCACGTCATCACTGTCTGCGGTGCCGGCGGCAACCGCGACAAGGGCAAACGCCCTCTGATGGCACAAGAGGCAGTGCGGCAGAGCGACCGTGTCATCATCACGAGCGACAATCCAAGGAACGAGGAGCCCCAAGCCATCATCGATGACATGCTTGCAGGGCTCACCCCTCAGCAAATGAAGAAAGTGCTGTCTATCGTCGACCGCCGTGAGGCCATCCGCACCGCCTGTATGCTAGCCCAGAAAGGCGATGTGGTGCTGGTGGCTGGCAAGGGACATGAGAACTATCAAGAAATCAAGGGTGTGAAACATCACTTTGACGACAGAGAAGTGCTTCAAGACATCTTCTCCGCCTAATCAACCAACATATCACAAAAACCTCACAAAATGTTATACTATTTTTTCAGACTTCTCGAACAATACGACATCCCCGGCTCACGGATGTGGCTGTACATATCGTTTCGCTCCCTGCTGACACTCATCTTATCACTGATCATCTCAGCATGGTTTGGCGAACGGTTTATCAAATGGATGAAACGGCGCAATATCTCAGAGACACAGCGTGACGCCTCCATCGACCCCTTCGGCACTGCCAAGAAAGGAGTACCTACGATGGGCGGCATCATCATCATGGTCTCCATATTAGTGCCTGTAATACTGCTTGGCAGAATGCGCAACATCTATCTGCTTCTGATGATCGTCACGACCATCTGGCTCGGCTTCCTCGGTTTCCTCGATGATTATATCAAAATCTTCAAGAAAAACAAAGACGGCCTGAAAGGCAAATACAAAATCGTGGGTCAGGTGAGTATCGGACTAATCGTTGGCCTGGTGCTTTGGGCCAGTCCCGACGCCACCATCCATGAGAATGTGACCGTCGAGAAGCAAGGGGTCAATATGGTGGTGAAACACAAGTCAGAGCCAGTGAAGTCGCTTAAGACCACTATCCCGTTTTTCAAGAATAATAACCTCGACTATTCTGAGGTCATGTCATTCTGTGGGAAATACAAGAATGCGGCGGGATGGATACTCTTCGTGATTATGACCATCCTTGTGGTCACAGCAGTGAGCAATGGCGCCAATCTCAACGATGGTATGGATGGCATGTGTGCGGGCAACTCCGCCATCATCGGTGTGGCACTGGGCATTTTCGCCTACGTCAGCAGCCACTTCGAATATGCCTCCTACCTCAATATCATGTACATACCCGGCTCTCAAGAACTTGTAGTATTCCTATGTGCCTTTATCGGAGCCATGATCGGTTTCCTATGGTACAATGCCTATCCGGCACAGGTGTTCATGGGCGATACCGGTTCGCTCATGGCAGGCGGCATTATCGGTGTCTGTGCCGTCATTATCCACAAAGAATTGCTTGTGCCCATTTTGTGTGGCATCTTCTTGGTGGAGAGTCTCAGTGTCATCCTTCAGACAAGTTATTTCAAATATCGCAAGCGCAAAGGTGAGCGTGTGAGAATATTCCGCGCCACCCCCATACACGACAATTTCAGAAAACTGGACTCACAACTTGACCCATCGAGTAAATATCTCCTGAAAAACTGGCCTGAGCGGCAGTTCCATGAGTCAAAGATCACTGTCAGATTCTGGATCACCACCATCATCCTTGCAGCAATGACCATCATCACGCTGAAAATAAGATGAAAAAGGATGAAAAAGAAAGATGAAAGATGAAAGATGAAAGATGAAAGATGAAAGATGAAAGATTGAGATTGGAAAATTGAAGATTGGAAATTATAGATTGGAAATGTAGAAATGTCGAAAAAGAAACATCGACACCTAAAAAACTTGTCAAAAAAAATGTATATTGAATAGAATATGAAGAAGATTGTAGTTTTAGGTGCGGCTGAGAGTGGTGCAGGTGCAGCCGTACTAGCAAAGAAAGAAGGATTTGATGTGTTTGTGTCGGACATGGCTACCATTAAAGACAAATATAAAGCCATCCTCGACGACCACGATATCGCCTGGGAAGAGCGCCAGCACACAGAGAGCATCATTCTCAGCGCCGACGAGATCATCAAAAGCCCCGGTATCCCTTGTGATGCGCCTATCGTGCGCCATGCAGAGGAGCGAGGTATCCATGTGATCAGCGAGATAGAATTTGCCGGCAGATACACCCGTTCGAAGATGATCTGTATCACAGGCAGCAACGGTAAGACCACCACTACATCGCTGATATACCACATCTTCAAGTCGGCTGGATACGACGTGGGACTGGCTGGCAACATCGGTCGCAGTCTGGCGCTTCAAGTGGCAGAAGATCCACACGAATATTATGTCATTGAGCTGAGCTCTTTTCAGTTGGACAACATGTACGACTTCAGAGCCAACATTGCCATCCTGCTCAACATCACACCCGACCATCTTGACCGTTACGACCACAACATGCAAAACTATGTGGACGCCAAGATGAGAATCATCCAGAATCAGACCCACGATGATAGTTTCATCTACTGGAACGATGACCCCATCATCAAGCGAGAGTTGGAAAAGTATGACATCAAAGCCATCCAGTATCCCTTCTCGGAGTTGAAAGAGAAAGGATCGATTGGGTATATCGAAGAAGGCATGTACACCCTGGAGAAGCCGACACCCTTCAACATGGAGCAGGAGGAACTGAGCCTCACAGGCAAGCACAACATCTACAATTCGCTGGCTGCAGGTCTGGCATCCAACATCTCTGGCATCCGCAAAGAGTGTATTCGTCAATGTCTGAGTGACTTCCCTGGTGTGGAGCATCGTCTGGAAAAGGTGGCCACCGTGAGAGGTGTGCTCTATATCAATGACTCCAAAGCCACTAATGTGGACGCCTGCTGGTATGCGTTGGAAAGTATGAAGACGAAGACCGTCTTGATACTTGGTGGCAAAGACAAAGGCAACGATTATAACGAGATCCGTGACTTGGTGAAAGAAAAGTGCAGCGGTCTGGTATTTCTTGGTGCCGACAACAGCAAGCTCCATCAGTTCTTCGACCCGATGGGTATCCCCACGCGCGACACCCATAGTATGAACGACTGTGTGCAAGCTTGCTACGAGATGGCCCAACCTGGTGAGACCGTCCTGCTCAGTCCATGCTGCGCCAGTTTCGACTTGTTCAAAAACATGGAAGACCGTGGTGATCAGTTCAAAACTTTAGTGAGAAACCTGTGAAAAAATGAAAATATCGATAGGCAACATATTCAAAGGCGACAAAGTCATTTGGATGATCTTTTTCTTCCTGTGCATCATCAGCATCCTGGAAGTATTCAGTTCGAGTAGTTCACTGACCTATGACAAAGCCAGCTACTGGGGGCCTGTGTTCAAGCACACCGTCATTCTGCTGGTCGGCATCTTCCTGATGGTCATTGTGCAAAACATCGACTGCAAATACTTCAAGATTGCCACGCCCTTTCTGCTTATCTTCTCTGTGCTGACACTGATATGGGTCTTGGCCGCCGGCCAGAGCACCAATGGCGCCCAGCGATGGGTCAGTCTGTTTGGCATCCAGTTTCAGCCTTCCGAGATCGCCAAAGGCACTATCGTACTGGCTGTGGCCCAGATTTTGAGTGCCATGCAGACAGAAGACGGCACGGAGGAGAACACATTCAGGCACATTATGATGACCTCCTGTCCGCTGTTGTTGCTCATCGTCTTTGAAAATCTCTCTACTGCCATGCTCATCGGCATGGTGGTGGTAGGCATGATGTTTTTCGGCCAAGTATCTCTGAAGACCCTTGGCAAGCTCCTGGGCGGTTTTGCGCTGTTTGTGGTCATCATGCTCGCCCTGGTACTGCTTGTTGGGCGTGCGGAAGAGAAACCCAACGACAGGCAAAACCTGACCGAACAAGTGGAGGGTGCGGAGAGAAACGCCTCTCCCTCCCTCATAGAGAAAATCTTCCACCGCGCAGACACCTGGAAAGGCCGTATCCTGAAATTTGTCAACAGCGAAGAGGTCACACCCGACAAGTTTAACCTTGACGAAGACTCGCAGATAGGTCATGCCAATATCGCCATCGCCTCGTCGGAGATAGTGGGCAAAGGGCCTGGCAACTCCGAAGAGCGAGACATGCTCCCCCAGGCGTTCTCCGACTTCATCTATGCCATTATCATCGAGGAACTTGGCCTTGCCGGCGGTATCGTCGTCATGCTGCTCTATATTTTCCTGTTGTTCAGGGCAGGCCGCATCGCCGACCGTTGTGTCAATGCTTTCCCAGCCTTTTTGGTCATGGGTCTGGCCTTGCTGTTGGTGAGTCAGGCGATGTTTAACATGCTTGTTGCGGTAGGTCTCGCCCCTGTGACCGGTCAGCCTCTTCCCCTTATCAGCAAAGGCGGTACGTCGACGATTATCAACTGTATCTACATCGGCGTGATACTAAGTGTAAGTATTTCGGCTAAAAAGAGAAATACACTTGAAAATTTAGGCGTGGAAAAATTGTGAAAAGAGAAAAAAATGAGTAATTTTGCCAATCAAAACAACGACATGGGTAAACGGCTAAGAATCATCATCAGCGGAGGCGGTACCGGGGGACATATTTTCCCGGCAATTTCCATTGCCAATGCCATCAAAGACAAGCGTCCTGACACCGAAATCCTGTTTGTGGGAGCCGAGGGACGTATGGAGATGCAGCGTGTGCCTGCTGCCGGCTATGAGATCAAGGGTCTGCCGATCTGTGGCTTTGACAGGAAGCATCTGCTGAAGAACATCAGTGTGTTGCTAAAGATCTGGAAGAGCCAGCGTCTGGCCAAGGCTATCATCAAAGAGTTTAAGCCCATGGCAGCTGTTGGCGTCGGTGGCTATGCCAGTGGTCCTACGCTCAACAAATGCGCCGACATGGGCATACCCTGCCTCATTCAGGAGCAGAACTCTTACGCCGGTGTCACCAACAAGCTGCTGGCCAAGAAAGCCGAGAAGATCTGTGTAGCTTACGAGGGGATGGAGCGTTTCTTCCCTGCCGAGAAGATTGTGCTCACAGGCAACCCCGTGCGCCAGGCACTGTTGGAGACCACCATCACTCATGCAGAAGCCCTCAGCCAGTTTGGCCTTAGCCCTGAGCGCAAGACCATCCTCTTGGTAGGAGGAAGCTTAGGTGCGAGGACCATCAACGAGAGTGTGCTCCGCCACCTTGACCTGATCGAGAGCTCTGGGGTGCAGTTCATCTGGCAGACGGGCAAATATTACCATGAGCAGATCAAGGAGCAGCTGAAAAAGCATCAGCCACTGCCCATGCTCCATGTGACCGACTTCATCAGCGACATGGGAGCAGCCTATAAGGCCGCCGACCTGGTGATCAGCCGCGCGGGAGCCAGCAGCATCTCTGAGTTCTGCCTGATTGGCAAGCCCGTGATCCTGGTGCCCTCGCCCAATGTGGCTGAAGACCATCAGACCAAGAACGCCATGGCTCTGGTCAACAAAGACGCCGCCCTCTACGTGAAAGACGCCGACGCTCCTGACACCCTGCTTCCGCTGGCCATCAAGACAGTGGAAGACGACAGCCGCCTGGCCTCACTGAGCAAAAACATCCTGAAGATGGCCCTGCCCAACTCCGCGTCGATCATCGCTGACGCCGTGATAGAAATGGCAGAGAACATGCATAAATATTGAATCAAATGGAACTGAAAGATATCAAGGCAGTATATTTCATCGGTGCGGGAGGCATTGGCATGAGTGCCATCGCCCGCTATTTTCTCCACCGGGGCCTCACCGTGGCTGGCTACGACAAGACACCGTCGCAACTGACCACCCGTCTGATGGAAGAAGGCATGCTGATTCATTTTGATGATGACACCACCCAGATACCGGCACCCTGCCTCGACAAAGACACCACCCTGGTAGTCTACACACCGGCAGTGCCCTCCAGTCACAGTGAGCTGTGCTATTTCCGGGAGCACGGATTTGAGATACAGAAGCGCGCCCAACTGCTGGGCACCCTGACACGCACTCACAAAGGGCTCTGTGTGGCCGGCACCCACGGCAAGACCACTACATCCGCCATGTGTGCCCACCTCATGCACCAAAGCCATCTTGACTGCAACGCTTTCTTAGGCGGCATCTCCAAGAACTACGGCAGCAACTATATCCTGTCCGACAGCGACTATGTGGTAATCGAGGCCGACGAGTTCGACCGCTCTTTCCACTGGCTCCGCCCCTGGATGAGCGTCATCACCGCCACAGACCCCGACCATCTCGACATCTATGGCACCAAAGAGGCCTATCTGGAGAGCTTCCGTCATTACACCACGCTCATCCAGCCCGGTGGTGCTCTCATCATCCACCAAGGTCTTGAGATGAAAGCCGCGCCTGCTGATGGTGTGCGTGTCTACGACTACAGCAGAGACGAGGGTGACTTCCACGCTGAGCATATCGTCATCGACAATGGCCGCATCACCTTCGACCTGGTGTCGCCCATAGAAAACGTGAAAGATATCGAACTGGGCCAACCCATGCCCATCAATATAGAGAACAGCATCGGCGCCATGGCCATGGCCCAGCTTTGCGGCTGTACAGCCGACGAGCTCCGTGAGGGCATGCGCACTTATGGAGGTGTGGACAGACGGTTTGACTTCAAGATCAACGACCGCCGCCATGTGCTCCTGAGCGACTACGCCCACCATCCCATGGAGATCCTGCAAAGCATTAAGAGCATCAAGGAACTCTACGCTGGTCGTAAAGTCACCGTTCTCTTCCAGCCGCATCTGTACACCCGTACACGCGACTTCTACCACGAGTTTGCCGACAGTCTGAGCTATGCCGATGAAGTGGTGCTTTGCGATATCTACCCCGCCCGCGAGGAGCCCATCCCCGGTGTGACCTCCGCCCTGATTTACGACCATCTGCGCGAAGGCGTGGAGAAATCGATGATCACCAAAAGCGAAGTCATTGACTATGTAAAAAGCCGTGACTTCGACGTGCTGGTAGTACTTGGTGCCGGCGACTTAGACAACTACACCCCACAAATCACAGAAATCATCCAAAATAAATGAACATCAACTGGAAAAAAACTGTCATGGTAGTGCTCGACCTCACACTGGCCACCTACTTAGGGCTGGCGGTCACTACCTTCAACCACCCGGACAAAAGTGCCCAGGTGTGTGAGAAGGTGAGCATCAACATCACAGACCAGGAGACCAACGGATTTCTGAGTGCCGCCGAGATCAAACATATCCTCCAGCAAAAGCATCTGTATCCCAAAGGCAAAACGCTCGCTCTCGTAGACCCTCGCACTATAGAAGAGTCTCTTCAGGGCAATGCGTTTATCGACCAAGTGCAGTGCTACAAGACAGTCAGCGGCACAGTAGGCATCAACGTATCACAGCGGGTGCCCTATATCCGCGTGAAGCCTGACGACGGCAGCGACTATTATCTTGACGCCGACGGTGAGGTGATGAAAAACTCGAGCTACACCTCAGACCTGATTGTCGCCACCGGCAACATCAGCAAATGGTATGCCCAGAACTATCTCTCCGTAGCAAGCAGATATATCATGGGGAATGAGTTCTGGAAGAACCAGATAGAACAAATCAACATCTTGCCTGACAAGAACCTTGAGATGGTGCCTCGTGTGGGCAACCATATCATCTGCTTAGGCCGTCTGCCTGAAACCACCAACAAGGAAAAGCGTGAGAAAGAGATTGCGCGTTTCATGGCTTTAAAACTTCACCGTCTGGAGAAGTTTTACAAATATGGCCTCAATGCGATTGGGTGGAACAAGTACGATTACATCAACTTAGAGTTTGACAACCAGATTATCTGCAAGAAAAGCAAGAAACCATTGAAAGAACAGCAGGACACCTCTGCCGACCATGCAGAAAAGCCGGCCAACGCCACCAGTCAGACAACAACCCAGCAACCAAAGACAAATTAACTCAAGAAATAAATCATATACAATATGGCAGCAAAGGATTTTATCGTAGCTATTGAATTAGGCTCTACAAAAATCACCGGCATCGCCGGCAGGAAGAGCATGGACGGAAGTATACAGATACTTGCCGTGGTGAGAGAGGATGCCACCTCATGCATCCGTAAAGGAGTGGTCTACAACATTGACAAGACCAAAGCATGTCTGACTAACGTCATGAAGAAACTGAAGACCCTGCTCAAGTCTGAGATCGCACATGTCTATGTCGGTGTGGGTGGCCAGTCTATCAGGAGCATCAAAAACGTGATTGTGAAAAACCTCTCTGACGACACCATCGTCACTCAGGACATGATCAACGAGTTGATGGACAACAACCGTAGCATGGTCTACCCCGACCTGGAGATACTTGACGCCGCCACACAGGAGTACAAAGTGGGCACCCAATACACGACCGAGCCCGTAGGCATCCAGTGCAGCAAATTGGAGGGCAACTTCCTCAACATCCTGTGCAGGAAATCATTCTATCGCAACCTCAACAAATGTTTCGATGAGACCAACATCGGTATTGCCGAGATGTATCTCTCGCCCATCGCTCTGGCTCACAGTGTGCTCACCGACACCGAGAAGCGCAGCGGCTGTATGCTCGTCGACCTGGGCGCCGACACCACCACCGTCTCCGTCTATCATAGAAACATTCTCCGTCATCTGGCCGTCATCCCCCTGGGTGGCAACAACATCACCAAAGACATCGCCTCACTGCAACTGGAAGAGAAAGATGCCGAGGAGCTGAAACTCAAATATGCCTCCGCATTTACTGAGAGCAGCGAGATTGACCCCAACAGAGAAATACCTCTTGACAGCGAGCGCAAGAAAGACTACAAGACCTTTGTGGAGATTGTAGAAGCCCGTGTCAACGAGATCATCCAGAACGCCTGGTGCCAGGTGCCTGAGGAATACCACAACAAACTGTTGGGCGGCATCATCCTGACTGGTGGCGGCTCCAACATGCCTAACATCAAGAGAGCCTTCACTGAGCAGACAAAAATCCAGAAAGTGCGTATCGCCGGCAGTGTCATTCAGAATGTCACCTCCTCAGACAACGAGATCAACGCCCACAACGGCACAATGAACACCGCTATCGGCCTGCTGGCCAAAGGCGACATGAACTGCGCCGGCTCACCCATCAAGAACAAAGGCGACCTCTTCGGCGAGGAGAGTGCTACCACCTCCACTACCCCCGATGCCCACAAGCCCCCACGCAAGCCCGGCGAGATCGGCCCTGGCGTTGTCATGACTGAGGCAGAGAAACAAAAGATTGAGGAAGAGCGTCTGCGCAAGCAGCGCGAGGCCGAAGCCGAGCGCCAGCGTATCGAGGACGAGCGCCGTCAGTTGGAAGAGCAGAAGCAGAAGAAGAACAGTTTCTGGAAGAAATCCGTCAATTCCTTCAAGGAGTTTGGCAAGAAACTGATTTCCGAGGAAGATGATGAAAGATAACAAACCTCTCTACCCCATTTTGAAAAGACCATCAACAACAAGAACATTTCAAAACATACAATCATATGGCAAACGATAAATCACATACACTCCCTTTTGAAGGATTACCAAAAGAGAACAGCATCATCAAAGTCATCGGTGTGGGTGGCGGTGGAGGCAATGCCGTCAATCACATGTATCGTGAGGGAATCCACGATGTCACCTTCGTGCTTTGCAACACAGACCGCCAGGCACTCAGCGACTCTCCCGTACCCGTGCATCTCCAGCTGGGCCAGGAAGGCCTCGGCGCCGGCAACAAGCCAGAGAAAGCCCGCAAAGCAGCCGAAGAGAGCGAGGACGAGGTGCGAAAAATGCTCAACGACGGCACCAAGATGTCGTTTATCACCGCTGGTATGGGTGGTGGTACCGGCACCGGCGCCGCTCCCGTCATCGCCCGTGTCTCCAAGGAGCTGGGTATCCTCACTGTCGGTATCGTGACCATCCCATTCCGTTTTGAGGGCGCCAAGAAGATCGACCAGGCCCTCGACGGTGTGGAAGAGATGGCCAAGCATGTCGACGCGCTGCTTGTGATCAACAACGAGCGTCTGCGTGAGATCTATCCAGAGCTGGGTGTGCTCGACGCCTTTGCAAAAGCTGACGACACGCTGAGCATCGCCGCCAAGAGTATCGCCGAGATCATCACCGTGCATGGCCTCATCAACCTAGACTTCAACGATGTGAAGACCGTGCTCAAAGACGGTGGTGTGGCCATCATGAGCACCGGCTACGGTGAGGGTGAAGGTCGTGTGAAGAAAGCCATCGAGGATGCGCTCAATTCACCGCTTCTCAACGACAACGACGTGTTCAACTCCAAGAAGATACTTCTGAGCATCGCTTTCGCCAACGAGAAAGGCACAAGTGGCCTGATGATGGAAGAGATGAACGATGTCAACGACTTCATGGCTAAATTCGGCGATGACTTTGAGATCAAGTGGGGTCTCGCTATCGACCCCGAACTGGGCAAGAAAGTGAAGGTGACCATTCTGGCTACAGGCTTCGGTATCGAAAGCATTGACATGATGGACGACCGCATCCAGAAACACACCCAGGAGGAAGCCCGCAAGAAACGTGAGGAAGAGGAGAAAAAAGCCATCAACGAAGAGCGCCGTGGCCGCTACTACAAGGATGAGAACAAGCCCACCAAGCGTCATTCCTATATTTTTATTTTCAAGCAGGAAGACCTTGACAACGAGGACGTCATTCTGGCAGTGGAGAACACTCCCACCTACCTCCGTACCAACCAGATGCTCAAAAACATCCGTCACCAAGCCTCTGGCGACACCCCCGAGACTCCGGAGACCGAAACTCCCACTAACAGTTCCAGCAAAATCGTCTTCTAAGACTGTGCAAACAGCTGTTTGAGCACAGGATAGGACTTCAGTTCTGGAAACCCTGGCACATGCAGTCTGTAATACTCCATGATCACCTCTGTGCATCGATTGCGGTCAGCCCGCGTCATCGCACAGAGGTGCATTGTATTATAACCCAGCCGCATTAGCATCCCGATTTTGGAAGCGTCGTTTGGTGGAAGGAAATGGCTGTGCGACGGAGCAGTCTGACAGAAGCAGCCATTCTGCATGTCAAAATAGTCACCCTCACGATAATCCTCCGTGTTGGGAAGGAAACCGATAAAGCGTGACACCCTGATCATGAAAACGAGATGGAAGTTGGAGAAACTTCCTTTCACCCCATCCAGCCATGAGATGCTGTTCTCCACATATTTATATAGTGGCTCGTTGGCCTGCTCGCCTTTGGTGGCATGATAGACAAACTCAGCCACAAACAGGGCGATAGAAAGCTTATAAGGGTCAAAAGGCAAGGACACGAGCGGGGTGGCGATACGTATGTCACTGATACGCTGCAGACTGGCATTGGAGCGGTAGTCGAAGTCGATCTCGACGATATGGAGCGGCTGAAACAGTTGTTTGCGCATCTTCCCTTTGCGCGAGGTAGACAGTCTGACCATAAACGACATTCTCCCCATCACTTCGGTCAGCATATCCACCACCAATGAGGAGTCGCCGTATTTCACTGTTCGCAGCACAATGGCCCTTGTTCTTGTCATTATCATGGTGTAAAATTACGTCAAAGTACAGAAAAATCAAAGAGAAAACATCAAAAAATAAGAGAAAAAGCACAAGAAGCAAAAAAATATTTCAGAAAATTTGGTCAGAAAAAGAAAAAGTTGTAACTTTGCAGCCGCAAATCAAGTCAACGGTCCATTCGTCTATCGGTTAGGACGAGAGATTTTCATTCTCTAAAGAGCAGTTCGACTCTGCTATGGACTACAATCACAATAAAGAAAGTTTAATTAAGATGGCAAATCACAAATCATCACTTAAGAGAATCCGTCAGGATAGGAAGAAACAGCTTCACAATAAGTTTTACGCAAAGTCGATGCGTGTAGCAGTGCGCAAATTGCGCGCCATGACCAACAAAGAAGAGGCAGCCCAGCTTTATCCCAGCGTACAGAAGATGCTGGACAAATTGGCAAAGACCAACATTATCCACAAGAACAAGGCTTCTAACCTGAAGTCTAGTCTGTGCAGCCATATCAGCAAATTAGCATAATAGCAAACAAACATCAGCATATTGGTGAAGGCTGTGACCCATGGGTCACAGCCTTTTTGCGTGTCTCATTTTGAAAAAGAAGAAAGGAGAGACTCTCTATAAGAAGACACTTCGGTAGTCCGTAACTTCTTGGAGTCATTAGTCGTATCTATTGACTGATTTTTGGCACTAAATAATTTTATTATTTAGTGGAAATTTCGTACCTTTGCACTCTATCATTCACAATACAAAAATGTCAGAGATTCAAACTAACGAAAGCAATTATTCAGCGAAAAATATACAAGTGTTGGAAGGTCTGGAAGCTGTTCGCAAGCGTCCGGCCATGTACATTGGAGACATCAGTGAGAAAGGCCTCCATCATCTTGTCAATGAGACAGTAGACAACTCCATCGACGAGGCGATGGCCGGCTATTGCAGTCACATCGAAGTAACCATCAACGAAGACAACTCCATCACCGTCCAGGACAACGGCCGTGGCATCCCTGTCGACGAGCACAAGAAATTGCACAAGTCAGCCCTTGAGGTGGTGATGACCGTCTTGCACGCCGGTGGTAAGTTTGACAAAGGCTCCTACAAGGTGAGCGGCGGTTTGCACGGTGTCGGCGTGAGCTGTGTCAACGCCCTCTCCTCCCACATGAAGTCGCAAGTGTTCCGCGACGGCAAGATCTACCAGCAAGAGTACGAGAAGGGCAAGGCCCTTTATCCCGTCAAAGTCATTGGCGAGACTGACAAGCAAGGCACCCGCCAGCAATTCTGGCCCGACCCCACGATTTTCACCACCACTGTCTATCAATATGACATCATCGCACGTCGTATGCGCGAGTTGGCCTACCTCAACGCAGGCATCACCATCACGCTCACCGACCTTCGTCCCAACGAGGAAGGTCAGACGCGCCAGGAGGTGTTTCACGCCAAGGAAGGTCTGAAGGAGTTTGTGCGTTTCATCGACCGTCACCGCACCCATCTCTTCGACGATGTGATTTATCTGAAAACCGAGAAGCAGAACATCCCCATCGAAGTGGCCGTGATGTACAACACCGACTATTCGGAGAACATTCACTCCTACGTCAACAACATCAACACCATCGAGGGCGGTACCCATCTGATTGGTTTCCGCATGGCTCTGACACGTACCCTTAAAAAATACGCAGACAACGACCCTGTCATCTCCAAGCAGATAGAGAAGGCCAAGATAGAAATCACGGGCGAGGACTTCCGTGAAGGACTGACCGCCGTCATCTCCATCAAAGTGGCAGAGCCACAGTTTGAAGGCCAGACCAAGACAAAATTAGGCAACAGCGAAGTGACCGGTGCCGTGCAGCAAGCTGTGGGCGAGGCCCTTTCCAACTACTTAGAGGAGCACCCGAAGGAGGCCAAGCAGATCTGCGACAAAGTGGTGCTGGCTGCCACCGCCCGTATTGCTGCCCGCAAGGCCCGTGAGAGTGTGCAGCGCAAGAATGTCATGTCGGGCGGCGGACTTCCCGGCAAGTTGGCCGACTGCTCCAACAAAGATCCCAAGGAGTGTGAGATTTTCCTGGTGGAGGGCGACTCCGCCGGTGGTTCTGCCAAGCAAGGCCGCGACCGTCACTTCCAAGCCATCCTTCCCTTGCGCGGCAAGATTCTCAACGTGGAGAAAGTGCAATGGCACCGTGTTTTTGAGGCAGAGTCGGTGATGAACATCATACAGTCTATCGGTGTGCGTTTCGGTGTGGACGGTGAGGGCGACCGCGAGGCTAACATCGACAAGCTGCGCTACGACAAGATCATTATCATGACCGACGCCGACGTCGATGGTTCCCACATCGACACCCTCATCATGACTCTTTTCTACCGCTTCATGCCCCAGGTAGTGCAGGGAGGTCATCTCTACATCGCCACTCCCCCACTCTACAAGTGCACCTATAAGAAAATATCAGAATATTGCTATACTGAGCAGCAGCGTCAGGCATTCATCGATAAATACGTTGCGGGCGACGAGAACAGCAGTGCTCTGCACACCCAGCGTTACAAAGGTCTTGGTGAGATGAACCCCGAGCAGTTGTGGGAGACCACCATGAATCCTCAAAACCGTCTGCTCAAACAGGTGACCATTGAGAATGCCGCAGAAGCCGACGAGATCTTCTCCATGCTGATGGGCGACGACGTGGAGCCGCGACGCGAGTTTATCGAGGCCAACGCCACTTACGCCAATATTGACGCTTAAGTTGGTATTTGAATACTATTAACTCGTCAACTTGTCAACTCGTCAACTAAAAATGAAAAGGATATTCATTACTAAACTATTGTTGCTTTTGGGTGTCCTTGGCATGACAGCCCAGCAACCCGCTATGCGCCTGTGGTACGACCGTCCTGCCGACTTTTTCGAGGAGACCCTGCCCATCGGCAATGGCAAATTAGGAGCGCTGATTGACGGCGGTGTAAAAGACAACACCATCCATCTCAACGACATCACGCTATGGACGGGCCATCCTGTGAATCACGAGGAAGACAAAGACGCCCATGTATGGATACCCGCTATCAGGGAAGCCCTCTTCGCTGAGGACTATGCCTTGGCTGACAGCCTGCAACTGCGTGTGCAAGGCCCCAACTCGCAGTTTTACCAACCCCTTGGCACCTTGCATATCCTAGATGACAACGAGGGAGCCTACGCCGATTACACCCGTGAGCTGGATCTCGACCAGTCGCTCTGCCGTGACCAATACACCCAAAACGGTCACGCCTTCCACCGTGAGTATTTCGCCAATCACCCTGACAAAGTCATCGCCATGCGCGTCACGTCAGAGCAACCACAAGGCATCAACTGCCGCGTGGTGCTGACCTCGCAGGTGCCCCATCATGTCAAGGCCAGTAACAACAGTCAGCTCACCATGACCGGCCACGCTGTCGGCTCACCCCAGGAAAGCATCCATTTCTGCGGCATCCTCATGGCCCATAGCAGCGACGGAAGCATCACATCGTCCGACTCCACACTCACAGTGCGTGGTGCCAGTGTCCTGACCCTATATTTTGTCAATGAGACCAGTTTCAACGGTGCTGCCCGCCATCCTGTCAAAGAGGGAGCGCCCTATCTGGAAAATGCCACCAACGACAGTTGGCATCTTGCCAACTACACCTATGAGGAGTTTCGCCAGCGACATATCGATGACTACCGACAGTATTATGACAGACTAAAGCTCCGTCTGGGCGATGACGACCGCCAACTGGAGGCCGACCTGAAGACACCGACCGACGTGCTGCTCAAACAATACACCGATGCAGGAGCCAACAGCCGTCTGCTTGAGACCCTCTACTTCCAATACGGCCGTTACCTGCTCATCTCATGCTCACGCACTCCAGAGGTGCCCGCCAACCTGCAAGGTCTTTGGACGCCCCATCTCTACTCGCCCTGGAGAGGCAACTACACGGTCAACATCAACTTGGAAGAAAATTACTGGCCCGCTGAGGTGTGCAACCTGAGCGAGATGGCCATGCCGCTGTGGGGCTTTATGCAGTCATTGGCGAACAATGGGAAATACGTGGCCAAAAACTACTACGGCATCACACGTGGTTGGTGTTCCAGTCACAACAGCGACATCTGGGCGATGGCCAACCCTGTAGGCGAGAAGCGTGAGAGCCCCGAGTGGAGCAACTGGAACCTTGGCGGTGCTTGGCTATCCCAAGCCCTTTGGGAGCATTACCAATACACCCAGGACACCGCTTTCCTGCGCGACACCGCATACCCGTTGCTCAAAGGAGCCACTGACTTCTGCTTAGACTGGCTGATCGACAACCCCAAACAGCCGGGCCAACTCATCACGGCTCCAAGCACATCACCTGAGAATGAGTACAAGACCCCGGAAGGTTACCATGGCACTACCTGTTATGGCGGCACTGCTGACCTGGCCATTATCCGTGAACTCATCACCAACACGCTCCACGCCCAGCAGGTGCTCTCTCGCACCAAAGGCGGCAATTGGTCGACACCCACATCCCTGAGCGAAACCAGGACACTGACCGACGTGCTCAACCGCCTGCATCCCTATACCATCGGCCATGAAGGCGACATCAACGAATGGTATTACGACTGGGATGACTGGGACCCGCAGCATCGCCATCAGTCACATCTTATCGGTCTATACCCCGGTCATCAGATCACAGTCCAACAGACCCCAGAGCTTGCCCAAGCTGCCCGCCGGAGTCTTGAGATCAAAGGCGACAAGACTACAGGTTGGAGCACCGGTTGGCGTATCAACCTTTGGGCTCGTCTGCACGATGCCCAAAACGCCTACAACATCTACAAGAAGTTGCTTACCTACGTCTCGCCCGACAAATACCAGGGGCCTGACCGACGTCGCTCAGGCGGCACCTATCCCAATCTTTTCGATGCCCATCCCCCATTCCAAATAGATGGCAATTTTGGTGGTACTGCAGGTGTCTGCGAGATGCTCTTACAAAGCGACAACCAGAGCATCCAACTACTCCCGGCGCTACCCTCCGAGTGGCAGACAGGCAGCGTGAGTGGTATCTGTGCCCGTGGCGGCTACACCATCGATATGGAGTGGCGTGACGGTCAGGTGACTCACCTGGTGGTACATTCCCGTCAGCCTGGTCGCACCACCCTTCTTTTCAATGGCAAGAAAAAGGTCATCAAAATGCGCGGGGCGGGTACCAAAAAGATACTCTAAACGACACGACTTAACTATGACAGACATTACGATATCCCACGCCAAAGAGGCGTTAGGCGACAACACCAGCATCGGCGACGACCTTGTGCTATTCGGTACTTTTGAGGAAGTGCCGCTCTCTTCAGAACCCAGAAAGATGGGATGTATGTTTGTCGCCTTATGCCTTGGAGGCTCCGCACAATACACTGTCGACACTAAAGAGCAGATGGTGCATCAAAACGATGTGATCATCGTCAACGAAGGTCAAGTGATCAGCAACTATCTATTGAGCCCCGACTGCCACGGTGTCGCCATGATGGCCTCCAATAGTTTTTTCGCAGAGTTTATCAAGGAGGTTCAAGAAATGTCGCAGCTGTTTCTCTTTGCCTATTCCAACCCTGTGTTTAGCTTGACAGAAGACAAGGTGGACATGTTTATGGAATACTTCAACCTGATCAAGAAGAAGATGGATGAGCCCAACCACCACTTCCGCCATGAACTTGCCATGTCGCTGCTGAAAGCCATGCTCTATGACATAGGCAATGAGATTTATCAACTGCAAATCAACGGTCCCAAACGTACGCGTGCCGAAGCCATTTTCAATGATTTCATCAAGTTGGTGAAAGGAAACTTCCGTCATGAGCGCCGAGTAGGCTGGTATGGCAAGCAGATGTGTATCACACCCAAATATCTCTCTGAGAGTGTGAAACAAGTGAGCCGCCGCACGCCCAACGACTGGATAGACCATTATGTGACGCTGGAGATACGTGTGCTGCTAAAAAACACAAATATGAGTATCAAGGAAATCGCCCAAAAGCTGAATTTCCCCAACCAATCGTTCCTTGGCAAATATTTCAAGGAACATGTGGGTATATCGCCCTCCGCATACCGTAAGAGCTGAGAGATCTGTCAGCGCTTACTTCTCTTTGAGCAAGGCGTCGGCCGTCTCCTCTAGCTGACGATACCATTCCTCACCAAACCTCCTAACTAGCGGTTCCTTCAAAAAACGATACACTGGCAACTGCATTTTTTCCCCAAGTGCCACAGCGCTCTTGCACACCACCCATTCATTGTAATTGAGGCCTATGAGGCCATTCCCCAGTTTTTTCTCCCTGATGGGATAAAGCGCGCAACTGATGGGTTTGCAGAAAGGAATCTTCCCCTGCCTGAATTTTCTCTCCAAGGCACAAAGGCACACCCCTTTCTCATAACAAGTAAACACACAGTCTTTGCCCGCCACGATACTGGTGACCAAGTCGCCATCCTGGTCCACATAAGCCACACCCTGCTTGTCTATCACCGCCTGTGCAGAGGCAGAAAGGTCTTCCCACACCTCGTCAAGGCTGTCTTCTATGCTGGCCACCTCGTCGAGCGTCACCGGCGCCCCTGCATCGCCCTCGACGCAACATTGTCCGCCACAAACACTGATGTCGCAGCAGAAGTGGCGGGTGAGAATATCAGGTGAGAGGAGCACCTCTCCTACTTGGATGATGGGAAGCATTGTTTTGAGGAGGTTTTTCTTGAGGAGTTCAGGAGTTGAGGAGTTGAGGAGTTCGGACAAATGACTTCTTGAGGAGTTCGGGAGTTCAGGAGTTGAGGAGTTCAGACAAATGAATGTGAGAGACGACGAAAAGCGAACGTCGAAAAGCGAACAACATATCGCCCCATTCACCAATCAATGGGTTCCAGGCCATGCTGAGCGAGATAGGCATTGGCCTGCGAGAAATGATGATTGCCAAACCAGCCACCTCTGTTGGCAGAGAGTGGCGATGGATGCACCGACTGGAGTATCAGATGTCGGGAGCGGTCTATCAAGTACGCCTTGCTGCGGGCATAGCCACCCCAGAGAATGAACACGAGATGTTCTCTCTCCTGATTGAGCACCTTGATGGCAGCATCAGTAAACTCCTCCCACCCTTTACGTTGATGGCTGGCAGCCATGTGTGCCCTCACGGTGAGTGTAGCATTGAGCAGGAGCACTCCCTGTTGAGCCCATCTTGTCAAGTCGCCAGAGGCAGGCATCGGCTTTCCGAGGTCGTTCTGTATCTCCTTGAAGATATTGATAAGCGAGGGCGGCATCATGACCTGCTCGGGCACAGAGAAACTCAGTCCCATAGCCTGACCCGGCTCATGATAAGGGTCCTGCCCGATGATAACCACTTTCACCTTCTCAAAGGGACATAAGTTGAAAGCATTGAAAATGAGCCTCCCTGGCGGGTAGCAGGTGTACTGGCTGTACTCCTGCCTCACCAGGGCGGCTAAGTTGGCGAAATAAGGTTTGTCAAACTCCCCTTTCAGCCTTGACTTCCACGACTCCTCTATCTTGACCTCCATCAGCAGATGAGGTTTTCGCCTGTCATGTCGGCGGGTTGTTCAAGACCCATGATATGGAGGATAGAGGGCGCCACATCAGCCAGTCGTCCGTTTTTCACCTTGGCACTGTTATTATTGGTGACATAGATGAACGGCACGGGGTTAAGAGAGTGTGCGGTATTGGGTGTGCCATCCTCATTGATAGCGTTGTCGGCATTTCCATGGTCGGCGATGATGATGGCCTCATAGTCATTGGCTTTGGCGGCCTCAATCACCTCTTTCACACAATGGTCTACGGCCCACACAGCCTTGGCGATGGCATTGTAAACACCGGTATGTCCCACCATATCGCCATTGGCGAAGTTGACCACGATGAAGTCATACTCCTGAGTGTTGATAGCGCCCACCAGTTTGTCTTTCACCTCATAGGCACTCATCTCTGGTTTCAAATCATAGGTAGCCACCTTTGGCGAGGGTACCAAG
Organism: uncultured Prevotellaceae bacterium; assembly: GCA_902780635.1. Taxonomy (GTDB): domain Bacteria; phylum Bacteroidota; class Bacteroidia; order Bacteroidales; family Bacteroidaceae; genus Prevotella. The sequence goes on from CACZGH010000011.1 coordinate 49,586, forward strand.
ATGCGGTCCTCATTGTCAAATGGAGCCTCACGTCCTCCATTGAAGAAGAAGGTGACATGAGCATATTTCTCTGTCTCAGCAGTGTGCAACTGTTTCTTTCCCATCTTGGAGAGGTATTCTCCGAGCGTGTTCTCCACGTTCTCTTTGGGGTAGAGAATATGCAGCCCCTTGAAGTTGGCGTCGTATGGAGTCATTGTATAATACTGCAAACCGGGGATGGTGTGCATGCCTTCCTCAGGCATGTCCTGCTGTGTGAGCACGATGGTGAGCTCTTTGGCACGGTCGTTGCGGAAATTGATGAAGATTACCACATCACCCTCCTGGATAGTGCCATCGACGGTAGCATTGTTGATGGGTTTGATAAACTCATCCGTCACTTCCTCTTCATAACTTTCGAGCATGGCCTTCACCATGTCATCAGCCTGCTTGCCCTTGCCCTCTACGAGCAGGTCGTAAGCCTCCTTGACACGGTTCCAACGCTTGTCGCGGTCCATGGCATAAAAACGCCCTACGATGGATGCGATGTGAGCGTCATTTTCACGGCACACCTCGTCAAGTTGCCTGATGAATCCCACACCACTCTTCGGGTCTGTGTCACGCCCGTCCATGAAACAGTGAACGAAGGTGTTTTTCAGACCGTATTCTTTGCTGATCTGCACCAGTTTAAACAGATGATCGAGTGAGGAGTGTACGCCACCGTCAGAGGTCAGCCCCATCAGATGGAGTCTCTTTCCTGTTTTCTGTGCATAACTGTATGCGCTGACAATCTCAGGGTTTTTCAGGATGCTTCCATCCTTGCATGCCCTGTTGATTTTCACCAAGTCCTGATACACGATACGCCCTGCACCGATATTAAGGTGTCCCACTTCTGAGTTGCCCATCTGTCCGTCGGGTAGTCCTACATCCTCTCCCGAGGCCTGCAGCTGTGAGTGTGCGCTGACAGCGTTGAGATAGTCCAGATAAGGTGTGGGTGTGTTGAAGATTACGTCGCCCTCACCGTGTTTGCCGATACCCCATCCATCGAGTATCATCAGTAATGCTTTCTTTGCCATAATTCTATGAAATCTTATAGTTGGTTTTTTCTTGTTATCTCAAAGTTTCTTCATCATTGAAATAAGGTTTCGGGATGCAAAATTAGCAAAAAAAAGTGTATATTTGCATTATTTCTTGAAAAATCGGATGTTTCAGTAAAAAAAGCATAGAGGATGGATTGCCCTATATAGAGAGCCACTATTGTTGTCTCACCGAAGCTAGGTTTTTGGTAGCCCTCTGCCACGTATGTTTTTGGGCGTAAAAGGCCATAAACGCCCGAAGTGACAACATTTATATTACATCCTGGCATAAGAGATGATAAACAGTCATCGCAGATGACAAATATTTACACGTCTTTTGTTTTTTTCGGAATCAAATTTGAAAATCTTTATGGTGTGTGACTTAAGATTTCAGTTTTTTTATCTAAATTTGCTGACGGATTGGAAAAAGCACCCCCTATTCTCTCATTTGATAACAACTGTAAGATGAAAAAAGCCTTCGCTCTCCTTATGTTTTACGTCACCTTGCTCTGTGGCAACGTGGCGGCAGAACCAGTGTCACTGCAGTCGGCCCTGCAGATCGCCCGTGAGTTTATAGGCATGAGAAAGGCAAAGAGCGGCGACACTGCTGTGCCACTGACCCTTTCCTACACACAAAAAAGCGATGACACTTTTTCGGCTGACAGCCAACCCCTCTTTTATGTTTTCAACGTGGGGAAAGACAGAGGGTTTGTCATCATCTCTGGAGACGATACCACCTTGCCTGTGTTAGGCTACAGTGACGAGGGAACATTCGACTATGACATAGCTCCCGACAACATGAAGACATGGCTCAAGGGCTACGCCACCGATGTGACATGGAGCCGCGCCCAACACCTCAGACCTTATCAATCCGTGCGGAAAACTACCACCCGAGAGAGTATACCCTATCTCGTCAAGGCAAAATGGGGCCAGGGGTCGCCCTATTATATAAAGACACCTGTCTATTCCGGCAAATACTGTTACACAGGATGCGTCGCTGTGGCGATGGCAGAAGTGATGTACTACTGGGCCACAGTGAAAGACTTCCGGCACGGATCTACTGCCATTCCGGGCTACACCACGTCGAAGCTTGCCATTCAGGTGGCAGCACTGTCAGCCATAGAGCAGTTTGACTGGGACAACATGACCGACGGCAAGCCTACCACCACTGCCGGTAAAAATGCGGTGGCCCAACTGATGAGATACTGCGGTCAGGCGGTACAAATGGACTACAGACCTACGGGATCGGGTGCTTTCCCCGATGACATTCCTTATGCCATGCACACCTACTTCGGCTATGACAAACGAGTGCGTATCATCAACTCTTACGACATCACTATGAGCGAATGGGAGGAGACCCTCTATCAAGAGTTGGCCGAGGGGCGGCCTGTGTGCATGAGTGGCGACAACCTTTTCAAAAACTCGTCGCATGAGTTTGTGTGCGACGGCTATAATGCCACCACTGACAAGTATCACTTCAATTGGGGCTACGACGGCACCAACAACGGCTATTTTGCCATCAGCGCCCTCAACCCCACCACAAAGACCTCTTACAACGACCGTAAGATCATGGTGGCAGGCATCCAACCCGACACCCACGACGACACCCTACTTGACCTAGACCTACCCACCGTAAGTTGGCTCTACCTCACCAGCCCCAAAACCGTCAGCCGTGACCATCGCACGGAGAACGGTTCCGAGATGGTGTCCGTCTACGGCGCCTGGAAGATGGAAACGGCAAGTGCTGGACTTTTCGACTGCGCTTGTGGCGTATACGACAGCCAAGGCCGTCTGGTGGATGTGGCGTGTGAGCAGACCCTGCAAATCGCCGATTATGAGAGGCGGGAGTACCACTACACCTTGTCCTTCGGCGCCGAACTACCCGACGGTGACTACACCATCGTGCCGGTGTGCAGGCCACACGGTCAGCAGGAATGGAAGCGGATGAACCACGCTGGTACCAAATATGCCACGGCCACGGTAGCTGCATCGACCATCACCCTCACCTCATCGTATGACATCAAGGTAGAAAACTTCTCGCACAACGATGACGACGGTCTGGCCACCCTGACACTCACCAATAAAGGTACGGAAGAGACGATGGGCTATCTCACCCTCTTTGTCGATGGCAAACAGATAGGCTGGGTAGAACCTCATCTCGCTGTGGGCGAGACCCGTAGCTTTCAAGTGAACTATAGCGGCGACATCACACCCACGAGCCTGTTGATGATACAGGGTGATGACATGACCGAGCATGAGATCTACAACACCGACAGCAGTTATGGCGACGTGCTCTGGCATCACACCTGGGACAACTACGTCGATGCAGGCCATCGTCTCTATGGTGACAGTTGCAAGGCGCGGCTGTTGCTCAACAACAAAGGCACACATCCCTATATACATGAAGTGACAGCCACCCTATATGAGTTGGGCTCAGACCCCACGACCGGACAACGACAGACCACGACGGTGTCACTCCCCCCGAAGTCGTCGACCATAGTGTCGATGGACTTCGGCGACCTACGCATAGGTACCACTTATGATCTGCGGTGGACTTTCACCTGCGGACACGAGGTGAAAGACATAGAAGTCAGCACCCTTGGCATGCAGGTCACTCCCACTTATGGGGTGGTGGCCATCAGCCGTCAAGACACTCTCTGTATGGAAGACGATGACCATGACACTTTTGTCATCCCGGAAGAGACGGTCTATGTAGACGCCAGGTATACCACCAAGCCTCATGCCACCATGAGTGGCGGCAATGCCAACACGCTGTTTGTCTTCGCTCAAGACGCAGCGCCCTCCTTGTCGACTCAGGGGCGCAACGTGGTAACAGGCCACCACGCTGACCGTCTGACCCTTGTCGACGGCCTCGACTTCCTCTCGCCCGTCGATTTTGTGGTCGATGAGGCCACTTACACTCGTGTGTTTGAGCAGGGTCATGGCCAGCAACGTGATGGGTGGAGCACCATCATGCTGCCCTTTGCCGTTCAGCCTCAGGACGTGTCAGTGGAAGGAGTGCCCACCCCCTGGTATCAGCATGCTGGTGACCGTGGTGAGAAATTCTTCCTCTTTTCCTTCGACGGCGAAGACGACGGCCAAGCTGTTTTCAACTATGTCTCTGTATTAGAGGCCTATCAGCCCTACCTCATCGCTGTCACCGACGACTCATGGGGGGCGAAATATGACTTAAGACACAAGACTTTCTGCTTCAAGGGTACCAATGCCCATATCAAAGCTGGCTGTCCTAAAGCGGTGACAACAGGTGGCCAATACGACTTCGTGGGCCGCACGTATGGCGCCAACCGTCATCTCATCCATGCGCTGAACGCACAGGGCAGTTCCTTTGTCCACACCGATGAGGCCTTGGCTGTGCCCCCCTTCCGTGCTTATTTTGTGAGTTACGACAAACAAAAAGCCGCATGGTCCATGCGGCTTCGATAGGTGTCTGTTGGTCAGTATCAGTCTATAGCGATCTGTCTCGACACTTTCACTTTTGTCTCTTCTAACTTCGGCAGAGTGATGGTCAGGATGCCGTCGCAAACCTTGGCACCGATTTTCTCCTTGTCCACATCATCGGGCAGGATGAGTGTCTGCTCAAATTTGGTGTATGAGAACTCGCGGCGCAGATAGTGAACATTCTCCTGTTCCTCTTTCTTTTCTTCTTTCTGCTCCATCTTGATGGTGAGGTTGCCCTCATCATTGATGTGTACAAAGAAGTCCTCCTTTTTCAATCCCGGTGCGGCAAGCTCTACCAAATATGCTTTATCACTCTCTTTCACGTTGATGGCTGGTGCCGTGCAACTGGGTTTTGGTGCGGGGAAGTCCACATTCATCAAATCGTTGAACAGGTCGGGCAGCCATAAATTACCATGCATACGTCTCATAATTATAATCTCCTATCATTTAAATGGTTAATAATTTCGTATTTGATTGCTTTCACTCTCCTTTTAGGCAACTCTCATGCCAACCATAAATTGCTGCCAAACTGTCATTTCCAAGCCTTGTAGTTTATATTTCTTGTGTCATATTGTCATGTTTTTGTTTTTTCTTCGCTTTATTCACTCCTTTTTTTTCTTATGTTAGAAAAAAAGGCTATTTTTGTCTTCACTTATGATTGACAAATATTTAGCATCCTTGATCTATCGTTCTGACCGTTCTCTACGCGGGTGGTTGGAAAAAAGTGAAAGAGGCGCCCACTTTTATGACAAAAGGGTGCTCTCGTTGGCGGCAAAACTGATGGTAGCCTCTGACTATCGTCTTTTTAAAAAGCACAACAAATATTACGACGACTATTTCCGTGATGAGCAGGAGGCCTTAACGCTCTTCCTCTCTGATGCTCAAAGAGCCGACCAACGATACTGCGCACATCTGCGAAAGGATATGATGAAGGCCTTTCTTCTAGGTCATCTCTATCCTTCAGAATATTTCCTTTACCGTCTTGAAAATCAAGAGTTGAGAGAGAGAAAAGAGTGGCTGAGCGACTGGGACCGCTATTTCTATCTGCGCCATTATCTCAAGGACAAAACCTTCCGGCAACTGCTGGACAAGTCGTTCTTCTACCAACTTGCAAAGCCCTATTTTCATCGTGAGATATGCATGATCAATAAAGAGAGAGACGCTGAGGCGTTTCTGTCTTTCACCAGACGACACCCCCGCTTCATTGTCAAACCCATCAAAGGGAGTCTGGGGGCCAATACGTTTATTACTTCTGTCGGCAGCGAGGAAGAGGCCAAGGATTTCTACCAAAAACAGACAGATAATGGAAGTTGGCTAGTGGAAGAACTGATCGTGCAGAGTAAGGAGACCGCCGCATGGAATGAGTCAAGCGTCAACACCGTGAGGGTACCCTCTTTCCGCACTTCGGACGGCGTCTGCATCCTGCAACCTTTCTTCCGCACAGGTCGCAAGGGGTCAGTGGTCGACAACGCCGGTCATGGCGGTGTTTTCGCCGTCTTTGATCCTGAGACGGGTGTGATCACGACCGATGGTGTCGACGAACATGGTGGCCGTTACGAATGCCATCCCGACTCAGGCAAGAAGTTCAAGGGTTGGCAGATACCTCGTTGGCAGCAATTAAAAGCATTGGTCAAGGAGATTCATAACTCTCTGCCTCAACATCACCGCTATGTAGGCTTTGACTTTGCCCTCGACAAAGACCAACAGTGGGTACTCATAGAGGGCAACTGGGGCCAGATGGTAGGTCAGATGGCTGAACTGAAAGGCATCCGTCGCCCCTTCCTGAAACTTATTTCCTCCGACACTCATCAGTAACCCCCAACAAGACAATGAAATATCATACACTTATAGCAGTAGCACTGGTTGCCGCCACTTCTTGTTGCACCGGCAACGCCCGTAACCCCTTCACCCTGAACAACGACACCATTCCCGCAGAGCCAATCATCCACCAAGTCACCCTGCTTTTTGGGGGCGACCTCATGCAGCATGAGCCACAGATCAAGTCGGCGGCTCGACCCGGCGGGAAATACGACTACACGGGTGTGTTCGACCAGATGAAGGCAGAGATTGAGAGTGCCGACCTGGCCATCGCCAACTTCGAAGTCACCCTCGGCGGCCCTCCCTACCGTGGCTATCCACAGTTTTGCGCCCCTGACGAGTACCTCCAGGCCATCAAAGACGCCGGATTTGACGTGCTTACCACCTGCAACAATCACAGCGTGGACACCTATGCCCGCGGCATCGACCGTACCATCACCATGATGGACTCACTGCGCATCCCCCACCTCGGCACCTACCGCAATGAGCAGGAGCGCGCCGCACAATACCCCTTCATCATCGAGCACGACAGCATTCGCATCTGCCTGCTCAACTACACCTATGGCACCAATGGCATCCCTGTGCCCAAACCATGCATCGTCAACGCGCTCGACACGCTTATCATCGCTGCCGACATCGAGCGTGCCAAAGCCATGCACCCCGATGTCATCATCTGTATGCCTCACTGGGGCGACGAGTATCACCTGCTACCCAATGCGGGTCAGAAACAATTGGCCGACTGGTTGTTCGCCCATGGTGTCGACCACATCATCGGTGGTCATCCACACGTAGTAGAACCCATTGAGGTGCGTGAGGGAGCCGACGGACGGCATGTGCTGGCCTACTCATTAGGCAATTTCGTCTCCAACCAGTCACGGCCCAACACCGACGGAGGCACGATGGTGCGCCTCACCCTCACCAAGCAGGACGGCAAGACCACGCTGACCGACTGTGGCTACAACCTCTACTGGGTGTCGCGCCCTGTCAACTCGGGCAAACGCTACTACCGCGTCCTCCCCTCCAATTTCCCCACCGACAGCCTTAACGCCAATGAGCGTACCAAGATGAACACGTATCTCAACAACACCCGCGCCCATTTCGCTAAATACAACATCGGCATCACGGAGTATGCCCCAGCGTCATCACGGTGACGCATGACCTTTGCATTACAAACCATGATTTCTTAAATGGAATATTTCCATTTTCGCAACATAAATGTAGGGGCACGGCGTCCGCATCAACCATTCCGCCTCAAAAAAACGACTAAAAAAAACGGAAAAAATGGGGAGAAAAATGATGCGGTTTGCAAAAAAAAGTTTATCTTTGCGACAACAGAAAGACTAAAATACCCTGACGTGCGGCAAGGCATTTCTTGCACGCACTATATCGTATTGATAATCAACGGAAAACATAAATCTAAATCTATTAATTAATAAACACTATTATGATTAAACCATTACGTTATTTCTTTACACTCTTGCTGCTGGCAGTAGCAAGTGTGGGATGGGCAGAAGACATCACGTTTTCACCATCCGAATTTACGGCGACGACAAGCGCTGATTATTCTTTGACGAAAGACGGAGTAACACTGGCAGTAACAGCAAGTACTGTCACAACCGACCAATTCCGCATTTTTAAATCTCAAGCCATGACAATTTCCTCCACAGGGGCAGCTATTTCTAAAATTGTCATCACTTGCACTGCAAGTGAGACAGAAAAGTATGGTCCTGGCTGTTTTGCTGAACAAGAAGGTTACTCATACGAAGACAAAGTAGGTACATGGGTTGGTAATTCTAACGAAGTGACTTTCACTGCTTCGTCAAACCAAGTGCGCGCTACAGAAATTGTTGTGACTATTAGTGAAACCACAGGAAAACAAAACGCTACTGTCACCATCGGCTCCAATTCCATCGAAATTGGTGGATCAACAGAAGTTACAACCAATGGTCCTGCTCTCACGGTTACAACCTCCAACGATAAAATCGCATCTGTGTCTGGCACAACAGTCACTGGTGTTGCCGAAGGTGAGGCAACTATCACAGCCACATGGAGTGAAAATGACAAGTTCACTGGTGGTTCAAAGGTATTTTCCATTACCGTTACCGACCCCAATGGTGCTGGAACTGAGGCCAATCCTTACACCATAGCACAGGCTCTCGAAGTCATCAGTACTTTGGCTGACAATGGCAAGACTCCGAATAACGTCTATGTTAAAGGAACTGTAACTAATGTTGAGGAAGTAAACACCGAGTTTGGCAACGCTACTTATTTTATCACTGACGATTCAAATAAAGAACTGTACGTTTATCGTGGAAAATATTTAGACAATGAAAAATTCACCAGTACAAGTCAGCTCAACACCGGTGATGCGGTCGTTATTTTTGGCCAGCTTCAAAAATATGTGAAAAACGATGCTGTGACACCAGAAATTGCTGCTGGCAACTATCTTGTATCTATTACACCGAGCACTCCCCCCGTTGAAAAGAAAGATGTAACGATGTCTTTCAATCCAGAAGAGGTAACCATCACTGAGGGTGAGACTTTCACTGCTCCAACACTTACCACTGAGCCGGCTGGACTCACCGTCACGTACACCAGCAAAAATGAGAAAGTGGCTACCGTCGACGCAGAAACGGGTGCCGTTGAGATTGTGGGAGTTGGAACGGCCACTATCACCGCATCATTTGCCGGCAATGAAGAATACAACCCCGGAGAGGCTTCTTACAAGCTGACGGTCAACAAAGCTCCTGTGATCAATAATGATCCTGATGCCATCGTATTCGCTGATTCCGAACTTAACCTAGAAAACAGTGTGGCCTATACAGAACCGTTTGAGAATAAGAACGAGACTTTCACTGTCACTTTCGGAGGTGGTGGAAACAACGGCAAATATTACACAACTGGCGAGGGCATCCGTGTCTATGGTGATGGAACAATGACTATCGAAGCTGTCAAAGGCAAGAAACTGGTGAAAATAGAAATTTCCTATGATGGAAACAACAAGCCAGAAAGTGCAGATGTAGTTGATGTGCCCACATATAACCCAGAGACGGGTGTATGGGAAGGAAGTTCTAACAAAGTGGTGTTTACCCGTCCTTCTGGTTCAGGCCACTGGCGTGTGCAGAAGGTTAAAGTGTATGTTGAGGATGACACAACACCTCCCGTACCCGAAAAGAAAGAGGCAGGCTTGTCCTATAGCAAAGAGACCGCAGAGGTGACCATTGATGCCAACGACAATGTGTTCCCCATCCTGTCGAATCCCAACAACCTCAGTCCGATTACCTTCACCAGCAGCAACACAGAGGTGGCTACCATCGACACAGAAGGTAAAGTGGAACTTGTGGCTGCCGGCGAGACCACCATCACCGCCTCCTTCGCTGGCAATGATGAATTCAAGCCAGGCGATGCCAGCTATGTGCTCACAGTCAATCCTGCAGTAGTGGTAGAACTGAAAGATCCTGAGATTTCCTATCTTGTCAAGGAGTTCAATGCCTATATTGGCGACGAAGTAGAGTTCCCCGTACTGCAGAATCCTAACAACCTCAGTCCGATCGTCTACACCAGTGCCAAGGAAGACATTGCTACTATCGACGCTGACGGCCAGGTGACCCTCAAGGCTGCAGGACGTGTCCAGATCAAAGCCTCTTTCGCCGGCAATGAGGAATATCAGGCTGGTGAGGCCAACTATATGCTCAACGTGATGGAACATCCACAGAAGGGTACGGAGGTATTTGACCTCGTGACCGACGCCTCTACCCTCTCCGCTGGAGATGAGTTTGTCATCGCAGCTCCTTACACTGACAGCGAGACAGGCACCACTAAGTATTTCGCCCTCGGTGTGACTCAGAACAACAACAACCGCGCTGCTGTGGAAATTGAGTTGGAGGCTGACGGCACTATCATGCCACACACCACCACTCAGCGTATCACCCTCGAAGGTGAGGCAGGCGCATGGAATCTCTATGTAGTGGGTGAGGGTGACAATCCTACCGGCTACCTCTATGCCTCCAGCAAGAGTTCCAACCAGCTCAAGACCCGTGCCTCTGTAGGTGAGGATGGCGCTGCCGACGCCACCATCACCATTTCTTCTGAAGGCACTGCCTCTATCGTGTTCCATCGTGAGGAGGGTCGCAACGACCTGAGATACAACAATGGCAGCACTATCTTCTCCTGCTATGCTGAGGGCAACAACCAGACACCAGTGCAGATCTTCCGCAAGCGCCTTGACTACCAGCCTGTCACCATTGGCGATGCTGGTTTCGCTACCTTATATTATAGTGACAAGAACCTGCAGGTACCTGCCGGCGTGAAGGCTTACACCGTCGTGGTAGAGGGCAAGTCTGCTGTGGTCTCGACAGAGTACAATGTGATCCCGGCTGGCTCAGCAGTGATTCTGCAAGGCGCTCCTGGTGACTACGAGTTCGCCATCAAGATCAAAGGCGACGAGGCGGATGAGGCCAACATGCTCATGGGTTCTGACGAGGAAGCTATGACAACAGCTCCTGGCGACGGCAACTACAAGTTCTACAAACTCGCCAACGGCAAGAGCCACGGCTTAGGCTTCTACTTCGACGCTGAGGGTGGTGCCGCATTCATGAATGGCGCACACAAGGCTTATCTCGCTGTCGAGGCAACCAAGGCTGTGGAGGCTTACGGATTCAACCCGACTGGCATCAAGAATGTGATGGCTAACCTGCCGGAGAACGCTGAGGTCTACACCATCTCTGGCGTGCGTGTCAACAACACCAACCTGCCTGCCGGCCTCTATATCGTGAATGGCAAAAAGATGGTTATTAAATAAATATAAGGAGACAGAGATATGAAAACATACATTTCACCGAGCATCAAAACATTGATAATGACCCGCTTCATGCAGGACCTCAATGATATCGTTTCCACAGCCGCACAGTTGGGCAATGAGGGGCAGTTCGACGAGAACGAAAGTGCCGGCAACATTGTGTCAGGCAAAAGCGTCTGGGAAGACTAATCCATCTGTTTCAACAACTTCAAAAGGGGCATCCTGCTTAGCAGGGTGCCTCTTTTTTCGGTATTCGCTTTTTGTTTTTTGCCATGCAATATGATATTGTGATTGGCGATGTAGGGACGCAATCAAAGCATCACTCGTCAAAATACATTTTATGTAGATGATTTGTGTGCAATCTGTTGATGTTTCGAAGAAAAGTGCTATCTTTGTATTTATAATAGAGAGCAAAACGAAAGATCATACTCAACGCGACAATTTACAGATGATGTACGGCAAATCTTTTATTACCATGGCGATGACCGTGATGCTGATGATGCTGTCGGCATGTGACGGGCAGAAATGGTCGGAAGAGCAGGTAGGCTCTTTCATGCTTGTGACCCAAAGAGGAGGCGCCACATTAGGCTACTCCCCCCAGTCGGGTGTCAAACTACTGACAGCCGATGGTTACGCGTTCAAAGACCTCAACCGCAACGACACCCTCGATGCCTACGAAGACTGGCGTCTCAGCGCGCAGGATCGTGCCGCCAACCTGGCTTCGATGTTGTCGATAGAAGAGATTGCGGGCCTAATGTTATACAGCAGCCACCAGTCAGTGCCGATGATTTCGAGCATGGGTTTCGGGGCATCCTTGTATGAGGGCAAATCTTTTGAGGAGAGTGGTGCCAAGCCTTCTGACCTTTCCGACGACCAGAAGAAATTCCTGCGCGACGACCATCTGCGTGCTGTCTTGGTGACAGGAGTGGAGAGCCCGGCTGTAGCAGCAGAGTGGAACAACAACATGCAGGCTTTTGTGGAAGGTCTCGACCATGGCATACCCGCCAACACCAGTTCCGATCCCCGCCATGAGGCCAAAGCCACGACAGAGTTCAATGCCGGTGCTGGTGGTCATATCTCACAGTGGCCCACCTCACTTGGTTTAGCTGCCACCTTCGACCCACAGTTGGTGCACCGTTTTGGCGAGATCGCCTCAGAGGAGTATCGTGCCTTAGGCATCGCCACGGCCTTGTCGCCCCAGGTTGACATCGCCACCGATCCGCGCTGGTTCCGTTTCAGTGGGACGTTTGGCGAAGATCCCGATCTGTCCACCGACATGGCCCGTGCCTACTGCGACGCTTTCCAGACCACCCCTACGGCCAAAGGATGGGGGGAGAAAAGTGTGAATGCGATGGTGAAGCACTGGTATGGCTATGGGGCACAGGAGGGAGGGCGCGACTCCCATTTCGCCTCTGGCAAATATGCCGTCTATCCCGGTCACAACCTGGCCATGCACAAGCGTTCGTTTGTGGAGGGAGCTTTCCGTCTGCCGGGTGGCACGGAGATGGCCTCTGCCGTGATGCCCATCTACAGCATCCTGTGGGGACAGGATCCTTCGGGTGAGAATGTGGGAGGCAGTTACAGCCAGTGGATGATTGAGCAGCAACTCCGCAAGGAGGCGAAATTTGAGGGTGTGGTATGTACCGACTGGAGCATCACCAAGGATATGAAAGTGCTTGACACCCCTATTGGCGGCAAACCATGGGGCGTGGAACAGCTGACAGAGGCAGAGCGGCACTACAAGATCCTAAAGGCTGGCGTCGACCAGTTTGGCGGCAACAACGAGATTGGCCCCATCATCGAGGCCTACCAGATGTGGTGCAAGGAGTATGGCGAAAAGAGCGCACGCGAGCGCTTTGAGTTGTCTGCCCGCCGGCTGTTGCTCAACGTGTTCAGAGTGGGTCTTTTTGAGAACCCCTACCTGAATCCCACAGAGACAGAGAAGATTGTCGGCAACCCACAGTTTATGAAAGAAGGCTATGACGCCCAGTTGAAATCGGTCGTGATGCTGAAGAATCATGGCAACCAAACTTTGCCGATGAAAGGTAAGAAGAAGGTATACGTGCCCAAGCGCCATTTCCCTGCCATACCAGGTATGTGGGGCGGTATCTCTGAGGAGAAGACCGTAGAGCCAATCGACCTGGACTTAGTGAAGAAATATTTCGAGGTGGTGACGCAGCCTGAGCAAGCCGATTTTGCCCTTTGCCTCATCCAGGAGCCAAGCACTGGCGTGGGTTACAGCAAAGCTGACGCCATGAAGGGTGGCAATGGTTATGTGCCTGTCAGTCTGCAATATGAGGACTATACCGCCACCCATGCCCGCGCTGTCAGCATCGCTGGCGGCGACCCGATGGAACGCACCACCAACCGCAGCTTCAAGGGCAAGAGCGTGAAGACCTACAACCGTGATGACATGCTCTTGGTGGCAGACACCAAGGAGAAGATGGGCGACAAACCTGTGGTGGTTATCGTGGAAACAGGGCGCCCTGTGGTGCTCTCGGAGATAGAGCCGCATGCCGATGCGATACTTATCTCTTTCAACGTGCAGCACCAGGCATTGCTCGACATCATCAGCGGTCAGGCAGAGCCCACCGCCCTGCTGCCCATGCAGATGCCCGCCGATATGCAGACTGTGGAGGAACAGCAAGAGGATATGCCCCACGATATGCGCTGCTACCGTGATGCTGACGGCCATCTATACGACTTCGCCTTCGGTCTCAACTGGAGCGGAGTGATCAAAGACGACAGAGTGAAGAAATATGCAAAATAACTATATATGAAGACGATCCATTCCACTTTCATATCCATGTTTCTGCTGGCGGCCATTCTGCTGACCGCATGTTCTGAAAGCCGCAAAACTTATAAAATAGGTGTGTCGCAATGTTCGGCAGGACAATGGCGAGACAAGGTGAACCGTGAGATGCTGGCCGCACAGCACCTCTATGATACAGACGCGAAAGTAGTAATAGCCAATGCCCACGACGACACACAGTTGCAGATACGGCAGATAGACAGTCTGTCGGAAAGCGGCATTGACCTGTTGGTGGTAGCCCCCAGCGAAGCGGTACCCCTCGCAGAGGCCATCCAGCGCACAAGAAAGAAAGGCATCCCTGTCATCTTCTTTGACCGTAAGGCTGAGACCAATGACTATAAGGCATTCATCGGCGGAAACAATGTGGAGGCTGGACAGACAATGGGCGACTATGCCGTACTTCTGGCCAGGCAAATAACAGGACACCGTCCTGTCGTACTGGAGGTGACCGCAGCGATGAACACCTCACCGGCCCGGGAGCGGCATCATGGCTTCGCAAAAGCCATGGAGGGTCACTCCGAACTGGAATACATCTGTAAGGAGGGAGACTGGACCTCTGAAAAAACCTGTGAGATAGTGGCGGAGCAGATTGCGAAAGGTCCTCTTCCCGACATCGTATTCTGTCACAACGACGGCATGGGTACCGGTGCCTACAAGGCAGTGGTAGAAGCTGGCTATGAGGGCAAAGTCAAGATAATCGGCATAGATGGTTTGCCAGAAGAAGGTATTGAGTACGTGAAATTGGGTCATCTGGTGGGCACCTATGTCTACCCCACCCACGGCGAGGAAATCATCTTATTAGCACTCCGCATTCTCAACCAACAACCTTTCGAGCGAGAGAACACGCTCCAAGGCATGATCGTGACTCCTGAAAACGCCGACCTCATAGCGCTCAACAGCCGTGAACTGATCAAACAAAACGACCACATGATCACCATCCATGACAAGTTGGAGGCCTTTTCCGGTCTATACAACACCCAGCACAAAGTGCTGGTGGGTAGTTTTGTCTGCATCGCCTTGTTGCTTGGCGCACTCATCATAGCCTGGCGCGCGTTTCTCCAAACGCGCAAGACCATCAGACAGCGGCAGACGATGAATGAAGAGCAGACATTGTTTTATACAGATGCCGTCAACCGGCAGCTGCGAGAAATCCTTGTCAGCCAGCCCGACGACATTCCATCCCCCCGCAAGCAGGATGTGCTGTTTGCCGAACAACTCAATGAAGCCATCCGCAAGAACATGTCCAATCCTAACTTGAAAATGGATGACCTGGGCGAGGATGTGGGTCTGGGGCGTGTGCAGCTGTATAGGAAGGTGAAAGCCCTGACAGGCCTGACACCAGTGGAACTACTGCGCCAGATGCGCCTGCAACGTGCCTATGCGCTGCTCAACTCGACGACCAAGACCGTTTCGGAGATCGCTTTTGAAGTTGGTTTCAACACTCCTGGCTATTTTTCCAAATGCTTCAAGGAGCAATATGGCAAACTTCCCATGGATTTACGCACTGAAACAACTGACTAAACGAAACAACCTTTATAGTCTACTATTGTTGCATGTATCATTTTTGATAGTCAGTGAACGATAATTGATAGACAACTCTTTACGCGGTTAGTATCTTTGCGCCATATTATCAATAATATAGTACTAACCAAAACGTAAGAGTAAATGAAAGAACTGAAAAGATTCCTGCTGAGCATCATGCTCATTTTTGCGGGTACTTTAATGTACGCGCAAACGGGACCGACGTTCGACGGTGAAAACCTGATTGAGGGCACTGTGACCGATGCTTTCGGCCCTGTCATCGGCTGCACAGTGATGGAAAAAGGTACGTCAAACGGAACCGTCACCGACTTCGATGGCAACTTCAAACTAAACGTTCAACCTGGCAAGACGCTGGTATTTAGTTATATCGGCTTCCTGAACGTAGAGTTGCCAGCTGCCCAAGGCATGCAAGTAGAGTTGAAAGAAGACAGCAAACAGCTGCAGGAGGTGGTGGTGACAGGTTATACCACCCAGCGCAAGGCCGACTTGACAGGCGCTGTCTCCACAGTGAATGTCGACGAACTGGCCAAGCAGAACGAGAACAACCCTGTCAAGGCATTGCAAGGCCGTGTCCCTGGTATGAATATCTCCGCCGACGGTTCTCCGTCAGGTTCTGCTACCGTCCGCATCCGTGGTATCGGTACGCTGAACAACAACGACCCCCTTTACATCATCGATGGCGTGCCGACGAAAGCTGGCATGCATGAGTTGAATGGCAACGACATCGAGAGCATCCAAGTGCTCAAAGACGCTGCCTCAGCCAGCATCTATGGTTCACGTGCCGCCAACGGTGTCATCATCATCACCACCAAGCGTGGCAAGGATGGCAAGGTGAAGATCGACTTCGATGCCAGTGTTGCCATGCAAACCTATGCCCACAAGATGGAGGTGCTGAATGCCAAAGAGTTCGGCCAGGTGATGTGGCAAGGTTATGTCAATGATGGTCTGGATCCCAACAGCAATGGTCTGGGCTATCACTACGATTGGACCTACAATCCCCAAGGCTATCCTGTGCTCAACAAAATCACGATGAGCAAATACCTCGACATGGCAGGTACGACCCCTGCAGCAGACACCGACTGGTTTGACCAGACCACCCGTTCAGGTTTGATACAGCAGTATAACGCATCGTTGAGCAATGGTTCTGAGAAGGGATCGTCGTTCTTCTCATTGGGTTACTACAAGAACAAAGGTATCATCAAGCAGTCTGACTTTGAGCGCATCTCCGCCCGTATGAACTCAGAATACAAGCTGGTGAAGATAGGCGACCGCAACATCGTGACTGTAGGTGAGCACTTTACCCTCAACCGCACCAACGAGGTGCAGGCTCCTGGCGGTTTCCTGGAGAATGTGCTGCAGTTCAACCCCTCTCTGCCGGTACGCACCTCCAACGGCGACTATGCTGGACCAGTGGGAGGCTACCCCGACCGTGAGAACCCTGTGGCTCGTCTGGACCGCAATAGTGACAACCGTTATGTCTACTGGCGTACCTTCGGCGATGCCTATATCAACATCAGTCCATTCAAAAACTTCAATATCAAATCCACCTTCGGTCTCGACTATGCCCAGAAGGAGCAGCGCATCTTCACCTATCCTATCACTGAGGGTACAGTGGCCAACTCCATCAACGCTGTGGAGGCCAAACAAGAGCACTGGACCAAGTGGATGTGGAACGCCATCGCCACCTACAACCTGGAAATAGGCAAGCACCGTGCAGACGCTATGGTGGGTGTGGAGTTGAACCGTGAAGACGACAAATGGTTCAGCGGCAAGCAGTATGACTTTGTGGTACTCAACCCTGACTATATGTGGCCTGAGGCCGGTGTGGGAGAGTCAGAGGCATACGGTTCTGGCGAAGGCTATACGCTGACCTCTTTCTTCGGCAAAGCCAACTACACCTACAACGATCGCTATTTGGCCAGCCTCACGCTGCGTCACGACGGCAGTAGCCGCTTTGGCCGCAACAGCCGTTACGGTACCTTCCCCTCAGTGAGTGCCGGTTGGCGCATCAGCGAGGAGCCTTTCATGCAGAATGTGCACTGGCTCGACAACCTGAAGCTCCGCGCCTCATGGGGACAGACAGGTAACCAGGAAATCTCCAATCTGGCCCGATACACCCTCTATGTGAGCAACTACGGTGAGGCACAGTTTGGCGGACAGAGCTACGGCACCAGCTACGATATCGCTGGCACCAATGGTGGCCAGACGCTGCCCAGCGGTTTCAAGCGCAATCAGTTGGGCAATGACGACCTGAAGTGGGAAACCACCACTCAGACCAACTTCGGTTTCGACTTCGGGCTTTTCCACAACAGTCTGTATGGCTCTCTCGAATGGTACTTCAAAAAGACAAAAGACATCTTGGTCTACATGCCGGGCGTCGGCGTGATGGGTGAAGGAGCCAGCCAGTGGATCAATGCCGGTGAGATGGAAAACCGTGGTATTGAGTTCAATGTGGGCTACCGTGGCAAGATTGGGGCTTTCCAATATGACATCGCAGGCAACATCGGCACTTATCGTAACGAGGTGACCAAGATACCTGAGACCATCGCAGCCAAGGGCACTTTCGGCGGCAATGGTGTGGAGAGCGTGGTCGGGCATCCCCTTGGAGCACAGGTAGGCTACGTCTTCGACGGTATCTTCAAGAGTCAGGAAGAGATTGACAACCACGCCTCACAAAACGGCGCTGGCCTGGGACGTATACGCTGGAAAGACCTTGACGGCAATGGCGTGATCAACGAGAAAGACCAGAAATGGATCTACTCTCCAGTGCCTGATTTCACATGGGGTCTGAATGTCTACGTCCAGTACAAGAACTTCGACTTCACCATGTTCTGGCAAGGTGTACAGGGTGTGGATGTCATCAGCGACTTGAAGAAAGAGACCGACCTGTGGAGTGGTCTTAACATATCCAACCTCAACAAAGGCCGCCGGTTGCTTGACGCATGGAGTCCCACCAATATGGGCAGCAACATCCCTGCCATCAGCACGATGGACAACAATAATGAGAAGCGTGTGAGCAGTTTCTTCGTCGAAGACGGCTCTTATGCTAAACTGCGTACCATACAGTTGGGCTTCAACTTCCCGACTAGCATCGCCGAGAAGCTCTACATGCAGCGTCTGCGCATGTATGTGTCTGCTCAGAACCTGCTCACCATCAAGGCCAAGAATTTCACGGGTGTAGACCCAGAGAACGCCAACTTCGGCTATCCTATTCCACTCAACGTGACTTTCGGACTCAATGTATCATTCTAAACCATCAGCAAACATGAAAACAATAATCAATATCCTCAGTGCAGCTCTTGTCGTTTGCAGTCTCTATAGTTGCAACGATTTCCTCGACGAGCACACACCGCAAGGCACACTCAGCGATGATCAGGTGAAGTCCTCTGAGAATGCAGAAGCCATGGCTGTCTCGGCTTATGCCATCTTTACGACCGCCGAAGACATCAACTCTTCATTCTCCATGTGGAACTTCGACGTGCGCAGCGACGACGCCTACAAAGGCGGTAGTGGAACCAGTGATGGCGACGTGTTTCATCAGCTGGAGGTTCAGCAAGGTGTGCTGACGACCAACTGGAACATCAACGACATGTGGGTGCGCCTTTACAATAGTCTCTCGCGTGTCAACAGCGCCATCGCCCTGCTCAACACATGCGATGACAGTTATGCGATGAAGCAGCAGCGCCTGGCAGAGATGAAGTTCCTCCGCGCTTATGGACACTTCCTGCTGAAACGACTGTACAAGAACATCCCCTTCGTGGTCAACGAAAACCTGACCTACGACGAGTATAACGAACTATCCAACAGAACCTACACCAATGATGAAGGTTGGCAACTGATCATCAACGATCTCATGGAGGCCTATAACACCCTGCCACAAACACAAGCAGAAAAGGGTCGCCCCACCAAAGCTTCCGCAGCAGCCTTCCTCGCAAAGGTCTACCTTTACAAAGCTTACCGTCAGGACGACGCCAATAGCAATCAGGTGACCGAAGTCAACCGTCAGGATCTGGAGAAAGTCATTGAGTTCACCAACCCAGCCCTTTACTCTAATTATGGACTGGAAGACGACTTTCACAACAATTTCCGCCCCGAAGAGCAGTATGAAAATGGAAAGGAAAGTCTCTGGGCTATCCAATACTCACGCAACGACGGTTCCACCTATGGCAACCTCAACTGGAGCTATGGTCTGATACCGCCTAACATCCCTGGTGCCACCGATGGAGGCTGTGACTTCTACAAGCCGAGCCAGAACCTGGTAAATGCCTACCGCACCGGCGCTGATGGTCTGCCCCTGCTCGACACCTTCAACGAAAAGGATTATGACAAGTCGAATGACAATGCCGACCCACGCCTGTTCCTCACCATCGGTATCCCAGGTCTTCCTTATATGTTCAACAAGAACTACATGATGGAGGAAACCAGTATATGGAGCCGCTCCAATGGTCTGTATGGTTACAATGTCACACTGAAACAGAATGTCGACCCCGCTCTGATAGACAGCTATCTCATCAAAGGCTCCTATTGGGCCAGTTCGATGAACCGCATTGTCTTCCGTTACGCCGATGTGTTGCTAGAACGTGCTGAGGCTTACGCACAGTTGGGCCAGGCCGACCAGGCCATCACTCTGGTCAACCAGATCCGCACTCGTGCCGCTGGCAGCACACAGATGATAAGCAACTATCAGAGCCAGTATGGTGTGAAGATGTACATCACCAACTACAAAGGCAGCTATTCCAAGGAAGACGCCATCAAGATCGTGAAGATGGAGCGCCGTCTGGAAATGGGTATGGAGAGCGAGCGCTTCTTCGACTTGGTACGCTGGGGTGATGCCGCCACCGTGCTCAACAAGTACTACGCAGAAGAGATAGGCCATTGCGCCATCTACAACGGAGCTCACTTCACTGCCAACAAAGACGAATACCTGCCTATTCCTTTTGAGCAGATCTCAGCCTCCAACGGCCACTACACACAGAATATTGGTAACTGGTAAAACGTAACACAGAAAAGCAATATGAAAACAAAGATATTCAACATCATAGGCGTCATCTGCATGCTTTGTGGTTTTGCCGCCTGTTCTGACGACAACGTCAGCGACCTCCAGCTCAGCGGCGACTGCATGGTTGAGGCCTTCGCCCTTGACAACTATCAGGGCAACATCGACCTCGCCTCTCGCAGCATCGTGGTACGCTTGCCTGAAGTCTATGAGACATCAGCCATGAAGGTGACCCAGCTCAGCCTCTCCAATGGCTCCGCATGCAATGTGCAGCAGGGCGAGACCCTTAACATGGATGCAGCAAAAGTTTTACACGTCACCAATGGCGACGTCTATCTCGACTGGACCGTTTCCGTGCTCCACGACGAAGCACGCATCACACAGTTTGTCATCAACGACATCTACATGGGTACTATCGACCAGACCACGAAGACCATCACCGTGTATGTGCCCGCCTCTATCGGTCTGACCAACCTGGTGCCCACCATCACCTATAGCGCCAATGCCACCATCACCCCCGCATCGGGAGTGGCTCAGGACTTCACACAGCCTGTCATTTACAAGGTGACCAACAACTCTGCCGAGAGCACCTACACTGTCAAGGTGATCGCTATCGACAAGCCATCGGCCCTCTTCGTAGGCTCTACGCCAACGATGAACGACCTCGATCCTGAGGCCAAGACAGCCTGTGAATGGATGTTGGGCAACATACCCAACTCACTCTATGCCTCTTTCGCCGACATCGAAGCCAACACCGTAGACCTCTCTGAATGCAAGGTTATCTGGTGGCACTATCATGTGGACGGTGGTGTGGATGGCCACGATGTCTTCGCCGCCAAGGCTACTGACGCACTGGCTGCCAAGAACCAGCTGCGCTCCTTCTATGAGAATGGCGGAGCATTCTTCCTCACCCGCTATGCTACCAACCTGCCCTCATTCATCGGAGTGACCGGCGACGATGAGTGGACGACGCCCAACAACTGCTGGGGTCAGAATGAGGATGGCGCAGAACTCTGTGGAGGTCCTTGGACGTTCCGCATCTTTGACGGTAAGAACGACCATCCTCTCTACCAGAACCTCATCGCTGGTGACAACCCCAACGAGGTGTACTGCACCGATGCTGGTTATCACATCACCAACTCGACAGCTCAGTATCACATCGGCACCGACTGGGGTGGCTATGACAACCATGACGCATGGGAGGCCCGCACAGGTGGCAAGATCCTCGGTGTGGGCGGCGACGGTGCTGTTGTGGCTTGGGAATATCCCGCTCAGGCTGGCAAGGGTGGCATCATCTGTATCGGCTCTGGATGCTACGACTGGTATTCATACACCTATGAGGCAGGTTACACTGAGAACTTCCATCGCAACATCGCTATCATTACACAGAACGCATTCAATTACTTAATGAAATAATTTGAGACTATGAGACGTACAATAATATTTTCTCTGTTCGCTATCATGCTGTCAGCTCCTACGCTGACGGCATGCAGCGACGACGATTTCAAAGGTGACCCTTCGAAGGACTGGGCAGGCACCACTACCTTTTTCAATTCCACTGACGAAAACGGATTCTCCATCTATTACAACCCTGCCATCGGACGTTGTGGCGACCCTATGCCTTTCTACGACCAGAAAGCAGGCGAGTTTAAGGTGCTTTACCTGCATGAGTACGACAACAACGCTACCTACAACTATCATCCCATCTGGGGTGTGTCGACCAAGGACGGTGCCACGTATGAGTCATTAGGTGAAGTGCTGCCCACCGGCACCTCAACATTGGAGCAGGATGCTGCCCTCGGCACTGGCTGCGCCATCTACAATGAGAAAGACGGGCTCTACTACATCTATTACACAGGGCATAACCCCAACTGCAAGAACGTGGAGGCCGTGATGCGCGCCACATCGCCCGACTTCAAGACATGGACCAAAGACCCTGTATGGGTGCTGAAAGGCAACGACTATGGCTACTCCCCTGTTGACTTTCGCGACCCTCAGATTTTTGTCGCCGAGGATGGTCTGTATCATATGGTCATCTCCAGCAACCTGAAGTTTGCTGAGTTTACTTCAAGCGACCTGAAGAACTGGAACCACGTTGGACAGTTCCCCATGATCTGGGACCGTATGCTCGAATGTCCTGATATCTTCAAGATGGGCAACTACTGGTATCTGGTGTATAGCGAGGGCTATCGCGCCAGCTGGAGCCGCAAGGTGAAATACATGATGGCTACCACCTACGAAGGTCTGAAGGCTTGCTTCAATGACCCCGGAGCCAACTGGCCGAAAGATGGTCATGAGGGTGTGCTGGACAGCCGTGCTTTCTATGCAGGCAAGACAGCTTCCAACGGTACCGACCGCTACATCTGGGGATGGTGCCCTTATCGCACTGGATCAACCATTCACGAGAAGAACATCAATGTGGGTGCCGGCGGAGAGCCCAACTGGTCTGGCGCTTTGGTATGCCACAAAATCATCCAGCACAGCGACGGCACTCTGACACTTGGCAAAGTGCCCGCCATGGCTGCCAAGTATGACAAGGCACAGAATGTGAACGTGGTAGACTCCAAGGGCTATGCCAACGGAACACTGTCTGGCGACGGTGCTTACGTGCTCTACAGCCGCTTAGGCACATGTAATCACATCTCTTTTGACGTGAAAACTTCCAATAACTGGGACAAGTTTGGTATCTCGTTGGTGCGTGGCACCGACTCTGAGAAATACTACACCATGGTGGTGAATCCTGAGTGGGAAGATGGCCGCAAAGTGAACTTCGAGCAGGAAGGTCCTCAAGGCAAGGGTTTCATCGAAGGCATCGATGGTTATGTCTTCAACCGTCCGGCAGACAATGTGTACCACATCGACATCTACACAGACAACTCGGTGATGGTGATGTATATCAACGACGTTTGCGCCTACACCAACCGCATTTATGGCATACAGAAAAACTGTTGGAGCATCAACAACTATGGCGGCAACATCACAGTTTCTGATGTCCAGGTCAGCCAGAAATAAACTTTTCTGCACACTATAAAAAGAAAAAAGATCAACAACAGCTACGGGCTTGGGGAGTCAGAGAGGCGTCTCTTTATCTCCACAAACCCGTAGCTTTTTTATACACCGAACAGAAAGATTTTTTCAACTTGTCAATTTATTTTTGGTGCCAATACTGGTAGATAAGGATTGGCGTCATCGTCATCATCGACAGGTGGTGTGCCGTCATCCTCTTCCTGTGTTTTTCCAAGGATCTTATCCACGATAAGCAGCACATCGGTGATGTCTATGAGATGGTCATTGTTCATGTCAGCGGCTTCTGTGTCAAATGTCTCTGTCGGCTTGCCTAAAATATAATCAACCGCCAATAGCACATCAGTGATGTCAACTGTCCCATTTGTATTTACATCACCAGATGACAAGGTGCTGTTTGAACGTCTACTCACATACTCCTGAGCATAAGCATTTTGCACAGAGAGGATGATGAAGATGATATATAAAAATCTACGTGTGAACATATAGCATAACAATCTATGTATACTTTTGATGTGAACATACTGCTTTTTGATAAGCATTGATGTCAACTTGCCACAAAGATAATTGTTTTTTAATAATAGTGCAAGAATTGACACCAATAATTAAAAAAAGGTACCATCAAAAAGGGCCCGCCAGACTGTCTGACGGGCCCCAAGTCTTTTATTCACTCACCATCGTCTTGATATGGCCATCTTCGTCCATCTCCAAGGGGATGACCTTCAAGCTGCGGAGCCATGTCGTGTCATTGGAGGGCACGCAGTCGTGGTGGAAGAGATACCATTGGCCTTTATACTCCACGATACTGTGATGGGTGGTCCAGCCGACCACAGGCTCCAAGATGACACCTTGATAGGTGAAAGGACCGTAGGGGTTGTCGCCCACAGCATAGCACAGATAGTGCGTGTCGCCGGTGCTATAGGAGAAATAATACTTGCCATCCTTCTTGTGCATCCATGAAGCTTCGAAGAAGCGGTGGGGATCACTGGCTTTCAGTGGTTTGCCGTCCTCACCCAAAATCACCACTGGGCGTGGAGCTTCAGCAAACTGAAGCACATCGTCGGTCATGCGGGCCACACGTGAAGGCAGTGGGTCTTCGTCGCCTTCTGGCAGAAGGTTGGGGTTGAATTTGGCTTCCTCGCCGACAGAGGCTGCCGGTTTGAGTTTGTTGTCGCGATACCACTGCAACTGGCCACCCCAGATGCCGCCAAAGTAGACATAGATCTGACCATCATCGTCTTTGAACACACATGGGTCGATACTGTAACTGCCGATGATGGGAGCCGCCTGTGGCACAAACGGGCCCTCAGGACGGTCGGCTACAGCTACACCGAGATGGAACACACCTGTGTAGTCCTTGGCCGAGAAGATAAGATAATATTTGCCGTCTTTCTCCACCACGTCATTATCCCACATCTGTTTCTCTGCCCAAGGCACTTGGTCGACATCGAGTATCACGCCGTGGTCGGTCACCTCGCCGTTCATCACGTCGTCCATGGAGAGCACATGATAGTCGCGCATCTGAAAATGACCACCGTCATCGTCGAAACACTCACCGCTGTCCCAGTCATGAGACGGATAGACGTAAAGACGTCCGTTGAATACATTGGCTGAAGGGTCAGCCATATAGTCTTTAGGGAATAAATACCTTGATTTTGCCATGGTTAGTTGTTTTTTTATTGATAGAGATGAATGATTTCATTTACTACGGGCTTCGCCTGATACTGACGGTCGAAGAGCAGCGGATAGTTGGTGCGTCCCTTGATAGGCCAACCATTGAGCCAGGAATTGTCATCGCAGACTCCCCATAAAGTGATGCGGCCAATCTGCGAACGGTGCTTATAATAAATCTTGAACAGATCCATCCATCGCTTGTCGAGTTCCTTCTGCTTGTCCTTAGGCAGTCCGTTAACGTATGGATTGTACTTCTGCTGCAGTTCGTAGTTCTGAGCGATGTCGGCACCGCCGAAGCCTTCTGGATTGGGCAACACATTGATGTCGAGTTCTGTGATCAGGACTTTTACGCCACAAGCAGCGAAAGCATCGATACTTTTCTCATACTCCTCAAGGTTGGGATAGTCGAGACCATTATGACTCTGCATGCCCACACCATCGATGCGCAGACCCTTGGCTTTCAGGTTTTTAACCAGCTGGCATACGGCTTCGCGCTTCTTGGCACCAGCCATCGAATAGTCGTTGTAGTAGAGCTCGGCATCGGGGTCTGCCTCATGAGCGGCACGGAACGCTATCTCGATGAACTCCTCACCTAATAAATTATAATACTTCGACTTACGGAACGAGCCGTCGTCCTCTATCGCCTCGTTGACGACATCCCAGCCAAAGACCTGGCCCTTGAAATGGCCAACAACGGTCTTAATATGCTTGATGAGCCGCTCTTTCAGCACTTCCTTTGAGACAGGGCTGGCAGCATAGCCGTTGGTAAACCACCAGTCGGGTGCCTGCGAGTGCCACACCAGACAGTGCCCATTTACCTTTAGACCCAGTTGTTGTGCATAGTTGACGAACTTGTCGGCCACGCGGAAGTCGAAGATGCCTTCTGCGGGTGCCAGCACTTCTGGTTTCATGCAATTTTCAGCAACCACACAGTTGAAATGCTTACGGAGTACGGCATCAGCCGCTGGCACCTGCCCGTCGCTTTGCCACTGGTTAATAGCGGCGCCGATGAGGCAATATTTGCCTATGGCGTCTTTCAGTCCTTGCGCTTCAGCGGGAATGACTGAAATCAATAACGAAATCGCTATGAAAATTATTCTTTTCATGATTATGCTTGATGTTCTTCGGCTGCACGATCCTCAATAGCTTTATTGATTTCGTCGATGCGCTCGTCGGAAAGTTCATATTTGGAGATAATCCACATAGCCAACATGAGCAGGATAGCAGGGATGACACAGACGAGCCAGAGGATACCCTCCTCAGCAAATGGGGTCTGGTCGATTACTTCGCTGTTGTAGCCTACGAAAGCCAGCACTGCAGGGCCTACGATACTTCCGAAAGTCATACCAGCCTTAAAGAAGAGTCCTGTCAGGGCATTGACGATACCCGAGATACGACGGCCTGTGGTATACTCACCATAAGAAATTACCTCAGGGACTAACGCCCACATATAACCAGTAGCCACAATCACACCTGTACTCTTGATAAATTGTGCCACATAGATCATCGTCATATTCACATGCTCCATCTTAGAAATCAAATAGAGCATAGCCATACCAATGATGGCGGCTCCGAGGAATAGGTAGAACATGTTTTTCTTGCCCACCATTCGCTTGAACCATGGGACAAGGGGCATGAAAATGAAGGCGGGAATGGAACCGAGTGCCATGAAGATGGACAATTCCTGAGCGGAGCCATGCAGATTGCTGTTGACAAAATAGGCACCAGCAGCATTGCCGACAGACATCATGGCGAAAGCAGTGATAAAGAAGAAGGCAATGACACGCAGCGGACGGTTGCGCATGAACTCCATCCAGAGGTCGCTCACCTTCACGTTTTCCGTGGTTTTAGCATCCATCACAACACGCTCTTTGCACTGACTGAAGCAGAACACCAGCAGGCAGAAACCGATGATGGCATAGATGGTCATGGTTGTAAACCATGCGGAAGGATCTTTTGGAAGACTGTCTGATGGTGCTCCAGCTATCAAGGCGATGAACAATGGAAGACCGGAGTTGACAGCCAAACCGCCCAGATTGGCCATGAACATACGTACCGACGTCAGGATGGTGATCTCATTGGTGTCACGCGTCAAGGAAGAGTTCAATGCTCCGTAGGGCACGTTAATAAACGTGTAGAGCAGTTGCATGGAAATATAGGTGACGTAGGCGTAAATCAGCGACGGTGCAAAGCCGTTGTAGAAGCACAAGATGGCGAATCCAGAGAGTGGTATGCCCACATAAAGGAGATATGAGCGATATTTTCCGTAGCGTGGATTGCTCTTGTCAATCAATGCGCCCACGATGGGGTCCCAAATGACATTGGCCACGTTTCCCACGAGGAACATGACAGCCACGGCCGATGGAGTAAGTCCGTAGATGTCGGTATAAAAGAACAACAGGTAAGTGCATATTACCTGGAAAATCAAGTTCTGCGCCAAGTCTCCAGAGCCGAAACCTATGCGCTGCAACCAATTGAGTTTGTAGAAGCCCTTGGCTTCTTGTGTTGTGAAATTTGCCATATTGTTTATTTGTTGATTTTCGATATGATTTCTGCGGCATACTCACCCATGGCGCGGTAGCCGGCAGGGTTGAGGTGTAGCCAGTCGTCTGAATACTTTTGCTGGAGGCGCTCAGGGTCGGCAGGGTCGCGCGACAACTGGTCGAAGTCGATCACAGCGTCAAACACGTCGGCCTTCCTGATCCAGTCGTTCACCACCTGACGGGCTGTCTCATGGAAAGGGTTATACCATCCATTGCCTTTGAAGGGAGTGATGGTGGCGCCTACCACATAGCGGATACCTGCCTCACGGGCTTTGGTGGCCAACGTCTTGTAGGCTTCGGTAAGTTGGCGCACGGTCTGCTCAGCATGTCTTGACGTGCCGATGTCGTTGGTGCCTTGGAAGATAATCAGTGTCTCCACACCGCTTTGACCTAAAATGTCGCGGTCGAAGCGCACCAAAGCGGGTTGTGAGAGGCCACCCGCTACCACACAGTTGCCGCCGATGCCAAGATTGAGCACACCATACTGACGCTCACTCAATGCTTCGGCCATGATGTCGGGCCAGCGGTTCTGAAGATTGGTCGTAGTGCCACGGCCATCAGTAATGCTGTTGCCCAGTACGGCTATCGCTTTCCTACCCTCTGAAGGCACATCAATCTTGGTGATGTTATACCAGTGATCCAGATTCTCGTAGGTTTGGAATGCTTTCTGGGGTTTGGCCTCTCCTTTGCAAATAAAGGAGGTGGTGCGGCTGCCACGGTGTGAAGTGGCGTTGACAGGCACTTGAGCACCATAGCACACAGTGATCGACAGTCTTTGCAAGGGGCGGAGATTGTATTTCATCACATCGCTCCACACTGTCTTGCCCGGTTCGATAGTGACCTGGCGCTGACCGGCAAATTTAAGATAAGTCACCGTCTTGCGGTCAATGTCGCAGGAGTCTTTCGCATCAGCGATATAGACGGCCTTAATTTCCACTGGTTCGGCACTGAATTCATTAGACAACTGTAGGCGAAGGCTTTTCGAACCAATGCTCACACGCACCACTTGGCGCACGGAGGTGTTAGATAGACTGGTGGTTTGAGGCATGTCACCCGGACCTGTAAACTCGGCTGCTGTGGCCCAGGTGCCCGTCCACTCATTAGCACTCTGTGCCCCCACTCCCATCACAATCAAGGATGAGAGGAATAGAAAGAAGAAACGATAGAATCTCATATTTTTCAAAATATACTGCAAAAATAATAGAATATTTTTACACTGCAACATATTTTAGTAACCATTATTTTCTATCTTGTTTCATTTTAGGGATTCTATCGATAGGTTTTCGGCTTGGGGGATGGATATGGCTTGCAGCATACTAAAATGGCGGCCCTAATGATTAGGGTCGCCATTTTCGTTGATGAGTCGTTCTGAATACTAACATCCCGAGCTGTAGAAGATGAGTTCGTTGTCTTTCGGCTTCTGCTTCAGTGGCACGATGATTTCTTTCATCCATGAGGGTTTGCCAGTGTCGGGAGCCTGTTTCAGGTTCTGCTGCCACTCCTCATCGTTCATCCTTGGGGCATTGACATCCTGCTTGAACTCTCTATAGGAGAACACACCGCCACGCATGAGATAAAGGAGACCATCCACTTCCACCACCACGTAAATATGGTTCACCGGACCGACAGCCTCGTAGAGCACTGACGGCTGGGGGTTGTTATCACCGTTGGAAGTCAGCACGTCGGCCACTACGGCAATGTGTTTGTCGGTGCCCTGCACGTCGTTCCAGCCCATCAACGTCTGGTCGGGTTCTTTGATCAGTTCTAAGGACAAGTTCTCGTAGGTGGCGCCGATGTATCTCAGACGGTTGTACTCTTCTTCAGTAATTTTCTCGCCCGACAGCTCTTTCTTGCTGAGGGTGAGCAGAAACTCTGCCTCCTCACGCAGGGCGGTGTTCTGGTCGGTGATCTCTTCCGTCGTCAGGTGGAAACGGCTGAGGGTAGACAGTGTGGCGTCGAGCAGAGCCACTGCTTTCTCCCAGAAAGCCACGTTGGGCTCCACATAACCTTTCACAATGGGTGGTGGCAGACTGCCGTCGCCACATTCGGCCACCATCGGCTGCTTGGCGTAGAGAATGGCATCGTGTTTCAGCTCAGCCCAGGAGGCCAGTGTGGCGTTGAGGTTTTTCTTGTCCCACTGGCTGGTCTTCATGAAGTAAGGCATGCGGCTGTCTTTGAACAGATTGAGTGAGTTGAGCGACTGCAACCACCGGTTGGATACACAGGCGTTCCAGTCAATCTCTTTCATCAGCTCTTTCATCTTGGCCAATGTCGGAGTGAAATCCGACCACTGTTTGCCCTGCTGTAACTCATCCAAAAGAATGCGTTCAGCAGCGCTACTGCCCATTGCGGCCATGACATCGAGACCCATCGACACGTCACGCTGCGTCGGTTTGTTTTCTGTGTCAACCATCTCTAAAAGCACTTGCCCATCAGGCTGATAGCGTTGTGGCATCAAGTTGACTTTGTTGTGGGAGATACGCTCAAACTTGGGCCGGATACGGGTCTGGCTCTCTGCTATCTCGTCAATTTTCTTGACAAACAGCTCCAGCGATTTCTTGTTTTTGGCCAAGTCGTCTGCGCTGACACCCTGCTGTCTCATAATCTCATTCACTTGCAGGATGGTGATGTTGTCAGGAGCGCCCATCAGGAAAGTGATGGGGTCGAACACGTTGTTGTAGTTTTTTTTCAGGTATTGCTCACCACCTATCGTCTCTGCCATCAGGGCGGCACGGTACATGGCGTCCTCGAAGTCGGTGCCGAAAGGTACGCTCTGCAGCCACATCATGGCACGGAAGTAGCGGCTGCTCTTCTCACTGCGTGTGTAGTGTCCACGGGGGCGGAACAAGGCATAGGGGAATTTCACCTGCGTGTAGCCTAAATAGGTGGAGTAGGCGTTTTCGGCTTCGATGCTGTTTCGCAGTTCTTCCTCGGCCATGCTCTTATACTTTTCGGGTACGGCGGCCAGTGATGTGCCGGTGATTAAGGCGTGGCCGACGGCGAAAAAGGTCTGGTTCCACTCGGCAGCGTCTTTGATGGCTGCGCTGTTGGAGCTGTATCCGGCCCTCACTTTCATTCTGTCATACATCTGCTGACAGAAGTCGGTCATCACCACGCTCAGTTTCCCTTCCTCCACTTTACGCATCATCGTGTCGAAGTAGAGATGGAAAAGCTGAAGAAACAGGTCGGTTGTCACAAAATTGGGAAACATGGTGTAGTCGTTGCGCTCGTAGACCTGAAAGATTTGCTCGTCGTCGTTGTCCACGATGGCAAAACCGTTGCGGCCCAAGGCTGTGCGCAACTGGGTGGGGAATTCCTCCAATTGATAGGGGTTGATCAGATTATCCATGTTGACCAGTCCCGACGCAGGTTTCAGGTTACCTTTGCGCAGTTCGTCCTCACGGGCTTTGATTTTGTTGATGAAGGCGGTCTCGGCAGCGGAGTATTTGATGGGAGGCATCTTTGAGTTCTCGTCTTCCCGTTTCCAGCACAGGTCCTCATACCATGAGGTGGAGTTGAACACGGCACGCAGGTCACTGCTGGTGAAGAGATAGCCCTGGCGTGCGGCGAAAGCGTTGCGAAGCACTCTCAGCTCACTAAGCGACAGTTTCGAGATGTCCATCTTGGGGTCGATTTTCTTGTTCAGACTCTCCACATTGATATGCCCGGCACCCGGCAGAATCATGGGCTTCTGGGCATCTTGAGCCATGACAGCATACGCTGCCATCGCTACAAACAAAGAAAACACGATTTTTTTCATAATGATGATGGTTATTTAGGATGGTCAAATATAGATAGAGCTGCCGCTCTATCAACATTGGAGATGAGGATGCTGTCTATGCCAAGTCCAAACTTGCGCCAGCAATGCCTCACCACAGCATAGCGGCCGTCGGTGGTCGACTGAAGGGTGAGAAGATGTCCGTCGGCATATCTGAAATCTTCCAGAATACCGCCGAAACGCGACCCCATCCACAGTGGGCGCACCCGGCCATGAAGATTCTTGAACAGGAAGATACGTCGCCCCATATGGGGATCGAAACGAGTAGTCTTCACCACTCCCACCATAGCGTCGGCAATACCGTCACCGTCGATGTCGCCCTCACACAACCGATACACGGGGAACTTCAGGGGCCAGCGGTTGACACCGTCCTTGGCGCGCAGCACGAGATAAGACAGCGTGTCGCTGTGGGTCTCAATGCTGAAACTCTGAGCCCTGGTGACGATGGCCAGCATCAGTGCTACGGCCATGAGCAGATGGCGTGGGTTAAGATGCGGATGGCACATGGTGGTGCGTGGAAGCCAGGGGGTTAGAGATAGCGGGCGATGTCGCTGTCGAGGTCTTTGATCTGCTGCGGTCCCATCACAGCCTGATTGTCGCGGCTGATGATGTAGTCGACAGGCAGACCCTGTGCTTGATAGAGGTAGGGTGAGGAGGCATTGCCCGTCTCCCGGACAGAGATCCAGGGCAGGGCGGCGGTCTGTGTCTTCCAGAAGTGCTCATCCTCATCGAGCGACACCTGGTAGATTTCCAGTCCGCGGTCGTGATATTTATTGTAAAGCTCGCGCAGGGCGAGGATACGGGCCGTGCTCCCCTCTGCGGCAAAAATGTGGAAGTCGAGCAGTACCACCTTGCCTGCAAGGTCGGTCAGACGGCGTGTCACACCTTTGTTGTCGTTCAGCACGATGTCGATGATGTTGGTCTGGTTCACCTTGGAGGCGTCGATGGTCAGTCCCACATTCTCAGAGTCGATGATTTTCTTTGTGCGCATGCCCTCGATAGCGATGTTGTGCAAGTTGGCACCACGCAGCGAGTTAGGATAGAGCGCATCCCAGCTGGTGGCAACGGCCGAGTAGGGTTTCACGTCGTTCACGTCACGGCGCGGACTAAAGATCATCATATATCCGTCGCCCACCACGATGCCTTGGAAGAGGGCAAAATAGGCATAAGCCTTCATCGGCTCCTTGTAGATATAGTTGTTGGCCACAAACTGCTTGTATTTTTCCACAATGCGCAGTATGCTGTCCTCCACGTTTTTGGCACTCAGATCAGGGGCGTTGAGAATGTTCTGTGCCTGTGCCTGAAGATTCATCTGCAGGGTGGAGAGTTCTTTGATCTTGGAACAGTTCTCACTGCCCTCTACCGCGTATTGTGAGGCCATGGTGGGGTAAGAGGCACGGATGTTCACGGTCTCTGTCGAGTCGATGGAGAGACTCACTATCTGCTGTGAGATACGCAGACGGTAAAATTCCGGGGCGTCGGCAGGGGCTTCGCCTGTGAAAGTGAAGGAGCCGTCAGCGTCCAGTGTCACAGAGTCTACTTTTTGAGGACCGTCTAGGGCCATATTCTCAAAATAGAGGACAGAGTCGGCCGCTTCGGTGATGGTGCCTGTCACCGTAAATTTCTTTTTAGAGCAGGATAGCATACAGAGTGTCGCAGCCATCATTACTGCGAGCATCATGTGTGATGTTTGTGATTTCTTCATGTCTGGATAATGATATTTGGCTGCAAAAATAGGGATTTTTTTTTGATTGACAAAATGTATGTGAAGAATACTATGTGAAAAGGTGGAAAGGTAGTGAGGCTGTGGCACACAACAAAGGGAGCCGGCAATGCCGGCCCCCTTGAATGATTCAGTTCAAATGTTCAGTTCAATTATTCATTTCAAAGATTCAGTTCAAATGTTCGGTGTCATCTAGAGTATTGTCTGAACTCCTCAACTCCTCAACTCCTCAACTCCTTAATTCCTGAACTCCTGAAATATCAGTTACTGCAGCTGATGAAGTAAGCATTCAACACCTCTATCTTGCCATTGTATGAGCCACGGTTGCCCACGATGGTCAGGGTGCTGCCCTCCTTGATGCCTTTTTCGGCAGCGAGGGTCTGGAACTGCTTCTTGGCACCGCCCTTCTCCGACAGTACGCCATAGACATACACGGAACCGGTGGCATCCTCCAGATCGAAGTTGCCATACTGGTCGTTATCCTTGAGGTTCTTCACCTTGCCGGTGAGCTGATACCACACGTCGGTGCTCTCAGGTGCAGCGTTGAAATCTGCAATGGTCACGATGGTGGAGCCGTCGGCGCCTTGGGTGCTACTGCCACCACCTTCTGAGGTCTTACCATTGAGAGAGATGAGCCAACTCTTCTTGCTGGCAAACTCGGGTGTGGTACCACCATAGTAGATCACCTTGCCACAGACAATCACTTCGTCGCCCACGTTGATCTGGGACTGGCCTTCCTTCCACTGCTCATTGTTGAAGAAGAGGCTGCTGTACACCACAAACACATTGTCTTCCTGCCCGTCGTCAGAGATATTGTAGGTGGCAGTGCCATACTGTGCGCTATAGCTGTACTTAATGCTAGAGATCTTGCCCTTCACATAGACGTCGTTCTCTGAGGTGACATCAGCGCCAAGGCCCTTGGTGTACTCCAAGGCTGCGGCCACATTGTATGGGTCTGACTTCGTGCCAGTGCCTTTCGGTGGGTTAGCGACACCCTCTTGGGTCACGTTGTAGGTCACCGCAGAATTCTTCTTACCGTCATATGACTTCAGTTCGAGGGCTGCCTTACGGGTGGCTCCCTTGTTGGGAGCGGCAGAGAGGCGGAACACGGCAGTGTCGGCAGGGTTGGCCTCCGATGTGGTCACTTCGCCAGCGATATACTTGGTGTCCTCATATTGTATCCACTCTTTGGCCTCCTCGGGAATGGTCAGATAAGCACCGTTGCCTTTGTAGGCCACTTTCACCTCAAACTTGCCACCAGCTGCAGGCAGTGCCTCTTCTGCTGTGACCACCTTGATGAGCGACTTCACAATCTTGATGACCGTTACGTCCACCAGCTCAACAGTTCCGTTGTAGGTGGTTTTTGGACCTTCCACTGTGACCACGTCACCTACCTCAATGCCAAGGCTGAGGAAGTTTTTCGCAGCACCGTTTTTGTCGAGTGTACCATAGATGTACACTTGGCCGGTGGCATCTTCCAGATACCAGTTGCCATAGGTGGTGTTGGCGATGGATGTCACAGTACCAGTCACACGGTAGGTCTTGCTGTCAGGACCGGCGATGACCTCGGCACAGGTGGCGTCAGCGGCCTCCATCGACCCCTGGCGTACGTTGACAAACTGCTTCCGGTTGCCGGCAGTGATGCTCAGGTTGGCCTCACGTCCGCCATTGGTGGCGTCGGCGTGGAAGGTCACTTTGGTCTCACCGGCTGCTCCGTTCACCACATTGGCGGTCAGCCAACTGGGCAGCGGATGATGCAGGGTGTCGCGGGTTCCGTCAGTGTTTCTGACGATAGTGGTATAATTGTTGTCAAAACTCCAGCTGTCTTTCGCACTAATAGTGACTGTGGCGTCACCACCTGTCTCAGGGATGGTGAGATAGGTCTGGTCAAGGCCGATACTTTGGAATCCGCCTATCATTTCGTCATCGTCTGAGCAAGCGCCAAGCAGGCAGACAGACAACGCTACACCTAATATATATCTGAGTTTCATATATTTTATGTTGTTTGATGATTAGAAAATATATCTGAGACCGACGGAAGCATACCAGCACTGGCCGATAGAGTGGTTGGGTACGAAGGTTTCTACGCTGCCATTGACGGAATTGGGAGTAGAGAAGACAGGATAGCCCTGTGCGTCGGTAGACTCGTATTTGAGGATGCGGCCCTCATTGAGCAAGGGGTTCATATACTTGCTGACACCCCAACTGGAGTTGAAGAAGTTGAGCACGTTTTTCATGTCAAAGCTCAGCTGCAGGGTGTGCAGTGTGTTGGCGATGTTAAGTGTGAAGTCGTGCTTGTAGGCGAAGTCGATGCGGTGCACCCAAGGTGAGTAGACACTGTAGCCCTCGGCATACTCGCCCTGACGATTCTTCAGGTAGTCGTTGTTGTGGACATAGTTCATGAAACGCACCTTGTCATCTTCGGAGGCGAAACGGAACTTGCCTGTGCCCACTTCCTGATCGGTGGGGATGTAGAGGGCGTCATAGCTGTAGCCGTCGCCGTTCATGTCATTGGCCAGCATATACGAGTAGTTGTATCCACCGCGCCAGGTCTCATAGATGAAACTATAGTGGTTGTGGCTCTTGTCATGGATGGTGGCAGAGGCTACGATACGGTCGGGAGTGACATACTGTGAGTTGTGCAACTTGATGTTGTTAGGACCGGCATTGGTGGGCACGTAGGTGAAGGCTGACTCGGCAGCGGAGCCGGGCAGACCAGTGATCTCCTTCGATACCGTGTGGGTGTAGGCGGCCATCAGGTTCAGCCACTCGGCGGGCTGGGCATTGAGGGTCACGTTGGCTGACCAACCATAACCCTTGCTGGTGTTCTCAAGCACGAAAGCCTTGGTGCCAGAGCGGAAGCCAGTGGGATAAATGGGACGTGGGTCAGCACCGTTCCAACGGGCGAAGCCTTCAGCAGGAAGCATGCTCCAGTCGGAGATGGATGCGGCGTTGAGGGTCTTGTTGAAGATGCCCTCTACTGTGACAGAGAAGGGGAAGGAGACGGGCAACTGGTAGTCAAAGGCCAGCGAGGTCTTCCATACCTGAGGCATCTTGAAGTCGGGGTCGACAGCAGAGATGGATGAGGGCACTGTGCCGTCATCGGGGGTGACAGTCTGAGGATAGCCAAGACCGAAGAGTTTCTGCTGCAACGCTGCGATGGTGGGACGTCCGTTCTCATCCACCACCAATCCACCGGCAAACTGACTCATATCGGTGTTGCGGGAGTTGAGCTGTGCCTGATACTGCACCATACCACCATTGGTAGGCATGTTGGTGAAGAACACGAGAGGCAGACGGCCGGAGAAAAGACCTGAACCACCGCGGATCTTGAGGCTCTTGTCGCCAAAGACGTCATAAGTGAAGCCGACACGGGGTGAGATAGTCAGGCTGTTCGACGGCCACTTGCCAGTGTCGATATGGCGCACCTGGCCACTGCTGGTGTAATAGTTGAGCTTCAGGATGGCATTGTTGGTCATCAAGTCGCCGTTGTTGAAGAAGAGACCGTCAAAACGCACGCCGTAGGTGAGCTTCAGGTTCTTGGTGATGTTCCATTCGTCCTGTCCGTAGATGCCCAGTTTGTTGAACTGCACACGGGCGGCAGGGCTGGTCTCACCGTCATAGCCGTAGGTCAGACAGACGACGGAGGGAGCGGCGCCGTTGATGAAGTCGTCCACACTCTCATAGCGGTAGTAACCGGTACCATTTCGCATGTACTGGTTGTCGGCCATCTGGTGCTCAAAGCTGATACCACCAGTCACTTTGTGGTTGCCGGCATAATAGGTGAGGTCATCTTTCACGTTCCAGATGGTGTTGTGTACAGCATTGTTCCAAGTGAAAAGCTCATAGCCTAAAGCCATGTAGTTGCCATTGCTGCCTGTACCATCAAGGATGTCGATGAAGGGGAACATGCTGGAGTTGCTGTCGCGCACGTCGTCAAGTTTGGAGTAGGTGGCGAGCAACTGGTTGGAGAGACTCTCCGTCAGACGGCTGTTGAGGTCGAGAGAGAGGGAGTGTACGAGGTTGTCCATCGCATACATCGAGTTGGCAAACGACATGGAGTACTGCGACATACGTGCGTAGGCCGAACGGGTGCCACCGTCCATTGACGAAGCGTTGGGGTTGCTCCAGTAGCGGTTTTTCGTGTAGTTGTAGCGCAGCGCCAGATGGTGCTTGTCGGTGATGTTCCAGTCGATACGTGCCAGCAACTTGTAGTTGTTCTCATCGGCGGGGAAGTGGGTGTACGAACCGGTGTTGTAGCCATATCTTTGCTTGACAAAATCAGACACGCGCTGCAAATCGTTGACAGTGGTGCGTGAGAGATAGTTGTCGGCATCAGCCACACCGTCCTCAGAGGCTCTCCAACGGTTCACTACGGTGGGGGTCTTCACCATTTCACCGTTGACGAAGAAGAAGAGTTTGTTTTTCAGAATGGGGCCGCCTATAGAGAAACCATAGGTGGTGTTCTGGTCTTTCTGGCGGGCACCGCTGATCTGCTCGCGCTCAATGGCGTCGCCGCGCATGTTCTCATTGCGGTGGTAGACGTAAGCGCTGCCTTTGAATTTGTTGGTACCCGACTTGGTGATAGCGTTGACACCACCGCCAATGAAGTTGGTCTGGCGCACATCGTATGGAGAGATGACCACCTGGAGCTCCTCGATGGCGTCGATGGAGATAGGATTGCCACCGCCCGGCAGGTTGTCACTCAGACCAAAGTTGTTGTTGAAGTTGGCTCCGTCGACGGTGAAGTTGGCGGTACGACCGTCAGAACCGGCAAAACTCATGCCGTTGCCACCGTAGGGAGACAGACGGGTCACGTCAGTGATGCTGCGGCTCACCGTGGGAAGGTTGGTGATCTGAGCATTGGTGATGTTGGTAGAGGCACCGGTCTTCTCCACTGCAAATTTGGAGGCCTTGCCACTGATCACAACCTCGGCCAGTTCGCTGGCTTCTTCTTCAATCCACACTTTCAAATCGTAAGTCTCACCAAGTTCGAGCTGGATGCCCCTGATGATCTTAGACTGGTAGCCGATGTAACTCACGGTCACAGCATACGGACCACCCGTACGCATACCTTGAATAGAGAAACGGCCATCCACGTTGGTCACTGCGGCATAGCGTGTGCCTGAAGGCTCATGCACGGCCTGTACCGTGGCACCAATCACGGTCTCGCCATTGGCGTCGCCCATCGTGACAAGTCCGCTCATGCTTGATGTGGTGATTTGCGCCATCAGCGTTGATGTGAGCATCAGCGCCATGGCAATCAGAAAGAAAAATCTTTTCTGCATGTTTTTGTAAAATTTAATTAAATAAAGTAGGGTTGATTACCTGTTTTGGGGTTTTGTGGTGCAAAATTACTTAAAAACTACCATATATTTTCTGCAAAAATGTTAAAAGTTGCATTTTTCAGGAATAATGTCATATTCCTTCGTTTATTCACAATAAAATGCGTACCTTTGCCAGACTTTTTAAGATGTAAACAACAGATTTTTTAGATTTTTAGATGAACGTAATTACGAAAACAGTATCATTGCCTGATGGAAGAACCATCAGCATTGAGACCGGGAAAGTGGCAAAGCAGACCGACGGAAGTGTCGTGCTCCGCATGGGCAACACCGTACTTCTGGCCACTGTTTGTGCCGCAAAAGATGCAGTTCCCGGCACAGATTTTATGCCTTTGCAGGTTGACTACAGAGAGTTTTATTCAGCTGCTGGACGTTTCCCCGGCGGATTCACAAAGCGTGAGGGGAAAGCAAGCGACAACGAGATCCTCACGTCAAGACTGGTAGACCGCGTGCTACGCCCGCTCTTCCCGTCCAACTATCACGCTGAGGTGTTTGTCAACGTGATGTTGCTCTCTGCCGATGGTGTCGACCAGCCTGATGCGCTGGCAGGTTTCGCTGCCTCAGCAGCACTGGCTTGTTCTGACATCCCCTTCGAGTGCCCCATCTCTGAGGTGCGTGTGGCACGTGTGGATGGCGAGTATGTCATTGACCCCACTTTCGAGCAGATGAAGCATGCCGACATGGACATCATGGTGGGTGCATCTGCCGACAATATCATGATGGTGGAGGGTGAGATGAAAGAGGTGAGCGAGCAGGACCTGCTCGGTGCTCTCAAAGCTGCCATGGATGCTATCCGTCCTATGTGCGAGCTCCAGACTGAGTTGTCCAAAGAATTGGGCAAGGACGTGAAGCGTGAGTACAACCACGAGGTGAACGACGAGGAGCTGCGTGAGCAGATGAACCAAGAACTCTATCAGCCCACCTACGACGTGACCAAGCAGGCTCTTGACAAGCAGGCTCGTGCCGAGGCATTCGACAAGATACTGGCTGACTTTAAGGAGAAATATTTCGCTGAGAAACCAGAAGTCGCAGAGCCCGCTGAGGGCGAGGAGACTCTCTCACGCGAGGATATCGAGGCCCTGATGGACCGCTATTATCATGATGTGATGCGCGATGCCATGCGCCGCTGCATCCTCGACGAGGGTATCCGCCTTGACGGCCGTAAGACCAACGAGATACGCCCCATCTGGTGCGAGGTGTCTCCGTTGCCCATGCCTCATGGAAGCAGCATCTTCACACGTGGCGAGACACAGTCGCTCACCACATGTACACTCGGCACCAAACTCGACGAGAAACTGGTGGACGACGTGCTTGAGAAGAGCTACATGCGCTTCTTGCTGCACTACAACTTCCCACCGTTCTGCACTGGCGAGGCCAAAGCTCAGCGTGGTGTGGGTCGCCGCGAGATCGGCCACGGCCATTTGGCATGGCGTGCCCTCAAGGACATGATACCTGCCGACTTCCCCTATACTGTGCGGCTCATGAGCGAGATACTCGAGAGCAACGGCTCGTCATCGATGGCCACCGTCTGTGCCGGCACACTGGCGCTGATGGACGCTGGCGTTCCGATGAAGAAACCTGTGAGCGGTATCGCCATGGGTCTGATTAAAAATCCCGGTGAAGACAAATATGCCGTGTTGAGTGACATCCTCGGCGATGAGGACCACCTGGGTGACATGGACTTCAAGACCACAGGTACAAAAGATGGTCTGACAGCCACACAGATGGATATCAAGTGCGACGGCCTGAGCTTCGACATCCTCGAGAAAGCCCTTATGCAGGCAAAAGAGGGTCGTGAGTACATCCTCGGCAAACTCACTGAAACTATTAGTGAGCCACGCCCAGAACTCAAACCGCATGTGCCGCGCATCGTGGCATTCGATATACCGAAGGAGTTCATCGGTGCTGTCATTGGCCCGGGCGGAAAGATCATCCAGCAGATGCAGGAGGACACCGGTTCTACCATCACCATCGACGAGATCGACGGCGTGGGCAAGGTGCAGGTGAGTGCTCCCGACAAGGAGAGCATTGATGCAGCCATCGCCAAAATCAAAGCCATCGTGGCCATCCCAGAGGTGGGAGAGGTCTATGAGGGTACCGTACGCTCCATCATGCCTTATGGCTGCTTCGTCGAGATCATGCCAGGCAAGGACGGACTGCTCCACATCTCTGAGATTGAGTGGAAACGTCTGGAGACCGTAGAGGACGCCGGCATCAAGGAGGGCGACAAAATCAAGGTGAAACTGATGGAGATTGACCCAAAGACTGGTAAGTACAAACTCTCACACCGCGTCTTAGAGCCAAAACCAGAAGGCTATGCTGAGCGCGAGCGTCGTCCACGCCCAGAGCGCCCCGACCGCAGCGATCGCGCCGAGCGTGGAGCACGTATGGTGAACAATCGTCAGCAGGGTGGTAACCGTCAGCAGGGCAACCGTCAGGGTGGCAATCATCAGGACAAACACCAGCGTCGCAACGATTTCCACGACCCTCTGGCCGACCATGAGCCACGCGATTTCAACGACAGTCTCGACCATGGAACGGACATTGACTGAAGATGAAAGATTAAGATTGAAAAAATGAATATTAAAAGCCCTCGCAAGTTCGCTTGCGGGGGCTTTTTGTTCCTTTAGACCATATAGTCCTTTAGACCGTCTATATGATTTTTATTTTATTCTATCGTGGGGAAGAGCACATTCATATTAGGATGCTCTTCGGTGGTGGGGATGCCTAAGATGATGTCTACCAATAGCAGTACATCTGAGATGTCGATGACGCCGCTGTTGTTGAGGTCGGCTGCTGTCACGTCAAAACTTTCCAACGGTTTCCCCAAAATGTAGTCTACCACGCAAAGCACATCTGAGATGTCCACTTCACCACTATGGTTGACATCGCCAAGCAGAGGTTCCTCTGACAGACGCATGGGGGTATGCGCCCAGGCGCAAGTGGCGCCGAGAAACAGACTCGTCAAGATGGCGAGGAGGGTGTTTTTGTAGAA
The DNA here is from genome assembly GCA_902780635.1 of uncultured Prevotellaceae bacterium. GTDB lineage: Bacteria > Bacteroidota > Bacteroidia > Bacteroidales > Bacteroidaceae > Prevotella. Next base: position 91,145 of record CACZGH010000011.1, read on the forward strand.
AGATGTCTTCATCTGCCAATAGTGTTCGGTTGCAAAAATAGGGAATTTTCCTTCAATTCGCAAAAAAAAACATGCAAAATACGAAAACAAGTTCATTATTTTTGTGCTTTGGACGTATTTATGTAATTTTGCACCCATTGAAAATATCATATCTTATAAAATTCGGTTTGAGTGTTATCCCTACTCACAAAAGAAGTGCATCACTCACTGCCTGAGCCCCATCGGTATCTAAAGGTACCAGGCGGGAATTTATAGAGTATATTAGTTGATAAATCATGAGGATTAATAAGAACTACCAAAAAAATGGTTTTCTCAAGCAGCTGTTTGTAACATTGGATGAAAAAAGTCGTGGTCTGCTGGATAAAAGTAAGTGGACACATCCCATTTATGAACGCATTATCCTTTCGTTGGAAACAGCATTCTATCAGGCAGGCAACTATAAAATCATTCCATCATTTAAAAAAGAACTTGACGAGACAATTCAAAGATATCATACCGACTATGCATGCCTTTCTTCAAAATTTCTAAAGAATCTTGAGAAAGACATCGTGAAAGCCCATTTATGCTATCATGTGTCTGCTGAAGAATATTTTCTTTATGATTTTGAGCATCAAGACTATTGGCAACGTTGGGAGTGGCTTTCCGACAAAGACCGCTTAGACATCCTTCTCCAACATTTTGGTGAAAATGTCTTTGAGGAATTGACAGATAAGTCGTTTTTTTACAATTTGGCCAAAGACTATTTCCACAGAGACGTCTGCGTCATCAATGACGAACAATCTCAAGAAGATTTCCAAAAGTTCACAAAGGCACATTCCCGATTTATCGTAAAACCTATTGGTGGTACAATGGGCGCCGACACGTTTGTCACTGAGGTGAAAAACGAGGAAGACGTCAAGAATCTATACCAACAACTGAAACAAAAAGGTGATTGGATGATAGAACAGCTGATCGTTCAACATCCCGATACTGCTTCATGGAATGAGTCGAGTGTAAATACGCTAAGGATACCTTCTTTCCGCACCAATGATGGAATACGTATTTTACAACCCTTCTTCCGGACTGGACGCAAAGGCTCGGTGGTCGATAACGCAGGTCATGGCGGTATCTTTGCTGTTTTTGATCCGGAGACCGGAATCATCACGACCGATGGCGTAGATGAGCATGGTGGCCGCTTCGAGTATCATCCCGACTCTCAAAAGAAATTCAAAGGATGGCAGATTCCTCGTTGGGAAGAGTTGAAAGCATTGGTTAAAGAGATTCATCACTCACTTCCTGCGCATCACCGATACGTCGGTTTTGATTTAGCTCTTGACAAAGATGGTCAGTGGGTACTAATAGAAGGAAACTGGGGTCAGATGGTGGGTCAGATGGCCGAGCTGAAAGGTATCCGCAAAGAGTTTATTGAATACATCTCATAAAAGTTGCATAGGCCGGCACTTCACACCAACTATTGTTACAAAAATAATTGAAAAGTATTATGTCAGCGAAAGACAAGATTTTCAAATTAATTACCGATATTAATGTTCGAATGAACCTAAGAGCTCGACGGAAACTATTTAATAGTCGCCGTGATGACCGTATTTGTGGTAAAAAACTTACATCAGAACAGAAAAAGGAAATCAAAGAGTATTGGGCGAACATTTCAGGAACGAAAAAGCAATATTTTGATTTTTTCTGGTATGAAATCTATAATGGAGTGTGTGAGGACAGCAGCCAATTGAAGTACTATATACCCAATGATTTCTATTATTGCTACGTGGATTACTTTTTTGCCAATGATCATTTTTGTCGCAAATTTGATGACAAGACATTGTATGAATTGTATTTCCCCGAGATCAAACATCCAGAAACAATAGTCAGACGTTCCGGAGAATGTCTTCTAGACAGCCATTATCAGATTATCAACACAGAAAAGGCCATTCGCCTCTGTCATGAGGCAGGAAGCGTCATCTTCAAACCTGCCGTGGTAGAATGTGGCGGCAAGAATATCAAGTTCTGGTCTGTAGGAGAAGATGAAAAGATTTTACTATCATTTTTTAAGACACGACATTTTGTCATTCAAAAACTCCTACGTCAACATGAGACACTCAATCAGATACATTCAGATAGCATCAATACTTTACGATTATTGACACTATTATTTAATGGCGAGGTAAAAGTGGTGTCATCCATTCTTCGAATGGGTTCAAATGGCAGCAAAGTAGACAACGGTTCTTCTGGTGGACTTTTCTGTGGCATATTGCCCAATGGGCATTTACGTCCAGTGGCCTATGATTTCACGGGTAAGGCTTTCGAGCATCACCCCCAAGGCATCAAATTTGCAGATGTCGTTATACCCAGTTATCAAAAAGTTTGTGAACTGGCTATACAAATGGCTCCACGATTTCAAAATATCACCAAACTGATATCGTGGGACTTCTGTGTAGGTGAAGACGGAGAACCTATATTAGTAGAAGCTAACTTGTCATATGGTGGGTGCAACGTGCATCAAGTCTGCAATGGGCCTATCTTTGGAGAAATGACTGAAGAAGTGCTGAAATATGTCTTTAAGCACAACCCCTTGCTAAGGCACTAAGCGATTACCCCTCATTTTTGTAAAGATACTCTAAGAACTTCTTTTTCACTCCTTTTTGCTCGGCAATCTGACCTACAAATTGTCCAAGTGAATTGCCTTCTACGAGCACCCATCCATTTTCTGTGAGAGCGAAATCAAAACCAACATATTTCTGCCCTCGTGGCATTCTATGTATCAGTTTTGCTGCAATATCCTTCAGTTCTTCATATTGAGGTATTTGCCATCCCTTAAACCTCAACTTTGAGTCGGGGTGAAACTCAAATCTCCCACCAAATTCGTCCACGCCATCAGTTACAACAATACCCGTATCAGGATCGAACACCGCAAAGACGCCACCCTGCCCGGCATTATCCACCACTGAGCCTTCTCGTCCGGTGCGAAAGAAAGGTTGCAGGATTCTACATCCATCTGCGGTACGGAAAGTAGGCACTCGGAGCGTATTGACACTTGATGGATTCCACTGTGCCATGTCGGGGTGTTGCTTAATGAGTTCCTCCGCAATCCATTCCCCTTTTTCTGTCAACTGATTATACAAATCCATGGCCTCGCCCTCACTCTTAACAGTTGTGATAAATGTACCGAGTCCGGTAGTTCCTTCCATGGGTTTTATAATAATTTTCTTCTGTTTTAAAGCGAAATCAACGAACTTTTCCCTTGGTTCATTATGTGAAACGACACACGCCTCTCGATGAAAGAAATCTTTCATGATGGAGTAGAATCTTGCCTTATTTCTGGTGTCATTAAATGCCTCTTCACTTGCCAAAGACAATAACATGGCATTACTATCCATATCTGAGAGCCATTCATGTCGTTCCCAATAATTGAGGTTCTGAAAGTTATATAGCAGATATTCAGATGGAAACATTCCATCTGTGAAATAACTCTTCAAGATGTCTTTTTCTATCTTTTTTCTTTTCTTTCGATTATTCATTATCTCAGGCATATAATGCTTTAACTGTTCGTCTAAGTCTTTCTTATATGCCGGAGTAATCATCTTTCCTATTTTATAGTTGGAAAAGCGAAATCCTCCCACCACAATGGGTAAGAACAAATTGTTGTAAACCCAATTGCCTACTTGATTATTATCCGCAGCCCTTCTAAATGCAGAATTGCTCTTGAGAAAGATTTTTTTAAGAGCATCTTTTCTCTTCTTATTCATGTTTTTTGATGTTATATTTCTATTCCCCTCAGCCTTTGATATACTGCAACACTTTCTTTCTCACACCTTTCTGCTCAGCCATCTGACCTACAAACTGTCCTAAGGAGTTGGCTTCCACCAATATCCAGCCTTCGTCTGTCAAGGCAAAGTCAAAAGCTAAATATTTCTGCCTGGTTGTGCCAGTGATGAAATGAATCAGTTCGGCTGCCAACTTTTTCACTTGGTCATATTGGGGTATCTGCCATCCCTTGAATTTTAAGCCTGAGTCAGGATGGGTGGGGTAGGTGCCACCGTATTCATCCACACCGTCGGTGGTGATAATGCCCGTGTCGGGGTCAAAAACAGCAAAGACGCCACCTTGTCCAGCGTTGTCTATGATGGAACCTTTTCGTCCGGTCCGGAAAAAGGGCTGAAGAATACGACATCCATCTGAAGTGCGGAAAGTGGGTACTCGTAAAGTGTTGACACTAGACTCATTCCATTGTGCTGTAGCTGGATGCTGCTTAATGAGTTCTTCCACAACCCATGAACCATTATTTGAAAGTTGCTGGAAAAGTTTCTTGGCCTCATCATCATTATTGGCCGACATGATCGAGGTGCCACGTCCTGTTGCACCATTAAAGGGTTTCACAAAAAATCGCTGATGACGTCTCACAAAATCGACAAACAATTCTACGGGCACATGAGGTGACACCTGACACATCTCACGATGGAAATAGGGACGGGCCTTCTCATATAAAAGGGCTTTGTTCTGGGCTATTTCGAATATTTCATCATCGATGTTAGCTAAGAGCTGAAAGGCACGGTCATAGTCGGAGAGAAACTCTTTTCTTTCCCAATAATCAAGGTCCTGAAAATGATAAAGGAAATACTCTGGGGGAAAGAAATTGCCTGTGAAATAGGACTTGATAATATCTCTTTCCAGGCGGCGGCGCTTTCTGCCGTCTTTTTTCAGTGACTCGGGGAGACTTTTTTTAAGCTCTTCATACATTTCCGTTACGTATGCCCCAGCAATGATACGCCCTAACCGATAGTTGCCGGCACGAAACAGGGAGCAAACGACAGGCAAAAAGAGTTTGTCATACACTTTCAGCATCAAGGAGTTCCTCTCCGCAAGTGTACGCAAACGCTCATTACCTTTGTGGAATGCTTTTTTTAATGCCTTTTTGATTGTTTTCATATATACAACATGATGTCATTTTTCGTCCGTAGGGCTAAATGATGGCAAAAACCCTAAAACAGATGCAAAAGTACTACTTTTTTTCAATATAATCATCATATTGTTGATTTTCAAACAGGAATGATACGAAAACTCTTTATTTAATTCCGAAAATAAACCGAAAAACACCTATATTTTGAAATCATATTGCATGGGGAAGAACAAAAAGCGAACACCGAACACCGATAAGCGAACACCGAAAAAAGAGGCACCCTGCTAAGCAGGATGCCCCTTTTGAAGTTGTTGAAACAGATGGATTAGTCATCCCAGACACTATTATCCTTCGGGGGATTGGTGTCCTCCGTTTCATCGAAAAAGCCGTTGTTGTCTAATTGCACACCGTTGCCTACATAATTATTGATAGACTCTCCATTAATGATAGACTCTCCTGCCATCAGAATTATTTCAGATTTCATTATCTCGGTTGATGGTTGCATATATTTTTTCATATTCATGTTCTCCTTTTATTATTTAATGACCATTTTTTTACCATTCACGATATAAAGTCCTGCGGGCAGGTTGTCACTCTGCATGCGTACACCAGAAAGCGTGTATATACCTTCTTTATTAGTACTCATCTCCACTGTTTTGATGCCTGTTTGGTCATCAAAGACATAAGAGGAAACTTCTGCAATATCGTTAGGAACTGCCAAGAATGCTTTGTGAGCTTCACTTGTAAAGCCCTCACCATTGTTCTCTTTATAATAGAATCCCACAGATGACGGGTCATTACTTGCATCCAATGAGAGAATATAGAATACAAATCCTGTAGTTTCTTCATTCGGACCTTTGGTCCAGCTGTCCACATCGTAGCCTTTCAGCATATTTTCGCCTACAGTTTTGTTCCCTGCATTGACAGATTCTGTGAAGATGTAATTTCCAGCTGTAGCATGCAGCAGGACGGCAGTTCCAGCAGGCATTACTTCTCCAGCAGTAAAAGTAGTGGTATGTGTGATGCTTTGATCGCTTTCTACTTTACACGTGTAAGCCTCTACACCCTCTGGCACTATCAGATGCTTAGTGCCATAATACATGGTAGCATAGCCTGCATTGCTAATGGTCACCGGGATAGTTGGAGCAGGACCATAGGTGATAGTGATTGTTTTGATAATTTGTGTATCACTGGTGCCGTCGTGTGCGAATGTGATAGTGTTGCAAATACCTTCCCAAATTATATTATTAAATGTGCCAGAAGTCATAGTGCTGATACCACTGACATTGGTGTCAAACTCTATTTTTGTTATCACATGACTAGAATTGGTAGGTGAGATAGTGATAGAACCATTAGTAGCATTACCATAAGCTTTGTGTAATCTAAGTGAATTTCCGTTTGTGGATTCTAACCAGCGGTATCTTCCAGCTGTCACTAATTGAACTCCATCAGATTCCCATGTTTTACTATCAGAAACATATTTATCTGATGGTACAAGCTCAGATCCATATGCATTGGTTCCCGTGAAATCAAAAGTAGCTCTAAAAGTATTGCTCACTGTAACAGTAAACGATGTGCTGCCTGCGTTGTATTTGTCTTCAACAGCAGCCCATGAAGCGGTAATGGTCGCTTCGCCTTCGGCCACACCTTCTACAACACCTGTTTCTGGGTTGTATGTGGCAACATTAGGATCACTGTTTGAGTATGACACAGTTAAGTCGTCAGGCTTTGTCAATGCATTCGTAGTAGTTGCCCTAACTCCCACTCTCACGGAGCTACTGGCAAACGATACAGCTGGTGCGGTGGGACCAGATTTCTCCCAAGTTATGTCAATTTCTGTAACATACATTGCACCACTTGCAGAACGTAAACCAATATAGGCATAATCATCTGTAATGGTTAAAGAAGTCGGCTCTGATGTACCCTTCTTAATAGAACCAATTAATGTACCTTGATTTGAATTATTATATAGGTCTGTAGGAGAATTATAGGCAGTATTGCTTCCATAGACGTATAACACTCGGCCTTCGGCTGTATTATTATTCCAAATAACGGAAACCGATTTAATCTTGCCACCAGAGGTAGTGGAAATAATGCCAGAGTTAGAATTGTTACTCCGAAGTTGGATAGAAGAGTATGACCCCGCACTATTACCAGCATATACAGCAGAAGATGTGGCTGTCTTGCCAGACCAATCAGTATAGTTTTGCCCTGTCACCCCCGTAAAAGTTTGATCTAAGACATCCGTCTTGTCTTCTCCCCACGCCATGCTACACACTGCGCATAGCAGCGCCATAAAAATAAATCGTAGATTTTGTTTCATAATAAATATATTTAATTAGTATTATCATCTGATAGATTTAGACAGGAATGCGTCTTTCCCCCAAATGTCTGTACGAGGTGCAGCATAAAACTCCCGCCCCCAATAGTCATAGTTTATCAGTATCTTATTTTTGGCTATTGTTCAGTTTTCTTGTTGATTGTAATTACTGTAGCCTCATATTAATATGTGCGGTGCAAAGATAAACTTTTTTTTTGAGATATTGGGAAATACAGGGCATTATTTCTAAATAATTTTAGTTTCTGGAGTTAATGCCCTGTCAACAGAAATGCATGAAATCCTTAAAAACACGCTCCCGCCCCCTCAAAGAGGAGGCGGGAGAACATGTCAATATTCATTTTTGATTTCTAAATTCCATCATTCTGATAAGCGTCGTCCCAGAGGTCGTTGCCCTTCGTGGGATAGGCATCCTCCAAATCATCGTAGAGGGCTTGGTTGGTAAAGAAGTCGCCTTCGTTGCCTTCCCCATTACTTAAATTTATTCCAGCCAAAAGAATAACCTCATTCAAGCTGATATCTATTTTCGGTTGAATATATTTTCTCATAATGAAATCCTCCATGTTCTATTTAATGATTGTTTTTTTGCCATTGATGATATAAATACCCTTTGTCAGCTGACTATTGTTGACACGGACACCTGTGATTGAGTAAATCTCACGGCTGGAGTCTGAATCGGCATCGATGTCTCGGATGCCGTTAGTGCCATCGAATGAGAATGAAGAAGTCTGACTGACGAGGTTCTGTGGTACGGCGAGATAAGCCTGATGTCCTGTCGGATATGTGAAAGCAGATCCGTCTGAGTTATGCCAGTAGAAACCTACTGAATTGTCATCGCCAGCTTTATTGCGAGCCAACTTATAGAAGAAATAGCTGCCATTGTCTGGACCTACGGTTAAGAAATTGCCTTCTCCTGTAGAGTAAAGCATATTGCTTCCGATAGAAATTTCATCCGTAGAGCTGGATTTTGCAAACGAATGATTGCCGGCTGTGCCTTTCAACAAGTAAGCTCCATTTCCAGGAATTATATCACCGGCAGCAGCTTCGAACGGATAGGTCAACTGGCCATTATTATCCACCACTACAGTACTTGCAGTAACACCGTCAGGTACTATCCAATTGCCATCACCTAAATTGCTGATAGTGGCATAGCAGTCTGTGCCGTCAGTGGCCAGCGGATTGATGGTGAAGTCGTATGCGTCGAGTTTTTTATAAAGCTGGATAGCTTTCTGGCTGGTATATGTTGCACTCTTGAAATAACGGAAACGCATTTGATCTTTATTGCTATTGTATCTCAAATAAGCTCCACCATTTGCTTGAATGACAGCATTGCCCTCTTCATCAAATGAGAATTCATTTGTCAAAACATCTTCACCTGTTTCCAGTCCATTACTATCTTCTGTTCTGCCAATATATTGTCCAGAAGCACTCTTGATGGTTCCATTTGTTGCATTGATTTCAAATGTGGCAGCATCTATTATGTTGTTTCCTTTAATCTGGTTGTCAGTTATTGTCACATCGACTGTATTCGAAGCAGCATCAAGTTTTTGGAGACTTCCGTCGAAAGCAACACCGCCTGTCTCATACACAATCAGATAGACACCGTCAGTGAGGTCATCTGCCGAAGTCACCTTGGCGTAGATATAATCGCTTGGAGTAGGTGCTGGTGGTGTTACAATCTCCGAAACTGTTGCTGCTATCGTTACTGGGCTTTCAGGCATGGTGAATGTCCATGAGATGCCATCTGGTTCGGCAGCAACGGTTACATTCTGATTATTTCCATCAATTACAGTGATACCTTCAACTTGATATCCATCAGAAGCATCGACTGAAACCAATATTGATGAGCCAGAAGGGACCTCATCGCCACTAGTTAAAGGATTCGCTTGATCGTCACTTTTAAACACAAAGATTTCAGCGTAATCATTAGATGTAATCGTCACTGCGTATTTCTCTGGCTCTACTTGCTCCTCAAACTTTGCAAGTATAATATTGCCCAACGCCACGTTGCCCAAAACCTTTTCAGTGTAGATCCATTTGATGTATCTCACACTCTCGCCAAGGTCACGACAAACAAATGGTGCTGTGGTGTTAGGTAAGTTCAAGTCTGTGTATGTCTCTAAATCAGTGAAGGTTTCACCGTCTTCTGATGTTTGAACTTTAAATGTGCCACCTGAGAAACTATTTCCCTTGATGTTGAATGAAAGATTACCAGGGCGCTCATCAAAATGAAGGACAAGGTAATCACCTGTGGAATCAAATTTTAGTTTGGGAGAAGAATTATAGTCACTCCCCAGGCCACTTGCTATAAGACCGTCTGTTGATGAAACACCACTACTCCCACCATCGAATGAGAAAGGAAGCGTCGCTATTGAATTGTCAATGGTATAGTTAGCCGTAGCCACCTCACTAAAGTTAGCTTGTGAGTCCATCGCCACCGCTTTAATGGTCATGCTGCTACTTACTTCTACAGTGGCTGTATTACCATCGGATGTGACAGCTGTATTTGACTCTAAAGGATCACTACCGTCCGTTGTATAACTAATCGTGCATCCTTCTGCAGCACTTATAGTCACATTTTGAGTCTCAGTATAGGCTCCTCCCTCAGGATCGAAGGTGGGAGCGGCAACAACTATTTTGTATTCTGCACTGACAACATTACTGAAATTTGCCTCTCCGTCCATAGCCACCGCTTTAATGGTTGTGGTACTGTTGATGGTTACGGTAGCAGTATTGCCTTCGGCATCAATTACGGTATTGGATGCTGTTGGGTCTGTTCCGTCTGTTGTGTAATAAAGGGAAAGGCCCTCTGCGGCTGCGATGGTGACTTCAGTTCCCAAATCAACTACACCTGATGCAGGGGTGAATGTCGGGGCGGTAACGGTTGTAGAAGATGTAGGAAGGCCTGTAAGTTCTATCTCATCAATAATCGCTTGTGTATTTGAGGTATTGAAAACAATTTTAAGATATAAGGTAGATACTTGTGCTGTTGGAGGAAGTGAAAATGTACAAGGAACAAAAGAAGTTTCACCAGCTGCAGAACCTTGCAGTTCACTATATTCCTCTGTTTCACTAGTGGCGTAATAAGCTTTGGTATAATATGTTCCTTTAGTGGATCCTGCTTTCCATTGATAAAATAACCCTAAAGAATAATAATTTGATACATCAAGAGGGCCCAAAATAATATATGCATCTGTTCCTGAGGTTGATTGATTTAAACCAGAGCCTTCAGATCCTGTTGTATTCTTTCCTTGTTTGACATTAGAAACAATGTACCCTGTAATGCCTGAATACACTGCTTCAACTCCTGATTTTTCACTATACTCATCGCTCCATGTCCTTGCACTGTTTGGGTTATCTCCAAAAGTCTCATGGAAAAGGACCTCTGAGGTTTGCCCCCACGCCGTACTAAACACTGCGCATAGCAGCGTCATAAAAATAAATCGTAGATTTTGTTTCATAATATCAATATTTTAATTAGTAATTTCATCTGATAGATTTAGGCAGGAATGTGTCTTTCCCCAGTGTCTGAGCGGGATGCGGCATAATCTCCCGCCCCCCGATGGTCATGGCTTGTAACAGCCCCAAATATTTGGTTATTATTCAGTTCTCTTGCTGATTGAAAAACTGTAGCCCAATTTTCGTTTGTGCGATGCAAAGATAAACTTTTTTTTTGATATAGCTCATAATAAATGGCATTATTTCCAAATAAAAATGAAAATCTTCATTTGGGGAGTTAAGAAGTGAAGGAGTTGAGCCGTTTTCTCCTATCATATAACGTGAGAATAAGGAGGAGGCCCGACCTCCTAAGTAAGCGCAAGGAGCATGTCCATCATAACGACAAGGGGTTGACGTGATTGTCAACCCCTTGCCGTTATTTTATGTAACCCTTTCTTTTTAGATAATCCTTCAAAAGATGATAGACATCCGTGAACTTCAGTTTGTGAAGGTTTTTTATGATATTCCTTCTATTGGTTTTTTTATATTCTTTCTTCCTTTTAAACAGTCTGTAATAGTAGGTTTCGTTGTCTATCGTTTTGCCTAAAAGAGCATTCAGGTGTTCCATTGAATAATCGGATGGGATGGACTGAATATAACGGGGAGAGAAATCTTCGTCTATGTATAAATATTCGTAGGAAACGGGGGTTTCCATATCAAGGTCGACATTGACCATCATCGCATATTTTGTCGGTTCCCAAGCCATGTTGAACACACAATTGCCAATGGAATAAAAAATATGCTTCCCTTTATAGATCTCATAGCCCTGCAAAATATGTGGATGCATTCCCACGATCAGGTCGAAGCCACAGTCGACAAGAAGATGCGCAAACTGGATTTGGTCGAGGTATGGGCGATTCATAAATTCGTTTCCCCAGTGGACGAACACCATTTTGTAATCGCATGCTTTGATCTTTTCATATTCACTGACCACCTCTTGATATTCGGGCAGACACCAATAAAGAGGATCTTTGGAGAAATTGTCAGGCCGCTGACTAAAAGCCACCACTCCTATCTTTTTATTCTGATGAGAGAAGGTGACGCACTTGTGGTCAAGGTCACCCACATGCGATATGCCGTTAGCATCCAGATAACTCAAAAGGCGCCGATACGCCTCCCCTCCATGTTGCATCACATGATTATTGGCCACCCCATACAAATCGCAATGGCTTACGCTCTTTAAGGAGTCTGGGTGTATGATAAACTGCTTTGCCTCTATACCTGTCTTATTGGAGACATCAGCGCAGACACATTCAAAATTGCCTATCCAGAAATCCTCATTGCCTTTTTTGATATGTCTGAAAGGGTTCATCCCCTTCTTGATGCGTGAACCTATACCGTATCCACTGTCAAAAAAGCCATCAGCGAAATTACAATCTCCTAATATCTTGATCATGGAAGTGTTGTATTAAGATGTCTTCTATTAATTCTGATCAGATTTTATACCGACGACAAACCAGCCTTCCGGGCTTGTCGTAATGCAATACTTTAGCGGGAACACCTACGACAGTGGCATTCTCTGGCACATCCTTGGTGACGACGGCGCCAGCGCCTATGGTCGAATTGCTGCCTATCTTCACATGCTCCACCAGGCAAACATGCGGACCGATATACACATTGTCGCCAATGATGGCAGGTTTTTTATCCACAGAGCCGATATTAAGGAACTGAGACAAATTGACATTGTTTCCAATAATCGTGCTTTTATTGATGACCATACAAATCCCATGCCCGATAAACAAGCCATACCCTATCTTCGTATGAGGAGAGAGATCGATTTGGTGTTTCCTGCACTGACGCGCGTACAGGTACCTACATACCGGATAAAAAAAACCTTTTGTATGCTGGGCAAGCCTGAGCCAGATGAGCGTTGTGTTGTTGAATGGAATAAACAGACTCTTGATCACATACCATGTTGAAACATTTTTCCTGACCACGCGAAACAGATCACTCTTGATCAGCCTCATGCAATCCTTGTAATTATCAACAATAGGTATATTGATAACAGAGTCGGTTACTTCATATTGTTCATAATGCATAAATCAAAGATTAGGTAGATATGGGGGTGAAAGACTTGCATGATGAGGATCATCGACCTTGAAAGTCAATAATACGACTGTCAAGGATCTCTCCTTTGTCAAAATTTTTACACTTGGAAAGTACTGGGCATTCATCCGCTCTTCCCTCAATGAGGAAATCTATGAATCTGGCAAACACCGAACTAATGCTGTCCGTAGTCGTTTTCCAGAACAATGAGGGCGTATGGTCTACTACATAGTGAGTAATCCCCTCCTTCACATAGATGGGATCATCTATCGTGGTGGGTATGCTGGTCTCTATGCCACCACAACGGTCGCAGCTGATATCAATGATCAACGCATTGCGGCGCATCCGTTTCAAATCCTCCTCATAAATGATGTGATCCCGTCGGGAAGTGTCCCAAAGTATCGCATTTACTATCACATCATACTGTTCCAACTCTTTACGGAACAGTTGTTCCTGCTTGCGGTCATACTGCACAACATCAGCCCCCATATAGTTGAGTGTTTTGATGGCGCCACGGGCGATATTGCCACGCCCTAAGACAGCAGCCTTGGTTTTATACGGGAATATGCCATGACACATATATGCATGAAAAACCGCCGCCTCGCCAGCTATCTCATTATTTCGCCAGAAAGAGTGCCGGCCATCTTCATACATATCCTCCCAAGCATAGGCCGACAACCGGCTTGCTATCAAACGGTCGGTGATATCGCGGTTTTGAACAGCATGTATCCATCCGAATATAGTTTGCTCATTCAAAAGCTCCAGATAATCAGCATCACCTATCTTAGGGTCACAAATGATATCCTTGCTTAACACCTCATCCCTTGATGCCACGTGCACACCCGCATTGATATAATCCTGGTCACTATAGCCCAGAACCTCGCCATAGCTCTTTTCCACATAGATATACTCACGGTTCTTGATGTTAGCGATATCTTTTACGGTCAAAGCGCGACGCTTTTCATTCTCCTTGTGAGAGATGGGCAAACCTACTGTATATTTATCTGTTTTCATATGAATAATTATTTACCTTTTTTTATGCTGGCCAAAGAAATAGTCATCAAACAGTTCCCTTAATCCGCCATTGCAAATCTGAGGACCATTGATTTCCCAGTTGTCATTACCCTCAATGAATATCGGACCACTTTCACCAATGGCGATATCCCATCCGACCGAATGTATGCCAGGAAGCATCGAATGGAAATACAAAGCTTGCTGGATGGCCTGATGAAGGAAAGGTATTTTGAAGTTTTCAAAAACGACACCAGAATCCGGGTGGCATGGTGTCTTTCGCCCATATTGTGGCTTATAAAATCCATATTTCTTCAGGAAAGCACTGTCTAAATCAATACCAACACAAATACCTCCCTTCGAAGTGTTGTCCACAATGCTATCTCCTGTCCCAACCCGCAAGATAGAGGGGAACACACGAATCACGCCGTCTTTAAGACTTTTTACGGTGACGATACGTAACGTATTGATAGACTGAGGGTGAAGAGACGCCAATAATTCATGCTGCTTGATCACACTTTGTGCAAGATAGCGCCCTGAGGTTAACATCCCCCATACCTCATCCACATTTTTTGGCTGGCCATTCACCCTGCACTGACCATTTTGTATGGTCAGTTTGAAGATGCCATTTCCGCATTCACCATCAACGATTTTGCAAAACAGTTCACAGTCATCATATTTCAGCAAATCTGTCGCCGCCATTTCCTTCTTGGTGGCAAAGCTATATAGTTTCCTGTTGGATGAATAAAGAACATTTTGAGGAGTGCTGACACCTATTCCATTGGCAAAAATATTGAAAAGCATCTTATCCCTCAATATACAGCAACAGTTGATGGGAGAAGACAAATTCAGATAGCATAACCGCTTGAAGAAATGATCGAAATGAACATACTGGCTATGCGCTTTTTTTGACTTTACATCCAGCCCATAAGGAAAATAGTATTTGTCGGGAGTGCCGTATTTCAGAATCGTGTGACATTGATCCAAAAATATCTGACGGGGAGACCACCGTTGCTGAGACAATTCCGGATAATATGAGTTGGTGTCATACCATTCTTTGTGACTCAAAAGCCTGACAAAAGAGCGGGGGCGTATCAACAGCCACCCTTTGAGCCATTAGTGACAAGTCTATCAATTGGCCAAAATACAAATCTGTCTCTGGCAGATAGTTGGGATCCCACCCACTGGATGGATAAAATGTATATTCACCGAAGTAAATCCGACCATTCACATCATAAAAATCCATCCTTACAAACGGGAATCCCTTAGAAAGAATAGAAGCATCATGGAAGAGCGTTCCTATATTGGGGGGCATAGGAAGTGTGAAATCAGGAGGCGCCGCCTTCCCTCTTTTGTTGTAGCGACACAGATGCCAGTCTTTATCAAAGAAATAAAATTTCGGCGATCCGCTCTGCCGGTCGATGCACAACATCACACAGTCTACGTAGCCATTGAAACAATAAAACTTGTAATCGATCAGATTGTCTCCTAAAAATTGCTCCGCAAAGACTTTGCGCTTGACATTCTTATACGGCCACTCTCTGTTTCTTTGATAAACTTTTGTGTCAAGAGACTCCTGCAGTTTTCGTTTTGCACTGTCAAAATCAAACTTACTTTTATCTTTACAGATCACGACACCGGTATTTCCACCGCTATGATTGGTTTTTAGCACAAAACTATTAGGCAATATATCCAGATCTATCTCATCGACACGGTCCCAGACATGGAGTAAAGGACATACGATCTCTTCTCCAAGGATTTTTGCCACATGACTCTTGACAGCGATCTTATCCACCAATGTCGTCAGTAAAGGATTTCGCTGATAAAGTTTCAACCAATTGAGTTTCTCATTCATCGTCTGAGGATTCTTCAGATCCAGCCTACGGTTCATATTCAAATAATAATTCCATTTCAGATAAATTTTATCTGAGAACAAGAATGAGAATCGTCTAAGAAAACCTGACAAGAGATTTCTTTGATATTTTGTCATGATGAGGAATGATTTAGAGCGAGGTGGTTAGTTTTTTCCCATTATGGAAAGAATTGTCACAAACGATGTTCCTGGTTGAATTCCTTGACAAGATGGGACCTTTGCTAAAAAACCGGCAGTTTTTGACCACTATATGGCTGAGACTTGTTATCAACGGTTGGCTGACAGTAGGAGCGTTCACCACACAATTTTGCAAGAGGAGACTCAGCTTTTTGCTACTGGCCAAATCATATAATAGGAGTCCAGACGTTTTAAGGTTGAACTTACAATCGATGAATTTCAAATGGATGCCTGTACCAATGATGATATGGCGGTTTGTTTCCAGTTTCCCCTTCGTCGTGGCGAAGTGGTCATATTCTTCAATAAAAGTGCAGTTACGGAAAGTCTGGTGCTGTCCACCGTTTCCCTGCACCATTCTTGCTCCGATGATTGTGCAGTTGTCATAAAAAATACTGTCAGGGCAAGTTCGGGGGTCATTAGAGCCCCCGTGATGAGTCAACATCACGGCCGTATACTCATCACCTTGCCGGAAAGTACTGTTTTTGATGAATAGGCCTTTCAGATTGCTTTGTCCATAAATGATATGCATCGTACCAATAAAAGGAGCCTGTGTGACATCCGCATGATTGATATAGCATCCATGAACCCCCGCTATGGCCACTTGCATGACGTCTCTCGATGTCCAGTTGTCAATCTTGATATTGTAATTCAAGCCCGAATTGCCACTTCGCTTGATGACAAAGTCATGATTCATCCCCTGAAAATACATATTATTGAAAGACAGGTTTTTACATCCTAAGACCATAAATGCAATGATACGAGAGTCGCTGCTGTTGAGCCGGTGATGGCCTTTGACAGCCCCATCATCCCTATCCCGTAAAGCACAAATATTTAAATTCTTAAAAACGCCATCAGAACACTGATATAGCCATGCCCATGAAGGATGTGAAAATCTAACCGTATCGCCTACGTACTTCGTTCGAATGAACAATTTCGCACCGTTTCCATTAAAAGTAAAATGCGAGAAACTCTTCCATGGTGTCGCAGATACGGAATTGTTGTTCTGTGTGCGCAAATAATAGATTTTATCTTTCAGTTCCACGTTTCCCCTCCCCATCAAAACAGCTTTCTCGAAGGCGCTGCTGTCATCTGTCATGGTGGAATCAATATTGACCATCTCCTTTCCATTGAAAATGAAAGTTTCCCTTGTCTTGAGATTGGAGAACACTGCGCCCTTCGATGCTTTGCCAGTCTTGCTGTCATTCCACTCGTTGGAGTTGGACCATCGACGATAATAAACATTGTTGACTCGTAACACAAAACCATGAGTAGACGTATCATAATAGACATCTTCTGTCGTGTGGTTTGGTATGCAAGTCCAGAAATTTTTATTGACGATGTGAGAAGACGGGTAGGAAATGTTGACATTGACATACTGATCTGACACCTTGACAGAGTCGACATCACCATTATAACAACATAATGGCCTGTTGTAATAGGCTATTCCATCAGCTTTAGCTCCAAACCATTCTGGGCGTGCAGGAGTAGACCATGTCCCCCTCACCATACACCCATTGCCAAAAATGCATGTTTCTTCTCCGGCTTCTATGCTATTTTGATGGCCTACAACGATACCATTGGTCAAAACGCCTCCATCAAAAACCAATTTCTTATTCTCCGGTAACTGAACAATACGGCCAGACAAATCAACTGTATCTTTGATGTATGATACTTTGCTTTGATCCAGCAAAGGCCAATGGTCAAAACGTGTTTGACCGAATAACAAAGAATAAGGCAAAAGAAATAAAGACAAAAAGAAAATATGCCTCTGATTTCTTAAAAACAAATGATGTCCTCTTATGTTAAAAAAACGTAGGAATTCCATCTATTTATTTTGAATTTTGAGCCTTATATATTAATTTTGTCTTCAAAACAAATACGTATGATAAAAATAAACATTGCAGGAGATTTTGTTCCTTTCAACAAATACTACACCAACAATGAGATTGACATGCCAGATGCTTTGGATGAACTGGCCGCAATCAATCAAACATGTGATTACAATATTGTCAATTTAGAATGCCCCATCGTCCTGTCAAGCGCAAAGCCTATTGACAAAATTGGTCCCGCTCTGAAAACCAATGAAAACGCAGTCAAAGTGCTTCAATATGCTCATTTTGGTGGTGTGACCCTCTCCAACAATCATTTTTATGACTATGGTGAGCAAGGGGTAAAAGACACACTGGATGCATTAGGCCGCCATGGCATTGACCATGTGGGTGGAGGGATCAATCTTTTGGAAGCCTCAAAGACTTTCTATAAAAAAATAAAAGAAAAGACCATTGCTTTTATCAATTGCTCAGAACATGAATTTTCAATTGCGGCAGTGGATAAAGGTGGTGCCAATCCTCTGGATGTGATCACACAGTTTTATGAAATAAAAAAAGCAAAAGAAAAAGCTGATTATATCATACTAATTGTTCACGGTGGTATAGAACATTTCTGTTATCCTTCCCCAAGAATGAAAAAAACGTATCGATTTTTCATCGATGCGGGAGCAGATGCCGTTATCAACCATCATCAACATTACTATAGTGGTTTTGAAATATATAAAAACAAACCTATCGTATATGGCTTAGGCAACTTACTATTTGACACAGGTCTTAACAGCAGCATCTATTGGAATACAGGCTACATGATCCATTTGTTATTAGATGGCTCTCAAGTAGACTATCGCATCATACCTTATCAACAATCCAAAGGAAAAGCCAAGATATCAAAACTCAAAGGCACAGAATTGCAATCCTTTCATGAAAGACTAGAGAAACTGAATGCCGTCATTGGTGACGACAACCAATTAGAAAAGACTTATCAACGATTTCTCCTTCAAAAAAATAGTGTCAATGAAAATCTTCTGACGCCTTATTCTTCCAAATATCTCACTTATGCCTATTCTAAAGGACTATTGCCATCCTTTATCTCCAAAAAGAAAGCATTGATCCTGCTTAACAGAATAGAATGCGAGTCTCACAGAGAAAGACTGATAGCTTATTTAAAAACCATCATCAAATAACTGAATTGCAAGATTCACTCACCAAACCCACCTTTATCCGTTCTATTAATGAGCTCCCAAGGAGTAATCGATGGCATCTCTTATTTGAGCGATGATATAGCTTGTATAAATTGATGCCCCCTTTTGGTTGAGGTGAGACAGATTCTTAAAATAGTCGTCGTTTTTTGCAAATTCCTTAACGCTCTGATTATCAAAATATTTAATGTTGTATTTCTTGAATAAGGCAACGTATTCAGGAGGATATTCCATATATTTGCCATCATAAAACGGACTAATGAAAAAAATAAGTTTTGTTCCTTTGGAGAGAGCAAGTTTTATAAATTCCTCCATATAAAAATATTTGACGCTGTCTGTCTCCATTTGCTCCGTTCTGACAATGTTGTATACCATTTTTCCTTGCAGAGGAACAAAACCATTAGACATCTTCTTCTTGACGAACAAACCTCTTATCAGCTGAATAATATTTGAATTGAAACGGTATAGATGTGAAATGTTCTTAATATTTTCGACAGGACTCAACTCATGAAAATATGGAGGCATTTCCTTCCTGTCGTAATAAGGGCGCAATTCTGCCAAACAATTGGCATAATCTTCTTTCTGGATATCAAAACGATAAAAGTCATACAAGATGATTTTGGGATGATGGTGTGCTGACATCATGCTCCACATGCCATAAGAATATAAAATACCCATACCCTCGCGTCCACAGTTGTAACACGAGAGCCCTAAAGAATCTTTAATGATTTGGGGATCATAATGATACATCGCCCGGGATGACCCGAATACGAGTACATCATCATCACTATGATTGATGCAGTACTCCATGTTTTGAAAACTGCCACATCCAGCATGTTTTCTGCAATATATCAAACAATAGCCAAGTAAGAAGTCTAAAAAAACTATTATCAAGAAAAAAAACAATGTACGAATGATTATTTTTTTCATGAATCAAAAGTTTTCATAGATAAACTTACCACTATCAAACATGCCAATGGACAAAATGACCAATGACAAGACCACGCAAACAACCCATTTCACCTTACTGGAGTTGAGAAAAGAGAGCCGAGATGGCTGAAACTCTCTCCAGATGTCATATACCACCAAAAACGGGAGGCCTAAAAGCAAATACAAGAAGTCGGTTTCCACAATAACTTTCATCGGTGCGCCGAAGGCCGTAAAAATGCGGACGATAACCCCTATCCCATCCTCCAAAGTGGGCATACGGAAAATAATCCATGCGAAAGTGATGATGATAAAAGTGACAAAAATCCGCCATGCTTTGTAAAGAGCGTTTTTGCTTACAACCTTTTGCCATCCCATCGCTTTTTCTATGACCTGTGAAATTCCATGTATCAATCCCCAGATGATAAATGTCCAATTGGCTCCATGCCATACGCCACTCACAAGAAATGTGATAATGATGTTTAGGTAGTTGCGTGACTTTTTACATCTACTACCTCCTAGTGGTATATAAATATAGTCCTTCAGCCATCTTGACAAGGAAATATGCCACCGGTGCCAGAAATCTGTCACACTCAAAGAGAAATACGGACGGTTGAAGTTGTTGATAATCTGATAACCTAGTGTGTTCGCAATACCTATTGCCATCAAACTATACCCTGCGAAATCGGCATAAATCTGAATAGAATAAAGAATAGCAGCAAGCAAACAGTCGCCACCATTGCAAAAAGTATAATTATCGAAGACATAACTGACAATTAAATTTGCGCGGTCGGCAATCACGAGTTTTAAGAAAAGCCCCCAAAGGATTTGTTTGAACCCACGTTGACATGCGCCTTCATCAAAAAGTCTTTTTGCCTTTATCTGAGGCAAGAGTTCTGAGGCTTTACTGATAGGACCTGCTACGATATGTGGAAAGAACGAGATGAAAAGCGTGTAGTCAGAAAAAGATTTCTCTGCTTTGATACGCTGTAAATAGACATCTATCTGATAACCTATGGCCTGAATAGAGAAGAAAGACAATCCTATTGGAATCATCCACCTCAAACCTGCAGGCTGTAACTCAAAACCCCACCAACCAATTATCTGACAGACTGTGTCGACAAAAAAGCCCAGATATTTAAACAAAAACAAAGGCGACAAGGCTATTATCAGAAAAAAAACATGTATCGCTTTTCTTCGTTTTGTCGCTTTATCAAGACAGTTTCCTGCTAAGAATGTGATGCCTGTGACAAATAATAGTATGATAGCATAACGCATATAAAAACTCATATACATCAGATAGCTAACAACTATCAAATACCATTTCCTCATCTTCACAGAAGAAGAAGGTATCACCCAATAAAAAAGGAAAAGGAAGGGGTAGACAATCCAAAAAAGGAAACTGTTGACGGCCATGCCCGACTATGCAGTCTGATGATTGATACAGATACCCTGCCGATACCATTCATAGAGTCGGTGTATACCCTCGTCTATCTCTACCTGATGATGCCAGCCAAGCTGATGGAGCTTGCTGACGTCGATGAGTTTGCGAGGTGTTCCATCCGGCTTGCTGGTATCCCACAACAAGGCGCCCTTGAAGCCCACTTCCGCCACTACTTTCTCTGCCAACGAACGGATAGTCAGTTCCTTGCCTGAGCCTACATTGATGTGGCAGTTGCGCACTTCGGGATTTTGTGGGTCGTAGGTGTCTTTGAAATCCACATTCAGCAACACATGCACGCTGGCGTCGGCCATGTCCTCACTCCAGAGAAACTCTCTCAAGGGCGACCCTGTACCCCACAGTGTCACGGCTTCTGGGGTGATGCCATATTTGCTGAGAATGGCAAGAATCTCCTGTTCCATGGCACTGCCATTGACACCCTCCACCGGCCTCAGGTCTAGGTCTTTACGCACGGCAGTCCAATCATTCTCATTGAGGCATTTGGCCAAGTAGACCTTACGTATCATGGCTGGAAGCACATGACTGTTCTCCAGATGGAAATTGTCATTGGGTCCATAGAGATTGGTGGGCATGACAGCGATATAGTTGCAGCCGTACTGCAGGCTGAAGCTCTCACACATCTTCAGGCCGGCAATCTTAGCGATGGCATACGGTTCGTTGGTGTACTCCAGAGGAGACGTGAGCAGCGCATCCTCCCGCATCGGCTGAGGTGCCATGCGTGGGTAAATACAGGTGCTACCAAGGAAGAGCAGTTTCTGGACACCATGACGGTAGCTCTCGCCGATGACATTCTGCTGTATCTGAAGGTTTTGATAGATAAAGTCGGCACGGTAGCGCAGATTGGCCATGATACCACCCACGTGAGCCGCAGCGAGCACGACGGCATCGGGCTGTTCCTGATCGAAGAACTGCTTGACGGCGACAGGGTCGAGCAAGTCAAGCTCTTTGTGTGTACGACCCACCAGATTGGTATATCCCCTCTTGAGGAGATTATTCCAAATAGCCGACCCCACAAGTCCGCGGTGGCCGGCTACATATATCTTAGCATTTTTGTCTAAGGTCATGTTGCTTATATGGTTGTTGTATCGTCTCTTTCTTACAAAACTTTGTTATTCAGGCATTTGTGCTTTAAGATATAGTTTTTTGACAAATTTCATGTCATGCTCGACCATGATACGTATCAATTCGGCGAAGGAAGTCTTGCGTGGATTCCACCCCAACTGCTTCCGTGCTTTGGAGGGATCGCCAAGGAGTTGCTCCACCTCCGCTGGGCGGAAATATTTGGGGTCTACCTCTACAAGCACTCGTCCAGTGGCTTTGTCGATACCTTTCTCGTCGACACCCTCACCCTGCCATTGGAGCTGTATACCCACTGCCTCGAAAGCCAGCGTGGCAAACTCCCTGACACTGTGATACTCGCCGGTGGCGATGACGAAGTCGTCGGGTTGAGGCTGCTGCAGCATGAGCCACATACACTCCACATAGTCACGGGCATACCCCCAGTCGCGCAATGCGTTCATATTGCCTAAGTAGAGTTTGTCCTGATAGCCCTGTGCGATGCGTGCCGCAGCCAATGTGATCTTACGGGTGACGAACGTCTCACCACGCCGCTCACTCTCATGATTGAACAAAATGCCGTTGCAGCAATACATGCCATAGCTCTCACGATAGTTTTTGATGATCCAGTAACCATAAAGTTTGGCCACTCCGTATGGAGAGCGCGGATAGAAAGGTGTAGTCTCTTTCTGCGGCACCTCCTGCACGAGGCCGAAGAGTTCAGAAGTGGAAGCCTGATAGATGCGGCATGTTTTCTCCAGTCCACAGATTCTGACGGCCTCCAGCAGTCGCAACACGCCCACAGCGTCGGTGTCAGCAGTATATTCCGGTACATCGAATGACACTTTCACATGACTTTGCGCTGCCAGATTGTAGATTTCGGTGGGCTTCACCTCTCCTATGATGCGTATCAAGGAAGAGGAGTCGGTCATGTCGGCCCAGTGCAGATTGACCAGTCTTTGCTTTTTCATGTCACGCACCCACTCATCGAGATAAAGATGCTCGATGCGCCCCGTGTTGAAAGAGGAAGAGCGTCTAAGCAGGCCATGCACCTCATAGCCTTTTTCTATGAGGAACTCTGCAAGAAACGATCCGTCTTGCCCTGTAATGCCTGTAATTAGTGCTGTTTTTCTGTTCATATTGTTTATTCTTCTGAAAATTGTGATATTCGTTGTTCCTCGCTTAACTTGCAGATAAGCAGTGTGTCATCTTTCTCTGCGATGATATACCCATCCAGTCCCTGCACGACCACTTTCTTCTCGTCCGTCGTATGGATGATGCAGTTGTGGGTGTCGAAAAGCCGGATGTTTGCACCTATCTTACTGTTGCCATACAGGTCTTTCTGACTCTGGATAAGCAGTGAGCCCCAGGTGCCCAGGTCGCTCCACCCGAAGTCGGCGGGGCAGACAAAAATCTCAGATGCTTTCTCCATGATGGCATAGTCGACGGAGATGCTCTCGCACTCAGGATAGCGCAGGTCGATCATCTTTTGTTCCTCAGGAGTGCCATAGACGGGCAGGAGATTCTCAAAAATCTTCGACATAGCGGGCATGTAGATGCGGAACGCATTGACGATGGTACTGACATTCCAGATAAAGATGCCAGCATTCCAAAAATAGCTCTTATTGCGTAGGTATCTGAGGGCGGTCTGAGCGTCGGGTTTCTCCCTGAAAGAGTCGACCCTGAAGATCTCGCTGTTGCGCGCACTGCAAGTGGTGAGGTCGGCCTGAATATATCCAAAGCCTGTCTCCGGCCGTGTGGGTTTCATGCCGAGTGTCACGATGGCGTCGGTTTCCCCCGTAAATTTGAGGCACATATTAATAACACGCCGGAATTCACTGCCATTCGTGACGATGTGATCACTTGGTGTGACCACGATATTGGCCTTGGGGTCTTTCTTCTTGATGCGCCAACTGACGTATGCGATGCATGGTGCCGTGTTCTGATGCTCGCAGATGCCTTCAAACCGATCAAAAGTCAGCTGAAGGAGAGAACGTCCCACACCGAGCACATCGATGAATTGCTTGGGCCGCTCGGTGGTGCTCATAGGCCAAAAGCGGCTGCCTATGCCGCCGGCCATAATCACGAGATGATGATTGGTTGATGCCATGTCTGGTTGATTTATTTAAGTGTCAGTATGATCGGGTAATCTCAAATGCCACAGACTGCTGCGGCAGACCGGCAGGCAGAGTGACGCTGACGACGTCGCCCTGTATCTGGCATTTCACTTTTCTGCCATTTTTCACCAGCCGCACAGCATTTTTGTCGTGTGGAAGATTTCCTCTCCACGACACCTGTGCAGGCCAGGGCCGTCCTGCCTCATGCATATAGATGGCATAGAGTTTCTTGCCATCTTTTGATGCTGTAAACCACACATCGCCATCATGATAATGAGGTGTGGTCACGGTTTGATAGATGGCCTTGCCATTGTCACGCATCCACTGTCCGATGTCTTTGAGACGTTGTGTGACCTCTGGCTGAAAAAGGCCCTCTGGTGTAGGGCCTACGCCAAGCACCAAGTTGCCCCCCTTGGCCACGATTTCGACCAGCGTGTTGATGACCTGCTCTGGTGTCTTCCACCGTGGTTTTTTCACATAACCCCAGTCATCACTCAGTGGGATGCAACTCTCCCATGGATAGTCGAGTTGCGTGTCGGGGATGGTGCGCTCTGGGGTCTGATAGTTTTCATAGGGTCCATGGATGGTGCGGTCGACCATGATAAGTCCAGGCTGACGCTGACGCGCCATGCGCGCGATACGCTCCATATTGATATCCTGATGGTTTTCCGGGCATACCCATCCTCCATCCAGCCAAAGGATATCGACCTTGCCATATCGGCTCAGCACCTCATCAATCTGCCGATAGGTAAAATCTTTGAACTGCTGCCACCTCCAAGGATATTTATTGATGGGGTAATTGACATTGCGGCCTTTGGTTGGAAAGACATCCCACCAATAATACTGTGAGTGCCAGTCAGGTTTTGAGAAATAAGCTCCGGCCATGAACCCCTTTGCACGGAAGGCGTCGAACACGTATTTGAGCACGTCACGTTGTGGATGTGCGGCAAAAGCATGCCGGGCGATGGTGAAGTCGGTCTCCTGACTGTCGTACATGCAAAAACCGTCATGATGCTTGGTGGTGAAGATGACATACTTCATGCCTGCGTCTTCAGCAGCTTCCGCCCACTGTGTGGGATTGAACTTGGTGGGGTCGAACTGTTCCGAGAACCCCCAATACCAGTCTTTGTACTGCTGGTAGGTCATGGTGGTGTCGCGTGTAATCCAGTCTTCGACACATATTGACCACGACTCGACGATACCCGGCACGGCATAAAGTCCCCAGTGTATCAAGACACCGAACTTCATGTCCTGCCACTGATGCAAGCGCTCCACGACAAGAGGGTCTGTCGGCCATTCGTATTGCTCCGACTGACTGTGTACTTTGCCCTGTGCCCCCACTCCCAGTACGTAGAGTGTCAGGACGGCTAGCACTAAAAGTATCTTTCGCTTAGTCTTCATCAGAATCAATCGTCATCAACAGCCTCACCTCTCAGCCGGCGCCTGACATGTCCTCTGAAATCATAGAATGGCACCCAAAATGACTCAGAGGGATAGTGTAAAAGTAAACGATAATGGAAAGACTCGAGTATGAAGAACCGTTTAATATGCCCACGAGCACCTTTCATGCTCTTATTCATACGCGTCTCATATTTCCCAAAGTTTCCTGCCTCCAATACTTCGTTGATGATGAATTTCCCTTCTTTCTGATTGGGCTCAACATACAGATAACTACTGTCAAGGCCAAGTATATCCTGCTCAATAAACATAATGGCTTGAGCAAATTTCAGCATTCTGAAACGTTTGAGTGTCTTTATCAACTCCTTCTTGTCTGCCTCTGTCATGCCGTCATTCTTTGCTTTGCGTAGCAAATAATAGTAATCAATAATCTGACGCAGGCCGATACCTTCCTTGATGATATGCCGATAAATATGCAGGAGTTGGAAGAAAAGATTGAAAGTATTAGTGGGAATGTTGAATGAATACTTTCCATCCGGAGAAGTGACCAGATTGGTAAATTGACTTGGAGCCGCTTCTTCAAAATATTTTTTCACTTTTTTATCCACAAATGGATTAAGCATGTATGACGGACGGAAATGGACCTCGACCTCTGCGTCTCTGAACATGGGAAAATCCACATGAATAGCTGACGCTTTTCGACCTTTATAATATTGATTGGTGAACTCAAGGATTTTTTCGCGTCCGCCCTCCAGCCAGATGTCTATGTCGCCACAAGTGCGCATGTATGGATCAGGATACATGAGGGCATTGCCCTGCCCTTTCAGTATGCAGTTGCGGAAGCCATTTTCCTGAAACCATTCCGAAGCCTTCATCGTGCGTCCGAAGAGAGTGGTGTTGTTTTTCCGGAGGCGATGACCCTCAAACACCCATTCCATGACATCCTCGTCGCTTGGCTTATTGCCCATGAAATCATCCTTTCCGAGACGGCCATTCTCCATCAGGATGGTAGGCAGGAAGATCCCTGGTATAGCGTGCTTGGTGGCAAAGACCAGCAAGTCATGCCAATTGATCTCTTTGATGCACGGTGGGACGGGTCGGTCTTCATTCAAACAAAATTTGAGTAATTCGAAATAGTTGCTGGTGGAATCCATGGATGAATAAGAACTAAATGATTTTTGCGAATGTGAGAAATATAATTTTGAAATACTCCTTCATGGTCTGATTGTTGATATACTGAAGGTTGTATTCTATTTTCTTTGGCATGATCTGCTCGACATACATTTTCTCAGGGTCGTCAGCCATACCGAGGATAAGATTTTCATCGGAATAAGCGATAGAGGCATAGTCGGTGATGCCGGGCTTCACGCTGAGCACGACACGCTGTTCGGGGGTATAGAGTCTTACGTATCGCTCTACCTCCGGCCGAGGACCCACCAAGCTCATATCACCAATCAGAACATTCCACAGTTGGGGAAGTTCATCGAGTTTGTATTTTCTCAGATAATACCCCACTTTGGTGATACGTGAGTCACGCCCACCAACCGTGATAAGTGTGCCTTTGTCTGACCCGATTCGCATGGAGCGGAATTTGAACAGCCTAAAAGGCACGCCGTTCTTTCCCACACGCTTCTGAGAATAGAACCCCGGCCCCTTGCTGGTGACCCGTATAAGGATGTAGATGACCAGCAGCAGCGGTGAAATCAGGATCAGTCCGATGGCTGAAAGCAGGATGTCTACAAGACGTATCATTATTGGATTACTGGAGAGTCTGACTCTTGACGAGATGGTAGGCGTTGATAACAGTCTGAATGACGACACGGACCTTCTCGTCATCCAGTTGTGGATACACAGGCAATGATATTTCACACTCATAATTATTGTAAGCCTGGGGGAAGTCTTTGATATCATAACCCAACCCCTTGTAGTAAGAAAGCATGGGCAGCGGCACAAAATGCACATTGACCGCCACGTCGTGCTTGGCAATCTCTGCTATCATGGCATCTCGCTGCTGCTCTGTGAAGTCTCTCACCCGCAGGGCATAAACGTGGCAAGAGGTCTCTCTGTCAGCCACGCGATAAGGAGGCAAGATGGCCCAAGGGCATGCCGCGAAAGCCGCATTGTAGGTATCGTAGACCCGGTGTCGCTCTTTAAGCAGCCGATCATACTGTCGGATCTGGGCCAGTCCGATGGCCGCATTGATGTCGGCCATGTTGACTTTCATACCCTTGCCCACGATATCGTATCTCCATCCGCCTGCCTGACTTTTAGTAAAGGCATCTTTGGTCTGGCAGTTGAGCGACATGAGTCTGAAGTCTTTATACAATTGCAAATTGTCAAAAGGTTCTGGCATATTAAAGCAGATCATGCCCCCCTCGGCCGTTGTCACATTCTTGACGGCATGCAATGAGAACACTGCGATGTCGGTCTCTGCGCCGTTGTGCTTACCATGATAGCGTGCCCCGATGGAATGAGCCGAGTCGCTCAGCACCAAGATGCGCCCCAGTTTCTCCTGCATCTCAGAAGAGGGTTTGAACATAGCCTGTATCTGCGGCTCACGCACCAGTGACATGATAGCATCGTAGTCGCATGGGAACCCAGCGATGTCGACAGGGATGATGGCTTTTGTCCTTGGTGTGATGGCCCTTCTGATGGCGTCAACAGAGATGTTGAAGTCTGTCCCTGAGTCTGCCATCACCACCTTGGCTCCAGCCCACATAGGTGCCATGGCTGTGGCACAATAGGTGTAGGCGGGTATGATGACCTCGTCGCCAGGCTGTATGCCCAACCAGCGTAAAGTCATGAGAGCCCCGGAGGTCCAAGAGTTGACTCCCAGAGCCGCCTGAGCACCAGTCAGTTTACAGATTTCAAACTCTAGGGCTTTCACTTTAGGTCCTGTGGTGATCCATCCAGAGCGCAGAGAGTCAACCACTTCGTTGATAACAGTCTCGTCGACATATGGGGGTGAGAAAGGTATCTTCATATCGTTAATTATTTTTGTCTTCAATTATATTGTGTTAAGGCAATCATCTTACCTGTTAACATTCACATGAAATTTTTGATGACGGAGCACCTTATAAATGCCATAAAGGTATCCAATACCATAACTGATATGTATATTGAAAAATGTATACGGCATATACCAGACAAGTGCCGGTTTTCTGTGTTTGATGGCACTTTTTACTCCTATCAAGAGGCCTATGAGCAGATACAATGCCAGCACGCCCAAATAGGCATACAAAAAGAACGGATGGACAAAACTGAGTATCAGGCCCAGCACCAAACCTACGACAAACAAAGCCGGGAAGAACTGGCGTATGGTGGCCGGAGCTCCCAATTTTTTGTTGACAAGTGGTTTGAACAGTCCGTATTGGTAATACATACGCCTCATCTTGTGTATATTATCACGAGAGGTATAGTTGATTTCCAATTCGGGAATGATATATATCTTGCCTCCATTCTTGATAATGCGGGCGTTGAACTCATCGTCCTGGTTGCGGATCAGTTCCTCGTCAAAAAGTCCGATACGATCAAAAACATCCCTTCTGAAACATCCAAAAGGCACTGTGTCTGTCTGCTTGATCTCACGAGACCCGATTTTATGCTCTGACCCTCCCACACCGAAGGGATGACTTGAGCAGAGTGCAATGGACAGACACTGAGGAGTGTCATTGGCCGGAAGTGTTCTCCATACGCCACCCACATTGTCTGCGCCCAGCTCATGAAGATATTTGACCAGTATCGACACATAGTTGTGCGGATAGACACAATGGCCGTCGAGACGCACGATTACATCACCTTTTGAGGCCAGGATACCTTTGTTCATCGCATAGGGCACCGTCTTCTCTGGATTGTCAATCAGTCTGATATATGGATACTTCCGTGCATAGTCGTTGATGATGTCTCTAGTGCGGTCAGGGCTCATTCCATCGACGAAGATGACTTCCATCTTGTCTTGTGGGTAGTCCTGTTCAAGGATTGACAAGATGCACTTCTCGATGAACTTCTCCTCCTTATAGACGGGGAGCACAACAGATATAAAGGACTTATTATTATCTATCATATCTTTATCCATGATGGATCATACAGATGATGTGGAATATGATCATTATTGCTCCATCTTGCAGGCACAAGCACTGATTCAACGTTTTTATTTAAGAAAGCTCCCCACCAACTGAACGAACTGTTTGCGATGACCAGATGTTTGCAATATGTCATTAAGAACATATCCCAGAAACTATCTTTCCCTTTGTTGTCTGTAACATATACAATATCACTGTTGTTGAGGAGAGGAGCTATATTTTCCCTACACCAATCCATGTCATTAGAAAAGATAAAGAAGGTGTATTTGCTGTCTTTTGATGTCAGACGGCTGATTGCTTTCTTATAATATGTGATATCGCAGATATTATTAAATGCAGCTGACTGCAAATAGTCCCCCCTTCGAATATGCATTCCCACACTTTTTGTGGTGCAAATTTTTTCAATCATCTCTTTGTTGTAATCATTAGGAGCGGGATGTTGAAAAATATCAAAAAGTGTGTCTTTTATATCTTGATAGTAATCGATGCATTGCCAGTTGCCCTCATAATACCTGTCACCTTCCGTAAAGACCTCATCCAAATATATATAATTTTTCGAATACGGGATAATCATCTCTGTCTTCCTGACAGGAAGCAAGCGACGGCAAAGACGAGATAAAAAATAATTGGGTATGTAATAACTGACACGGCTGACTTGTCTGAAATGGGCTATTGGAATCGTGGCATGAGGAAAAATCTTCGCCAGTTCAAAGCCATTATGTAGATTTGTAGCCTTTATTTTCTTCAAAAAGATATAAT
The DNA here is from genome assembly GCA_902780635.1 of uncultured Prevotellaceae bacterium. Classification (GTDB taxonomy): domain Bacteria; phylum Bacteroidota; class Bacteroidia; order Bacteroidales; family Bacteroidaceae; genus Prevotella. Next base: position 121,805 of record CACZGH010000011.1, read on the forward strand.
GATAGTGATGCGTATCTATATAAATGGCCTCATTGGGGTAATGTTTCTTCAAAAAGACAGCAAATGCATACTGAAACATCTGGTTGCCCAATCCGCCTGATATATTGACTATTTTCATTATGCGTGATTAATTATTTGTCGTCAGCTTGACAAACGCCGCAATATCCTTCACTTTCGCCCTGAAGTACTTCTGGTAGTTTTTTTCCAACACCTCACGACGGAGACGTTTCTCCTCTGGATAGAGCTGTTGCTCGTGGGCGATGATGTCGTCAGGGGTGTATCTGAAGCCTATCACCTTGCCAGGATTTCCCACAACAATGGCGTAGGGGGGCACTTTACAACTTCTGAGCACGGTACCAGCACCGATGATGGCACCACGGCCGATATGAGTGCCGGAAAGAAGGGTGACGTTGGCAGCGAGCCATACACTCTCCTCCACGATGACCTCACCGGGCTCCAGATTGTCATTGCCGCCATCATGTATCTCATGCCCTATCTCCACCCGATGGTTGTCGGTGACGACAGTGAGTCCACCAGCAGCGCCAGAGTCATCGCCCATGACAAACCGCCCTTTGGTGGCATAAAGCACATTGTTCCAGTCGATATTGACATTGCGGCCTAAATAAATGTTTTGCCGGCCACTGACGATGGAAGGTTTGTGCACATGTGCACCTGGGCCGAGAGCGCCCCAAGGCGCCGGCCTTGAGATATACCTCGTGAGAAACGAGGAGAAAGCGAGTCTGAGTGCCTTAAAAAGATATCGGATGGTAAAGAACATAGATACAGACTTATCGGATGGTATACCCACCGTCGATGATGAGATTCTGTCCGGTCATCCACTTAGAGGCATCACTCAGGAGGAAGACACAAGCATGGGCAATGTCGGAAGGTTCGCCCAATCCCAATGGGAAACCGTCGATACGTTTTTTATAGTCAGCCTCGGAGAGCGTGGAGAGGTAGCTTTCCATCAAAGGCGTCTTCACCGTGCCAGGAGACACACAATTGACACGTATCTTACGTTTGGCCAACTCGAGTGCGAGCACACGGGCACCACTGATCAGTGCACCCTTGGAGGCGGCATAAGCCGTCAATCCGCTCCGTGCGATGACACCACTGATAGATGCTATCAACACCACGCTGCCACCACTATTGAAATGCTTGACCTGGCAGAGTTGGCGCACCAGTTCAAAACCACTGACGGTGTTGACGCTTAGCAGCGTCTCATAATCTTGGGGCGTAAGTAGTTTGGAAGGAGCCGTCCGTTCTATACCAGCAGAATGGATAAGTCCATCCACCTTGCCATGTCTCTCATGTATCTGACCGACCAGAGCCGCAATCCCATTGAGGTCGGTCAGGTCATAGGAAATGGTCTCATGACCCTCACCCTCCAGCAAGGCGGCCACCTCGCTCAGTCTCTGCTGATTGCGGCCGATAGCTATCACCCTGGCTCCCAGTTGGCTGCACTGGATGGCACACTGCCGTCCGATGCCCGAGGAGGCGCCGGTGATGACGATGATCTTACCTTGAAGAGAATAAGGTGATGTCATATTATATCTCTACTATTTCACTGATATGGCAGTGGTCGAATGAGACGATGGCGGTAGACCAAGACATCCCTACGCCAAAAGCGCTCAGAAGCAACGTCTTATGACCTTGAAGCTGGTCTTTCAACTCACTGACAATAGTGAGTGGTACAGAAACGGATGAGGTGTTGCCAAACTTCTCAATGGTGTGGGGTATCTTGGCCGTGTCAAGTTTCATCTTCTTGGCGATATAACTATTGATATAATTGTTGGCCTGATGGAAGACGAAAAAGTCGACCTGGTCTTTGTCCAACCCCGCATACTCCAATGTCTTTTTGATGTCACGCGGGATTTCTCTAATCACAAAGGTGAAGACGTCGCCACCGCGCATATATCCCTGCTCGTCACTGCGTATATTGCCATATTCGTCGACCACACGTTCACGCAGTGTCTCCTCACTGCTGGGATAGCGATAACCACCACCCTTGATCATGATGAGGTCGTGACGAGAACCATCTGAATTGAGTGAGAACCAGCTTTTGCCGAACCGCTCGTCCCGTTCGACAAGAGCCGCAATGCCACCATCGCCGAAAATAAAGGCGCTGCGCCGGTCTTTGGGCGAATACACCTTGGAACGAGTCTCGCCATCTAGTACCATGGCTTTGTGGAAATTGCCACCCTGCATCATGCCATAGACCACAGACAAAGCATAACTGAAACCAGCACATCCCAACTGGATGTCAAAAGCGACACAATGGTTGGGAAGGCCCAGACGATGTTGCAAAATAATCGAGGTGGCTGGCATCCGATAGTCGGGCGTCTGTGAGAGAAACACCAGCAGATCGATGTCCTCACGACAGATGTCATTGTCTTTGATAAGCTGCTCCGCTGCCGCATAGCATAAATCGGACGAGCAAGTGTCCTTGTCGGCAAACCGACGTTCGAAAACGCCTACCTTGTCGACCACTTCCTTGACCTGGTCGGCAGGGAAATAGTCGGTATACTCATAGTTGTGGATGACCTGCCGTGGCACACATCCCGCCATGGCACTGACACCCACGCCATCAAAAGAAATCAAAGCCATGACGTCAAGCGGTAGCCAATAGGTAAAGGTCGTTGATGGTCTCGGCAGCGTGAATGTCCTTCTCCTCTATCTGCTTCTCAAACTCCTCGTCGAAGAAGGCGATGATGAGCATGACAGACAGCGAACTCCATTCTTCGAGATCTTTGAATATCGTCTCAGGAGTCAGTGCCTCCACATCTTCTATCTCTATGGCTTCTGCCAATTTCTCGATAAATTCAGATATTTCCATAATAAGTATATATGATATTTGTTGATTTCAAAATCACTTGGTCTTCTGCTTTTTGGGAGGGAAGTCTTTGATATTGATCAAACTGCCAAGTTCTGTCAAAAATTCTTGGCTGAAACTATCCATTAGCCCTCCTTGTGAGGTAAATGTAAGTTCACCAAAATAGATTTTCCCATTAACATTATACAAATCTACCCGCACCTCAGGAAAACCAGCAGACAATTGCTCTGCAATATGAATCATCTTTTCTAAATTCTGAGGTTTGGGCAATAGTTTTCCCTGTGGGTAATCCGATGTAAAAACAGTATATTCAGGATGTGCATTCCAGTCGAGATCGTAGGTCAGTTTATATGCTTTACCTCCTTCGACATCCCTATCGTAATACACACATATATAGTGAGCCTTGCCATAAATACACCATATTTTATAATCTATAAGGCTTTCTGTGTCATCTGATTGTATCAGCAATTCCTCTGCAATGATACAGGGAACCATATCCTTATATTGTGGTTCTACGTGAAGAATACCGATGTCCTTACGCTTTAACCAATGATCCAGTGTAGATAAGATGTTCTTTCGTTGCTTTTCATCCATCTTATCCTTGTCACGGACTATCAGGTTGGTTCCTGTGCCATCTCCATTATTGGCTTTGAATATGAAAGATGAGGGCAGGGAAGCAAAGTCTATCTCATCTATATGATACCATACGCCATATAGCTTTGGCAGGATCTCTTTAAGACCTATACTCTCTACATATGATCTCACTTTATATTTATCCGCCAGCTCCGTCCATTTTGAAGTGTCAGAATATAATTTTGCCCATAAAATCTTCTCATTGAGGTCTTTGGGATTCTTTAAGTCGACACATCGACGGAACGTGAAAAAATACCTCAGTCGAATCAAGGTGACAGGAGAACATTTCCCCATCCACTTACAGATAAGAATAAGAGGATAGAAAAGAATTCTGCCTGACTTGCTTGTGGTCGGATGGAACATGACTATTAAAGATTGATGCTTTTGAAAAAAGAAGGAGTCAGCAGCGCATTCATGTCATACTTCATCGCCATAGACTGAGCATTTTTCCCCCGCTCAACGATCATATGAGGATTATTGATATAAAACTCCATCGCATCTGCCAACGCTTCTACCTGATGTACTGGCACAATCGTGCCCGTCTTGCCATCCTCTACAATATCGGCATTGAGATTCCATTTTGTCGCTATGATGGGAAGACCAGCGATAAACCCATCAATTAATATTCCTGCAAAGCCCTCTCCTGGCAAGAAAGTGGGGAAAAGCATGACATCATAACCAGCCAATTCATCATAATTTTCTTTGACGCGTAAGTCGATGAAACCTTTATGATTAACATGAGGAAGGTCTTTCAATGAACCTTCAAAACTGGATTGATAGTCAGCATCAACTTTACCATAGAAATCTATGGTGTATTTATTTTCAAGCCCCCTTTTGTTGAGCAATTTCGCTGCTTCTATAATCTCATCACAGCCCTTTAATGGAGAAATTCTGGACAAGAAAACGAATTTGCAAACCTGAGCTTCTTTTCTTTCCCATTTTTTTACAGGGATATATTCTATCTTTTTAAAATTGGGAAGAGTCAGCACATTTTTGAAATCATATTGTTCCAAAATATTTTGCATACTTTTCCCTTCTACTATAATGAAACTGAGTTTCTTATATAATTTTGCTGGATATTTCTTATTTCGGATATGATTGGCAAAACTACCTCCTATCACCCAATAAATGATATTTTTGATAGGGAGAAACCTAAATAAGCGTAGTATAGTATATGCGCCTGGAGGCGCAGTGGAGATGATAAAAGAAGAACGCAGATTTCTTAATACATAGAAAATAGACTTGACTATCTCTAATTTTGATTTTCTTAATTGGTTCGTATCGATAACCTTAAGAGACGGACTATAGGAGGACAAATGTTTAACAATGTAGAAATTTTTTACAACGTCACCTCCCACAAGTCCACGACCTTTTGCCATCGGACCGATAAAAACTATTTTGTTCTTTTTTGCTGTCATTGACTACAAGTTATTATTGTTCGATGAGATCAATATATTTCTTGATAAAGACATCTTTCGAAAAGAGAACCAAAGCCTTTTGACGATTCAACAGACTGATTTCTCTTTTCTCCTCATCAGTCATATTAACAAAATGGCTGATACTATCACAAATACTATTGATGTCAGTGGGATCAAAGAGAAGACCATTCTTTCCGTTTTCCACGATCACACCATTGTCACAGACATTGCCACACAGGATTGGAAGGCCACAACTCATAGCCTCGCATATTACATTCGGAAAACCCTCATAAATAGAAGGAAGGCACAAAGCCTCATATTTCCCATAGGTATCTTTTATATTCTTGTCCACCTTCTTAAAGGTAAAGACATCTTCTACTTGCTCTTCTTTGATGGTCTTTACGCACAAATCAAGGTATTCTTTATTCACGCTGCCATACCAGTCGACTTTGACCAAAATATTTTTGCGTTTTAATATCCCTAATGCCTTGATAAGGTTGACAATGTTTTTTTGTGCCACTATTCTACCTACTCCTATTAAGGTATTAGTCCTAAATTCTGTCTTTTCTATATTTCGGGGCTTGAATGCTGTACAGTCCACATAATTGGTGATGGTGTGTGTCTTTTTTGACAAGAAACCAGCATGTTTCTTGATGAAAGAAGACTGAGAATTTGAATTAGCAACTACTGCATCCGACAGCCTAAAACAGTTGAATTTGATCTTATCACGAAGGGTATAAGAGACACTTGTGTTTCGTTCAGACACTATCAGCTTGAATTTCACAAAAAGTCTGATCAGGCATAATATCATGGATGAAGAATAGGAATATGAAATGACACCATAAGGTTTCTCTCTAAGAATCGTCTTCATCAAAAGAAAAAATCTCAACAGTTTGTTTTTCACATTACCTAAGCACTCGTACTCCAGTCCACGTCCGATAACTTCATCTTTATAGAACAGAGCACTATAATAGGTGATGATCTTTGGTGAATAATCATTGTCTTTAAGCAGATGGGCAAGACCTATCAATTGTCTTTGTGCTCCACCTGACTCTAAACTTTCAATGACACACAGTATTCTTTTTGAATCCATCTTCCCCAAAAACCTAAGACCTAAGAACCTTCAACCCAGGAAATTAAACGAAAGCGAAACATCATTTAATATATGGATATTTGGCTTTACATTGCTCTAAATGGATGAAATACATCATAAACAGATAATAGGTCGACTTGGATGCATATTCGACAGCGCCCCAGTCTGTAAGCAATTTACAGAATATGATTGTCATAACAATGACAGCATACTTGTCTACAGACAAATATTTGTATTCTTTGACAAGGATATAAAGATATATGCCATAATAAGATATCAAGCCAATAACTCCACCGCAAGCTGCAATTTCTGCATAGTTACAATGTAGGTAACAATCGTGATTGGTTGCTTCGAGTGCAAGCAGTCGGCCATTTCCCATGCCTATGCCAAGAAGAGGTGTCAATTGTAACTGATGCCATCCTAACTCTCTGTAAACCTTTCTAAGATTCGTAGAATGAGATTCTCCTCCTGTAAAAGAGGCAATCAAGTCATTCATTCGGGTTGTTGCTCCATGAAAGGCATCTGTTTGAGACAAAAGTATCAATACAAGAACGACCATAAAAGCAACAAATAAGATTCTCAGAATAGGCAGCAAGTTTTTTTTGATATTGTCAGTATTTTTGAAAATGATAAGGAACATATATCCCACCACAAGCATAATAATCGCTTTTCGGCTTTGCGTAGAACCGATCAGAAAAACAAGTGGGATCATTAAGAAAAACCAATCTCGATATTTCTTTAAAAAATGTATATAAAATAGATGTATAATAATAGTTAATGATGATAACATTCCTAACGAGTTTACATTCAGGAACTCATTATATAGTCGGGCACTATTAAATAATACTCTTGAAGGACCGTAATGGATAATAGCATAAAAAGACACTATATATCCACTCCATAATACGGTTTTCAATAAAACATCTATATCAGGGCGTTTATGGTAATAGGAATAAAGCACTGTCATGCAAATAAAAATCTTAAACAATGTGTTTGCCTTTTCCATTGCAAAAAAATAGTTTCTTGCCCAAAAGATGGTCAAAAGACAAAATAAGGCAAACTGAAATACTGCTATATGGAATGCATGGATCTGCAATTTTAAACCTGTGAATACCAGTATGACACCTGCAATAAAAGCAAGATAATAAGATCCATAAACATTACGACCTATAAAGAATAAAGTGGTATAAAATGTGAAGGTTAAAAACCAAATGATTTTATCCTTTGACGTTATGATATTGGTCGGCATATATTTTCTTTTTCAAATGATTATTATACTATTTGTTAGCAATTAATTGCTTGCTCCCATTTGTCAACAATTATTGGGGTAGAATATTTTTTTGCTTTTTCCACTGCATTTTGACTCATCTCACATAGTGTGTCTGGATGGTCTATCAATGATTGAATTCTGTCAGCCATCTCCTTTTCAGAGAAAGGAGAAATCAAAAATCCATTTTTTTGATGATCAATAATATCATAGGTTGCTTCATAAGACTGATAAGCTACTGGAACGCAACCATAATTCATTCCTTCAACCAATGACATATTCCATGACTCAAAAAAACTTGTCACACAGACTATTTTAGACATCTTATAATAATCTTGCACATTTCTTTTCTGACCTTCAAAAGAAATGCGGCTGACATGATTTTTTTCACAATATGACTTTGTCTGGTTGAGAATAGGTCCTGTCCCCACGACGACAGCTCTCCAGTCTGGATTCGACCTCTCTAATCGTTGCCACACCCTGACAAATGAAATCAGGTTTTTGGGATAATTGGACAAGCGACCCACATAAAGAATGATATTTTGCTTTTCCTCAGGCAAACTGTTATCATCCCAGTATGGATTGGGATTGGGAATTGCAAATAATTTTTCTTTTTCAACTTTTGGATAATATTTTAATGTCCTATCAATATATCCATTAGTCAATACGCAGTATTTATCCGAATATTGAAGTATATTTTTGAAAAGTTTTTTTTCTGATCTTACATAAAAGTTACCAAGAAGGCTTGGAACATATTTTGCCAATAATCTAATTAGCATAAATTTAGGTGAATGAGCACTAATATATTGATGGCTCACCTTGGTATGTTCTATTCCTTGGAAAGGCTGTAGATGATTGATCGTGATTTTCTGTATCTCCTGAGGCGTGTTTTTGAGCAAGAAACACGATTTTTGTATGTAACTTGAAGTGTTGATGATACAGTCGGGCTTGAAATGGTCTATTATCTTACCCCATTCAGAAAGACATTTTTCCAATGGCTTTTCTGTGGTATCAAGATAATAATGCTGGCATGGAAATTGAAAATCTACCGGTATTTTCCTTTTCTCATAATAGACGACTATTACTTCGTGGCCTCTTTTTTTCATTTCAGAGATGATGCAGTCAGTGACCTTCTGCATTCCACCGACATGTCTGATGATAGGTATGAAACTCAGGAATAAGATTCTCATGACTGCAACGAATGAAGAAACTCCAAAGAGGTGTAACGCAAAGATTCAAGTTTTTGCCCTACCTGCTTATAATCAATCTCTTTCTCCCAGATATGTGAGGCAAGCGCTTCCTCATAAGAGGAGAAGAACCTACTGGAGAGTCCCAATGCCTGAAGTAGCCCTGTGATACGGGTGGAACGACGGTCTGCTTTAGGGTAGACGACCATGAAAGGCCGCTGATATAGGACACTGAGTGCCACCCCATGAAAAGAGTGCGTGACCACAAACTGTGACTGTGCGATAGTGCGTATCCATGAAGAGATGGATGTGCGCCGCCAAGGTATTTTGCCCATCAACTTCGTTCTTTCGCTGGCACTTTTATAAGTGAGATTCATCTGACGTGCCACTTCCATAGCCAACTGTCGAAGAGGGGCGATAGGGTATAACTCATAATAGGCTAAAGTGTCGCTGAGGGTGAGGTCGCCTGTAAACTCATGGTAGTCGGCATGAAGCAGTGACGGGTCGAGCACCCAATGTACCTCTTGATGAAATAAAGTGCTCAAAGCATTGGCCCCTTCTTGCTCCCTACAACTGATAGCCTTGAATTTCGGCAACTGTGTCGCAGCAAGTGTTGTCAATTTTTCGTTTCCCGTCCATACGTCGGAACCTAAACTGGAGGCGTAGGAGGCTCTTGCTATACGCTCATCGCCAAAGGGCAGGAAAAACGTTGCAGCCTTGTAACGGGTGATGTTGGGGTTCCACACCTGATCACTGCCCACCAGATAGAGGTCGGCCTTGGGAGGGTCTTCCCTCAGTTCTGACAAAGAGCGATAATATTTGGTGCGAGGGAAACGCTTCCAGGAATGCTCAAACATCCTTGCCTCCGGACTCAGCTGTGTGATGGCCGTTTGTAGTCTTTCCTTCAGTCCGGGATGACGTGAGGAATCATTCAGCCGATAATCAATCAGCGAGACCTCATGGCCCATCTCCCGCAAAGCTCTGATGGTGGCGTATGTCTGAAGATACGCCCCAAAATTGTGTTCATGCCAAATGGTCAGGAGTGCTATTTTCATCTCAAAGTGCGGCGCAATCGATGAACAGTCTGGCGCAGCCAGCCATATCTGAAATATTTTTTTGCCATCCTCATGAAAGGGGTGACAGGATAGTCTCTCCAAAAAGAGGCCCGTCGTGGGTTGGGACTCACAGACTTGCGAAGGGCAGGCTGTGAGCATGCCTCAGCGGATGAAGGCAATAGGTGGAGAGAGGGCGCAATCTTTTCGAAAGCAGCAGCTCCACGTGGGGTGTTGACCATCAATAATGATACACCCTGTGGGTGATAAAACGCGGCATGGCTTTTGCTGACGCCCCAGAAATCGCCAAGCGTGATGTCACCAGGACGGTGCATACTGGTATAGGGACACTGATGGCAACAGGGGCGTGTCACCAGACCTGAAAAATGGATATCGTGCCATAATTGTGCGTCGCCTTTGCCGGTCTGGCTGCTGCCGTCCGCAAACGACAGATGAAATTTGGTGTTACCCCATCCTTCGCCTTTCCACCGCATATTAACGGATTTCAGCGTTTTTTTACGTTGTGCAAACTGAAGGTAGTCATTATAGACCATCGGACTGGAGACACTCCTGCAAACGAGGTCGCAAAGCAGAAGGTGCTCATTGTCCTTTCTTAGATAAGACCTGACTGCATCGGCCTGGCAAGGTGTACCACTGAACAAGACCCACTGCCCTGCTCGCAAGCGGTTGCGAATATCATGATACATCCCAGCGGGCAAATGGCTTTGTACATATTTGGCACCATGCATGGCTTTCACACCATCCATAGTGGTAGCGCAGGTATGAGTGACATGGAAATCGTTATCATAAACAGCGCCATAGACAACACCTCCACGGCTGATCACCATCTCTGCCAAATGATAAAAGACACCACCCGAGGTGCTTCTGCTGACCACTTCTGGCTGATTGCTATATGCAGCATAGATGCGCTGAGTGAAGGTGGAAGCATCCTGATGAGTCGTCAAGGCTGGGCAAACAGTCTCACAAAGGCCACATTCGACACACTTTTCCGCCTCCAACATCGGACGGACAAAGCCCTCCTCATCATGAGAAGTGTGTATGGCGCCATGTGCGCATATCTCCACACATGCTGTGCAGCCATAACATTTCGAAGGGTCAAGCCGACTGATGCTCATCAAGCCTCCTCCCTTTTGTATTTGTATATCTTATCCTGTCCAATAATTCGCTGCATGTTGCGGCTCAGGACTCTGATAGGAGATCCACCATGCACACAATAGGACTCATATTGCCCACCTCTTGTGACAACACTTCTTAATCCAAATATACAATAAGGTGGCACTGTCACTGAATGCATGATAACACACTGGAGTCCAAACCAGCAATTGTCACCTATATGGATAGGGCCATAAGCCTTTTTAAACCTCTTCTTCTCCATATCATAGATAGGATGGAAATTGGTGTCCATGATGACACACTCATAGCCGACCCTTGCGTGCACCCCAAAGGTAACCCCTATAAAACTGATCAGTTTGATGGATGTGGTGGCCATGAAATCATCGCCAAAGACCACCTCTGAGTCCTTGCCTGTGACAATAAATGAATTGTTGCCAATGATGCATGAACCTTTGAAAATGATTTTGCCGCGATGGGTCCAGTGTATACCGTTGTTGGGATACATATGGCCGCCAAACATACCGAGACGAATCATACCCATACGAAGATGCGAGCACTGTATCTCCACCTTCCCCCCTAATTTGTGAAAATGGGGTTTCCTGATCCATATCGGCAGGTGTATAGCCTGCTTGAACGGCAGATAATAGAAATTGAAAAACAACGTAGGAATCAAGAACTTCATCAGATAGAGCGTTTTCTTGATACCACGATTTATTTTTCGCCAGTTCATCTCAGTTTGCTTTTGATTAAACTTACAAGAAATTCACGCTCTGCGTTAGTAAGCCCAACATAATAGATACTCAGCAAAGAGCACACCTCGATGACCAGCACTTTGATTATCAATATCAGAATACTATCCGTCTCAACTAACATATTGAGCAATAAAGGCGCGATGGTGGCAAGGCCCCATGACAAGACACACATCAGAACGACATTTTTCAGATACTTCATCACCGGGAATTGCACCATCTCATGCAAGAAGTAGACTCTGAGCATAAGACTGATCATCGATATGAAAATAATAGTGCACACGGTAGACTCAGGAGGAAAGCCCAAATACAAGAGCACCCATGCCACTGGGAAATTCAAGAGTGTGCATGTGCCCACCACCAACTGATATTTCCTGATTTTGCCAGTAGCCAACAATAGCGAAATCAGTGGAGTCGAAAAAGAGTTGACCAAAGTCTGGATCAAAATGAGTTGACAGAAAAGACACGTATGTGCCGGCACTTTGACAAGCCACAGATTAAGAATAAAGCTCGTGTTGGCAATAATCGGTATGTTGAACAACATGAGCATCAAAAACGCCAGTTTGGAACTGGTCATTGTCAGACGCTCATATTCGGCACGGTTGCCCACAGCATAGCTTTTGGTGATCTGAGGGCGGACAGCAGTCATAAAAGTAGTAGAAAACTTTGTCACCGCTTTGTCCACCTGTAAGGCAAGGCCACGCGCTGCATTGACAGCCGGACCACAATAGACATTGAGCAACATGTTGATGCCCTGCCCTCTCATCACTCCCGACATGACACCGAAAAAATTCCATCCAGAAAAACCAAGCATCTCGCCGATGAGTTTCTTATCAGGTGCCCAAACGAAGTGACTCTCATAGAAATGGCGGCGACAGTAGAAAGCGTACATAAGCAGGACAATAACCGCAATAATCAGGTGCATCAAGGAGTAGACTATCAGACGATCACTGGTGGAATATTTGACCACCATAGCCGTAACAAGCCCGGCAAGCCCCTCGAAAATACCAAGATAGGCATATGTGGACATTTTCTCATGTGCCACAATGCATGCATCGTAAGGAGTGCGAAACAGGTTCAAGATAAAAATGGTCATCGAGATTTGAAGCACCACATTGGCTGCCTGCAGACGTTCGGGTGGTATGGTCATCTTGTTATTGACAAACCAGACGAAGAAAATCTCGCACACGACAAAAAGCAAGACGCTCAACCCAGACTGTATGAAGAAAGCATTGGAAAAGACTCTTTGGGTGCGCTCACGGTCTCCTTGCCCTAATGAGAACGTAATAAAACGGCTGATACCACCAGACATGGAATTAGACACCATGTGAAACATGGACACAAAGCCAGCCACGGCGTTGTGGACACCATAGTCCACCACCCCCAACGAGTATAGAATTACCCTTGACGTATAAAGGGTAATCATCATCAAGAATAGCATGCGCAGGTATAAGAATACCGTGTTCTTGGCTATTCTTTTATGATTGTCAGAGAAATCAGCCATTCGTCAAACGCTCTATATACACGCTCTGGCTCTTGTATTTGCTTTCGTACGTTCTTGTTTTGGAAATTTTAGAAATTAGCAAAATATAAATAGTTGATAATCAGCTAAATAAATAGAAGATGGGTATTTGTGTGGTCTCGTCCAAAAAAAGCATATTTCCCCCACCCTGCTTCTCAAGAGGAAAAGCAGGTAACACTTGGAAAAAGTGAGACCATAGACCACTTCAGAGAATTTGATACGCACATAAAATTAGCACACACGGGCGTATGTTTCTTATTTTAAGCCACATGCATGTAGACTAAATTGCCCTACAACTTCTCGCAGTTTTTGGAATCATCAACTATTTATTTGCTTTCAAGTTGCAAAGGTATATAAAATTATTGAATTGATATAAGAAATCCCAAAAAAATTTTCGCAGGGAATATGATTTGGGATTTCGCTTATCTAGTAACGGTATGATTTCTATCTCTTGACATCAATGACCTGCCCGCTATATCGGGAAACAAGCGTGTTGACCGTGGCGATAGCCACATACTTGGGGTCAAGCAATGTGTCGGCGGGCTCGTTGCCAAAGCTGCGGGTGCGCATGGGTGTGTGCGTGCGCTCAGGATTGATGCAGTTGACGCGGATATTAAAGCCGAACCATTCTTCACTGAGCGCCTGCACGAGGTTGACGATGGCTGCTTTGGTGGAAGAATAGATGCTGTAGAGCATGCGTCCGCGCGTATAGCTGCTGCTGGTGTAGAAGATGAGCGAGCCTTGGGACTCACGAAGATACTCAAACGACTCTTTAGCCACATTGACCGCACCGATATAATTGACATTTACACTTGAGATAATATCTTCATGGCTCATCGACGAGAGAGGTTGCTTGACCAACACTCCAGGTGTGCATACGATGTAATCAATATGTCCGTTGCGCTCCCTCACTTCCTGGAGCACCCTACGCACATCCTCTATGCGGGTGACGTCGACTCCGTTTTGAGAACGGCTATAAGAATAGACCACAGCTCCCAGGTCACGACCTAACTTGACCGTCTCTTCACCAATGCCCATACTGCCACCAAAGACCACCATCACTTTGTTGGGCATACTGTGTTTGGCTGCTTCGAGCAACTGTTTAGACCCTGTCACGCTACGCAACTGATATAGTTTGTCAAGCAAGAAGAGGTCTTCCATATAGGTGACCTTCATGTTGAACACCTCGCCCTCCACGACATAAATGGGCACTTCTGGCAGGTACTTGTGTACTACGCCACAGTCATCGGTGGTGACAAAGTCAGGATCCTGAAGAGCCAGTTCATATGCCCTGCGGATGACCCCTCTTTTGAAACACTGGGGAGTCTGTCCGTTGCGGAGCTCACGGCGAGGCGGAATCTGACAAATGGTGTCATCGTCATCAACCTGTATGATGGTGTCTGTGGTTTTGATGGCAACATCGACGGCCTGATAGGTCTCCAAGGCCTTGATGCAATCATTGATGACACGGTCGTTGACCAGTGGGCGCACGGCATCGTGAAGCAGCAGATTGTCATCATCATTGTCGTATGCTGCAATAGCTGAAAGGCTGGAGTGGTAACGTTCCTTACCCCCCGCCAATATCTTTTTCACCTTTTTATACTGGTTGTTGACAACGATTTGCTCCACATCAGTGATGTATTCTTCCTTGCTGACAATGGCAATCTCGTCGATCAGCTCATTATTCTCAAACACATCAATGGTATGCTCGATTATCTTCTTGCCTGCAACTTTGAGAAACTGCTTAGGCAGTTCGCCACCTAATCTGCTGCCGCTACCACCAGCTAATATGACTGCTATATTCATGGAATCGATTTTTATTGATTTTTGCCACCTTTCATCATATTTAGAGTGCAAAAATAACAAAAATAATCCATATCACAAATATTCATCCCTTAAAAACCATGCAGGCTTCCTCATCTGCCTTTCGCATTTCGGCTGTCGCTGATGAATTTGCATGTGGTAGTATGACCGTTGGAGTCTGTCACCCTGGCCACATGGCAGCCAGCACCCACCTGGTCCACAATCAGTTCGACATAGCCATCATGCGCCATACCAGACACATGGCCGACAGACTGTCCCGACAGGTTGAAAAGCTCGGCACTTACCATCCCTGAGACGCAGCCGCGCACCACCAGACGATCTAACACATATCTGACTGTCAAGACTTGATCATTCTGAGCCAATGTCTGCCTGATGCCTGTGGCGTGAGGCTGATACACATCAACCAGATAGCTGCTCTTGATATTGGGTTTACGGATGCTGGGCACATTCATCACATAGACATCGTTGGTGCCATCAGGATACCGGCCCACGGTCTGGTCGGCTTGATGCTCTGCATAGGTCAGCACGTCACTCCATGAGTCATCTGCGGCTGAAAGCATGATGTCACCGCCCTCGTCAGCCAGTTTGAAAGTAGTGTGCAGCTGTCCTGCGGGAGTCAGTTTGTCACACCAAACGACCAATCGGCCATGAGGCGGGATAATGGTCTCAGCGGAGCTTTCCTCCTTACTTATTTGGTATTTATGAGGCTTGTTGAGGTTGTCAGTCAGATACATACCCTCCACGTCGATAGGCTGATTGGTGGTATTGTAAAGTTCTATCCAGTCATTACGTTTCCAATATTCATTCACATAAATGCCGTTGGCAGCGCTCACTTCGTTGACACGCACAGGCGTAATATCCTGGGCGAGGCGGACCTCTTCTGTCATGGGAGTGAAACAGGCTGTGAGTGACACAGATCCAGAGGGCAAATCGATGATGGGTGATGTGCTATAATAAGCACTGCCTGCCACAGCATACTCATCGCGCCACCCCGCAAAAGTGTAGCCAGCAGGAGCCTTGGCTTCCAACTGGACAGGAGCAAACAGACGACCCTTGAACATGGAATAGGGCACCTCAAGGCCATTGACATACAGACATGCGCCCTCTGTGTCTGCAACTAGTTGCACACTCTGTTTCTTGACGTTAGACAACTTCATGTCTTTGAAATGCTGCATGCAGGAGATCATCGACTCATTGAGCGTCTTCAGTTTGTTTTTGATTAAGTCGGCAGAGCCGTCGGGGCTACGCCATCCCTCCAGTTGCATCATCGGGCGTACGATGTCGGCCAGTTCATTGACAATAGCGGTGGCCCGATCTTTTTCAAACACGCTGCCACCTATCAGGCAATAGGTGTCGATGAATTGTTTACGGAACTCATCGTTTCTGAGCATGTTGAGGAAGAAAGTGACCAATTTGATCTCCTCATATCGCTCTTCATTGGTATCGAAGATCAGATTGAAGGTGTGCCATTGGTCATTGGCAAATGCGGTGAACGGGTCGCTGTTTTTGAAGGCAAAGTCCAAGTCGAACGTTACAAAGCGATAACGCCCATCCTGCTGACTACGATAGCCTTTTATATTATTGTGTGGCCAGTCGGAAGAACCTAAAAACAGTTCCACTGCCATATAATTAATGTATTCGTCAATATCGAGAATCTGCTTCAGCTCCTCATAAGAACCTGCTTCTGTGATATGTGCTCCCAGTTCATAGATGCGGTCCAACACAGCACTGGAGCCCACCATGAATACCACATTGGAGTCGGCGCTCATCTCAAACATATCAATCATCTCGTCATCATATCCGAAATTGGCCTCCACATACTTCTTGTTGTTGGGTTCACGCATGTTAAGCACTCCACGGCACTCACCATTCACATATTCTATGATGGGGACGTACGACTGCACATCGAGATTGATGCCCGACCGCTGGATGATACTTTGAAGCGCCGGGTCCAAAAAGCGGCTGCCGCCATTCTCCCACACATCGTTGCCACCGTTGCGCAAGAGCAGCACCTTGTTTCTGAGATAGGGTTTCTGTGGGAAAAATACATGGTCGAGACGGTTCTGACCATCGAACTCCTTGCCCGCTTTCAGTTTAAAAGAGCGGGGGTTGGCTGCTCGTGTCCATCCTCCAGAGACAGAGATCTGCACGTCCTGATTGTAGGCCATCACTCCCTCGGGGGTAATAAAAGAGAAATTGACAGGCCGTTCCCAGTCCATATTGTAATTGCATTTAACGCTTTGCCCGTTGCCAGTACGCCCATTGGTGCCCTGGGTGTCAATGCCCCACTGGTTGTCACTGAAATACTTTTGATTGCCTACGATAGACACCACGGGGATCGTATAGTGGTTGTTGGTCTTGATGTAAGAACGGGTGACAGGTACGCTCGGCAACCACCCCTCCTGAAACAGACGGAAACGGTAATTGGTAGTGGCGTTCACCGTGAAATGGCCGTCGGCACTCACCTTCGAGGCCTCCACCTGTCCGCCATTGAAGGCCTCCCATGAGATGTCGTCAAAATAATAGTTGTTTGAGACTCCACGCAACTCATTGAGATTGAAGGCAATGGTCTGCAAACCATTAATACCGGCCTGTTGGAAATTGACCTCCCCCTCATAGGTGATCTCCTGCCACTCGGTAGACACATTATAGCCACCGTCGAGCATCTGCCAGTGAATATAACTACCTGGGGTGGTGTGCGACTGCACTGAGATATGTGCTGCCCTGTCTGCGCGCACCTTCATGGAGAAGCGAAAGCGGTCGCCGGCATGCCACACATGATCGGGGGTATACACAAAAAACTGTGTGTCCCAGTCTTCTGCGGGACGTGACACCGAATGCACTTTCACACCACGTGTGCCATTGTAGCCCACACCAGCAAGAATCTTGGTGTTGTACTCACCACCCTCATCACC
This sequence comes from uncultured Prevotellaceae bacterium, assembly GCA_902780635.1. GTDB lineage: Bacteria > Bacteroidota > Bacteroidia > Bacteroidales > Bacteroidaceae > Prevotella. The sequence goes on from CACZGH010000011.1 coordinate 139,432, forward strand.
ATCTTTGCCTACGAGGCAGGTCACGTCATCACCCTCACAATCACCATTGACAACAAAATTTGTCCATTCATTCTGCACACCGGGCGATTTTGGTTTCTCTGGCACACTGCCGTCAGTGGTATACACCAAGGTGGCGCCTTCAGGGATGGCGACATCGACCGTCATCATACTGGTAAAAATCCGACTGTCTTGACTCACCACAGGAGGTGACAAACGCTGTTCGCAGAAAGTGGATGTGGCATTGCTCTCGCCAGGTGTGGCATCGGCTGTCCAGCCCCATTCCTCGCCGCCATCGGTCTTACGTGCATAGGAAGTATGGCTCATAGCCTCGGGATAATCCTGACTAGTGATCAGCTGACCTTCAGCGTCACTCAGATAGACAGAGCCGCCATCACAATTGAGTTTAAAGGGAGCCTGAGTGGTCTTGATATTGTTCGACCCCAGCCACACCACTTTGAATCCTTTTGCAGGGATGGAGCCCATGTCTTTTGGCATATGCCAGCGTGTCAGGCAAGCAGGGTCATCACTCAAGTACATGCCCGCAAGGTTGATGGGCTGTTCGGTGGGATTATACAATTCAATCCAACTGTCAAAGTTGGTGGCGGGACTCATGTTGGTTCCTATATTGGAAGCCATCAGTTCGTTGATGACAATCACTGCTCCTATTAATGTCTCAGCTATCATAAAAATGGGAAATTGATAGATTTACCTTACGTTGCCTCATTTCAGCTTGCAAAGTTACGCAGAAGGGTGTAATAATACAATTAATAATGTATCATAAATTGTAGAAAATGTATCAATTTTGGAGATACTCGATTTTGAAGTTTCGCATTCGCGCAACTTTTTGGAGTTTAGGAGTTCAGGAGTTTAGGAGTTACAGGAGTTCAGGAGTTACAGGAGTTCAGACAATAGCCTATAAACACCTTGATAGGCACAATGTATGGTAATATGAAAAGCCTGATACTTAACAATATGTACCATAGATGAGACGTCTGTTGCTAAAAACGGTACAATTGTTTGAAAGAACAAAAAAGAAGGAAATCACGCAACTCGCTATCATTGAATAACCTAAATCAAATAATCATCAAAAAACAAAAAAATCTAAGGCAAAGATAAATGTTATCCGTCCTTTTTTCGTACCTTTGCACTCTCGTAAAAATATGTAGACATGGCAGAGAATAAAAAAATCAGAAAAGCACTGATCTCAGTGTATCATAAAGATGGACTTGACAGCATTTTGGCAAAACTCCATGAAGGAGGTGTGCAATTTTTGTCTACCGGAGGCACTCAGCAGTTTATAGAGTCTCTGGGCTATCCATGCCAGAAAGTAGAGAGCGTCACCACCTATCCTTCCATTCTGGGAGGTCGCGTGAAGACCCTGCACCCCAAAGTGTTTGGAGGTATTTTGGCACGGCGCGACAACGAGGGCGACCTGAGCCAGATGAAAGAATATGACATACCAGAAATAGACCTTGTGGTGGTCGACCTCTATCCTTTTGAGGACACCGTGGCAAACGGAGCCACTGAAGAGGAAATCATTGAGAAAATAGACATAGGCGGCATTTCCCTTATCCGGGCCGCAGCTAAGAACTTCAACGATGTGGTCATCGTGCCCAGCAAGGCAGAGTATGGCCTGCTCCTGAACATCCTTCAGGAGAAAGGCGCAGAGACCACCCGTCAGGAACGGAAAATGTTTGCTGAGAGAGCTTTCGGCGTGAGCAGTCACTATGACACCGCTATACACGCATGGTTCGCAAGTAAATAATTTAACAAAAGTCGAAATGGGATTTTTTTCTTTTACACAAGAAATAGCAATGGACCTTGGCACCGCCAATACGATCATCATCAGTGATGACAAGATTGTGGTGGATGAGCCGTCGGTGGTAGCGCTTGACAAGCGCACCAACAGGATGATAGCCGTCGGTGAGAAAGCCAAGTTGATGTTTGAGAAGACTCATGACAACATACAAACCATCAGACCGCTGCGTGACGGTGTGATAGCCGACTTCTCTGCATGCGAGCAGATGATGAGAGGACTCATCAAAATGGTACATACCGGAAGCCGACTCTTCTCACCCTCTCTGCGAATGGTCATCGGTGTGCCTTCTGGTTCAACAGAGGTAGAGCTCAGAGCCGTGCGCGACTCAGCTGAGCATGCCGACGGGCGCGATGTCTATCTCGTATTTGAGCCGATGGCCGCTGCCATCGGCATCGGTATCGACGTGGAAGCCCCAGAGGGCAATATGATTGTAGACATCGGTGGCGGCACCACAGAGATTGCAGTGATCTCTTTGGGAGGCATCGTGTCCAACAACTCCATCCGTGTGGCCGGTGATGACCTCACTGCCGACATACAGGACTATATGAGCCGTCAGCACAACCTCAGGGTAGGCGAGCGTATGGCGGAGCGTATCAAAATACACGTAGGCTCAGCCCTAACCGACCTTGGTGACGAGGCACCAGAGGACTATATCGTGCATGGTCCTAACCGCATCACAGCCCTCCCCATGGAGGTGCCCGTATGCTATCAGGAGATCGCACACTGTCTTGACAAGACCGTGGCAAAGATAGAGAATGCGGTACTCGCTGCCCTTGAGAAGACCCCACCTGAGCTTTACGCCGATATCGTGCACAATGGTATCTACCTCACAGGCGGCGGTGCCCTTCTTAGAGGTCTCGACAAGCGTCTCCACGAAAAGATACAGATACCATTCCACATTGCGGAAGACCCTCTGCATAGTGTAGCAAAAGGAGCTGGAGTAGCTCTGAAAAATGTAGACAGGTACTCGTTCCTGATGAGATAATTCACTCGCTTATGCGCAATCTCTTAGAGTTCCTCAAAAAATACAATTATTGGTTCGTCTTCGTATTGCTTGAGGTAGTCTGTGCCGTGCTCATGATACAATTTAACAGCTATCATGGGAGTGTGTGGTTCACCTCGGCCAACTATATCTCAGGACTCACTTACGAAGCCGACTCAAAATTCAACGCATACCTCCATCAAGGGGCTGTCAACCAGGAACTCACAGAGCGCAACCTGACACTAGAGAGAGAAGTGGCCATGCTCAGGGCGCAACTCATCGACGAGAAGATGAAGTATGACTCCACCTGGGTGGACAGCGTGCCAACCAACGTACTGGCCAACTTCAAACTCATCAGGGCTAAAGTGGTGAGCAACTCACTCGACAAGACCGACAACTTCATCACCATCGACAGAGGTTTCTACGATGGTGTTCATGCGGATATGGCGGTGGCATGCGGTACAGGTGTAGTGGGTGTCGTATATATGGCTTCAGGGCATTATGCCGTCGTGATACCTGTGCTCAGTTCGAAGTCAAACATCAGCTGTGCCATCCAAAACAAAGGCTATTTCGGCTACCTCCACTGGAATGGGGGGCGCTCCGATATCGCCTACGTAGACGACATTCCTCGACACGCCGACTTTGAAAACGGCGACACCATCGTCACCAGTGGATATTCCTCCATGTTTCCACAAGGCATCATGGTAGGTAAGATACTCAACAAACTCGACTCAGAGGACGGTCTCTCATACCGGCTCGAAATCAAGCTCTCTACAGACTTTGGCAAACTGCGGGATGTCTGTGTCATCGACGACAAGGAAGTGAAGAAGAGGCTCGACCTGCTCAGACAGGCCGCAGACTCCATCAAACCACTGCGGAATAAATAGAATATGAATTTCGATTTCATAAGACTGCCTGTCACTTTCGTGGTGCTGTGTGCGTTGCAGGTGTTCATCCTCAACCATATACAGCTCTTCGGGTGTGCCATGCCTCTATTCTACGTATGGTTTGTGGTGACCATGAAAAAAGGAACCCCCAAATGGGCCATGATGTGCTGGGCCTTTGCCATGGGGATGACACTCGATATCTTCACCAATACGCCGGGCGTAGCTGCTGCTGCCATGACAGCCATCGCGATGGCACAGCCCTATCTGCTCGACCTCTTCATGACACGTGAGAGCGATGAGCAAATCACGCCATCTTACGCCACGATTGGCAAAAAGCCTTTTGCCAACTTCACCATCGTGATGGTCACGTCGTATTGTGTGATTTATTATACACTCGAGATGTTCAGTTTTATGAACGGACTCAAATGGTTGGAATGTGTTGTCGGCAGCGCACTGCTGACTATCGCCTTGATATTGGCTTTTGATAGATTGAGAAATAAGGGTTAATAGATTTTGTAATCATGAAAGATTACGAACTTGACAAACGGCAGTATGTAATCGGAGGGGTGGCTATCGCTGTGGTGGTCATCTATATCATACGTCTGTTCACACTTCAGATTATGAGCGACGATTATAAGAAAAACGCCGACAGCAACGCTTTTCTGAAAAAGGTGGAATTCCCCTCACGGGGTATTATCTCAGATAGAAACGGCAAAAACCTTGTCTACAACCAACCTTCCTACGACATCATGGTCATCGTCAATGAGCAGCGCTCAAGGCTTGACACCATGGAGTTTTGCAAGGCCCTCAACATCACCAAGGACTATTTTATCAGACGAATGAAAGATATCCAGGACAGGTCCAAGAACCCTGGATACTCCAGTTTCACCCAACAGCTCTTCATGTCTCAGCTCTCTGACCAAGAGTTCAGCGTTTTTCAGGAGAAAGCCTACAAATTTCCAGGATTTTACATCCAGCGCCGCAGCATCCGACAATATGAATATCCCAGTGCCGCACTGCTCTTAGGCGACGTGGCGGAGGTGTCGCCCGACGATATCGCCGAAGATGATTATTACCAGCCGGGCGACTATATCGGCAAGATAGGCATCGAGCGTTCGTATGAGAAACAGCTCAGAGGCGTGAAAGGTGTACAGATCCTGCTCCGCGACGCACGTGGACGAATCCAAGGCAATTACCGCAATGGAGAGTTCAACACCAAGCCTGTGCCTGGGAAGGATATCCAACTGGGTATCGACATCGACCTTCAGCGCCTTGGAGAGAGGCTCATGGAGGGGAAACTGGGCAGCATTGTGGCCATTGAGCCTGCCACCGGCGAGGTGCTTTGTCTGGTGTCATCGCCCTCTTACGACCCACGCATGATGATCGGTCGACAGAGAGGTAAGAACCACCTTGCCCTGGCACGTGACCCTCTGAAGCCTCTGCTCAACAGAGCCATCATGGGCACCTATCCCCCTGGCTCCACCTTCAAGACAGGACAAGGCCTCACCTTCCTGACCGAGGGCATCATCGACTCCACCACTAAATATCCTTGCTACCGCGGGTTTGTCACCAGAGGTATGCGAGTAGGGTGCCACTCACATGGCTCTCCGTTGCCCATCGTGCCAGCCACTGCTACTTCGTGCAATGCATTCTTCTGCTGGGGTCTTTTCAACATGTTGAACAACAAGAAATATGGCACCCTTCAAAACGCCATGGACACATGGCGCGACTACATGGTCAGCATGGGATTTGGCTACAAATTAGGCATCGACCTGCCTGGAGAGAAACGTGGGATGATACCCAATGCCACCTATTACGACAAGGCTTTCAAAAGCAACTGGAACGCACTCGGTGTTATCAGCATTGCCATTGGCCAAGGTGAGGTGACACTCACACCGCTACAGATAGCCAATCTGGGTGCCACCATCGCCAATCGCGGTTACTACATCACCCCACATGTGGTCAAGGAAATAGAAGATGGAGCCATCGACACGCTTTACACAAAGAAAAAATATACAAAGGCCAGCCGCGAGGCATACGAACTGATCGTCAAGGGCATGCGCAGAGCCGTGCTCGGTGGTACCTGTAAAGCTGCCAACCGCCGCGACTTCACGGTGTGCGGCAAGACGGGAACGGCACAAAACCGCGGTCGTGACCACTCTGTGTTCATGGGTTTTGCACCGATGGAGCAGCCTCAGATCGCCATTGCCGTCTATGTGGAGAACGGTGGTTTCGGAGCCACATTCGGCGTACCAATAGGTTCGCTGATGATGGAACAGTATATCAAAGGGAAACTCTCCGAAAGTTCGGAGAGGCAGGCATCACGTATACAAAGTCAGCATCTGAAGTATGGCACAAAAGACAGATAGACAACAAGGAGTGCTCCAGTCTCTCGACTGGTGGACCATCGCCATCTACATGGCGCTGCTCGTCTTTGGCTGGATGAGCGTATGCGGTGCCAGCTATTCCTTCAGCGACCCCGACATACTGAGCCTTTCCACCCGTTCTGGCATGCAGATTGTTTGGATCGGCACATCGGTTTGTCTTGGTTTTGTGCTCATCATGCTCGACGACCGCTATTACGACACCTTCGCATACGTGGTCTATGTAGTGCTACTGGTGCTCCTTTTTGCAACTATTTTCAATCCGCATCAGATCAAAGGCTCCAGATCATGGCTCGTGCTCGGGCCACTTAGAGTCCAGCCGGCCGAGTTTGCCAAGTTTGCCACATCTTTGGCCATTGCCAAGTTCATGAGTACATACGGATACAACATCCACCGCATGAAGGATTTCTTCGCCTCCTGTGCCATCGTCCTGGTGCCTATGATGTTTATCGTGCTCCAGAAAGAGACGGGTTCGGCCTTGGTCTACCTCTCCTTCTTCCTCATGTTTTATCGGGAAGGCATGCCTGGCAGCATCTTGTTCACGGGTGTGGCCATGGTGGTATATTTTGTTGTGGGCATCCGCTATGAGCAGATTTTACTTTGGGACACCCCCACCTCGCTTGGAAAGTTTGTCGTCCTCCTGCTGATACAACTCTTCTCGGCAGGCATGGTCTACCTTTACTGTGACGACAAGCGAAAGGCAATGAATATCTCTGGCCTGACAATAGGCATCACATTGGCGTTCCTGCTCTTCTCGGAGTATGTGATACCTTTTGATATCGTGTGGGTGCAACTGCTACTCTGTGCTGTGCTCATTGGTTTCTTCATGTATCAAGGTCTGAGCATGCGCATCGGCAACTATCTTTATATCGCACTCTTCACCCTTGGCAGCATTTTCTTCTTCTACTCCGCCAGTATCGTGCTCAACAATGTGATGCAAGAACATCAGCGTACCCGTATCAATGTGTTGCTTGGCCTGGAGGACGACCTGGCCGGTGCTGGCTACAACGTGCACCAAAGCGAGATAGCCATAGGCTCTGGCGGTCTGCGTGGGAAAGGTTTTCTCAATGGCACACAGACCAAACTGAAATTCGTGCCGGAGCAAGACACCGACTTTATCTTTTGCACGGTAGGCGAAGAAGAGGGATTCTTAGGGTCGGCAGGAGTGCTGATACTCTTTTTGGCACTGATATTACGGCTCATCGTCCTGTCCGAACGACAACCGTTTAAGTTCGGAAGGGTATATGGCTATTGTGTGGTGAGTATCTTCCTCTTCCATGTGTTTATCAATGTAGGCATGGTGTTGGGACTGACGCCTGTCATTGGCATCCCCCTACCCTTCTTTAGTTATGGGGGTAGTTCGCTATGGGGTTTCACCATCCTTTTGTTTATCTTCCTGCGCATCGACGCCAGCCGAAACCTTATCAGGACTTAGTGTGGCCTATAGATTTTCACACCTACGTCAGAGATGCCCTTGATGCGTCTGCGACTCATGTTGTGACGGATGGTCATATAGAGCGAGTCACCCTTTTCCAACCGTAAGCTTTTGAAAGGTATCTCATACTGGTGCAGGTTGACACCAGAGCCTGCCATCATACCCTCATCGTCGTAAATGTCTACGCTGAGGGTGTCGCTCCTGAAAACACTTTTACGCACTTTGGTGGTAGAGACGATATTCTGGCTGACAATAAGCTGAAGACTTTTAAAGGGATAGGTATGATCGGCCCTGACACCTATAATCTCTGTATGGTATCCATCTTCTTGAGCACTCTGAATGTGAAAATCGACGAAATCGTTCCTTTCCCAGCCATCGATGTTTACAGCACGATATTCATAGAAGCCGATGTTTTGAAAACATGACACAAAAGCAGCCGTCGCAAGTATTGCGACGGCAATCATACCTTTCTCTCGTCTAAAAGTCAAACCGTGTCTCCACATCATTGAAAAAACTTTCATTGGTTTTCCGGTTGCGTGCTTTTCTCCTTGCGCTTCTGATTACCTCCCCGCTTGCCTTTCCCTTTCTGTGCAGGTTGTGCAGGAGCGGAAGAAGCGGCAGGAGGAGCAGGAGCAGCTTTGGCTTTAGGTGCTGCCGACTGAGGTGGGTTTTGTTTTTTCTTTTTCTTTTTGGCCTTGTCAAATCGTGTGATGCTCTCTCCAGCAAGCAAGTCGACAGGTTTGTCAGAGGACTTCTTTTGGCCATCCTCCAACAGCGAGAGAGGTTTCTCACCTTGCTTGTTCATCTCGATGATGGCTTTGGCCCGCTCTGCTGTGATTGTTTCCAAATTGGCAGGAACACCTTTCTCTGTCGAGTAGGTGATAAGACCTGCGAGGATATCACTCTTGAACAAGAAATAGTCACCGTCTTTGGTCTGAAGCACCACGTCTTTGCCTGGCAGTTTACGGCCAGCCTCGATGTAGTTGTCCACCTCATAATTGAGACAACACTTCAGTTTGGCGCACATGCCAGCCAGCTTCTGCGGATTGACTGAGATATCCTGATAGCGAGCGGCATTAGTGCTTACGCTGATGAAATTCTTCATCCACGTAGCGCAACAGAGCTCACGACCACATGGACCAGTGCCACCGATGCGGCCAGCTTCCTGTCTGGCACCTATTTGCTTCATCTCTATTCTCACATGAAAGGTTTCTGCTAGCACTTTGATGAGCTGGCGGAAGTCCACACGCTCGTCAGCGATGTAATAGAAGATGGCCTTGTTGCCATCACCCTGATATTCCACGTCACCGATTTTCATGTCCAGCCCCAAGTCTTTGGCGATCTGCCGGCTCTGGATCATCGTGGCATGTTCACGACTTTTTGCTTCCTCATACTTCTCCATATCCACCGGTTTGGCAAGACGATAGATTCGCTTGATGTCCTCGGTCGATTTCAAGTTGGCTTTTTTGATTTGCAGTTTCACCAGTTCACCCGTCAGTGTCACCACGCCAATATCATGACCTGGGCTTGCTTCCACGGCCACGATGTCACCTTTGCGCAGTTCTATCTGATTGACATTATGATAGTAGCCTTTTCGTGTGTTTTTAAACTGCACCTCCACCAAGTCTGTTCGCTGGGTGTTGCCTGGCACGTCAGCGAGCCAGTCGTATGTGTTGAGTTGCTTGTCCTGCCGCCCCACACCTTTACGGCACAGTCCGCGGTCGGAACAAGAGCTGATTTTGAATTTCATGTCTTTATAGTCCATAAGGAAAGATATATAGTGTGTAGTGATTCTTTATGATGGTCAAGCCCGTTTGCGGATGAGTCTCGTCAGTTGCAGGGCCAGGTCAAAGAAGACCATTTTGCTGTTGGCATTCTGTCCGATGTCTCTGATGCACTCATCCATCAGTTCCGACAGGATGATGACATTGTCTTCATTGATGAATGGAGCCTGCTTTTTAATGAAATTTTCTTCCTCAAGCGTCAAGTAGCTGAGCTCGGCCTGATGGAAGTTGTACATGAACCCCTCACGTATCATCCGGTGGAAATAGCGCAGCATACGTCGCTGCTTCTCTCGTCCCTGTTTGGTGCAGTCCTCGCTCCAGTCACGCATTCCTGCGATGTCACGAGCCACGGCCATACGGTTGATACGGATATAGAGGTTGAGAAACTCGTGGCTCTCGTTGTCCGCATCAAGTATTTGAAGTGCTTTGGTCCAGCTGCCCTCAGCCACGCGGGCTATACGTTGTGCCGCGTCGGCATCGATGCCGCGTCGGTTGATAAGTGCCTCTTGGATATCGGCAGTGTTGATGCCACGTATGTCGAAACGCTGCGTACGACTGCGGATCGTCTCCAGCAACTGTCCTGGCTCCTCGCTCACCAAGAGGAACACCGTCTGTGCAGGAGGCTCCTCTATCAGTTTGAGCAGTTTGTTGGCACACTGCTCGTTCATTCGTTCTGGGAGCCATATCAGTGAGATTTTAAAGCCACCCTGACTAGACTTCAGGCTGAGTTTGCGTGAGATTTCGTCACTTTCCTTGACTGTGATGATGGCCTGTTGGTTGGCAGCATTCATCAGTTGCAACCATTGATCGATGGTGAAATAGGGTCCTTCTGACAACTGCTCATGCCACTCGCGGCTGAAGTCGTCACTGACCGGCTTATAGTCTGCGGAAGAATCAGACGCCTTGATGACCGGGAAAGTGAAGTGCAGGTCGGGGTGAGCCCATTTGCGCACCATTGCACACTGTGGACAACTCCCACAGCTGTCTCCATCATGACGACGCTGGCAAAGCAGATAAGAGGCAAAGGCAAGGGCAAGAGCCAACTTGCCGCTACCACTGGGGCCGCAGAACATCAGGGCATGAGGCACTCTGTCTTCTTCTACAAGTGCTCTAAGCCGTAACTTTGCGTCTTCCTGTCCTATTACTTCGTCAAAGGTCATGTTCGCTGTTCGGAGTTTGGTGTTCGGTGTTCGCTTTTTATGGAGTTTTATAGAGGGCCTCTCATGAGTCTGGCGGCCACTTCTCTCACTGACTCTACGGCCGAGACGGTGTAGAAGTGGATATTGTGCACACCGTGCTGATAAAGGTCACGGCATTGTGCGGTAGACCATTCGATACCCAACTGGCGCGCATCCTCATCGGTCTTGCATTTCAGCACTTCCGATGCCAGCGCCTCGGGAATGTCGCAATGGAATGTCTTGGGCACCATCGTGAGCTGCGAGAGTTTGGCGAATGGCTTGATGCCAGGGATTATGGGGATGGTAATGCCCATCTTGCGTGCCTTCTCCACAAACGCATAATATTTCTCGTTGTCGTAAAACAACTGCGTCACGGCATATTGGGCACCAAGGTCTTGTTTCTCTTTCAGGTGCAGCATATCCTGCTCCATGTTGGGTGCCTCTTCATGCTTCTCCGGATAACATGCCACACCAAAATGGAAAGGAGGCCCAGGATTTTTGATAGGGGTGCCATCAGCAAAAAATCCGTCATTAAAGCGAGTCACCTGACGTATCAAATCGGTAGTATGGAGATGTCCTCCAGGCGTCGGGGTGAATGTCTTGTCGTCTTTGGCTTTGTCGCCTCGCAGCAGCAACAGGTTGGTGATGCCAAGAAACTGCAGATCAAGCAGTTCATACTCGATGTTTTCGATAGTGGTGCCACTGCAAATGACATGTGGGATAACAGGGATTTCAAACCTGTTTTGTATCGCTGCGGCGATGGCGATGGTGCCAGGGCGGCGACGCACGCGGCGGCGCTCAAGCAGCCCATTGTCAAGCTCTTTATACACAAACTCGCTATGGTGGGTCGTGATATTGATGAAGAGTGGGTTGAACTCTCGTAGCAGTTCTATAGTACGAAACAGGCCGCCTGTTCCGTTGCCTTTCAGTGGTGGCAGCACCTCAAAAGAGAAATGATGCCCCTCTGCGTTCAAACTCAGTATTTCTGTCAGACTCATACGACGTAAATGTGCATTTGGATGCAAAAGTACACAAAAATAATGAGATTCTCTACTTTGCCGGCAAAAAAGTATAGATAGTCCTCACCTCCAAAAGGATACGGGTCCTCTCAAGAGAACCCGTATCTATAAATATCCATGTTAGACCTCCCCTCCTTCGGAGGGGTTGGGGGAGGTTTTTATTTCTTCCAGAGTTTGCTCATATCCTCCAAAGTCTTACCTTTGGTCTCTGGCACCAGTCTCCAGACGAAGATGGCTGCTATGACACAGATAACACCATAGAGGCCATAGGTGAACCAATGTCCAAAGTCGTCACCCTCGGTGAGGTGCATATTGAACATCGGCACGAAGGTGGAACTGACGATAAAGTTGGAAATCCACTGGAAAGCCACTGCGATGGCGACTGCAGCGCCACGGATGGTGTTGGGGAAAATCTCGGAGATGAGCACCCAGCAAATGGGTCCCCATGAGAACATAAACGAGGCGGAGTAGACCATAATGGAGATGGCGGTAACGAGCTCAAGGCCTGCATGACCGAAGGAGAGAGCGACGCCAAATGCGCCGATAGCCATGCCCAGCGAACCCCAGATGAGGAGCGGCTTACGACCCCACTTCTCCACCGTGAAGATAGCCACAAGGGTGAAGAGGATGTTGATGACGCCCATGAATACTGTGACCATCATCGGGTTCTCCATACCCATGTCACCGAAGATACGCGGTGCGTAATAGAGTACGGCATTAATGCCGACAGCCTGTTGGAAGACACTCAGCATAATACCGATGAAGATACACATGACACCATAGGTGAACAGTTTCTCTGTCTTCACCGTGATAGTCTCCTTGATGTCTTTCAGGATTTGCTGGGCCTTGTCGCTGCCATTGATCTTGGTCAGAACCGAAAGGGCCTTGCTGTCCTCGTTGATACTGACAAGGTAGCGTGGTGTCTCAGGAACGAAGCAAATGAGCAGTGCGAAGAGTCCTGCGGGCACAGCCTCACTACCGAACATATAACGCCATCCTGTTGTCACCGTCCACTGTGCGGCAGGATTAATGGCTGCCAGTCCCTTACCCATTTCCTCTACGATAGGCTGGATATGGTCGCCAAGGATGAAGAAGTTGACAAAATAAACCACAAGCTGACCAAAGATAATGGCAAACTGGTTCCATGAAACCAGCATTCCGCGTATGTTGGATGGTGCCACCTCGCCGATATACATAGGGCAGATGGCCGATGCCAGGCCCACGCCGACACCACCGATGACACGGTAGATGTTGAACATGACCAACAGCGAATAGCTAGGTTTTCCGTACTCAAAGAAAAGGAACTCAGGCCTCATCGAACCGAGGGCCGAGATGAAGAACAACAAGCCGGCGACGATGAGCGACCTCTTGCGCCCCAGACGTGTGGCAAGGAAGCCAGAGAGCGCCGAGCCGATGATGCATCCGATGAGTGCCGATGCCGAGGTGAAACCATGCATGCCATCAGTGTAGGCGAAGTCTTTCGCCTCCATGAAAAATGCCTGAAGACCTTTCTCGGCTCCAGAGATGACTGCCGTGTCATAACCAAATAGCAGACCGCCGAGGACGGCCACAAGAACAATGGAGAAAAGGTAGGACTTGCTACCTTGTTGTTGACTTTGACTCATATTATTTATTTTATCAGTAGTGTGCATTTACACTTATAATACGTTCAGAAGGTGAAATTCCCTATCTCGTATAAAAAATGCCACATCCGGGCACTCCGGGTGTGGCATTGGAATTCAAGTCTGTAGGCTATTTGTTGATATATTTCTTACCATTCTGAATCAAGATGCCCTTCACATTCTTGTTCACTTCCTGACCATTGAGGTTGAACACCTTAGCGTTCTTGACAGGAGCTGCTGTGCTCACCTCGCTGATAGCATCAGCGATGCTGGCATCACCCTGCAGCAGATAGATGGGCTGTGCAGCTGTGAAGCCACGTCCGCGCACATAGACCACAGCGCTGCGGCCTGACACATTGGCTGGCAATGGCTGGCAGATGAAGCTCACAATCTCAAGGCCGTTATAGCCGTCCTCGTTGCGCATTGACTCGTCGGCCACAACAGCGGTCAGCCATTCGGGAGCATCCACGATCTCATAATACTCATTGAGGTCTTCGTCATACCAAGGCTGAGCAGTGTATACTGCAGCACCGGGCAGACCGTCTTCCTCTGAGACAGCGCCATCGGTGAGACAGCTCTGACCGTCGTTGGAGATACGGAGCACATTGAGGCCGTCATTATCAAGCACCTCCACATAGTCGTACATACCCTCAAAGCCTACTTTCATGGCCAGAGGACTCTGATAAGAATAATTGTAGGTATCGCCTGTCTTAGCATCGTAAACCAGGAAGTGACCATCCTCACAATCATCCACATCGTCATTGACAAACAGGGCATCAATACCGAAGTCTACACCCGGACGGTCAAAGCCGTAGAAGAAGAATGCGAAGCCATTCTCATCAATGTCAGCGGGATCAACGGTCACACCTTCCACAGTCTCAATGCCAAATTCATCGAGAGTGCGCTGTGAGAATATGACGGTGCCATCGTAGATAGTAAGCTGATTACGAGTGCCTTCACTCACGAAATCGAGGGTGTCGCTGGCCACAGCAAACATGGTGGCAATCACTTTGTCACCAGGAACCAGACGAGTGTTACCGTTCTGAAGTGTTTGTTTCACCACGTTGGTCACGTCACAGAAAATGGTATCACCCTCAGCGATGGGCTTACGTTTGAAAGAACAACCGTGAGCAAATGCACGCTCGATATAAAGTGGAGACATAGGAGTATCGAAAACCTGATAAGCACCAAAGCCTACGAGAGTACCTTCTTCATCCTCTATTACACCCGAGCCATACATGTTGTCACTCAGAGCACCCCAACTTTGTGTGTTGCTGTAGTTACTGTTTTGATAAACATAGCGCTGATGATCGTCGAAAGCCATTTTAGCACCGATAGAGTCGGTAAGAATACGGCCTGCATAGTAGGGACGACCATAGTAAATCATATAGAGATTTTCCTCACCGAGGGTATAAGACCTGTTGCGGTTGGTCAGTGTAGGAGTGTAATACAAGTAACCAGGTCCCTGAGACCACACGAAATCTCCATCCACAACGAGGGATGCCAAATCTTCCTCATCAAAAGCTGGTTGCTGAGGATAGCCCTCTTCAGCAGAGCCATAGAAGTACATCTGCCAGCTTCCTGCCTTGTTATTGTTCATGTTCTCAAATGCTGCTTCTGTCCAAGGAGCAAAGTTGATGGCAGAGGCATAATAACCATATCCATCAAGTCCGAAACCCTGATAGTAAGCACCTTTTGGGCGTTTGTAGTACACACCATTGGATTTTGCTTTTCTGACATTCATGGTGCCATTGTCACGCACGGCCTGATTCTGCACCAGTTGAAATTTTGGAAGAGGATTCTTCACCAGAGTCTCGCTATGGACGGTGGTCTGAGCGAAACCAGTAGCCGCAAAGACAAGTGCGGCTCCGATAAGTAATGTTCTTTTCATAAGTAATGTTTTGATGTTGAGATAATATGATTTCATTATAAGAGATTCGTCACAAACCACATTCCAGAGTCGGAGTTGCTTGTGAGTTTGATCGTATTCAAATTAAATTTCGTGGCGCCGGCAGAAATATTAAGTCCTCCAGTAAGCAGGTTGAGCAGCGTACGCAGCGACGGCACTTGATTAAGTATCGCCTCACCTGAAGGAGTATCGCAACCTTCGTAAGTCAGGTTGAGTACGCCACCATTGAACCCACCAGTATAGCTAAAGACCAATGTAGTGGTGGTTCTCGACCTATAGGTCACACGCAGTTTGAATTTGTCTTCCACTTTCTGGAGTCTGATCTGCTGCAGGGTACTCTTTCCCAATTCCGTCTTCATGGTGTTCATCAACTCTGCATATTTGTCCGACATCTCAGAAGAGGCATTCCATATCCATGCACGCTCATTCACACTGAGAGACTCCTCAAAGAAACGTGCGGGCTCATCTCCATCGATATAATAGTTAGTGTTGTCAACACTTTCAAAGACATCAGAAGAGGCGTTGTAGCGGAAGTCTTGCACTTTCTCTTCCTCTGTAATAGTGATTTGGTCACGGAAACGCAGATAATAGTCATTGCCACGCTTGGTGATGAGAAATGCATTGAAGCTCTGGTCTATGATTTCGTCACCATTATAAGGGAAGATGTTGGGGATACCATCGTTGGCACCGGTCATCTTGTAGATGCTATCGCCAAAATGCATCACGTTGAAAGTAGGGGCATTGGCAGGGAACATGCTGTTCTGGAAAGTTTTCACGTCGGCGAGATAGTCCGCATACTCCACTCCTTGCTCAATGGGTGTGAGCAGATTGTAGGTACCACGTTTCTTGCCTTTAAGCATCATATACGATGCGTCTTCAGGAGCGTCGACGATGATGAACTCATAGTCGCCTTGGCAGCCTTTGCCTGTCTCGTCGTTGGACTCGTCGGCATTGCCGGTGAAGAAGATGTCCTCAGGGTCGCAAAATGCGTGCAGACAACTATTGTGCGAGTTGAACGTCAGCACTGGACCATTGTCGGTGATGATTTCCCACAGCGAGGTGTCCTCTTTATATTTGTTATCAGAGAACACATTGTCCATCGAGACATTGACCGAATGGTCTTTGTTGAAACGGCACAGCAGCAGGTAACCGTTGCCATATGGATACTCATTTTGATTGGTGGGATAAAGTTGCATAGCCCATCCGTTGGGGGAAGCCATCAGGCGTGAGGAGTAAAGTGAACTAGCCTCATTAAGACGCTCGGCGGCCGTCTTGTCGAAGATAAGGTCTTCCTCTTGGACGCAGGAAGTCACCGCACAGGCAGCGGCAAGGACGAGGGTTAAGGATAATATCTTTTTCATGTCGTTGATGCTTTATTGTAATGACTTGTATTGGTTCACACCATCACGTAGCACTTCTATCAGCGTCTTGGAAGGGTCGCTGTCTGAGGGAGCGGTGAGTTTGTTGATGAGCAGACCATTTTTATCATAGACGAAACTACCATCAGAGTTAGTGACGAACTGTCTCTTTTGCACCTCGCGGCGGAGGTCGTCGAGATTAATGTTCCAGTTGGTCTTCAGCCACTCGCGCACATAAGTGAGTTTCTGGTTGATGATGGCCACACCATCAATGCCACTATTATGCAGCCACTGCACCTCACCGTTTTCCAGAGCCACGGTGTCATCGGCATTGCGCTTGCAGACACGACGGTAAATCTTGTTGTCACTACCACTGGTCGATGATTTGTAGTAACCCACAGTGTCGAGACTCTCGGCACCAGCGGCACGTTTCACATAGTCACTGTAGCTGTCGCAATCGATCAGTTCCCACTCGTATGCAGCGGCTCCCATCAGGCGTTCCCATGTCAATGTGTCCATCGTCACATAGTTGGCCAGGGTCTCCACCCAGTCCTCACCAGCGGCACTTGATGCATATGGCGAGACGAAACCACGTCCAGCTGCCACCGAGTCGGGGGTGTCGCTCCAGGTTGAAGCGTCATAGCTGCTGTTGGAGAGCAGGTTGAACGCGGTGGGACGCAAGATGGTCTGGTCGAGGATGTGTCCGAACTCATGGTGCATCGTCTTGAAGAAGTACTCATTCATATAGTCGATGTCAGCAGGATTGAGACGGTTGACGTTGTAGAGTGTGATTTTCAGTCCTCCCTCTGCCACACCCAGTGTCTCAGTACCCTGACTAGGGTTGTACGACTTAGAACCGATGACATGTATGATACGCGGACTGTTTTTCTTCAGGAACTCGGCTGTTCCATACTTTTCGTAGACATCGTACCATAGATATTTTGAGAGCACTGCCAGATCCAAACTTTTGTCGTAGGCGGCTGGTGTGAGATTTTTATCCATATCTGAACCCACATCCTCCATGCGGTAGATGAAACTCACGTTATAGGGTACAAGATAGTTGACTTTCAGGAAAGTGTCAAGCGGGAATGAGTATTGGGTCCGATCCAATGGATAATCGTTAATATCGAAAATCGATGCGGTGAAGTCATCGTCATTACCACATGACGTGAATCCTACCATAAGGGCCAAAGTGGCCAAAAGCAATATGTTCAATCTTTTTTTCATCATTTGCTCCTTTCGATTTATTTGATTCTGAAATCTTCTTCATTGAATACCAAACGGTTTGAATTGGCTGCTTCTATTGGGCCACGAGAGGAAGCCATACCGGCGGAGATGGTCTCCCAAGGCACCTCGATGGCACGTCGCACATCATTGCCAGCGAGTTCGATCTGCTCTTTGTATAGACCCACAGTATGGGTGTAATTAACACCCCACCGTTTGAGGTCGAAGAAACGGAGGCCTTCAAACATGGTCTCAAAACGCCGGAAGGCGTTCAGGCAGTTCATATAGGGTGTGGCCTCATGTGGTATCACATAGCTACTGCTAATATTGGTCTGTGTGAAATCCCAGTTCTCAAAACAGTTGCCATGTCCCGTGTTACCAGCATAGTATTTCTCTATCATCGGCTTGGTGATCTTCAGGATATAGCCACCCTCGAAATACTGCTTGTAGTCAGCCTCCGAGAATTTGTCGATACTGTTGTTCCAATAGGCGCAGAGGTCACTGCATCCGGCATCATACTGTCCCAGCATAATATAAGCCTCGGCACGCTCCAGAAGCAGCTCATTGGCAGTAAATGCACGCAGGATGATGTGCGGATAGCCGATACGGGCTATCTTGTCGCTATACTCAAACTGCTCGAAAATCTTGCTGTTGATGTAGCCATAATCGTGGGTGCTGCTGCCGAAGCACATACCGCTGACCAATGCAATGGGGCATACATAGTAACTTTTCCAGAAATCGTGATTTGAACTGATCATGAAAATGTCGCGGGCCGATGGTCCGGCACAACTGTAACGATAGCCGAAACAACGACGTTCCAACAGCGAGTTAGTCACAAGAAGCATCAGGTTGTTGTTCAACTGAGGATCCTGCCAGGCATTGCTGTAGTCGTCACCCGTAGAACACTCCGTGAAGATGGAGTAGTCCATCATCATGTTCATGAGTGTGTTGTTATCAGTACCAAGTACCGCATTGGCGTGCTCAATCACCTTTGCCCACTCACGCTTATAAAGATAGAAACGTGCTGCAAAAGCATGGGCAGCATTGACATTGAAATGCCATTTGGGCACTTTGTAGTTGATCTCGCTGATGTCTTTGAGACCTTTCTCCAAGTCTTCTTGTATAAGGCGGTACACTTCTGACACATTCAGGCGGTTGTACTCTTTTTGTACAACATCTTCCAAGACGGTCACGTAAGGAACGCCAATGTCTTTCTTGCTCGCTTCTTCGTCTTTGTAGGCTTGAGCAAACATGTTCACCAAACCGAAATGGCTGTAGGCGCGTACCAGATGGGCCTCGGCCATGGCTGCTTTCAGTTTTTCACTCACCTCTCCGTGGTTCTCTGCGATGACTTTCTCTGCAGCATCTAAGGCAGAGTTACAAATGGCTATGCTGCTGTAGTAGTCAGACCACAACATGCCAGGAGAGTCGTAGTCGCCGTAGGTAGCCATACTGGCAGGCTCAAAACGGAAGAGCTGATCATCCCAACGGTCATAACTACTCCAGTTATAGTGGGTTTCCACCTGTTTTTCCCATGGCTTAGTGGGTAAGTGGGGAGCCTGGTTGTCTATCAGATTGTCACTCGACAGCTCTGCAATCCATGAATAATTGGCACCAGGATAGGCACTGTTGAGTAACTTGATAATCTTGTCTTCAGTGTCGATTTCTGTGCGCTCATCGGGAGCGTGGTCAAGAAAACTCTCGCTACAGGATGAAAACGACAGGGCGACAAGAGCTGCAAAAATAGATAAATATTTGATTTTCATATCTTTCCTATTCTTTTCTTAAAGTTTTGCTTCGGCTATTTGCTTAAATGCCCAGACGCACTGTCAGGGTAAACTGTTTGGAGAGCGGCGATGCCACACCACCGGAGTTGACGAATTCCGGATCCTGGCCATTCAGTTTATCATCGGCATAAATGAGGAAGAGATTGGTAGCGTCAAGTTTCAAAGAGGCTGAGCCAAGGCCAATCTTGCGGATGAGATTCGGACTAAAGTCGTAGGTCAGCGAGATATCCTTCATGCGGATAAATCCACCATCGGCCACACGTGCTGTAGAATAGTTGTAGGCACTATATGCATATCCCAATGTATAATCGTTGTAGTTCTGACGACGGCTTGCGATAGTAGGTATCGTGGTTTTGTCCTCGTCACCTGGCACCACCCATCTGTTTTTGAACTCCTTAGGCATAGCCGTCTGGTCGGAGTAACTGGATGAGAAAACTGGGTCAAGACGCAGTTTGTTGCCAAAAGAGTAGGTGATGAAGATATTGAGACGCCAGTTTTTCCAACTGAACATGTTGTTCAGACCACCCGTGGTGGTGGGCTCAGCACTGCCTTCGTATTTCAGGAAGTCGAGCTTGCTATATTCCTGGAAGTTGATGTTGGTAGTGGTCACATCGCCCTCCTCATTGATGATGGTGGGGATACCTTCATCGTTCAGACCCACAAAGGGGATGGAGAACAGTGAGCGGTGTGGATAGCCTTCACGGGCAAAGCCATTGCCGGTTACCAAGTCGATCACACGGGTTTGAGAAAGCAGGTCGGTGATCGTCGTACTACTGTAAGCAAAAGTAAAGTCGGTATTCCAACGGAAATCTGTGGTACGGATGTTCTGAGTGGAGAGTGTAGCTTCAACACCATGAGAGCGCATGGATGCCACATTGGCAAACTTACGAATCTCACCACCAGCACCTTGAGTGTTTACATAACCCATCAAGTCGAAGTTGTCACGCCAGTAAGCATCAACAGTCAGGTTGATACGGTTATTAAAGAAACCAAGATCCACACCGACGTTGAACTCGTTTTTCTTCTCATAGGTCAATTCTGAGTTTCCAAGCTGGCTCAGATAGATGGCAGCCTCTTGCTGGTCTCCCTGTGGGCGCCACAAGATAGTGGGACGGTAGATAGGAAGTGCATTCGTTGCTGTGGTTTGCTCGCCCACCAATGAATAGGACAAACGAAGTGAAGCATGAGAGAACCAGAAATTGTGTTCGGCAGCCCATCTCTTAAACCACTCTTCCTCATGGCCATTCCAACCTAATGATACGTTCCATGTGGGAAGCCAACGTGAGCTACGTGCTTTACCCAACTGGTTGGAGCCGTCGTAACGGCCTGTCAGGTTGAGTGAATAGCGGCCTTTATAGGAATAGTTGGCATTGGCGAAGTAAGCCAGACGGCGGTTCCAAGACTTGGCAAACGAACTGATTCTTGTTCCTTCTTCTTTCATTTGCTTGGTTCGAGAGGGATCCAAGTCGGTCATACGGCTGTTCTCATAGTCGACTTCCATGATGACAAACTCTGTGGCATCGTAGTCAGCTCGGTTGGCTTCCATACCAGCCAAGGCATTAAAAATGTGAGTGTCGTTCCACACCTTATTATAATTTATCGTGCCGCGGAAGTCGAGCTGTTTCACCGCATTACGATTAAGCGTGTAAATACCACCCTTCGTCATGACGGATATCGGCAACGAGTTGGGTTTGTCGGGGTCTTGATACAAATAAGAGTTGTTGTACATGATGTTGGGATTGTCAACACCTGCACGGTATGCCTCAGCCTGGTTGGAGTGGTTGAGCACAAAATGCTCACGCTCCGAACGGTTGATACGATATGAACCTAAAGCATTGAGTTCAAGGCCTAAGATGGGCTTCCATGACAACTCGCCCTGGAACTTGATATCCATCACGTTGACATCGATGTAGTTGTTGTCCAACTCGTCGAAGATGTTGAAACGGGCATAGTTACGAGTGTACACCTGTTTAGGGTCCAGTGTACGCGCCGTGTTCATACAGAAACTGAACGGGTTGATATCGAAGTTGCGGCTTACGGTGCCACTCACTACGTCAGTGCTCTGATTCAAGGTACCTGGAGCGGTCTGGTCGCGGAATGAACTGGTGGTGCGCATGGTCAGCGTCAGTTGCTTCGACAGGTTGAACGAAGCGTTCATGTTGGCAGTATAGCGCTGCACCTTACTATCCTTATACCATCCTGGGTCGTTCATGGCAGAGAGGGAGGCGTAGAGGTTGGCCTTGTCTGTACCAGTAGCGATACTCACAGAGTGGTTCTGCATGATGTTGTCGTTGAAGAGGAGGTCGAACCAATCCGTGTTACGGAACTCAGCGTCTTGCAGATATCTATTGATAGATGCCTGTGTGAAAGGGAGTCCGAACTGTCCGTTCTCATACTGGTTCATGAGGGCATACATTCTACCATAGAGACCTGCTGATGAGCCATTGACCACATTGGCAAATTCGAGCCAACCCTTAGCTTCCATCTCTTTATAGATACCCATCTGCTCCTGAGAGTTACAGATATTATAGTTGCTATAACTGGGTTTCATGCGGTAGGTGAACTCACCGGTATAATTGATGCTGCTGTGACCAGCACGGCCTTTCTTCGTCGTGATCACCACCACACCAGCCATGGCACGAGCACCATAGATAGAAGTGGCACTACCGTCTTTCAACACTTGGAAACTCTCGATGTCATCAGCGTTCAGACCAGCGATCGCATTGGAAATCAAGGTCTCGGCATCGCCAGATGAGAGGTCATCGGCCGACACATTCACAGCGTCTTCCATAATCACGCCGTCGACCACCCAAAGTGGTGAACTACTACCATAGATAGAAGTGGCTCCACGCACGCGGATTTTGGGTGCGGTACCAAAAGTACCTGAAACGTTTTGAACTGTCACACCAGAGACACGACCTTCAAGTGCGCGTGAGACATCGGCCACACCGTCGAGTTTGGCCTTGTCGGCATCCACTTTGGCAGTAGCTCCCGTGAAGAGTCGTTTGTCCATTTTCTGGATACCTGTCACCACCACGTCCTCCAGTTGGTTGGCATCGGAGTAGAGTGTGACCTTAATGTTTTTACCACCTTTCACTGTCTGCTTTTTCATGCCGATGTAAGTCACCTCAAGGGTGGGATTGGCAGTTGGAGTAACTAGTGAGAAGTGTCCGTCAATGTCGGTCACCGTAGCAGTCTTAGTACCTTTGATGGTGACGGTAGCTCCAATGATGGGGTCGCCGTCATCGCCAGAAACGACCGTACCGGTGACAGTGTTTTGTGCGACTGCAATTCCTACGAATAGGAATAGGCAGGACAAAAGCATGCTAAGTCTTTTTCTCATATCGGATATCATGTTGTTATTATGTCGAGATGTTTTTAGATACAACTTGCAAATTTAGTCATTTTTTAAGCATAACACAAAGAAAATGCTAAAAAAGTGTAAAATTATGGTGTTAAAAGTGATTTGTGCATGGAAATATTGTAATTATGATGCCAAACAGCAACTGTACCAATATGAAAAAAAGAAACCCCTCAATTAAGGGGTTTCTATTGGTCTTCTTATAGAGGGGAAAAGAAGAATATCATTACTTCACCAGCACCACTAAGTATTTGCTAGTGCTCCAGAAGACGTCGGGATTGTTGATACGCAGCACATATTGCTTGGTGGCGTCGGGGCTCAGTGTATATGAGCTGGCCGGGTGTGGTGTCATCACTTTTGCCGACTTGGCATAGAGTTTGATTTCCTTGTCTACGCGCGTGTCAATCTTTGTGAAGTAATTTTTGTTGAAATTCTTCTTCAGCACCTCGCCTTTCTCCAGGATATTCTGCTCTTTCAGCTCACTCTTTGTGCCAAAGACATAGTAAGCCATGTGGAGCTGCTTGTCTTGCTCACTGATGGTCTGCGACTTCTGGTTGCTCTCGTCTTTCAACTCAGCAACGTCGTTGTTGAGGGTGGTGATGGCCTCGTCAAGTTCGGTGATATGAATGTCTTTGGCATTGAGCTCAGCACGCAACTGCTGTAGTTTGGTGTCTTTGTCCTCCAACTGTGACACAAGGGCCTCGATGGTTTTTTTCAGCTCGTCGCCTTTGATGCTGCTCTCACGGAGTTGCTGCCGCATTTTCTCTATCAGTTCACGGTTTTCCGCCATCTTCTTCTGGATGAACTGGATGTTGTCTTTGATTTGTTTTGTCTTGTCAGCACCTTCACCGTCCTTGGCTATCGTCACATGGTCTTCAGCCTCGGCTATCAGCCTGAAGCCCTCTTGAATCTCATTGAAAGTAGCCATCAGGTCGTTGATTTCGTTTTCACGCTGGTCGATGATCATCTGCAAGGAGTCGCTCTTGTCATTCTGTGTCATGTCGACCATCGGTTGCTTCTTCTCTTCGTTGCATCCTGCCAAAGCAAGAATACATACTACAAAATAAAAAAATCTCTTCATTGTATGCCTTTTTTGATATTTGTTCTTTTTCTATTTTTCGCAGCCTTCCAACACAATCACAATCTCTCCTTTAGGAGGCTGCTCGTCGAAATGTGCGCACACCTCCTCTAATGAGCCCCGCACACATTCCTCATGCACCTTACTGATTTCACGCGCCACACAGACCCTGCGCTCAGATCCAAAGACCTCGGCCAACTGCCGTAACGTCTTCACCAGCCGATAGGGTGACTCATAGAAAATCATCGTCCGCGTCTCTGTGGAGAGCGCGTTGAGACGAGTCTGCCGACCTTTCTTCTGAGGGAGGAACCCCTCAAAGCAAAACCTGTCAGAAGGGAATCCCGATGCCACCAAAGCTGGGACAAAAGCGGTGGGTCCTGGCAGACACTGCACCTCCACTCCCGCCGCTACCGCTTCTCTGACGAGGAAAAAACCAGGGTCGCTGATGCCAGGAGTGCCTGCGTCACTCACCAAGGCGATGGTCTGCCCTGCCTTAAGACGCTCCACAATGCCCGCGGAGGTGCCATGCTCATTGTACTTGTGATGGGAGAGCAGATGGTTGTGTATCTCAAAATGCTTCAGCAGGATGCCCGTTGTGCGGGTGTCCTCAGCCAGTATGAGGTCAGCTTCTTTCAAAATCCTCAAGGCTCTTAGAGTGATGTCCTCTAAATTGCCCACTGGGGTCGGTACAAGATACAATATGCCCATATTGGCTACAAATATACACCAAATCACAGAAACTTCAAAAAATCAGCGTGTTTTTTTAGTTTTACTAACATATTCGTTTGCCATTTCGCAGAATCTTTGTACTTTTGCACTACCTCAACCAACCCTTTACACCCATCTAAACTCATCGCATGACAGGAGAAGTACATCGCCCCGGAAGAATAGAAGTAGTATGTGGCTCCATGTTTTCTGGCAAGACAGAAGAGCTCATCCGCCGCATGAAAAGAGCTGTGTTTGCACGGCAGAGAGTCGAGATATTCAAGCCTGCTATCGACACGAGGTATTCTGATGAGGAGGTGGTCAGTCACGACCACAATTCTATCATCAGCACACCTGTCGACACATCAGCCTCCATCCTCCTGCTCACCTCCGATGTCGATGTGGTGGGCATCGATGAGGCACAGTTTTTCGACGAGGGTTTGGTCGACGTGTGCAACGATTTGGCCAACCGTGGCATCAGAGTCATCATCGCAGGTCTCGACATGGACTTCAGAGGCAAGCCGTTCGGTCCGATTCCCGCTCTCTGTGCCATTGCCGACGATGTCACTAAGGTGCATGCCATCTGTGTGAAGTGTGGTGCTTTAGCGTATGTGAGTCACCGCCTTGTGGCTAATGACAAACGGGTGCTTCTCGGCGAGAAGACCACCTACGAGCCTCTCTGCCGTGAGTGCTACGCCAAGGCCCAACAAGGGTTATAAGTCTATCACTATCATCCACTATATCATCCATGGCAGAGAATAAAATCACTTTTGACAAATTCATCCGCTGGGTCACCATCATCCTTGCCATCATCGCCACGATATGGCTGGTCAACAAGTTGAGCAGAGTGCTTTTGCCTTTCTTCGTAGGATGGCTTTTGGCCTACCTGCTCTATCCTGTCGTCAAGTTTATCCAATACAAGATGCGCGTCAAATCGAGGGTGATAGCCATCATTATCACCATGCTGTTGGTTGTCATGTTGGTGACAGGGGTATTCCTGTTTATCATACCTCCCATGATCGACCAGTTTGAGCGTTTGGGTGAGGTACTGATGAGATACCTCAACCAAAAGTCTTCTCAGGGTGACTTCCCGGCTATGATGAAAGAGTGGATAGACAACAATCGCGACCGCATCATGGAGTTTTTCCAAAGCCGTGATTTCATCGAGACCATCAAGTTGACCATGCCAAGACTCTTCACATTCGTCGGGCAGACTGCCAATGTGATCATCAGTATTGTGGCGTCGTGTATCACATTATTATATATGTTTTTCATTCTGCTCGACTATGAGTACCTCACCACCAACTGGATCAGGATTTTCCCACAGAAGGTGAGACCATTCTGGCAGTCGCTGATACAAGATGTGGAACTCGCACTCAACAACTACATCCGCGGTCAGGGCCTTGTGGCACTCTGCATGGGTGTCATGTTCTGCATCGGGTTCACCATCATCGACTTCCCCATGGCCATCGGCCTGGGCATTCTCATTGGCATCATGGACCTTGTGCCCTACCTGCATACCTTCGCACTGATACCCACAGCATTCCTCGCACTGCTTAAAGCTGCAGACACAGGTCAGAATTTCTGGGTTATCTTCGGTCTGGCTGTGCTCATCTTCATCATTGTGCAAGTAATCACCGATATGGTGACCACGCCCAAGATCATGGGTACTGCCATGGGCCTCAACCCCGCCATTCTTCTGCTCTCGCTCTCTGTATGGGGGTCGCTGCTGGGCTTTATCGGCCTGATTATCGCACTGCCACTCACCACCCTTCTCATCGCCTATTACCAGCGGTATGTCACGAAGGAAAGCGACACTCCCCCACCCCCTACCTCACCTCCTACCACAAAAAAGGAAAAAAACTCCCAATAAATTTGGCAGTTTCAAAAAAATGCAGTACTTTTGCACTCGCTTTTCAAGCAAATGAATATTTCGGAGATCCGCTAGCTCAGTTGGTAGAGCACAACACTTTTAATGTTGGGGTCTTGGGTTCGAGCCCCAAGCGGATCACCCCCAACCCTCCACCACCAGAAATCCCCTTGTGTCTCTCCCGAGTCCAGGGGATTTCTTATTTTGCTTTGTTAAATCAAACACGACAGAAATGAAAGGACTACGCTACATGATGTTTTTCCCCTTGCTGATGATGCTGGCCTCCATTGTTTTTGGCTGCCAGTGTTACAACGAGGCAAAATATGAGATGAGGCTTCAGCTCAACCAAGCCTTACAACATTTGGTGCTTGACCAGTCAGGGCAACAATATCTCATGGACTCCATCGCCAGCCTTCATGCGGGGGAAATACTTACCATCAATGACCGAGAGACCCATCTGCAGCGTAGCCTCTCCATCGTTCCGCTCAGAGACACCTGTCATATCTCCGTCTGTCTGAACGACGCCACCCGCAGTCAGCTTTTCTCTGAAAGGGCTACCGTATGCAGTGACACCTTGCTCTGGTGTGCGCAACCCGATGGCGCCGGTGAGGTGGTCGTTGCCCTCAAGGCTTTTGCCAATCCCTCGTTTTGTGCCGTATTGGGGCATTCCAAGCAACGTGTGCCCATCACAGGTTTTCTCCTTGGCCTTTTCATGCTAGCAATGATGTCTATAAGGCAACGAAAAATGCAGGTGCTGTCAGAGATTGTTTGTCCCATCGAACCGATGCCAGCAGCCAAGATACATCTCACGCCTATGCAGAAACAACTGATGGACCTATTTGCCGCTGCACCAAACCACACTCTCTCCAAAGAAGAGATTTGCGCTGCCCTATGGCCAAAGAAAGATGACCCCGACGACACACTCTACACCTTCATCAGCAGGCTGAAATCTTCTTTGAAGAGGCAGTCTACCTGTCGCATCATCAATGAGCGTGGAGAGGCGTATACACTTGTCTCCCAGGATGAGATGGCGTAATGTCGCCATGTCGTAATAACGATTGCGTCCCCTATATTCCACTGACCATCAGCGCTGTAAGGTAATTGTAAGGTAATTGTAAGGCATTTTTTGAGGCTGCCATCTACCTTTGTACGTACCTTTGCCAGAAAAAAAAATCTGGCGCCATGCAGCAAAAAGTTTTCTCACTTATTGACACACTGACGGGATGGCTAGTTTTTGTCATCGCTGCCGTCATCTATTGTCTCACGGTCGAACCCACTGCTAGTCTGTGGGACTGTCCTGAGTTTATCTCATGTGGCTATAAATTGGAGATCGGCCATCCCCCTGGTGCTCCTTTCTATATGTTGGTGGCCAACCTTTTCTCACAATTGACAAGTGACCCTTCACAAGTGGCGTGGATGATCAACATCCTCTCTGCACTGCTGAGTGCGGGATGCATCCTGTTTTTGTTTTGGACCATTACCCTCCTCACACGCCATCTGTATAGTTGCCACGAAACGTATACCCTCCCACAAGTGATTGTCATCGAGGCTTGTGGTGTGGTGGGAGCCTTGGCTTATACATTCAGCGACACATTCTGGTTCTCTGCCGTAGAAAGTGAGGTATATGCCTTCTCCAGCTTCCTCACTGCGCTTGTGTTTTGGTTGATCCTTCACTGGGAAGAAGAGGCAGACCATCCACAAAGCGACAGATGGCTCATCTTGACAGCTTATATCATAGGTCTTTCTATAGGAGTACATCTGCTTTGCTTGCTGTGCCTCCCCGCCATGGTCTTGGTGGTATATGGTCACAAGACCCAACGACTCACATGGTGGAGTGCCTTCAAGGCATTATTAGTGGGCGGCATTTTGCTGGCCGTGGTACTGTATATGCTCATTCCCGGGGTCCTTCTTCTCGGCTCTTGGATGGAGCTGCTTTTCGTCAATGTCATGCACCTGCCATATCAGTCGGGCCTTATCTGCACGGTCATCCTTCTCTTTGCCGTCATCTTATTTGCCTTGATGAAAGCAAAGAGAAGAGTCATCAAAACTTCTCTTCAATGCCTGTTCTTTTTCCTTGTAGGACTCAGTTCTTATGCTGTCATTATCATCCGTTCCTCTGCACAGCCACCAATGGATGAAAATTCGCCCGACCATGTATTTGCCTTGCGTAGTTATATGAGTCGTGAGCAATACGGTGACACTCCCCTGTTATATGGCCCTGCTTACTGCAGTGAACTCGACTATGAGACCCAGGGAGACTATCAAGTGGCCAAAATGCGTGAAGGCGCACCCATCTACCAGCGCTCCTCCAACCCTACAAAGCAGAGATATGAGGTGGTGCGCCGGCAACAGCACTACATGTATCGTGACAACATGTGGTTTCCGAGAATGCACTCCCAACTTCATGCCAATGCCTACGAACAGTGGATGGGAGGCGTGACAAAGAAAAACGGTGTACCGACGACCTCCGAGAACTGGCGTTTCTTCTGGTCATATCAAGTCTGTCACATATACTGGCGTTACTTCCTATGGAACTTCGTAGGCCGACAGAATAATATCAAAGGCAATGGCGAGGTGGAGCATGGCAACTGGATCACAGGAATCCGACTGATCGACGATATCCTACTGGGATGTGACACCGCGCATCTGCCCTCCGACCTCAGCTCCAACAAAGGTCGCAACGTATACTATGCCATCCCGCTACTCATGGGACTATTAGGAGGTTACTGGCAGTGGAGACGTGGCACCCGAGGCAGACGCCAACTGGCAGTGGTCCTCACACTGTTTATCATGACGGGCCTCGCCATTGTCGTCTATCTCAACCAGCCGCCTCAGCCCCCCAGAGAGCGTGACTATGTCTACGTCGGTTCCTTCTATGCCTTTTCCATCTGGATAGGCATGGGTGTGGGTGCGGTGGACGCGATAGCACGCCGGCTAATCCGTCGTCCTTCATGGGCAGCAGCAGTGTCAGCACTTTTGGGTCTACTCATACCGTTGCAGATGGTTAGTCAGACCTGGGATGATCACGACCGCTCCGGGCGCTACGCTTGCCGAGATTTCGGCCACAACTATCTGGAGAGCATGCAACGTGAAGGCCATCCCATCATTCTGACCAACGGCGACAATGACACCTTTCCATTGTGGTATAACCATGAGGTGGAAGGCCAACGGCTTGATACCCGCGACTGCAACCTGTCCTACGTTCAGACAGACTGGTATATCGACCAGATGCGCCGTCCCGCCTACGACTCACCTCCGCTGCCCATCCATTGGCGAAGAGAAGACTATCAGGACGGCAACAATGAGGTAGTGCCCATCCGACCTGCGCTCAAGCAGCAAGTGCTCGATTTCTATCGTGATGAGCCAGAAGAAGCCATACGAAAATTTGGTGAAGAACCTTTTGAGTTGAAAAACGTCCTTCATCATTGGGTCATGAGTGACCATCCTGAGTTGAAGGTGATACCCACCGACAGTGTCACCATCACCACGGGCGATGAGCAGATGGTCATCTCTCTGGCCGGTCGCCAGATGCTATACAAAAAAGATTTAGTGGTACTGGAGATGTTGTCGCATGGCGACTGGAGCCGTCCTATCTATGCCTCTATCAGCCTTGGCCCCGACGAGGTGTCCTATCTCAGCGACCATCTCTCACTTGAAGGTATGGCCTATCGCATTGTGCCCACTTCTGGAGGCCGCCGAGTAGACGTGGAGCGCACCTATGAAAATGTCATGCACCGTTTCCGTTATGGAGGGCTAAGCCGTCGAGGACTCTACGTAGACGATGACATACTCTATACAGCACATACCCATCAATATGTGATGGCCATCCTGATAGACTCCTTGCTTGAGCAGGGCGACACCCAAAGAGCGTTGGCTGTGGCCGACAAATGGCAGCGCGAGCTGCCGTCATACAACGTGCCGTATACAGAGTCAGCACTGTCATTGGCCAGATGCTATTATGTTACGGGGAGAACCCAAGAGGCTGACGCCATTGTGGAAAATCTGCTTCGACGCTCCCACGAATGGCTCTCATGGCTGCAGACCATCAAGTCGTCACGTAGTGCTGGCTCTGCCTACTCATTCCAGAGGTGGTCTCAAATTATGCAGGGTGCCTCGACACTCGCCCATATCTATCACAGAGACCACCTACTCAAAGACAAATCAAACGAGTCATCCATCTGAAGAAATGAAAAAAACACTGATTATCATCACGGCCACCTTATTCATCATCGTGGGGTTCATCCTCATGTCAGGCCCTGGCAGCACGATGGAAACGTTCTGTCCCGATATTTTCTCCACCCGTCGCATCGTTATCGCTCCCAACCTTTGTCTGGCAGGCTATCTCCTGATGATGGTAGGCATCTTATGGCGCAAGTGACTCACTCTACGAAGCCGTCCATGATGGCCGTCGGCGTGCCTTGTCTGTCGAAAGCCCCCAGTTTATAACCTCCAGGCAATATCTGCGGTTCCCAGTAGAACACGCCACGACAGCGTCCGTCTGTCTCGTGGCGTGCTTCGCGGATAATGCGCGCCAGCTGTTCCCTGCCGGCCTCCATCACCTCAGGGTGTGCTTCGTCCACCTCGAAGCCTGTCTCCACGATCATGACGTCCTTGCCGAATTTTTTAGCCACCCGACGAATATTTGCCATGCAATCGGTGATGGTTTTGTCGGCTGTTGGTTCTTTTTTGCTTTCCATAGCCCAATAAGGATAGAGCGACATGCCAATCATATCAAACTTACCGCCATATTTCAGCACCGTACCGAGATTATAGTCGTAGAGTTCGGGGTCGAAGCCATTGTCTAAATGGATGATGACTATGCTCTCAGGCGACACTTTCTTCACTGCGTCATAGCCAGCCCTGATGAAGCCGGCATATTCCTTCGGATGGGTCTTAATATGCCCCATATCCTCCGTGATGGTCGTGTTGCCGTTCTCGTCTTTCAGTTCCCAACCGTTGGGTCCGCGCTTCACATTCCACAGCATCCCATTGCTCGTCTCGTTGCCCACTTGCACCCACCGAGGTGTGATGCCATTTTCCTTCAACAGAGAAATCACCTCCTGGGTATGCTGAGCCAAGTCTTTTTTCATCTGTTTGTAAGAATGTCCCAACCATGCGGCTGGTATCGGCTGTTTGGCAGGGTCAGCCCACCAGTCACCATAATGGAAACAGAGCATGATGTCCATGCCCAAAGCTTTGGCACGCAGCGCTTTCTTCAGCACGTCATCCTGTCCGCACCATCCACCACGAGGGTTGACCCACACCCTCAGTCTCACAGCACTGAGCTGATAGTCTTTCAGCAGCGACATACACTCTCGCTCCTGTCCGGTTTTGTCATGGAATTTCACGCCACGCGCTTCCTGCTCTGTGAGCGAACTGATGTCGGCCCCTTTCACGAAGTCATTCTGAGCCCAAGCACCAGCACACACCCATACCAATGCTCCTATCAACAATATCTTTCCCTTCATACCTCCATTGTATAATTGCTATTTGAAGTTACGATTTCACCAAGTTCTTGGAGTGCAGGAGTTCAGGAGTTATAGGAGTGCAGACAATAGCCCGTTTTCACTTCGTTAGGTTTATTGGTTGTTGGCTATGGTAATGTCTGAACTTCTACAACTCCTGAGTTCCTCTCAACTTGCTATAGTTGAGTTAATATCTACTAATTACTAACTACTAACT
Source organism: uncultured Prevotellaceae bacterium (assembly GCA_902780635.1). Lineage (GTDB taxonomy): Bacteria > Bacteroidota > Bacteroidia > Bacteroidales > Bacteroidaceae > Prevotella. The sequence continues at coordinate 171,516 of CACZGH010000011.1, forward strand.
ACCAATTACTAATTACCAAACATGCGCCCTCTTCTTTTTGGGGACAAACAGTTTGTCACCTTTCTTCACTTTGAAAGCGTCGTACCAGGCATCGATATGAGGCAGGGCAGCGTTGACACGTGCGAAGTTGGGCGAGTGAGGATCTACGGTGATCAGCATTTCCTGATATTCCGGACGCTGGTTGCAGGCCCATACCCGAGCCCATGAGAGGAAGAAGCGCTGCTCAGGTGTGAATCCGTCTTTCACGCCGAGTGGGTTGTCGCGCATAGCGTTCTGGAAGGCGCGGAAAGCGATGTTGAGACCACCATTGTCACCTATGTTTTCTCCCAGGGTCAGTTTTCCATTGATCTTCTTGCCGGCTACTACTTCCACTGTGCTGAAGTAGTCTTCCAGCACTTTTGTACGCGCCTCGAAGTTCTTTTTGTCCAACTCCGTCCACCAGTTGTTCTGGTTGCCATCCTTGTCAAACTGTGAACCTTGGTCATCAAATCCATGGCTCATCTCATGACCTATCACACCACCGATAGCGCCATAATTGGCAGCATCGTCGGCATTGGGATCGAAGAATGGCGGTTGTAGGATGGCTGCGGGGAAACAAATCTCGTTGGTGGTGGGATTGTAATATGCATTGATGGTCTGTGGTGTCATCAGCCATTCGCTCTTGTCAGTAGGTTTGTTGACTTTGCGCTGCAATTCATCCAGCATCAGAAACTCCGAGATGTTGCCTAAATTCTCATAAAGAGACAATTGCTCGTCTACCTGCATGCCACTGTAGTCTTTCCATTTGTCGGGATATCCGATCTTGACGATGAAGTTGTTGAGTTTTTCTTTGGCCCGAACTTTGGTCTCAGCTCCCATCCATGTAGTCTCATCGATACGCTGTGAGAGCGCGGTCTGAAGGTTTTTCACCAACTCTATCATCCGCTGTTTGCTGCTCTCAGGGAAGTGTTTCTCCACATAGAGTTTGCCAATGGCCTCACCCATTGTACCACTCACCAGCGACACGGCCCGCTTCCATCTCGGACGGTCTTGTTGTACGCCACTCATCACTTTGCTAAAATCGAACATCTCTTTGCGGAAGTCGTCACTCATCTGACTGGATGCACCGCTGATCACCTTGATCTCTGCGTAGGCTTTCAGGTCATCGAGAGGAGTCTCCGCCAAGATTTTCTCCACCTCATGGATTGGTTCTGGCTGACCAACATCCACATAGTCGAAAGCTGGGAATCCTGAAGCCAGGAAGACGTTGCCCCAGTCGATGCCTGGGAAGTCGCACACCAACTCATTATAGCTCATCTTGTGATAGTTGGCATCGACGTCACGCAATTGCACACGACTGTAACTGGCCTTTGCGATGCGCGTCTCTATCGCCATGACAGCCTGCATTTTTTTCTCAGCGGTGGCCTCGTCATTGCCTACCATCATAAACAGATTTTTCATCATTTTCTTATATGCCTCCCGCACGTTGAGGGTCTGCTCATCGTCGTTCAGATAGTAATCGCGTGTGCCCAGTCCAATACCCCCCTGACCGATGCCCACAATATTGACCGATGCGTCGCGCTGGTCGGCACCCACGCCGATGCCATACATCATCGTGCCTTCGCCCTTGCGGTCCAGCTGTGCGGTCACCAACTGATACTCCTTCCGGTTTTTGATCGCTGCTATTTTGTCGAGGGTAGGTTTGATGGGTTGCCATCCCTCTTTGTTCAGTCGCACGCTATCCATCATCAGGTTGTACAGGCTGCCTATTTTCTGTCCAAGGGTGCCTTTCTGCTGTGGAGAAGAAGCGTACTGCAGGATCAGTTCTTGAATGTCTTTCTGACTCTTCTCATAAAGGTCGGTGAAAGCACCGTTGTCGGTATGCTCGTCATCAATGGGGTGGCTCTTCATCCATCCGCCGGCTGCATAGCGATAGAAGTCATCTCCCGGACGTATGCTGGTGTCCAGATTGTTAAGGTCGATACCAGATGACAAATTCTGCCCGCTGACACCTATGGCTGTCAGGGCAATAGCTGCTGTCAAAAAAAGTTTTCTCATAGTGATATTTGGGTCAATTATAATGAATATTCATGTTTTGTATCTGTTATGATATCAAATTATGGGCTGGCATTTTTTTATGGTTTCCTATCAAGATGCCATGGCATGGTGGCAGAGGCAGTAGTTCCGTCAAGACGGCAGATGAGGGGCTGGGGTGCTTGTTGCTGTGATACAGCAACATACAGAACAACATGGGCAGACAAGACAGGACATCTGGGCGGGACGGCTGGGATTACTTCTTTTTGATGATCAGCTGCTCACTTGTATACTTTGAAAGCAGGTCGAAAATCTGGCGTAAGTCAGCATAGTCCTTCTCTGGGTGAGCAATTTTGTTGATGCTGAACTGGCACGACATCTGCACATGACCCTCTGTGAGAATCGTAAGGACACGCCCCTCGATACCTTTATCGGCAGTAGTGACAGTGGTGTTTCTGGGTTCACCTTCCACCACATATCCTTCAGGCAGGGTCATATTGATGATGATACGGTCACTACTGACACGCGGAAACTCCACTGGCATCATACGCGTTTTGGCGGTGAAGGGATTCTCTATCATTTTGTCCGGGAATGGGCAGATGCTGATTTGCCCATCGGTCACCTGGCCTTTTTGGGTGAAGACAGACTCCACAGTCTCCCCTCCCTCATTGCGGGTGGTCTGCTTGCCTGAAAGTGTGCCGTCGGCAGAGAGCGTGGCTTCGATGGTGGTGTTCTTCTCTGTCTTCTGTACTTTCTGCAGGTTGACCCACTCACTCTTCTTACCCTTCTGCACCATACGTGCTCTCTCTACCAGCAACACCTCTGGCAGAACATTCAGCCAGCCGTTCTTGTTGGTGGCGTCGAGATAGATATTGCCACCCGTTGGCATCGCAACGCCCACGATGAATGTAGAGAGTTTATGAATAGAGGGGAAATTATAGGGCATCATACCCAGGTCACGCGCCCTGAGAATCACGGGAGCAGCCGTGAGTCCCACCTCTTGTAGAGACTGTATAAGCAAGAGGTTGATGTCGGCATTTGAGCCACCACCCTTTTTCAGTGTTTCGGACGTAATACCAGGGCTCAGCTCATACTTGCCGTTCCACTTGACCTTGCTCATCACCAGTTTATATACAGCAGCCACACGCTCACGCAGATTAGCAATTCCTTCAATTCCAGCCTCTTTCAACTCATTGGCTAATGGGCTGTGGTCGTTCAGGTGCATGCCCAAATCGTCAGAACCGAGCACCATCTCGTCTATTTGTTCCCATGTCTTGGCATAATCCATCTGTGACATACCAGGCAAACGGTATTGCTTCAACTCAGCAGTGATGCCAGCCCAGTAGTCCTGAGCGCTCCACACATAGTCATCTTTGGGCAGACCTTTCAAGTCACGGCCTATATAAACATAATGGTTGGTGTTGACCGTCATAGGATTGGACAACGGATCGCTCACGATTTTAAATTTCATACTACCCAACGTACAGGTATACGTCAGGCGCTGGATGCCATGATCCTCGATATTGAATATCAAGTAGCTGGGGATGTTCATATCCAATTTAGCATACGCCACAGGAATCTCACATTGCGCATACCAGTCGCGCAATTCCCAGAAGAGCTGGCTGTGGATATTGTACTCATATTCTATCACGGTACCTTCCTTTACATTGGGGACAGTAAACTCCACCTGATAGTTTTGATCATCGATTTTCTTTTTTACGATGTCACTTTTCTTCAAGGATGTCTTCACTACCTTGCCGCCTTCCAGATTGAAGGCGGTAGCCTTGATGTCCTCCACGCTCTCATCAGCGTCAGTGCCGAAGACCTCTTCAGTCATTGAGCCTGCCTCATCCTCGAAATAAGAATTGGAACTGCCGCCTGGCATTGGGAGGGCAAAGCCAGTGACTTTCAGTCCGCCGATATTGTTGCCCACTGTTATATTTTGCTTATAAGGTACAACCACTTTGGCGTACTTTGTGCCACCGGGTTTCAACACCTTGATACGGCATTTCTCATGATAGTCTACCAGAAAGCTGATTGTCTGAACCGTGTATTCCACGTCGGTCAGTCGGCACAGCACTACAGCCTCAGCGTCAGGTTCTGCCTGATAAGAGGTCATCTGCATTTCCTCTTGTGTGGGTTTGCCGAACTTCATGTTCACATTGTCCTGGGCTGTCACTGCCATCATGGGCCAAGCCAACAAAACGAAGAGTTTGAATATGTTCTTTTTCATTGTTCAAAACGCTGAATGTTGATAATCAAATACACATCTCAAGTTACTGATTATGACCCTACAAACGGCTATCGGTCTTGTGTTGCACATCAGTGCTGCAAAAATAGATTTTTTTTGTGACAACACCAAGAAAAAGTCTAATTGTTTGTCAGGATATGCGACGGCAAAAATTATTTACCGTTAACACGTGTCATATTGATTTAGTCATTGTTTGGTAAAAGTAAATATAACAAGGATGATGTTTAGTACCTTATCTTGCCATCGTAATTGAAGATGGGTTGATCGGTGGGCACCTCGCTTTCATAGAACTGAACAGCAGAGTCGTTCAGTCTGGGGTGCTGCTGACGTAACAAACGGATGATTTCGGCACCGGCCCAGATGGCTGGGCCATAGCCATGGGCGGCCATCACATGAACGGGACGATACGCGTAAAAGGCGGCATCGAAGCCCATACCCGTGCCTACACAGACGTTCTCCACCTGTCCTTTCTCATTGACTTGCGATTGCACTGCATGCCAGCCTAACAGTGCCAAGGGCCCGTACACTTTAGCATCAAGCCAACCTTGATTGACGGCATGAGCCAGGCAACAGGTGTAGATGGCTGTAGCCGAGGTCTCAAGATAAGTGTCGCTTCGGTCGAGCAACTGGTGCCAGAAACCGTCATGATGCTGTCGGCAAGCCAGTCCTGCGGCGTGCTTGCGCAACAGGTCGAGTATGGCCGGCCTCTGGGGATGGTCGGCAGGCAGTACGTCGAGCACCTCGCACATGGTCAGGATGGCCCATCCATTGGCCCGTCCCCAGAAGAAAGCAGGATGAGGATCCATGTCTTCTACCCATCCATGACGGAACAGCCCCTGCTCCTCCACCCACATGCGGCTGGCGAACTGTACTACCTGGCGGGCCGCCTCATCGTAATAACGAGCCTCACCCGTGAGTTTTCCCATATATGCCAAAGCAGGGATTCCCATGAACATGTCATCAAGCCACACCGTGTTTTTCTGTGGACGTAGACGGGCGAACGTACCGTCATTGAGACGATATTCTTTGTTCATGATATAGTCGCAGTAATTGTCGATGAGCGGCATCAAACTATTTTTCGCGCTTACTCCCTTTAACTCGGCCTTGATCATCGAACAGCAGACGGCTCCTGCATCATCGAGCGCATGCGGGTCGATGACTCGACGTACATTGCCGTCGATTTGTATATTCTCTCTATAAACCTTTTTAAAGAAAGGCACGATGTCGGCCAAAAGTTGATGGCGTTTTCTGACATAGTCGCGGTATGTCTCGTCACCTGTCGCCCCATAAGCCGCCAGGATACCAGAATAGGTGACCCCCCACTCATAACTTGTCAGCCGGAATCCGCCTTGCTTCAACTGCGTCTCACCGTTGATATCCTGGAGTCTCTTCACTTCCTGTCCCGTCTTCTTGTCTACGAGCATCGCCGGTGTCTCCGAGTCGATGTATCGTAGTATGCGGTCCATGGTCTTCTTCACGTTCTCTGCGGTCGGCACGCCGTACCCCACCCGGTATTGTGGTTTCATCAGGTGTAAAGGGGTGTTGTTGTCGTTCACTTGCTGCGCATGGATAGTCAGCCATGTGCTTCCGCAAATCAGGAACGACCAAAATAGCATTTGTCTCATTGTGGTCAGATTTTATGTAACAACGACAAAGATACTCATTTTTTTGGTAATTATTCAGTCTTATTGGTAGCAGAATGTTTTTTTTCTCCTTTTTTGTAATGATTTGAACTAAAAGGTTGAGATAAATGGGGTCAATCATCATCAAAAAGGCTACTACCATGTTCATAAGAGGACTTCTAATGCCCAAAAGCCCTTTCACCCTAAAACAAAAAAAGAGAGCTACGAACTTCGTAACTCTCTGATTCTTAAAGTAGCGGGAGCCGGGATTGAACCGGCGACCTCATGATTATGAATCGTTAAGAATTAGGTTTTTCAAGATTTCTCAATTTTTCAGAATATTTTATAAATAATTGTAATTCAATATTTTGTAATATCAAATAGTTTTCATAACTTTGCAGCGAAAACCAATGTAATGTGGATTTTTCGTTTCACTTTCGTTTCACCTTATGGAAAATCACCCATAGAATAGCTGCATAATGAAGACAACAATGACACCCATTTACAAGAGCACCAAAGATGGCAAAGTGAGGATTACCATGACGCTCGATCCACGGAAAGGCACAAATGGAGAGATGCCCGTCTGTGTTCGTGTCCGCATTGTCAACCTCCAACGTTATTTCCTTATGCCAAATGAGAGGTATACATCAGAGGAGTTTGCAAGCATCATCAATGAGGACAATCGAAAAAAAGGCCGTAAACGCAAGGAATTCGACGATTTCTTTGACAAGTTACATAGGGAGATAAAAGAGTTGCTGGGGAAAGGCGAACTTGAGGCAAGCGAATTCTTGGAAATACTAACCAACCGAATCAATGGAATCAAGAAAACCGAAAATACTAAGACCAAAACCATCTATGACGTATGGGAAGAAGTCTTGTCTGAACTTGAAGATGCGGGTCGGCTTGGAACCCGCAATTCCTACCAGGTAGCACTGAAACGTTTCAAGCAGGATATGGGCGACAAGGTGAACAATGCCTCCATTAACCAAGAACTCATCAACAAATGGGTGTCGAGGATGCAAAACCCCAAAGAGGGAAAGCCGATGAACGCTACGACCATCGGCATTTACCTCCGTGCCTTCCGTGTGGTAGTACGCAGGGCTGCCGAGCAGGGTGTGCTAATGGCAGAGAAAACAGACTTGTTCAAAGGGGTAAGAGCCGTAAATAAGAAATGTAGCCGCAAGAACTGGTGCCTCAACGTGGAGAAGATGACTCGTTTGTTTCGGTTCTTCGAAAGCGACAACACAAAAGACGAAGAAGGAAAAGAACGCTTCGATCCTCAATATAGGCAACGGCTCTTCGAATCGCTTGGCATGTTCCTCTTCTCCTACATGGCCAATGGTGCCAATATGGCCGACTTGGCACTCTTGCGTTACGATGACTTTTACTACCAACAAGAGCAAAAAGCCATGCGGTTCATTCGAAAAAAGACCAGAAGGGAGTCTGATGGCATGGAAGTAATCTTCCCCATCCTACCCCAGATGCAAGTCATTCTCGACCGCATTGCCAATAAGCCTCAAAAAGGGGGATTGGTATTCAATATTATCAATGAAGGGATGACGGACGAACGAATAACCTCGGTTGTAGCATGCGAAAATTCCAACATCGCAGATCGTATGGAGGTTATAACGGAAATGATTGGAATGGAAGAGAAACCATCACCCACCTGGTGCCGTCATTCATTCGCCACCAACCTGAGAGATGCTGGCATTTCCACTGAATACATCTCTACGATGATGGGACACACCATAACATCCGGTAGTGCCACCACACTCAATTACCTGTCACGTTATAATATGGAGACTATGATGTCTTACAACTCAAAACTCCTCAGGGACGGTGAGGAAGACAAGAAGAGAGAAGAAATTATGGAAGAGTTGAATGGATTTGACACAGAGACACTCGCCGCCATACTCAAACTGACGAAATTGAGATAGAGAAATGTATTTATTGTCGAATCATTTGACGAACTGAAAACAACTTTGTAATTTTGCATAATAATCTTCGAATACAACCATGAGCGAACTGATACCATTCACCACCAATGACGTGATGGCCAGGATAATCAAAATCCGCGGTCAAGAAGTCCTGCTCGATAGGGACGTAGCAGAACTCTACGGAGTCGAAACTAAACGCATCAATGAAGCACTGAGAAACAACCCTGACAAATTCCCTGAAGGGTATGTTTTCACATTGCAACCCTCTGAGAAACAGGAGGTGGTCGAAAATTTCGACCGGCATCGACTCTTTTGTGAAACTTCGTGAGATTTCACGGAATATCGCCGCCCTCCATCAGGAACAGGACAAGGAGAAGCAGAAGAGCCTGGTGCAGCGCACAGGGGAACTGATGAACGACCTTCTGCTTGACGATGGAGAGACCACAGAGACGGAGAGCACGGTGGAGATCAACCTTGTTGCATTGAAATTCAAGCATACCGTTAAGAGAGTCAAGAAAAAGGAGAAAGAGGATTAGGACAATCCTCTCCCCTTTCCTCTTTTTATACTCTTGCCCTGATTGATATTCTCCATGGTGCGGTCTGCCCTCTCTTGATGATACTCATCCCATGTGCCGTCGGCAATACGCTTAGCATCTTCCCGAAGGGGAGCCAGAAAGTTCTCGCTGTAATTCAGCCCCTCCATTGCTGCGAATATCCTGACATATTGGAAAGCTCTGTCAACATGCTTTTGGCGTCTTTCCAAAGTATCCATCGCTTTCATCGTCATCAATAGGAATTCCATTAATCCTTTTGTCAAGGCTTTGGCTCCCGCCTTGGCCAGGGCGAGGATGTCCAGTACGGCTTTTAGGAAGTTCAGATCCAGTGTTGACATGAATAGGTCTTTTGCCAGTTTCAGCCTCCCTTCACTGTCATTGCATTTTCTCTCGTATTTACCCAGCAGGTTGTCAAGATATCCAATTCGCTCGTCCTTTGTCATCTGTTGGCCGTTCTTCGGACCGAATGTCCATTTGATGGGAAGTCCGGAAGGGAAGAAAGCCAAGAGTTCCTTCTGGTGCTTATTCTTCAACTCCAGTATTTCCTTATCATGGCCAACCTTCAGTTTTTTCATCTCCTTTTCCAATCGTGCGCCATATTCGGCCTTGGCGCCTTGCCGGGTCGTTCTCCAAGCAGCAGCTTCAGTTCTTCGTGTGCTTTTGCCATCTAAAAGTAGTTTATCAATTTTTGACAAAGTTACAGAATGATTTTCATATTATCAAATTTTGATAAAGAAAAAAAATCAGTAAACGAGATGCTTCTTAAGAAGATTTAACTTTATCAAGTTTTGATAAAATAAAAACAACCCATAAAGGAGTTACACACTGCAGGAAAGAAGATATTACCGCCGTCTGCCTTAGTTGTGATGCATATATGATTGTGCAACGATTATTGATTCTTGTTCTCTTAAGATTGAACTGAGTGTACTCATCATTTACTGGCCATACATAAACTGCATTGTAATTTGCATTAAATGCTACGTCTTGAAGCAGTTCATTATCGGTTGTAATAAATGACAGATAAGTTCTTATACCGGCATAAATTACACACATTTTTTCATCGTCTATGAAGCGAATATAGGTAGAAATTACACCCCTCGCATCATGCTGCGTACGTATCCATTCTATCTTTCCCTTCGCATCCACTTTAACAACAATAGCACATTCGTAATAATTATAATATTCCTGAATATATATTTTACCATGACCTAAGAAGTATATGTTGCCCTTATTGTCTCTGATGGACTGCTTGAGGTAAAAGGAGTGTTCTAGATTCCTGTATTCTGTATCGTCTGAAGATGTGCTGACAACCTTGCCCTCGGCATCGAAGGTGATAGCCACAATTGTCTTTTCGCCTTTCCTGCCCATTGCCACTACACTACCATCAGCTATCTCGTGAACATCATTTAGTTCATCGGCAAAATCACCTTCTTCCTCATGAATCAGTTGACCATTGGCATCCAAGCGTGCGAAGTAATATTTGCCATCAGTGTTGTTCTTGCCTACAACGGCCATACCACCATCCTTACATGCGTATGCTCCATTGATTAAATAATCATCGGTTTTACGAGTATATTTGTACAACACATCACCAATCTCAGGGTTTACCCTGTATGCCATATCGTATGACCAGGCTGCTATGTTGCCTTCCTCTGATACAGATGCATTCTCCACCCCTATTGAGATTCTCCACTTCACCACACCATCGGCGTCAGTTCTGCGGAGTCGGAGATTTGAGGTGGAATAATCAAGTTCCTTGCATGTAATATCAAGGAAGTCTCCCCCGGGCATCTGACGGACTAACAAATTCACCTCCTCATTGTTCCCATAGAGGTCCATCTCGCGCCATCCGATGACAGTCGCATACGACTTGAGTGTCTTGAACGTCATGTCCTTGGTAAGCACCTTCTCGCCGTCCAAGGCGGTGATTGACAAATGATACTCCGTATCTGGCGTCAAAGCACGCAACGTAATCTTTTTGTTTTTGGAAGTTTGTTTGATTTGCACACCATCAAGGTTTATATAACAAGTCAAGTCTTTTTGGAGAATCACATCAGCACGGTCTTTATGAACCTCCATTTTGACAGGAAGTTCATCATTGCTATACGAAGGCATTTCCTCACTGTAGGAAATTTCTTCCCATTCTGTACTACAACCAGCCATCACCATTGCCCCGACAGCTGTGAGCACTGTTATTATGATAGATTTAGCATTCATTTGAGGTTGAAGTTGATGAAGTGCATACTTGTAGCGCCTAAAATGCCCGTGTATTTCAACATAGGACCCAAGATGAGCTTGTCCTTATAGAATGTGCCTGTTAGCATATTGGGGCCAATGATATAAGTATCGTAAAGACCTAACAGTTCCCATTCCTTGGTGTTGAAATCATAACTGTAGATAGCAGAGTTGTCTTTATTGCCGGCATAGATGAGTTTGCCGTTATGCTCGAGAAGACATTGATTCTGGTTGCTGGTGTTATAAACAGATGCCAACTGTGTCTCCATGGTCCATTTGTCTTTACTTGAGTCATACACCCAGAGGAAGCCTTGCGGTGTCATGAAGTAGCCATTGGTCTCACCGTTGCCCGTCTGCATCACTTCCTGCGCTGTAGGTCTGTCGGCCACCTTCGTCCATTCTCCCTTGGAGATATCATACTTCCATGTCTCCATGAACTGCTTGGTTGTAGTGGAATAGTTTCCGCCCAAAATATACACACTGCCGCCTGCGGCAAAAGTCCTCATGTAGTAAAACTCCCCCCTTACAGGCAGGTCTGCCAGTTTCTTCCAACTGTCAGTTTCGGGATTGTACTCATACAATTCATTCTGTACCGAGTTGCTGTTGCTGCCATAAGGTTTTTGAATTTCCGTGATACCATACGCTTTGGAGCCTACAGCCACAATCTCCGTGATGTCATAGGGTACATCCTTGTGTTTTGTCCATGTTTTGGTGCTGAGGTCGCAGGAGACAAGTAGCTTGTCTGCCATCTTTGTGTAATAGTACATCCTGTCATCGATTCTGAAAGATGCCCTGGCAAAGTGTGGCAGATCCTCAAACTCGCTGAATGGTGTTGTGGCCTCCTCTTCCGGCTTCAAGGGCAGTATCCGGATTTTCTTTGGCAAAGGCAGTTCAGCATCAGGCCAGTGCAAAGCCACGTCGTAAATACCTGGCCCGATGTCTGTCATGTCCACAAAGAGACAAATATCTGCTTCCCCGGAACCCTTCATTGAGTTTTCCCATTCTACAGGGTAGATATGATCGCCCACCCTGACCTCTACGGGTTTACCTTGCATCGCATACCTCACCACAATGCCAAAACGCCTCTTCGCTGAAAAGTGCAGTGCTATTTCATCCGTCTCGTATTTCCATGGGTATGACGTCCCATCTACAATGGCATCAAGATAGGTTGGCTGCCCCCAAATATGGAGATAACTTTCAGCGGTCATGTTTGTCAGACTAATCATGAGCGATTTTGACTTGAATGAGTTCTTGTCAGTTTTAAGCACTGCACTCACTATATATTCGTGGTCTTTAGCCGGCACTGCAAATGTTTTCTGAACTTTTTGCACACGGTCATCTCCAAGCTTCACGTTGGTTGTAGAAAGTGCGTTGCCCGCATCCTTCGCGTCATAAACAAGCAACTGCAAGCTATGATTGAAGAAAGACTCACCCTTGTCCACCGTCATATAGGCAGTGAAAGAATTGCCAGAGGCGACAACACACGAATCCATCGTGATGCTCGGTAGGGAATAATTCTCCACCACCTCCTCCTTTGTACAAGCCATTAGCATCAAGAAAAAAGCCAATAGCGATGGGATTTTCTTCATCGTCGTTATTTAAAAAAGATTTGGTTGTTATATGCAAAATTATACAAAGCACCGACATTTTCCAAGAAAAGTGATTACAGTTTTTACCACGTTGCAAAAATATAGAAAAAAAACTATACTTCCAATAATATATCAAATATGTTATCCATAAAATGGAAACATTCGGATTACAGCATCCCCCTTTTGTGTAGATTGGCCAAGGAGGAGGCAACCAATGACATTTTTGGACTATAAAAAGATTGAAACCTTATGCAATGTACGAATGAGATATTATGGTTTCACAATCTTTCATAAGACATATAAAACCCCAAATGTTAAGTTTGGTCCGCTAACGAATTAAAGGAATCGTTTCCAACAAGGAACGACCACGTTCTTGCTAAAAACCTTAAAGAATGTAAAATTAAAGAATGATGAAATTAAAGAATAATGAATTAAAGATATCTCAACCACCCTGTGTTGATAGTTGCCTCGCGGCGATCAAGCGATTGAATACACGACTAAGTCCCAGTAGCGTTGGCAAAATTATGCAAGATTTCTCATTCTTCCAAATCGCAATGAAATTTTTAGCATTTTTTTGCTTGAGTCACAATGCTTTGGCAATATATTAAGCATTGCTGTTATATTCAATTTTGGGATAACAACAAGAATTCTCTTTCTTATGGGGATTCAACCAACAATCAATAGCGTCTTCATTCTTGTCAAAAAATAAGTGTGTGCCAAAAAAGCATTGAAGTGAACCCCAAAAGTTGGACAAAAAACTTTTGGGGTTCATCATGTATATACATCACACATTAGAAGAAAAGAAAGAAATCATCCGCCTTCATG
>CACZGH010000012.1 GCA_902780635.1 uncultured Prevotellaceae bacterium
AACGATTCTGAGCCGCTGCCTGAGACGCTTTTCTCAAGCGCAGCGAATGCAAAGGTACGGCGGAAAAACGGAACACGCAAATTTTAAACGCACTTTTTTATCAAAATGACGAAAATTTTCGGGTTTCTTGACATATATCAAGCTTTGCGGTCCGATTTTGATTATTCATATACATCTTCGATGCCATTTTCCACTTTAGATGGATTGTCATCACATGTATCAAAATCCTTTGGAATGTCAAATTTTGCTGATGGATCATATGTGAGGCTAGCATCAGCATACACCTTTCTCATATATTTCGCCCATATCGGTAATGCAGCGGTAGCACCCTGTCCCATTCGTGTGGAATAGAAATGGATATCGCGGTCTTCTCCGCCTACCCAACACCCACTAACGAGTTCTGGTGTGACACCCATGAACCATGCGTCTGCGTTTTCGTTAGTGGTACCTGTCTTACCTCCCACTTCTCCTGAGATGCCATTTCCTCTCACCCTGCTAGCAGTACCTCCGTCGACGACACCTCTGAGCAGCTCTATCATCTTATAAGAGCTAGCCTCACTGATGACCTCGTTGAAGCGGGGCTGGAAATTGGCCAGGATATTTCCCTCACTGTCTTCGATTCTTGTCACCATAAGAGGTGCGCACCTGATGCCATGATTGGCGAAGGTGGTATATGCGCTCACCATCTCTCCTACAGTGACCTCACAGGGTCCGAGACATAAGGCCATAGTAGCCTTGATGTTGGGATTGTTGAGTCCGTATTTGTGCAACAAGTCTACCAGAGAGCGTGGATGGAATTTGCTCATCAGGTAAGCTGAAATCCAGTTGTTGGACTGCTGCAGTCCCCATTTAAGGGTCACCATGGCTCCATATCTTGCACGGCTTCCGTTTCTAGGTGTCCATGTGCCTCCCGTCTCTAACCGATAGGTTTGCATTCTGTTGGGAGCCACATCACATGGTGTGAAACCGTTCTCCATCGCCAATGAATATAAATAAGGTTTGATGGTTGACCCCACCTGTCTTCTACCCACCATGGCCATGTCGTACTGGAAGTACTGATAGTCGGGACCTCCGACGTAGGCTTTCACAGCACCAGTTTTTACATCCATGCTGACAAATCCAGAGCGAAGATACTGTTTGTAGTATTTGATGGAGTCGAGCGGGCTCATCACCTTGACCACATCGCCATTATAGGTGAACACGGTCATCTCGACAGGTGTGTCGAAAGCTTTCTTGATCTCCTCTTCAGATGCTCCGGCCGCCTTCATCACTTGATACCTATGGCTCTGTCGAATCGCCCTGTTCATCACCCTCTCATAATCCTGTCTGGACATGGAACTGGAGAAAGGTTTTTTGGAACTGCCTCTAATCTGAGCGTTGAAAGCAGGCTGCAGGGTCTGTGAGAGATGTTCGCAGACAGCCTCTTCAGCATATCGCTGCATCCTGGTGTCGATGGTGGTGTAAATCCTCAGGCCATCGGTATTGACACTATATGGATGTCCTCCCCTGCGTGTGTTTTTGTTGCACCATCCGAAAAGGGGATCTTCCACCCATGCGATGGAGTCAAGCACATACTGTGCTTGTTTCCAGTCAGGATAGTCGTCCCTTTCGGGTTTTTTAGCCATCATGTACTGTCTAAGATACTCCCGGAAATAAGGTGCGATGCCAGCGAGGTTTTCTCTGTCTCCAGAAGGCTGGAAATTGAGTTTCATCGGCTCCGTCATATACTTTCTGGCGTCAGCCTCAGTGAGATAACCAGCCTTGAACATCTGCGCGAGCACAATATTGCGTCTCTCCAGTGAGCGTGTGGGGTACCTGACAGGGTTATAGAAAGATGGATTCTTGCAGAGTCCCACTATCGTGGCAGCCTCTGTCACAGAAAGGTTTTTGGGGTCCTTATTAAAATAGGTCTTAGCGGCGCTCTTCACACCAATGGCATTGTGGAGGAAATCGAAATAATTGAGATACATGGTAATGATCTCCTCCTTGGTGAAGTTTTTCTCCAGTTTGATGGAAATGATCCACTCTATGGGTTTCTGGAAAAGGCGCTCCAACTTGTTGTGTGCCACCTCAGAATAAAGTTGCTTTGCCAGCTGCTGCGTGATGGTAGAACCACCTCCAGCACTCTCGTTGCCCATCAATCCACGTTTAACAATAGCCCTTGAAAGCGCTTTGAAGTCAATGCCGGAGTGCTCGTAAAAACGCTCATCCTCTGTGGCGATCAGTGCGTCGATGACATGAGGTGAGATGTTATGAAACTCTGTGGAGATACGGTTTTCCCGGCTTGACGAATACGTACCCATCAGTTTCCCGTCAGCTGAATATACCTGTGAAGAGTATCTGCTGATAGGGTTTTGCAAGTCCTCAAGGTCGGGCATATACCCTACCCAACCGTTCCAAATACCGATAGTACCACCTATTGTGACCAATATGACTCCAATGAGGATGCCCCAGAGGATCTGAACAAATTTTCTTCTCATGCTTTACTAATAACAAATATTTCTTCGCCGGAGTGACGTGAATGCGCAGTTTCGGCTACATTTATAATACGGCTGCAAATTTACACATTATTTTTTTAAAAACATCACAACCGTCAAAAATAAATGTACACCGTGGTTTCAATCCTATCTAGTTTTCACTTTGCGAACGACACACTGGCTTTTTTCCCTTTATACACCAACGTTTTAGTCTCTCCTCCAGGGAGGACGACGTTGAATGTCTGTTTTTGGGGCATGCCGTCGAGTTGTTGATGGATGGGTGTGACGGTGAGTCGCCGATGTTGCTCATCCCATTGGAAAGCAATCAGACGATAACGTCCTTGTCTGTAATTCTCATTGTCGCCCTCGTCCTCGTACAACTCGAAAGACGCGTCAGCACCTGGATAGACCTTCACCTCGTATGGTTCAGTGCTTTTCTCCCCAGTATACTGCCGCTGGGGGCCGAGCACAACGATGGAGCCACCTTTGGCAAAGACTGGTATGCGCCTATTGTCTACTGCCACGTCAAGCGTTTGTCCACCCCGCTCATATTTACCTGTGCGGAAATCATACCACCCAGCGCCATTTGTGGGCAGATAGACCTTCCATGAAGTCACTGACGGTTCAGTGACGGGACAAACGAGCAAGGCTTTGCCAAACATATAACTGTGTTGCTGGTCGAGGGCTGTCTTGTCTTGAGGGAAGTCGAAGAGCAATGGTCTCATGAGGGTGGACCCACTATTTGCCACCTGATAAGCATTAGAGTAAATGTATGGCAAAAGTTGGTAACGCTCACGCAGGCATCCTTCGATAATGGACTGTGCCTCAGCGCCATAATTCCAAGGTTCGGTGTTGCTCATATATCCGTGTACACGCATCAATGGCAGATACACTGCCGTCTCTATCCATCTAAGCATGCGCTCGATATAGTCTTTGTCTTGATATTGGTTGCCTGGTCTGAAGAAGCCACCGGCATCGTAGGTCCACCAAGGTATGCCTGCAGCCTGCATCCCCAGTCCTGCGGCTATCTGCCTACGTAATGTTTCCCAGTCATTGCCTACATCACCCGACCATAAAGCCGAGCCGTACCGCTGTATGCCAGGAGCGCCGCATCGTGTAAGAATCATGGGCCTTGCGTCGGGCCGGTCGTTTCTCAATCCTTCATAGACCGTCATATTGACCATCAGCGGATAGACATTTCTAAATAGCTCGCCAGCATATTTTCCATTCATTACCCTTCGTCCCACGAGATCATCATTCTCAGGCTCTGTGGCGTCTTGCCACCATGCGTCAATGCCCAGTGGCACCAATCGTGTGCTGAACTGTTTCCAATACTCCCCTGCCGCCTTGGGATTGAAAAAGTCTATCCAGTCTGTACCAGGGATATAATAGTCATTTTGCAGCATCAGTTTCCCCACTTCCGAGTTTTTGTCTATTTTTGACCATACGCTCACCATCAGTCTCATATTCATCCGGTGGAGGCTGTCGGTCATCTGTCTGGGACTGGGATAAAACTCCTCGTCAAATCGCATCGAGTTCCATCCATACTTGCCCCAATACTGCCAGTCCTGCACAATCACATCAACAGGCAGCCGCTCAGCCCTGAACCGCTTGCCGGTGCTGAGCAATTCATCCTGTGAGTGGAAACGCTCACGACAGTGAATATAGCCCAAAGCCCACTGAGGCATCAACGGGGCTTCGCCTGTCAGTCGGCGATACTGCTGAATCACTTCGTCTGCCTGTCCCACAAAGACGGTGTAGTCCACCTGCTGTGCCACAGGTGAGCTGAGCACCGAGCGATTTCTAACGGGGGTATAATATAAGACAGGCTGATCGCCTCTCGACAGTTCGGCCTGGATCTTGTGTGTGCCAGCCGTCAGATGAGTGATACACGACGCTGTGGGCGGCAGCCACACGTTTTGCATATCCATGACAGCCCCGCCATCAATACTCAGTTGGTGACGACGAGCCATCTTCTGCCCCACGTCCAGCAAGAGGCTGTAGTCTCCTGCCACAGGCACCTCTATCTGTGCCTCGAAGACATTTCGCTGCCTTACTTCCTGCCGGCCACCCTCTGTAGACGTGACGTTGACCACCTCTTGTCCACCAGTAGCTTCACTTTTTGCCAGCTTCACCTGATGATCTGCAGGGTTCCATTCTGTCATACCATAGTTGTTCCAAAGCAGTCCATAACCCTGGTCGGAAATCATCATGGGCACGGCTATCTGTGTATTGACCTGGGTAAGGCGCCTGGTAAGGCCCCTCACATTGGTGTACCCATCCTGAAACTGCCCGAGACCGAAAATATGTTCTCCTTGGGGTGAGTCAAAGCCCAAAGTGGCGGCATAGGGTGCGACACCGTCTGCTGACGTGGGAGAAAGCGAGTGTTCATTGGCCAGGAACACCCTTTTACCATCTGCATCACACACCGTCACTGTCATGCGCTCCGTATCCACTTTCACATTCATACACTTGGTAGCCAATGACCAGACATTTCCATCTTTCTGTATCTCCGGCTTAACCTCACCTTGGGAAGACTGCACATAAATCCATTCAGGCAAACTGGCTATGTCGCCCTCCTGATACTGTATATGGACCGCACGATCTGTCATGAAAGTAAGGACCAGACGTCCTTTGCCGAAACTGATGTTTTCTGCTTCAACAACTTGATGACTTACGAAAAATGCTAACAGCAAAAAAAATCTGAACAATTTCATATTAATGTGATGCAATTATTGAATGATAAAAAAACCACCGTAAAGGACGATAGATAAGGATCTCATGATGGCACAACACATAAAACCTTAATTATGATTTGATAAAAAATAACTGTTGCAAAAATAAGTTTTTTTTCTCAGACTACAAAAAGTTTTAAATAAAAAACGTAATTTTGCACTTCTATTAAGATACGCCTATTCCTTAGGCTCATCATCAAACTTTTGGGTAGTTGATACATCCCATTGACTAAAAAGGACAGGTCTCGCATCATTGTAAAAATCGACAAGATCCTTTTTTTGCTTAAAAATTGACAAATATGAAAATAAAGCTGTCGTTGACGACACAGATTGCAGTCGCTCTGGTGCTGGCCGTCATAGCAGGTATCCTGCTGCAGGGTCACCCTGGTTTTGTGAATGAATTTATCAAGCCATTTGGCACCATCTTCCTCAATCTTCTGAAGTTCATCGTCGCCCCATTGGTACTGTTTTCCATTATGTCGGGAATTCTCTCGATGAATGACATGAGCAAATTGGGGAAACTAGGGCTGCGTGCCCTGCTTTACTTCGCTTTCACCACCGTGATAGCCGTCACCATGGGACTGGTATTATCCACCCTCGCCAGAGGCTTGATTCCTGCCATCAATCTTCATATTGATAAAACCGGGGAGGAGTTGCGCATGCCTGAAGTCACCTTCATGGACCAAATTGTCAACATGTTTCCCGACAACATCCTGACACCGCTCAGCACGATGGAAATGATTCAAGTGATTGTCATCGCCATTTTATTCGGTATATCCATGGTGCACGTGGCCGAGAAGGGCGAGCCAGCGCGTAAGTTGGTATTGAGTCTCAACGAAGTGGTGGGGAAAGTTCTCTACTATATTATGGCGATGGCACCGATAGGTGTTTTCTGCATGCTGACACCTGTAGTGGTCAACAATGGTCCCAGTGTCCTGGGCTCTTATGCTGTTCTTGTTATCCTTGCCTATTCATGCTTCCTGATCCATGTACTCTGTGTTTATTCACCACTGGTCTATTTCCTTGGCGGAATATCACCACTGAGGTTTCTCAAGGAGATGCAACCTGCTATGTTGTTTGCGTTTTCAAGTGATTCCTCGGTGGCAACCCTGCCCTACTCTATGGAATGTACGGAGAAGCTGGGCGTTGACAGAAGCGTCGGAAACTTCGTACTATCTCTTGGCGCCACCATCAATATGGACGGTGTGGCCATCTATCTCGGCGCCACCTCGGTCTTCATGGCGACCTGCTGCGGCATCGACCTCACCATCAACCAATATCTGGCCATCGCCTTTGCCGCCACTGTGGCCTCTATCGGCACGCCTGGCATCCCAGGGGGCTCTCTTGCCCTGATGGCTATGGTATTTGCATCCGCCAACATCCCTGTGGAATGTGTGGCTGTGGCTGCGGGCATCGACCGGATCATCGACATGGGACGTACCGTCATGTCGGTCACTGGTGATGCCTCATGCGCCGTCGTCATGCAGAAAATGATGAAGAAGGCATAAAAACTATCAATTCAAAAAATCGTATCCAGATCATGATCAATAAGGCCATCATCCCTATCTTACTTGTCTTTTTTACAACGACATCGCCAACTCTATTTGCGCAGCAAACTAATGTAGGACATCAACACCAGAATGATTCTATCCCAACAAAGGAAGAGGCGGTCATGGATTCGATTCTTTTAGCAGAAAAAGATAAAAGAAACGATTCTTTGCTCATGCTTCATACTCATTTGATCGACCAACAGGTGATTCCCACAGACACGTCGGTGAGGACGGGCATTCTGAAGAATGGACTGACGTATTATGTGCGCCGATGCACAGAACCTAAGAAAAAGGCCAACTTCAGTTTGTTGGTAAAAGGAGGGGCGTTCATTGAGAAAGAAAACGAGCGTGGCTTAGCCCACTTTGTCGAACACATGCTATTCAAGGGGACCAAACACTTCCCCGGACCTGAGGTGATAGGATTCATGCAACGCAACGGCATCCCATTCGGGCATGACAGCAATGCTTTTACAGGTTACGAAACAGTGAGGTATTTCCTCAACTCAATACCCACGAATGATGAAAGTCAGATGGATTCTTGTTTGCTCCTTTTACACGACTGGGCGTGTGAAGCCACCATCGACGACCATGATGTGGAAAGTGAGCGCAACGTCATTGTTGAGGAATGGAGAAGCAGAAACACGGTATCGATTGCACAACAATTCATCAACGATTTACTCAACCAATCTTTCTATACGAAACGATTGCCTATCGGTGACCTGGAGATTGTGAAGAATTGCCCTCCCAAACTCATTCGTAACTTCTACAAACACTGGTATCGGCCACAAAACCAAGCCGTGGTTGTGACCGGCGACTTCGATGCCGACGAGATGGTGGGGAAAATAAAGAAAATGTTTAGCACGTTGAAACGTGGCAAGCATATTGTTCCCGAACCTCCCACCATCCCTGACTTTGAGGCACCTCAGGCTCATGTATATCAAGAGCCCCAACTTCCTTTTTATGCCTGTTCAGTCATTATCAGATTGCCAAAAGAAGAGCATGTGCTGAAAAATCAGGTTGGAGACTTGAGGTCGGTACAGATTCTTGAAAAAATAAGGGTGTTGATGAATGATCAACTCTCTGCCCTCAAGAGCAATGACATTTTGATGCCTAGAGCATACAACCTCAATCCGACAGACATCAGGGATGCCAAGTTCATCGTCTATGAGATGAGTTCCTCACCAGACAAATGGTCCTCGACGCTGGAAACATTGCTGAAAAAGGTAGAAATCATCCGCCGCAATGGTTTTACAGAATTCAAAAGAAATCCACATGACCAACTAAGTCCATCCTACAACGAAGACTTCTCTGCCATCCTGTTTCCAGATACTGTATACAGCAAATACGTGTCCAAAAGGAGCAATGACTGGACAGATCGGTTGATCAATAGTTTTTTCAACGGAAACGCCATCAATGACTATAGTTGTGAAGATGCCTCGAAGAGTCATATTGTCAACACCACTACGAAGGAACAACTCGACGAAAAGTTCAGGGGAATCACCGATGGTCGCAACATGTTGGTGACCAATATGTTTCCCAAAGATGCGACCCTACCGACAGAGGAAGATGTCATGGAAATCATCCATCGGGTGAGAAATATGAAAGATGAGGAGCTCGTGGATGTAGCAGTGGCAAAAGGCAAAAAGCTGGAGCAACTCCACGTCAAGGATCTCGACATCAATCCTACGCCAGGCACTGTCGTGAAAACGACCATTCGTAATGACAGCATCAGCGAGTTGCTTTTGTCAAATGGCGTGAAAGTATTGCTGTGGAAAAAGAAAACCGACCACAACTCCATCAACATGAAGTTTGACCGCCCGATGGGATATTCGGCGCTTAGTGATGACGAAATCGCATTTCAAGGCATGCTTTCATCATGCAGAAGACACTTTGAATACATAGGTGGCAGTTCATGGGTTCAGAATCAACCTTTTGACGATGTTCTTGACATTCCTTTATCTTTCCATGTCACTGACAGCGTGGAGCAATGGAAGAATATTGAACAACAGTTGAAAATGATCTATGCCTCATTGACAACGACAGAAGTGGATTCCGTTGAAGCAGCAGAAAAAATCAACAGCATCAAAACCACCATTTTGGCGGTCCAAAATCCCATCATGCAGGCCCAACTCAAATTACAAAACCTACCTGCAGCATCTGTCAAGCGCCTCATGCCTCCTTCGTTGGAGGAAGCCGGCACTTACACAGTAGAGCGTTTCAGGGAGGTGGTGAAGGATTATTATTCCAACTTCAATGGTTCAGTGTTTGTCGTACAAGGTGAAGTGGATGCCGACACCCTCCGACCGCTTCTGCTCAAATACATCGGTGCGCTTCCATCAAAACCAGAGCCGGTGAAGCGCAGAATTTGGGAAGCCGACCATTTCAAGACCACCAATACCACAGTAGTCGAGAAAATGGAAAACCCGACTCCGTATTGTGCGACCTTCCTGTTCTATACGTGGGAGAAAAACTTCCAATACACGCAGCAGACACATGCCCACAACGAAGTATTGAAGAGTGTGCTTGGCAAAATACTGCTTAACACATTGCGCATTCAGCATAGTGATGTTTACACTCCTCAGTGCATGATGCAAGATGATTTGCTGCCCATTCCCCGTATGAAATGCACCATTGCCTACACATGCGACCCCAAGCAACGCGAACGAATAGCAAAAGACGTCACACAACTCGTTCAGGACATGGCTGATGGCCATCTCATCACCCAGGATCTCATTGACAGTTACATCACGGAGCGTGAGAAACTCAAGGACAATTATAAGGATAATGATTACAGTCTTCGTTCTGAACTCCTTGACCGCGAACTCAATGGTCTTGTCGTCAAGGAAGGTGACACG
The DNA here is from genome assembly GCA_902780635.1 of uncultured Prevotellaceae bacterium. Taxonomy (GTDB): domain Bacteria; phylum Bacteroidota; class Bacteroidia; order Bacteroidales; family Bacteroidaceae; genus Prevotella. The sequence continues at coordinate 9,618 of CACZGH010000012.1, forward strand.
TCCTACATCAAACAGGTGACGCCTTCATCTCTCAAAGCCCACTTGAAGCAATTGCTCAAAAAGGGTAATCTGCACATAGGCTACCTGACGACAGAATGACACTTATGATATCAACACCTTGATGTCTCCATCCAGTATCTCCGTTCCTCATCAGACATCTTCTCGATGGCGTAACGGAGGGTGGTGCGATGCATCTCAGACGCATGCTGGCGGAGGAAGTCACGCAACAGGTCCATACTCACCCGCTTGCCCATCTCTCGCAGCATCCACCCAACAGCCTTGTGCATCAGGTCATGAGGATGATGCAGATGCACCTCCGCGTAGCGCAAGCACCACGACGGGTCACCCTGTTGCGATGTCTTCCAAGTGCACACCATGCTCATCCGCTGCTCCCAAAGGCAATGGCTTTGCGCCAACCGGTCGAGCACTTGCATCTTATACACCATGTCTCCCAAGTTAGAAGGCAAAAGCAGCCAATGGCCCAGGATTTTATGGACAGAAAGGTCGACCAGGTCCCAGTTGTTCGCCCGCTGCGCATACTGTAAGTACATCGTCACTATTTTGTCCCTGCCACTGATGGATGCAGGATCATTCGCCAGACGTTTTGTAGCAAGGCGCTCAAACTTGTCAACCATGACCAGCAGCCCACAAAGTCTCACTTCATGCCATCGGCTCATCAGCAACGTGGGCACTTCACTCAGCGGCAACTCATCAGCCACAGCCTTGACCACGCTTCTGGTCTGAGGAACCTTCAGCCCCAAAAACTCGTCACCTTCACCATACTCGCCTTCCCCTGTTTTGAAAAAGCGGACGAGAATCTCTCGTTGCCTTTCATTCTGCAGGGTTTCCATGTAAGCTATCACACTGTCCGCTGTCGGCGCTATCCACTCTTTCATCCTTTTCTTTTTGGTGCAAAAATACAACATCTCATCGGTTATTACAAATATGTGCGTGTTTTTCTACTCCATTCAAGGGTTTGTTTCGGCAAAGAAATGGACGAAAAAAAACTTTCCTGATGACTTTTCTTTGGAAATAGGCAGGATAATGAAAAATTATGTTTAACTTCGCAGTCGAAAAAGAATCATTGAACCAAAAGGCCCCTATGAACAGACATAACTTCGTGACAATCGCCGACCTGTCGAAGGAGAAAATTCTCTATATGATCAGGATGGCAGAAGAGTTTAGGAAGCACCCCAACCGCGAGATTCTCAAAGGCAAAATTGTGGCCACCCTGTTTTATGAGCCCTCCACCCGCACGCGTTTGAGTTTTGAGACCGCCGCCAATCGTCTTGGTGCCAAAGTGATCGGTTTCTCCGACGCCAAGGCATCGAGTGTCTCCAAGGGCGAGACCCTCAAAGACACCATCCTGATGGTGTCCAACTATGCCGACGTGATTGCGATGCGCCATTATATTGAGGGAGCGGCTCAATACGCCAGCGAGATCTCCCCTGTGCCCATCATCAATGCCGGCGACGGTGCCCACCAGCACCCCTCGCAGTGCATGCTCGACTTGTTTACTATCTACCAGACACAAGGTACCCTTGACAACTTGAACATCTATCTAGTCGGCGATCTGAAATATGGCCGTACGGTCCACTCGTTGCTGATGGCGATGCGCCACTTCAACCCCACTTTCCATTTCATCGCCCCAGAGGAGTTATCCATGCCCGCCGAATATAAGCTATACTGCACGGAGCATGGCATCCAGTACACCGAGCACACCGCTTTCAACGAAGACATCATCGCCGACGCCGACATCATCTACATGACACGTGTGCAAAAAGAGCGTTTCTCCGACCTCATGGAATATGAGCGAGTGAAAAACGTGTATATCCTCAAAGCTGACATGCTGGGGAAAGCCAAAAGCAACATGAAAATCCTGCACCCGCTGCCCCGTGTCAACGAGATCAGCTACGACGTGGACGAAAACCCACACGCCTACTACATCCAGCAAGCACAGAACGGGCTCTACGCTCGTGAGGCCATCATCTGCGACGTACTGGGTATCAGTATCGACGAAGTCATCAACGACCCAACCATCATCATCTAAGCTATTATGAACAAGAAAGAACGCCTTGTCGCCGCGATAGAGAACGGCACTGTGATAGACCACATCCCTTCGGAGAAGACCTTTCAGGTGGTGAGTCTTCTGGGTCTCCAGTCGATTCCCTCGCCTGTGACCATCGGCTACAACTACCCGTCCAACAAAGTTGGCAATAAGGGTATCATCAAGATCAGTAACAAATTTTTCACTGACGATGAGATATCCCGCCTTTCCGTCGTGGCTCCCAACGTTGTGCTCAACATCATCCATGACTTTGAGGTGACAGAGAAAAAGACCGTTGAGACGCCTGACGAACTACGCGGCATCGTGAAATGCAACAACCCCAAGTGCATCACCAACAATGAGCCTATGGACACCGTCTTCCACGTGGTGGACAAGAGCCGTGGCATTCTGAAATGCCATTACTGTGACAAAGAGCAAGACATCGACAAAGTGGAGATTATCTGACAAAAGCATACCATCAAAATATTTACAAGACAAAACATGAAAAGAGACCAAGAGATTTTCGATCTTATCGAGAGAGAGCATCAGCGCCAGCTGAAAGGCATGGAGCTCATCGCATCGGAGAACTTCGTCAGCGACCAAGTAATGGCCGCAATGGGCAGCTACCTGACCAACAAATATGCAGAGGGTTTACCCGGAAAGCGCTATTATGGAGGATGCCAAGTGGTGGACCAGGTGGAAGACCTGGCACGCGAGCGTGTGAAAAAACTTTTCGACGCCGAATGGGCCAATGTGCAACCTCACTCGGGTGCACAGGCCAATGCCGCAGTGCTTCTGGCTGTGCTGCAGCCCGGCGACACCTTCATGGGCCTGAACCTGGCTCATGGTGGCCATCTCTCTCATGGTTCATTAGTCAACACCTCGGGCATACTCTACAAGCCTGTGGGCTATAATCTGAACCAAGAGACTGGCCGTGTAGACTACGACGAGATGGAGAAATTGGCTCATGAGCACCAACCCAAGCTCATCATCGGTGGTGGCTCTGCCTACAGCCGTGAATGGGACTACCGCCGTATGCGTGAGATAGCCGACTCAGTGGGCGCACTGCTTATGATTGATATGGCTCACCCCGCCGGACTGATTGCTGCTGGACTCCTTGACAACCCCGTGAAATATGCCCACATCGTCACTTCCACCACACACAAGACACTGCGCGGTCCTCGTGGCGGTATCATTCTGCTGGGCAAAGACTTTGAGAACCCCTGGGGCAAGACCACACCCAAGGGCAAGATCAAGATGATGAGCCAATTGCTTGACAGCGCTGTGTTCCCAGGCACCCAAGGCGGTCCTCTGGAGCATGTGATCGCTGCCAAGGCCGTGGCTTTCGAGGAGGCTCTACAACCAGAGTTCAAAGTCTGGGCCAAACAAGTACAAACCAACGCCCGTGTTCTGGCTGAAGAACTGGTGAAACGCGGTTTTGGCATTGTGAGCGGTGGTACCGACAACCACTCGATGCTGGTAGACCTGCGTACGAAGTATCCCGACCTGACCGGTAAAGTGGCTGAGAACGCCCTTGTGTCTGCTGATATCACTGTCAATAAGAACATGGTGCCCTTCGACACCCGCAGTGCTTTCCAGACCTCAGGCATCCGCTTAGGCACGCCAGCCATCACTACCCGTGGTGCCAAAGAAGACATGATGGTGCTCATCGCCGACCTCATTGAGGAAGTGCTCAATGCGCCAGAAGACGAGAAGGTCATCGCCGCCGTCCGCCAGAAAGTGAACGACACGATGAAAGACTATCCTTTGTTTGCTTATTAACCTCTTATATACTTGTGAGGGTATGCCGTCAGGCATATCCTCCTTTTTTCATACACCATCCTTTCTTACCCTGAAAAACCCTACTATGGCACACAAGAAGAGACGACATAACACGAAAAAAGATGACCATCTACAGTTACGGCTTTTCACGACAGAGGAAATGTCGGGAGCGGTGGACATGGCGGGTATATCCAGGACGATGGGGATGGAAGACATTTCCAAGACCATAGAGAAAGAGGATGTTTCTAAGACAATGGGGATGGAGAATGTTTCTGGAACGGTGGAGACAGAGATGGAGACAAAAGCTGAAGTTACTCCTGAACCACAGACAGAACATCGCAGTGAGCCTAACCCCGCGCGCCTACTACAATCAATGCGGAGCGCACTCATGTTGATCTCAAGAATGAAAAGTCCTCAGGTGCGCCTCATCGCCATGGAGTGTGCCACACTGGCGCAAGACGGTGTACACCCCGACCGTATCTACACTTTGCCAGCATTAGAGGGAATGAGCATGGACGGCCATGACTTTTTAGCTTTGTATTATGCAAGCTTCGCACAGGCATTCCCAAGTATGATCGACCGCATCCACCTCCCCTACTCCGCTATCTATGCACAAGCCAAGGAAATGAGCCGTCACCTTAACTCATAAATACCTGACGGTGATTTCCTTTTAAGCACCTCAAGCTGAAAATCGACCCCTGCGATGATACCATGGGCACGCAACGTCTGTTCGACGGTGATACGTGCCAACTCAGGATGATTATTTTCCTCACTCAGGTGGCATAGCCACACATGCCTCAAAGCAGGCGTGGCATTCTGTGCCAAGACCTCCCCGCAGTCCTTGTTGCTGAGATGTCCAGAGTCGCTGAGTATGCGCTTTTTAAGATAAGGAGGATAAGGTCCCCCCATAAGCATTTCCATGTCATGGTTGGCTTCCAACACCAGATAGTTGGCCTCACTGACATACGTCTTGATTTCATCAGTGACATGGCCTATGTCTGTAATAAGACAAAACACCACCTCACCACAGACAATTTTATATCCCACATTGTCGGCGCTGTCGTGTGGTACATCGAATGGTGTAATCTGGAAATCACCAAATGTATAAGTCTCACCTTTCTTTATCACGCATGCCAGGCTTCTGTCTATCTTGTGCCTGACACAATAATTGTTGAGTATGCCCTGATGCACTTTGGCGGTGGTATATACAGGCAACTTGAAATCATGACTGACACTTCCCACCGACTTCACATGGTCGGCATGGTCGTGAGTAAGCAGAATCTGTTTAATCTGGGGTATGGAGAGGCCATATTCATGAAAAGACTTTTTCAGGGCCCTCACACCGATTCCCACATCAATCATCAGACCGCCATTTTCTGTATAAAGAAAATAACAGTTACCACTACTGCCACTACCAAGAGAGAGGAACTTCAGCATTCAATCAATTTTTTATAAAATAACGTATACCACGTTTATTGAATTGCAAAAATATAAAAAAAGAATGTTAAAACCAAATAATTATTGATTTTAACATTGCTTTAGCTTTTATCCATCAGAACGGCATACCCACTGCGAAATGGAAAGAGAAATCACGCCCCAGGTCAGGATGGATGACAGGATAATGCTCCTTTTGTGTCTCATATGCCGGGTCGATGGCTTTCATGCCCATGTCAAACCTAAGGATGAAATAATCGAAATTGAGTCTGACGCCCAGTCCGTATGCCACTGCGATCTGATTGTAGAACTCATCGATTTTAAACTGTCCTCCTGGCTGATCTTTATACGCTCTGAGCGTCCAGATATTGCCCCCATCGATAAAGAAAGCACCATTGAATTTCCAGAAGAGATGGGTGCGATATTCCAGATTGAGGTCAATCTTCATATCACCCGTCTGGTTGATGAAATCGATGGCCCCGTGATGTCCTTTGAATTTTCCTGGTCCCAATCCTCTCACACTCCATCCCCTGACAGAGTTGGCACCTCCAGAGAAATACCTTTTCTCAAAAGGCAGCATGTCACTGTTGCCATAGGGATAGGCGATGCCCAATCCGGCATGCATGACAATGGAGTTGTGCTCATCAATGGTCATCATGCGGGTATAGTCAAAATCACCCTTCACATACTGTGCGAAAGCAATGTTGAAGAGCGTGCGCTGCCCTTCCTTGTTTTTCTTGAAATCAGCGGCGGCGCCAATGAGCGACAACAGATTGCCCGCTGTCTCAATATTGGCTCTGATGAGATGTTTGCCATTATTATACGTCAGTCCGAAGCCGGAGCGCATGATCATGAGGTCTTCATAGTTGTAGCGAAGGATGGCATTGCGGTTGCTCACGCTATCGAGATAGTCGTGCTTGAATGTACCTGATATCCAAGGCATTTGGATGAAGTTAAGGTCGAGGGCATCCCATTTGTATGCCATATTGCTTCGTGGTTTCTGCCATCTGTATCTCCAACCAGCGGAAAGAACCCTGCGATGAAACTCAGGCCGGTTTTGGAGGTTGTAACTGAACGAAAGTTCGGAGGTGGCGTTGAAATTGCGCTTCGCCACATGCGAGAGAAACGGCACGACAAATCTGGGGAAAGTCAGACGAGACTCTACTCCATACTCCATATAGTTCTCATTTTGATAACCTTCCAGTCCTGTGATGGCCTCGAATGCACCTCGGAAGCGGATGCTCCACACCTCCGATCCATGGAAGATGTTGCGGTTTTCGTAGGTGAGTGATGCCGCAGCCCCCAGGTCTCCTGCGGTGTTGGTGCCTTCTGGTTGGAATGAGATGGTGCTGGGTTTGTTCATACCATACTGTATGGTGCAGTCCACATAATTGGAGTCAGGGTCTTCTGTGAACCGGATGCCTGAGTATTTGAGCGCCTGCAACCGACTCAGATTGTGATATGTACGCTGCACTTCAGATGCAGAATACCATGTGCCCGCATCAAAAGCTGTGGCATTCTCAAGCACGTGTCTATTAATATGTATGGTGGCAGAGTCTGGACTGGAGTACTGAATGCTTCTGACTGTATAACGAGGATGGTCGGTCTCCGGGGTATCGTTTTTCTCACGGTATCTGTTCAGGCGCATGGTTAGGTCTACCAGTCGGCTACCTCTCATGGTATCAGCCTCAAAGCGGATAAACTCCTTGTGAAACTTGTAATACCCCCGGTCGAGTAGATAGGATGTGATACGTCCTCTCTCCTGCTCCAGTCCGTTGATAGTGAAGGGGGCACCACTTTTCAGTCGGAGTATAGTGCTGTCCTGTGTGAGCAGCCGGGCAATGGTATCGTCTTTGATATCGTATTCCATCGACCGGATCATATAAGGTTCACCAGGTGACAAGGTATAGACGGCTGTGGCCTTTTTGCCTTTAATGCTTGGATGTTGCCTCACCTGAGCATTCATATAACCCATATTCTGCATGGCAGTGAGCAGGTCGGCACTCGTCTGTATGGTCAGCATAGAATCATAGAGAACTGGTGCCTCACCGATATTTCGCATGGTGCGGTTGATCCACTTAGTGGTGTCGCGTCCCGACAGAGAATAAATGCCAAGGGGTATCTTAAAGAGTGAAAACCACCGGGAGTTCCCCCGTTGGTGCACATACTGGCTTACTTTGGCAGCGTCAAAGTCCTTGTTATCCGACTTCACCTTGACGCTCTTAAGCAGATAGGAACCCTCGGGTACATATTTTGTGGTAGAGCATGACAATATGGTGATGAGGGTGAAAAGAACCGTCATCATACATACACTTTTATACAAATAGGAATTCCTTCTATTGGTCAGCTCAAACATAATTTGTGCGCAAAGATAATGAAAATCGAGCTTAGAAAGAAACAAATAAAGAGTTTTTTCTTTCAGCCCGAGATTCTGCTGCTGAGGAACTGCTGAAACTGCGGACGGTAGGCCTCGGTGACGTGGATGATTTCCTCGCCGATGTAGATGCAGTCGTTGCGATCGATGCTGCGTATTTTGTTGAGCGCCACGATATAGGAGCGATGTACCCTCATAAACTGTGCCGCTGGCAACATATCCTCCACCGCTTTCATGGTCATGTGGGTGATGAGAGCCTTTCGCTCACCTTCGATCCAGAACATGACATAGTCTTTCATGCCACTGACATACAAGATGCTGGCGACAGGTATCTGACGAAACTCCCCGTCTACCTTGATAAAGATGGTGTCGTCCTGGTGTATAGAGTTTTTCTCTGGCTCGGCCTCCATTCGGTCATACCATTGGCGCGCCTTCTCGACGGCGGTGAGAAATTTGTTGTAACGAATCGGTTTCAACAGGAAGTCAAGCGCACTCACCTCATAACTTTCGTAGGCGTACTCTTTGAATGCAGTGGCAAAAATGATTTTGGTCTCTGGAGGTACAATATGCGCCAGTTCCATCCCGTTCATATCGGGCATCTGTATGTCCAAGAACAGGAGGTCGACAGGCTGACTCTTTATGGCGCTGATTGCCTCGACCGAGTCGGTAAATGAAGCCACCAACTGTAGGTCTGGTGTTTTATTGACAAAAGATTCCAACAATTTGACGGCCAGCGGCTCGTCATCAACGACCATGCATGTAAGAGTTCTCATCATCTGATAGTTATTTTCACATAGTAAGTTTTCTCATCCTGTTTTTGTTCCCACTCATACCGTCCATGATACATCAGTTCCAACCGGCGGCGTGTGTTTTCCAACCCAATGCCCGACCCGCTTCTGTCGGTGTCATCTTTAGGGTAATTAGAGTTTTCGCAGATAAAGGTGATGGTGTCGTTCTCTTGCACGAGTGAGATGTTGATGAATGAGTCTTTGCTACTGCTCACACCATGCTTGAAAGCATTCTCTATAAGCGAGATGAAGAGGAGCGGAGCCACTGGCACATTCTGCTGCGTACGGAAGAAAGTCTTCACTGAAGTTTTCTCATTACAGCGCAGCTTCATCAAGTCTATATAATTGGCCATGAACTCCACCTCACCCTGTATGGGCACCTGCTCCTTGTTGGTCTCATAGATGGCATATCGCAACAGGTCACTCAACTGGGCAATAGAGTCTTGTGCGGCATCGGGGTCTATCTGTGTGAGGCTGGAGATATTGTTGAGTGTGTTGAACAAGAAATGCGGGTTGATCTGGCTCTTGAGCCAGGCCAGTTCTGCCTCAGTGTTTTTCTGCCGTTCCTCCTCAAGTTGTTTCTTGATTTTCCTCACATTGAGGAAATGACGTATGCCAAGTGCTGTAGCAATGAAAACTATATTGATGATGAGATAGGAAAACATGCTGGCGTAGAAACCTATCAACGCATTTCTAGGCATTTCAAAGTCATGGGTCCTGGATGCATTTCTCATCATGAAAAAGCCATAGTTGAGCACGAACAGCGTAACAGCATTGGCAAACACAAAACTCAAAAACTTACGTTTGAAGAACAGATATGGTCCTAGAATGTAGAAATTGAGAAAATAGAGAATGATTGGCTGCCTCAACAATCCCCACATCACGGCTGCGGTCATCAGAGAATCATTCCAAATACCGGTGATAATGAACGACGCGACAGAGGGAAGCAGAATCAGCGTTCCCCATACAGCCAACTGAATGGCCAATAATGCGATATCTTTTTTATTGATATTTTTCATCACATGCAAAAATACGATTTATATTTTGAAAAATGAAAACAATCAATGAAAAACTTCCCAAATCGGTCATCAAGCAGACCGATTTGGGATAGAGTTTATTGTTGGTTCATCTCACCCACGCTGTTGATCATCTCACCTTGCGACTGCTGTTCGATGTAGTCATTTTGTATGCGTGACACATGCTGGCGAGCCTGACGCTTGGAGTTGCCGAAAGTATAACTCACTGAGAGTGTGACACCCTGGATGGGTACCTTGATGTTGGTATGTGTGCTGAAGTTCTTGCCCTCAGAGTAGGTCTCCATCTTGAGGCTTCCACCATCGGAGAGTCCCGTGATGCCCATCAGACTGATGCTCAGTTTATCATTAAAGAAAGTCTTGGAGACATTGGCTGTAAGCAGGTTGAATCCGCTTGACCATCCTTGCAGGGTATACGACTTGCTAGATGTCATCACAAACGCGCCCAACTTCACATTCCAGGGCAGTGTCTGCTGCAGTCCTGTCATGGCTGTGGCCGTCCAGCCGCTGTTGCTCAACCCGAGTGTATGGCTGTTGATGTCCACATAGTTGATGCTACCATTGAGGAAGAGCCGAGTGTTTTTGGTTGCCAGCCAGTTGACATATCCGTTGATGCCGGTCTGACTTCTCTTGACGATGTTGCCATAGGTGGTGTTGAGCATATTGTCGTCGTAGAAACTGTATTGCTCAATGCCATTGCCAGTATAGTTGTAGTGTAGGTTGAGGTTCATCATCAGTCGGGTGGAGAACATGTTGTAGACGAGTGCCACATTGTGCGACTTCTCCACGTCCAGGTCCGTGTTGCCATAACTGATGCTGGTCGGGTCGGAACGGTTGATGTAAGGATTCAGATAGGTGATACCCGGACGGCTGATGCGCATATTGTAGGTCATACCGAGGTTGGCGGTGGGAGAGAAATTATAGCTGAGACTGGCTGAAGGCACCAAGCTGCCATAGTTTTTGCTGAAGTTGGCTCCATTGCCCAGATGATAGGTCACATCCTGCCAGGTATGTTCATAACGCAGGCCGCCTTTTGCACCGAAATTGCTCCACTTGGCGTCATACTCAGCATAGCCTGCCAGGATGCTGTTGGTGTACTCATAGTCCATACTCATGGCTTCATTGTAGACATCAGCCAGATAGTATTTGGAGTCGGAAGTTGCCTTGCGTGTCATCATTTTGGCACCCAGGTTGAGGGTGTGGTTGGTGAACAGCGGCGTGGTATAGTCAGCCTGCAGCGTGTGCTCTGTGGTGTTGTCCTTGCTGACGGAGGAGCGGTCGGTCAGGTCGATAAAGGGAGTGGACGACTTGTCGAACTTGTTCTCCTGCTCTGTCTTCGACGGGCTATAGTCGAGCTGATAGGTAAGGATGATCGACTTGGTGCGCTGCGGGTTGAGGAAACGTTGGTAATCGACATTGCCACTGAATGAGGTGCGGCGGTTGGTCATATACATCTCATAGCCATAATCGAAGTTGCCGCCATAGTCGACTCCTGACATCTGAGTGCCCGGTGTGCCTGTGTTCTTCATCTTGAGGCTGGTGAACGATGCCGTGGCATTGATGCTGCTCACAGAGTCGAGGTCATATCCTAATGAGAAATTGCCCATGGTGAAGGGCAGTCGGGTTTTCGACTTTGAAGTGTTGAGGATGGTGGAATTGCCATTGATTTGCTCCACGACAGACTCTGTTGTGCCTGGCTTGGAATAATTTTCCATCACATTGGCACTGCATGACAATTTGTCTTTTTGTCCACTGACAAACACGCTACCTCCCAGACTTCTGTTGCCTACTTGGGCACGGATCGTTCCATTGTAGCCATCCATGCTCTTCATGGCCATGGGATTGGTTTTGTTCATCACGATGTTTAGCACGCCACCAGCACCCTCTGCGTCGTATTTGGCTCCGGGATTGGTCACCACCTCAATGTTTTTCACCACCGATGCCGGCATGCTTTTGAATATCATAGAAGGATTGCTCGAGAACATCACATTGGGTTTGCCGTCGACATAGACTTTGAATGAGGATGAGCCGTTGACTGTGATGTTGTCCTGTCCGTCTACATTCACCATAGGCACTTTGCGGAGCATGTCAAGCACGGTGTTTGACTTGGCATCAGGATCATCCTCCACCTTATAGGTCATCTTGTCTACTTCCATTTTCACGAGGGGCTTCTGTGCCACCACCTCCACGCCTTTCAGCGTCTTGGAGTCCTCTTTTAGAGAGACCGTGCTCAGGTCGAGTGTCTGCTTCTTTCCCAGTTCTATCTCCTGTCGCTGCTCCTCTTTTCCGATACTGCTGACGGACAATGTGTATTTTCCATTGCCCTCCACCTCATGCGAGAAAGCCCCGTTTTCATCCGTCAGGAAGATAGCCACTGGTTTCTCTTGATTTCCTGCCTTATACACACGGATGGTAGCGAAAGGCTCAGCCTCACCTGTGTTTTTATCTACTACCAAACCTTTGACCAAAGTTGTCTGTGCCATCATGACTGTAGAAAGCATCGTCATGACCATTACCAAAAATAATCTTACCTTTTTCATATCTTTTTATTTTTTGTCTCGAACGAAATGACGATGCAAAGATATGATGATATAAGGTGAGGGCAATGGAATATTCGACGACTTGCAGGGAATTTTTCGACGAAATGAAAAATCGGCTTTGAATATTTTAGGTTTTCAAGTGCATCGTTTGCTACAACCTGAAAACCTAAAGCCCAAAGCCGAACCGCAAAAAGCGAACCGAGAAGCTCGAAAACCTAATACCCAATCGGATGATTCAGTTCGAGGATTTGTTTTTCATTCAAGCCAAGAGCTTGGGCCACTTTCTCTTTGTTCATCATCGCGCGTGGCACGGTCTTCAGCCCCAGGGCTGCACACATCAGACAGATATTCTGGGAGCTATAGCCAGCATCCATAGCGCCATAGATCTCGCTGCCATTGCGGAATTTTTCCTGATTGCTGACAATTAAAAGGAATAGAGGGGCGGTCTTCATGTTAGCCTGTCTTTCGGCCAGCATTTCACGCACATCCGTATCTGTCACTTTCAGCAGTGTGTTGTCGTATGGCTGATAGAGTGACACACCGTCCTTGCAGCACACATAGACTTGTATGTCTTGGGCATTGACGGCGGTGGGGATCGTCAGCAGTTTCCGATCCGCACGGTTGACACCGCAGGCTGCCCAAAGCAGTTGGGAGAGTTGCTGGTCAGTGATGTTTTTGTCAGCATTGAATTCACGGTCCGACCTACGTTTTTGCAAAGCTTCTGTCAGTGTCACTTGCAGTTTCATGTCAGGTTGAGGAAGCTTTTTCACTTCCTGGGCATTCATATTGAGTGCTATTAAAGTCAATATGAAAGAGAAGAATACTTTTTTAAGCATATTTTCTGAATATTAAATTGAATAAAAGAGTGTAAAATGATGATCGACTGTATTTAATGGAATACCATGCAAAGATAAAAATTATTTTCCGCAAAGCCATCACCCTCATGAAAAAAACCTGTCGAAACAAAAAAAACGGTCGATTTTGATTATTTAATACTCAAAATTCAATTCTCCAAACGATTTTGATTAACTTCGCAGCCGAAATGATCAGTAAGAATAAAATCAAAGCCATCAAACAGCTGGAGAACAAGAAGCACCGGCGTGAGACTGGCCTCTTTGTGGCCGAGGGTCCAAAAGTGGTGTCAGACCTGCTGGAAACCTATCCAGCTATCTCTGTCATCGCAACGGAACCATGGTTTCAGACGCACCCTGCACTGCAGGCCCAGGAGACCATTGTCGTGACGGAAGAGGAGTTGCGCCGTGTAAGCTTTTTGCAACACCCCCAACAAGTGATGGGAGTCTTCAAGACACCTGTTCAGACAGCCAGCCTTACATCATTGTGTGAGCGGGTCTCACAAGAGCTTTGTTTGGCTCTCGATGGTGTGCAAGACCCCGGCAATCTGGGCACCATCATCCGCATCGCCGACTGGTTTGGCATCGAGACCATCATCTGCAGTCTTGACACAGCCGATGCCTATAGCCCCAAAGTGATTCAGGCCACGATGGGCAGCATTGCCCGGGTGCAAGTGGTATATACCGATTTGGTCTCCCTGATCGACCAGTTGCCTACAGGCACAGCCATTTATGGCACTGTGCTCGACGGCACAGACCTCTACCATCAGGCGTTGGAGAGTCGCGGCTTGCTCGTCATGGGCAATGAAGGCAATGGCATCACCAGTGCCGTCTCTGCCCGTCTGACACACCGTCTGCTGATTCCCTCCTACCCAGCAGAGCGAAAGACAGCCGATAGTCTCAATGTGGCCATTGCCACGGCAGTGACCTGCGCTGAATTCAGAAGAAGACAGACCTTTTAGCTAAAGCAAACAAGACAAGCATGGAAAAAGAGTTGTTATATAAAAACCGCAGTTTCTCTTCCTGCATCAATGCTGCATACAAATTGCAACTTGAAAACCTCAAGAGCATCCTGAAATGCACCTGGCTGCCTATCCTCGTGCAGAGCCTTCTGATGGGCGGTTACATGGTGATCATCACGCCCTGGTTGGCCAACGGCGCCTCATGGTCGGGGATGCCTTTCCTGAAACTTCTGGCGCTGGTCGGTATAGCGATCTTAGAAATGGTGGCCGCAGCATGGACCCTCTCACGCCTGATGAGTCTGCTCAACGAGAAGCCCCGAAAGTGGAACTTCCGTCGCTCCTTGTGGATGTTAATAGGCAATGCCGTCATCTCCCTCATTTTCGTAAGTTTGTTCAGTGGGGGAGCTGGTGCGGCCGTGGGTTATCTTCAGGCCAAGGCAACAGCAGGAGAGGCTATACCAGCCATGTCCACCACAGTGATGGCCATTTTGGGCGTCTACATCCTGCTGCTACTTCTGTTTTTCTGCCTGGTCCAGTTGCCGCTTCTCTATGCCAGCATGCGCTACCTCAACGATGAGAAGATGCACTTCTGGCGTGACCTCCTGCCGTGTCTTCGCACCGGCCTCCGTCATTGGGGTTTTATCTTCATCACAGTGCTATTGTCGTCCATCTTCGTCGCCATTATCATCATGTTGCTGATGATTCCCTATTATATCCTGAGTTTCGCACGTTTTGCCTCTGAGGTGGGAGTGGTGACAGGCGACCCATCGGGCATGCCAGGCTACTTCCCATGGCTGCAGTTGTTCACCGCTGTCATCGTCTTCTTCCTGGTCTATCAGGTGACTATCTTTGAGGCACTGGTGATCTACTTCATGTATGGCTCCATCGAGACTCAAGAGAAAGAGCGACAGTCGGCAAAAACCATTCCGCCCATCCCTGACATAAAAGAAGAGGCGGTACTTCAACCATACCCATCATCTATATGAGACAGCGACTCCTTTTCATCGATCGTGACGGCACCCTCATCAAGGAACCGGCTGACGAACAGATAGATTCTTTTGACAAGCTGCAGTTTGTTGAAGGCGTGTTCCGCAACTTAGGTTTCATCTGCCAGAACCTGGATTTCCGACTCATCATGGTGAGTAATCAGGATGGACTGGGCACACCCTTGTTCCCTGAAGAGACCTTTTGGCCTGTACACAACTTCATCCTCAACACGCTGCGCGGTGAAGGCATCACCTTCGACGCCATCCATATTGACCCTCATTTCCCAGAAGACGGGCACCCCAACCGTAAACCAGGCACAGGGATGCTTACAGCATATTTCGACACAGAGCGATATGACCTTTCTGGCAGTTATGTCATCGGCGACCGTGAGACCGACCGCCAGTTGGCAAACAATCTGGGTTGCAAAGCCCTGATACTGGGCGACGATGGCATGACATGGGACAAAATAGCCGAACTGCTCTTTGCCGGTGAAAGGGTGGCATCAGTGCGCCGCACCACCAAAGAAACGGACATCGACGTACGTCTGTGTCTCGACGGCACTGGAAAGTGTGACATCCAGACAGGTCTCGGTTTCTTCGACCACATGCTTGAGCAAATCGGCAAACATGGTATGATGGACCTCTACATCCATACAAAAGGTGATCTGCAGGTGGATGAGCACCATACCATCGAAGACACCGCCATCGCCTTGGGCGAATGTTTGCTAAGAGCCTTGGGTGACAAACGAGGCATCGAGCGCTACGGCTATTGTCTGCCCATGGACGACTGTCTATGCAGCGTTGCCTTAGACTTCGGTGGACGGCCCTGGCTGGTGTGGGATGCTGAGTTCAAGCGTGAGAAAGTGGGCGACATGCCCACGGAGATGTTCCTCCATTTCTTCAAGAGCCTGAGTGACGCCGCCCGTATGAATCTCAACATCCGTGCCGAGGGTACTAACGAGCACCACAAGATAGAGGGCATTTTCAAAGCCCTGGCCCGCTCACTCCGTATGGCTGTAAAGCGCGACATCTATCACTATGAACTCCCCTCCACCAAGGGGATGTTGTGAGGTAAAAAGAAAAATCTCAAAAATATCAAAGACAATGTCAAAATTAATCGTCAACTCTTACGAAGAGTTTGCATCACACTTAGGAGAAAAATTAGGTGAGTCAGAATGGCTGCTGGTCGACCAGGAGCGCATCAACCTGTTTGCTGACGCTACCCTCGATCATCAATGGATACACGTCGACACTGAGCGCGCCAAGGTGGAAAGTCCCTACAAGAGTACCATCGCCCATGGCTATCTTACGCTCTCTCTCCTGCCCTATCTTTGGGAACAAGTCATCGAAGTCAACAACATCAAGATGCTGGTCAATTACGGCATGGACAAAATGCGTTTCGGTCAGGCCGTCGTGACAGGCAGTCGCGTGCGCCTGGTGGCCTCGCTGCACAACATCCAAAACCTGCGTGGCATCTGCAAGGCAGAGGTGGCCTTCACAATAGAGATAGAAAACCAGCGTAAACCGGCACTTGAGGGCATCGCATCGTTCCTTTATTACTTCAAATAAGTGAATCGTCATACAACACATATCAACTATAGACTTACGCTTGTCCTCCTTTCTATTCTGACGCTATTTGGATGTTCTTCAGACAAGCAAGATAAGAGCGACGCCACACTGCCCTGGTTGGTGACCACCAGCGAGGAGAGCGACACTACTGCCCATTATTCTTTGAATGAGATAGTGGAGAATGGTGAGCTGATTGCCCTTACCATCGATGGCCCCAGCACTTATTACATGCAACGTGATCTCCGTTTAGGAGTACAATACCTCCTCTGCGAGCGCTTTGCCAAAGAGATCGGTGTGAGCGTGCGCGTGGAACTCTGCGCCGACACCATGGAGATGGTGAAGAAGTTGAAAAACAACGAGGGCGACCTCATTGCCATGCCATTGAAAAGACATACTGAAGGTGGCGACAGCCTCTTGTTTTGCGGACCGGAAGACCAAGGTGCACAGTGGGCAGTGATGCCATACAACAAAGAACTGGCGCAAGCTATCGACCAGTGGTACCAACCCAATTACCTCGCTGAGGCGCTCCAACAGGAGAAATACGCCCTCTCTGCCGAGAGTGTGCAACGTCATGTCTATGCGCCGGTGCTCAACCAAGCCAAGGGTGAACTGTCCACCTACGACCATCTGTTCGTCAGATATGCCCCTATCGCCAATGTAGACTGGCGTCTGCTGGCCGCCATCGCCTATCAAGAGTCGTGCTTCGACCCACAGGCGCGCTCATGGGCCGGTGCCTGTGGCCTGATGCAGCTGATGCCAGCCACTGCGGCCACCTATGGGCTGGAGGAGGCGAAAATCTTTGAGCCAGAACTGAATGTCGAGACCGCGGCCAAACTGATCAATCAGTTGACAATGCTCTTCCGCGACGTGCCCGACACCTATGAACGCATGAATTTCGTGCTCGCCAGTTACAACGGCGGTCCGAACCATGTGCGTGACGCCATGGCACTGACCGAGAAATACGGTGGCGACCCTTATCACTGGGAGGAAGTTTCGGAATATATCCTGCACCTGAGCGAACCGAAATACTACCGCGACCCCGTGGTGAAGACCGGCTATATGCGTGGTACGGAGACTCACGACTATGTCTCAAGCGTGCGCGAGCGCTACGAGCAGTATGCCGGCATCGCTCCCGGCCATGGCACCTTTGGTGTCAACGAACGTGGAAGCTACTCCGGCGTGAGCACAGAGCCCAAACGAAAGTCAGGGAAAAACAAGTATCAGATATAAAACTATTGTACGACTTTGAGGGCTTTGCCCCTTTGTTTGACAATATAGACGCCATGCCCCTGGCCACTGAGGCTATGACCACAGTATCTGCCTGAGGATGAGTACACTTCATATGGTTCGTTAAAGTCAATGTTCACCTCTGTGATAGAGGACGGGATATAGGTGTAGTTGAGTTTACGATCCATCCAGTCCACCCTCTCACTGATAAAGCGACGCACATTATCCACCTCCTCACTGTAGCTGCCCCATATCCTTGGATTCTGGTGCACATAGGAATCCATGATGGGCCACCGTAGGAAGTTAAGCGTCTGCGACTGATCCAACTCCTCTTCCAATTGGTCGACGTAGGCCACCAGACTCTCCTTGGTGAGGCCATTCTGCCGTGCCTCATCCCATATTTCTAGCAAGCGGGCTTGTGCCGAGGCGTCATAGACCACGATACGGTCCACAAAATTGCGCATATTGCCTGTACAACTACCACCACTACGATAGATGTAGTCGCTCTTGGTGTTGACGGGATAGGTTCGGTTGTCATTGTTGAATGCCAGGTCAAAATCCCATACCGGTCCTGTATAGACCCTATCGTCATCACGCTCTTTATACATGAACACGCTCCAATAGGTGTCGGTATTGCCCGACAGTTCGCCCACAAGGAAATGGCGAAGAAAAGTGGAGAGATCCAGATAGGTTCTCCACTGACTTTCCACTTTGTTGAAATGGCTTTTGATATAGTTGAACTGGGCAGTAGCGATAGAGTCTTCGTCGGGCGACTTGATGGTGACCGGGTTGCCTCCTGACGACCAAAACCATGACCGCTCATCACCGGCATAAGCATCAATCTCGAAAAGATAACCTCCTGTGAGGGCACTGCCTAAGGTGTCTTGTGGCGTCATCTCGGTGATATTGACACGGTTTTTGTTGACATTCACTTGGTCGCACAACTGATAGCAACCCTTGTATTCACCGTTCAGCAATACGTCTACGGCACGGCCATAGGGAGTGTAGGGCATTCCCATGCGCTGACTCAAGTCAAAGGCCAAGAGGTTGCGCATGAGGGTTTTGTCTCCATAGTTATTGATAAGCGTCCATTTCTTGGCCTTAGCAGGGGCATCAAGCACATGCTGTTTCTTGTCAAACTTGATGCGGTAAGGCTTCTTGGGGAAGGAGCGAGAATAGTTGCCGCGCTCCCGAATGGACCCTGGCTCTGTGAGCAGGCCTTCTCCATCATCGCCGATGATGGAGATCTGTGCTGTGATGTCATGCTCCTTGTCGTAGGGTATGGCACCATTAAGCGTATGGATGCTCACCGTGGGGAGATTGGTCAGTCGGGAGAGATGACTTTGGTCTCCTTCACCCGGATGGCCATAAAACTCCAGTTCGGCAATATTGCAGCGAGCATCAGAGGGACCTATATAACGAACATAACGGAATCCGGCACTACAGTCGACCGAAGCGTATGACATCTCACCTATCGTGCCTCGTTCTTTGATAATGTGGAGTGGCAATGCGTCCATAAAGTCTTCACGGTTGGCACCCTCAAACACACCTAAGAGCACCCGGTCCTCACCATGCACATCGTTGCGAGGCGACCACCCCACCCTTGTGATGACATGCGGTGCACCCAGGTCCAACCCTGTCCAGGTGTAGTTGCGCTCCCATGAGGCAAAATAGGTATTGAGGTCGCCGTCAAAAGCCTTATCGCGGGTGTTGACAGTTGTCGATTTACCAAACGTGCTATAGTCCACTGTCTCGGTAGTGCCTATCACACTACCTGTCAACTTGTTATCATCGGCCACCACCCATAGGGTATGAATCAGCAAAAACAAAAATAAAATGCGAATTCTCATCTCAGAACAAAATACGGTGCAAAGTTACACTTTTTCTTTGTCAATGATGACGAATTCGCATTTTAAATTCTATTAGTGAAATTTCGGAAGTCCGAAACTTGCCCTCCTTCTTCCTTAGAAGACCAAGTAGAAGAAGATGGGCAGGGTGTATCTCACCTTGACGTTTCTGCCGTTTTGCACGGCGGGAATCCACTGTGGCATCTGCTGCAGGCGGCTAATGACCTCATCAGCAAGTAAGGGGTCGGCGGCCTCCTCTTGGCGAATATTGCCTATGGTGCCATCCTCGTTGATGTCGAAAGATACAACCACACGGCCTTCGATGGATTTGATGTCGGCCATCATGGGGTAAGAGATGTTGTTTTCAATCCAGTCGACCAAGGCATCTTCTCCTCCTACGAACTGTGGCATTTCTTCCTGAATGGAAAACTCTTGTGAACTGCTCTGAGCTGTGGCGATCTGTATTGACATGAGACAAATTGCGACGAATGTAAGTACCTTTTTCATAATTCTGTATTTTTTAATTTGACATTTTGTTTTCGTTTACAGTGCAAAGGTAACTTATGATCTGTCCATTTCAATTTTTATTTCGACCACTTCCTGCGCTTTTTTCGACCAAATACACAGAAAGAAGATGAAAATTCGCTGTTTGCCGTTCGCTTTTCTCGATTCGCTGTTTGCAGAGTTTGCGTGTTCTTCGTTTTTTGACTAATTTTGCAGCATCTTTTCACGATGCCTCCTGAAGGCAGATGTGAGCATATCAACTTGACACACCAAGCAAGAGAAATTGCATGATCCCAACTCGTCTACGACTGTTCTATCATCTCACGGCATTTGCTGTTGTGGCTGTATGGGGCAGCACATTCGTTTTCACCAAGATGCTGCTGATGGCAGGGCTGTCGCCTGCCAACATCTTCACCTTGCGCTTCATCATGGCCTATGTCCTGCTTACCTGTTTTGAGCACTTACTCAGCCGTAAACGAGGACAGCCTTTCCTATGGACATGCGGCAACTGGAGAGAAGAACTACAGATGATAGGACTGGGTCTGACAGGTGGATCGCTGTATTTCCTTTGCGAGAATGCGGCGATGCTGTTCACTACAGCGACCAACACCTCTTTGATTGTTTGCTCCTGTCCTCTGTTTACCATGCTGGCCATGACATTGGTTTACCGTGACGAAAAGATAGCAGGCAGACAACTAGCAGGGTCTGTCATCGCCTGTGTGGGCATGGCCATCGTCGTGCTTAACGGACATTTTGTGCTGCACCTCTCCCCCACTGGCGACTTATTGGCATTCGGTGCCTGTGTGTGTTGGGCGGCTTACTCTCTGATTATCAAAAAAGCATATAATCGATATTCCACCTTGTTCATCACCCGCAAGGTGTTCTTTTATGGTGCGGTGACCATCCTTCCCTATTACTTATTGGTCAATGACCCTCTGCCCATGGAGGTGGTGCTCCGACGTGATGTCTTGCTCAACCTTCTTTTCCTAGGTTGTGTGGCCTCCATGCTGTGCTTCGTCATCTGGAACCAAGCCATCAGTAAACTTGGGGCAGTGGAGACAACCAACTGGGTGTATTTCAACCCTATCACCACTATCATTTTCGCGCGATGGATTCTGAACGAACCCATCACGCCTTATTTTCTCATCGGTGCCATACTCATACTCTCTGGCATGTATATGACCACTCCCAAAAAATTGCAGTAATTATATTCAAGTTTTGCATGCACTCAACATGCAGGTAATTAAGAAGTTAAGGCAGGAACGCCTTCGCCTCTACCATCGGTACACCCAGTTGGCGAGTTCGGGCAGAAGGTGCCGCACCAGCCACGGTAAAGGTATACTCCCCTTTGACAAGACGGCTCTCACCATCTTCTCCCACAGTCATGAGTTGCTCGGGAGCAATCTGGAACGTCACCTCACGAGACTCACCCGGAGCGAGAGCAACACGTTGGAAAGCCCCTAACTGCTGCAGAGGCGCTGAGACACCTGCGCCAGGAGCCGACACATACACCTGAGCCACCTCTGTAACGGGCCACTCAGAAGGATTGCTCAACGTGACGGAGACCATGGCTTTCTGATCTTGTACCACCACCCGAGCGTCACGATACTCCACGCGTCCGTAGGTGAGACCATATCCGAAGGGATAGAAGATGTTGTCCGTCATATATTTATAGGTACGCCCCTGCATCGAGTAGTCTTCGAAGGGAGGCAGAAGATCACCGTTGACAGGGAAGGTGACTGGCAGACGCCCAGAGAAGTTGGCGTCGCCGAAAAGTAAGTCGCCCAAGGCATATCCACCCTCCTGTCCTGGATACCACGCCATGACGACCGCGTCGGCCAACATGGAAACCTCACGCATGTCGACAGGGCTTCCACCTGTGAGTACCACGACAATGCCGCTCTTCTTGAGGGCACGTATGTCGCGAAGGAACTTCATCTGACTCTCAGGGATGCTGATGCTGGTGCGGTCGCCGCTCTCAGAGTCGATTGCCTCGCCTTCCTCACCCTCTAAGTTACCGTTATTACCCATGACGATGACCGTCACCTCCGCTCCAGCCGCCTCGTCGACCGCCCAGTTGATGGAGTTGCGTGTGGGAGAGCTCTCCAGCACACCCGGCCGATAGTTGACGGCTGTACCATTGCTCACCTTTGAGACGATGCCCTGCAGATAGGTGCAGTAGCGGTTGGAGATGCCGAAATAGTTGCCCATGAGCCAGAAAGCGTCAGCAGCGCCTGCACCAGTGACAAACAACGTGTGGATATCCTTTTTGATAGGTAGCACCCCATCATTTTTCAGGAGCACCATGCTCTCTGTGGCGGCTTGTTTGGAGAGTGCGATATGCGGTTCGCTGCAGATGACACTTTCACTGATATGATTGTAAGGACAAGCGGCATCCGGCTGAAGGATGCCCAATTTAAGCCTTGTCATCATCAGTGGGAACAAAGCCTTGTCGAGGTCCTTCTCCTTCAGTAATTTCTGGTCGATGGCCTCTTTCATGGCGCGGAACGTGTTGCCACACTCCACATTCAGTCCGGCTTTGATAGCAATAGCGCAAGCCTCTGCCTCTGTCTTGGCTATCTTGTGCCCCGCATAGATATCAGTCACAGCGCCACAGTCAGAGACGACATGTCCCTTGAACCCCCATTTCTTACGTAACACATCCGTCAGAAGGAATTGGCTACCAGAGCAGCTCTCACCATAAACACGGTTGTAGGCACCCATGATGGTCTCCACCTTGCCCTCCTGTACCAACATACGGAACGCCGGGAGATACGTCTCCCAGAGATCTCGCTTGGAAGGTTCGACATTGGCACTATGGCGGGTACCCTCTGGCCCGGAGTGCACAGCATAATGCTTACCACAGGCCGCCACTTTCAGGTAGACAGGGTCATCACCCTGCATACCCTTGACATATGCCGTGCCGAGCACGCCGGTGAGATAGGGGTCCTCGCCGTAGGTCTCCATGCCGCGCCCCCACCGCGGGTCGCGGAAGATATTGATATTGGGTGACCAGAATGTGAGACCAGTATAACGGGCATAGTTTTTGTTTTTACGTGCCACCTCATATTTCGCCCTTCCCTCGGTGGCTATCACGTCGCCCACCTGCTGGACTAGCGAAGGGTCGAAAGTGGCACCCAGACCGATGGGCTGTGGGAAGACGGTGGCACGTCCGTCGCGCCCTACCCCATGTAGTCCCTCATTCCACCAGTCGTAGGGTTCGATACCCATACGTGGTATGCCAGGGGTCTCGTTCATCAACTGTGAGATTTTCTCCTCCAGAGTCATCTGTGAGATGATCTCATGAGCCTTTTGCTCCAACTGTTTCATCCTGTCTTGTGCGGACGTGGGTATTGTCATCATGATAGATACGATTATCAAATAGTATTTTTTCATTGTGAGGATTTTATTTTCCAACGATTTTCAAGATAGCCACCGCATCGTCATCGCCCTCCTTGGCATCTTTCTTCAATTTGGCGATGATCTCCTTGCCGTCTTTCTTGTTGTTGACAGCCTTCATCAGCAAGTTTTTGGCTTTCGCCGGGTCAGCTGCCACACCTTTGCCTTTCATATAGCACTTGCCAAGAGCGAGCTGTGCATCGCCATTGTCCTGCTTGGCTGCTTTGGTGAAAAACTCCACAGCCTTGGCTATGTTTTTAGCAGTGCCCTCGCCATTTTTGTAACATTTGCCCACCTCATATTGAGCTTTTGCATAATTCTGTGCGGCCGATTTGGAATACCATTCAAAGGCCTTCTTGTCATCCTCTTTCACCCCTCTGCCTTTGTCATAGCAGCGCCCGATCCGATATTGAGCCTTCTTGTGCCCCTTTTCTGCGGCTGGTTGCAATTTCTTGACAGCCTCCGTATATTTCTTGGCGTCGTAAAGGGCCTTACCCTCCTCATAGAGTCTTTCAACGCTTTGAGCACCTGCCTGGGAACATAAAACCAGCAGCAGTAAAGTCATCCATTTTCTCATGTCACATAATGTTTGGTTGATGTGGCGAAATTACAAAAAGGAAAGCAAATATCAAAGAGATGTATGCTTTTTCTTGCAAATGCGAAGAAAAACCTTTAATTTTGCAGCGAATTTATTGGTAAAAAGATAACAATGTTAAGAATCGCTGTTCAATCGAAAGGCCGTCTGTATGAAGACACGATGAATCTACTGGCAGAGGCCGACATCAAAGTGAGTTCCAGCAAGCGGACACTTTTAGTACAGTCTACCAACTTCCCTTTAGAGGTGCTTTACCTACGTGACGACGACATTCCACAGAGTGTCGCCACTGGCGTGGCCGACATCGGCGTGGTGGGCGAGAATGAGTTTGTGGAGCGCGGTGAGAGCGCCGACATCGTAGAGCATCTCGGCTTCAGCAAATGCCGCCTGTCGCTTGCCATCCCCAAGGAAGTGCAATACAATGGTCTGGAGTGGTTTAATGGGAAGAAGATCGCCACTTCCTACCCTAACATTCTCCGCCGTTTCATGGATGACCACCATATCGACATCGAGATACATGTCATCACCGGCAGTGTGGAGATCTCGCCGGGCATCGGCCTTGCCGACGGCATCTTCGACATCGTGAGCAGCGGCTCGACCCTCATCAGCAACAACCTGCGTGAGGTGGAGGTCGTGATGCGCAGCGATGCACTTCTCATCGGCAATCAGCATCTGAGCGAGGAGAAAAAAGCCACGCTGGAGGAGTTGCTTTTCCGCATCGGCGCTGTGAAACAGGCTGAAGACAAGAAATATGTACGTATGAACGTGCCGAAAGACAAACTCGAGGAAATCATAGAGGTATTGCCTGGTCTGAAGAGCCCCACCATCATCCCCCTCGCCGATGAGCAGTGGTGCTGTGTGCATACCGTACTCGACCAAAAACGTTTTTGGGAAATCATCGGACGGTTGAAGAACTTAGGAGCCCAGGGTATCCTGGTCACTCCTATTGAGAAAATGGTGCTGTGAGAAGAGTGAATAGCGAATAGCAAATAGCGAAATCCGAAAAAATGAAAATCATCAAATATCCCGCACGGGAAATATGGAGTGAGATTGTGCGCCGCCCGCAAATGGACACTTCAGAACTGGGAGCCATCGTGAGTGGTGTGCTCGATGATGTGAGAAAAAACGGCGATGCTGCAGTGAAACGCTATGAAGAGCGTTTCGACCACGTCAATCTCGACACCTTGGCCGTCTCTGAGGCTGAGATGGAGGAGGCTTGGGAGCGTATCGACGATGAACTGAAAGACGCCATCACGCTTGCCCACCACAACATCTATCAGTTTCATGCCGCACAAAAGTTCTGTGGACAGCCCATAGAGACCATGCCTGGTGTGACCTGCTGGCAGAAGAGCGTGGCGATTGAGCGCGTGGGGCTCTATATCCCCGGCGGCACAGCGCCCTTGTTTAGCACTGTATTGATGCTTGCCACACCCGCCCAGATAGCCGGTTGTGAAGAAATTGTGCTCTGCACGCCTCCTGGACGTGACGGTAAAGTACATCCCGCTATCCTCGTGGCAGCCCGTATCGCCGGTGTGAACCAGATTTTCAAAGCCGGAGGCGTGCAAGCCATCGGAGCCATGGCCTACGGCACAGAGACCGTACCTAAGGTGTACAAAATATTTGGCCCCGGCAACCAGTTTGTCATGGCTGCCAAGCAACAAGTGTCGCTACACGACGTGGCCATCGACATGCCCGCCGGTCCCTCTGAGGTCTGTGTGATAGCCGACGCTGAAAGCAACCCGGCATTTGTGGCTGCCGACCTGCTGTCGCAAGCAGAGCATGGCCCCGACTCGCAAGTGGTGCTGATAGCCACCGACGAACAGCTTCTCCAGCGCGTATGCGACGAAGTGGAGCAACAGTTGGCCTTGCTTCCCCGTCAGGAGATTGCAAAGAAAGCACTGGCCAACAGTCTGATGATACTTGTGACAAACACCGAAGAGGCGATGGCCCTCAGCAACGCCTATGCCCCGGAGCACCTCATCATCGCCACCGCCGACTATGAGGCGTTGGCCACCAAAGTGGTGAATGCCGGCAGTGTATTTTTAGGGAAATATGCCTGTGAGAGCGCCGGCGACTATGCCAGCGGCACCAATCACACTCTGCCCACCCACGGCTATGCCCTGGCCTACAACGGTGTCAACCTGGATAGTTATCAGCGCAAGATCACTTTCCAGCACCTCACAGAAGAAGGGGTGCGTGGCATCGGCAAGGCTGTTGAGATCATGGCCGCCAACGAACAGCTTGACGCTCACAAGAATGCGATGACTGTAAGACTGAAAGAAATCAACCGATAGAAAAACAAAATGAAAGAACTCAGCCAACTCGTCAGGCCCAACATCTGGAAACTGTCACCCTACAGTAGTGCCCGCGACGAATACAGCGGCCATGAGGCCAAGGTGTTTCTCGACGCCAACGAAAACCCCTACAACCAACCCCTCAACCGCTATCCCGATCCACTGCAACATGAGGTGAAAGCGTTAGTGGCTAAAACCAAAGGTGTGAGAGAAGAGCAAATCTTCTTAGGCAATGGCAGCGACGAAGCCATCGACCTGTGCTACCGCTGCTTCACCCAGCCCGGCATCGACAACGTGGTGGCCATCGAGCCCACCTACGGCATGTATCGTGTCTGCGCCGACATCAATGACGTGGAATACAGGACGGTGAATCTGGACGACCATTTTCAGATGTCAGCCAAAGAAATGCTTGCAGCCACAGACAAATATACCAAACTCATCTGGATCTGTTCGCCCAACAATCCTACGGGCAATCTCATCGACCATGACGAGATCGAGAAGGTGCTAAAAGGCTTCGACGGCATCGTCATCATCGACGAAGCCTACTCCGACTTCTCTGGTCAACCCACTTTCCGCGAGGTGCTCGACCAGTATCCCAACCTCATCGTGCTCAACACCATGAGCAAGGCATGGGGATGTGCCGCCATCCGCCTGGGCATGGCTTTCGCTTCCAAAGAGATCATCAGCATCTTCAACAAAGTGAAATATCCCTATAATGTCAATAACTTGACACAGGAGAAAGCCAAGGAACTGTTGGAGGCACCTTATGAGATAGACAAGTGGGTGCGCACACTGCTCTTGGAGCGCGAGCGTATGATCCACTCATTTCAGGTGCTTCCCATCTGTCAGATGGTCTACCCCACCGACGCCAATTTCTTCTTGGCGAAGATGACCGACGCACAAGCCATCTACGACTACTTAGTGGAGCACGGCATCATTGTGAGAAACCGCACGCGTGTGACCAAATGCGGCAACTGTCTGCGTGTGACCATCGGTTCTAAAAGCGAAAACAGTCAGTTGCTAGCAGCGCTGAGGCAGTATTGATTCGCGATTCGCGGTTCGCTATTCGCGGTTTGCGGTTTGGATTTCGTGATTCGCAGTGCAAAACTCTCACCTCTCACCCCTCAACCTCTAAAAGCACCTCTCACCTCTTAAAAAGTAACATACGGAGGTAGAAATAGAGCTCTTCCTGGCAACGAAAGAGGAACCAGGAAGGGCGCAACGGCATATAACCGAACTTCAGGCGGTTGCGCAATGTGAGGCGCGACGTCTCTATCGACTGCCAGACTCGACGCAGCTCCGACAAACCATAGGAGCGCTCCTCTGGCGTAAGTTGTGAGCGGTGGTGATGATAAAACATATACACATCGACCAAATTGAGCCACCGCACATTTTCATAGACATCCATCAATTTTTCTGACACATGTGCAGCCAGCATCTGCCTACGCATACTCTCATTGGCACGCAGATAATCGAAACGACGTACACTGACACGATGAGTGACCGACGCGGCGTGCTGGCGGTAGTAATAGATGCCCGCACACTGTCGCACCACACGGCTGTGCAGATAATGCACGCGTGTGGTGTTGTCATCGCTATATGACAGTGCACTGTCATCATACGGATAGCGGTGGTGTATCTCAGCACGCACCATATAAAGTCCATGTATCTGCCATGTGAGACTTGCCTCGAAAGCCTCTTCGCCCGTCATCGACTGAAACGATGGCATGGGATAGTCGCGGTGATGACCGTCAGCATACATCTCCCGCACCTGAAAGAGCACGCAGTCTGTGTCGGGATACTTCTGAAAAACGTGACAGGCAGACATCAGGGCGTCATCAGAAAACCAATCGTCACTGTCGAGCATACACACATACTGCCCCGTGGCACGCTCCAGCGCCACATTGCGGGCATGTGCCTGTCCACCGTTCCGCTCCAGATGAATCACCTCGATGCGAGAGTCACGGGCCGCATACTCGTCAAGAATCCGCGGGGTGGAGTCGGTGGAGCCATCATCGACACAGATGACCTGAAAGTCTTGCCACGTCTGACTTAACAAAGAGTCAAGGCAACGATGCAGGTAGGCCTCTGCATTATAAGCCGCTGTAAGGACAGAGACCTTACTCATGACGGAATTTTTTGGTGAACCTTGCTTTCAACGACTCCCAGAGCGTGGTCTTCTGACGCAGAATGTGAACCGAAACGGCTGTGCTCGCCACGCCTAGTAAGATGCCACAAGTCCAATAGACCCAAGGAGAATGAACAAACGTGAGCAGATAGGCTAAGACAGCAAAAGGAAACTGAATGAACGCATACTGTCTCACACGGCTTGAGAGATGGAATCCATACTTGAAATGCGTGTAGACAAGCAAGATGACAAAATCGAGGATGCCCGCCAACGTGATGGCCACACCACAGCCAATCAGCCCCCATCGATTGAAAGCCACTATCACCAACAGTGCCACCATCACGTCATAAATCGCCTCCAAAAGGAGATACGACCAGGAGTCGCCCTTGGCCAACGGGATATAAGCCACCGGCAACTTCAAAGCCCTGAAATACATGGCAAAAACTGTGATCTGCATCATGCCGATGACCGGAGTGAACTTGCCACTATAGAGCAGTGGAAGCAAGATAGGCAGGCCGATGGTGAAAAACACCAACATGGGTGACACCAGCAGAAACGACACCTCTATCTGTCGGTTGACAATGGTATTGGTGGTGGTGATGCCACCGGTGCAGGCAGAGAGCCGCGGGAAAAAATCGGTCTCCATGGCCGAGAACACGGTGCTGGCGTAGGTCATAGTCATCATATATCCAGCACTGTAGAGGCCTACGGTAGCCAACGATGAGGTATAATTCAGATAAGAGCGGATGACAAACTCTGCGCCGCTGCCCAAAATGCCCGCCATGACAAAGGCGATGCCCAGACGCACCATGCTCATTCCCTCATTGAGCAATTGACGATCAGAAGAGACCTTCAGGGGGAACAACTTATAGGAATAGCCCACCGTGAGGAGCATCTGCGTCAGTCCCATCACAATCAGTGAAGGTACGATGGCCGACTCGCCCCAGAAATAATACAATGGCACAGACGTGATCAGTGCTGCCACCACATTGTAAACGGAGATGGAGGCCAGGTTGCCCAACCGGCGCGTACCCTTGAGGATGGCCATCTCGCCGCCTGTAATCGCCATCATGCCTACCACAGGAGAGAGAAGGATGAAATGCAACGTGTGGTTGCCCCATCCGAAAGTCCACTTGCTCAGCATCGGGCTGCATACCACACACAGTGCCATACCCACCAAAGCAGTAATCAAGCTCCATGAGCGAATCATCTTGACGATATGGCGAAGACGAGACTGATCGCCACTGTCGTATACCTCGGAGATGTTTTTCACCGCACTCATTGAGAGGCCGAGATTGGTGGAGTTGGAGAGAAGATTGATGGTGGAGTTGAACAGCGATATCAGACCCATACCGGATGGACCGAGAATCGTGGCAACCAACTTGTTGCGCACAATGCCCACCAATATGCTCATACCTTGAACACCGCCAAAAATGCCAGTGTATTTAAGTACATGAGAGTAGCTGTCTGAATGATGTGTTTTTGGCATAAATCATAAAAAAAACGTGAAAAACTGTTTTTTATTATGCAAATAAGGGATTTTATTCATTCCTATCTAAAACGGATGGACTAAAATGTCAACCAATTCAAAAAAAATGACTAACTTTGCAAGTTGTATACAAGATGAAACAATTTTAGAAAAGCCAAACAATACTACTGATCAAATGAGAACTCTATCACTATTCTGCGCTCTATGCGCATTCTGCTGCCTCACACTACACGCGCAAAACATATCATGGACTGCCGACAACGGCAATGGCACCTTCACCAACCCGCTCTTCTACGACGAGTTCAGCGACCCCGACATCCTACGAGTGGGCGATGACTATTACCTGGCAGGTACCACTATGCATGCTGTGCCTGGTCTGGTAATTCTGCACTCGAAAGACCTCGTCAACTGGGAAAACATCTCCTACTGCTTCGACCGTTTCGACTTCACCGAAGACCGCTTCTCGCTCAAAAACCATGAGGAAATCTACGGCCAGGGCGTATGGGCACCATGCATCCGTTATGCCAACGGCCAATTTTATGTCTATACCAACGTCAATGGCAAAGGACTGCAGTGCTACACAGCCAAAGACATCCGCGGCCCGTGGGAGCATCACAACATGAAAGGCAACATCTACGACCTGAGTGTATTGTTCGATGACGATGGAAAAATCTATGCCATCCATGGCTACGGCGAAGTAAAATGCACGGAGCTTGAGCCAGACATGAGTGGTCCAAAGGAAGGCACTACGCGCACCATCATCCCAGAAGGTAACGGCGTGGGTGAAGGGCATCACATGTATAAGATTGACGGAATGTACTACTTGATCTCTACCGACTATCGCCCGAACGGCCGCACACTTTGTTCCCGAGCCAAGTCGATTTGGGGACCCTATGAGACACGCGTCATCACCGCCGACGAGACCTATGGCTATCACGCCGCCTCACTGACGCAAGTGCCGCGTGGTGAGAAATACCGCATTGGCGAGGATGGTACGAAGTTTGCCCTTGGCCATGTAGACAAGGATGCCACCGCCTGCACCAACGCCCATCAGGGTGGCATTGTACAATTCAAGGATGGCACATGGTGGGCCCTGCTCATGCAGGACTTTCACAGTATTGGTCGCACGGTATGCCTGATGCCGATGACGTGGGTCGACGGGTGGCCAATGATCGGACTGAAAGATAACATTGGTCGCGCGCCGCGCACCTGGTTCAAACCAGGTATACAGATGGGCGACAACCGTCAAGGCGAAGAGGCTCAGTCCATGCATGCTCCCTACGACCGAAGCGAACATTTCGACAGCAAGACGTTGGGGCGGGTGTGGCAATGGAACCACAATCCCGACGAAAAAATGTGGAGTCTGAGAGGTGGACGTCTGCGTCTGAACGCCCTGCCCGCCGAACAACTGATGTGGGCACGCAACACGTTGACCCAACGTGTCATCGGTCCCAAGTCTATCGTCACGGTAGAACTTAGCGTGAAAGGGCTGAAAGACGGCGATGTATGCGGACTAGGCAACATCAACGTACCGTGTTCGTGGATCGGCATCGTCAAAGAAGGCAAGCAACTGACCCTGCGGTGCTTCGAACAACTGATCAACGACACTATCGACATGCCAGTGACACTGCAACAGGGAAAACTCTGGCTGCGCAGCATCGGCGACTACGACAACGACCAGGCACAATACGCCTATTCTACAGACGGTGTGAACTTCCAAACCATGGGTCGTATGATGCCACTCTCCTATCAGCTCATTTCGTTCCAAGGTTCGCGCCATGCTCTCTTCGCCTTCAATGTGAAGGGCAAACAGGGAGGCTATGCCGAGTTTGACAACTTCACCGTCGAGGAGCCGATGGCCGATCGCAGCAAAAACATTCCGTTCGACAAGACGTTCCGAATCATCAATTTGGCCACAAACCGACCCGCCATCTGTGATCCTCATGGTCTTCTCTATGATACACGTACAAATGACCAAGGCCGTCTCACTCAGTTCCAACTTGTCGACCGCGGTCAGGGTATGGTATCGCTGAAATGTGTTGACGGCCGCTACGTCAAAGTCTATGGCGAGGGACTGGCAGGCGACGTGCGTTTCACCACCGACCCACAGGAGGCTGAAGTCTTCCTCTGGCAGGACTATCTCAACCAGGAGTTCATGCTCCTCTCGCTGCGCAACCACCGCTACATAGGCAAAAGTCCCACCACCGGCAGTCCCTACTCCATGGATTATGCTGGTCCGGACCCTGCCCGCCGCAACGGTTCCGTGCTGCGCTGGGAAGAAATCAAATAACCAATTATTCATATCCCAACTAAACAACTAACAACTAACATGAAACGAATCATTTTCATACTGATGGCATGGATGACACTTGCCCCCGCCATGGCTCAAGGCAGTTTCACCATGAAAAGGGTGAGCGTACACGACCCATCAATTGTCTGGCAACCCTCCAACAGTTATTGGTACATCTTTGGCAGCCACCGCGCCTCGGCACGCACCAAAGACCTCATGAGCTGGACCGCATTTAAAGCCCCATGGGCAACCGCCACCAGCAACAACGCCAGCAACAAAGCAGCGTTCACCACCAACGCCACCACCACTGTGACCATCGGCGGTGTGGAAAAAACTTTCGGCAACTTCGACGTACACGCCTACTCATCGGCCTATGCCGACGGCTACAACATCGACGGCAACATGTGGGCGCCCGACGTGATCTGGAACGAGAAAATGCAGAAATGGTGCATGTATCTGAGTATCAACGGACCGAAATGGAACTCCAGCATCATCTTGCTGACGAGCAGTTCAATAGAAGGTCCATACCGGTATCAGGGACCTGTCATCTTCAGCGGTTTCAACGTGACGAGCACCGAAGCCGTCAGTTACAAGAACACCGATCTGGAACTCGTCATCGGCGAACAAGCCTCGCTTCCGGCACGCTACAACCGCGGCAACAAATGGGGAGACTACCTGCCACACTGCATCGACCCCTGCGTGTTTTACGACGAGGAGGGCAAACTGTGGATGTCATACGGCTCATGGAGCGGCGGTATCTGGATCATCGAGCTTAATGAGGAGAACGGACTGAGAGACTACGACGTGAAATACCCCCAAAGCGGCTCTGGACAACAGATGAACAGCGACCCCTATTACGGGAAAAAGATAGCTGGTGGTTGCTATGTCTCGGGCGAAGCCAGCTATATCGAGCATATTGGCGACTATTACTATCTCTTCGTGACCAACGGAGGACTGGAGGCCGCCGGTGGTTACCAGATGCGTGTGTTCCGCTCGTCGAAGCCCAACGGCCCCTACTCCGACACCAAGGGCACTAACGCCATCTACACCAGTTATAAGATGAACTACGGCCCGGGCGGCGACACCCGTGGTGAAAACATCTTTGGTGCTTACGGCTCATGGGGCTACATGAGCGACGGAGAGCGCGCACAAGGCCACAACTCCATCATCGCCGCAGAGGATGGCCGCACCTACCTAGTTTACCACACCCGCTTCCAGAATGGAGGTGAGGGGCATCAGGTGCGCGTGCATCAAGTGTTTCTCAATGAGGACGGATGGCTTTGCGCCGCCCCCTTTGAGTACACAGGAGAGACCCTCACCGATGCCGACCTGGCCGCCAAAGAACTGTTCCCCAAAGACTTCATCGCTGGCGACTACAAAATGCTGCTGCACCGTTACGGTCTCAACCATAAAGACAAAGAACTGGTCAGACCCGTCAATGTCTCCCTGAACGCCGACGGCACGGTGAGCGGCGAATACAGCGGCACCTGGCAACTGGAGGAGGGTACCTGCTACATGACCATCACTGCCAGCAACGTGACCTACAAAGGCGTGGCTGTGGTGCAGACTATGGAGCCCAAAACACAACAGGCTCTCTGCTTCACGGGCGTAGCCAACGGTGGTTCTACGCTCTGGGCTTACAAAGAAATCAGCAACCTACCCGACGGTATCAGAGAAGTGGAGCATAACAGCACACAGCGTCAGCACACTGGCATCTATGACCTGCAAGGAAGGAAAGTGAGCGAGCAGCACACTGATGCCAGCAAACTGGCTCCCGGCATCTATGTCATCAATGGGAAAAAGCGGGTGATTCGCTGAAATAATCATCATGAAACTAAGTATAGTCATCCCTGTCTATCAGGTAGAAAACACGCTCAGACGCTGCGTGGAAAGCGTGGTGCGGCAGACGTTTGACGACTATGAGTTGATACTCATAGACGACGGATCGACCGACCATAGTCCCGCACTCTGTGACGCACTGGCAGAGGAAGACCGCCACATCCGCGTGATTCATCAGCGCAACGGCGGTCTCTCCTCCGCACGCAACGCAGGCATAGATGCAGCGCAAGGCGAATACATCACCTTCGTCGACAGCGATGACTATTTAGGCGATGGCACCATCGCTATCCTCATGTCGAGACTCGGGGCTCACCCCGACATAGACATCCTGGAGTATCCTGTCTTCTGGCATCACGGCAGCAAAGAGGGCCATATCCTTAAATTCGGTATCGGCGAATACACTGACATGGATGAATACTGGCTCAAAGGCAAAGGCTACACCCACGCTTACGCTTGGAATAAGATTTACCGTAGACAGCTCTTTGAAAAGGTCAGATTTCCTGAGCGAAGACTGTTTGAAGACGTCTACACCATGCCACGGCTGCTCGCACACGCCCATAGAATAGGCACCACCGAAGAGGGCATCTACTACTACTCTTACAACCCCAACGGCATCTCACTCAACCCCGGCGGTGAGGGACTGACACAACTCTTGGAGACCCACGTGGAGCAATTGGAGCGGATGGGCATCGCACAGCAGTTGACCGAATATTACGCACACGTGCTCAACATCCAGATTGACACTTATGCCGCCACACGCCAGTCACCCATACTGCCCACTGCCGACTACCGCCGCAAAGAGATTAGCAAACTACCTATCACCGGAAAGATGAAGCTGAAACTCTACCTTCTCAAACTTATTGGAATGAAAAATCTATGCAAACTCTTCAAACTCATACACTGACCAGCGACCAACCACTCATCAGCTTTATCATCACCTATTATGATATCCCTACCAACATGCTGCGTGAGTGTTTAGAGAGCATCATCACGCTCTCGCTCAGTCATCATGAGCGGGAGATACTGCTGATAGATGACGGCTCAGCGCATAATCCCATCGACGACATCAAGGATTACCTGCCACAGCTGACCTACATCCGGCAAAACCATCAGGGGCTGAGCGTGGCACGCAATCTGGGCATCGAAGCCTGCAAGGGTCAATACATACAATTTGTGGATGCCGATGACATGCTCAATACTCCCGTCTATGAGCAGTGTCTGGATATCATGAAAAAGGGCGACCCTGACATCGTACTCTTCCGGCTGAGCGACAAACAAGAGGCCACTCCTCCCTCCGACTACGATGGCCCCATGGAGGGCGCAGAATATATGCGCCACTACAACCTGCGCTCATCGGCATGTGGCTATCTTTTCCGGAAACGGACATTGGTCAACCTGCGTTTCACGCCCGGTATCGTCCATGAGGATGAAGAATTCACGCCCCAGCTTTTCCTGCGTGCAGAGAGCGTGTACACCACAGAGGCCAAAGCCTATTACTACCGCAGACGCGAACAGTCAATCACGCATGGTGACTCAAAGAGTCAAGTGCAGAAAAGGCTCAACGACACAAGAGATGTATTATACCGGTTGGCAGAGAGATGCGACACACTGCCTACTGCCGACCGTGAAGCCCTGCAACGACGGGTGGACCAACTGACCATGGACTATCTTTACAATGTCATCAAACAGACGGGTGACGCACAGTATCTGGAGCAATGTGTGGAGGAACTGACAGCCCACGGCCTTTTCCCCCTGCCAGACCGTCCATACACCCACAAATACGCCATTTTCAGAAGGGCCTGTGCCACACCTAAAAGAAGGAAACTACTTTGTAAGTTGTTGAAATGAACATCCTACTCCTAGGCGAATATAGCAACGTGCACGCCACACTGGCACAAGGTCTGAGAAGCCTCGGACACCAAGTGACGGTGATGTCGAACGGGGACTTCTGGAAAGACTACCCACGCGACATTGATGTGGCACGCACGCCTGGTAAATGGGGAGGCATCAAACTCATGGCTAAAATTTACCGTCTGCTGCCACGACTGAAAGGCTACGATGTCGTACAACTTATCAACCCTCTTTTCTTAGAAATCAAGGCTCACCGGCTCTTTCCTATCTATCGCTACCTGCGCAGACACAACCGCAAAGTGGTGCTAGGAGCCTTTGGCATGGACTGGTACTGGGTGCATACTTGCGTGAAGAACAAGTCATTGAGATACAGCGACTTCAATATCGGCGACCAACTGCGCACCAACGCAGATGCCTTAAAAGAGCGGGAAGACTGGATAGGGACAGATAAAGAGCGGCTCAACCAGTATATCGCCAGCGACTGCGACGGTATCGTGGCAGGACTATACGAATACTGGGTGTGCTATCACCCGCCTTTCCCCGACAAGACCGTATTTATCCCCTATCCCATTGTGACTTCTCCCCAACAGCTGCCCCGCAAGAGAAACAAAGATGACAAGCTACGGTTGTTTATCGGCATCAACCGCAGTCGCAGCGAATACAAAGGCACTGACATCATGCTGGCAGCAGCAGAAGACGCTGTGCGCGACTATCCCGACCGAATAGAACTTCGGAAAGCAGAGTCGTTGCCATTTGCGGAATACCAAAAGATGATGGAAGGTTCTGATGCCATCCTCGACCAATTGTATAGTTACACCCCATCGATGAATCCACTGGAAGCCATGTCGAAAGGCATCATCTGTATCGGAGGCGGAGAGCCCGAAAATTATGAAATACTCGGTGAGAACCAGTTGCGCCCGATAGTGAATGTGCAACCCACCCGCGAGAGTGTCTACGAGGCCATCGTACAGCTGGCATTACATCCTGAACGCATTGCCCTTTTGCAGCAAGAGAGTATCGACTATATCCGCAAACATCATGACGCTGTAATTGTGGCTCGCCAGTATGAGAAGTTTTATCAGGAGCTTTAAAATGTAGGAGTTCAGGAGTTTAGGAGTTCAGACATTACCTTTTTTTGCTAAACGATCATCATACATCATATATCATACCTCTTACCCCTCACCTCTTACCCCTCACCTCTTACACTCACAAAAAAAATGAAGATTGAGCAGTTTCTCTCAATCTTCACTTTTTAATTTTAATCTTTCATTTTTAATCTTTAATTCTCAGCAGGTGCTTCCTCAGCGGGAGCCTGTGCCTCGGCAGCAGCAGCTGCGGCAGCGGCTTTCTTCTCAGCCACTTTCTTGGCGATATTCTCGTTGATAGCCTTCTCTGCTCTCAACTCCTTCTCGTAAGCATCCTTCTTAGCCTTGGCTTCCTTAGCGCGAATGGAATCGTCACCCTTCAGTTTGGCCTCTTTCCATGCGTCAAATTTCTTCTGTGCTTCAGCCTCGTCGAAAGCGCCCTTCTTCACACCTGTGCGGAGGTGCTTCATCAGATAGACACCCTCATGTCCGAGAATGTTGCGGGCGGTGTCTGTGGGCTGTGCGCCAATCTCTACCCAATAAAGAGCTCTGTCGAACTCCAGAACTACTGTGGAAGGATTGGTGTTGGGATTGTAGGTACCAATCTTCTCGATAAACTTACCATCACGTGGTGCTCTTGAATCAGCGACGACTATGCTATAGAAAGCATAACCTTTGCGTCCACGACGCTGCAATCTGATTTTTGTTGCCATTTTTTACTTTACTTAATTAATGAATTTAAAAATGATGCTACTATCTCGTAATAGCGGCTGCAAAGGTAATCATTTCTGCCGAGATAGCAGTAAGATACACTTTGCATGGCTTGAACAATTAACAAAAATTAATGGTTGATCATGACTTTTTCCGTCTTTCCATCCTCTCTTCTCAGCACATAGAGTCCGGGGCGCAATCCTTCAAGCCGATTTCGATCGACAGACGACTTGACCAACTGTCCATCAGAGGTATACACCGACACTTGATTGGAAAGAGTGGACACAGGTCTCGCCATCACATGATCGGTGGTGTCTGCTGGCAGTGAATCGGGGCGGACAGCCATATTGCGGAATGAGAAGGACACCGTGGACGTGCTGTCATCACGCGTGATATGAGTGATGGGCTTATGCATATAATAGGTGCCGTCTACATTAGGGTTATAGAGGGTGGCCTTCGGTCGGGAGTTGTCGGTCAGGCTGTCGTTTTTTTGATAAGGAAAAGCATCATGGCCGCCATACTTTGAGTTGCTGGCATGGAAAATGGTAAGCCGCTCGTGTTTGTTGGTCGCCCCCAATCCTGTGGTATTCACCTCGTTGAGGTTCCATATCTTCTCGTTATAGTCTACATGCATGATCAGCAGGCCCTGTCCGGGAAGATATTCATCCCACCCTGTCTTCTGCCTGTTCTCAAGCAAATAATACTCGGTCGGAATACTATCGTTATAAATTATGTACGCTTCAGGGATAGAGTCATTGAGCGGGCGCATATCGGTCACCACCGTGTCGTTGGAGAGCACCGTATAGTCTAGCCATCCAGCAAAATGCCGCTCATAACTGGTATATCCCGCAGGGACCCACCCTATGCCCATAGGGCCGTTATAACTGCCTTGATCGAGAAGACTCCAACTACCCATTCCGAAATTACCACTATACCCTGTATCATATAAATCGGGCAATCCCAGACAATGCGAGAATTCATGACAGATGGTACCAAGTCCCATAGGTATACCATTCTGGTAAATCTCATTGCTGCAGGCATATACATTTATCTCAACACCGTCAAATAATATAGTATCAGGAATGTTTTTGTTATATAACCGAGCCTCATCCATGGTCCACATATGGGGCCAGATGGTATTGGCACCACCTCCTGAAGCCTCTCCTCTGCCGGCATAGAGCACAAACACTTCCTCTACGACACCGTCACCATCCCAGTCATAGACAGTGAAATCGACCAACGAGTCGATAGCCTGGCAGCATTCAATAATCATCTCTGGTGCATAGACATCCGCATCACCCACATTTCTCCCATAGTAACTGACGGTTTTGTCAAGATTGACAGGTCCATAGATGTCAAAAGTGAGGTCAAACATCCCTAAGCTCTGATCGTAATAATAATCATGCACACTACCTATGGCGCCAAACTGGTTGGTATAGCCTGGCATATTGGCAAGACTGTCATAGACGAGTCGGAGGGAGTCGCAAGAATCACCCTCTACATACCCCTCAAACTGCTTGTTCTTGAAGTTGGCAAGGATAATCAATCCCTTTCTGCTGCCAAAGAAAGGAGGGCGGTCTGGCTCACCGATTCTCTTGGGACTGAACCGCTTGGAAATATGGCGCACACTATTGACTTCGCTGATCGTGGAGAGGTGACTGCGCTCTAAGGTGGTGCGCTGACTAGCCTCATGGGCAAGCACCCCCGATGACTTAAGGGCGAAGCCTAACGCCTTGGCATAATAAAAGCCCCCGTCACGCTCGACAACAGGCACGCTGTCACGCGTCAGATAATAGTGGAAATGCTCATCGCCCACCAGCATCAGTTCGATAGAAGTGCCGTCAGTCTGCTTCATCATACGCCATTCCCTCTTGGCGGGAACAGCCCACGTTGTGGTGGCACATAACATTAATAAAACGAAAACAATCTTTCTCATATTCTATTTCCTTACTTTGGTGGAATGCCCTTCTTGGTCTCTCACGATGTAGATACCATGTGGCAGAGAAGCATCATCCATCTCCTGGCTGACGCGGACCCCACTGAGGTTGTATACACCGGCTG
Source organism: uncultured Prevotellaceae bacterium (assembly GCA_902780635.1). GTDB lineage: Bacteria > Bacteroidota > Bacteroidia > Bacteroidales > Bacteroidaceae > Prevotella. The sequence goes on from CACZGH010000012.1 coordinate 49,305, forward strand.
CAGCGTGGCCCTGTGCAGCGACCTCCTGGATGCCATCAGGGTCGGACCATGGCTGAGTGCCATTCATGAAGGTGAAATTGACAAACCTTGACTGTTTGGTGATACCTGTGACAGAGGTATGCATCAGATAGGAACCATCCGTGTTGGGGGTGTTGAGCACGTCCTGAGGTGTACTAGTATCAGAGAGCGAGTTGTGGTTCTCGGTGAGCGACACACGGTGGGGATACAGGTCGCCAAAAAACTCGTTGGGATCAAGGTATGTCTGTCCCATATACTCCATCGTGGTGGCATCTGAATTGTCCGCATTGAAGATAGTCATACATTGATAATCATTGCCGGCATTGACGGTGTTATAGTTCCATCTGTTTTTCACATAGGTGACATGCATGATGAGCAGGCCGCTCATACGCTGGCCGCTGTTGTTGGTATAGAGTCCGCGGTCCCATCCATAAGTACCATTCCTGCTCTCCAGCAGATAATACTCATTTTCATTGCCAGGATTGACTATCTGATAGGTCTCGCCACCATTCTCAATACACTCAAGTTTGGACACCTTGCAAGGGTCGCTGAGCAGCCGGTAGTCTTTCCAACCACAAAAATGGCGCTCATAACCCGTGTAAGGAGCCGGTATCCAACTGTCGGCATTATAGCTGCCCTGACACATCACATCGAAGATACCCATGCCATAATTGTCGGTATCATCAGAAGTGTCGTAAAAGTCGGGGATGCCCAAACAGTGGGTAAACTCATGGCAGAATGTGCCGATGCCCATCAAATTGTCGCCCTCTGACCCATTCAGTTCGTTGCTACAGGCGTAGGTCTGCACCTTCACGCCGTCATACGTCAAGGCAGGATAAACCTGAGACTCATGAGGCCATATCGTGGAAGTGGAGCCGCCACTGGCCTCGCCATATCCGGCATAATAGAGAAACACCTGGTCCACATAGCCGTCACCATCCCAATCATACTTAGAGAAGTCAGCTTCATCGGCAGCAATTCTGATGCTCTCTTTCACAAACTCCGCAACGCGGTTGTAGGAGTCATGTCCCTGACTGTTATAGCCGTAATAACCGTAGTTTTTGGGCAATTTGATAGGGCCTACGACATCAAACATCAGGCTGAACCTGTTGTAACTCTGACTGAGAAAATAGTCATGCACACTACCTACCGCTCCGGACGCATTAGAGAAGCCTGTCTGATTGAGCATCTGTTCCAATTCGTCTTTAGTGATGGTGAAGTCCAAATCGTTGAAGGACACCATGACCACCAGCCCTCTCTTCTCGCCCTCAAACACGCCGGTTGGCTCACCGATTTTCTTGGGGAACGTATTTGCTATGGCGGACAGACGACGGCATTCGGTGGCCACATCGCCAAGTGTATTGACAAACACCTGCTCCTCGGGGCTTCTCATCTCCTTTTCATGCACCAGCATGTCGGTTTCGTACAACTGTTGGTTGCGCACTTTCGCATAGACAAACTGTCCAAGTTCGTTGCGCATTGCCACCAAACCATCAGCTGTCTTGTAATAATGCAGGTTTTCGTCTCCATGCATCATCAACCTCAACTGTGAGCCGTCACTCTGGGCATAAGTTTTCCAAACTCTCTTGGCGGGAACAGCGTTTGCTGCTAAAGCAAACACAAACAGGCATATCAAAAAAATACTATTTCTCATACGTACATTATAAACTAGAATATTTTTGCAAAATTAGTGCAAATTGAGCGGAATACAAAACAAAACACGAAGTTTTTATCTGCTGCCCATCATTTCAGGCAAAGCCAAAAATACAGAGGTAGCGGAACTTTTTATCAGACAAATTCGTGAAAACAGAAATAATTGCCTAATTTTGCAATCGACAGGCTAACAAGCAGTGCCACAGACTATGCCCAACCTTAGCATACTCATTCCCACCTACAACGATATTTGTGTAAGTCTCGTAGAGCGCTTACACCATCAATGTGTGTGCGTGCCTCATCTGGACTTTGAAATCCTTGTGGCCGACGACGGTTCCACTTCACAACCCAGCATCTCTGCCAACCAACCTATCAACGATTTCAGCCACTGCCGCTACATCCTAAGGCCACAAAATGTAGGCAGGGCAGCCATCCGCAACTTCCTGGCGCAGAGTGCGCAATACGACAGACTGCTGTTCATCGACAGCCACATGTCGGTCATCAGAGAAGACTTTATCACACACTACCTGCAATACGCCGACACCCACCCCATCATCTGTGGAGGATATACCATCCCCAAAGAGGTGCCCCCTCAGCCCGAGAACCTGAGATGGAAATATGAGATGAAATGCCTTCATCTACAGACGGCGGAAGAACGAAAAAAGAATACTTACGCCAATTTCCATACGTCCAACTTCCTCATCACCAAAAGTGTCATGCTCTCGCACCCACTTGATGAACGGTTTCGGCGTTATGGGTATGAGGATGTGCTTTATGGCAAGCACTTGTCTCTGACTGGCATACCCATCTTTCACATTGACAACCCCTTAGGGTTCTGCCGTTTTGAGCCCAACGAGCGGTTCATGACCAAGACGGAGGAAAGCCTGGAGACCCTGGAGGAGTTTCGGGAAGAGCTGAAGGACCACTCCAGAATGCTGCAAATGGCACAGAGACTGACCTCTCTGCACCTCCGTCCTCTTCTGAGTCGCCTCTTCCACCTATTTCACCCAACCATGAGGCGCCATCTCACAGGCCATCACCCTTCGCTACTGCTTTTTAATCTTTACCGACTGGGCTATATTCTGTCTCGTCCAACCAAATAGTTACAGTTCACCTGTAAAAGCGTAAAGAAAAGTTAAAATCCCGAATTGGCTTACATGATGGTGTTTTTTTTTATACTTTTGTAAAAATAAACCAATTAAACCATAAAGATATGAAAAGAAAAGCATCCTTTCTGATGGTCATCGCAGCCCTATTTTGCTGCATGAGCATCAACGCCCAGACAGAAATCACTGGTCAGACTCCACAAGACCAACTGACCCCGGAACAGCAACTTCAATTGCAAAAGCAGCAAGAAAAGACCCGCGAGGAACAGTTGAAAGAGGCTAAAAGAGAAAAAGAAAATGCCCTGAAAGCTCAGAAAGAGCAGGAGGAGCAACTGAAAGAAGCCAAGAAAAAGGAGAAAGAGCGCCAAAAAGAACTGAAAGAGGCCAAGAAAAAGCAAAAAGAAGCAGAGAAAAAGGCCAAAGCAGAGAAAAAAGAGCGTCAGGCACAAGAAAAACAGCTGAAGAAGCAGCAAAAACTCCAAAAACAAGCTGAAAAGGCAGAAAAAGACCGCATCAAGGCGGAGAAAAAACGCCAGAAAGCCCTCAACGAACTAAACAAAATGTGATAAAAAAACTCAGGCAAGCCTCACAAGACTTGCCTGATTTTTTTGAGAGATATTGAGTTTCAGACGATGACAAAGAGGGGTCGAACAACTTGTCAACTCGTCAACTCATAACTTGTCAACTTAATCCAGTTTCAAGCTCTTCTTTATGGCTGCCACTTTCACCTCAGCTGCTGTCATGCAGCGCTCATAGCAACCTGCACACTTGAAGGAAGGATCCTTAACCTCGATGTAGAATTTGATTTTGGGTTCTGTGCCCGAAGGACGTACACTCACCTTCGTGTCGTCATCGCAGAACCACTGCAGCACGTTCGAAGTATCAGGCATGTCCATCTTGTCGACAGTGCCGTCAGCTTTCAGAGCCTCAAGGCTCTTATAGTCCTTCCAAAGCACGACATTGGAACCGCCCAACTCCTTGGGAGGATTGTTGCGGAAGTCGGTCATCATCTGCTTGATCTCGTCGGCGCCGGTCTTGCCCGGACGTACCACGTTAACTGTTACCTCACGTGAGAATCCATACTCAGCATAGATATTCATGAGCAGATCATAGAGTGTCATGCCATTGTCCTTAGCCCAGGCAGCGATCTCGCAGATGAGGCAGATAGAAGCTGGTGAATCCTTGTCGCGCACCTTGTCAAACGGCAGGAATCCAAAGCTTTCCTCACCGCCGCCGATGTACTTGTTGACACCTTCTGACTTGCGGATCTCGTTGGCAATCCACTTAAATCCGGTATAGCAGTCGCGTAGTTCCACACCATTCTTGTCAGCGATCTTCTTAATCACCTCTGTGGTGACGATGGTCTTCACGAGGAACTCGTTGCCCTTGAGTTGGCCAAGTTTCTTCTTGTTGGCGATGATATACCAGCAGAACATCATACAGGTCTGATTGCCATTCAGAATCTCCCACTCGCCCTTGGCATTACGGCAGACGATGGCCAGACGGTCAGCGTCGGGGTCAGAAGCGATCACGAGGTCGGCATTGAGACGTGTGCCCAGTTTCATACCTAATGTCATGGCCTCAGCATTCTCTGGGTTGGGAGAAACGACAGTCGGGAAATTGCCGTCGATGACCATCTGCTCAGGTACGACATGAATGTTCTGGAAGCCCCATGAACGGAGTGCTTCAGGGATGATAACACGTCCTGTGCCGTGCATCGGTGAATAAACGATGTTGAGGTCTTTGTGTCTCAGGATGACATCCTGGTCGACCATAGCCTCTTTGACAGCCTGGAGGTAGTCCCAGTCCATCTCACCACCAATGATCTCGATGATATCCTTGTTGCCCTCAAACTTCACATCCTCGATGCTCACTTTGTTCACTTCGTCGATGATGCCTTTGTCATGCGGTGCAAGCACCTGTGCGCCGTCATCCCAGTAAGCTTTGTAACCATTGTACTCGCGGGGGTTGTGCGAAGCGGTCACATTGACACCGGCCTGGCATCCCAGCTGGCGGATGGCGAATGAGATCTCAGGAGTAGGACGAAGGCTCTCAAAGAGGTACACTTTGATACCATTGGCTGAGAAGATGTCAGCAACGGTCTCGGCAAACATACGTCCGTTGTTGCGGCAATCATGGCCCACCACCACGCTGAGGTCATTGCGGCCGGGGAATGCCTTGTTGATATAGTTGGCAAAGCCCTGTGTGGCCATACCGACAATATACTTGTTCATACGGTTGGTGCCGGCTCCCATGATACCACGGAGTCCGCCTGTACCAAACTCAAGGTCACGGTAGAATGCGTCGATCAACTCTGTCTTGTCATCATTGTCGAGCATGGCCTGCACGGCATTTCTGGTCTCTTCGTCAAAAGCGGGAGAAAGCCATTTCTTGGCTCTTTCCTCACACTGTAAAATAAGTTCCTTGTTATTTTCCATATTATTTAATTGATTAGATGAAAGTGTTTGGGGCAAAGTTAATAAAAACTGAGAAAAAAACAAAGGAAAATGAATAAAATTTGCTAATTTTGCGTTTCAGTGGTTCGAAAAACAAAAACAGAACACGCGTTACTATTTCTCTAAAAGCCAATGAAGACCATCCTGCTGCTTGTGGGCAAGACCACCAACAAACATTTCACGGCCTGCATCGATGACTATGTGAGCCGTATCGGGCACTACATGCCGTTTGAGTTGCAAATCGTCCCAGAACTGAAAAACACCAAAAATCTCAGCCAGTCACAACAAAAAGAACGCGAGGGAGAACTGATACTCCGGCAAATACAGGAGAGTGACCATGTAGTGCTGCTGGATGAACATGGACGCGAATACCGAAGCATAGAGTTTGCAGACTGGTTACAAAGACGCAGTCAAACCGCCCGTCGCCTGCTCTTTGTGGTAGGTGGTCCCTATGGATTCTCCGATGAAGTATACAAACGTGCGAATGAGCGCATTTCCATGTCGAAGATGACCTTTTCGCACCAAATGATTCGACTCATATTCACCGAACAAATCTACAGGGCCTGCACCATCATCAAGGGCGAACCTTATCATCACGAATGAGCGCATCCATGCCACACATCCGCACCAGTTCCTGATAAACCCGCTGCACGGGGAATCCCATCACATTGAAATAACTGCCGCTGAGCCGGGTCACACCGATATACCCTATCCATTCCTGAATGCCATACGCCCCAGCTTTGTCGTATGGCCGATAATGATCCACATAATAGCTGATTTCCTCTTCTGTCAACGACTTGAACGTCACATCCGACACCACCGACAGCCGACGATGTTCCTTGGTAGTGGTCAGACACACTCCTGTGATCACCTGATGCGTCTTGCCACTCAAAAGTCGCAACATACGGCATGCATCTGTCCTGTCAACAGGTTTTCCAAGCACCTCTTCACCAAGAACGACTATGGTGTCTGCTGTGATGACAAGCTGACTGTCTGTCAAAAGGTTCAAGTAGGCTTTTGCCTTCTTCTCGGCGATGCAAACAGCAATTTCACTGACAGGGGTATGAGGGGGGTACGACTCGTCGATGCCCTCCAAGACCTTCACCTCGAAGTCGATGTCGAGGCCAGCCAGCAATTCCCTTCTTCGTGGCGAGTTGCTCGCCAAAATTATTTCGTAATTCATATTAATATTTTCCTCAACAACATCTATCACCATCCAAAAGCCTCTGCCCCACTGAGCCATTTACCCTGGGCCCTCAGCACCTGCTCTATCACTTCACGCGCACACCCTCGCCCACCGTCACGTGCACAGACATAGGTGCTGATCTTCTTAATGTCGGGCGACGCATCGGCCGGACAACACACACAGCCGCATACACTCATCACCTCATAGTCGGGTATGTCATCACCCACATACATCACTTCCTCATCTTTGTACCCATATTTCTGAAGATAGTCATGATAGGTGTTGATCTTCACAGCACAACTGAGAAAAATATCCTTCACGCCCAAATACTGGTAGCGAAGACGGATATTCTCAGAGTGCCCCCCTGTAAGAATGGCGATACGAAGCCCCATTTTCATAGCCAACTGAATGGCATACCCGTCCTGGATGTTGATGGTACGCAACGGCTCACCCATTGCGTCCATTAGAATGGTCTGCTGGCTCAGCACGCCATCCACATCGAAGACCACCGTGCGTATTTTCTTTAAGTCATAGTTGATCATAACTGTCACGTTTTCGAACTACCGTCTGCAAAAATACGACAAATTCCATCAAGGACAAAACAAAAGCCCGTTTTTGTTTCAAAAATGGTCAAGGTGGACACGCTCCCAAAGGATGCTGTCATCATCATGTGGAGGAAGGGGTTGGGCAGGATGACCAAAGGCGACGATGCAAAGCACGTCGTAGGCCTCGGGGATGTCCAAGATGCCACGCACGACATCGGAGGAGAGGGTGGCATCGCTGAGACGGCGGCCGCGTATCTGCACCCAACAAGAGGCAATGCCAAGGTCATGCGCCTGATACTGCATGGTGATGGCGGCGATGGAACCGTCCTCGACCCAGCAGTCGTTATGGGCGGCGTCGCCCAGGACCACCACGGCGAAAGCGGCATGAGCCAACATCGAGGAACCTTGCTCTTTGGCATCGGCAAGTTTTTCAAGGTCGCTCTTGCCATCAACGACGATGAAATGCCATGCACGCTGGTTGCGTGAGGTGGGTGAAAGGAGTGCGGCGCGCAGGATCTGCTGTACCACGTCGGGATGAATCTCTGTGGATGTAAAGACACGATGACTGCGACGGGTGGTGATGAGTTGACTGAAATTCATAGTGGTTGTTGAGTTCGTTTACAATAAGAACGGAAAAATAACGTTATATTGTAAATGAGACTGAGAATATTTTTGCTACATATCATGTTGGCTGCCTTTGTCTGTGTGACAGAGGTGGTGGCACAGTCGCGTACATTCACGCTACAGGGCAAAGTGAGCGATGAGGACAACAACCCTCTGGAACTGGCCACCGTGGCGGTGGTCAACCAGCAAAAGGTGACGTTCACCAACCTGAAAGGAGAATACAGCATGACACTGGCCAGCGCTGACAGCGTGGTTATCAGATATTCGATGGTGGGCTATCAGACCAAAACCCGGGTGCTGCGCAAGCCGCAAGGTAAACAGACCATCATCATCCAATTGCACAGCGATAACGAACTCGACGAACTGGTAGTGCTACAGCGCAGACGGCAGACTGGCCAGACCCAGGAACTGGACACCAAGGACATCAAGAACATGCCTTCGGTGGGCGGCAACGCGGTGGAGGAAATGATACAGGGTCAGGCAGGTGTGTCGACCCACAGCGAATTGTCATCGCAATACAACGTGCGTGGCGGCAGCTTCGATGAGAATAGTGTATATATAAATAATGTAGAAGTGTATCGCCCTTTCCTTGTGCGAAGCGGTCAGCAGGAAGGCCTGTCGGTCATCAACCCCGACCTGGTAGAGAAAATCAGTTTCTCTACTGGTGGTTTTGAGGCAAAATACGGTGACAAGATGTCATCGGCCCTTGACATCACCTACAAACGTCCACAACGCACCGAGGGCAGCGTGTCGGCCAGTCTGCTGGGTGGCACTGCCTACTTAGGATTGCACAGCAAAAAACTCACCTGGAGCAACGGGCTGCGCTATAAGACCAACCGCTACCTGCTCGGATCGATGGAGACAAAGGGTGAATACAACCCCAACTTCTTAGACTACCAGACTTACCTATGCTATACGCCCAACAAGCGGTGGACCTTGGACATCATCGGCAACGTGTCGGAAAACCACTACAATTTCACACCAGAGGACCGCGAGACCAACTTCGGCACGATGGAAAATGTGAAGAGTTTCAAGGTGTACTTCGACGGAAAGGAGAAGGACCTCTTCCGCACCTACTTTGGCATGGCCAGTCTGTCAAGGCACTTCACTCCCAACACAACCCTCTCGCTTATTGCATCAGCATTCTACACCAAGGAGCAGGAACAATATGACATCCAAGGCCAATACTGGCTCACACAGACTGAGACCAGCGAGAACTTAGGCGTGGGCACCTACATGGACCATGCTCGCAACTATCTGACTGCGCATGTGGAGACCTTCAAACTAGCCCTCGACCACAAGGCGGGCAAGCATGAGGTAAAAGCGGGCCTGACCTACAAAATAGAGCACATCGAAGAGAACAGCCGCGAATATGAAATGCGTGACTCTGCAGGCTACACCATGCCACACACAGGCAAAGACCTCTTTATGATTTACTCCCTCAACGCACGCAACGAACTCAATGCCAACCGCATAGAGACCTATATACAAGACACTTACCGATGGACGAGCGCCAGTGAGGAGACCTTCTACACGCTCAACTACGGTGTGCGTTTCTCCCACTGGAATTTCAACCATGAGAGTCTGGCCAGTCCGCGTGCTTCGCTGAGCATCGTGCCAGCCTTCAACCATGACGTGACCCTGCGCTTCGCCACTGGACTATACTACCAGTCGCCTTTCTACAAAGAATTGCGCGACACGAGCACTGTGGACGGCATCACCTATGCCACCCTCAACCAGAAGATCAAAAGTCAGCGATCCATTCACTTCATCGGAGCATTCGACTATCGTTTCAAGATGAAGGAGCAAAATTTCCGGTTCACTGCCGAAGCCTACTACAAAGCCATGTCCAACCTGGTGCCCTATAGCGTCAATAACGTGAAAGTGGTATACTACGGACAGAACGAGGCCACCGGACACGCAGCCGGTCTGGACCTCAAACTTTATGGCGAGTTTGTACCTGGTACAGACTCATGGGTAAGCCTCTCGGTGATGGACACGAAGATGAAACTGCATGGGCGCACTATTCCTATGCCGACAGACCAACGTTTTGCGCTGAGTCTGTTTTTCACCGATTACTTCCCCAACACCGAGCGATGGAAGATGTCGCTCAAACTGGCGTATGCCGACGGTCTGCCCTTCTCGGCGCCCCACCAGGGGATAGAAACCAACAACTTCCGCGCGCCCGCCTATAAGCGCGCCGACATTGGTATGAGTTTTCGTGCACTCGACAACGACAAGCACACGAAGAAGATGTGGTTGCGCAACATCTGGGTGGGGCTGGACTGCCTGAATCTCTTCGGCATCAACAACGTGAACTCCTACTACTGGATCACAGACGTGACCAACCAACAGTATGCTGTACCCAATTACCTGACAGGGCGGCAACTGAACGCAAGAGTATTGTTTGAGTTTTGACCTAAAAATAACATATTTTTAGAATGATTATGTGGAGGTATTGATTTTATTTGCTAACTTTGCACACGAATTGTAAAGACTGGCAATAACAAGACAACAATTTATGTTTCTTTAAATTATATTAATATGAAAATCTCACACATTGAGCACTTGGGCATTGCTGTTCCAAGTATCGAAGAAGCCCTTCCTTATTTCAAAGAAGTACTGGGCTTAGAGTGTTATGCAGTAGAAGTAGTGGAAGACCAGAAAGTGAAGACCGCCTTCCTGAAATGCGGAGAGGTGAAGTTGGAGCTGCTGGAGCCGACATCGCCAGAGAGCACCATCCAGAAATGGCTCGACAAAGGCGGACGCGGCGTTCACCACGTGGCATTCTGCATTGAGGACGGCGTGGCCAACGCACTCGCTGAGTGCGACGAGAAAGGTGTGCGCCTGATTGACAAAGCCCCACGCAAGGGTGCTGAGAACCTGAATATCGCCTTCTTGCATCCGAAATCGACTTGTGGTATCCTGACTGAGTTGTGCGAACACTGATAACAATTCACAATTGACAATTCACAATTGACAATTCATAGGCGCATATAGTTCAAGCAACTTGTCAACCCGTCAACTTGTCAATTTGTCAACTAACAAAAAACAATAATGAGCAAACAATTAGAGAAAATCAAAGCCCTTGTCGCAAAGCGCGAACAGGCACGTCTTGGTGGTGGCGAGAAAGCCATCGAAAAACAGCACGCACGTGGTAAATACACCGCACGTGAGCGTATTGACATGCTGCTCGACGAAGGCAGCTTCGAGGAGTTTGACATGTTCAAACTGCACCGCTGCACCAACTTCGGTATGGAGAAGAAACAGTACTTCGGCGACGGTGTCGTGGCTGGTTCTGGTACAATCGACGGCCGTTTGGTCTACATCTTCGCACAAGACTTCACCGTCAACGGCGGTTCTCTCTCTGAGACAATGGCTGAAAAGATATGCAAGGTGATGGATATGGGTATGAAGATGGGTGCCCCCGTCATTGGCATCAACGACTCTGGTGGCGCACGTATCCAGGAGGCTGTCAACGCTCTGGCCGGCTATGCCGAAATCTTTGAGCGCAACATCCTCGCTTCGGGTGTGATACCACAGATTTCAGGTATCTTTGGTCCCTGTGCCGGTGGTGCTGTCTACTCCCCCGCCCTCACCGACTTCACCCTCATGATGGAGAATACCTCGTACATGTTCCTCACCGGCCCCAAAGTGGTGAAGACCGTGACTGGCGAGGACATCGACCAGGAACACCTCGGCGGCGCCTCTGTACACTCCACCAAGAGCGGTGTGACCCACTTCACCGCCTCCACAGAGGAAGAGGCTCTGGAAATGATCAAGACCTTGATGAGTTACATCCCCTCCAACAACATGGAGGAAGCCCCACGCAAGGAGTGCAACGACCCCATCGACCGCAAAGAAGACCTGCTCAACGAGATACTTCCCGACGATCCCAACATGGCTTACGACATGTACAAAGTGATCGGTGCCATCACCGACAATGGCGAGTTCTTCGAGGTGCAGCCTAAATTTGCTAAAAACATCATCGTGGGCTTCGCACGCTTCAACGGACAGAGTGTGGGTATCGTGGCCAACCAGCCCAGCTGCTACGCTGGTGTGCTTGACGTGAACGCCAGCCGCAAGGGTGCCCGTTTCGTACGTTTCTGCGATGCTTTCAATATTCCTATCGTCAGCCTCGTCGACGTGCCAGGATTCCTGCCAGGCACTGGCCAGGAGTACAACGCCGTGATTCTGCACGGAGCACAGTTGCTCTATGCTTACGGAGAGGCTACCGTGCCCAAGGTGACGATCACCCTGCGCAAGAGCTACGGTGGAAGTCACATCGTGATGGGCTGCAAGCAGCTGCGTACTGACCTCAACTATGCATGGCCCAACGCCGAAATCGCCGTGATGGGTGCATCAGGAGCCGTTGCAGTGCTCTGTGCCAAGGAAGCTAAGGCTAAGAAAGATGCTGGAGAGGACGTGAAAGCATTCCTCGCAGAGAAGGAGGAAGAATACTCCGAGCTCTTCGCCAATCCATATCAGGCAGCCAGATATGGCTACATCGACGATGTGATTGAGCCGCGCAACACTCGCTTCCGCATCTGCCGCGCACTGGCCCAGTTGGCCACTAAGCGCCAGAGTCTGCCCGCCAAGAAGCATGGCAACATACCGATGTAATCAGACTAAATATCAAGAAGATGGCAAAAACAAACAACGAAGTGTATGCTGCCATTGCTATGGCCCTGCACGAATTTAAGGGCAATAATGTGCACGACAAGGAGGCTGATATCATCACGATCAAGCCGCACCACTCGGATTGGAACGCGCACTTCCTGACCACCACTCAGCATCCTTAAGAGTCCATCATTATATCCCGTATCCAAGTGGGTCAAAGGCCCACACATCAAACCAACAACAAGTTATGAACACATATAAATATATCATCAACGGAACAAAATACGAGGTTGCCATCAGCGACGTCGTAGATAACGTAGCCTCTGTGACGGTCAACGGTGAAGACTACAAAGTGGAGATGGAGCCAGAGGCCGTGCCGGAGAAGAAGAAAGTGGTAGTGAAGACCGGGGCACAGAAACAAGAGGCTCCCGCTGAGTCTGCTGCTTCCGCCGGACCTGTGAACACCAACAACGCACTGAAAGCTCCTCTGCCTGGCGTGGTGACCGAAATCAAGGTGGCCGTGGGCGACGAGGTGAAAGTAGGCGACGTGGTACTGGTGCTGGAGGCTATGAAGATGGCCAACAACCTGGAGGCTGAGAAAGACGGCAAGGTGACCGCCATACTCGTCACTCAAGGTGCCAGTGTGATGGAAGACACACCATTAGTGGTGATTGAGTAAAAACGACTCTATTCCGGAAAACATACTATTCTGGAAAATCCAGAGAGTCTGGAATATCTGGAAAACCGGACTCATCTAAAACCCATCCACGGAGGGCGAACGCTGTTCGCCCTCCGTTAATTTTTCTTAACAAGAGAGCCGAAAATTTTAAAAATTGTCTCGATTACCACATGAATCCTAAATTAAACGTAAAGGATGGCTTGTATGTGGGATTTTTTTCGTAACTTTGCATGTCACACCATTATAACCCAACTTTAAGATGGCCAAAAAGATACTTTTCATCAATCAAGAGATCACACCATACGTGCCGGAGAACGAGATGTCTGTCATGGGCAAGATGCTTCCACAGTACATGCAGGAGCGTGGATGCGAGATACGCACTTTCATGCCCAAATGGGGCACCATCAACGAGCGCAGAGGGCAGTTGCATGAGGTGATACGCCTGTCGGGCATGAACCTCATCATCGACGACACAGACCACCCACTCATTATCAAGGTTGCCTCCATCCCCGTATCAAGAATTCCCGTCTACTTCATTGACAATGACGACTATTTCCAGAAGCGCCAAATGATAGAAAACGAGCTTGGCGAGGAATACCCCGACAATGGTGAGCGTGCCATCTTCTTTGCACGCGGCGTGCTTGAGACAGTGAAAAAGCTACGCTGGGCACCAGACATCATTCACTGTCAGGGCTGGATGAGTGCCGTGGTACCCATCTATATCAAGACAGCCTATCATGAGGAGCCCTGGTTTGCCAACACCAAGGTGGTGACATCGCTTTTCACCAAGCAGCTGAAAAACGACCTAGGTACGAATTTCAAGAAATGCCTGGAATACCGTGAAGCCAAAAGCACCCTGCTCGAGTCATACAAAGACGACTTCGATTTCATCGAGCTGGGCAAACTGGCCATTGACTACTCCGACGGTATCGTAGAGGCTGGCACAGAGGTCAACCCTCTGCTTATGGAGTATGCCAAGGAGAAAAACCTGCCTATCCTCCCTTATCCCGGTAGCGAGGACTACGCTGACGCCTACCGCGCATTCTATGACGAGATAGGATAAGGGATATAGAAACGAAAAAACTATTATCAGATCATGAAATACAGATATCTGACAGGATGTATAGCCACGCTTGTCGTGGCTATGTCCTTTGTTGCATGTGACGAGACGACAGAGACGATCGGCGCCTCGCTGACAGACCAGGTAGACCACTTGGAGGTGGCCGCTGCCGTGTTTGATGTCAACTCACGCTCTGTTGCCGTCGACTCAGTGGTGGCCAGAACCACTACGGGCTATCTGGGTCGAATCAAGGACCCTGAGACCGGCGCCTACATCACGGGCGACTTCATGACACAGTTCAACTGTCTGGAGGGTTATTCGCTCACCAATATCGACAGTGTGGCCAGCCGCGATGCCGAAGGGAAAGTCATAGCAGACAGCTGTGAGGTAAGGCTGTTTTTCACCAGCTATTATGGTGACTCACTGGCCAACATGAAGCTAAAAGTCTACGAGATGGACAAGCCCATGGTAGAGAGCATTTCCTACTACAGCGACTTTGACCCCATCGAGCAAGGAATGATACGTCATGACGGCTTGGGCATTCAGAAAAGCCAGTCATATACGCTTGTCAACATGGCAGAGTATGACGAGAAGAAGACCAGCAGTGAATATATCAACAATATCTGCGTTCGACTCAATGACCCCTATACCGACAAAAACGGCGTCACATACAACAACTTCGGCACCTATCTCATTCGCACCTATTATGCCCACCCAGAGTATTTCAACAACTCTGTGACCTTTAGAAACCATGTCTTGCCAGGTTTCTTCTTCAAGATGACTGGTGGACTGGGCAGCATGGCATACGTGACGGCGCCGCAGCTCAACGTCTATTACCGTCTATATGTCAAAGGGACGGACAGTATCGCCAGCAGGCTGACCTTGTTCAACGGCACCGAGGAGGTACTTCAGACCACCACCGTGACCAACGACAAAGCGACCATCCAGCAACTGGTCAACGACAACAGTTGCACCTATATCAAGAGTCCTTCGGGCATCTTTACCGAACTGACGCTTCCCGTGGACGAAATCTGTGCTGGACATGAGAACGACACTATCAACACTGCCAAGATTGTGCTCTCACGCATCAACAATGACCATCAGTCAGTGTACAGCCTTCCTGCTCCCACAACCCTGCTGATGATTGAGAAAGACAGTGTGAACTCTTTCTTTGAGAATGGCAAACTCGCCAACTACAAACAATCATTTCTCACCACCTACAGTTCTTCGACCAACAACTATTCTTTCAACAATATCGCAGCACTTATCTCTACGATGTACGATCAGAAAATGGAAGGGATG
This sequence comes from uncultured Prevotellaceae bacterium, assembly GCA_902780635.1. Taxonomy (GTDB): domain Bacteria; phylum Bacteroidota; class Bacteroidia; order Bacteroidales; family Bacteroidaceae; genus Prevotella. The sequence continues at coordinate 64,554 of CACZGH010000012.1, forward strand.
AAGAGCGACCCCAACTGGACAGTGAAGCATCCCAACTGGAACAAAGTGCTCATTGTGCCGGTAAAAACCACTTATACTACTTATAATCAGTCGTCGATACTGACCAACGTATCGAATGACATGTCGCTCACCAGCACCCGTTTGGTGGGTGGAAACACCAAACTACAAATCAGTGTGATTTATAGTAAGTTTAAGTAAGGTGACAGGTTGAAAGATGGCAGGTTTGAGGAGATAAGATATGGCAGACAATTATTTAGAGAAACGGCGCGAAGACTATGAGCGGCAGAAGGCCAACTGGGAACGAAAGAAAAAACATCTGCCGCCTCTCGGCAGAAAGCCACAGCGCCCTGACGACGAATCTCTGTGAACTTATCATCTCCCCTCTTTCGGAGGCTTCTATCTATTGATTAATCCATGTACCTCCCCCGACCCCTCCTCCAAGGAGTGGTCGGGGGAGGTTTTTAAAAAACCGGCAGAATGTATCTCTACATCCTGCCGGTGAACTATAATTCAACTCTCTCAAATGTTAATTCCACGATGTCCTTATTGTGCGGAGCACTAATCTTTTCACCTTATAAAAAACGTGTTCTATTGAAAGATTCAAACGTCATGCCTAACTTTTGTTGCAAATATAAAGAGAAAAAGTGGTCAATCGTCAAAAAAAACACATAAATCCCTTCAATTGGCAATTTTTTTTGATTTAAATCAATTGTTTTGTTTGTTTTTTATTATTTTTGCACAAGAAAGACATAGATTAGGGGAAAACCTTGAAATCTACTATACTAATTCATAAACATCTACCTTATGACAGTTGAAATGATTATTGAGCTAATCATTGTACTATTAGCTCTTTGGGTTGGTTCCAGATATGGAAGCCTTGCCCTGGGTGCCATTTCAGGCATCGGTCTAGCTATTCTTGTGTTTGGTTTTCATTTGAAACCCGGCAGTCCTCCAACAGATGTGATTTACATCATTGTGGCAGCAGTCACCTGCGCCGGCGTGCTGCAAGCGTCGGGAGGTATGGACTGGCTGATACAGATAGCGGAACGACTCCTGCGAAAACACCCCGACCGCATCACCTTCCTGGCACCGCTTTGCACCTTCTTCCTCACCGTGCTGGTAGGTACAGGCCATGTGGTCTATACCTTGATGCCCATCATCTGCGACATCGCCCTAAAGAAAGGCATCCGTCCTGAGCGCCCCTGTGGTGTGGCCAGTATCGCCTCTCAGGTGGGTATCACCTGTTCACCTATCGCTGCCGCTGTGGTCTCTTTCGTTGCCATCTCCAATGCCAATGGCTTTGACATCACCATTCCACAGGTGCTGATGGTGTCGATCCCAGCTTGTGTCTGCGGTTTGCTGGCCGCTGCCGCCTGCTCCTACAAGCGCGGCAAAGACCTGGACAAAGACCCCGAGTTCCAAGCCAAAATCAAGGATCCCGCACAGTATGCTTATATTTATGGCAGTAGCGCCACGACCCTCGACAAAGAGATTAAGCCCGAGTCAAAGCGTGCCGTCTATATTTTCTTAGCTGCCCTGCTCGTGATTGTTACCTTCTCTTTCGCACAGGTGTTTAAAGTCAACCTCCTGCCTGAATACAGTTCGGTGGTGTCTGACGGTAATGCCAAGACGGTGACCATCGCACCAATGTCTATCGACACGACCAGTGTTGTGGCCAAGATGGTGAACGGTGAGGAAACACACGTCACGGAGAATGTGACGATTCCCGCCCCCAATACCGAGCCCATCACTGTGAAGACCGACGACCTGGCCAAGGCAAAGGTGGTGATAGACAAAGCCACGACCAAGAAAGACAAACCGCTGGCTATGAACCTGGTCATCCAGATAGTGATGATATCGGCAGCCGCGCTGATGATCATATTCTGCAAGGCAGAGCCTAAGAAAGCGGTAGGCGGAGCCGTATGGCAGAGTGGTATGGTGGCCGTTGTGGCTATCTACGGTATCGCCTGGATGGCTAACACCTATTTCGACAACTATATGCCGGAGATGAAACTGATGCTAAGCGACTTGGTGACAGCCTACCCATGGGCCATCGCTTTTGCGTTCTTCATGGTGTCAGTGCTGATCAACTCACAGGGCGCCGTGGTGGTGACCATGTTGCCATTGGCCTACTCACTGGGAATCCCCGGTCCCATCCTGCTGGGTGTGTTGCCAAGTGTCTACGGCTACTTCTTCATCCCCAACTATCCGTCAGATATCGCTACGGTCAACTTCGACCGTTCTGGCACAACCGTGATTGGTAAGTACTTGCTCAACCACAGTTTCATGATGCCAGGTCTTGTCAGTGTGATTGTCTCCACTCTCATCGCCTATCTGCTGTCAGCGATATTCTTCTAAAGACACCTGACAACTCCCACTGATCTGACAACTCCCCCTATCCCCCTCCAAAGGAGGGGGGACTTTAAACACCCGCCCAGAGCACATATGACTCTGGGCGGGTGCATTTTATAGTAACTGGCTGAAGTAAAACTTCAGCATACGGAGAAACATTGGAAACAAGCAAAAAGCTATGAGAGGAAAACGACCTCCCCTCCTTTGGAGGGGTTGGGGGAGGTATCTAGGGTAAGTATTACGAAGAGCCCATAAGACCTCCCCTCCTTTGGAGGGGCTGGGGGAGGTATGTGCTGGGAGGTATGCGCTGGGGGAGGTATTAATACACCCTCAGTTTGTCGCCGACGGCGGGGTGATAGTCGGCGGAGAGATGATTGAGTTTGTAGAGGCTGGCGAGGCGTATGCCATAGGTCTGTGCGATGGTGTACATGCTCTCGCCCTGTTTCACCACGTGTGGCACATTTTTGAAACGCCGGTCAGCTTTCTTTTGTTTTTTGCGCAGATAGAGTACCTCACCGTCACGTAAAGCCTCCCGACTGTCACGCTCATTGTATTTGGCTAAAGCCGAAGCAGACAGCCCCATCTCATGGGCGATACTTTCAAAGGTGTCACCCGGGCGCGTGTAGACATAAAAATTCTGATTATAACTATTGATGGTGTGGAATGCCACTGGGCGCTTACGTTTCACGGGCTCCTGAGGTTCCACGGAAGCCACAGCATGCTTCAGTGGGCGTGCTGTATCATACTCATAGAGTTTATAAGTCTCGATGATGCCTATCAGTCGCTGCGCATACTGTGGGTTGGTGGCATAGCCACACTCTTTCAATCCCCTCGCCCACCCTTTATAGTCGGTGGTTTTCAGGGAGAAAAGGCGGCTGTAGCGCTCACGGTTGGCCAGGAAACGGCTGTGATCCTCATAACTCTCACGAACGGAGTCATACGCACGAAATTTCTCCTGTTTGGAATCGTCATCATGCCGGATAGTGCGTCCAGTCCACCCATGGCTTTTGATGCCGAAATGGTTGTTGCCATAGCGTGAGAGATAACTCTTGCCGGCACCGCTCTCCAGTAGTCCCTGAGCCAGAGTGATACTTGCCGGTATGCGATATTGTGCCATCTCCTCTATGGCCAAGTCTTTATATTGGTCTATATACGCCTGAAATTCTGCGTTCCACTTGATTTGCTGAGCGGATGCAGAGGAGAGTGACAGAAATAAAGACAATACGGTCAGACCGATAGTTTTCATTAAATTCATTTGACAGATTTTATCCCTTGAACAATGCAATAGCGCTGTTAACTTCCAATCAGTGGCGGAGACAATGAATGATTAAGAGACACCCAGTCTACGCAATTTGCAAAGTTAAGGGAAAATTTCTAAATTTCTATATATTTAATAAATTTTAACCGCAATGCCACAGGTGTGTCATATGAAAGGTTGCATTTGTGCACATCTGTGAAGGGGCTGAATAAGAAGCTTTTAGGTTGAACGAAGAAAAAAGCCTCGACTCACGTCGGGGCTTTTCAAGATTTGAATGTTTCAGCAGTTTTGTCTATGTAGTTATTTTTTTCTTGAAAATCGTATTGGTGATGCAAAATTATGGAGAAAATTGATATAAATCAAATTTTTTAGTGTTTTGAACTAAAAAAACAACGTAAACGTTTTCAGGACATCTTTCAAAAAAAAGGAATCCAAAGATACAAAACACTGAAAATCAAACTCTTGAGTTTTCTATCTTAATTTTACATTTGAAAGGCAGGAATTTCACTTTTGCGGTTGAGAAAAAAAATGAACCAATTTATTTTGTTCTAAACTTGGATTTTCTTATCTTTGTACCTTATGAAAGAATTTGTTATAACAGAAGTAAAAGCCGAGACCGCTATACTGGTGGGACTTGTCACCAAAGAGCAGGACGAGGCCAAGACCAAGGAATACTTAGACGAGCTTGAGTTTCTGGCAGACACCGCTGGAGCCGTGACCGTAAAACGATTCACACAGAAAGTGGCAGGGCCAAGTTCTGTGACATACGTAGGCAAAGGCAAGCTGCAAGAGATCAAAGACTATATCAAGGCAGAAGAAGACGCGGAGCGGGAGATTGGCATGGTGATTTTCGATGATGAGCTGACAGCCAAGCAGATGCGCAACATCGAAGCGGAACTGAAGGTTAAAATCCTGGACCGCACCTCGCTGATACTCGACATTTTCGCCATGCGCGCACAGACCGCCAACGCCAAGACCCAGGTGGAGCTGGCACAATACCGCTATATGTTGCCACGACTACAACGGCTGTGGACCCACTTGGAACGTCAGGGAGGTGGCTCAGGCTCAGGCGGTGGTAAAGGTTCTGTAGGCCTCCGTGGACCTGGTGAGACGCAGTTGGAGATGGACCGCCGCATCATCCTTCATCGTATCACGCTACTCAAGCAACGCCTGCTGGAGATTGACAAGCAGAAAACCACCCAGCGCAAAAACCGAGGACGGTTGATCAGAGTGGCGTTGGTGGGTTATACCAATGTGGGCAAATCGACCATCATGAATCTGCTCTCCAAGAGTGAGGTTTTCGCAGAGAACAAACTCTTCGCCACCCTCGACACCACTGTTCGCAAAGTGGTGGTGGAAAATCTCCCCTTCCTGCTGGCTGACACGGTAGGATTTATACGGAAGTTGCCCACCGACCTGGTAGACTCTTTCAAGTCGACACTCGACGAGACCCGCGAGGCCGACTTGCTTGTGCATGTAGTAGACATCTCGCATCCTGACTTCGAGGAGCAGATCAGTGTGGTGGAGAAGACCTTGGCTGAGTTGGGCTGTGCCGACAAGCCGATGATGATTGTTTTCAACAAGATCGACGCCTACCACTGGATAGACAAAGAGCCCGATGACCTGACACCTCCTACAAAAGAAAATGTGACCCTCGATGAACTGCGTCGCACCTGGATGGCCAAATTGAATGACAATTGCCTGTTCATCTCTGCCAAAGAGAAAATCAACATCGAGGAGTTGCGAGAGACCCTCTATAAGAAGGTGAGAGAGCTGCATGTGCAGAAATATCCCTACAATGACTTCCTGTACGATGTGGAGGAAGAGTAATTAAAAGACACCGGAAAGCCCCGAAAAACCAGAATATCCGGAAAACATAGAAACCACCTATCGCTAAATCAATTAACCCAATGATATGATAGAATACAGACAACTGACAGAGGCCGAGATTGACATCCTGGAAGAGAGAGGATGTAAGGCCGAGGACTGGGACCTGGTGACAGTACACCCAGCATTTAATGCGAGTTATATACGCAACACCTCATTTTATGGTGAGATCAAACTGGGAAAGTTTGAGAAGACCATTGAGGTGAGTAAAGGATTTTTTAAGCATTCCGGGATTAAGAGCACTACACTGCGCAATGTGACCATGGGCGACAACTGCCTCATTGAGAACATTGGCAACTTCATCAACAATTACACGTTGGGCGACGAATGCTATATCAGCAACGTCAACACGATAGAGACCACCGAGGGAGCCACCTTCGGCGAGGGCAACATGATTTCCGTGCTCAATGAGGTGGGCGACGGCAACGTCATTCTCTTCGACGGCCTGACCAGCCAATTGGCCGCCCTGATGGTGAATCACTACCGCGACAAAGAGTTGATGAAAGCCCTGAAAGAGCTGATCATGAAAGAGACTGAGGCCAGTGTGCCCGAACGTGGCACTATCGGCAACAACGTGAAGATCATCAACACTTCAGAAATCACCAACACCCATATCAACGACTGCTGTGAGATCATCGGCGCTTGCCGTCTGAGCGACTGTTCCATCAAGAGCATCCCTGAGGCCAGTGTCTACATCGGCTCCGGCGTCATCTGCGAGAACTCCATCATCTACGACGGCAGTTCGATACTCAACAGTGTGAAACTGGAGAACTGTTTCGTAGGCGAAGCTTGTCAGATCACCAACGGCTTTGCTGCAGAGAGCAGCATTTTCTTCGCCAACAGCTTTATGGCCAACGGTGAGGCCTGCGCCGCTTTCTGTGGTCCGTTCTCTGCCAGCCACCACAAGAGTTCGCTGCTCATCGGCGGCATGTTCTCATTCTATAATGCAGGCTCTGCCACCAATTTCAGTAACCATGCTTACAAGATGGGGCCCATGCACTACGGCATTCTGGAGCGCGGCGTGAAGACGGCCAGTGGAGCATACATTCTTATGCCCGCACACATCGGCACCTTCTCTGTCTGTTTCGGCAAACTGATGTATCACCCCGACACTCGCAACCTGCCGTTCTCCTATCTCATTGCCTACGGCGACACGATGTACCTCAATCCTGGCCGCAACCTCACCACCGTGGGATTGTATCGAGACATCCGCAAATGGCCCAAGCGTGACATGCGTCCGCGCAACGGCCAGAAGAGCATAGTCAACTTCGACTGGCTCAGTCCATTCTCTGTAGGAGAAGTTCTAGAGGGCAAAAAGATACTGGAGCGGCTGCGCAAAGCATCCGGCGACCGTGTCTCCACTTACAACTATCATGAGTATGTGATCAAGGCCAGCCACTTGCGTCTTGGCATCAAGCTCTATGACATGGCCCTCCATATCTTCATGGGTGCCGTGCTCAAACGCCATGCGCTGGAGCTGCCCAAGAGCCCTATCGGCACTGGCAAATGGAACGACCTCTCTGGTCTGCTTCTGCCAGAGACCGAAGAGTTGCGCCTGATAGACGACATCAAGAGTGGTGCCATCGTAGATATCTACGAAGTGCTCGACCGCTTCACCGAGATACACAACAACTACAAGGAGTACCGCTGGACATGGGCCTACCGCCTCATCCTCGACTACTATGGTCTGGAGACATTGACAGAAGAGGATGCCGAACGCATACACCGTGACTATATCACCGCCCGCCGTGAATGGATCGCTGAGATACGCAAGGACGCTGAGAAAGAATACACCCTGGGCGACGTGGACATCGAGGTGCTGGAGAAATTCCTCAGCCAACTCGACAAGGAGATTGAGTTTGAAAATGAAAAGAAAGAATTATAAGAGATTGCAATGAAAAAGACATTCATTTTTGCATTGATGTGTCTTCTGAGCCTAACGGCTACCGCCAAGGACTATCATTATACGACAGTGCCTGGCGACCTCACTCAGACACGTATTTATCATTTGGAAAACGGACTGACCGTCTATCTCTCCGTCAATAAAGAGAGGCCACGGTTGCAGGCCAACATCGCCGTGCGAACCGGTTCACGCAATGACCCTGCTGAGACCACTGGTCTGGCACACTATTTAGAGCACCTCATGTTTAAAGGCACCAAGCAGTTTGGTGTCACCGACCCCGCCGCCGAGGCCCCCTACCTCGACGACATTGAGGCCCGCTACGAGGTGTATCGCACCCTCACCGACCCTGCCGCCCGCAAACAAGCCTATCACGAGATAGACAGCGTATCGCAGTTGGCCGCCCGCTATTTTATCCCCAATGAGTACGACAAACTGATGTCAGCCATCGGCAGCGAGGGCACTAACGCCTATACCAGCAATGACGTGACATGCTATGTGGAGAACATCCCCTCCAATGAGATAGAAAACTGGGCACGAGTGCAGTCCGACCGTTTCCAAAACATGGTGATACGTGGTTTCCACACCGAGTTGGAAGCCGTCTATGAGGAGAAGAACATCGGTATGGCACAGGACAACCGCAAGATATGGGAGGCGCTGTATGCCAAGATGTTCCCCACGCACCCTTACGGCACCCAGACTACCATCGGCACACAGGAGCACCTGAAGAACCCGTCGATCACCAATATCAAGAACTACTTCAAACGTTACTATGTGCCCAACAATGTGGCCATCTGTATGGCCGGTGACTTCGACCCCGACCAGGTGATTGCCATCATCGACCGCTATTTCGGATCATGGAAACCCAGTCCCAACCTGTCGTTCCCACAGTTTGCGCCCTTGGCACCCATCACCCACCCCCTTGACACCACTGTGCTGGGCAAGGAGGCAGAATACCTGTTTATGGGCTGGCGCTTCGGACAGGCCAACAACGGACAGACCGACACGCTCAACCTCATCAGTCAGGTGCTTGCCAACGGCAAGTGCGGCCTCTTCGAGATTGACCTTGAGCAGAAGATGAAGCTCAACTCCGCCGGTGCGTTTGCTGACGAGATGGCCGACTACTCGCCCTTCGTGCTCTATGGCTATCCCAAAGACAACCAGACCCTTGATGAAGTGAAAGCACTGCTCTTGGAAGAGTTGGGCAAACTAAAACGGGGCGAGTTTGACGACGATCTGATACCAGCAGTCATCAACAATGCCAAACTCTCCTTCTACCGCAGCATCCAGAACAACAGCAACCGCGCCAGCATGATGGTCAATGCCTTCATCAACGGACAGAAATGGGAGGATGTGGCGCACTACGTGGAGCGAATCTCGAAAATCAGCAAACAAGACGTGGTGGACTTCGCCAACCGTTACCTCAACGACAACTACGTCTGCGTATACAAGAAGACTGGCGACGACCCCTCACAGGTGAAAATCGACAAGCCAGAGATCACCGCCATCCCCACCAACCGCGACCTGAGCAGTCAATTCCTCAACGAAATCAAAAACTCGTATGTGAAACCCATCGAGCCACGCTTCCTCGACTTTGAGAAAGACCTCACCATCAGCAAGACCAAGAAAGGCTTGCCTTTGTACTACAAGCACAACGATGAAGACGGACTTTTCACGCTTGCTTTTGTCTACGACTTCGGCGAGGAGAGCGACATCAATCTCTCTTATGGTCCAGGCTATCTGGAGTATATCGGCACTGACAAGATGTCGGTGAGCGAGGTGAAGCAGGAGTTTTACAAACTAGCCTGCAACTACAGCATCAGCGTGGGTGCTTTCAACACCACCGTCAGCCTCACGGGCCTCAATGAGAGTATGCCCCAGGCACTTGCCCTGCTTGAAAACCTCATGCAAAACGCCAAGGCCGACCAGGACACCTATTCTAAATATGTGGACCTGATTTTGAAAAACCGTGAGGACAGCAAGAAAAACCAACGCAGCAACTTCAGCGCCCTGACCAACTATGTGCAATTCGGCCCTTACAACTCAGTGCGCAATATGCTCGATGAACAGCAGTTGCGTGCCGCGAACCCACAACACTTCATCGACCTGCTCTCCGGCCTGAAAAACTATGAGCATACCGTGATGTATTATGGTCCGATGGGTGAGAAAGAACTTGACAAACTCATCACCAAGACCCACAAGACCACCAAGCGGTTGTCTCCCGTGCCCGCAGGCAAGGAATATACCGAGCAGCTCACACCCCGCAATGAGGTCTACATCGCTCCCTACGAGGCCAAGAACATCTACATGATGCAATACCACAACGAGGGCAAGCACTTCAACCTGGACGAGGCACCCGTGCGCGTGATGTTCAACGAATACTTTGGTGGCGGCATGAACACCATCGTCTTCCAAGAGCTTCGCGAGAGCCGTGGTCTGGCCTACAGTGCATCCGCCAGCTACTCTACCCCCTTCCGTCTGAACCACCCAGAAGGTTGCTACACTTACATCATCTCTCAAAACGACAAGATGATGGACTGCATCAAAGTCTTCAACGAGATACTTGACACCATCCCACAAAGCCAGTCAGCATTCGACATCGCCAAGCAAAGCGCCATCAAGAGTCTGCAGACAGCCCGCACCACCAAATTTGGCATCCTCAACGCCTACTACAGAGCCAAGAAACGCGGTTTCGACTTCGACCTCAACGAGCGCATCTACAAGGCGCTGCCATCGGTGACACTGCAAGACATCGTTGATTTCGAGCAGAAAAACATGGCTCGCAAGACCTACAAATACATTGTCCTGGGCGATGAAAAAGAGCTTGACATGAAGGCTCTGGAGAAAATCGGTCCCATCCACAGACTTACCACAGAGGAAATTTTCGGTTATTAACTATTTAACATTAAATCCAAATCATTATGGCAAAAACACCAGAATTCAAGTACGCCCCAATGTTTCAGTTGGGCAAAGACGACACTGAATACCGCCTGCTCACCAAAGAGGGTGTCAGCGTGGGCGAGTTTGAGGGCAAACCCATCCTCAAAGTGACCAAAGAGGCCCTGACCCTGCTTGCACAACAAGCCTTCCATGATGTGGAGTTCATGCTGCGCCGCAAGCACAACGAGCAAGTGGCAGAAATCTTGCGCGACCCAGAGGCCAGCGAGAACGACAAATATGTGGCCCTGCAGTTCCTGCGCAATGCCGAGGTGGCCTGCAAAGGCATCCTGCCTTTCTGCCAGGACACTGGCACAGCCATCATACACGGTGAGAAAGGTCAGCAGGTATGGACCGGCTTCTGCGACGAGGAAGCCCTGAGCTTAGGTGTCTACAACACTTTCACACAAGACAACTTGCGCTATTCACAGAATGCGCCCCTCAACATGTATGACGAGGTGAACACCCGCTGCAACCTGCCCGCACAAATCGATATCGAGGCCACAGAGGGCTGCGAGTATCGCTTCATCATGGTGGCCAAAGGCGGTGGCTCAGCCAACAAGACCTATTTCTATCCCATGACCAAGGCAACCATCCAGAACGAGGGCACCCTGCTGCCATTCCTCGTGGAGAAGATGAAATCGCTTGGAACAGCCGCCTGCCCACCCTACCACATCGCCTTTGTGATTGGTGGCACCTCCGCAGAGAAGAACCTCCTGGCTGTGAAGATGGCCTCCATCCACTACTATGACAACATGCCCACCACTGGCGATGAGACTGGCCGCGCCTTCCGTGATATCGACTTAGAGAACAAACTGCTCGACGAAGCACACAAGATAGGACTTGGTGCACAGTTTGGCGGCAAAGCCCTGGCTCACGACATCCGTGTGATCCGCCTGCCACGCCATGGTGCTTCCTGCCCCATCGGTATGGGTGTCAGCTGTTCCGCCGACCGCAACATCAAGGCCAAGATCAACGCCGACGGTGTATGGCTGGAGAAGATGGACGACAACCCCACCGAGCTTATTCCCGAAGAGATGCGTCTGCCCGGCGAGGGAGGTGAGAGCATTGTCATCGACCTGGACAAAGGCATCGACTCTGTACGCGCTGAACTGACCAAATATCCTGTCAGCACCCGTGTCAACCTGAAAGGCACTATCATCGTTGCCCGCGACATCGCCCATGCCAAACTCAAGGCAAGACTTGACGCCGGTGAAGAGATGCCCGCTTACTTCAAGGATCACCCCATCCTGTATGCTGGTCCTGCCAAGACTCCCGAGGGCTATCCCTGTGGGTCGATGGGTCCAACCACTGCCAACCGTATGGATCCCTATGTAGATGAGTTCCAGGATCATGGCGCATCGTTGGTGATGATCGCCAAGGGCAACCGTACTCAAGCCGTGACCGACGCCTGCCAGAAGCATGGTGGCTTCTATCTCGGCAGCATTGGAGGTGTGGCAGCCGTGCTCTCACAGTCGAGCATCAAGTCGATTGAGTGTGTGGAGTATCCCGAACTGGGCATGGAAGCAATCTGGAAGATTGTGGTGGAAGACTTCCCCGCATTCATCCTCGTCGATGACAAGGGCAATGACTTCTTTAAACAGCTGAAGCCGTGGGCACCCTGTAAGTAGGCTTTAGATAGTTGAGCGAAAGCGAAACTTCATTCATAAAAAAATAGGAGATTGAATCAATCTCCTATTTTTATTTTTCTCACCACTTCCTCTATGACTTGAGGGAAGTATTTCATTTCCAGTACATGTTCTTTGGCGGCGATGTCATCGGGGGTATCATTGGGAGAAATGGGGGTACTAAACTGTGCGATGATCTCTCCTCCATCGCACACCTCACTCACATAATGCACCGTCATGCCTGTCTCTGTCTTGCCAGCCGCCTTGACAGCCTCATGCACATGGTGTCCCCACATGCCTTTTCCTCCAAACTCAGGCAGCAGTGCAGGATGGATGTTGATGATGCGACGCGGATAAGCATCGATCAAGAAATTGGGAACCATCAACAAAAAGCCGGCCAGTACGATGAAGTCTATCTGATGCTCACGCATCACCCCCATCACGAATGCCTCGTCATTCAGTTTCTGTTTGCCGATCACCATGCTTTCCACCTTCAGCCGCTCAGCCCTGACAAGCGCATAGGCGTCGCTACGGTTGCTGATGACGAGGGCAATATTTACTTGGTCTGAACCCTCAAAATAGCGGATGATATTCTCACAATTGGTGCCTCCACCCGACACAAAAATAGCCAGATTGATCATAATATATATAGGATATAGTTTTTTCACCTGCAAAAGTACAAAAAAAACACTATTCATAACGGAAAAAATATTTTTCCTTTTACTTTTCTCTCTTTTTTTCGTAACTCTGGCTTCGCCGAACTGAAAAGCCCAAATAAATTTGGCTTTTCTCTCGTTTTTTCGTAACTTTGCCGATATATCAGCGGCCCTTGAAAATCAAGCCAGAATGGATTAAGTTGAAAATCATAAACGAAGACAAACATTTTGGAAGAGGAGAAAAAAAATAGCAAGTTACAAAGGCTGATTCAGCGCATACAAAAGTTTCTGAATGAGGACATCTGGCTCGACGAGAAAGAGTCAGGCGGCATGATGAAACAACTGAAATATGCGTCGAGCAAGATTTATCTTGCTGTCAGTCTGTTTATCCAGAAAGAGCTGCTCTTTTATGCCGCCTCCCTGGCTTTCAACACGGTGCTGGCCATTGTGCCATTGGTGGCCTTGTTTTTCGCCATCTCTCGTGGTTTCGGCTATTCTGGCATCATCGAGGACATGATCAATAGTCTGCTGTCCAGTCAACCCGACGCCGCACATTACATCATCCAGTTTGCCAACTCCTATCTTTCTAACGCCAAGAGCAATGCCATAATCGGCTTTGGCGTGGTGGTGATGCTCTACTCCGTCATCAGTTTGATCAACAATATCGAGACGGTTTTCAACTCGATATGGAATGTGAAAGAGAGCCGGCAGTTCACCCGTAAAGTGATGAACTACCTGTCGATGTTTTTCATGGTGCCTATCACCATTGTCATCGTTTCTGGTATCAACATCGCTGTCAACACCTACATCAGCGAAGCCAGCAGTTTTGAGATTTTGGCCCCACTGCTCAAGACCTTGATACGGCTCATCCCTATCGTGGTCACCACCATTGTGTTCACCGTCATTTTCGTCACGGTCCCCAACACGAAGGTACAAGTCAAGGCTGCTATCATACCCGCTTTACTTACGGCTATCTTCATGCAACTGCTCCAACAGGCCTACGTCTTGGGGCAGACTTTCCTCTCCAGTTACAATGCCATCTACGGCTCACTGGCCGCATTGCCTTTGTTTATGCTGTGGGTTCAGTTCTCCTGGTATATCATCCTCTTTTTTGCAGAGCTCAATTACACCAGCCAGAACCGTGACTTTTTCGTCCTTCGCATGGACAAAGACGATCTGTCACACGACGAGCGCAACCTGCTGAGCGCACTGCTTCTGAGCCTCATCTTCAGAAGTTTCAGCCGTGGTGAAGCGCATTACACCGCCATGATGCTCAAGAAACAGACAGACATACCCGTCCGTCTGATTATTGAGATCCTCGGCGACCTCTGCGAAGTGAAAATATTAGAGGAGAGAAACCAACCCGACATGGAGGAGTCTACCTATGCGCCCTATGAAGACATTGCCAACATCACGCTGGGCAAGTTGATTGACAAGCTCAACTCACACAGCCATACCAGCAATGAGATTGACTTGAAGTCTAAAATCAATCCGCGGATATGGTCAGACATCCACCGCATCCGCGAAGAATACATCCAATCGATGGGAGCCATTAAAATCGCCGATCTCTGGCGTCACTGATCTGTGCCTGGTTGGCTGAGTTCATACACTTTTCCCTTCAGCCCATACACTCCGAAGCCTAACCTCACAAACTGGTCTTTGGCCATAGACGCCGCTACCGACAAGTCGCTTTTGCGCAAATGTTGGTTGTAAGGATACCGAGAGAGCACCTCTATCACCTCGTCAGCTGTCATAGGATGGTCGCTCGCTTCCAGTACTTGCCTAAAGATGGCTGTGTTGGTTCCAAAATATGGCAGCTGCCACTCCTGCAGCGCATAACACCCTCTTCTTCCATTATTGACGAATCGCACATCCTTTTTCAGTGTCTGCAAGATGGTGGCACGCGCATATTTGCGCCCCCCATCGGTGTGGACCTCCTCTGTCAGTTGTTCTATCGAGACAGGATTGCACTGATGAGCGTCTAAGATGAAATAGAGTCTGTCTGCCAGGGCACACTCTTTACGTTTGGGCAGAATCACTCTCCCCTGCTCGTCTTCCTGCAGTGAGAGTTCGCCTTGGAGCAATGTTTTTAACACCTCCGCCATCTGTGCGACGCTGGTAGCATCGTTTGTCGCATAGGGTCGATTGCCGACATACGCCAAGAGGTCAAATGGCCTTTTCTGTATATTGGTTTCATATATCAGGTCGCGAAGTAAGAAATACTCCTCAGCGATTGGAGCGTTGCCCATCATCTTTTGGGGCACCAGGTAAAAATGCCTGATGATCTTATTTTTCGCCGTCCCGAAATTTCTGAGATATCCACCTATCAGTACAAATTTCTCTGGTAAAAGACCACCAAGAACAGCCATGACAAACTCAGGTGTGATAGAGAGTTGTTCATCGGCCACCAAGCGTCGTATCACTTCCGACTGAGTGGTCAACACTGCGGTGTCGGGCAGTTGGTTGAGATACTCCCACTGGTTGGGATCGTTCATCAGATTGACAATTTGCTCACCCAGGACATCACGTTCGGCACCAGGAACAAAAAAGGCATCATAGACGGCATTGCTATAACTCTTCTGTGTGTAATCTGACTTCCTCACCGTCCTGTCGGGTATAGCCACCTGTCCCCCAAAGATATCATACCTCTTCAAGAAAGCGACCATCTCATCATGGTCCATCTGCCTTTCTATCATTTTCTGCAAAGCATAGAAGAAGGGAGTGTGCTGATGGCGGTTGAAATAGTCTGTGGCAAAAGGATCGCCAACAAAAAGAGACGAATGAGTTTTGTTGAAGAGACGCAATGCAAGGTTTTCATCTTCCTGCCTGATGATGTCAATCTCTTTCAACAATCGTTCTTTCATCCGAGAGATCAGAGGCAGCGACATATGCCCCACGTCTTTTACCATCAGCATCTTTTGGTCATCCTCAAAGAGGAAATACCGAATAAAATCCTCGCAATCAATATTGTTGAGCACATTGGCCATACGGGTGTAATTGGCACCGTAGGTCTGGTACCATTGCTGTATCTGTTCTTGATAGGCCGCTTTCAGCAATCCCATCCTGATAGTGTCCAGTTGTCCGAGCAGAGACTCAGCCTTCGACAGCTGGGGATCAGAGATAGGAAAGAGACTCATCATCACTTGTGGCCATTTGTTCTTTTGCTCTATATCTCTCAACAGCGAGTTGATTTCCGACACGCCTGAAGTTTCCTTTCTAAACAGTCTTCTCAGACTATTTTGGTATTTATGGAGGTCAGACAAAGAGCGCATTCGAGCCTTGACAAGAGTCTGATAAGTTTTTTTGCTGATTTTTCCACACCTCAGGAGTTCTTCCACAGAGATGGATTTCATTTGTAAGTCGGTCATGGATAATAGATAACAGGTGGTTTTAGGTGTCTATCATAAATCATTGCAAATATATAGAAAAAAAATAATAGTCACAATAATTTGACATTTTTTAAAACGCCAGTGGTAATAGACAAAAAACCGCAGTCCCTATAGGGAACTGCGGTCACTCTACTATAACCATTAATCTTATGAAAACTTCATTACCATCACATTGGGCTTGCGAAAGTTGAAACTCTTATTTACCGAAAACCTTCTGTGTCTTTTCTTTCATTTCTGCCATCACTCCCAGAAAACGGACGGCCATTAAAAACATATCCATACTATTCAATCTTTAAAACCTTGTTTCTTTGTTTTGACGATGCAAAATTACCACTGTGTGGGCACACAGCCAAATTTTATGAGTATTTTATGCAAGAAAATGCCACATTCTTGACATGAGTCAATGAATAGACAAAATAGATGAAAAATTAAAAATGAAAGATGAAAATGGTAAGATGAAAATGAAAGATGAAAATGAAAGATGAAAATGAAAGATGAAAATGAAAGATGAAAAAAAAGCCGGTAAGGCCTAATTATGGTCTTACCGGTCATTGTTTCTGTTTTCCACACCTTTTTCCTATATTATTTAGCTTTAGAATAAGCGAATGGCGAAAAGCGAAAGGCGCACCACTCCCTTCGTTCTATTTCTCGAAGAACTCTTGTGGGCCAGTGGTGTAGAGATTGCCGAAGTAGGCCGAGTTGACGATACGGACATGCGAGCCAAGGGTGCGCTGGGCGCAATAGAGGAAGAGGTCGCGATAGGTCGTGGTTGGTGATGCCGTCAGGTGTGTGACGAGATTACGGCTGAAACGGTCGCAACGCCACACGCCGAGTTCAGAACTCCAGTTGTCGGCAAACGACTGCTCGTAGGTGCCGGCACTCGACATGGCCAAGACACCTGGTATACCGACCAGAGGTGTGATGACGACCTCGGAGAAACACGGTTCAGTAAGGACAAGCATCTTACGATAATGCCCCTGCTGCTGCATCTGACTGATGGTCTGCCGCAGCAGGTCGGCGGTCATGCCCCGACCGGTGTCTGCATTGCGCCAAGCCAGTTCGTCGGCACCGTTGCTGGCGCGGTTATGTCCATGGCCACTCCAGAAGAGGAGCACGTTTTGTCCAGCATCCTTGGGCAGGACGACAGGTGTCTTGTCCGTCTTGATGCCAAGGAGGATGTTGGTGATGTCAGCGGGAGTGATGGTTGCATTGTCATAGTCCATGCTACTACCCGCCATCAAATCTTGACCGCCGTCTTCTGCACGAATGACGCCTGGCTCAGGATTTTTGGAATCCGATGCAAGCGCCTTGTCGATGATCAGGATGATGTGGTCGTCGTCGTATCCGTTCTTCTTGAGCATCTGGTAGACACTGAGCACATCGGCCTGATGACGGTAGTTGTTCCAGCCGTTGCTGCCTTGTACCAAAACAGCATATTGCGCCGTAAGTGCGGGATAGCTGATGCCTGCATCCTTATTCTCTGCACTTCTGGCAAATTCTTCTTCTGCATTCTTCACCAGCCAGCTCCAGGCGGCCATCGTGGAACTTGTACGGTGACTGCCGTCACTGCTCAGGTAGTTGCGGTGCTCAATCTTGCCGTCTTGTATTTGCCAATGCACATAGGTAGTATGGATGGCCGAAGTGTAGGTCTCATTGTCGAAGCGAATTTCACCCGAGGCTCCCTTGAAGTCCATTAGTTGCCCCTGTTCCAAAGCGGCTAGATAAAGCTCCATCGACGTCTGGCTCCACGCCGCACTTTTCAGTCGCTGGCTCTGTGGGGTGGTGATGTCGATGATGGCCTGATTGATGTCGGTCACGTCGGCATGATGCTCAGCGTATGAAGCGGCAAAGGCGGCGAGCATCAGCGCATCATAGAACTTGCATTCTGCAAATGTGGGCTTATTGCCAAATTTCACCTCGTAGCTCTTCTCGAAGCCTGTCGTCGGGTCGGCGTAGGGTGAGAATCCTTGATAATATTGTAGCACGTCAAGAGCTTGAGGTCCGAGTGCATCGAGACTCTCTTGCGTCAAATTGCTGAAAGCGAACCAGATGCGCGCCCAGCCCTCGAGAATCCCCTGAATTTCATCCTTGTCTTCTGCGAGTATCGGCTCATCAGGATCTTCTCCCCACCACTCCATGCGCAGGCGGGCCATGTCAAGCAACTGCTGGGTGGTCTCAATCACGCAGAAATTGCCGGTGAAAACACTACCTAGGTGCGGCAATTGGTCCAATTCGTCATAGTAGGCTTTCATACGTTGGCGCAGATCAGCATCACTGGTATACAACTCGTTGTGCGAGAATCGGATGCCCATCTCTTCAGCCTGGTAAGGTCCCCAATCATAGAATGTACGTCCATAACTGTCATCGGGTGAGAACAAGACAGCAGGTTTGTTTTTATCGAGTTCGTTTTCGAATGATCTCAAAGAAGATGCAAAAATGTTCATCAACACCTCGCAGAAGGTGATATCCGTCTCGGTGAGTGACCAGAGGAAAGGCTCCTTGTTTGACACTCCCGCTGTGCCCACGGCAAAACGGCGGATAATCTCTTCGCTGGTGGCAGTCGGTGCTATCACTGGCTTATGTGTTGACTGACAACCAGGTGCCAACAGTGCCACACCGTCGTTGCTGAATGGACCGATGACCGCCATCACGTCTTCGCGTTCGCCCAGTTCCTGTCCTAGACGAGTGAGATCTTCTGTCAGTTCATCGTGCCACTCTAGTTTCAAATCAATGCAGAGGGTGTCGTGCAGCTGTGCCTTATGCAGGTTGTCGAGGAACCATTGCACCGTGCGTTCAAAGCGTGCCTTCGTGGCAGCGTCGCTACTGGTTGGTGCCACCACCGCTACGGTTTTCTCCACCCATCGGCGTGACTTTTGATAAACGATGGTGTCATCTTCCTGCTTACAGCTGATGAATAAGGTCAGCACTAAAAGCAAGACGGCAACTATCTTTTCACTTCTCATGCTCTTCCTCCTTTCCTAAAGCCATTTCATGTATTTCTTTCAGCTTCTCATCAGTAAGCTGTTCTCGCAACTCAACATCGAATGAAATGAAAAGATCCTTGTAGGTGTGCACCACCTCCGTATAGCCCGATGCCAGGCCTAACGACTGGTGCTTGGGCATTCCCTCGTCTGAGAGCCACTGGCGGATGCAGAGATTCATAGCACGGTCAATGTGCTTTACCACCGACAGGTGAGAGCGGTTTGAATGGTATTCGTTGTCGACACCCATGATAATCAAATCGCCTAACTCAATCTCGTTCATGCGCCGGAATGTGTTGAAAGCACCACCACAAATGGGCACAATGCAATAAAACCTGTCATCTATCCACTGATGAATCATGCGCATGGCTGTAGTATCTGCCACGCTATAACCGCCATCGCCCGTTTCATCGAGGTAAGTAATGCCCAGATATTTCTTCTCTTTTCCCGTGACAGAGGTCATGTCGGCATTCCATCCGTCGGTGAAGCCTTGTATGGCATCGACCACTGCCTGCTCACGTCGGTTGGCTCCTATCAGCATCACCCGTGGACCCAGGGCAGGCATTATCGCCCCCGCCTCGAACATCGCCCCGTAATAGGGCATATAGAGTGTGGAGCCCTTGCCTTGCAACGGTGTCCTCGTCTCGAAATAGAGGAGGTCGGCGTATGGATTCTGGGCTAAGCGATTGCTATTTTTACGAAGATACTCATCGTAAACGGGAGATGTGACGATAAACAACCGGCGCACCGAGTCCTTGGCCGTCTCCATCTGTCGCATCATCAGTTCTAAATATTGGATTCCCTCTTCCGTCGATTCCGGTGATAGTTGCATCGTGCGCAGCCCCAACTCTTGAGCTGTCCGTTCCACACCCTCGTAAATCATGTCGCAATATGAACGGTCGCCCAGCGAGTTGTCGCCGTAAATCACCGTTACCAACGGGGCATTACTTGCCTTTTCCTCATTGGGGTCAGGCATGTAGATGGTGTCGCCCTCCTTTGTGCAGCCCGCAGCCAACAGTACTGCCACCAAACATACGAAATACTTTTGCATCTTACTCCTTTATCATATCCATGATATCCTTCAAAAGTCCATTGCCTTCCTCCGGCCAACGGTTGTAGAGGATATACCGCAGGCTGCTGATGCCTGTGGTTGATTTTGCCACCGCCCCGAAAGAAACCTCAGCATAATAATAAACCTTCTCGCTCTTTGATGGCAGGTAGGTGATGGTACCCTGAGACGTGCCATTCTTATCGGTCAGATGGCAAGTGATCGTGCCATCGCTAGCAGTGTTAAGGCCTTGATGGGCCGGGCCTCCAGGAATCAGCTTATAAAACTCTGCCTGTGCTCCGGCTATGGAGGCAACGGGGCGGCTCACAATGTCTTTCGTATCGGTACCCAACACCACGCCATAGACCAACGATCCATCATTGGCTATACGCTTCTGTAGGTAGGCCAGGTCATCAACACCATTGCCGGCAGGTTCGTCATTGTCGCTATTGCCACATGCAGTCATTGTTGTTATCATGAAACCGCAGGTGAGAAGCAACACTCCCCATGAACAGACAACGGTCAACATCTGAGATAGTTTCTTTTTCATCATTATTGTCATTTAAAATAGTTTCACTAATAAGATGGGCAGTGCTCCTACAGCTAGCATCAGAAGAAGCGTCAATACTTTTGTTCTTTCACGCTTATTCTCGCTGTTGCCCGACTATGAATGATTAAGAATTGAATGCAAAAATAGTAAAAAAAACAATTTTCTTATCATCTTCTCATCATTTTCTTTGTACTTTCTTGCCCAAGGCGACTCTTTCAGCAGATTACTCTCAAATTGCTCTCGGTTTTCACTATTTTGACCTAGCGGTCGAAGATAGGATGCACCTCGGCAGAAAAAAAGAAAGATTTCTTTTTGTTCTGCTCTCGGTTTTCACTATCTTTGATTCAAAGATCCAAGATAGGATGCACCTCGGCAATGAAAACAAAAAATTGTTTTTTTTGTTTTGCATTGCTCTCGGTTTTCACTATTTTTGACCTAAAGGTCCAAGATAGGATGCACCTCGGCAATGAAAACAAAAAAATCTTTTTTTGTTTTGCATTGCTCTCGGTTTTCACTATCTTTGCAGGCATGGAAGCACAAGAAAAAAGTAAGACTATTATTGAAAAAGCCGAAAGTATTGAAAGTAAGTGTCTTGTCAATCATATTGACAGCGGATGGCCACGCTGGTTAATCGAGGCAGCCTTTCTCTGCTATCTCCTTCAAGCCGCTATCAACTGGTCACCGTTGATGCACTGGGTTGAAGCCCATGCCCCCTTGGCATCAGCCATCATTCAGACCTTTGGTGCACTGGTGATGTATATTGGACTGATGCGAGGCATGAAGCCACTCTATAGGCCCATGACCATAGGTTGGTGGTTGGTCATTGCACTGAATATTGCGGGATTCATACCGTTGTTTTTCCCTTCTCTGATGGAAATCATAGGATTGCCCGTCGCTGTGTCGCTGATGTTAGTCTACTTGCCCTTAGGCTGTGCCATAGCCTATAATTATCGTGGGCGGTTACGCCAGGTGGGCATCTGGATGGCGTTATACATCCTCATTTCCAGCATCATCCCCGTCATCTCGTTCCTGCTTGTCGGTCCGGAATCTGGTTTAGCGAACTTGCCGATGGAGATACCGACCATCGCGGTCATCATCATTTACGCTTGGGCGCAACGCCGAGTCTTAGTGAGTGACGGTATTGCGAAGGAGTGAGGCCAAGCCGCCGCTTCACTTCTGTTTGGAAGGTGCGACGTCCTCCATAACCAGCCTTTGTACCCACGGCCTCGATGGTCCAATTGGGTTCGTCGCGCAACAACTGACAAGCATAGACGAAACGCTTCTCGTTGATGTATTCGCTCAAAGTGCTGTATTTGGGATGGTTCTTAAACAACCCTCCAAGCCTTTTTTGCGTCAGACCAAGTGCATTTGCCATGGTCTTCAATGTCAGCTTGCTGTCGGAAAAAAGTTTTGTCTTGTCCATCTGCCAATCCACCCATGACATTAGTTGCTCGTCAGTCATGTCGGCTGTATTTTCAAGGTATTCTTGTTGCTCTTGGGCCTGCTGTTTCATCATCGTTATATCATCAGTGGTATCATGACTCAAATGCTCAGCCAACTCCTCCTGTTGTTTCTGAAGTATTTCTATCATCCCTTTCTGTTCTTCCAGTTCGCCCTTTTGCTGTTCCAATTCACCCTTCTGCTGTTCTAGTTTATCCTTCTGCTGCTCGAGTTTTCTGTTCTGCTGCTCGAGTTTTCTGTTCTGCTGATCGAGTTCTTTCATCTGAAACTCTATCTCTCTTACCTGCTCCTTGTTCAGTTCCAACAGCAAATTATGGTTCTCCACCAACTTCGTGTTCGCATCGATCATACTCTTTGCACTGGCATTCAGAATTATCATCGTGATAATAAAGGCTATCACGAATACGACAATAATGGCTAAGATAAGCAAATGGTGTGTTGGCATAGATGTTTTTCTTTAATCATGCGCAAAATAACACATTTTCTTTCAAAAATCAACCATTTCATCAAAAAATCCGCAAAACTATATGCGCAGAATGGCGCATTTTGCGCAAAATCGCCCATTTTTCAAGTAGACATTTTCGTCCCTTCGCAGTTTTATCACAATTAAATCAACTGGCCTTCTGCGAAGATAAGATGCATCTCAGCAAAAGAAAAAAAGGATTATTTTTCGTTTTGCCTTCGATTTTCACTATCTTTGCCTACATAATACCATTCATCCCATCGACTATTATGAAAATCAAACTTATTCTTGCCACTCTGATGCTTTCACTGCACATGATGGCGACCAATACAAAGACCATCTGCTCGACACAAATAACAAAGGCAGTAGATGTCGCTGCCAACACTGACTACGTACTCACACTCGCCAATGCACTCTTTAAGAGTGGCGGGACACTCAACATCCCAAACAGTTCGATGGAGCACGCCGTCATCATCTTCCAGCAGATTAAGCCTTCGGCAGTGATCAAAGACTGGCTCAGCTACATCCGCATCGATGGAGCAAAAGCCGTGGACGGCACCAACTGTCAGGTGAAAATGTACAACAAGGGCACCATCATCCTGCCATACGGAGCAGGATTTCATGCCCTGACTTGTTACACGGGAACGGGATTCTCAGGCACTTCATACAATGGTTACACCACAGGAAGCTCGGGCGGCTATATGAAGACCCTAAGCGAGGCGGAACTGAAAAACAATTTTAAGAGTTTCAAATTGAAACGCGGTTATATGGTCACGTTTGCGACTGGTTGTAGCGGATGGGGCTACAGCCGTTGCTTCATTGCCGACACGGAAGACTTGGAAATGGACCTCCCCACCGTACTCAGAGGAAAAGCGTCCTCCTACCGGCTGTTTCAATGGTACAACTTTGGCAAATCGGGCATTGCCAACAACACCGAGGCCAACGTCTGCGATTCACTCAACGTGCAAGGCTGCTATACCTACAACGTGGGCGGAAAGCGGACACCCGACGTGGAATGGTTGCCTCACAAGATACATCGCGCGTGGCCTGGCATAGCCGAATGCGGAGCCACCGAATATGCGTGCACCATGAAAACCGACAACGAGCCGGCCAACCCCAACGACGACACGCCTGCAACAGTGGAAGAGGTACTGAATTATTGGGAAGACGCCATGCGCACCGGTTTGCGACTCTGCTCCCCCTCCACCTACGACAACGCCAACAGCGAGAAATGGTTTAAAGAGTTTTTTGCTGCCATCGATGCTCGGGGATGGCGATGCGACCTGTATGACCTGCATTGCTATTGGTCCAACTTCGGTTCACTCTATTCACGCTATCAGTCCTATTCCCGGCCATTGCTTATCAGTGAATGGATGTGGGGATCGTCGTGGAACTCAGATGGAAGTTTTGCCAGTGGGGTCACTGACGCCACTATTATATCCAACGTGAAAAATATCCTCTCCACCCTCAACAGCAATGCATATGTAGAACGATACTTTTACTGGAACAGTGAGTCGAAAGCTAAAATCTACGATGGGAAACTCACTGCTCTTGGCAATGCCTATGCTGCCACCGATGGCGGACTGGGCTACAACAAATCGTATGAATATGTGCCCCGGGTAGTCATCAGCCTACCCCACTCCATCAAATGCGCTTTTCAAGACCATC
This sequence comes from uncultured Prevotellaceae bacterium, assembly GCA_902780635.1. GTDB lineage: Bacteria > Bacteroidota > Bacteroidia > Bacteroidales > Bacteroidaceae > Prevotella. Next base: position 88,732 of record CACZGH010000012.1, read on the forward strand.
ATATCAATATCGAGTGGAAAGACAAAAACGGCGATATCATAGACGAGATACAGGTGCAATACAAGCTCCCCTCCTCCACGACTTGGAACACCCTGGCCACCATTAAGAGTGAGGACAAGACAAGGCACGGAGACCTCAGCTACTCATTCAGCGGAGCACTCGACAACGCCGACAATTGCAGCTGGCGCATCGTCAACATGTACGATGGAAAGGCATACCCCTCTGATGAGATCGTCTACTACACCTCGTTCTCAGACAACGTCCAAGTCATCCCAACCAATATCGACGATTTCTATTTCCAGTTCTACTCCAAAGAAGCCAGCACCAACCTTGTATGGGCCGTCTATGACAACAGCAGCACCGAAAACCGCGTCTACTACAAGGCTACCAACAGCAACTATGCCAGTGATCTCTACCAGCTATGGACTTTAGAGCCCCATTCAAACGGGGGATACTCTCTGCGCAACGTGGGTGAGCCCAACTATCTGATCTGCAGTCCCAACTCATGGAACTTCGTCACACGAGACGAGGCTTACACCGAAGAGGCTGCCAAAACAGCATTCGGCTTCGAATATAACGCCACCGGCGACTACTGGGTTTGCAAAAATCTTGCCCACGGCACGTATGTGGGTCTGTGGGATAACGACAAAAATTTCAGCGAGGGGGAAGTGCTGGCAGGAAACCGCACCAACGCCACAGGCTCTGACTCTGGTGACAAAATCGGCATCCGCATCATCCCACGTACACAGGTCAACGACCAACTTGGTATTGTCACCATCCCCTCCGACGACTATTACCTTTATAATCCTCAAAGCGGACTCTTCATCGCCAACGGAAACAGCTGGGACACGCAGGCCATAGCGGCTGAGTCGGGCATCAACTTCACCCTCTCGGCTGTCAAAGATGGCTATCGGCTTGACTCCAAGATATCGAATGGGGGAAACAATCACTATCTTGGAAGCAATCTCTATTGTGACGCCCCTCCCTTTAAGTGGATTTTCGCCGAGGCCGGCACAGTCGACGGCCATCAGGCCTACACCCTCTCCGACGGCACTCATTACATCGCATCGCCTGCCACAGCACACACAGCGCTCACTACCACCACCAATGCCCAAAGTGCCGCGGCTCAATGGTTGCTTCTGACACGCAGCGAGCTCATCAAGAGAATGCAAAATGCCACTCAGGCCCAACCGATGGATGTCAGTTTCCTTATCCCCTGCAGCAAATTCGGCAGAAACGACACACGCATCGAAGAGTGGAACGGAAATCCCACGCGGGGTGGATATGCACAAAGTGACTGGGGTGACTTCAACGCTGAAAAATTCAACACCACATTTGATGTGTATCAGCAAATCAGCGACGCACCCGACGGCATCTATCTCCTCAGTGCACAGGGATTCTACCGTGATGGTGGTTACAATGCTGCGGCCAGTCTGCGCCAAGCCGGCAATGAAGCACTCAATGCCTCAATTTATGCCAATGACGTGTCGCAAACGCTCCCCTCTATTTTCTCAGAAGCGGGCAAATGCGGCAAACAAGGTGTCAACCAGAGCATCTACGGATATATTCCTGACTCACAAACTGATGCATCTTACTATATCCACAACGGGCTCTATGACATCACGCCCATCCGGTTCACGGTCGAAAATGGCTCGATGCGTATTGGTGTGAAAAAGACGGTGAACGTGGAAAACGACTGGACGCTGTTTGACAACTTCAAGCTCCTCTACCTCGGCCCGGCCTTCCTTCGCGGCGATGTCAACAAGGATGGGACGGTCGATATTTCCGACGTTCTCGCCACCGTCGATTTCATTCTCGGCAGGGCTAACGGAGACTTCAGTCTTCAGGCTGCCGATGTCTATACCAACGGTGTGATCGACATTTCCGACGTGCTCGGTATTGTCGACATTATTCTGGGAAGATAGACCAACAGATAAGTTTTTCCCGCGCCCTCAGTCAGAGACTGGGAGCACGGGAAAGGGACATTAGAATTCAACTGTTATTTTTATTCGTATTTCAACTTGAATACACGCTGTAGTTGTACTGGTTCGCTTGAATCGTTGGTATTGTTAGAAGAGACTCCGTCCTCCAGGTCTATGAAAGACTTGTTTGCGTAAGAAGCACCTTCCTCGATGCCAAAGTTGTTCTGGTTGGCGTTGTAATAGAACCTATCACTTCCCCAATGATAAGTGCTCCAATTGGGCGAAGAAGTATGCACCAGACTGAATCTTTGTTTTGTTCCATTGTACATCTCAATGTATCCAGAGAAGTGGTTGTCGGTGAGACAATATTCATAAATTGTCACATATGAGTTTTCCTCTATGAAATGGATCCTGATGTTTCCATTGATTACTTCCCACTTGATATGGTTTGCGATATAGTTGCGTTCCCATCCATATCTTACGTAGTCGTTGTAGTAGTCTATCCAGTAACCATCACCGGATGCGAATTGAGAAGGATTGCGGAGGAAGCATACTTCAGAATAAGAAGCGTCATAGTATTCTCCGCGACCGTTGATTTGATAAGACACATACATGTTACCTTTCCAGTTACCGTCGAGTGTCATCGCGATTAATTCGTCTTCTTGACAACTTGTCATGGTTATCGACAAAAGGGCTGCGACTGCCATCATGATTGATTTTAGATTCTTTTTCATTTTCGTATTTTTTTATGTTTATTATTTTATTTCGTTGAAGGTTTATTTCCTTTCTGCATTGCAAAGATACGACGGGTTATCTCATGATGGAAATAATTTTGTATTTTTCATTTATGATCCATGCGACATGCGTATGGAAATGCGACATATGGAAAAAAGGGCCTTGAAATGTGTCGCAGAAGAAGTTTTCGCCACGTTTTTTTGTGGTGCCGAGAAACAATTTTGGACTGAAGTAGGCTATGCCAGGACCATCAATGAATAGCAAAAAAAATGCAAAACTCTGTACACACCCCAGCAAGAAAGGGAAGAAAGCACAGAGATATGTGCCTTTCTCAAACATTTTATCTATCTTTGCATTTAGTTTGCGACATCTATCAATAAAAATGTGCAGATAGGATATCAAAATCCAGCTCTCTGACAGCTGCGCATCGACCTATCAATCAATGTACCAGATCATCAACCATAACGAACAACTATGAACTTCCTTGAAGAAAGAATCCTAAGCGATGCCATTATCAAGCCGGGTGACATACTGAAGATTGACAACTTTCTGAATCATCAGATAGACATCGGCATCATACGCCAGATTGCCATCGAACTAAAACGACGGTTTGACGGGTTGGAGGTGAACAAAATCCTGACCATCGAAGCCAGCGGCATTGCCATCGCCACGATGTTGGGTCATCTGTACGATGTGCCTGTGGTGTTCGCAAAAAAGAGCGAGACAGCCAACAGTACTGACAACAAGTACGTGTCACAGGCCTATTCCTTCACCCACAAGCATATGAATAAGGTATTTGTGTCCAAACCATATCTGCACCCGACAGACCGCGTGCTGATAGTCGATGACTTCCTGGCCGACGGACAGGCGGCGCACGCACTCATCGACCTGGTGCATCAGGCTGGTGGCGAGGTGGCTGGCATCGGCATCGCCGTGGAGAAAGGCCAGCAGATGGGTGGACGACTGCTGCGCGAGGAAGGCTACCGTCTGGAGTCAATCGCCATCATCGAGGAGATGAACTTCGAAACGCAGACCATCCGCTTCCGGAATCAGGAAGAATAACCATCAAGTTGGCGGCTATTCGCATTTAGCTGTTCGCTCTTCGGGATATTTGCTCTGCTGATCTTAGTCTTTACAACGGATAACAGACCTGATCGCCTCAACTTGCGAAAGGTGAATAAATATAATCATCCAACATAAATTTATTCACAAAAAGCAATTATTGATAATATTTTGTTATCTTTGCCCTATTGATTGCAATGTGTTAACTTAATAATTTATAAAATGAGAAAATGTATTTTTATCTTTTTGATGCTCATTGGAGCAATTACTGCCCAAGCACAATCCAATAGTGCAAAAGTTGTCGTTACCAAAGACGGCAATTTGGTAGGTATGTATATGAGGGAGACGAAGACAACCTATATCGCCAACCCCTTGGACTGGGAAGAAGAAGTTTCCAAAAAAGAGGCAAGAGTGGAGATATGGACTCCTGAGAAAGGAAAAGGTTTCGTGTATAGAAGAGATGGCGTACATGGAAATATCAATGTGAGGAAGGGTCCATCTACGCGCACTGCTGTAGTGGCTCAAATAACAGAGGAAGACAGCGCAAAGGATTATCCCGACTGCGCTTTCGACTGTAAGGGTAAGACAAATGGATGGTATAAAATCAGCATAAAAGGAAAAGTGGGCTATGTGAGACAGGATCTCGTCGAATGGGCTGCATATTATGCTGACTGATGCAAATGGTATCATTCAACTTTCGCAAGCTCAAGTTGATAGGCTGTTAGCTATTTGCCATTCGCTTTTCGAGAGATGACCAAGACTGTTTCCGTTGAAAAGACGAGCATCAGCAGCGCAACTTTAGAACCTTAATTTACTGAATTATGTCAATTAACTAGAGACACGCACACTGTTTAAAGTGTGCGTGTCTCTGTGCGTAAACTCTGCAACTCGTTGAGTATCAGTGTTTATGGCGGAGAGAGAGGGATTCTTTACCGCTTTTACACCTGTCGTAACTCATTGATTATCAACGTTCTATTTTTTCAAAAAAATGCGATTTTGCCTATTTCTGTCGCTAATTTGTCGCAGGACAAGGCATTGTAAGACATTTAATATCAGTGAGTTATATACACTATTTTAATATTTTTAACATTAAAAAGGGTGGTATTGACTTTTCACCTACCTTCTTATCCCAGTAAAGTGAACAGCTTATTCAGCCATCCGGCGAGAGGGGACGGACTGCTCAGAAGTCCGCCATTGAACTGCAAATTCAGCATCGAGAAACGAATGCGATATTTCGGGTTATATCTTCTGTTGTATTCAGAGAGGCTGTTGCCACTGATGCTGCCCTCAGCCTTGACTTCTATCGGTACTATTTCCTCCCCCAATTGTATGATATATTCTACTTCTGCCGTTTCAGCGGAAGTCCAGTAGCATGGAATACAGTCATCCAACAATGGCATGATTGACTGCAACACGGAATTCTCTGCCATTGCGCCTTTGAATTCTGTGTAATTGGCGATAGGATCAACAACGACGGTGGCAGGAAGATGGGCCAACCGGCGGAGCAACCCACAGTCACAGGCATAGACTTTAAAGGCATTGGTCTGCTGATATGCGGACAAGGGCATTCCCGGCTTGCTGATATTGTACACCCTGTAAATAATCCCTGCGTCTTCAAGCCACATCAAGGCATCTTCGTAGTCCTTGGAACGTGCCCCGCTCTTGATGACCTTCCACACGAATTTACGATTCTCTTTGGAGAGTTGGGCAGGAAGGGAGTGCCAGATGGCATGGATGCGCGGTATCTCACGAGGGTCGGCATACTTGGCAAAGTCAAGCTCATAGAGGTCGAGGATGTCTTGAAGAGTGGACTCCACCTCCCCCACCCCCTTGTCATCCAATAAAGCGACAATAGCTTCCGGCATACCACCCGACACTTGATAGCGGCGGTACTCGGTGCGAAGCTTGTTGAGGATGATTCCGGGCAAATGCCTGATTTCATCCAATGCATCAATGTATTCAAACGTCTTGGGGTCGCTTACGCGAAGAAATTCCTTGAAGGTGACGGGGAACATCTTCATCACCTTGACCTTTCCAACGGGCACGGTCATCTTGCGTTTCTTGACGGCCACGCCGAGCAATGAGCCGGCGGCGATGATATGATATTCCGGAGCGTCCTCACAGAAATATTTCAAACTGTTGAGGGCTTCCTCACATTCCTGTATCTCATCGAAGATGATCAGCGTCTTGCCAGCCACAATAGGTTGCTCGCAATAAAGGGTCAGTTCCTTGACCAGTCTGTCTGGTGATTTCGTTGTCTGAAAAACGGATTTCAGTTCCACCTGTCGGTCAAAGTCAAACTTGACGCAATAGTCGAAACACTCTTTGCCAAATGTTTCCATCGCCCACGTCTTTCCAATCTGACGTGCGCCTTTCAGAAGGATAGGCTTCCTGCCAGGAGCGTCTTTCCATTGCTTGAAAGCTTCTATGATGTCTCTTTCTATTCTCATTGTGATGTATAATATTGTGCGGAATAATGATAAATAAATACATTTTTCCGTACTTTCGTATGCAAAAATACTTATTTTCTTTCATTCCGCCAAACATTTTCTCTTCTTTTTCATATAGTAATGGGGTCAGGTATACTCAGTGTGACCTTCGCGTGTAACGATATTACGTCAAGCTATGTAACAAAAATGTAGCAAGATTGTTTTTCAATGAATTACATAGTTTTTAATTGATTATTTCATGTAGCGGAAGTGTAGCAATGTGTATCAATATGTAGCATAGCTAAAGAAATAGAAATATGGATAGTGTGACGGGAGGATGGTGGGAACCTGGTGGAAAGTTCCCACCATCCTCCCACTATGTAAAATGATGGATGGACAGCTTTAATCAGTCATCTCCATCCGTTCAAAACTTCGATGTGCAAGTCTGCACTGTTCATAACGATAATCTTCATAATCTTGTCATATTATTGGGTTAAACATTTCAGTCTTTATCATATAACCGTGAGAGAAACGCCTGCAAGTCCTCGTCCTCAATCTCTGCGAGGGTGCAAGGCTTGAACTGCTTGTCCTGCTCAATCCTCAAAGTACCAAGTCCGTACTCGCTTGCATCATAGGTGACGCTCGCCATTTCGTTAGCTGACTGGTAGCCATATTCCGTTTCTTGCAGACCGGTCACGATACCATAGAGCGTGAAGTCATCACCTTCGGGGCTGCCCTACAAGAATGTACCATCGGATGTTTCCGAGATAAAACACTACGATGCAGACTGCATCTTTCTTCTTCGCGTCCTGAGAAATGATACAAGAGACCTAGGAACAAATCGAAATGTATTCCATGTTCCGGATAATCATATACTTCACGCTGGTATTCGAGATACTTGTATTCACGCCTCTGAACACGGGTCCCATCCTGGCTTGGCTGACGAATATACTGATGAGGTTCTTCATCTTCAAGTCTCTCGTGGTATGCAAGATGTGCGAACTGATCATGGTGGGCGTCACCTGCATAGGCACCAAGGCTAAAAAGGATATCAAGTTCAATGTGAAGACAATGGTCTTCTACCCGCTGCTGACAGGGGCAGCATGCGTCATGCTGTGCCTGTATTTTAATGAGGGGACATGGGGGATTCTCATGATGGGAATCCCTCTCAACAAATGCCTGTATATCCTCACTTCTGTCACCGGTATCATGGCTATCCATGCGGGTCTCGACAACACGTCGAAATATATCCGCCACAAAGTGGGGGATGACCGCTTCAACTTCGAGAACGAGTCCTTCAAACAAGAGACAGTGCTCGAGGAAAACAGATACAGTGTCAATATCCCGATGATCTACTATTTCAAAGGGAGGATGCGGCATGGCTGGATCAATGTCATCAACCCGTTCCGTGGCACATGGGTGGTGGGGACGCCTGGCTCAGGCAAGACATTCGGTGTGATCGAGCCGTTCATGAGGCAACACTCCGAAAAGGGGTTCTCCATGGTGGTTTATGACTATAAGTTCCCAACTCTGGCGAGGAAACTGTTCTACCTGTACTGCAAGAACAAGACACATGGGAAGACACCGAGCAACTGCGGCTTCCGTGTCATCAACTTTACGGACGTGGAGTACTCCAACCGCGTGAACCCCATCCAGGCGAAATACATCGACAGCCTCGGACAGGCATCCGAGACAGCTGCGACACTGCTGGAGTCGCTGCAGAAAGGCGGAGACAAGAAGGGCGGGTCTGAGCAGTTTTTCCAGAACTCGGCGGAGAACTTCCTGCGGCCATCATCTACTTCTTCATCAACTTCCATCCCATAGGCATGAAGAGCGGCCGGAAACTGCAACTGGTGGTGGAGGTCAACGGCAAACCGCTCAAGGTGAAGGTCAAAGGATGGCACTACTACTATGCGGTGGACGAGATGGGCAACATCGTGCTGGATTTCCACGACCTGAAGGGCAATAACATGGCACTGGATGAGAATGGGGCCCTGCGCAAGCCGGAGGACTGGGCCGGACTGGAGTTCTACTCTGACCACCTCGGTGACCATACGGCAAAACGCCTGAGCAGATGCTTCTGGCTGGGCGACGAACTGGTGATGTGGAAAAAGACTGAGGAGACGGAGGATGACAAGAACAAAAGCGCCTTGTACGGCCCTCGGTATATCAATGGCTCTAAAGCGGACATCTCCGACAATATGGGCAAAAGCTACAATGACTTGACATTTACCGAACTGCGTAACCTGACCTCTATATCCATCATCAACAGGAGCGGCAACATCATCACAGGTAATGTGATGTACGCTGAGGAGAGGATAGAAGCTGACTTTGACAACATCGACCAGATTGTCTGGGATGAGAAAGAGCCGTATTTCTTCCACGTCGACAAGGCGTATTATGTGGATGATAACGGGGACGAGGTGGAGCCGGACACTTACACGGGCGAGTACTCAGATATGCCCCACGTGCTGTCGTTCCTCACACAGTCATATGAGGATGTGTTCGATGTGCTGATCCAGGACAGCGAGATCAAGCCGCTGCTGGCACCGTTCAAGTCCGCACTCGACAACAAGGCCATGGATCAGCTCGAGGGAATGGCGGGAACACTGCGCGTGCTGGCATCACGCCTGGTGACGAAGGAGGCGTACTGGGTGTTCTCGGGCGACGAGTTCGACCTGAAAGTCTCAGACCCGGGTAATCCGTCGTACCTGGTCATCGCCAATGACCCGGAGATGGAGGGCGTCGTGGGGGCCCTGAACGCGCTGATTCTGAACCGTCTCGTGACACGTGTCAACAGCGGCTTCGGAAAGAATGTGCCGGTGTCCATCATCGTGGATGAGCTACCGACCCTGTACTTCCATAAGATTGACCGCCTGATAGGCACGGCACGTTCCAACAAGGTGGCGGTGACGATGGGCTTCCAGGAACTGCCGCAGCTGGAGGCGGACTACGGCAAAGTGGGTATGCAGAAGGTGCTGACAACCTGCGGCAACGTCATCTGCGGCTCCGCACGCGCCAAGGAGACGCTGGACTGGCTGTCGGGGGACATCTTCGGAAAGGTCAAGCAGATCAAGAAGAACATGTCCATCGACAAGGAGGGGGAGTCTTCCATCACGCTCAACGAAGAGATGGCTGAGATGGTGCCGGCGGCTAAGATAGCGGACATGCCGACGGGATGGCTGTGCGGACAGACGGCACGTGACTTCCGGCCTACAGAGAAGTCGCAGATGCGTGAGATTGATATCGAGAACTCGCCTGAGTTCAAGACCACGAAATTCTACTGCAAGGCGAATTTTGACATGGAAAAAATAAAAAATGAGGAGAAACACTACCGTGATTTGCCGAATTTTTATAAATTTGCAAATGATAAGGAAAAGGAGATCGTTTTGTCCAAAAACTTCGACCGCATCAACAACGAGATAGATTACATGCTGCTGCAACTGCTCGGGCCGAAGGATGACGGCAAACGACATCCTGAGAAACGTGAAGTGGATGAGTGATTTCAACATCAAGATAATGGGGCAACGCCTCAGGGAGATTCGCAAAGACCTGGGACTGACACAGGTCGATCTTGCTGGCCAGCTGGGAGTGGCGCAGAGCATGGTGTCAAAAGTGGAAAAAGGACTGCCTGTGCTCTCCCCGGTAGCCATAGGATATCTTTTTTATATTTCCCAAAGATGCAACATCAACTACCTGATGAGCGACCAGTTCGACATCATGGACAAAGAAGCCCTGTATGATGTGTCATACAGCCTTAACTCCATCGCTCGCGCCAAAATAGAAGTCCTGCAGGAGGAGCTCGACAAAATCAACAAAGAGATGGGCAATGTCAAAGACCTCCTCTGAGATTTCCATTTTCTTTGTCATTGTTTTTTTTAATTCACTTTTTTACGACGATAAAACCCTCCAATAACTGACTTGGCTATTCTAGGGTAGTAACAGACGAAAAGGGTAGGGACGGAGATCTCAATACTACCCTTCGTCTATTCCTTTGTAAACAATAAGTACTAGTCTATTGTACATTATTATAATTCAAAATATTCTGGCATCTATCCAACGTCCAACCGTCTGTCATTACTTCGCGAAGATAGTCAGCATCTCGCTCCCGTCATCGGCTTTCACGGCAACTTTTCTTTCCCTACTGGCTGCCGCAGGCAGACAAAACTTTCCGCAAACCTTCCGAATGCCTCACACTCACCGCAATCTTTCATGGGCGGCGTAATAACAACGCCCGGACGAAGAAGCTGCAAGGCAGCGAAAACGAAAGGGAAAAAATACGGCTTTATGAAAATATATTTGCTTTATGAGGGCGATGCATGGCTCTCCTCTTCCTCTCTCGTCCTGATGGGCGTCTTCGAGGATGAGATGAAACTCAATGAGGCCGCCGGTGAGCTCATCAGCGAGCGTGCGGCAAGGAATTTCTACAGCGAGGACTGGTGTGATGATGGCTACGACCTTGAGCAGTTTGTCTATGACGAGACCGTCCATTTTGCTGAGACCCTGCAGACACAATACGGTGAGGTCAGGATAATGGCCAAGACCGCTACGATGAATGAACTTGGTGAAATCTAAAAACTAAATGATTATGAAAAGGAATATCAAAAGACTGATGGAATGCGTGAAGTCCGTGGGTGGCGAGGTCTTCTTCGGGGAGTGCGACCCGACGGCAGCGGGATGTACCGTCATTGACAAGCCCTTTGTCAAAGCGGCACCCTATGATAAGGATGCGGATGGAAACATTATCGACTCCCTGGATGTCAACGACATCTACGACGAGGGCATAGAGGACATCATCGGTACCATAGGAGAGGAGAAGGAATGCCTGTGGCTCTGGGTGGGGGTCACCCTCAAGGGAACAAGGAAGGAGATGGAAACAATCCTTGCTGACGGGGATGATTCCAGCGGGACCTTGTGGAACCTTCTCAAGGCCGGCAAGTTCGAGATAGACGGAGAGACCTACATCCCCTCCTGCAGCGTCGAGTACTAATCTGATTCATCATCCACAAACGGATTATCCTCCGATGGTTCAAAACATTGTACTATGCCATTCTTGTCAATATGGAAACTGCCGGCTTTACTTTTTTTGACACATTCATTTTTATTCTGACGAAGCAATCTATAAAGGAAGCCCGCTTCTTGGTTTTTTTTGTCACGCTCAAGGTTTGCAGCTTGGACCTCGATGGCTCCCAATGCCATCTGTTGTGTAACGACTCTTTCTATTATCTCATCACACTGTTGCTTTATTTTGTCTCCTTTTAAAACCTGGATGTTACAATTTGCCAAAGGAGCAAGATTTTTGTCTTTTTCGATTAAACTAACAAGGGATTTCTGAGTAACAAATGGAATTATATTTGGTGCTTTCTTCCCTTGGCTCCTATTTCCAAGTATAGCTTTTTTCAGTTCATATCGCGAGCCACTACTTGGATTCAGAATCCGCTCATTCATTATTGCAAGAACATAACCATTCGTTTTAACCACAGAATCTTCCAAGAAATCTATTGCGTCCTTATAGTTCTGATGATAAGATGAATTGAAATCCCACGCTCTTTCAATATATACAGAAAAATCATAATGAGACAAGCGTTCATATACCATGTTGGCTAACTGATATTCTTCTCTGTTATAGGAGATAAAAATCCTCGTCTTATTGATGAAATCCTGTAGGTCTGACAGAATCTCCTCCATATTTTTTGACAGGTCAATGGTTTCACAAATACGATTCTGCGACTTGATATATTCCACTTCTTTCTGTACCCAATGAGACTTGCGAGCATTTTCACTGTCACACAGAATAAAACGAGTTCTACAATCAATCTCACGCTTTATCAATGAGTCAATCTCATCATCATCGTTCAGACAATGAAGAAAAAACATCAACGGTCGAAGTGATTGTTCCTCCAAAAGGTTCCTCACTTGACGCACTTTCTCATAATCCTTGTTGGAATGAGAAAGGAATACCCATATCCCATCATCGTTATTCATACTTGCCTATGATTTCAATTCTGAAACATATAGTTCTCCCCAAAAATTTGACAGGTTATCATTGGTTGATGTGAATGCAACAGGCATGCAGGCTTGCCTGAGCGTTCTCTTTTCTCGGCAAAATCCGGCAGGGCTCGATGCTCAGTCGGATTATTAGAATCGGATGCGGCATAAGCCGTCGCGTTTCTTGTCTCGGTACCGCAAAGATATGAAATTGAATTTACACCTGCAAACATCTGAATATTTTTTTCATTACTCCGTGATTAAGTATCTTATGCTGGGCAGCAGGTCCTCGATGGACAGGCGCGGACGCTTGTAGTTGTAGAACCTGATGAAGCTGTCTATTCAACTTCGAAGCTCGTCCACCGTGTCGGCGGGATTGAGATAGACCCATTCTTGCTTGATGGTTCTCCAGAAGCGTTCTATCCAGATGTTGTCCTAGCAGCGGCCCTTGCCGTCCATGATCACCTTGATGCCATGGCTGCCCAACAGGTCCTCCCATGCTTTCGTGGTGCATTGGCTGCCCTGGTCGGTGTTGATGATTTCGGTGGGAAACTTCGGTTTGTCACATATTTTTTCTTTCAATATTACTTTTCTTACCGTTTCAGCAATCATCCGTTTCAATTCTGATTCTCTAAGTTTAATTGTTTGTTTCATATTTCTATTTTTGTTATATTGTTTATTTCGTTTGAATTATGTGTAGATTTTAATGGTCTTCTTTCACCACGTGCATTATTTGCATATTGATTACCATTAATAACATTTCTAATATCATATGCAATAGTCCTTGCATTTTGAGGGTCAAAATCAGTGATATCATATACAAACTCTACTATGATGAAATTATATCCCTTTTTAACTTGTGTTACCGCTTGTGTTGGTTCTTCTTCAATTACAACGTCTAACCTTATTGGAGCGTTCCATATACCACGGTCAACCCAAGTTTGCATATTTGTACAATGGTCTGCAATTCTTACTGCATTACCTCCATATGCAGAAATACTGTTTTCATCTTCATGTATTTTGAAACCTAATGCTAACGCAATCATTCTAACAACTTCTCTTGCACTACCACCACCATTATAAGACAATCTTTTAATAGGGTCTTTAATTAGTTTCTTCTTGTCCTTTCTTATTTCTGACAACATAAATAACAATTAAGTATTCATTTATAATAAATAGTAGTATCTTTGCAAAAAAGTATTAATTATGACAATAGAAAGAGTTCTTGAATACAACGGGAAAATAGATTTTTATAATCTGCAACAAATTCAATTTACCGAAACGGACTGCACAAGTGAAACAACTGATATGGATGTTTCTAAAAAACTTGTTGACAACAAAGGAAACGTTGTCATGTTAGTTGAAGCAATAACTATGGATTTTTATTATAATGATGATTTATATGCAACAAAAGGTTGCTTCATCAAAAGATTTGAATTTACTAAAGATATTATAAACTCACGACCTTGGTTCGATTTTATAATATCATTTATGACAGGAATTAGATATAAAATGGTTTGGTCAAATAATCAAAAGTTTTTGGCTTATTATAACTATATTTGGTCACAAAAAAATGAGAAAGAACAATGTGTTATTGCTGAATTGTTAGACATGAAAGTAGTCCATAAAAATGATGGCATCATTACTTATATAGGTAAATTACATTATTAATCCTTTTCAAAATTACACAACATTTATATATCGGGGTCAAACCCTACAAAATGCCACAATAATAATATATATGGAAGACAAGAAATGGACCATCCTGAAGTCTGAATATCTCATTCGGCGTCCTTGGCTGACGGCGCGCCGGGACCATGTGCGGTTTCCCGACGGACGTGAGAATCCGGAGTATTATGTGATCGAGTATCCCGACTGGGTGAATGTCATCGCCATCACCAAAGACGGACATTTCGTGATGGAGCGGCAGTACCGCCACGCACTGGGCAGGACAAGTTATGAGCTGCCCTGCGGCGTGATGGAGAGTGGTGAGGAACCCTTGGAGGCCATCAAGCGGGAACTGCTCGAGGAGACAGGATATGGTGGCGGGGAATGGCAGCATCTGATGGACATATCGGCCAACTCAAGCACCATGAACAATATGACCCACTGCTTTCTGGCCACGGGCGTGGAGAAAATCTCCGAACCGCATCTTGATGATACGGAAGAACTCGAGGTGTATCTGCTTTCCCGTGAAAAGGTTTGGGAACTGCTGAAGACCAACCAGTTCGTACAGGCATTGATGGTCGCGCCGCTCTGGAAGTTTTTCTCAAATGAGAAATGACGTCTATCCATGAAAGAAAAGGAATATTCATATAATCTGGAAAAATCTGATATGGGAACGAGGGTTTGTGTGCTGGGTGCCGGAGTCATAGGAACCACATATGCCTATGTACTGCAAAAGGCGGGCTATGAGGTCCTCCATCTTGTGAGAGACCATAAGGCATTGACTCTGCCAAGCGAACTGCCTGTTCATCTGCTTGATGGCAGGGATAATCCCAAGGGTGAGGAACGCAATGATGTTTATCACATCTCACTCGCAGAGACGGCTACCACCTACGATTTCATCTTCGTCAGCGTGGCCAGCGGAGCTTTGGAGCAAGCTGTCCATACTATCAAGCAGAAGCGTGTCAAGGGCACGCTGGTCTTTTTTTGCAATATATGGAACGATAGGAAAGAAGTCGAGAGAATGGCGGGAGACTATCCCTATATCCTAGCCTTTCCTACAGCGGGTGGATGCATGGAAAACCACAGACTCAACTGCGTCCTGTTCGACCATGTCATGCTTGAGCGTATGGAAAACAGCCATATCCCTAATTACACAGAGTTGGTCTCCATGCTGGGAAGGGCAGGTGTCAAGACCGAATCCCCATATGACATGCTGGAGTGGATATGGATACACATGGCCGTCAATGCCGGGGTCACTTCTACGGCAGCAAGAAGGTGGTGGGAGCAAGAGGCGTGGTTATGAAAAACTACAGGAACGAGACCCTGCCGTATAGAATGCCGGCCTTCCTGGCTGGAATCGCAATGAAAAGGCTTTTTGCCAAAGACATGCTTGCATCAAGAATCATGACTCTGCACAACGATGTCCAGGACATCTTGTATGGCTGCAGATGTGTGTACGACGAAGCGAAACGGCGAGATCTTCCCCTTCCACTTTTCTTCAAAAACATGGATTGTATTTTCAACAAGATAGAGAATGAATAAAATATGAAAGAGATCAACTACAAGGACATGAAGTTCAACCCGTTCAACCTCATAGGAGGTGAATGGATGCTGGTGTCAGCCGGCAATGAAAGAAC
>CACZGH010000013.1 GCA_902780635.1 uncultured Prevotellaceae bacterium
GCGGATGCAAAGGTAGTGACATTTTGGGCCACAACCAAATTTTTCAGCCACTTTTTTCACAAAATAACGATAATTTTCGAGTTTCTTGACATAAATCAAGGTTTCGGGGAAGAATCTTATCTTTTTCTGGTCAAAAAAGACTCATCTTTCACTTTCTACCGTCCTCATCACACCATTGGCACCCATCACCAAAAAACGATGTTTTCGGCCATTGATAAACGGGAAAGCAATAAATTGTGCAAAAGTATTGACAGGTTTTCCATCTATACTCAAAATAGTATCGCCTTGACGGAACCCATTCTGAAAATGTGCACTCTTCTCCCATATCAAGCCCACCATGGCTTTGCCATGATGTGGCACAAAAGCGATGTCCATCTGTGGATTGCCCACCAGGGTCTCCACACTCTCGTTATAGGGTTGAAACACGATTTCCTTACGCTGGGGCCGGATAATCACGGCACCATATTGCAGGATGCCCGCCCCTATTCGGGATGCTCCCTGTGTGGTCATCGTATGGATATCACGAAATTGATGCCCACCGATATCCAATGCGTCGATACCTAGGAAAGACACCTCCTCTTTACGCTCAGTGCCAAAACTGCCGATGGCGCGGTGACCATAACACCGCCCCTCGACCTGGGAGGAGAAGTCGGGGAATACTGTCAACAACTGTCTCAGGCTACTGCCGCTCATCTCATAGAGTCGCTGGCTGCCGGTGTCAAAACGTGCCTCGTCGGTAAAACCTGGATAGGGATTCAGTTTGATCTGTGGCACCCATCGGAGCAGTCTGTATTTGACAGGGAAGCCCTCCTCACGGTCGAAGAAGTTGCGCCGGTCGGTCAATATCAAAAGATGGTCGCGAGTGTCTATCTTGGCACATAAGCCTTTGTTGAAGAGGTCAAACCCAATGATGGCATCAAAATTGGCAGGCACCACCGATGAGTTGATGAGCGATCCAGCATAGCCCCTGATGGTGAGGTGTCCGATGGTGAATTCAGGATACTGAGCTACTTTCACTGAGCTGACTCTGCCATTGGCATCATGCGACTTGATTTCGCCCAATATTTTATTGTACGGGAAAAGGCTTTTAGAATAGATGATACCCTGACTGGAGCCGGTATCCAAACAGAAGCGGTATCTTTGCCCATTGGCCTCGCCATAGAGATAGATTTGCTGGTTTTCATACTCTATGGGGATGCTATCTACAAAATTTCTTGCAGACAGGGTAAATTTCAGGTTATAATAATGCTGCTGAGCCATACATGACCCTGCATACATTATTATTATAAGGTACAAAAGAATGGTCTTCTTTTCTTTCATGCCCCAAAATTATACAAAAAAAATGATATCTGATACTTTCCCTGCTGAAGTTTATTCAAAAAAAGAGAGCAGCCCCAAAACTCCTATACTCAAAAACAATGCAGAGACCCTCTATCTGATAGAGCGTCTCTGCATCGATGAAGTATCTTATGACAAGCTTACTCTTTGGGAGCCTCGTCGATCAATTCCATAAACTGGTCAAGTTTCGGTGTGATGATGATCTGAGTACGGCGGTTACGCTGTTTGCCCACCTCGGTGTCATTGGTAGTAAGCGGGTTGTACTCGCCACGTCCACCGGCAGTGAGACGTTTGGGATCTACACCATAGTTGTTCTGTAAGTACTGCACCACGCTAGAGGCACGCAGACAGCTCAAGTCCCAGTTGTTGCGGATATTCTCACGGGTGATAGGCACATTGTCGGTATTACCCTCCACCAGCACGTCATACTCGTTGTAGTCCATGATAATCTTAGCAATCTTGCTCAGGGTCTCGGCAGCACGGTTGTTGATCTCATAGCTGCCGCTCTTGTAGAGCATATTGTCGGCCAGTGAGATATACACCACTCCCTTCAGCACCTGCACATCCACCTCTTTCATCTCTTCCTTGCTCAGCGAGCGGGTCAGATTGTTGGTAAGCACCATGTTGAGAGAGTCGCTCTTACTCTTCACTTCCACCAAATGGCGGATATACTGATTTGACTCATTGATCTGGTCTACCAGTTTCTCAATGCTCACATTGTTCTGGCTGGCATTGTTAAGACTCTTGTCAAGCGACTTCTGCAAATTGGAGTTCGTGCGTTTGGCCTGAGCCAACTGCTCCTCCAGACTCTTCACACGGGCATTAGCGGCTGCCAACTGCTCCTTGGCATCCTGATAGTTACCAGTAAGTGTCTGATTCTCACTCCTGCAATTAAGAAGTTCCTTCTTGCTCGCACAGCTGGTAAAAAGCATGCCCACTGCAAGCAACGAAACAAATAAAATGTTTTTTCTCATATTTTCCTGAAATTTAATAATACATTTTTTACCTAAAACTAATACGAGGCTTGCGCGTCGTTCTATATATAAACGAATTGAAATGCGAAAAGTTGATTTCTGTTAGCAATTTTTAACCAACCGAACGTCGCTTTATCGATTATTAACAACATCCGCCTATGAAAAAACAAAGTCCACAGTCAAAACTATGGACTTTGTTGATTAAAACTGATAAAACAGTGGCATTTTTGCAATGGAACGGGAAATCCGTATCTTCCACATGCCATACCGCTGAATAATATTTTGAGGCAGACGATTGCTATCTCTCAGACGTATGAGCAATTCTCTCAATGGACGTCCGGGAGATGGCTCTTCGTCGCTCAACACACCAGCGTGGGCCAAAGCCGAATTGGCCTCAATTTCGTCAATCTCATGCTTGCCTTGATGAATCATGTATTCATCTAAACAGTGTTGGATTGTTTCAAGTTTGTCATTCTCTTTCATCGCATCAAAAGTTTTGGGGTTTCTACGGCAAAGATAATATTTTTTTTAATAGGTTGTTCTTTCATTACTCAATATTTTATCATATTTAACATATTTAACAGTCTGACGGAATTTTATTACATTTTGTTAGAAAAACAATTGTTTTAATTACAATTTAAAATCACTATTAAGTGTTTGAATAACAATTTATCATCCCAAACATACTTGACGAAAAAGCCAATCATAAGAAATCGTCACCCATTTTCATCATACCAACACCCTGCCGATGTCTATCAAAATGTCAATCTTCAGTCAATCCTTCAACAAAAAATAATCCTCGCACGCCGTTTATATCAGCAAATTTAAGTAAATTTGCACCCAAATTTGTCACAACATTCATTTTATATGATTTATTTTTTCAAAACCCCAACCAATAGCATCATAGCCACAAAGGCCAACCACTCACTCTGCCCAGAGGAGATTCAGGCACTTTGCTGGCTGTATGGTGAAGCAGAAGTGATCAACTCAGAGACCATCGACGGCTACTTTGTAGGTCCCCGCCGCGAGATGATCACCCCATGGAGCACCAACGCCGTAGAAATCACTCAGAACATGAGTCTCACCGGTATCTCACGCATCGAGGAATATTTCCCCGTCGACAGCCCCGACGCCGACCACGACCCGATGCTCCAACGCATGTACAAAGGCCTCAACCAGGACATCTTCACCGTCCATCACCAACCGGAGCCTATCAAGCATGTGGACAACTTAGAGGAATATAACGAGCAGGAAGGTCTGGCCCTCTCACCAGAGGAAATCGAATACCTGCACCAGATAGAGCACCAACTTGGACGGCCACTGACCGACTCCGAAATTTTCGGCTTCGCCCAGATCAACTCTGAGCATTGCCGCCACAAGATTTTTGGAGGCACATTTATCATTGATGGCAAGGAGATGGAGTCATCCCTCTTCGCCATGATCAAAAAGACCACCAAGGAAAACCCCAACAAGATACTTTCTGCCTACAAAGACAATGTGGCTTTCGCCCAAGGGCCTATGGTGATGCAGTTTGCGCCCAAAGACCAGTCGACATCCGACTACTTCGAGGAAAAAGAGGTGGAGAGCGTCATCTCACTCAAGGCAGAGACACACAACTTCCCCACCACCGTGGAGCCGTTCAACGGTGCAGCCACAGGTACCGGTGGTGAGATACGCGACCGTATGGGTGGCGGTGTGGGTTCCTGGCCCATTGCCGGCACAGCAGTCTATATGACAGCTTACCCGCGGCTGAAAGACGACGATGGCGTGGCACGTGACTGGGAAGACCTCATGCCCGTCAGAAAATGGTTGTATCAGTCGCCGGAACAGATTCTGATCAAAGCCTCCAATGGCGCATCTGACTTCGGCAACAAATTCGGGCAACCACTCATCTGCGGTTCCGTTCTTACTTTCGAGCATCAAGAGGGCAATGAGAAATACGCCTATGACAAAGTGATCATGCTCGCTGGTGGTGTGGGCTACGGCACCAAGCGCGACTGTCTGAAAAAGGAGCCACAGAAAGGCAACAAAATAGTGGTGGTCGGCGGCGACAACTACCGCATCGGTCTGGGCGGCGGCTCTGTATCATCGGTGGACACAGGGCGCTACTCCAACGGCATCGAACTCAATGCCGTGCAGCGCGCCAACCCTGAGATGCAGAAACGTGCCTACAACCTGGTGCGCGCACTCTGCGAGGAAGAGGTCAACCCCGTGGTCAGCATCCACGACCATGGATCGGCAGGACATCTTAACTGCTTGTCGGAACTGGTGGAAGAATGCGGCGGTGCCATCGACATGACACAACTGCCCATCGGCGACACCACCCTCTCAGCCAAAGAAATCATTGCCAACGAGAGTCAGGAGCGTATGGGTCTGCTCATCGACGAGAAACATATCGAACACGTGAGACGCATCGCTGAGCGTGAGCGCGCACCACTCTATGTGGTGGGCGAGACTACAGGCGACGCGCACTTCTCCTTCGTCCAGGGCGACGGTGTGAAACCCTTCGACCTCGACGTGGCACAGATGTTCGGCCACTCGCCAAAAACCATCATGAAAGACAACACTGTGGAGCGGCATTACTCGGATGGTGCCTACTCCATCGACAAGATAGATGAATACCTTGACAAGGTGCTGCAACTGGAAGCAGTGGCTTGTAAAGACTGGCTCACCAACAAGGTGGACCGTTCCGTGACCGGCAAAATAGCACGGCAGCAATGCCAGGGTGAAATACAGTTGCCTCTCTCCGACTGCGGTGTCGTGGCACTCGACTACCGCGGCGTGAAAGGTATTGCCACCGCACTGGGGCACGCCCCGCAAGCCGGTCTGGCCTCACCCGAGGCCGGCAGTGTGCTGTCGGTGGCTGAGTCACTGACCAATATTGTATGGGCACCCCTGGCCGACGGCATGAAGAGTCTGTCGCTCTCTGCCAACTGGATGTGGCCCTGTCGCTCCCAAGAGGGTGAAGACGCTCGCCTCTATGCCGCTGTCCAGGCACTGAGCGACTTCTGCTGCGCCCTGCACATCAATGTGCCTACGGGCAAGGACTCACTCTCACTGAGTCAGCAATATCCTAACGGCGAAAAGATTATCTCTCCGGGCACCGTCATCGTCACGAGTGGTGGCGAAGTGTCTGACATCCGCAATGTGGTATCGCCCGTCGTTGTCAATGACAAGAACTCATCACTCTATCATATCGACTTCAGTTTCGATACCCTACATCTCGGCGGTTCGGCACTGGCACAGACACAAGGCCGTGTGGGCGATGATGTGCCCACCGTAAAGATGGCTGACTACTTCGCCGATTGCTTTGAAGCCATCCAGTATATGATCAAGAAGGGCTGGATCATGGCTGGCCATGACATCAGCGCAGGCGGTCTGATCACAACACTTTTGGAGATGTGCTTCGCCAACAAAGAGGGCGGCATGCACATCAACCTCTATAACATGAAAGACGATGACATCGTGCGCATCCTCTTCGCAGAGAATCCCGGTGTGGTCATCCAGGTGAGCGACGAGCATAAGTTTGAGATGAAAGAATACCTGGAGGACATCGGCGTAGGCTTCGCCAAAATCGGCTATCCAGCTCCCAAGGAGCGTGTCATCACCGTCAAGAAAGACGGCTATGAGCACACCTTCGACATCGACCGACTCCGCGATACATGGTATAAGACTTCCTATCTGCTCGACCGCCGTCAGAGTATGAACGGATGTGCCAAGAAGCGCTATGAGAACTACAAGAAGCAACCGCTTCAGATGCGTTTCAACGACAACTTCAAAGGTCGCCTTTCACAATATTACCTCCGGTTCAACCGCAAAGGCACCTCCGGCATCAAAGCGGCCATCATCCGTGAGAAAGGCACCAATGGCGAGCGTGAGATGGCTTACTCGCTTTATCTTGCCGGCTTCGATGTAAAAGACGTAATGATGACCGACCTCATCAGCGGCCGTGAGACACTCGACGACATCTCGATGATCGTGTTCTGCGGCGGATTCTCCAACAGCGACGTGCTGGGCAGCGCTAAGGGCTGGGCAGGCGCTTTCCTCTACAACCCGAAAGCCAAAGAGGCACTGGAGCGGTTCTACGCCCGTCCTGACACCCTCTCGCTCGGTATCTGCAACGGATGTCAGCTGATGGTGGAGCTCAACCTCATCAATCCCGAGCATGAGCACAAGGCACGTATGCTGCACAACGACTCTCACAAATTTGAAAGCAAATTCGTGGGACTGACCATCCCGCAAAACGACAGCGTGATGTTCGGCTCACTGAGCGGCAACCGTCTGGGCATCTGGGTGGCACACGGCGAGGGAAAATTCTCACTCCCCGAACCTGAAAACCACTACAACATCATCGCCAAATACACCTATGGAGAATATCCAGGCAATCCCAACGGATCTGACTACAACGTGGCAGGTATCTGCAGCCGCGACGGACGTCACCTGGCCATGATGCCCCACCTGGAGCGCGCCATCTTCCCCTGGCAGAACGCATGGTATCCCGCCAACCGTCGGCAAGATGAGGTGACACCTTGGATAGAGGCCTTCGTCAATGCCTACCGCTGGATAGAAAAGAGAAAATAAAACGAATGGACAAGTTCTATTTCGAGAGTTTTAAGACTTTCTTCAAGATTGGCGCATTCACCCTCGGGGGTGGATACGCCATGATTCCTATCGTGGAGAGCGAGGTGGTGGACAAGCACCACTGGCTCACGCGAGAGGAGTTTCTCGACATCATCGCTATCGCACAGAGTTGTCCTGGGGTGCTCGCCATCAACATGAGTGTCTTCATCGGCTATAAATTGCGCAAGATACCAGGAGCCGTGTGCTCCATGCTGGGCACTGCCCTGCCCTCCTTCGTCATCATCCTGCTCATCGCCATGTTTTTCGCTCAGTTCAAAGACAATGCGGTGGTGGAGTCCATCTTCCGAGGCATACGTCCGGCGGTGGTGGCACTCATCGCGGTGCCTACATTCAGTCTGGCACGCAAAGCCAACATCACGCTCACCA
This sequence comes from uncultured Prevotellaceae bacterium, assembly GCA_902780635.1. Lineage (GTDB taxonomy): Bacteria > Bacteroidota > Bacteroidia > Bacteroidales > Bacteroidaceae > Prevotella. The sequence goes on from CACZGH010000013.1 coordinate 7,320, forward strand.
CCTGCTGGATACCCATTGCCGGCGCTTTGGCTATTTGGCTCCTGGGAGTGAATCCTGTGGTCATCATCCTGCTCGCCGGGCTGGGCGGATATCTTTACGGCAAATTTGTAACCCCTACTGAATCATGATTTTCCTGACGCTTTTCGTAACGTTTTTCTATATCGGACTCTTCGGATTCGGTGGTGGCTACGGCATGTTGTCACTCATACAGACCGAGGTGGTGCGCAACCATGCGTGGATGTCATCGGCAGAGTTCACCAACATCGTGGCCATCAGCCAAATGACACCTGGACCTATCGGCATCAACTCTGCCACCTACTGTGGCTACACGGCCATCAAAAACGCGGGTATGAACGAGACCCTCGCTGTGCTGGGCAGTGTCACCGCCACGGGTGCGCTCATCCTGCCGTCGTTCATCCTGATGGTACTCATCGCAAGGATGTTTCTCAAATACATGGACACGCCATTGGTCAAGAGCATTTTCAGCGGACTGCGCCCCGCTGTGGTGGGACTGCTCGCCGCAGCCACCCTGTTGCTGATGAACAAAGAGAATTTCTCATCCTTCACCGACAATCCCTGGCAGTTCTGTATCAGTGTGGCGCTCTTCATCGCCACCTTCGTCGGCACACGGGTCATGAAGATCAACCCTATCCTCATGATTTGCTTCGCCGGATTCGCCGGACTGCTTCTGCTGTATTAACCATCAAGATATTAGTCCAGGATACACGCTGGCATCAACATGAAAGTTTCAATAAGGCTTTTCCTTTGAAGGGCGAGTAAAGTGCGACTTTTCCCTATACGCAATCAGCCCAGGGCGTTGCCCTGGGCTGATTGCGTATAGCCATTTGTTTAACGTTTTAACCAAATAGATCTAACTATATTCAGTCGCAACAAATTCTTATTTCACAAATTTACAAGTCACATCCCTGCCTTGCTCGTCAATGACATGCGCGATGTATAAGCCGGCTTTCAGATAGGCCACGTTAATGTGAGCGGTGCCCTCCTGCAAACGAGTGCGCTCATGACAGACGAGTGTACCATCAGCAGTATAGACCAAGACTTGCACTGATGAAGACTTCTCACCTTTCACAATCAGACGATCGGCGGCATAGCAGGCACGCAGGCTGCCGTCGGCGAGTACAGGACGGATGCCGTTGAGTCCGCTCTGGTCCACACGTGTCACATAACTGCTGGTCATGTTGGCTTTCTCGATGGTGGGCACATTCATCACATAGACATCCTTGCTGCCATCGGGATAACGACCCACGGTCGAGTTGCCATCATGTGCATCCACACGCATGAGGTCTCTCCAACTCTGATCAGCGGCCATGAGCATCATCACCACACCATCGTTGCTGATCTTGAATGGCGCATGCAACCCTCTTGAAGTGGTAGCCTGTTTGTCACACCACACCACCAAGTGTCCATGGGCGGGGATAATGGTATTGACATCTGTGCCTTCCTTTGAAATCATGTATTTCTTCGGGGTGGAGAGGTCGTCGGTCAGGTACATGCCCTCCACATCAATGGGCTCATCGGTATTATTGTGCAATTCCACCCAGTCGTTTTTCTTTCCATACTCATTGACGAAGACGCTGTTGGAGGCGCTCACCTCGTTGATACAGACAGGAGTGTAACCACGTCTCACTTTTTCCTCGTCGGTGAGGGGTCTGAAACAGGCTGTAAGTGCCATGTCACCGTCGGGGAGTCTGATTTCAGCATCCTTTGAGTAATAATCCGTGCCACTGCCTGTGCCCGTACCATAGTTCTTTTTCAGCCATCCCTCAAACACATAGCCTGCGGGAGCGGTGGCTTTGAGTGTCATGGGCTTGAACAAATGTCCGTCAAACTGACCCGTGGGCACCGGCCGTCCGTTGATGAAGAGGCTGGCCGATGCGACATTACTGCGCAGGCTTACCTTTTGTGGGGTTGTGTTGGCTAGTCCGAACGCATAATAGCTGCGTAATGCATTCGACATCGCAGCGACGCGCCCACGGAGCGACTGCTTCATGCTGTTGGCTGTATTGTCGGCGGAAAGCCCCTCCAAAGCCATGGCCGGATTGACTTGTGCTGCGAGGGTGTTGATGATCTGCTCCGCTCTATTCTGCTCAAAGACACTGCCACCCATCAGGCAATAAGTGTCGATAAACTGTCGGCGGAAAGTCTCGTTGGCCAACAGGTTGCGGAAGAGGGTCACGAAGCGGATCTGTTCTGTGATATTACCCAATGAACGAGGATAAAGGTCATCGAAAGTGTATACCTCTTTGCTCATAAAGACATTAAACGGGTCGGTAGTGCTTAAGGCACCATCCATGTCAAAGACCACAAAACGGTATCGGCCGCCATCATTGTATCTGAAGCCTTTCACATTATTCTGGGGCCAGTCCCAGTTGCCCAGATACATCTCCATGGCCATATAGTTGATATACTCGTCGATGTCGAGCAGTCGGCAAATCTCTGCATAGGTGTCTTTATTGGCGGCATTGGCTGAGAGTACATCCACCAGTTCGAGATAAGAGTCGGCAGTACCGCACTTCTGCACATAGCCTGAGTCGGGCGACATCTCAAATTGGTCGATCTCGTCGTCATCCCAGCCGTAGTTGGCATAGACATAATGTTTGTTGTTGGGCTCCCTCACATTCAGCACACCCATATAGCTGCCGTTGACGAACTCATGTACCGGCTGATAACTCTGCACATCGAGGTCCACGCCCGAGGTCTGCATGATATATTGCAGGGCAGGATCTTTCAACCTACAAATGTTATCGTTGCCGCCATTGCGGATCTGCAAAGTGCGGTTGCGGATATAGGGTTTCTCGTCGAAGAAGGGATAGGGCAGGTTTTTGTCACCACCCAGTTCCTTACTGCCTTTCAGTTTGAAAGCATGTGGAAAGAAAGCACGGCTCCATCCGCCGCACATCTCCAGGTTGGCATCCTGACTGAACACCATCTCGCCGTCTTTGGTCAGGTAGGAGAAATGGACAGGGCGCTCCCAGTCCATATTCCAGTTGCAGGGTGACGGCGAGCCGTTGCCGGGACGTCCATTGTTGCCTCTCACCATCACGCCGATCATATCATCATACAAGAAAGCGTAGTCACTGACAACGGACACGATAGGCAACGTATAATTGCGGCTATGGCTGATGAACGAACGGGTGGTGACGCGCGATGGCAACTTGCCGTCGGCAAAGAGGCGGAACCTATAACATATCGTACCATCGACGAAGAAATAGCCGTCGGTGCTGGTCATACCATTGGTCATGGTAGGCAGCGAACAGTCGGTGGTATAGCGCAGGGTGCACCCTTCTGGGATGGTCACATTCACACCTACGGACACCTTGACCAACTGTGATGGTTGGTCGACCTCCGGGGCAGGCAACTGTTCCAAAGCAAATGACGAGGTGGCATTGGTGGCAGCCGGGGTAGGCTCACCTGTCATCGCCCATGTGTCTCCGCCGTCGGTGGTGCGCGCATAACTGATGCGCTCCACGCCTTCTGGGTAGTCCTGCGAAACGATTAGCTGACCTTTGGCATCGCTGAAATAGAGGGTGCCACCGTCTGTGTCGAGTTTGAAGGGGGCGTTGGTCGATGCCAAAGCGTTGCTGTCAAACCAGATGAGGGCATAGCCCTTGGCTGGCAGGACTCCCACGTCAAAGGGCATCTTCCATTTCTGCAGGTCACTGGCGTCATCACTGAGATAGAGGCCAGCTAGTCCTACGGTCTGGTCAGAGGGGTTGTAGATCTCCACCCATCCGTCAAAATTGTTAGCAGGACTGATAAACTCATCCACATTCGACACCATCACTTCATTGACCACAAGGGAGGAGGCGGTGGCGGGATGATCGATCACTGTGATGGTGACGCTGCCGCTCAGTTGTGTGCCATCGGTCGTAGTGGCGGCTATCTGGGCTGTACCCTCTCCAATGGCTTTCACCAGTCCTCTCTCGTCTACAGTGGCCACATTCTCATGGTCTGAGGCCCATATTACTTTGTTGTTCAGCACGTTGTCGGGGGAAACCACCGCAACACACTGAGTGGTCTCACCGACGATGAGTTCGGTTTTATCTGTAGTCACTTCCACTGACTCTGCCAGAATCATTTCACCATTATACTCCAACTTGAAATTGTCGAAGATACACCAGTTGGAATAGTCATAACTATTGTTCTCAACACCCACATTGACGCCACCATCCGTATTGAACACTAAAGAGACTGGATACTCTCCACGGGCGAAAGCCTCACTGGCCGACTTCATGTTGTTGGGGTAATAAGAACGTCGGTCGGGCGTCCAGCAGTCGGGGGAGAATGTTTTGGAGGATGAGGAATAAATGCTGGGCAGCGTCTTTCTCTGACTGTCGGCAAACAACTCCGCATCGATATACTCTTCACCCGTTAAATAGTCGTAGTAAGCATAGTTGTTGTCCGTCGTGCGATAGAAAGCCTGCACGGAGAGGCGGTATCGGCCTGGAGGAAGGTCTTCTATGTACTGATGGAAATAGAAGTAACCGTTCCAGAACTCCATGCACCCATAGTCGGAGGTCTGGGAGGAAGCGCCGCTGTCCCATTCCCAACCTGTGGTCTGATTGTTATCAAAACGCGGGTTGGTCAAATAGACGTCTGTCACATCAATCCAGTTGAGGTCTTCTTCAGCTACCACAGTGATGGTGGTGGAAACCGACATCGTAGGGTCAACTTGACTGGTTGCGGTGACGGTGGCAGCACCTGGCCCCACACCCACCAGTCTTCCATCTTCACTGACCGTCACGACGGCAGGGTCGCTTGTGGTCCATCTGATCTTGGGTATCACTGCGTTTTCAGGCAGAGAGGTGACATCACACCACATGGTTTCGCCGACGACGAGTTCGGTGTGGTCTACTTGCATCTCCAACGAGGTGGGCATTACGATGGTGCCTTGATACTCCAGTTTGAAATTGTCAAAGGCACACCAGTTGGAATTCGTAATCTCATTGACGTAGATACCGAAATAATAGTAATCGGACAAGTCAAACTCCAGCACATTGAGATAGGCGCCCTGTGCGAAGGCTTTGGAGGCGGTCTCCATGTTGTTGGGATAATAATGCTGGTTGTCCGGACTCCAGCATCCTGTCATCTTCTCGTCGAATGAGAAAGAATAGACATTGGCGATGGGGATGGCTAGATCTGAGGCAAACAGATAGGCTCCCACTTGGTCTTCGCCTGACTGATAGGCAGAATAGGCCGCGGCATTGTCGGTCGTGCGGTAGAAAGCCTGTACACTCAAGCGGTAATGACCTTTTGGCAACCCATAGAGTGACTGTGAGACATTGAAATACCCGTTCCAAAACTCCATACATCCAAATTTGACATTTTGTGACGAGGCATTGCTGTTGATGTTCCATCCGTCTTTGGTATTGTTGTCAAACCGTGGATTGATCATCGCTATGTCGGTCACATCTGTCCACTCCTGAGCCTGTGCGATACTCGCACAACATATCAGACACCCAACAATATATAATTTCAAATAGTTCATGTGTTTGCTTTTTGATGATGTTGATTCGTCGTTTTATGGCTGATATTTTTTCTCCACTTGCTGACCTTTCACCTCTATATAAAGGCCATGTGGGTGGGAGACAGACTGTCCGCTCAGTGTATAGGTGCCATCGGGCCTTGTCGTTGAGGTATTGACGGCACGGATACCATCAAGGTCATCGTAGATGTCCATCGTCAGACCGCTCCAAGCGCTGAGCACTGGCACACGGTCCATTTTGTAGATAATGGCACTATAATTGTCGATGGCGGGTCGGTCTCCGGTCACACGATACCAGGCCCCATTGCGGAGCACGTATGAGTTGGTCGGGGCCTTGGTGGAAGTCACGAAAAAGCCTCTCAAGCCGTTCTCATTAGTATCGCTGCTGGGTGATTTCACCGCCTCTCCATATTCATAATAGGTGAGATCAGCGACCTCTGAGAAATAGATACAGGGTTTGCCTGCCTCTACCTCGGTGATTTCCTCGATATATAGTTTGGTTTTGTCTTCTGACACACCAGCGATCTGATAGAAATGGGTGCCCTCGGGTACGGGGTAGGCATAGGGCAGACAGACGGTGCCCCACTGTTGTGGAGCCACCGTGGCACGGTGCAGTGGGTGGAAACGCAACACGAAGTCGGTGGCACACCACCATCCCTCGCGCTTATCGCCAGTGCTGTTGGTGTCGCCAAAAGCACGCCAGGCGTTGTCCACAGCGCCGTCTTTAGACCCCACAAAACCGATGGTGAGTTGTCCTCCCTCTGCCACATACACGGGCTGGGTGGTCAGCGTCTGCCAGATATTGCCCACGGTAGGCAGGTCAAAGTAGTCATAAGTCAGTGTGGGGGTTGAGAGGGTATCGTTGTCATAGACCAGATAGCCATGCTGGTCGCTGAGGCAATAATGCTGGGTGGTACCTTTGCACTCCAGGGCATAGAGTCCCTCGGGCACTTGATCAATGTGCTGGCGGATTTCCATCGTACGCTTCTTGCCCACAGAGGCATTGATGCCCGACCACCAGGCATTCCAACAGGTCTTGCCACGCACGGTATTCAACCGCTGGTCGCCAGCGGTATAGGTGCCCACCTTCACCTCCCAACCACTAGCGGAGACGAAACTGGGCTGCTTCGGTTGCACAGGAGCTTCTGCCATCGGCAGGAAAGCTTGCAGGGCTGTGGCCAGTTGCTGACGGCTGTCATTGAGATCCTGCGCTGTGGTGGCGGCACGGGCGGCTTGCATGGCCTCCAACAATTCTGCCTGCCCAGCAAACTTCATCTCGCTCACTGCGTCGGCCACTTGCAACAAAGAGTCAGTGACCGACTTCCCATTGATCGCTTCGAGCATACTGCTCACTGCATCGTCAAGGCTGCTGAGCGCCTCGCTGCCGGTACCGCTGATGGTTGCAAGCACTGCGTCCATCTCCTCGTTGAGGGCAGGAAGCAGGGTGTTGTAGGTCTTGACAGCTTCTGCCTTGCCACGCGCCATAGCCACACCATGAGCAATGGCTTCCTCCTGAGTCTTGAAGAGGGGGCGCAGCTCTATCTCGTCTATCTGCGCTGCGGCACCGAGCCAACGGTATGCCAACAACAACTGGCTGTAATCGCCGCTGTTGAAGACGGCAGAATGACGCTGCCAGTCGGAGGTGGCACTGACCGTACAGACCACCTGACTCTCGGCTGAGCCATCCTGTGTGAGACTCGCTTTCATATAGGTGGTGCCATTGCGGGCTGCCACACGGAAATAATAGTCTTGATGGGGTTGTAGTTCCATGGTTTTCTTTAGTGAGGCTGCATCATTGATACCTCCGCTGCCGTAAGCCTGCAGGTAAGGGCCACCGTCACAGCCACCCTCGCGCACCACCTGGAAATACGGTGATGTCAGGGAACCGCCATTGCCCGACAGCCAGTCCTGGCTGCCTAGGTCGAAACTGCCATTGTAGAACAGATTCCCGCCAAGATACAACGGCTCATCACCGGGCAGCACGTCGCCAGCCTCAATGTCATCGTTGGTGTAACGCTCCACCCCTTCGAGGTCGATGATATGCACGCGGTAGAGGGTGCCCTCTGCAGCGCCCTCATCGGTATAGGTATAACGGCTGGCACCATCTTTGGGCTGGATGACAGACAGCACTTCCCACTGTCCGCCCCGCACTTTGCGCTGCACTTCCATCAACTGGTTGTACTCGCCATTGCGGTCATACCAGGAGATAAGAGCCCCGTTTTCACCCCAACTTACCTTGAAGTCGGTGATAGGATATTGGCGGGGATTCTTGGGCACAAACTCATATTTACCATTATATCCCACGCCGGTGTTCATGCTGGCGTAGTATTCGCCTGCGGGTGTCAGGGTGCCATTGCTCAGATAGAGTTTGGAACAGTTGGCTTCACTGTTCCAGTAATAATAACGCTCGATGTAGTCCCAGGAGTTGAGTTTGGTACAGATGCTCTGCACGGCGGTCTTGTTCTGGTTGAGCTGGCTCTGCGTGGGGTTGTCGCGGTTGTTGCCTGTAGCGATGCCGAAGATGCCGTTGTTGTTCCACGAAGCGCCCCACACCCACTCTGAGATCCAGATAGGACGATGGTAGCGGTCTACCCAACTGCTCTTGATGTTGTTGAAACTGCCCTCTGTCCAGTAGCAGTGCAGGTCGATGATGTCGCAGCGCCACCCTCTGGCATCGATGGAGTCCATGAAGGCACGCAGGTGGTTGAGACTGCCGTCATGTGAGGAGGGTGAGCAAAGACGCATGCCGGTGGCCATCAGGTTCTCCCAGTTGTTGAGGATATCGTCCACCGTCTGAGGATGGTCGTCGGCAGAGTTACCCGGCTCGTTGTTGGTCTTCATGTGGGGGGAGTAGGTCACAGCTCCGCAGGCGCTGGCCGAGGGCCAGTCCTCATAGATATGATGGGGCACGCACTCACAGTTGAGACCGCGGTCCTCGCCCAGTCCGAACGAATAACATGTGGTCACATTGAGTTTGTTGACAGGGTCGCTGCGGGTGTCGTTGGCCAGTCCTGACTTACTGGTGTCGTTCCATTTGAAGAGTCGGTAAGAGGTGATACGTCCGTCGAGCACCTTCGGCAACTCTGCCATCTCTATATCGGCATCAGCGGCGATAAAGCAACGGCTGTAGCCACGGCCCCGTGCCTGGGTGGAGAAAGTGACCATATAGCCACGCTTGAGTTTGAAACTGTGAATGCGGTTGTTGAGCTTTGCATCGTTCAGTGTGTTCATGAAACCGCCATTGTTTTCCAGACCAAAGTCATTGACAGCCTCTCCCTGGAAATGTGACTCGGAATAGACGGTCAACGGATGGATGTCGCTGGCATAGGGCATCATGATGCTGCCGCGGTTGTGTATTTTCACCTGGCAATTGACATTGTTATTGGCCCGCTGACCATTAATCTGCACATGCGACAATTGCTGCAACGCCTCTGTCGGTTTGAGGGCTTCGAAAATCAACACCGCATGGTCTGTGTTGGTGATATTGACTTCACCACCGCCAGCGAAAGGGGTCGAGGAGGTGATGATGTAGTCGACATTGTCGCTCAGGGTGACGGCTTCTGTCACCTGTTCGACGGTCACCTTCGTGTTCGTCTGGCCTGTCGCTGACAAAATGGTCAGGCATATCATGACCAGCATCAGGGGGAATAATTTATTTCTCATATCGGTTAGTTATTAGTTTTCAGGCATGCTTTGAGATGTATCAATATGACATCTTCTACGAATGGCACAAAGGTAGCAAAAAATAAACGAAAACGAAAAGAAACGGGCCAAAAACAAAAAATATGCTCTTTTTCATACGGAAATTGCAGAAAAATTGTATTTTTGCAAATACTATGTGAAAAAGACTTTACCCTATCCTATTAACCCAGCTAAAAACCACCTTTATGATACTTAGACACTCCATTCTTCTTGCTCTCCTACCACTCGCTCTATGGGCATATGGTCAGGACAACCAGCGCATACCTGCCTCCACCATCTATCTCCACCCCACCAGTCCGGCCAATACTCCTTTGGCTTTCGATATTGAGGCAGAGGGAAAACGCTTCCAGCCCATCTGGGGGCTCGACCAGGCTTGGATCAACGAGCAAAACCTGCGCAAAGGCCTTAACCACATGGGCAAGGAGAACGTCGGCATCGGCCGGTCGGCATTCCGTACGACCAAGCCTCTCATCAACGACACCACATTGGCTTCCGACCAGACTTCCCATCTCAAAAGCCGCAACAATATGTTCAACATCGTCAGTGATACCCTGCCACTGGTGTTGACTTGCGACCAGGAAGCGGGGGTCGACGCCTACTACCGCAACGGCAGCACTGCCAACGTGGACAGATGGTCGGAGATGATCAATGCCCATGTGAAATGGCTCCAACAAAACAGCAGACACAGAGTGGCGGGCGTGTCACCATTCAATGAGCCTGACTACTGGAAGGAGGAGGGCGCCACCGCTGCCAACAGTCGCGACATCGCCAAAAAGCTCAAAGAAGAGTATCCCATTTTCAGCGACATCGCCATCGTGGGAGCCAACACACTCAACGATGACAAAGCTGTGGAATGGTACAACCCTGGCAAAGCATATTACGACTGGGGCAACACCCACCAGCTGGCAGGTTCGATGAACAACTACAAGGCTTTTCATCAATTGCTGCAAAAGGATGGGAAAGTAGGTTACAACGATGAGATGCACAATGTGGCCGAGGCGTTTATCGGACTGGAATACGGTATGACCGTAGGCATCTGGTGGGGTTTCGACAGCCGTGCCAGGGGTGAGTTTTGCGACATCAGCCGCCATGGTGTGCGGTTGGGCTATGCCGAGCATCCAGCCAACTGGACGGCCGCCAGCGTGTGGCGACATGACGACGGCAGGGTAAAGGCTTTCATCGGCTCCAGCGAGCGACAGGCTTACACCACCTCTTACCGGCTCATCTCACGGGGTAGAGATGTCTATTTCGACGGAGAGGGACCGACACGTGACTATAAGACCACCATACACGGTGGCACGGGCTACCAGAAAGGACAGAAAAACGCTGAGAGGGTCTTCGATGTGACCTGGGGTGAAGACGTGGCTCCAAGTGTCATCAACGGCACCTACAAAATCATGAACAAAGCCACCAAATTGGTGCTGGGAGAGCATGGCGAGTCAGGTGGACACACCAACATCTCGCAGGTGAAATACAATGGAGCCAAGACTCAGCAATGGGAGGTGTATCCTGTGGGCAACACCGTAGACGGAGACTATAGTTTCCACGACATCAAGTCGGTCAACGACGCCAAACACCTCGATGTCATCAACTACTCCACACAAAGCGGCGCCAACGTCATCGCTTTCGGAAACAATCCCCCCTCCAGCAATCAACAATGGTACCTCATCTACGCCGGCGACGGGTATTACTATATCCGCAACAGAGAGAGCGCACTCTATCTGACGCTGCAGTCGAGCACAGTGATGCAGGGCATCAACATCAACCAGCAAGCCCTGCTCGACGATCCCACCAGACAACTCTGGCGATTCCTTCCCCTCGACGCGGAATGTGAGACAGAGGCTCCCGCCACCCCCTCCGGACTGACAGCTACCGCACAGACTGCCAGTGTCTTGCTGGAATGGGAGGCCAACCAAGAACCAGACTTCAAGGGCTATATCATCGTGAGAGCCGAAAAAGGCGCTGAGGAATGGAATACCATTGCACGCCAACTCACCTCTACCCAGTTTATCGACAACAACTGCCGTCCCGGCACAGCATACGAATACCGTATCAAGGCCATTGACCTGAGCGACAACCAGTCGGCGCTCTCTGAGGCGGTCACTGCAGCCCCCACCGCAGCCAGCCCACTGATGGCCAGGTGGAAAATGGAGGACAACTTGCTCGACGAGACAGAAAACCAACTCGATGCGGTCTTCTACACCACCAGCCTCTTCACCTCCACTCATATCGAAGGCGAGAAGTCGCTCAATCTCAACGGAACGACGCAATTTATGCAACTGCCTTATGAGATTGCTTCTGGCAAAGAGATGACCTTTGCGGCATGGGTCAACTGGAGAAGCACCACCACCCCACATCAAAGAATCTTCGACTTCGGCAATGGTCCTGGACAGTACTTCTATCTCACACCTTCTGATGGCAATGCAGTCAGTCTGGTCATCAAAAATGGGGAGGAACAACAGACACTGTCCTGCGACACCAAACTGGCAGCCTCGAGATGGAAACACGTGGCGGTGACACTCAGCCAGGACAGCATCGTCATCTACATTGACGGTGAAAAAGCAGCACACACCAACGAAGTGAGCGCACTGCCCTCAGACATTCTGCCCACCACGAACTATGTGGGCCGCGGACAACTACCATCCGATCCTTACCTCAAAGCATTTGTCGATGACATCCAGATATTCAGCAAAGCACTCAACGCCGAGGAAATCGCGGCGGTCATGGACGCCGCCACCAATGGTGTCATCCCCCTCAGCACTGAAATGGTGCCCGAAACCAACTACTACAACCTCGACGGCATCAAAGTAGACCACCCCACCGCCAAAGGAATCTATATCAAAACCCAAAAAGACACCAACGGTGCTCTCTCCTCTGAAAAAATCATTATTAAATAGAAAACATCACTAAATCATGTTTTTGCTTAACTATTCAGCCCTATAATTGTAAAAAATACACGCATTTAAACTTTTTTAATAAATTAATAGCGAACTTACTATTTTTTTTAGTATCTTTGCAAAATCAAGTATCATGATGTGCTAAAAATGACTAAAAACGGACACTAACCATCCTAGAATATATTTTTTCTAAATAGCGCATTTGCTTATGCATCTGCAGAATTACTAACTTTTAAAACTAACCTTTATGAAAATTGCAAAACTACTCGTTTTGGGCGCATTGTTCCTTTTAGGAAATAATGTGGCTATGGCCGTGGAGGACGTCTGGCAAAAGCCAGCTATTCCACAAGAATTTGCAAGCTTGGTAGACGGTGAGATTTATTATTTCTACAACGTCGGTAGCCAGCTGCTTTTCACCCAAGGCAACGCTTGGGGCACACAAGCCAGTGTCGGCGAGACAGGTCTGAAAGTGAAGGTAGAGAAAACCAGCAATGGCGACTACACTCTGACAGACTATGTCAAGACACAAGGTGCTTGGAAAAAATGGTGGTTTGTTGACGACGGCATCGGCATGTATGTCGACTACAACAACCAGCCCGACTTCCTCTGGGCCATCACTGACATGGGCAACAACACCTATCGTCTGCAAGGCTCAGACAACAACCCCACCGTCAAAACTTCCAATGGTTATGTGGGCCTCAACCGTGTGGATGATCCCGCCAACACCGCACTGGCAGCCAACTGTACCACTGACGATGGCTCCTTCATCGACTGGAAACTCATCCCTGAGGCCACCGGTGATGTTTATGACATCGCCATGGAGACCTATATCGTGGCCGCACAACTCAGAGACCTCATCAACGAGGCTGAGTCCATCAACGCCGTCATCCCGGCTGACATCTACGCTACCTATCGCAACACCTCCAGCACCAAGGAAGAGCTCAACGCAGCCATCACCGCCATCCAGCAGGTGATTGAGGACCGCAGAAAAGAAATGGTGTATGAGGAGCTTGACAAAGCTACCGTGGCCAACCCCATCGACGTGACTCCTCTCTATATCACCAACCCAACCTTCGATGGCAACAAATACGATGGATGGAGTGGCACCGCTTTCGGTGGATACAACCCAAAGGACAACGCTGAGCACTACAACAAGACCTACGACACCTATCAGGAGGTGACCAACCTGCGCGAAGGTGTCTACAAATTCAACGTACACGCTTTCTACCGCGCCGGTAACGCACAGCCTGCCTACGACAACTACAAGGCACAGAACGCTGAGTCGAAATTAGCTAAGATTTATACCACCAGCACAGCAGCTGAACTGGAGAATGCCATCGCCTCCCCATTCACCGCTGGTCTGACAGAAGCACTGGAAGGCGGCGACTGGAGTACCGCTACTGACTCAGAGACAGGCGAGACCTTCGTCATCCCCAACAACATGGTGGCTGCCGACGTGTTCTTCAACGCTGGCTACTGTGTTGACAATGGTGTCTTGGCCCTCGTCAATGACGGCAACTTGAAAGTCGGTGTACGCAAGAGCAGCACCATCGGCGGTGACTGGAGTATCTTTGATAACTTCTCACTCACCTTCTACGGCAACGGCGACGACGCTTACCAGCTGCTGAAAGAGTCGGTGAAAGGCACCATGAAAGACTTCGGCGACCTGAGCGAGACCATCTACACCTATTCTTATTTAGAGGCATACAATGAAATAAAGGCAGCCATGGAGTCGGCAACTACCAAGGATGAGATCATTGCTGCCATCGCCAATGCCAACTCGGCTGCTGCTGATTTGGAGAAGAACATCTCACTGTGGAAGACATTCATCAAGTTCATGGATGACGCAAAAGCAGTGGCTGTCAACGACGGATTAGACCCAGAATATACTGAGCCTTGCGGCAGCTGGGCTGAATTTGACGCACAGGATATGCTTGAAGAGCGCACCGCTACCAACGAGGAACTGGAGGAGCAGATCAAACTGATCGATGAGATGATCAAAGAGGCATACAGACATCCGTTCAGTGATACCGATATGACCTACCTGATGGTCAACCCCAACTTCACACAATATGCTGAGGGATGGACCGTAGAACATGCTTCTGGCGGCAACGTGGCTGCAGGTGGACTTGCAGACAACCCATGCTTCGAGGCTTGGAACAACGCCAACTTCGACATCTATCAGATTGTGGAGAACGCACCTGTCGGTGTGTACGAGATTTCTGTACAGGGATTCTACCGCTATGGACGTACCGCTTACAGCGCATTCCTCAACGGTGAGCAGTACACAACCAAAGAGACCTGCCCCGTATTCGTCTACATGAACTCCAACACCACTCCATTCACCAATGTCTATGGCGATCCCAAGCAGATTTACGATGCTGAGTTCTACGCAGGCAGCAACGACTACGCTTCTGAGACCAACGCAGAGGGTCAGACTGTTTACTTCCCCAATGGTATGCAAAGTTCATCCATCGCATTCAGCGACGGTATGTATACACAGTCGGCATACGGACTCGTGGCCAAAGAGGGTGATCCTATGCGTATCGGTGTGAAAGGTAGCTCCAACCAATTGGGCGACAGCTGGTCTATCTGGGACAACTTCAAGATTACGTTTAAAGGATTCCAGGCTGATGTCGTAAGACCTGTGCTGGAGCAGGCTATCGCCGACGGTGAGGCAGCTCTCAATAGCGCTATAGGAAAAGACGTGGCCGAGAACCTCGAGGCAGCACTCGCTGAGGCCAAAGAAGTGGTTAACGGCGGCACTGGAAAAGCTATGTTTGAGGCTCTGACCAAACTCTTCGACATGCAGGAAGCTGTCAACAAGTCAAGAGCTATCTTCGCAGAACTCTCCAAAGCAAATGAGGACCTCGCAGTAGCCATCGGCAATGCTGTGTCTGTACAAGGCACTATCGACGAGGCTACCACCCTCAACGCGATCATCAACAATGGCATCGACAACCGTACTTTCAACGACACTGACGTACCTGCTCTGATCAACGAGATCAAGAAGATGATCAACCGTCTTGGCATCCCACAGAACATGAACACTGCTTCCGATGCTGCTCCCGTTGAGTGTACCACCGTTATCGTCAATCCTAACTATGTCGACGGCAATGACAATGGATGGACTGGTGGAGCTGCTGTCAATGGCACCGCCAACGACGCTGAGAAGTTCAACACCAACTTCGACTACTACCAGCTGCTCCAAGGCCTGCCAGCAGGTACTTACAAAGTGGCTGTACAGGGCTTCTACCGCGCTGGTGGATATGCTGCTGACTATGAATCATGGAAAGAGAACGCTGCAGCCAACAACAACGCATTCCTCTATGCTACTGCCGATGCTGACACCGTGAGCGCACCTATGACACGTCTGGCTTCTCAGGCCATCATGATGGAAGCACTCAGCGACGGATGGGTTTATGCTAATGAACCAGAGTTCCTGGCTGTGCCCAACTCCATGACAACCGCTGGAGACGCCTTCTCACAGGATCTCTACAAAGGCAACGAGGTCATCGTGAAAGTTGGTGAGGAAGGAAATCTCACTATCGGTCTGAAGAAAAATATCACACTGACCGACGACTGGACCATCTGGACAGCTTGGCAGCTCTTCTACTATGGACCGAACAGTTCACTCCAGCCCAGCGACAACCCACTCTACGTTGAAAGCGTCAACACCAACGGTGTAGTCAGCGCTGAGTTCTACACCATCAATGGCACACGCATCAACAGTATCCAGAGAGGCGTGACCATCGTGCGTGAGACATTGAGCGACGGTACAGTGAGAGTGAGAAAAGTCTCCATCAAATAAGCATCCTAAAAATCGTTTTGGATTGATGATATCAACCAAAAGGCATTAATATGACAACAAAGAGATTGGTGGCAGAAAAATCTGTCCACCAACCTCTTTGTGTTTATACCTCTTTTCAACTATTAAATCGGACTATACTATTATTCACCTATATTATATAAGGATGATCTGCCACTGATTCTTCAGCAGACAGCTACAATGGCTCACGGGTCATCATATCCGTCTGAAAAGGCAAATATAATCATATACCTTATATTAATAAGGGAACAAAGCCTCCATTGCCAACGAAAGTTAAACAAAAAGACCAAACTTAGAAGAAAAGACCAAACACATTAACCGAACAGCAGACTACCAAAACATCATTTTAGATATCAAAAACTCAATATATATCTGCAATAGTTTACCTAACAACAAAGATGAAACTTTGCACACCATGAATAAGAAATAACCGGCCTGACAACTAGAAACAATCATAAATTACCAAATAACAACTGAAAACTATGGAACAACGTAAGCTACAACACAGGCTCAGAGCACGAGGAGCAAAACTCGTGATGGCCTGTTGTGGACTGCTCATCGGAGCCTGGTCGATGCAGTCGTGTGAAGACGACACACTGCTCACCGGACAGCCCTCATGGCTGGGAAACTCCATCTATGAGCAACTGCAAGACGATGGTCACTACTCCACCCTACTCAAACTGGTGGATGACCTGGGGCAAAAGGAAGTGCTCAGCCACACAGGTTCGAAGACCCTTTTCGCTGCCAATGACGACGCTTTTGACAGTTGGTTCAAAAGCAACAACTGGGGAGTGAGCAACTACAATCAGCTATCAACAGCTCAGAAGAAGATGCTCCTCAACAACTCCATGATCAACAATGCCTACCTCGTGGAGCTGCTTTCCAACGTGGCCGGCTCACCGCCTATGGAGGGTATGTGTATGCGACGTGAGACCGCCTCGACCATCTACGACTCGGTCTATATCATGAAGCCCACGGAGATGCCCAACACAGCAGCATGGCAAAAATTCAAAGATGCAGGACGCAGTATCCCTATCTTCAAGGATGCCACCTCCGCACCTATGATTCACTTCCTGCCAGCATTCATGAGCTATTACAACATGACCACTGAAGACCTGGCCACACTCACCAACCACCAGGCCACCTCTACCTCAGAGGCATGGGTCAACGGTCGACGCATCACAGAGAAAGACATCACCTGCAAAAACGGATACATCCAGAAGGTCGACGGAGTCATTGAGTCATCACCCAATATGGCCGACATCATGCGTCAGCACCCACAGATGTCCAAGTGGTCAAGCCTCATCGACCGTTTCTCGGCTCCCTACTACAACGCCAACGGCACCAGAGAATACAACCGTCTCTTCAACAACGAGGACTCGGTCTACACGCTGCGCTACTACAGCCGCCGCTCAGCAGGAGGGGAAGCTAATGCCATCGACCCCAACGGCAACGCCGTGACCGCGCAGCTGGCCTTCGACCCGGGATGGAACCAGTATATGTATGCCAACACCATGAATTACGACCTGCACTACGATGCTGGTGCCATGATCGTGCCCACTAACGAAGCACTCGAATACTGGTGGAACAATGAGGGAAAAGACCTGCAGACTGAGTACGGCTCATGGGACAGCATCCCCGATGCTACACTCGTCAAGCTGCTCAATGTGAATATGTTGCCCACATTCACCAATGCGATACCCTCAAAATTCAATCAGGTACTCAACGACGCCAAAGAGCCTCTCGGCATCAAGCCAGAACATGTCGACTCCTGCTTCATGGGTTGCAACGGTGTGATTTATATGGTCAACAGAGTGTTCTCACCCGCAGAATATGCATCAGTGGCATATCCTGCCCTGGCACATGCCTCCACTATGAACATCATTTACTGGGCCATCGACCAACTCAACTTCCTGCCTTACCTCCTCTCCATGGACTCCAAGTATAGCCTGCTGCTGCCCGTCAACGACGCCATGCTATACTACATAGACCCGGCATTCTACGGCAAGGAAGACAACGCTGGCAACGAAGCTCCTTCTATCATGGAGTTCTACTACGACCGCACCAAGTCGGCAGCGGAGCGCGTACAAGCCAGAAGATACAACTGTACCATCGACGAGAATGGTGTCATCACTTTAGGCCCACGCACACAGGCCACCGTGGCACGCAACGTCATCAACGACCGTCTGCGCCGCCTCATGGACCAGCTCATCATCGTGGGTGACGTGCAGGATGGACATGAGTACTACAAGTCGAAAGGTGGTACCCTGCTCCGAGTCACCAAAATGTCAGACGGCCGCCTCGCCTTCCAAGGTGCATGGGACATTGAGCACAACAAGCAACTGCCCGTTGAGAATGACGAGGTTTACACCAAAACCAATGGTAAGTCCTATCAGCTCAACACCGGTATACCGGCAGCAGCACAGAAGTCGCTCTACATGACACTTCAAGGCAATGAAGAGTTCTCAGAGTTCCTCAACCTCCTCAATCATGACGGCAGCGAACTCATGGTGACCAAACTCAACAACAAATACAACGCAGGACTCACTGACCAGGGAAGCAAAAACCTCCGTCTCTTCGACAACTACAACTACACTGTATACGTACCTACCAACGAGTCAATCCAGCGACTTATCAACGACGGTCTCCTGCCCACATGGGAAGACTATGAGGCACAGACAGAGCGAGAGTGGGGCTCAGAGGAACTCGCCGACAGTGCACAGAAAATCATCAAAAACATCATCGTCAACTTCCTGCGATATCATGTGCAAGACCACTCTGTGGCCATCAACATGGCACCGGAGGACGGCAGTTCCGACCTCAACATCTACGAGAGTATGATGCGTAACCCCGAGACAGGACGATTCTTCCCCATCTCTTCTGACAACAGCGGTGGGCAACTCACACTGACCGATGTCGTAGGCAACAAGCGCCATGTAGTCAAGAGAGACGGACTCTACAACCAGATCTGCAGAGAATACTGGCTTGACGGAGCCGTTGGCGCCAATGGAGCCCTCATCTTCATGGCTTCAGACGCCGTGGTGCACCAAATCGACGGTCCACTGATGTACCAACAGATGACCCCATGGAAAAACCAACTTAAAAGGATAAGGAGGAAATAAGGTATGAGAAAACTGAAATCCATCATATTAACACTTGCCATGCAAATGGTGGTACTGACAGCCTATGCTCAGACCATCACATCTATACATGGTACCGTGAGCGATGACACAGAACCGCTCATCGGAGCCACCATATGTGAGATGGACGCTAATGGACGTATCATAGAAAGTGCCGTCACCGACCTTGACGGTAACTTCACCATGAAGATCCAGAACCCGAAAAACAGACTGCGTTTTTCCTACGTGGGAATGAAAGAGCAGTTCCATCCCATCAACAAGACCACCTACAACATCACCATGCAACTGGCCACCGCACTGCAGGAGGTCACCGTGGTGTCAAAGAAGCGTGCCAAAGGTAACTCGCTCCCCATCCCCGAGCGCGAGCTCTCCTATGCCACACAGAGTATCTCCATGAAAGAGTTTGAGGGTCTCGGCATCACCTCCGTCGACGAAGTGCTTCAGGGACGTATCGCCGGTCTCGATATCATCGGCAACTCTGGTGACCTCGGTTCTGGCTCCACCATGCGTCTGCGTGGTGCTTCCTCACTGTCCACACTGACCAACGCCAACCCACTCATCGTGGTCGACGGAAACATCCGTGAGGTCAACCTTGACAACTTTGACATGGCATCGGCCAACAATGAGAAATTTGCCGAACTGCTCAACATCAACCCGGAGGACATCCAGAACATCAACGTGCTGAAAGATGCTGCCGCCACCGCCATCTACGGTTCACAGGGTGGTAATGGTGTCATCGAGCTCACCACCAAGCGTGGTGTGGCAGGTCCGCCGAAACTCACCTACTCACTGAAACTCACCGGCACCTACCAGCCCAAGGGTTATGAGATGCTCAACGGTGACGACTACACCATGCTCCTCAAAGAGGCTTACTTCAACCCACAGCAGAACGATGGGGCTTCGGCCAATATCCCCGAAATCAACTACGACCCCACCTTCTCTGAATACGAGCAATATAACAACAACACCGACTGGCGTGAAGCTGTCACCCAGTGGGGTCTCCGCCAGAACCACTATGTCACCATCAGTGGTGGTGGTGAGAAAGCATCCTTCCGTATCGGTGGTGGTTTCGACCATGAGACGGGTACCATTATCCAGCAGAAGCTCAACCGTTTCTCCACCCGTGTCGCCCTCGACTACAAAGTGAGCGAGCGCATCCGTGTGAGCACCAACTTCGCGCTCACCTATACCAAAAACAACATGAACTATGACAACCTGCTCTCCATCGCACTGAAGAAAATGCCCAACATGAGCATCTATGAGCAGGACCCACTCACAGGCGAAGACACCAACAGCTATTACACCATGCTGCAGTCGGCATCCAGCGTATTCAACGACAACCAGAAAAACTACATCAACCCTGTGGCATCTGCCAACCTCGCCAAGAATGAGCGCCGCACATACGACATGTCTCCAGAATTGGTCATCAACTACCAGCTCCTCGGCACTGACGAAGACCATCTCCAGCTCAACTGGCGTGGCTCGGTCTATATGAGCATCTTCAACCAGTATGACGACAAGTTCTATCCACAGGAGCTCAAGTCCACCGCATGGTCGCAAGGTGTCAACAACACCTACTCAGGCTCATCCAAGAGCGTGTCGTTCAACACCAAGCAGACACTTACCTTCATACCGGCATTCCGCAACAAAGACCACTCCCTCATGTCCATGCTTCGTATGGAACTGACATCCGGCTCATCCAACAGCCAGGGAACAGAGGGCAATGGCACACCGTCGGGTGGTATCACCAGCCCCGCGGCAGGAGGTCTCATCACTGGTCTTTCTTCCGGTTACAGCCAGTGGCGGTCGCTCTACTACACCTTCTCTACCCACTACGCTTATAAAGAGCGCTATATCGCCGACTTCACTTTACGCGCCGACGGTACCACCAAATTTGGCCCGGGCAACCGTTGGGGACTCTTCCCCTCCGTGTCGCTGAAATGGATTATCAGTGACGAGCCGTTCTTGAAACCACTTGAGAAATGGCTCTCCATGTTTGCCGTACGTCCCAGCTGGGGACGCGTGGGCAACCAGCCTGGCCAAAACTATCTCTACACCTCTAAGTATGGCTCGGCATCCCGATATATCAACATGAACGCCATGGCTCCCCTCAACATCCGTCTCACCGACATGAAGTGGGAGATTGTATCGAGCTACAATATCGGTGTTGACCTCGGATTCTGGAACGACCGCCTCACCATGAGTATTGAGGGCTATCGCTCCACCACCACCGACATGCTTATGTCCAACTACCGCATCCCGTCCAATACGGGTTATACCACGGTGCCTTACCGCAACAGTGGCAAGATGCGCAACACAGGTTGGGAGTTCCACATTCAGACCAACCGTCTGTTCAAGGTCGGCACCAAGTTCTACTTCGACATGAACGCCAACTTCGGTAACAACCGCAACGAGATCTTGGAGATGGACGAATACATCCTTAACAACCTCAACTCCACTTTCGGTTACAACAATGCTGAGACACTCCGCCGTGTACAAGTACACAACCCACTGGGAGCCATCTACGGATTCCGTTACAAAGGAGTATACCAGTATAACTACAACACTTTCAACAAAATGAGCCGTGAGGAGCAGGAGGCATTCATCGCCAGCGGAAAGACTGCGCCTGTGGCCCTCGGACCCGATGGCAATATCATCCGTGACTCACAAGGCAATCCCGTGCGCATGATGTTCAACTACACCAACGACGCTACGGGCAAGAACTACCGCTTCAATGGTGGCGACGCCATCTACGAGGACGTCAACAATGACGGACAGATCAACGCCCTGGATATCGTCTACCTGGGCAGTTCTCTGCCAAAACTCACCGGTGGTTTCGGATTCACGCTCACCTATGGTGACTGGCGATTCACCACACAATTCACTTACCGCTACGGCAACAAGATTCTCAACATGGCACGCCTCAATGCTGAAGCCATGATTGGAAACGACAATCAGAGTCAGGCTGTCAACTACCGCTGGCGCAAAGAGGGAGACGTGACCACGATTCCACGTGCCATGTACGGTTCCACCTCCAGTTACAATACGCTGGTGAGCGACCGCTTCGTAGAAGACGGTAGCTATCTGCGCATGGGATACGCACAGCTCTCCTACACCCTCAGGAGTAAATTCCTGAAATACGTAGGTCTCAACAAAGTATCATTCTATGCCAGTGCCAACAACCCATTTGTTCTCACCAAGTACTCTGGTGTCGACCCGGATATCTCAAGTGCTGGCTACGACCCAGCCATCGACTGGGCACAGACACCACGCTCACGCTCTTACACACTGGGTATCACCGTAGATTTTTAGGAGACAAACTGTAATGGACAAAAGAATTATAACAATGAGACAACATACATTATTTCATCAATTGAAAGGACTGGCCCTGACAGCCATGTTAGTGCCAGCCGCAGCAATGATGTTTTCTGGCTGTTCTGATTTCCTGGAGATCGAGCCCCGCAACGAGATTATCCTTGAGAAATTCTGGACAGAGAAAGCCGACGTCGACGCCATCGTGGCTGGCTGCTACTCCGCTTTACAGTCGGATGCCTGTGTCAAACGCATGATCATCTGGGGCGAGGCACGAAGCGACAACATGGCACCAGGTCTCAACAGCGACCGCGACGCCAACCTGCTCAACCTGCTCAACGAGAACATCACCGCCAGCAATGGATACACCACATGGGTGGACTTCTACAACGTCATCAACCGATGCAACACGGTCATCAAATACGCGCCACAAGTGGCTGCGGACGACCCGGGATATACCGAAGGAGAGCTACAGGCCACCATCGCCGAAATGGTGGGACTGCGCTCACTCTGCTATTTCTATCTCATACGCACTTTCCGTGATGTACCCTACTCTACCGAGGCATACACTGACGACGACCAGGAGATGGTGCTGCCAGCCACACGCTTCGAGGCTGTGCTCGACTCGCTGATCAACGACTTGGAGAGCGTGAAAGGACAGGCCGTGAAACGATATCCCACCACAGAGCCCCTCTATCAGACCGGGCGTATCACTCAGGATGCTATTTACGCTATGCTCTGTGAGATGTATCTCTGGAAACAGGACTATGCGCGCTGTATCGAATACGCTGACCTCATCATCGATTCGAAAAAGAAAATGGCCGAGGAAATACGCGACAACACCAAGGGAGGAGGACACTCCTCTGGTGGCAGTAGCAGTGGCGGCAGTTCCAGCAACGATAACTTCTCACGCACCAATGGTTTTCCGCTGATCAGCGAGCAGGTGACCACCAACAACTACGGCAATCTCTTCGACGTGCTTTTTGCCTATGACAGCTACATCAATCAGGGCAATCAGGAAATCATCTTCCAACTCATCTTCAACGATGACCCAAGAGGCAGCAGTATGCCCTCCAACTCTGCTGTCGGCACATTCTACGGCAACAGCATTGTAGACAGAGGATATCTCGCACCGTCCGACTATTTGGTAGACGATGTTGCCAAGTCGAGCGGGCGCACTGTATTTGAAGACAAAAACAAAAAACTCGACGCACGCCTCTATGAGAACTTCCAAGCCGATAGAAAGTGCATCAGCAAATTCGTCTACAGAGGAGTCAACATCGACGCCTCACAGACCAATGATGTCAAGACACAGTACACCTCCAAATGGGTGGACGGTTCCATCGGTTCCAACTGGATTATTTACCGCCTGACAGACATTATGCTCATGAAGGCAGAAGCCCTCGCACAATCTCTGCGGGAAGGCAGTGACCAGGAGACCATCAACTACAACACACCCATCCTTGAACAGACATTCTCTATCGTCAATGCTGTCAACAAGAGAGCTCTCTGCCAGACCAACCTCGCCGACACACTCCTCGCCAGCGACTATGTCACCAAGGTGCAGATGGAGGGACTCGTGATGCGTGAAAGACAGCGGGAACTCATGTTTGAAGGCAAACGATGGTATGACCTCGTGCGTCAATCACGTCGCAACGGCAACACCTCAGAGTTGTCACAGGCCGCACTTAAAAAAGTGACCACCGGCGGATCGCTCATTGCCAACAAGCTCTCCAAGATGGATGCCATCTACTGGCCCTACAACATCGATGAAATGAAAGTCAACAACTTGCTTGTGCAGAACCCGGCATTCGGCAGTGGCGAGGATGACAGTTACGAAAAGACGAAATAACAACTGATAAAGGATGAACAACATGAAAAAG
Source organism: uncultured Prevotellaceae bacterium (assembly GCA_902780635.1). Classification (GTDB taxonomy): domain Bacteria; phylum Bacteroidota; class Bacteroidia; order Bacteroidales; family Bacteroidaceae; genus Prevotella. The sequence goes on from CACZGH010000013.1 coordinate 31,589, forward strand.
ATCAAATATCTCCTCAGTCTGATAGCCTTGATGGGCATCCTGACACCCTCGCTGACCTCCTGTTCCGACGAGCCGGACAAGTCAAATTTCTACACTTTCACCGGTGAGATGGCCAGCGACTATCTGAAAAACAGACCTGAGTACAGCGAGTTCACACAGATAGTAGAGCGCGCGGGACTGATGGACCTGCTCGCCACTTACGGCCACTACACCTGCTTTGTGCCTTCCAACGACGCCATCAACACCTATCTGAAGAATATCGGCAAGTCAAGTCTGAACGACCTGACAGACGCCGACTGCGATACCATCGCACGCACCCACCTGGTCAACAACATGTATACCACCATGGAGATGAGCCAGGACCGTCTCGCCACCTCCAACATGCTTGGACGATACATCGCCACTTCATCAGGATTTGACGAGAACAACAACGCTGTCATCTTCCTCGAAGGACTGGCACACATCTACTTTGAACTGCAGGATGACTCTGTGGAAAACGGTATCATGCAACCCATTGACAGGGTGATAGAGAAATCAAACAACTATATCTCTGACCTGTTGCGTGACAACCCCACCATCAGCACGTTCTACAACGCACTCCAGGCCACAGGGGTCATCGAAGAGATGATGCTGGTGGAGGATGAGAACTATGACCACACCGCATACCCCAAATACTACTACAAGTCGCACACTTGGAGCGAAGTGGGATGGGTGCCTGACACTAAAAAATATGGATACACCGCTTTCGTTGTGCCTGATGAAGTGTTGGAGAGCAAATATGGCATCAAGAAAGGAGACATCAGAGCTCTCTATGACAAGGCATGCGAGATTTACGACCCTGTCTATCCTAATGACGTCAACAAAGACGGGCATCGATTTGAGAATCTCACCGACAGCATCAACCCCCTGCATCGATTCATGCAGTACCATATCATGTCACAATATGTGGCAGGTACAGCCGACCTCACACCTATGGATGTCAACATCGGTGTAGTGCAAGGTGCTTTCGGATTTGACGAGACACTCATCAACCCCATCGACTGGCACAAGACACTCTTGCCACACACCATGCTCAAGATAGAGAAGCTCACCGTGAGCGACTACATCGGCAACGGCATCAAAGGCGAGAGGTATATCAACCGCCGCTACGATGACACTTACAAGATTGAGGGACAGCACATCGACGCCACCATTGAGAGCGACATGGTGCACGACGGTATCAATGGCCATTACTTCTATGTCGACGACATTGTGGCATTCAGCTACGATGTGCAGAATAAAGTGCAGAATATGCGTATACGCATGGACTTCTCCACCGTCTTCCCAGAAGTTATCACCAACGGACTCCGATTTGAGGGCGACCCCACCAAAGACGACGACGCTGGCACACCTGACGACTCCGCCACACCAAAGAACGGACGTAACTATTACTTCCCGCTCGGATACCTCGACGGGGTCACGTTCTCCAATTGCTACGTGGTGCTCCGACGCCCGCACATGAACTTCTGGTCATGGCAGGGTGATGAGTGGAACCTCTTCGGTGACTATGACTTCACCTTCCGGCTCCCACCCATCCCATACAGCGGCGACTGGCAAGTACGACTCGGATTCTGCGCCATTGAGACCCGCGGTGTCATGCAAGTCTACTTCGATGGCGTGCCACAAGGCATCCCACTCGATATGACCAAATACCTCAATTCTGAGCTCTATATCGGCGACCGTTTTGAAACCGACGAGACCAAAGGCAAATACAACGCTATGACGGACGAGGAGAAAGCAGAGGAGCAGAAACTGCTCAAAAACCTGGGCGCCTATCGCGCACCACGCTCTCTCTTCCACTTCGACGCTTCCAACAAAAACTATTTTGTGGGTAACGAGCGCACCTACCGACGTATCCTCTGCCAGGCCTACATGGACGCCACCAAAGACCACTACATACGATTCCGTGTGGCTTCCGACGGTAAGCAAGGCAACAACAATGAGTTCATGCTCGACTATCTCGAACTCGTACCTAAGAGTGTCTACGGTGTAGACGGTGACGGAGAGATGGAGGACGACCTCTAATTATCGACAAGTATTCATCATTAAAAACCAATGTTGAACGGATTTATGAAAAGACATCATATATATCACACAGTGCTGGGGCTCGCAGTGGCGGCCCTCGCACTGACAGCATGTAGCGATGAGTGGAACGACCACTACGAGGGCCAGGCCATTGACGTGAAAAACGCATCGCTTTGGGAGGCCATCCAGAAAGACGGCAGCCTGAGCAACTTTGCCAGCGTGGTCCAAGCCTGCGGATATGACAAAGCCTTAGGCAGCAGCCAGGTGTTTACCGTGTTTGCACCCACCAACGACTGCTTCTCCTCAGCAGAGGCCCAGGCACTCATCCAACAATACAATGCTGAGAAAGGAAAGGTAAATGACAATGAAAACACCACCATCAAGGAGTTTCTGCAGAATCACATCGCACTCTACAACCACTCCATTTCCAAGACGGGGTCCGACTCCATTGTCATGATGAACGGAAAGTACGCACTGCTCACCCCCGAAACAATAGGAGGCAGCCGACTGCTTACCACCAATCAGCACTATGGCAACGGAGTGCTTTTCACACTAGGACAGCAAGTGGCATTCTATCCCAACGTCTTTGAGTATATGCGCAAGGACAATGACCTCGACAGCATACGCAGCTTTTTCTACAACGAAATGTTCTACCGCTCAGTGTTCGACGCCGAAGAGAGTGTGCCTGGTGGCATCGTCGACGGAAAAACCGTCTACCTCGACTCCGTCTTCCATCAGCAGAACGAGCTTTTCAACTACGATTTCATGCAGGCACGCCTCAACTCCGAGGACAGCACCTACTGGATGGTGATGCCCACCAACCGCGCATGGCGTGACCTCATCGACGAGTACACCAGCTACTTCAATTACGACAACACTGTCAATAAGCGCGACTCCATCATCTACACCAACAGCCGTATGGCCATCGTCAAGGGTACAGCATTCAGCCGCACTTTCAACAGCGACGCCGCCGTTCGTGACTCTGCACGCTCTACCAACTGTGTGCTCGACTACAACCGCCGCAAAAACTCATGGGGAGCCGACAGCCTGCACTACTTCCAGTATTACAATCCCTATCAGGCTGGAGGCATTTTCTCAGGCACCACCAATGTCAACTGTAGCAATGGTGTCATCATGAAAGCCGACGAATGGCATTTCGACAAGACAGAGACCTTCTTCCAAACTCGCATCATTGAGGCAGAGGCACGAGGAGCCATCAAAGAAGTCAGTATGGTGGACAACCCCACCAAAGGCACGAAAGAGGAAACCATCAGCCCACGTATCCACTATGTGGAGGCCAACAATTCGTTCTACAACAAAGTCTCCAACAACGGATTCGTAGAGTTTGAGCAAGCCAAGACCACCGTCAATCACTCTGTGACCTTCAACATCACCGACGTGCTTTCCAATATCGGATATGACATCTATTTGGTGACGGCCCCCGCACTGGCTGCCGACAGCACCGCTACTGCCATACAGCGTCTGCCCAACGTGCTGCGCTGCACCCTCAGCTACAACGACCAGGACGCCAAGAAACAAGAAAACCGCATCGTGTCTTCTGTGGAGAACAATCCCGACATCGTCGACTACATCCTCCTGGCTGAAGACTTTAAGTTCCCTGTGTGCTCTTACGGACTCAACGAGGACCAGCCTCAGGTGACCCTCACCGTCGAGACCCGTGTCACCTCCACACAACAGCGTAACAACACACACTCTCGTACCATGCGTATCGACTGCATCATCCTCAAACCACATGTGCAATAATGAACAATGGCATCACTTACAATTAAAAAAGATATGAAAATGAAACTCAAAAATATCAACTCCATTCACGGATGGCATCATCTTTTGTCAATTGTCAATTGTCAATTGTTCGTTGTCATCGCACTATTCGCATTCCCGCTCAGCATGTCTGCGCAGGACGACGAAGAAGCTGAGGCGCAAGTCAACACGGTCGTCACACTGAAACAAAAGAAAAAGGCATACACCACCAAGGCACTGCGTGGCAGGGTCGTCGACGCCACCACCAAGACAGGCCTCGGAGGATGTATCGTCAAAGCCGACGGTATCGATGGATACAGTGTGCTGACAGAAGACGATGGCACCTATGAAATCAAAGTGCCAGAGTTCACCACAGCACTCTACATCACATCACCCGACCACAACCCGGTCAGAATGGGCGTCATCAGCAGCACGGACCAAAACGTGGCTATGCTCTACCCCTCCACCTTCATGGCGGAATATGAGAAAGACATCAACCTGCGCGGTGACATGTCGGCCACTGACTTCAAATACACCAACGCCATCAACATCAAAGACGAGATCCAGAAACAGCTGGGTGGTGAGGTCTATACCATCAGCCGAAGCGGTATGCCTGGTGTGGGCAGCGTGATGTTCATGCAAGGTCTCAACTCTCTCAACGCCAACGCCCAGCCACTCATCATCGTCGATGACGTCATCATCGACCAACAGTACGGGCGCACGATGCTCCATGACGGATTCTTCAACGACATCCTCTCCAACATCAACCCCGCTGACATCGAGAAAGTGACAGTGGTGAAAAACGGGACAGCCCTTTATGGAGCCAAAGGTGCCAACGGCGTGATACTCATCCAGACCAAACGCAACAAGTCAATGGCCACACGTATCACAGCCAATATTTCAGCTGGTGTGGTACTGGAGCCTAAGTACATCAACGTGATGAATTCTGAGCAATACCGCAGCTATGCCTCCGAATTGCTCAAGAGCACCAACACCACCATCCGCGAGTTTAAGTTCCTCAACGAGGACCCTAACTACTATTACTACACACAGTACCACCAGAAGACAGACTGGAAAGAATTGGTCTACCATACGGCACTGACACAGAACTACGGTATCAATGTGGAGGGTGGTGACAACATCGCCAACTACAACCTGTCCGTTGGATACACCAACCATCAGGCCACACTGAAGTACAACAACATGGGGCGTATCAACGTGCGTTTCAACACCGACATCAACCTCCTCAAGAGACTCGGCGTGCGCTTCGACGCCTCTTTCGTCAACACCACCCGAAACATCCGAAATGACGGTGCACCTGAAGGCTATGACGACGGTACTCCCACCAGTCCGGGATTTCTCGCCTATGTCAAATCGCCATTCCTCAGCCCTTACAGTTACGGACGTGGTGTGCTGAGCAAGACGCACTATGACATTGTAGAGGAGTCATATCTCTCTGAGGCACTCGCACGCTATACTGACTACAACTGGAAACTGGGTAACCCCGCAGCCATCAACGAGTACGGCGATGCAGAGAACAAAAACCACTTTGAGAACTCCATGCTCAATCTCACCATCACACCGAAATACAGCTTCAACACACACCTGTCACTCTCCGAGCATTTCAGTTACAATCTGGTCAACACCAACGAGATGTTCTACATCCCCATCAATGGTACGCCTACTTACTATGTCAGCAATATCGGAGGTAAGCGCGAAAACGAGGTCCGTTCATTGGCTTCCAAGCAAAACTCCGTGATGAGTGACACACGGCTCGACTGGCACAACCGCTACAAAGCTCATTACATACACCTCTTCGCTGGCGCACGCATCAACTGGGAGAGTTACAGCATGAACTCGCAGCTGGGCTACAACACCGGCAATGACAAGACCCCGTATATGAGCTCTGGCCTTCAAAACTCACAAGACGTGGGTGCTAACGACAACTGGAACTCATTGGCTTGGTACGCACAGGCTGAGTACAACTACAAAAACCGCTACTTCGTACAGGGCAACCTCACCATGGAGGGTTCGTCAAGATTTGGACAAGATGGGGGCGACCTCAACTTCGCTGACGCCGCCTGGGGCATCTTCCCTGGTGTGCAACTCTCATGGGTACTCACCAATGAGTCATGGCTCTCCAACATCAAAGGTCTCAACTACCTGCGACTCACTACAGGCTATGATGTCAGTGGCAATGACGACATTGACTACTATGTGGCACGCTCTTACTTCAGTGCACGACAGTTCCTGCACGCCATCTCAGGCCTTACCCTCGAGGGTATCGGCAATACCAAGATACAATGGGAGACCACACGCCGCTGTAACATCGGACTGGAGTCGAGCCTCATCAACAACCGTCTGCAAGTGTCTGTCAACTACTTCCATAGCCGCACTTCCGACCTGCTCACACGTCAGTCTATCGGATACCTCTCAGGCCTTGACCAAAACTGGACCAACGCCGGCAAGATGGAGAACCAAGGATTTGATGTCTATGCCAACGTGAAGGTCATCGCACGCAAGAACCTCCAGTGGCAGGTGGGAGCAAGCGTGGGACACTACAAAAACAAGGTCACCGAATTGGCCGATGGTGCACAGTATGTGGACAACTCCGTTTATGGAGCCACCATACGCACACAGGTGGGACAACCTGCCAACCTCTTCTACGGATACAAGACAGAGGGAGTCTTCTCCACCAGCGAGGAAGCCGGTGCCGCCAATCTCTACATCATAGCCAACAACGGTATTGATCACAACCTTTTTAAGGCTGGCGACATTCACTTCTCAGATATCGTCAAAGATAACGAGATCAACGAGAAAGACCAGACCATCATTGGCGACCCCAATCCCGACATCTATGGTAATATCTTCACGACACTCAACTGGAAACGCCTGAAACTCGACCTGCGCTTCAACTACTCCTTAGGCAATGATGTCTATAACTACATGCGTATGCAGCTCGAGAGCGGCTCACGTTTCATGAACCAGACCACTGCCCTCAACCGTCGCTGGCAGATGGAAGGTCAGCAGACCGACATCCCCAAGATCACTTTCCAGGACCCCATGGGCAACTCACGTTTCAGTGACCGCTGGATAGAAGACGGCAGTTACCTGAGACTGAAAACAGCCACACTGAGCTACGAACTCCCTGTCAAATCACAATACATCCAGGGATTCCAGTTCTGGATTCAGGCCAACAATGTTTTCACGCTGACCAAGTACTTAGGCTCCGACCCCGAGTTCTCCATGACCTCTGCTGTCATCGGACAAGGCATCGACCTCGGACAACTGGCCCAAAGCCGCTCCATCGTGGCAGGTGTCAAGATCAATCTCTAATGTGTATCACGTAATAAGACTAAAGCATAAAGATCATGAAAAGAATCATAGTATATTTCTGCACTTTCTGTATGGTATTCGGTCTGAGTGGATGCAAGGACTTCTTTGACCAAGAGTCTGAACATGTCATCTACTCGGACAAAGACCATCTCGACAACGCCACCGACACCATCTACAGCATGACAGGTATCCTGAGCAAACTGCAGGCTTTGGCCGACCGTACCATACTGCTTGGAGAGGTACGTGGCGACCTGGTTGACGTGACCAACATTGCGAGCAACGACCTGCGCCAGCTGGCACAATTCAATGCCGATGACGACAATATGTACAATGCACCACGTGACTACTACGCTGTCATCAACAACTGCAACTACTTTATTGCCCATGTCGACACTGCCATGAAGAACAACCGCAACGAGTATATCTTCATGAGAGAATATGCCGCCGCCAAGGCCATACGCGCATGGACTTATCTCCAACTGGTGCTCAACTATGGGTCGGTGCCCTTCGTCACCGATCCTATCCTCACCAAGGAGGAGTCTGAGGCCAACTACCCACGCTATGACTTGCAGGCCATCTGCGACTACTTCATCACCGACCTGCTGCCACTCACTGAGAAATACGGACGAGAGTATCCGAAATATGGCAATATCCGCAACACCGACTCACGCTTCTTCTATTTCCCACTCAACATCGTGCTGGGCGACCTCTACCTCTGGGCGGGCAGTGCATCGGGCAACAAAGAGTATTACAAGCAAGCCGCACTACGCTATTACAAGTACATCTCTGAGCGCAATGGTGACAACTCCACATACGCCACAGGCACCAACATGGCTCAATGGCCCACCAAATCCACCACTTGGTCAAGTCCGAGAGACTCTTGGTCGGGCAGTACTTTCATGTCAGAGTCTTATGCAGAAGACTGTGAGTTGATCACCATGATTCCCTGCGACTCTATCAAGGCGGAGGGCAACTACAGCGAACTGCGCAACCTCTTCAATTCCCGTCAGGAAAACAACTACAAAGTGAGCATCGTACCTTCTAACAGGCTGAAGGAAATCTCCGCTGCACAAGAATACTGCAACGTGAGTGACAACGGCATCACTTCTTATGCTCCCAAGGGTCTGTCCAACTATATGTCGGGCGACCTGCGTCTCTGGGCTACGGTCAGTGAGGGCTACACCACCGACTTGTCCACTGGCGAGCGTATCGAGACACAACATATCTACAAGTATGAGACCCGCAATGTGCATATCTATCGCAAGCAGCTTGTCTACTTACGTATGGCTGAGGCACTCAACGAGGCAGGATTCCCACACTGGGCGTTCAGCATCCTTGCAGAGGGTCTGAACAACGAGGTGTCACTCAGGAACTCACCTTGGTACAGTCAGAGCGACTCGCTCTTCATGGCACAGTTTGACTTCCCTGAATCACGATACATACAAATGGGGCTTGATGAATTTGTAAATCAGCAGGGCCGTCGTGGTTACAACACCACCGGCATCCACACAAGAGGTTCTGGCCTTACTACGTATAATGATTATTACATATCACCCTTCTATCAGTTGACAGAAGATTGTTATGATTGGAGTAAGACAGACACCATCATCGTAGATAACGATACGATTATAGTTTCTACACCTGCTCCACAGGTATTGAGTCAAGATAAGATAGCCGAACTGCAAGAGTATGTGCGCGAGCTGATCCTCCAAGAGGGTGTGCTGGAGTTTGCATTCGAAGGCACCCGCTACTACGACATCATGCGCTGTGCACTTCGCAGCAGCAATCCCGGCCAGTATCTCGCCAACCGCATCTACGCCCGCCGTGGCGCAGAGAACGCAGACCTCATGCGTGGTGAGATCAAGAAAGACCTCACCAACAAAGACAATTGGTATCTCAAGTGGAAAGGCAGCATAGGGTTCTGAAAAGAACCGCCACAAAAAAACCGGTGGATGATTTCCACCGGTTTTTTTGTGTCCGCTTGAAGTTGATCCATTCGTGGTGCCTTCCTTCTATTGTATCTCCACCACCAAGGTCTGTCGGGGTCTCAAGTTCACGTCTTTGTCTATCCTCACGTTCTTTCCAGTGATTACATCCCTGGCCACTTGGCTCTCACCGATGATCTCAGCATAACGGCTGACTTCCAGTTTCGCAGGCTGGCTAGTGCCGTTGAGTATTGTCATCACTTTTTTGCCACCATACTGACGGGCTATCACATAGACACCCTTCCAGGGGATAAACTGTGTCTGTTTACCTTTAGTGACCACCTCGTTGCCCTGACGCCAGTGCAAAAGGCGGCTGCACCAGTCAAACATGGCGTTCTCAGCCTGTGTGCGCCCTTCTCGGGTGAAGGCATTCTTCTTGTCACCAGGGAAGCCACCAGGGAAGTCTTTGCGCACATTGCCATCGGTCACTTCTTTTGTGCCGTTCATCAACACCTCCGTGCCATAATACAACTGCGGTGTACGGTTGACGGTCAGCAGCAGAGCAAGCGCTTGTTTCAGTGCCAAGGTGTCCTTGCCATTGCCCAAGAAACGGTCGGTGTCATGGTTTTCAATAAAGGCCATCACACTGGAAGGATTGGGATAGAGATAGTCGTACACCAGACTATTGTAGATGCGGTTGAGCCCATTCCACCACGCGTCTGTCTCCTCGTTCTTCGCCTGATTGATCTTGTCAAAGAAGCTGAAGTCCATCACCGTCTTCAGATAACTATTGTTGCGGGCCAGCTTGGAATCTTTCTGCCAGGTGGCAGTGTAGGCTGGCTCGGTCACCCAGGTCTCACCCACCGTGTTGAAGTTGGGATATTCCTCATCGAGGATTTTCATCCATCGGGCCATCCCCTCAGCGTCGGCATAGGGATAGGTGTCCATACGGATGCCATCGATGCCCACCGTCTCTATCCACCAGATGCTGTTCTGGATAAGATAGGTCATCACATGGGGATTTTTCTGGTTCAGGTCGGGCATCGTGGGTACGAACCATCCTTCCACGGTCTCTCTCAAGTCTACCTGTGAGGCGTAGGGGTCTACCACCGGCGTCAACTTATAACTAGTCTGAAGGAAATCGGTGTCTGTTGGGTCGGAGGTGCCATTCGACTGCTCCAGCCATCCCGGCAGATTGAACCAGTCTTTGGAGGGCATGTCTTTCACCCAGGGGTGGTCAAAGCCGCAATGGTTGAAAATCATGTCCATCACCACTTTCAGACCATGCTGATGGGCTTCAGCCACCAGCCTCTGATATTCCTCGTTGGTGCCAAAGCGGGGGTCTACCTTGTAGTAGTCGGTGGTGGCATAGCCATGATAGGTGCTGAAACCATTGTGGTCGGGCGAGTTGTTCTCCAGCACAGGGGTCAACCACAGGGCGGTGACACCCAACTGATTGAAATAGTCGAGATGCTGGCGGATGCCCTCCAGGTCGCCGCCGTGACGCAGACTGGGCTGGCTGCGGTCGTTGTGGTAGGTCATCATCCCCGCTATCTGGTCGTTGGTGTCACTACCACTGGCGAAGCGGTCGGGCATCAGCATATACAGTACGTCGGCATTGGAGAATCCTGTGTGGTCCTCACCACGCATCGCACGTTCACAGATAGGATATTTCACTTTCTTCGTTCGCTTGCCGTTTTTGAAAGTGAGGGTCATTTCTCCTGGCTGCACATCTTTCAGTCGAAGATACACTAAGAGGTAGTTGCTGCTGCCAGGCCTCACGATGTTGTCGATGGTCACACCGGGATAGTCGGTGGTCACATCAGCGGCACTGATGTCCTTGCCATAGATCATCAGTTGCAAGGTAGGGTTCTTCATCCCCGCAAACCAGTTGGCGGGTTCGATACGGTCGACAGTCACAGTAGCAGCCCTCATAGTCATTGCCAAAAATAAAAGGATACTTAGTGTTAACTCTTTCTTCTTCATATCAATAAAAAATTATAATCTTTCTTTCATCTAAATCCTTTAGCTTAAAAAAACAAAAACTCATCACCTCACTATTTCACCAATATCAGGGCCGACTGTGGGTCTACTTCCACACAGCCACCCTCCATCACACCAAGCCCATGCTCATCGATGACACCATCACAGCAGACCACTTGATAGGCCCCGTCGGGTATCTGCACCGTCTTTGCCTCACGGTTGCCATTGAGGATGACGATGATGTCTCCCCATGTGTCACCTCCAGCGTGGTTCTTCAGACGATAGCCCACCACACAGGGCTGTGTGGGCAGGAATTCGAGCGACTCACGTACTTTCTTGGCGTCACCCAACCGGAAAGCAGGATGGTTTTTACGCAACTGGATGAGTTTCTTGTAATAATTGAAAGCGTCGGCATAGAAAATGGTGTTGTTCCAGTTGAGTTGATTGATAGAGTCGGGCGACTCGAAACTGTTGTGCACACCTTTCTTGTCGCGCAGCATCTCCTCGCCTGAGAGCATGAAAGGCACTCCCTGAGAGGTAAACACGGCTGTCTGGGCCAAGAGGTCGAGTCGTTGCAGTTCTTCAGGAGTGATGCCAGGGATGGATGCATGGAAACGGTCCACGAGACACATGTCATCATGACAACTCACATAGGATATCATCTGTGTAGGCTCTGTGGCCCAGAACTCATCGGCATAGTTCACTTTCTTGATGTCCACCTGTGGATGGCGCACTCCTCCGGCAATGCCAAACTTCACACTTTCCTCCTCTCCGGGGATGCCAGCAAGAAAGGCGCCTTTGGTGTCATCACTGAACGGTCCGCGCAAGGCATCTCTCAACTCGTCGGAGAACGCTGCGATACGAGGCATCTGCGAGATATGAGCCTTCATGGCCAGTTGTTCCTGTGGGTAAGCACACGAACCAGCCGACCATCCCTCGCCATAGATGAAGATCGTAGGGTCTATCTCATCCACGGCAGCACGCACGGCATTCATCGTCTCGATGTCATGCACGCCCATCAGGTCGAAGCGGAAGCCGTCAATATGATACTCATTGATCCAGTATTTCACCGACTCAATGATGTATTTGCGCATCATCGGCCGGTCTGAGGCAGTCTCATTGCCGCAACCTGAGCCATTGGAGTACTGTCCGTCGGCGGTCTTGCGGAAATAGTAGTCAGGCCATGTCTTCTGGAAATTGCTGCCATCGATGCTGTAGGTGTGGTTGTACACCACATCGAGGATGACACGGATGCCAGCCCGGTGCAAAGCTTGCACCATCTGCTTAAACTCGCGTATGCGTGTGGCAGGTGTGAAGGGGTCGGTAGAGTAACCACCCTCAGGCACATTATAGTTGAGTGGGTCGTATCCCCAGTTGTATTGGGGGGTGTCAAGACGAGACTCATCGACAGAGGCATAGTCAAACGACGGGAGGATATGCACGGCATTCACGCCCAGTTCTTTGAGGTGGCTGATCGCCCAAGGTTCAGTGAGAGCGAGAAATTTGCCGGGATATTCCGTGCTGACCCGTTTGACGAAGACCTTGCCAGGATTGAGGTTGATATTACGTGCGATAGAGAAATCGCGGTGGTGCATTTCATAAATCACCTGGTCGGCAGGCGATTTCAAGACAGGCCGCTCATCCCTCGACCATCCGTCAGGGTCTGTGCTCTTCATATCGATGATGGCGGCGCGACGGCCGTTCACCCCTACTGCCTTGGCAAACACTCCAGGGGTCTCATTCCACTGTTTGCGGTCGCCAGTCACGTCGAAGGTAAAGAATTTACCATACAAGGGACCCTTCCGATGCTTCATCGTGGCGGTCCATATTCCATTGGCGTATTTCATTTTCAGGGTCCTGATAGGTTTCCCTCCTACCCCATCCTGATAAATCCTTACCTTCACGCCCTTGGCGGTTTCAGGTGCCAACAGGCGGAAAGTAGTGGTTTCCTGTGACACCACACACTCATTGAAATCAAAGTCTTGGGCAGACAAAGGTTGCATCAACGCCATGGCTGTAAAAATAGTCAGTATCTTTTTCATATTCGGTCTTGTTAAAACATGCCTATAGTCACTTGCGTCACTATAGGCATGGAGGTCTTTATTTTGCTATCAGCGAGATGGCGAAACCGCCACCGGGAGCTTCCTTCAATTTCAGCGTATCACCTTTTTTCACGATCTTGTGAGTAATGACATACGCCTTAGGATTCTTCTCATAATGGGCATCCTTGGCATCTGCGTAGATCGTGCAGTCGTACTTACGCCCTTTGTCCAAGAAATCAAGTTTGAGCACTGTCTGATGTCCATTCTCATCACATTTACCACCCACAAACCAGTTGTCGGTGCCCTTGGCCTTACGTGCCACAGTGATGTAGTTGGCAGGCTCTGCCTCCAAGTATTTGGAGTCATCCCAGTCTACAGCCACGTCACGGATAAACTGGAAGGCATCGTCATACTTGGCATAGTTCTCAGGCAGGTCGGCTGCCATCTGAAGCGGACTGTACATCGTCACATAGAGGGCCAGCTGGCCGACGAGCGTGGTGTGGACGATGTTTTTGTTGTCACTCCAGGTGCTTAGTTGTGTCTCTAAGATACCAGGCGTATAGTCCATAGGACCGCCCTGCAGACGGGTAAACGGCAGGATGACCGTGTGGTCGGGCCGGCTGCCACCGAAAGCCTCATACTCTGTGCCACGCGCACTCTCGTTGCCCACCAAATTAGGATAAGTACGGCAGAGACCAGTGGGGCGCACTGCCTCATGGGCGTTGACCATGATATGGTGCTTGGCGGCTTCCTTGATACAGTAAAGATAGTGGTTGTTCATCGACTGTGAGAAGTGATGGTCGCCACGTGGGATAATGTCACCCACATAACCGCTCTTCACCGCGTCATAGCCATATTGGTTCATCAGGTTATAGGCATTCTCCAGATGGCGCTCATAATTCTGGGTCGACGAACTGGTCTCATGGTGCATCAGCAGTTTCACGCCCTTGGAGTGGGCATACTCATTGAGTTTCTTCAGGTCGAAGTCGGGATAGGGTGTCACGAAATCAAAGACATCTCGTTTCCACATGTTGGCCCAGTCCTCCCAACCGATGTTCCAGCCCTCCACCAACACCTCGTCGAGACCGTTCTGGGCGGCGAAGTCGATGTATTTGCGCACTTTCTCATTGTTGGCGGCATGGGTGCCATTGGGGGTGCACTTCGCATAGTCGGTCACACCAAGATGCACCGAGGGATAGTCCCAGGTATATGCCCACGAGCTTTTGCCCACAATCATCTCCCACCACACACCACAGTATTTCACAGGGTGAATCCAAGAGGTGTCCTCTATCTTGCAAGGCTCGTTGAGATTGAGGATCAGGTTGGAGGAGAGCATGTCTCGGGCGTCGTCGCTCACCATCACTGTGCGCCAGGGGGAGTGGCAGGGAGTCTGCATACAGCCTTTCAGTCCAGTGGCGTCGGGCGTAAGGTGGCTAACAAAGGTGTAGGGTGCAGGCAGGGGATAGGGCGAGGGAGCCGGATGGGGGGTATAGGCATTGCTTCCACCGCCCAGTTTCTCCGTGAGGTGACGGGTCTGTGCATCAACCAGCTCCAGATGCATCGTGGCATAGTCCACACAGGCTGCCTCGTGGATGTTGATGTAAAGTCCCTCGTCGCTCTTCATCTGCAAGGAGGTCTGTACGCCGGTCTCAGAAAACGGTGCCACGGAGGAATTGCCCCAGTTGACAGCCTGTCTCAGACGCCCACGTATCTCTGAGAGCCTGGTCTGTTGGGTCTCCTGCTCCTGGGTGTCGTAGTCGCCGGGCAACCACCAAGCGATGTGGTCGCCGGTCATTGCAAATTCGGTATGCTCTTCCTTGATGAGGAAATAATTGAGCACCTGCTGCTGGGGAAACTCGTAGCGTAGGCCGATACCATCATCATAGACCCTGAATCGGATCAGGATGTTACGCTTGGTGGCTGCCTGTGACAGTGTGACGGCGAGCTCGTTGTAGTGGTTGCGGATGGTGGCTGTCTCACCCCATACAGGTCGCCAGGTCTCATCAAACGTAGAGGTCTCCGACTTGGCGATGGTGAAGCCATCCATCAAGTCTGTCTCATCCATGCCTTTGCTGGCATGTTTGTCCTTGGCAAGTTCCAGCCCCAGATGACTGGGTTTCACCACAGCCTTCCCTTTATAAGTCATCTCGTAGGTGGGGCGCCCTTGGTCAAGGCTGAAATTCAGTGTCACATTGCCGTCAGGTGACTGCACGGTCTGTGCCATGGCAAGCAGGGGCAGCATACTGAGGAGCAACGATTGGATCATTTTTTTCATATTCTCACATTCTCTAATAAAATACACATCATATCGTCATATTATATTCGATCGTCATGTCATCATCACAAGACATCCCGTTCAACGCCTCCCGCTCTGAGTGATCAGTTCACTGATGTTGGCGTTGAATTTCTCATTGCCCATCAGTTGCTCGATGCTGAGGTGCATACGGTAGCGCCAGTAATGCTTCGGGTTGGCGGGAATGTTGATGCGCTCGGCATTGGCATCGGGCAACCTCAGCTTCTCATCGATAGCCAACCAGTCCTGAATAGACAGGATGCAGAGCATAGACGGAGAGGTGAGATGGCGGGAGATGATGTCACGGGCCAGCCAGCCTGGCAGCGGGTGTGGCGCATGGTCTCCACGATAGAGCATCGTGTTGTAGTATTCCTGTGTGCGCTGCTCATCCTCATCCCACCACTGGCGCAGTGTCGGCATGTCATGGCTGGAGATGGTGCAGACGGAGCGGTATGGATTGCGTGAAAGATGGCCGAACCTGACATTCGGGTCTTTGGGCATCGACTGCAGCTCCAGACTGAGCACTCGCAGCTCGTTCATCACCCAAGGCACACAGTCGGGCACCATGCCCAGATCCTCCGCACAAACCAGCATACGGGTGGCATCCACCAGTCGTGGCAGTTTGCGCATGGCCTCCCGATACCAGAACTGGTTGTTACGACGATAGTAATAGTCGTTGTACAGGCGGTTGAACACATACTTGTCGTGGTCGGAGAGCGACTCGTAGATGAAGTCAAACTGGACAGAGATTCTCGGATGGAATTTGTTGGCATTTCTGTGGTCACGCAGGAAGAGCACATCGCTGATGAGGGCATAGAGCCCGTCGCGCAGCATGATGTCGGTCTCACTCGTCTTGCCTTCAAAGGCGGCCTCCACTTTGCGCTGTGTGTCGTAGGCAGGCCTCATACGGTAACGTCCGTCGCCCTTTGGCTCCACGTAGGTGGCGCGCACCTCATCAGCATGTTCGTGGAAGATGCGGTCGAGCACCCAGTCTGTGATATAAGGTTCGGTGTACAGCAGCTCGTCGAAGTGCAGACCGTAGGCTTCTATCTCCTCACGGGTCATGCTGAGGGCTGGCGCAAACTGTCCGAGCAGACCGTGCACGGAGTTGATAGGAATCTCCCAGATGCGGAAGAAGCCCAGCACATGGTCGATGCGGTAAGCGTCAAAGAACTTCGACATATTGGAGAATCTTCTCACCCACCAGATACAGTCGTCGGCAAGCATCTCATCCCAGTTGTACGTGGGGAAGCCCCAGTTCTGTCCATTAGCAGAGAAGTCATCGGGTGGCGCACCAGCCTGGCCATCGAGGTGGAAGTAACGGGGCTCTTGCCACACATCACAACCATATCGGTTGACACCGATGGGAATATCACCCTTGAGGATGACACCATGCTCACGGGCATAATCGTGCACAGATTTCATCTGGCTGTTGAGCACATACTGCACATAATAATAATAGGCAACCTCACGATATGCCTTGCTGCGGGGGGATGACAGACTGGTGCGGTCGGCCTCATTCCATACCTGATGGTCGGGCCATTGGCTGTAGTCGGCAGTGCCATACTGGTCACGCAGCAGACAATACTGGGCATAGGGCACCAGCCACTGCTTGGTCTCTTCAAAGAATTTCTTAAACAACTGCGAGGCGAGTGTCTTCTTTCCCTCCTGTGCAAAGAGCAATTTCAGGTATTCTGTCTTGGCGGCATTGACACGCTCATAGTCTATCTGAGGAAGGGCATTGAGTTCCTGGCGCAACGCCTCAAAATGCGCGCGCTGCTCTTCGTCGGCGATGGCAGGCAGTGATGTCAAGTCCACATACTGGGGGTGAAGGGCAAAAATACTGATACAACTGTAGGGATAAGAGTCGGTCCAGGTGTGGGTAATCGTGGTGTCGTTGATAGGAAGGATTTGCAAGACACGCTGATGGGTCTTCGACACCCAGTCGATCATCTTGCGAAGGTCGCCGAAATCGCCTACGCCGAAACTGCTCTCGGAGCGCAAGGAAAACACGGGTACCAACGTGCCTGCGCACTTGATACCATAGAGGTCGAACCGCACCTCAGGCAACTCATAGACCACCACGTCGCCATCGTTCATCTCTGGCAGCACCACTACGCGGTTCTCACCCATCTCCCATAAGGGGGTCACATCGACATCCTCATCAAGAGCGGCAAACTTAAACTCAAGCCAGTTGGCAGAAAGGCTGCTGACATCGAGGTCTACTATCCACTCATTATAGTTGTGCTCCACCATAGGCACCGCATTCAAGGGCGACCAACCTCCCAACAGAGGATCACTGCCGATGACGGCCAGATGCTCAAAGCCACGCAACTGTGGCGCACGCACCTTCAGTCGCACCGTTTTCAGAAAACTATGTTTCTGTGGGTCTATATGCTCACGTCGGTTGATGCACTCGGTGAATGCCGAACTGTATAGATAGGCATTGTCTGGTATGTCTATCCAGTGGTCATAGATGGTGTAGCTCTCACCTTTGCGAGCCACCAGTTCCAACCGATGGGTCTCAAGGGTCCATTCGCGGCGCACCATCTGTCCGTCACGCTTCACACTATAATAATAATCAAGGTAAGTACCGGCTTGAAGCACTTTGTTGAGGGAGCACATCCAGCGCTCGCCATTAAGGGTAGACATCTGGCACTCGATGATCTCTTTATCACCCTCACGATTGGAGGAGATAAGATTGAGCACAATCTCTTCGCCAAATGCCGTCCTGTAGTCAATATTAAAATGTAAATTCATAATGACAGTTTGGTTAGTAATGATGGTGTAAAATTACAAATAATTCTTACTCATTGTCATCCAAAACTTCAATTTCATCTCAATTTGTTGTGCAAACGTTTGCACAACACTTGCTTCTTGAAATATTGTCATAAAAAATCGACCCGGACTCTCACGAGCCCAGGTCTACACGCGCAATGTAAAATTCAATACCACCTACACTGGTGATGTTATTTTTTCTAAAAAGTGTATCTCAATTATATGAGGCCGATCATCAGCCCTTACTCACGTAGGAGTCGACACCGGCCTCAATTTCATAGTGATTAATAAAGTTTCAACTTTTCCTAAACATAAAACAAACTAAAATATAATAAACCTAACCAATTAATTTCTGAATGCAAATTTAAAACATGTTTACTTAATACACAAATTCTAATGTAACATAGACTTTTGCAGGCGTAAAATCAAAAAGCATGTGATAAATACAGAAAGAAATGAAACAAAAATGCAACTCTCTCACATATAAATAAAATAACTTTGCATTCAACAATGTCAATAAAGTTATTACAAAATATTAATCAATGATGACAATGAAAAAAATTCTAACAGCTATCATGCTGCTCATCGGGCTCAGCGCATACGCTGCACCCGACCCCAATTTCTACATCTTCCTCTGTTTCGGACAGTCAAATATGGAAGGAAACGCAAGGCCTGAAGCACAAGACCTGGTGAGTCCTGGACCAAGATTCCTGCTCATGCCAGCGGTCGACGACCCACAGCGTGGCAGAAAGATGGGTGAATGGTGCGAGGCCGTGCCCCCACTCTGTCGCCCCAACACCGGACTGACCCCTGCCGACTGGTTTGGACGCACACTCATCGAGTCGCTGCCGAAAGAAGTGCGCGTGGGTGTGATTCATGTGGCCGTAGGAGGCATCAAGATTGAAGGCTTCATGCCCAGCGAGATTGAGAAATATGCGAAAAACGAGGCTCCCAACTGGATGAAAGGGATGCTCGAAGCATACGGCAACAACCCCTATCAAAGATTGGTGGAACTTGCAAAGAAAGCACAGAAAGACGGTGTCATCAAGGGAATCCTCATGCATCAGGGTGAATCCAACACCGGCGACCCCGAATGGGGCAAAAAGGTGCAGCAAGTATATGATGCACTGCTTGGCGACCTGAAACTGAAGCCCGAGGAAGTCAACCTCTATGTGGGTGGTGTCGTACAGGCTGACGGCAAGGGTGTCTGCATAGGATGCAACAAGCAGATCAACGAACTGCCGCAGACCATCCACACCTGCCAGGTCATCTCTTCTGATGGTTGCACCAACGGTCCCGACCGCCTGCACTTCGATGCCGCCGGCTATCGTGAACTGGGTTGCCGCTATGGTGAGGCAGTGGCACGTTTTCTGGGTTATGAGCCCAAACGTCCGAAGATCGAGTCGCCCTATAAGAAAATAGAGGTGCCTGCCGATGCCTTCATCGCAGAGACCACCGTTCCTGGCAACGACTTCCCCAAAGTAGACAAGCAGCGCCGCGGCTATTTCTATCTGAATGCACCCCAAGCCAAAAAGGTGATACTCGATATCTGCAACAAGAAATATGACATGCAGCCCGACGGCAAAGGGGGTTGGATGTGTGTCACCGACCCACTCGTGGTGGGCTTCCATTACTATTTCATGAACATCGACGGTGTCAACTTCATCGACCCATCCACCGAGACGTTCTTCGGCTGCAACCGTGAAGCTGGCGGTATAGAGATACCTGAGGGCAGTGAAGGCGACTACTATCGTCCACGTCAGGGCATCCCCCACGGCCAGGTACGTTCCATTTACTATTATGCGTCATCCACCAACGAGTGGCGGCACGCCATGGTCTATACGCCCGCTGAGTATGAGAAGGGTAAAAAGCGCTATCCTGTGCTCTATCTGCAGCATGGCATGGGTGAGGATGAGACTGGCTGGAGCAAACAAGGCAAGATGCAGCACATCCTCGACAACGCCATCTACGACAAAGAAGCCGTGCCTATGATCGTGGTGATGGAAAGCGGCGATATCAAGGCTCCATTCAGGGGCGGCGACAACAGAGCTGGCTTCAGCTCCTACGGTGCTTCTTTCTACAAGGTGCTCATCAATGACCTGATACCTTACATCGACGGCAACTTCCGCACCCTCACCGACCGTGATCACCGTGCCATGGCAGGTCTCTCATGGGGTGGTCATCAGACCTTTGACGTCGTGCTGGCCAACATGGATAAGTTTGCGTGGATGGGCGCATTCAGCGGAGCCATCTTCGGACTGGATGTCAAAACTTCCTATGATGGTATCTTCACCAAGGCCGACGATTTCAACAAGAAGATTCACTATCTGCTGCTCACCTGCGGCAGCGAGGAAAACTTCGGCACTGGCAAACTAGTGGAAGACCTGCGTGGCATAGGCATCAACGCCGACTATTATGTCTCCGAGGGCACACACCACGAGTGGCTCACCTGGCGCCGTGGCCTGAAACAGTTTATCCCCCATCTCTTTAAAAAATAAATAGGAAGGAAAGGCCGGAAAAACCGGAATCTCCGGAAAGTCTGGATCTCCGGGTAAAATCTCTCCCTAAAAATAAGCCAAGGCAGGACTAATAAACCCCTGCCTTGGCTTAAACTACTAATTACTAACTACTAATTACTAATTAATTACTGACAGCTTTTTTGTCTTTCAAGCCAGCCACGCAGAGAGCGCCAATCCCCATAAGGACACCAGAAACAATCATCATCGTGCTCTGATGGCCGCCCAAAGCGGTGAAAATCGTGCCACCCAACAAGGCTGCCACTATCTGAGGTACACAGATGGTGCCATTGAAAAGTCCCAGGTAAGCACCCATGTGGCCATATCCCTGCAATGCGTTGGTGACAAAGGTGAAAGGCATGGCCAGCATAGCGGCCCAACCACAACCGATGAGCAGGAACGGCACGATCTGCAGATATTTGTCAGGACAGAAAGGTATCAGTGCGAAACCGATGCCACCCAAAACCAAACTCATTGCGTAGGCCAGCTTCGTGCTCTTAAAGCGTGGCAGGAGCGTAGCCCACACCACACTGCCCATGGCCTGAATGGCATAAAGCACACCTGTCCAGTTGCCAGCCACCTGATAGGCTTCTGTCGTGGAGTCGGTGGTGCCCCAGACGGTCTCCGACACAGCGTCTGTGACATAAGTCCACATATAAAGCAATGCCGACCAACAGAAGAACTGCACCAGACCCACTTTCCAGAACATTGAGGGGGCATTCTTCAGCAACGCAAACCAGTTGGCCTTGTCTTCTTTTTCCTCCGACACAGGATTATACATACGATATTCCTGTGGATTCCATTCTTTCACCTTCAGTGTCGTGTAAATGACACAGAGGATGAGGATGGCGGCACCAATGTAGAACGACCACACCACCGATGGCGGCACAACACCCTCAGGAGCAGTGTTTTTAAGTCCTATCCAAGTAAAGACAAAGGGGAAGAGGAAACCGACCACACTACCAGCGTTGCAGAGAAACGACTGAATGGAGTAGGCTTTAGCCTTTTGTTTTTCGTTCACCATGTCGCCCACCAGCATCTTAAACGGCTGCATGGCCATATTGATGCTCGTGTCGAGCAGCATCAACATCACCAAACCGAAAATCATGACCGTAGAGACGGCCAGGCCCAGCGAACCGGAATTGGGCAACAGGCACATCACGGCAACAGCCATGGCAGCTCCGACAAAGAGATAGGGAATGCGGCGTCCAAACCTACACCAGGTCTTGTCTGACAGGGTGCCCACAATCGGCTGCACCAAAATACCCATCAGCGGTGGTAATATCCAGAAAAAACTCAAATTGTGAGGGTCAGCACCCAAAGTGCGGAAAATGCGCGAGATATTGGCACTCTGAAGTGCGTAAGCTATCTGCACGCCAAAAAATCCGAAACTAAGATTCCATAGTTTCCAAAACGTTAAATCGGGTTTTGTCTTCATAGTTTTATTCTTTTATTATTGTTCTCTATTATATGGCCTTATTATGTTGTCTTTTATGATAATTTCCGGGTTGTGCCTCTCACTATCAGCCGAGTACGCACGACACGTTTCTCTGCACGATCCATCGGGAGAGAGCCTTCCACCTGACCAATCAGTATGTTGGCGGCCTCCTTGCCCACCATACGCCCACGCTGCTCTACAGTGGTGAGCATCGGGTCACAGGCAATAGCACGCTCTCCATTGGTAAACCCGCAGATAGACACATCGTCGGGCACATGAAGGCCCATCCGCTTGGCCGTGTAGAGGATACCGATGGCGGTGTCGTCGTTGACGGCGAAAAAAGCATCCGGCCGGTCTTTCATCTCGAGGAGCTCCGGGGTGACCAGCTCAGCGTCTGCGCGGTTGTCGCAGATACGCACCAATTGCTCATCCATCTGCAATCCATGTCTAAATAGGGCGTCTTTATAACCGTTGAAACGGTTTTTAGATATCTCCAGTTTCATCGAGGAACCATAGAAGGCAATCCGCCGACACCCCGTGTCTATCAGGTGTGTCACAGCAGTCATGGCTCCCATATAGTCGTCCACCACGACTCGGCTGCAGTTGATACCCGTACATATACGATCGTAAAACACCAAGGGCACCCCACTATCCATCAGATGTTGAAAATGGGTATACTTCATCGTATCTTTCGCCTGAGAGACGATGACGCCACAGACTTTGTTTTCAAAAAACGACTGGCAGATACGCACCTCTCGCTCATACCGCTCGTCGCTCTGGGCCACCATCAGCTGATACCCCCTGGCTGAGGCCTCCTCTTCAATGCCACTCAGAATGGAAGAGAAATAGAAATGATTGATTTGAGGGATAATGACTCCGATGATCCGCAGCGGCCGCGTTTTACTGTTGCGCAGGGACTCCGCTAATAGGTTGGGCGTGAAATTATGCTCACGGGCATACGACTTGATGAGCTCTCGACGGTCCGGACTGATACGCGGACTGTCTTTCAGCGCCCTCGACACCGTGGCAACAGAGACACCAAGTGCCGTGGCGATGTCTTTCATCGTGATGGGTGAATGTTCTTTCATCTCTCAACGTACTTAAAGTGGGTCCTAATATGGTAGGAGTGTCACACAAGTCTTTTGCATAGGCTTTGCATACATTCGCCGATGCAAAAGTAAGAAAAAGATGAATAAGTTGTTCTTCCACCTATTATTAAATATATAATTGTTTGTGCAAACGATTGCATTGGGCAAGATTAAAATTTTTATGTTAAAAAAAAACAACTTTAGCATATCTGTATTATTTTTGCATTGTCTTTACATATGAAGCCAATTTATTAGCCTAACTGAAACATATACACTGTATATCTAAACTTTAATATATCGTTAACTTAATAACAAAAATGATGAAGCAGGTAAAAATCAAATTGCCTTTAAGGATGATGGCCATATTGTGTGGTTTCATCCTTTCCGCAAGTGCCTTTGCACAGTCATTAACTGTCAATGGCCATGTGAAAGATGCTACCGGCGAAGACATTATCGGCGCTACCGTCCGTGTGGTTGGACAACCCGGCGGTGTCGTCACTGACTTTGACGGTAACTTCGTGATAGAAGCCAAGCAAGGCGACAAGCTGCAGATCTCATACATCGGATATGAGACAGCAGAAGTGGCCGCTGCTCCCCATGTGGAGGTGATTTTGCAAGACGACTCCCATTCCCTCAACGAGGTGGTGGTCATCGGTTACGGTGTGGCCAGGAAAAACGACCTCACTGGTTCGGTGACCGCTGTCAAGCCCGATGAGAAGAACCACGGTCTCATCACCAACGCCCAAGACATGATGCAAGGTAAGATTGCAGGTGTGAGCGTGACCAACTATGGCGGTGCCCCTGGTGGCGGTGCCAACATCACCATCCGTGGTGGCTCATCCCTCAACGCCAGCACCGACCCCCTTATCGTGATCGATGGTCTGGCCATGGACAACGTTGGTGTCAAAGGTGCTGCCAACCCCCTGACGATGGTCAACCCCAACGACATCGAAAGCTTCACCGTGCTGAAAGATGCCTCTGCCACCGCCATCTACGGTAGCCGTGGTTCAAACGGTGTCATCATCATCACCACCAAAAAAGGCCGCTCCGGTATGGCTCCGAAAGTGAGCTACAACGGCAACGTCTCCTACTCGATGAAGAACAGCAAGCTCGACCTGCTGAATGCCGACGAGTACCGCAAGTTCATCAAGAGTTACTACGGTGAAGATTCTGAAGCAGCATCCCTCTTAGGCAATGCCAATACCGACTGGCAGGAGGAGATTTTCCATGGCGCTGTGAGCTCTGATCACAATGTGACCGTGCAGGGCGGCTTGAAGAATATGCCCTATCGTTTCAGTGTAGGCTACACCGACCAAAACGGTATCCTGAAGACCTCCAACTTCCAGCGTGCAACTACCAGCGTCACCCTGAACCCCTCGCTGCTGAACGACCACCTGAAGTTCAACATCAACGGCAAGTTCATGTACGCCCACACCCACTATGCCAACGAGGCAGCCATCGGTGATGCCATGCGTATGGACCCCACACAGCCCATCACCTCAACTGATGAGAAATACAAGAACTTCCACGGCTATTGGCAATGGACTGATACCGGTGCTTCGCTGAAAGACCCCAACTTCCCTATCTTGTGGAACCGTAACACCGTAGCCAATCCTCTCTCACGTCTTTATGAGAAGAACGACCGCGCCAACTCCTACGACTACATGGGTGGTATCGAGGCAGACTATCAGATACACGGTTTTGAGGACCTGCGCCTCCATGCCAGTGCCAACGGCGACTGGGCCAACGGTAAGCAGGACACCGACTATGCCGACTGGGGACCCTCCAACTTCTACTATGGCAACAGTGGTTACTCCAAGGAGCACAAATACAACCTCACTTTCTCTGCCTATGCACAGTATTACAAAGACTTCCTCAAGACCCAGCACTTCGACATCATGGTGGGTTATGAGTGGAGCCATAGCAAGCACTGGGGCGAGTCGTTCTATGCCGGCCGTTACCCGATGACCACACAGCAAATCATCTCTTTGGATGACGGAACGACTCTGGATGCCAAAGGCAAGCAATATCCCTATGACGCAAAAGTCATCCCATGGAAGTCTGAGAGCTTCCTCGTGAGCTTCTTCGGCCGCGCCAACTACATTGCCTTCGACCGCTATATGGTGACTGCCACTGTGCGCCGTGACGGTTCGTCACGCTTCTTCGATCACTGGGCCACCTTCCCGTCTGTTGCCCTCGGTTGGAAAATCAACGAAGAGGCTCCTCTGCGCAACGTCAGTTGGATAGACGAAATCAAACTCCGCTTAGGCTGGGGTAAGACCGGTCAGCAGGATGGCATCGGCGACTACAACTATTTCGCCAGTTACAACGTGAACTCCACCAATGTAGACGGCCGCTATCCTATTCTCGGCGTCAATGACGAAGGACTTCTCTATCGCCCCGACGCATACAACAAGAACCTGAAATGGGAGACCACCACTACCTACAACGCTGGTCTCGACTTCCAGTTCTTCCACAACCGTGTAAGCGGTAGTATCGATTACTATTACCGCAAGACCACCGACCTGATCAACTGGGCATCGGTATCTGCAGGTTCCAACTTCCGCAACACCGTGCCGACCAACATCGGATCACTGGAGAACCGAGGCGTTGAGGCATCGCTCACCGTCCGTCCCGTGGTGACTGAAAACTGGCAGTGGGAGGTAACCGCCAACTTCACTTATAACAAGAACAAGATCACCGAGCTGACAGGCGAAGCCTCCAAAATCACCACTGGTGGCATCTCAGCAGGTACCGGTATGACCTGTCAGATTCATACCGTGGGTTATCCCGCTTACTCCTACTACGTCTATCAGCAAGTCTATGACCAGGCAGGAAAGCCCATCGAAGGTGTGTATGTGGATCGCAATGCCGACGGCATCATCAACAACTCCGACCTCTATATCTATAAGAGCCCGTTCGCACCCTACACTGCCGGTCTGAGCTCACGTCTGCAATACAAGAATGTGGACTTCGGTTTCGGTCTGCGCGCCAATTTCGACAACTATGTCTACTGGGACAAGAGAATGAGTTACAACAACACCGAGAAACGTTTCGACTCATCGTTCGGCTACCTGCAGAACACGATGCCTGAGGCTGTAGCAGCGGGTTGGGTGACCTACGACCATCCCCTCTCCGACTATTTCGTCCGCAATGCCTCATTCCTCAAGTGTGACAACATCACTTTGGGCTACTCGTTCAGCAACCTTTTCAAGGGCGGCAACTACAACGGTCTGACCGGACGTATCTATGCATCTGCCACCAACGTGTTCACCATCACCAAGTACAAGGGCATTGACCCTGAGGTGTACAAAGGCATCGACAACAACGTATACCCACGTCCTCTCACTATCCTGCTGGGTCTGAACCTCTCTTTCTAAATGGATATACAGACATAGAAAAAGATAACTATCATAAAAATTTAAGAATATGAACTTCAGATATATCAAAAACATCATTCCCGCAGCAGCACTGGTGATAGCAGGACTTAGCTCTTGCACCGGCGATTTGGATGTCACTCCTATCGACCCCAGTAAGACGATGGTGCCCGATGAGGTGGCTCTCTACACCAAATGCTATGCCTCCATGTCTCTGCAAGGTCAGGGAGGTGCCAATGGCGACTGCGATATCGACGGTCTCGACGGCGGTACGGCTGGTTTCGTCCGCCAGTTGTGGAACTCCAACGAACTACCTACCGACGAGGCTCTCTGCGCTTGGGGCGACCCCGGCATTCCCGCATACAACTACTGCCAATCTGATGCATCTCACCCGATGCTGAAAGGTTTCTACTATCGACTTTATGTTGGCATCACCTATTGCAACCACTATCTGGATGTCTGCGCTGGTGTCGACGCCACCCGTGAGGCAGAGGTTCGTTTCCTCCGTGCCCTTTATTACTATCACCTGATGGACGCCTTCGGCAATGTGCCTTTCGCCACAGCCCTGATGTCCACTCCTCCTGAGCAAATCAAGCGTGCAGACCTCTTCAAGTGGATTGAGAGCGAACTGCTTGACGTGAAAGACAAACTGTTGGCACCCGCAGCACGCAAGGACACCGACCAAGGCTATGGCCGCGCTGACCAGGATGCCGCCAACCTGCTGCTCGCCCGCATGTACCTCAATGCCGAGGTCTATACCGGCACTGCCAACTGGGCTGCCGCCAAGGAGTACGCCGAGAAAGTCATCAACGGTCCTCACAAGCTGTGGACCACTGGCATGAATGGCTGGAGTGCTTACCAGATGCTCTTCATGGGCGACAACGGCAGCACGGGCGCATCACAGGAGGCCATCCTCCCCTTGATTCAGGATGGTGTAAAGACCACTGCTTGGTGTACATCTCTCTTCCTCATTGCTTCAACGTGGAAAGCAGACATGGACACTGAGAACAACCTCAACACCAGTGAGTTATGGGCTGGCAACCGTGCCCGCATCCAGTTGGTGTCAAAATTCTTCCCCAACAACGATGCGCCACAAGCCACTATCAGAAACATGGCAGCTGCAGCAGGCGACGACCGTGCCTTGTTCTTCGGCATCGACCGCGAACTCAAGATTTCTACTCCAGGCGAGTTCACCTCAGGCTATGCGGTGGGTAAATTCCGCAACACCTACGCCAGTGGCGGCACGTCACACAACTCACAGTTCGTCGACGCCGACTTCTTCCTGATGCGTTCGGCTGAAGCCTACCTCATCGCCGCAGAGGCCGATGCACGTCTCAACGGAGGCACCACCTCTGCCACAGGCGCCAACTATATCAATGCTTTGCGTCAACGTGCACACACCACCACTACGAGCAGCTACACCGTCGACCAGATTCTCGACGAGCGCGCCCGTGAGCTCTACTTCGAGGGCCACCGCCGCACTGACCTGATCCGCTATGGATATTTCGGAGGCGACCGCAGCGGCCAGTACCTGTGGGAATGGAAGGCCGGTGCTGAGAACGGAGCCAGCATACCTGCTTTCCGCAATCTCTATGCCCTGCCCGATGAGGACATGAACGCCAATCCCAACCTCGTTCAGAACCCAGGGTATTAATGTGCTTTGCAAGTAAAAAATCAAGCATAAAGACAATACACGTATGAAAAAGATATATCAATTTTCAATGTTGCTGCTGGTCGGTGCCTTTGCCCTGACAGCCTGCGAGGAGGACAGGGATTCCAACCCCGTGCTGACGCAACCTACGACTTTCGAACTCAACGAACCTGCCATCTCAGGTGCTGCTATTGACCTGCAGAAATCACAGTCTGTGGCCCTCTCATGGTCACAGCCCAGACCATACAACGATTTCGATACTCCTGTCGTTCCCACCTACAAGGTGGAAATCTCACCGACCAACTCTTTCAGCAAAGCATATGACCCCAATGCTGAGGACAACACCGGTGCCGACTATTTCATCATGGACGAGTCCTACAGCAGTGGCAAGGACGTAGTGCTCAACACCGAGACCATCGACCGCTGGCTCGTGATGCTTAACGGATGGAAAGATGCCAGCGCAGTGCCTTCTATCCTCGACCTCGCCATTCGCGTGAAAGCAGCCATCGTTGACGCAGGTTTCAAAGAATACAATGCCATTTACTCCAATGTGGTGAGCCTCAAGGCGGTACCTTATTACATCGAACTGAAACCCGCCGCTCCGATTATCTGGTACATGGTGGGCAGTTGCATCGGCAGCGCCTCTTGGAGCAATGACGCCAACGGCGTGGGCAACGGTCTCGTGCCAATGTTCCTCGTGCCCAATGAGCAATACGACGCCACCACTGGCGGAGGTATGACCTCATTCACCGGTTACTTCCCCGAGGAGGGACAGTTTAAGTTTGTGCTCACACCAGGTGACTGGGGTAGCCAACTCAACTTCACCAACGTGAAGAACCCAGGCAGCTTCCTCGGCGACTATGACGGCGACAACCACAACATCGGCATCCTCGAGAAGGGCTACTACACCATCAATCTCGACACGAAGAGCAACGAAATCACTATCGACAAATACGATGGTGACGTGAAGGTCTATCCGCAACTCTGCGTGGCCGGCACCTTCAACGAATGGAACGACTCTGATATGTCACCTGTATTCACCCTCGACGGATGTGAGAACCATATCTGGAAGTTTGAGGTGAAAGGCGGCGACAAACTGAAAGTGAAGGTTCCTGGCAGTTGGGATACCAACTGGGGTTACAAGAGCGGTCTTGCCGGAGAAGCCGATGGCGACGGCAACCTTGTGATACCCGAGGGCAACTACCTATTCTTGTTCAATGACATCACCGGCGACTACATGCTGATGGAGAAATAAGCAACCGAATAAAAAAAGATACGATTATGACTAAAAAAATATTATTAGGAATGGCTTTTGTGGCATCGTTGGCAGCTTGCACCGACGACTACAAAGACTGGCTAACCCCACAGGTGGTCGACCAGCCTGAGAAGGTTATCTTCGGCGACGGCAGCATCATCAGCGTTGGAGTCATCGACTTCAACAGTGTCACCGACGAGCGAGTGAAAGTATGCGACATCGTCGCACCGACAACGACTGACGACTCCTACAAGCCTTCATATACCATCACCCTGGGTGAGAACAATTACGAGATCAGCGGCGACGGCACCATGTTGGCATCCGACCTGCAAGACTATGTCATCAGCCAATATGGTCGTCGCCCCGTAGAGCGCGCCATCGATGCCACCGTGAGCATGTGGCTGAACAATGGCATCACTTCAGTGAAGACAACCACTTCTGGCGTGTTCCATATCACTGCCATCCCGAAGGCACCACAAATTTCACAAAACTACTATATTGTGGGTGGTCCTAACGACTGGGCTGAGTCTGCAAAGACCAAGGCACTGAAGTTCTCGCACAGCGATAAGGATGTCTATGAGGATCCTATCTTCACCGTCATCTTCAATGCCTCAGAGGGCGACACCTGGTTTGCCATCGGTGACGACGAGGCTTGCGATGCCATCGCCAACGACAACGACTGGTCAAAACTCTTCGGTACCACCAAGGGCAATGGCAACAAAGACCTGACAGGTACCCTCGACCGCCGCTACAACCTCACCGACGATGGTTCGTTCTGCGTGCCAGCTGGCAACAGGCTCATCAAAGTGACCCTCAACATGATGGACTACAGCTATCAGATTGAGCCCCTCAACATCGCTGAGAATTACTACCTCATTGGTGGTCCGGGTGATTGGAACAACTCCAAGGCTCAGAAGTTCTCACACAGCGACAAGAGCGTCTTCGACGACCCCGTGTTCACCTACACCTTCGAGAGCACTGGCGGCGAGATGTGGTTCGCATTCGGCGATGATGAGGCCATCGACGCTGTGGGCGAGGGCGTATGGAACAAACTCTTCGGCACCACAGGCGACAGCAAAGACCTTAGCGGTTCCTTCGACCGCCGCTACAACCTCGACGGCGACCACTCGTTCTGTGTCGACGGTTCAGCCAAGTTCTATCGCTTCTCGGTCAACATGATGGATTACACTTACACCATCACACCAATCAACTTCGCTCAGTATGTCTACTTCATCGGTGCTACTGACGGATGGGCCAACGCAGAGCAGAAACTTGAGTCGGCTTCCATGGACGGTGTCTACACTGGCTACGTCTACTGCGCCGACCCCAACGGATGGGGCAATGAGTTCAAGTTCCAGCGCGTAGCTGGCTCATGGGACAATGAGATCAACAGCGGTACCTTCACCGGTGGCATCACTGGTGACTTCGCCGATGGCGGTGGCAACATCAAGGCCAATGCTGGTGAGGGCGTCTACTACGTAACCCTCGACTTGGCCAACAACACGCTCAACGCCGTGAAGATCAACAACATGAACCTCGTGGGCAGCTTCAATAGCTGGAACCCTGCCGACGACAGCAAGCAGATGACCTGGGATGCCAATGAGTTCTGTTACGTCATCACCAATGCTGGTGTCACAGCTGACGGATGGAAATTCACTGCCAACAACGACTGGGGCATTAACCTCGGCTACGGTGCCGGCAACTCACTGACCGACCTGGTGGGTAATGGTGGAGACATCAAAGTGGCTGGAAACACTATCAAGCTCTACCCCACCCGCAAGAATTCCGACAAGATCTACTGCACCGTAGAGTAAACCGTCTTACCTTAAAAGAAGCACGATTATGAAAAAATTAATGAATATAGCAGCAGCCGTGGCACTCCTCTTCGGAGTGTCCACCGCTGCCCTCGCACAAGACAACGTGAGTGAGGAGTATTATCCCCACAACTTCATCTCCCTGCAAGGCGGTGCACAGGTCACGCTCACGCACTACGACCTCATGGACCTCGTCACTCCACAGTTTGGCGTTTCTTTCGGACGCTACTTCAACTCTAAAGTAGGAGCGCGACTCCACTTCCAGGGATATGACATCAAGGGCGGATTCCAGCAGGAGCGCTTCCCTGGCCTCGCCGCTGACGCCGACTACACCTTCAAGGCCATCACCGGCGACCTCGACCTGCTCATGAATATGTCCAACATCCTCAACCCCAACCGCATGTCGCAGAAGTTCAACTGGATCCTGCTCGCAGGATTCGGCGTCAACTACGGCTGGGACTTCGATGAGTACAAGGGCATCGTCAACGGCATGACCCGTGGCAACAACTTCTATGTAGGTCCTGACCTGTGCAGCACCAAGCACAGTTCCTACAACGGACGCCTCGGCACACAGTTTGAGTACAATTTCTCCCGCAATCTGGGTCTCAGCCTCGAACTCGATGCCAACTACAAGAACGACTGCTTCAACCTGAAAGCCAACTTCAACCCCGACTGGCAGATCACTGCCCTGCTCGGCCTCACTTTCAAGTTTGGCATGAAGAAGAAAGCCGCTCCTGTCGTACTGCCACCGCCACCCGTCGTGGAAGAGAAACCGGCTCCCGTGGTAGAACCCAAACCAGAGCCCAAGCCAGAACCTAAGCCAGAACCCAAAGTCGTGGTCAAGGATGAGCCTCTCAATGAGACCTTCTTCTACACCATCCGCGAGTCTGACCCCGACCCAGAGACCATTCTCAATCGCATCGTAGCCTGGTGCAACAAATATC
Source organism: uncultured Prevotellaceae bacterium (assembly GCA_902780635.1). GTDB lineage: Bacteria > Bacteroidota > Bacteroidia > Bacteroidales > Bacteroidaceae > Prevotella. Next base: position 63,854 of record CACZGH010000013.1, read on the forward strand.
CCACCAAGGGCATCACCATCAAAGGCTACGCCGATAAGGGTACAGGCAATCCAAAGGTCAACGTAGGCTATGCCAAGGCACGCGCTGAAAAAGTGGCCAAAGCCCTCGAGAAGAAAGGCATCTCAAGAAGCCGCATGGATGTCAGCAGCTATGGCGACACCGTACAGCCCTTCGCTGAGAACGACCGCAACCGCTGCGTCATCGTCGTCGGTGAGTAAACATCAAGGGGAGCGTCTGTCGCTCCCCTTTTTCGCAAAGCCTGTGCAAACGTTTGCACAGGCTTTGCGCTCATATCCCTCCTTTCTCAGCACCATTTGTCAAAAAAAGTGCTATCTTTGCAAAACAAAGACTACTAATCGGATAAATCATGAGACGTATTATCACTTCAATGATCGTCATGGCTGCCACAATGAGCGTCATGGCACAAGGATGGCCCTCCAACTATTCGGGAGTCATGCTTCAAGGCTTTTACTGGGACTCCTTTCAGGACACCAAATGGACCAACCTGAAAAGTCAGGCCGACGAACTAGCACAATATTTCTCACTCGTGTGGCTGCCGCAAAGCGCCAACTGCGGCGGACAGTCTATGGGTTATGACGACCTCTACTGGTTCACCAACTACAACAGCTCTTTCGGCACAGAGGAAGAGCTGCGCGACCTTATCAACACCTTCAAAGACAAAGGTATCGGCACCATCGCCGACGTGGTGGTCAATCACCGTAAGAATGTCTCCAACTGGGTTGACTTCCCACGAGAAACCTACAATGGGGTGACTTACGAACTGAAGTCGACCGACATCTGCGCTGACGATGACGGCGGAAAAACCAAAACTTGGGCCTCTAGCAACGGATATGCCCTCAGCGACAGCAAAGACACTGGTGAAGGATGGGATGGCATGCGCGACCTCGACCACAACAGCAGCAACGTGCAGACCAACGTAAAAGCCTATCTCAAAATGCTGCTCAGCGACCTGGGCTATGTCGGCTTCCGTTATGACATGGTGAAAGGTTACGCCGGCAAATTCACGGGCATGTACAACAACGATGCACAACCCACCTACTCCGTAGGAGAATACTGGGACGGCAATGCCTCACAAGTGAAAAACTGGCTCAACGCCACCAAGGTAGACGGCAACATCATGAGCGCCGCCTTCGACTTCCCATTCCGCTACACCGTACGCGACGCCATCAACGGCGACTGGCGCAAGTTGGGCAACACCAGCCTCATCTCCGACAACAACTACAAACGCTACTCCGTGACGTTCGTGGAGAACCACGATACAGAGCAACGGAGCAACGCCGCACAAGACCCCATCCGGAAAGACACCCTAGCTGCCAATGCCTTCTTGCTGGCTATGCCTGGCACCCCCAGCGTCTTCCTCAAACACTGGATGGCCTGCAAAAACGACATCAAGGCCATGATCGACGTGCGCAAAGCAGCTGGCATTCACAATCAGAGTGAAGCCTTCAGTGCCGCCAGCGCACAAAACTATTACGTGGTCATCGTAGACAACAAACTACTCTGTGTGGTAGGCACATCGGCCGGCACCTACACGCCCACCAACGCCAACTATGTGAAAGTACTCTCTGGCTATCACTACGCCTACTATCTCAACAAGTCGATGGCCACCGCCTGGGCCGACCTCTCTTCTGGTGATTACAAAGGTGAGCAGACCGTCACACTGACTGCGGTGGCACAGGATGGCGCACAAGTGGTCTACACTACCGACGGCTCCACTCCCACGGCATCATCAACCAAAGTCAGCAGTGGCACAAAGATCACCATCCCCATCGGTACCACTGTACTCAAGGCCGGTATTCTCGTCAATGGCGTTGTCAGCGGCATCATCACACGCACATACAACTGCAAAGAGGCTGTGACCATTAATGTTTATTGCAACGCCGACCAGGTGGGATGGAATGGTTACATCAACTTCTGGACATGGGGAGGTGACGGCACTCATGCACCCCAAAACAACTCATGGCCCGGCGACAAAGTGACCACCAGCACCGTCATCGATGGCAAGACATGGTATTACAAGACCTTCACCATCAACAGCGAGACCGACTGCGTCAACTTCGTCTTCAGCACCGGCAATGGCTCACCGCAGACCGTAGATGTCAATGACATCCGCACCGACGCGTTCTGCGAGGTGTCTGCCACACAAGAGGGCGGCAAGTATCTTGTCAACATCACAACAGATATTAAAGACCCTGTCCGTGAAGACAACTCATGGGCATTCCTGCCTTACATCTACACCCTTGACGGCAGGATGATACGCCAGATGCAGAAAGGCGAAGACCTCACTCGCACCATCAAGTCGCTCCCCAAGGGAGTCTATATCGTCAATGGCAAAAAAGTTATCAATTTATAATAAAAAACCATAAATCAACGACAGACTGTAAGTTAACTTGTCAAGAAAGTGTTATCTTTGCAATCGCTATCAAACAAAAAAAAGAATATTGATTATGAAAAAGGTAATTTTAGCAGCCCTTCTGATGGTCATGACCATTGGGGCAAACGCACAGGATGACAACGCGCGCCGTCAGCGCCCACAGATGGACAGACAGCAGATGGTGGAATTCCGTATGGAGCGGATGACCAAAGAACTCTCTCTCACCACTGAGCAACAGGCCAAAATCAAAGAAATCCTCACCGAGGAGTCGGCCAATATGCCTGAGCGTGGACAGATGAGGCAAGGCGAGCGTCCCTCAAGAGAAGCGATGGAGCAGATGAGAGCCAAGCGCGAGGAGACCAACAACAAAATCGAGCAACTGCTCAACGACGAGCAGAAAGCCAAGTTCAAAGAGATGAACAGCCGCTTTAGAGGTCAGGGACAAAGAAGAGGCTTCGGTGGTCCTCGTGGCCAGAGACCACAACAGCAAAACGCAGAGCAGCAATAACTCCACTACTCAAAACTCAATAAAGATGGGGCAAGTGTCAACTTGTCCCGTTTTTTTGTCACATATTGTTGTCAGAAATCAAAAAAACTTAGTAAGTTTGCAAAAAAATAACATCCAAACTATATGAAAAGATACATTACCCTCATTCTTTGCGTCATCACCCTCTGCTGTTACGCCGATGACAAATTTGTAGGCGGCGACATCTCCCTGTTGCCCTCATACGTCTCACATGGAGCCGACTACTACGACCCCAATGGCAACGCCATCAGTTCTCCATTGGCATATTTCGGCGAGCAGGGCATGAATGCCATGCGTGTCCGACTCTTTGTCAACCCCGCCAACGCATCCGCCACGCACAAAGGAGAAGGCGTCTGCCAAGACCTGGAGTACGTCAAGGCTTTAGGCAAGCAAATCAAAGACGCTGGTATGGCGCTGATGCTCGACTTCCACTACAGCGACACCTGGGCCGACCCTGCCAAACAATGGACCCCCAAAGAATGGCTCTCACTCAGCGATGACGACCTCTACGAGAAAATCTACAGCTATACAAAAGAAGTCCTCGAGGAGATGAAAGCTGCCGGTGCTACCCCCGATTTCATCCAGACGGGCAACGAGATCAGCTATGGCATGCTGTGGGGTGCAGAGAATGGTTCTTCACTGAAGAAATGCTATGTCAACAACGAGAGCAACTGGCCCCGCTTCACCACACTGCTGAAGAAAGCCGCCAGCGCCTGCCGTGAGGTCTGCCCCCAGGCCCGTATCATCATCCACACCGAGCGGGTGGCACAAGGCAATGTGCTCAAGCAGTTCTACAACAAGATGAAGTCATACGACGTAGACTATGATATCATCGGCTTGTCTTACTATCCTTATTATCATGGCACACTGCAAACCCTCAACAGTGTACTCACCGACATGGAGAACTCTTTCCCCGACAAGAAAATCATGATAGTCGAGACAGGTTATTTCCACCATTGGCAACCCTCCAATGTGTCTTACGATCTCTCTGGCACCTACCCCATCTCACCCGAGGGACAAAAAGCTTTTACCGAGGCGCTCATCAATATCCTCAACGACCATGCACACGTCTGCGGCCTCTTTTGGTGGTTTATGGAGGCCAATGAGAAAGGGCTTGACTGGAATACGCAACGCGTCACCGACAATTGGTACAACGCAGGGTTGTTTGACAATGAGACAGGCAAGGCCATGCCAGCCATCACCATCTTGAAAAACTTCCTAAAAGAGGGTGCCGGCATCCACCACCTGTCAGCAGACATCAGCCGACCCTCCACCCTCTACACCATCGACGGACGGAGCACCGGTCAACAGTCCATCAACAACCTGCCCGCCGGCATCTACATCCAAAACGGCAAAAAAATCATGAAATAATAGTGAAAGAATCAGAGACTGTTCGAGCTTGCCTTTGAGAACGCCGCGATGCCTACGGCCTTTCATGCAACTCGGCCGACATCAGAATCGGGGTATTCTTCTGACCGTATAGGAGCAGCCATTATAATATTTTACTAAATTTTCTCCACCTTCAGCGTCTGGTCACAATAGTCAATCACGGCCGGGCGATGGGTGATAAAGATAATGGTGCGGTCGTGCTTGGCCAGGATATTCTGAAGCAGGTTTTTCTCAGTCTCCGGGTCGAGCGCACTCGTCGCCTCGTCAAACAGCATAATCGCCCTGTCGCGCAACAGCGCTCTCGCGATGGCAATACGCTGCGCCTGCCCCTCACTCAAGCCACCGCCTGACTCAGAGCATTCGGTGTCAAGACCATCCTTCAGTTTCAGCACAAAGTCGGCACAACTGGTAATAAGAGCGTCTTCCATCTCCTCGTCGGTGGCGTCGAGCTTACCCAGGCGCAAGTTGTCACGGATTGTACCGCTGAGCAGGGTATTGCCCTGTGGCACATAGACGAAATTGCAGCGCATACGTGGGGTCAGTTCTTTAGACGTATGATGGTTGTAAATCTCCACCTTGCCCTCCTGTGGCTTCATCAGCGCCAGAATCATTCTCACCAAAGTGGTCTTTCCCGCTCCCGTCTCACCCAAGATGGCCGTACACGTGCCTGGCTTGAAATCAAATGACAAGTCTTCTATCACCTTGGCGTCACTCTCATCGTAAGTATAATGCACATGGCTCAGACGGATACCGCATGGCGACTTGACATAGATGGGCGCCCCCTGCTCCTCCAGCGGATTCTCCTCCAATTCCATCAGACGTTCTGCCGCCGTAAACACAGAGACAAATTGTGGCACCAGTTTGGTCAGGTTTTTCGCAGGTCCCTGCACTCGGTTTACCAACTGCAAGAAAGCGGTCATCCCACCAAAAGTGAGGGTATGGTGCGATAAACGTATCGCACTCCACAAGAAAGCGATGAGATAGCCTAAAGAGAAGCCAAAATTGAGGATGAAGTTGGCGATGACAGAAAAATAGGTGCGTTTCACCACTTTCTGGCGTAGTTCGCTCTGGGTGTTCTCCAGTTTGTCCACCATAGCGTCGTCACTCTCCATGATCTTGATGAGCATACGGTTTTGAATCGTCTCTGTCAGCACACTCTGCACTTTACTGTCCGACTTTCTCACCTCTCTGGAGAGTTCACGCATCTTCCTCACATAGATACGGCTGAGGACGGCAACGACCGGCACCATCACAACGATGATCAGAGACAAGAACTTGTCCATGGAGAAAAGATAGACGAAGGCACCGACGAAAAGGGCCACCGTAGAGAGTGAGTTGGGTATCACCTCCGTCAGAAACGTGATAACGTGGCTCACATCCATCTCCAGACGGTTGATCACATCACCACTATGGCGTTTCTCCTTACTGTGCCACTCCGACCGCAAGATACGGTCGAGCATCCGCTGCTGCATGCGGTTCTGGGCCTTGATGCCAAGGATGTTCCGGATCCACACACCTGAGATGTTCAGGGCGAAGTTGGCAAGCACCAACAGTCCCATCAGGCCCACCGCAAGATAGATCGACCCCTGCTTCGCGTGCGCAGCGATGTCGATGGCATTCTGGATGGCCCATACCGCCAGCAGGCTGACCACCACAGAGATGATGCCAATGGAGGCATTGAGGATGGCCTGAAGGCGGTTGCCCTTCCAGATCACCCACAGCCACCGCATAATCTCACGTGCTGAGTATTTGCTGTCTGCCGTCTTGAAATATTCGCGTATCTTTGAAAACATCTTTTCTTTCTTTATCGGGTGTCGGCACCCCACATCATTTTCTCGCGCAAGGTCTGAAAATACTTATGGTCGTTGCGCTTTAATATCTGGATGTCAAACGGTGCTTTTTGCACCGTCAGCGTCACCGAGTCATCACATTTCTCCGAGCGGCCGTCCACCGCCACCAGGAAATTATGGCTACGGCTCTCCACACGCAGCTTCACCACAGCACTGTCGGGCACAACGATTGGACGGATATTGAGGCTGTGTGGAGCCACAGGCGTCAGGCAGATCACACTGGTCTGAGGGGTCACGATAGGTCCACCGTTGGACAAGGAGTAGGCGGTGCTACCTGTAGGGGTACTGACGATCAGTCCATCCGCCTGATAGGTGACCACATACTCGTCGTTCACACTGGCACGTATACTGATCATCGAGGCATTGTCGCGCTTGAGCACGGCGATGTCGTTGAGGGCATGCGGACAACCCTTGAGTTCGCCACCATCCACTGTGACGGTGATGACCGAATGGCACTCAGTCTTATAGTCTCTGTTATAGACCGACTTCATGGCTTGCTCTATCTCTGCCGGGATGACGTCTGCCAGAAATCCAAGACGGCCCATGTTCACACCCATGATGGGTATCTGCTTGTCGCCCACACGGCTGGCAGCCTTGAGCAGGGTACCGTCTCCGCCCATAGAGATGACATAGTCGGCCTCAAAGTCATCGCCCTCAAACACCCGGTCGGCACGCACTTCAAGATGCTGCCCCTTGGTGAGAAAGTCGTAAAACTCACGGTCAAACAACACCTCTGCCTTCCTCTCATTGAGGAAAGAAAGGATTTTTTGTATCGACACCGATTTCTTGGCTTGATACACATTGCCGAAAACCGCAAATCTAAGTTTTTTTGCCGACATTCTTCTTTTCTTAAATAGTGTGAGCCGATAATTCTGCAAAATTACATCATTTTATCGATATTGGAAAGAAAAAAGCCGTTTTTAAGCAATTTTTACCGGCCCATGACCTTTTTTCCCTTAACAATATACACACCGTGGACAGGAGGAACAGCCAGAGGCCGCCCGCTCAAGTCATAGATTCCATGGTGGGTGTCAATGGGGGTATGGACGATGGGGGCCTGGACAGGAGCCAATGACTCCCAGCCTTCGGAGAGGTCCTCCAGGGTGATGACGCGGTCGTCGTTCATGCACAGCCGCCACTCTTGCTGGCTGGTCTTGTCGACGAATCCTCCGCCCCAAGTCTGATACCATGGCATCCACCATGACCATACAGCCTCCTCGTCCACCATTTTCTGGATGTCAGGGATGGGTCCATTTTCCGAGAGGGCAATGATTTTCTTCCCATGAGTCAGTTTCTGCAGGTTGTAAAAAGTAGGAGCATTGCTGGAATAGTCAAAGTCAGGGTTATAGATGTCGGCAGACACGATATCGTAAAGGTCATCGCCAGGGCACCACTCAGCGTCATTAGGGTCAGCATTCCATACCCAGATGACATTGTGTACGCCCTTCACCCTCACCATCTCATCATACACCAACTGATACAGTTTGCGGAAAGGCTCTGCGCCCTCCCGGCCCCACCAAAACCACCCTCCACTTGCCTCATGGAGTGGTCTGAAGATACAGGCCATCCCCTCTCTCTGCATCTCAAGGAAGAAATCGGCGATGGCGTCGATGTCTTTGATGATGTTCTTATAGAGCGTCGACGAAGTGTTCCAACTGCCATCACTCTTCATGGCATTCGTCACTTTCATGCTCGTCCTGTCAGAATAAAACTCATTGGTGGCCCTGGAGGGGTCGCGCCAGTGCCAGGTGAAAGCCGGGAACCCACCCCTGCGATAGGTGTCCTTGGCCAGATTGACACTACTGCGTGTATAATTTCTCATCCAATCCTCGCCAGCATCTTTGCCCGTGGCGTTCATAAAGTCAAATCCTATCAGCGCAGGATATTTCCCCGACGCTTGATACACGGCTTTCACATCGTCATGCTGCGTGACATTTCCATTGTCCGACGACATGTCGCCGGTCATGATGCCAGAGATGGTCTTCTTGCCAAACTGGTTCAGCAAAAATTGGTACATCACCCGGGCAGACTCAGTGGCCTCGCTGTCCACCGGTGTCGAGGAGATGTCGAACTCAAGAGCACTGTCGTTGTCTTGTATGCGCACATAATCGATGTCATACCAAGTCCAACTGGGCGTGATGGTCAGGGTGTTGGTGCCTTGCCCCATATAGAAGATGCCCACTTCCACTTCTCCATAACGGTCGAGCCGGAAAGCGGTACCGGTGGCGTTCACCTTGCAGTTGACGACTTTCTCTCCCCCGATGCCATCACCCGCCACATAGACCACATACTTTCCGCTGTGACTCATTTCGACGGAAAAACTGAGGGTGGCGTCGTTCTCCGTCATGCGTACTGCCTTTCCACCTGAATACATTTTGTCACTCACGACAGTGCAATGACTATATTGTGCTTGCTCCGCCTCCATCTTGACCTGGGCGGACAAATAACAGCAGCAACTACACAAGACTGCCATCAAGAAAAAAACTCTCAGCTGATTCATTACCTTGTAGTTTGTCTTTTTTATGATTTCCAATAGCGCAAAGGTAATACAAAACGTGATGATATCCTCGGATTTGAGACAAAAAAACGTTGTGAGACTGGGATATTTCCTACATGAGCATCCAAAATCGGATTATTTTTCGTATTTTTGCCATCGTATAATAAAGCATCCATTCACACAATCCTAACCCAACAACAACATCAACCATATGGCAAAAATATACACATTCTTAGCAAATGGCTTTGAGGAGATAGAAGCCCTCGCACCTGTCGACATCCTGCGCAGAGGCAACCAAGAAGTAGTGACAGTCAGTGTCACCTGCAACCTCTATGTAGAGTCATCACATGGAGTCACCGTCAAAGCAGACCATCTGTTTGAGGAGGTAGACCTCAGCGATGCCGATATGCTCCTGCTACCAGGAGGCATGCCTGGATCGGCCAACCTGAACAACCATGAGGGAGTGCGCCAGGCACTCATCGCACAATATGAGCGGGGCGGGCGCATCGGAGCCATCTGTGCCGCACCGATGGTACTCGGCTCGCTCGGTCTGCTCGAAGGCAGAAGAGCCACCTGCTCACCGGGATTTGAGGTGTATCTAAAAGGAGCCGAATACACCCACGAGCTTTTCACCATCGACGGCAATATCATCACCGGCGAAGGACCAGCCGCCTCTTTGCCCTACGCCTACCAGATACTCTCTTTCTTCATCGGAGAGGAAGCGGTGCGCACCCTCCAGCACAAGATGCAATACCTGCACCTCATCGGCGAAGAATAACAGCGAAAAGCGAATAGCCAACACCGCCCATGTACGACCTCCTCAGTCAAGACATCATGTACGCTCCCGGCGTAGGACCCAAACGGAAGGAGTTGCTCAACAAAGAGCTCAACATCCATTCATTTGGCGAGATGCTGGAATATTATCCGTACAAATATGTCGACCGCCGCCATATCTACCGCATCAGCGAACTGTTGGAGAGCATGTCGTTCATCCAGATCAAAGGCAGGATTCTGAGTTTTGAGTCTTTCGACAGTGGTAAGCGCAACAAGCGGTTGGTGGCCCATTTCAGCGACGGGCATGGCGTGGTGGACTTGGTATGGTTTGCCAAGTCACAATACATACTGGAAAACTATCACACTGGCATTGAATACATTGTCTTCGGACACCCCACTATTTATGGCGGCCGATTCCAACTGGCACATCCTGAAATCGAGAAGGCGGAAAAAGTGCAGCTGTCGGCCATGGGCATGCAGCCCTACTATGTGACCACCGAGAAGATGAAGCGCGCCGGCATGACCTCACGCACCATCGAGAAAATCATCCGTGCCATCACCGACCGCCTGAAAGAGCCACTCGCCGAGACACTGCCGCCATTTATCACTACGCCACACCATCTCATCAGCCGTGACGAGGCTTTCCGTAAAATACACCATCCCCAAAGCGCACACGACCTCGACCAAGCCAAACTGCGACTGAAGTTTGAGGAACTCTTCTACGTGCAACTCAACATCGTGCGCTATGCCAGTGACCACCGCCGCAAATACCGCGGTTACGTCATGAAACACATCGGCCAGATCTTCAACGGATTTTACAACGACCATCTGCCATTCCCTCTCACCAATGCACAGAAACGGGTGGTGCGTGAAATCCATGCCGACATGAAGAGCGGACGACAGATGAACCGCCTGCTGCAAGGCGACGTGGGGTCGGGCAAGACACTGGTGGCCCTCATGGCGGCGCTCATCGCCCTCGACAATGGGTTTCAGGCTTGCATTATGGCCCCCACGGAAATTTTGGCCGAACAACATCTGGCCACCCTTCAGCAGTTTCTCCATGGCATGAACATCTCGGTGGAACTGCTCACCGGCATCGTCAGGGGGAAACCCCGGCAGGAGGTACTGGAAAGACTGGTCGACGGAAGCATACAAATCCTGGTGGGCACACATGCCATCATCGAAGAGAATGTGCAGTTTCGCAAACTGGGTCTGGCCGTCATCGACGAGCAGCACCGTTTCGGGGTGGCGCAGCGCGCACGGTTGTGGAGCAAAAGCGACAGTCCACCACACATCCTCGTGATGACAGCCACACCCATCCCCCGCACCCTGGCCATGACACTGTATGGCGACCTCGACGTCAGCGTTATCGACGAGCTGCCGCCCGGACGCAAACCTGTCTACACAGAACATAAATACGACGACCAACTCAACAGTCTCTATAGAGGCATCCGCCACCAAATCAATGCAGGCAGACAGGTGTATATCGTCTACCCACTTATCAAAGAGAGTGAAAACTCAGACCTGAAAAACCTCGAGGTGGGATACCGCCAGATGTGCGACGTTTTCTCCGAGTTCCGCCTGAGCAAGGTGCATGGACAGATGAAACCAAAAGACAAAGAGGAGGAGATGCGCAAGTTTGTCAGCGGTGAGACGCAGATACTCGTGGCCACTACCGTGATAGAGGTGGGGGTGAATGTGCCCAATGCCTCGGTGATGGTCATCCTCGACGCACAACGTTTTGGCCTCTCACAGCTGCATCAGTTGCGTGGACGTGTGGGACGTGGCGCCGACCAATCGTTCTGCATCCTGGTCACCACCCGCAAACTGTCAAAAGAGACACAGATGCGCCTCAACATCATGTGCGCCACCAACGACGGATTCCAGATTGCGGAGGCCGACCTGAAACTACGAGGCCCAGGCGACCTCGAAGGCACCCAGCAGAGCGGCATGGCCTTCGACCTCAAGATTGCCGATATCGCACACGACGGACAAATCGTGCAAATGGCACGCGACGAGGCACAGAAAATCATCGATGCCGACCCTCTCTGCCAAAAACCAGAATACAACATGCTCTGGAGCCGTCTCGCCGCCCTCCGCAAGTCCAATATCAACTGGGCAGCCATCTCATGAATGATCATCCATACATAAAATGCCAACCGTTACCAATCGTTACAACTAAAATTGTTAAAATGACATAAAAACTCCCTATTTTTCCCGATTTTATTCTGTTTTTTTTTGGGGGGGGGAAAAGTATTATCTTTGCATGACTACAAACACTTTTTCTATGAGAACATTTTTTTTTCTATTTCTAAGTATGTTTAGTTTGAATTCTTTTTCTCAGAAAGTCATTTCATTGAACTTTTCAGAGAAAGACTATTCTTGTACAATAAACATGATGAATTCATTTAAGTTTTTGGTTCTGGCATTATTTCTTATGTGCTATTGCCCTGTGCATGGACAGGACCAGTATTTCCCCGACAACACGGTCTGGCAGGAGGTCTATGCCAATCGGGAAGATGGCCCTATCCTTCTTTCTGTGGTAATGGGTGATACCATCGTGGATGGCAAGACTTATAAGATAGTGAACAGAATGGCGCTCGGTACCACTAATTATGGATTATTTGGAGATTGGCGATATCTAATCAGAGAAGAGGGTCATCAGATTTATTTCAGAAACTATTATTCCGGAAACTCAGACCCCGATGACCATCTCGCCCTGGATTTTGACTGGGAACCAGGTAAAGAGATACTCTGCGGATATAGCAGCTGTCGCATGACTGTGACAGATGACAATGTGGGGCAGATGGTTCTCGACGACGGCAATGTTTACGATTATCTTAAAACCGACAGCACAAAGGACAGATATTACAATGACTATCCTTTCAGAGGTGTCAATATGCAAGTCATCAAAGGCATAGGCTGTCCTAAGTACGGCCTCATCAGGGTGACAAGGTATGAAAGGCCATATACCATCAGGCTGCGCCTGGTATCATTCAACCGCAACGGTGTGGATATCATCTCATACGACAAAACGGAGGGCATCAAAGATATGCAGATGTCTCCTGTCACTCCCCATGTCAATACATATAATCTGAAAGGTGAGAAGATACCTTTTGGCTCCAGGTTGCCTAAAGGTATATACATACGCAATGGCAAGAAACTGGTCGTACACTGAGGATAAAAATATGTGAAACCCACCTCATGAGCCTAAAATTGTTAAAACGACAATAAAAACTGTTAACGCTCTCTTTTTTCTCGATTTTTAGCATTACCTTTGCACTGTCATTGATGAAATAAACGATGATTGCGATTCTGGCGACGCTTATTTCATCTTGCCAAAAGGGAAGTATCACTGGAGGAGTGATACACTTAAATCGAAAAAGAAAAGTATGAATGTAATAAGAACGATAAAAAATCTTGCATTGACAGTAGTATTGACCTCTGCCGCATTACCAGTAGCCGGTCAGGACCTTATCGCCCGCATGGCTCCCATCGACAGAAAAATCAAACAACTCGACACGCTGGCACTGCAATCATTTCAAGAGAGAGAAAACTTAGAGTCACCTGCAGCAGCCCTTTACAAAGACTGGGACAACCGCTATGCACACAAGGCTGAGGAGCTGCCAGAGACTTACAAAATCAACCTGCGCAATTTCTGCATGCCCACCCCGAGCCGCGTCATCACCTCACAATTCGGTCCACGCTGGGGTCGTCAGCACAAAGGTCTTGACATCAAAGTTTATATTGGCGACACCATCAAAGCCGCATGGAGCGGTAAGGTGCGTGTGGTGAGATATGAGGCCAAAGGCTATGGCAACTATGTGGTGATTCGCCACAACAACGGTCTTGAGACCATCTACGGTCACTTGTCAAAACACCTGGTCAAAGAAAACCAGACCGTACGTGCCGGTCAGCCCATCGGACTGGGAGGCAATACGGGCCGTAGCACCGGCTCCCACCTGCACTTTGAGACCCGTCTGTGCGGTGTAGCCCTCAACCCGGCGCTCTTCTTCGACTTCCGCAACCAGGACATCACTGGCGACTCTTATACGTTCCGCCGCAGCACCATCGACCGCGAGTCACTGAAAGCCACTGCAGCAAGAGGTCAGAAAGTGTCTTCCTACACAAAAGAGGAGGTTTATGGCGGCCAGCGTCAGGAGGCCACACCCATGAAGCGTGACGAGGAGAAGACCACCGCCTATAAAGGCTCCGTACAATACCACACCGTAGAACCTGGTGAGACCCTCTACTCCATCGCACGCAGATACAACGTCACGCCAGAGCAACTGCTCCGCCTCAACCACTATCCCAGCAACAAGAAAGTGATTGTGGGAGAGAAAGTGAGATACTCCTAAGAAATAAGATACCATTAACTGTCAAGGGGTGAGAGTCGATTCTCACCCCTTGCTTTTTACTCATGTTTCAGAAGTCAAGGAGTTAAGGAGTTAAAGGGAGTTAAGCCATTACCCCTATACTCTATTAGTGAGAAGATGGAGTCATGGCTTAACTCCTGAGCGAAGCAATAACTTCTTAACTCCTTAACTCCAAGAAGTTTCAGCTTTAGTTCTTAATCTTTCTTCCAACCGCACGCAACACAAACCAACCATGCATGGCGATGGTGGTGCATAAACCATAGTGTGAAGCCATCACTTTAAACCGCTCTCTGAGGGAGCGTTGATGGTTCTGGGTGGTTTGCCCCTCCTCAAGATAATGAGCCACCACTCCACTCACACGAAGCATCCTGAGGTGGCGTCGCTCCGCTTCTTTCATCACACGAATGCACCAGTCCACATCTGCAGAAAAACGATAGCGGGTGTCGAAACGCACACCCTTGGCAATATCCACACGTGCATAAAAGGCCTGGTGACATACCAACATACCCAGCCGAAACGATTTCCATGTCAGACGGTCGGGTGGCGACAACCTGCGATGATACAGAAAACGGCCCTCGCTGTCGACAATATCCGTGTCGCCATAAAGCACCGCAGGCAACTGTCCGTCGGCCAGACTCTCCGCCACCGCCGCGATACGGCTGAGTGTTTCGTCGTCTGGCAGACGGTCTCCGGCGTTGAGAAAACAAACATAGTCGCCCGTGGCCTTGGACAGTCCTTTGTTCATGGCATCATAGATACCTTTGTCAGGCTCTGAGCTGACAATGATTTGATGACCGTTATCCGCCTCTTCTGAACGTGACACATAATCCATGACCATCGGCATAGTGCCGTCTTGTGACGCACCGTCCACGATGATATGCTCCACGTCCATGTAGTCTTGAGACAGCACACTGTCAAGCGTAGGGGCGAGCACATCAGCAGCCTGATAGGTGACCGTGACGACAGAGAACGTGATCATAGACTGTAATGCTTATAAGCGAGAGCTTGATTATACACTTCGATATAGCGCAAAGAGACGCTGTTCTGCGAATAATGGGTAGCCACCTTCTTCACAGCCTGTGCACTCAGCGACGCATAGTCGGCTTCATCCAAGACCCACTGGATGCCATGTGCCAAGTCTTCGGCGTGTCGGTATTCCGCCACATACCCATTTTTCTTATGGTCGATCTCCTCAGGGATACCACCCGTCTTGAAACCGACACAAGGTATGCCACAAGCCATGGCCTCCATGATGGTGTTGGGCAAGTTGTCCTCCAATGAGGGCAACACAAAGACATCCACAGCATTGTAGACATCCACTATCTTCTTCTCGTCACTCACATAACCGAGGGGATAGACTGGCAGCGGCATCTTTCCCTCGAAATCCTCTGCATGGCCACCCAGTATAGCCACCGCTATGCGATCCTTGACATCAGGTTTCTCCCCTATCAGGTGATTCATCGCGTCCATCAGATAGCTCATCCCTTTACGCTCGTCGGTCACACGCTGTGAGACAAAGAGTATCAGCCGCTTGTCCTCTGGCAGGCCGAGCCGCTGTCGGGCGCCCTGTTTGTCCATAGGACGGAAGACACGGATGTCTATTGGATTGGGGATGTTGGTGATAGAATGCTGGGCAATCAGTGCACTCTGCTTAGCCTGCTGCTCCAGCCACCGGCTACATGCCACAAAAGAGATATGGTGACGGTCGAGTATTTGTTTCTTACGGTTCCACACACGATTGGCCAGGTCGTTCTGCCCGCCGTGCCCAGGCAACAGACGGCAACGACGACAGGTGGTCGTAAATGCCTTGCAGCCATGGGGGTAATGGCAGATGGCTGTGGCAGGCCAGGCATCGTGCATCGTCCATACCACAGGTTTGCCGCTGTCCAGTATCTTCTTGATGTCTGAGAGTGACAGCATGCCCTGGTTGATCCAACTCAGATGAATAATGTCTGCCTCACGAAACTCCCGCATCCCTGTGATGTCAAAGCCTGAGTTGGCAATATCCACCTCAAACAAATGCTTTTTATTAAAATGCAGTCCCGCGAAAATAGCCCATCGCTCTTTCAAGAAATGCCAGTGGGAGAGCCATCCTTTGTTGAGTCCCACCACTGTCAGCGCCTCTGTCTCTTTGTCGCGTACGAGCATTTTGGCTTTCACACCATTGTTGTTGAGCGCCTCCATCAGCCTGTTGGCTGCCAGGGCGGCACCACCCGTTCTCTCACTTGTATTGACGATCAGTACTCTCATAGTACAAAGGTAATCCAAAAATGGATAAAAAACAAGATAAGTCGAGAAAATATTCATTGTTTGCGCACACAACGCTTGATTTACATCAAGAAAAGGTATGATTTTTCGATTTTGGACATCCAAAAGTTGCACTGTGTGCGAAAACATCGTACCTTTGCATTGTCAAATGATTGACAAAGCTCAATCATATAAAGGTTAATAGATTGTTTAGGTTAGTAGTAATAGATTTAGGTTTTTAGTTATTAAGTTTAAGGTATTTAATTAAGATTGTTAAATCGGACAACAAAGGCGACCGTGAGGTTCCCTTTGGTTTTTTAGAAAAGGATTTTTAGTTAAACATAGGCTTGTACGCCGCGGCTCGTTGAGAGTTGCGGCGTACTTTTTTTAAGTGCTTGGTGATGAGATCCAAACAGCCACTATTCTTCCTCGTCCCATAATCCTTTCGTCGTTGCCCAATCCCCAGAACTTTCATTGGAAAGGGCTTCTTCCGTAAAGTCACTGGTGTTATATTCGAAGCTGGTAACCTTCTCTATCAGCACTGTGGCATAGGCCGACATGCCCTCCTGCCTTCCTGTAAAGCCCAACCGTTCTGTCGTCGTGGCTTTGATGGAGACACAGTCTGGGTCCACCCCCATCACCTCTGCCATGCACTGCTGCATGGCAGGGATATGCGGATTGAGTTTTGGCTTTTCTGCACATACCGTGGCATCGACATTGCCCACCCGATAACCTTTGGTGGCAATGAGTCTCACCACGTCTCTCAGGATGATTTTACTGTCCATGTCAAGTGTGGCGTCAGAGGTGTCGGGGAAATGATACCCTATGTCGCGCATATTGGCGGCACCTAACAAGGCGTCAGCGATGGCATGTATCAGCACATCGGCATCGCTATGTCCCAGCAGTCCCTGCGAGTGCGCTATCTTAATACCTCCCAGCCAGAGGTCTCTGCCCTCCACCAACTGGTGTACATCATATCCAAATCCTACACGTATCATTTTTAGTTGATAAGTTACAAACTACTAATTCCTAATTACTAACTACTAATTACTAACTACTAATTCCTAATTACTAACTACTAATTCCTAATTACTAATTACTAACTACTAATTCCTAATTACTAATTACTAACTACTAATTCCTAATTACTAATTCCTAATTACTAATTCCCCTATCATCTTCTCTTAAACAAGTCCTTGATGCCGTCCATGTCGAAAGAGAGGGTGAAGCGGAGGGTCTGGTCGAGCGGGTTGCTCTTGGCGGTTGCAATGACATATCCTGCATCGAGCGAGAACACACTCATCCTGAATCCGGCACCTACGGTGAAGTATTTGCGGTTACCCTTGTTCTCACTCTCATGGTGATAACCGGCACGCAAGGCGAACTGGTCATGATACACATACTCTGCACCCACGCTCCACTGTATCTCCTGCAACTCCTCCTTCATGCCGTTGGGAGCGTCGTTGAAACTCTTGAAAATACCGCTGATACTCGACACGTCGAAATAGTCTTTCTCCAGACGGTCCACATACTCCTGAGAGGTCTCTTCCTCCTTCTGTTTGGGATAGGTGGGCACAAGCAGTTTGTTGGCGTCGGCAGCTATCGTAAATCGGTTGTACTCGTCCACGGGTATCATCAGCGAGGCACCCAGTCGTAGATTGGTCGGGATAAACTCACTATGCTCATCGCCACCGAAGGTGATCTTGCTACCGATATTGCTCACATTCAGACCCAGGCCTAACTGACACTCGCGGGCGCCAAGATTGAGATAGTTCTGATAATAACAGGAGATATCGGCCGCAAAGGCAGAACCAGGACTGGTGTCTTCCGTATAATCGTAGGTCAGGTCGGAATAGATCCATCTGACGGCTGCCGACAGTGAGAACTGCTCACTCAGCATCAGTGAGTAAGCTACGTCGAGCGACATCTCGTAGGGGTTGATACTCATATCATTGCTCCCGTCAAGAGCACTGCTGGTGAACACCTCGCCTAATGAGAAATAACGCAGGGAGCCCGACACAGCACTATAGTCGCCTATCCTATAATAGCCCACGAGATAGGCCAGGTCCATGTCACTGACCAACTGTCGCAACCATGGAGTGTAGTTGAGTGCCACACCAGCCCTTGAGATCGTAAAAGGATATTTAGCGGGGTTCCAGTACTGCGACACCACATCAGGGTCGGTAGCGGCTCCCACGTCGCCCAAACCGGCGGCACGGGCGTCAGGTGCTATCGTCTGTGAGGTCACTGAGGTGTTGACCGGGTTGAACATGTCTGACTTGTCCTGTGCCGAGATGGCCATGGTCATTACCAGTGAGAGGGTGAGCAGAAATGCTCTTTGCTGTCTTGAAATGATTGACATTTTTATGCGTTTGTTGGGTTTTTATGGATGTTTTGATCGTATGGGGTGAAGGGGTGAGAGGGCATCACATGATGATGATTTTCTTGGCTTTTGACACCATGGCGCTGCCGTCGCACCCTATTCGCACACGATATAGATAGACGCCGGTCTGCAGTCGCTGTCCACCGTCGATGGTCAGGTCCCAGTCGATAGTGATGGCGCTGTCGGTCGACACGCTGTTCTCGGTATGTTTCCACAACTGCCGCCCACTCATATCGTAAATGTCAAGTTCCACGTCGATGGGGCTGCCCATGCGATCGTGGGTGATGATGAAAGTTGTGGACGTGGTGGCAGGATTGTTCGTGCAACTGATACTGCGCAGGGTGGGTTTCAGCCCGTTGACCACCTGGAAGGAGAGTTCGGCGGTAGTCGAGTTGTTGAGGATGTCCCAGGCGCGGAATCTCAGCCGATGCCGTCCTTCCGATAGTTCGGGGATACTGTAATAGGTCGACCCGCTGACATAACTGCCGAAGTCGTAGGTGAAATGGTCGTTGAGGATATAAGTGCGCGACATCTCATCGTCGATGATCAGCTCCAGGTCGTGACCGATGCCTGTGCCAGCGGCATTAATACCGTCTTTGTCGGTGATCTGGGCCACGAAATAGGGGGTGCTGTTCACTTCGCCTCCATTGGCAAACGAGGGACTGTTGAGATAACAGTAGATGGACGGACCGATGGAGTCATTCTCAGTCGTCGCCGTACCGCCCACGGTGAAGTCATCATATGAGCCATGGGCCTCCTTGCTGTGGTCATTGTTCACGGCATAGATATTCATCAGACCCTTGCCATCGGAGTAGTTGATATCCATCGGCACGGCGAAAGTGAAGTCAAAGGTGCCATGGCGCACGCTGTCTGACCCGTTGAAGAGTACATTCTGACGGTCGTAGTAGGAGAAAATCGCCTTGGTGTCATCGGCCTGGCCCTTACATACAATCAGTTCTTCTGAGTCTCTGATGGTGGCTGTCATCTGTCCGTCGAAGGCGGTATCCGTCACCTGCTCATGGTTCTGCACATGCCCTTGCACCCTCACCACGGCTCCTGCCTTGACGAGGATGTCTGCCTGACTGTCTACGGCGGTGCCATTGACGGAGTCGATCACCACTTGCATGGTGGGATAGTTGAGTGCCAAAGCAGGGTCGCCCAGTAACGAGAACTGCAATTTGTTGGAGGTAAGGTCCTGCCCCGTGGAGATCAGCTCGTTCTTGGCCAACCGCTGTGCCTCACCGATAGTGGTGCGACGGCCATTGTTGACACTGAGGACATGTTTCAGATAGGCCTGGTTGATAAAGGCATTGCGATACTGATACACGGTGCGGGTGGTGCCGAAGAAAGCCACGGCGCCGCCTTTCTTGTTGAGCACGGCCTGCTCGCCGATGTTGGTCGAGGAGGCATCGAAAGGCATGATGTCACACGAAGCGGTGATCCAAAGCGGCAGATGGGTGTTGGTGAACTCCTGGAAGTCCTGAATGCTCAGCACACGCTCATGCGACACGCTGATCTCCGAGCCATGCCCTGAATAGTCCATGATGAGTGCGCCGCTGGCCTGCTGCTGTTTGATGGCTTTGGTGGCGTCGGGGTAGGAATTGCCGGTGGCAGAGGTCTCCCGGGTATAGGCGTCCCACATCACTTTATTGACATGGAATCCGGGATAGAGGGTGTTGATCATCCGGGCGGCATTGTTGGCATCGGTCAGGTGGCTGTTGCCATTGCCGTCATCGCCCATCACCATGATGATGTTCTGCCAGGCACCAGCGTCGATGTTGCTGGCGTAACGGACCGTTTTGTCTGTCATCGTCTTGGCATCGTCTTCATTCTGCACGGGAAAGCGTCCCACGGCGATATCGAGTTTGTCAGACGACTGTGGGTTGGTGCCCTCTCCGTCGTCGAGCAGGGCGAAGAAACCGTCGTCCACATAACAATGGATCTCGCTGAATGAGTTCTCACTCTCAAAACAGAGCAGGAAATCGTCGGGTGAATAGTTGCGGCAGTCGCTGGTGACCATGCGGTTGTCCCAGAAGCAGTCACCGAAGAGCAACAAATACTTGGGCAGGTCGGCCTCTGTTGCTGCCCGGTCGTAGAGCATCTTCATATAGCGACGGTAGGCATTGGCGTCGGGCGTACCGCTCGAAAACTCATTATACAGTTCGTCGGCAGGGATGATGCGCACGCGCAACGAGTCTCGCTCAGTATGCATGTCGGCAATACGCTGGGCCTGAGTGCGCAGACTCTGCGATGTGGGGATGATGATCACCATGTCTGTGGCGGTATGGGCATGCAGGTTCTGGTTGGTGATGTTGTGCACATACTCTGGCGTGGGTATCAGTGTGCCCGACAGCGAGGGTAGCGCACGTGGTGTGGCGGTGTAGATGTCGATGTAGTCAAGCCGTACAGGACCTCCCGACATGGGACGGATGACGATGGTGTCGACAGTGGTCAGCCCATCCACTTCATAGGTGAGTATGTTTTCGGCTCCCTTGTCGTAGTCTTTGTCTCCGATGTTGATGGACATTCGGCCTAATGTCTTACCATTGAGGATGATCTCCACCGCACTGGTGGTGCCAGCGGAGATGGCGACGGATATCTTGCCACTCGTGTCGGAACTGGGATTGGCCAACAGGTATGTCTGGGTACTGCCCACACTCACTGGCGTGTTCTCAAACAGATTGCGCCCGCCCTGAAACCAAGCGAAGTTGTCTACCTCGTGCAGTGCGTGATAGTCGGCAGGTGTGGGCCAGGGTGCCACCAGGGTGGCGCTGTCGGTGGTCAGCGGTTCGGTGTCATCCTGAGTGATGAAATAGTAGCCGTAGTCGGAATAGGGGTTACGGGTGCGCTTCATAATGGCTGGCGAAGACCAGGAGACAGGTCCTTGGGCATAAAACAGTTTGCGGCCTCCTTGCACATAGGTAGGCACTTCTTTCAGGTCGTCGGTGGCTATCAACTCACTGGCCACCAGACGCTCATTTTGCAAAGCCCCGCCATAGCCGTAGAGCCTCACTTTGCTCAGGTCGGTGAAACCGGCTTGCTTGATGAGGGCGTCTGTCAACTGATAGATACCCGACGAGGGCACTCTGATCTTCGCCCATTTGCCTGTGGCGAGCACGGAGTTGTCGACATATCTGTCAGCCTGGGCAGCCATAGCTCTGGCCGCACGCATCATGCCTGGTAGCGCATGCCCCTCTACCTGAAGCAAGAAACTCACTAAAAACTGGTATTTGCCATCACGGTAGACAAGGGGTGTCAGCGACACTTCCAAGACGCCTTTTTTACGCTCCACAACCACGTTGGCGCTCACCTCGGGCAATGTGGGCAACGTGTCGGTGGTGATGGCATGGTAGCGGAGGATATCATCCTGCGTCATCTCCAAAAAATCAGGATAGAGGATGCTGACTGTATAAACAGAGTCGGCATAGTGCTCACCTAAGGGAAAAGAACAGGAATATCGAGGCAAATCAGAGTCGATCCTGACTTCATCAGCAGTCAAGTTGACAAACTCCTGAGCGCTCATTTGCATCATGCAGGCCATCAGGAGTAATAAGGTCAGAATATGTCGCCTCAATAGCATATCTGCTCCGTGAAAACAATAGTTTCTATATATAACGCATGAAACGCCGCTTTATTGTGCCCGCTGGCACAATTGCAAAAGTTGAGTTATTTCACATTGAAGCTCAGTACCTGTTTCTCACCAATAAAGCCGTCGAGATGGTCGTCAATATGCACAGGACCAATGCCAGCCGGAGTGCCGGTGAAGAGAAGGTCGCCGGTGCGCAGGGTAAAATACTGGCTAATATAAGAAATCAACTCATCGACGGGGAAAATCATGTCGGACGTGTGGCCGGTCTGCACGGTATGACCATTGATATCAAGATGGAAACTGATCTGCTGCACATCACCCACCTGGTCGAGTGGCACCCACTCGCCGATGGCAGCGGCACCGTCGAAGCCTTTGCTTAGGTCCCAGGGCAGCCCCTCTGACTTCAGACGTGCCTGGAGGTCACGGGCGGTGAAGTCGATGCCACAGGTCACGGCATCGTAATAGCGGTGTGCAAAGCGCACAGGGACGCTCTTGCCTAAGCGGCAGATACGCACCACCAATTCGGTCTCGTAGTCGATACGCCCTAAGTCGTCGGGCAAGAAAAAGGGTTTGCGGTTTTTGAGCAGCGACGAGTCGGCTTTCAGGAAGATGACGGGGTTGTCAGGTTTCCTGTCCCCGTCGCCCATCTCCTGTTTATGTGCTGAATAGTTTTGTGCGATTGCAAATATTTTCATCTGGCCATTTTGTATATAGCTTCCATATCTGTATGTGTAAGGACTTTCAGACAACCACAGGTGGCTGTGTAGTCTCGGCTGCATTTTCGGACCATCTCACAAATCTCGTCATCAGTGATGTCACGTCCGATCAACTCTTTAATGTTGACAGGCATGCCGATGGCATGATAGAACTCCTCCATGGCCTCGATGCCCTTGAGGGCGGTGCGCTCGGGCGAGGTGAAGTCGTTGTCCACACCCATCACATTCACGGCGAAACGCACAAAACGACTGAGATTCTCATGCATCACATAACGTGCCCAACTAGGCCAGATGGCAGCCAGACCGGCACCATGTGTCACGTCAAACATACCGCTCAACTCATGCTCCAGCATGTGGGTGGCCCAGTCGTCACTGATACCGCAACCTGTCAGTCCCCAATGGGCCACACTCCCACCCCACATGATCTGCGCACGCTGACGGTAGTCTTCGGGATCGCGAAGCACATCGAAAACAGCCACTTTCATACGGCGTAACACTGCCTCTGCCAGATCAGTGGTCAGATCCATATCATCATCCTTAGTGAAATAGCGCTCCATCGTATGCATCATCATATCGGTCACCCCAGCGGCTGTCTGATAGGGGGGTAAAGTGAAGGTGCGGCGGGGGTTCATAATCGCAAACTTAGGACGGGCCATGTCGTTGGAGTAGCCCAGCTTCACGTCGCCATCTTCATTGGTGATCACACTGGCCTCGCTCATCTCACTGCCCGCTGCGGGAATGGTCAGCACAGAGGCGACCGGCAACATGGCCGACGGCTCTGCCTTGCCTAAATAAATGTCCCACACGTTGCCGTCAAAGCCCACACCATAAGCGATGCATTTGGCCGAGTCGATGACGCTGCCGCCCCCCACAGCAAGGATGAAGTCGATACCTTCCTTGCGGCACAAATCGATGCCCTTTTGTGCCAAAGAGAGGCGCGGATTGGGCACCACACCGCCCAGTGTAAGATAGTCCACACCGCCCTCTTGGAGCAGACGGCAGATTTTGTCTATCAATCCCGAGCGCACAGCACTCTGTCCTCCGTAATGTACCAGTATCTTATGGCCACCATATTTCTTTACCAAACGGGCCACTTGTTCTTCTGAATGCTCTCCAAACGCCACTTCTGTCGGCGCATAATAATTAAAATCTTTCATTGGTTGTATGATTTATATGGATGTTCTTCTGATTTGATTTCAATGCCATGCGTTGTCCTCAGCTACAAAAATAAGAAATCTTTTTGGATTATCAAGTACTTAGTGCACAGAAAGTACAACAATTATTATATTCTAAACTAGCTTATCTGAGTTTTTCAGTTATTTGTACCAAATATTCCTGTGTTCGGTGAACATTTCTCTGGCATATAGAAGCCGAATTCTCTCCTTTCTTTTAAAATTTATCTGAATTACCAAAAAAAACATTTAAAAGCTTGGAGTGCAACTAAAATTTAGTTACATTTGCGAACAAATAAAGATTATATGAGTACAAAGGAAAAATTAAGAGAACGATTCCTAAAAATGCCATCAGACTTTACGTTTGATGAAATGCAACAACTTCTCGCGGGCTTCGGCTATGAGAAAAGAAACAAAGGTCGCACCTCCGGTTCTCGTGTAATCTTCAAGAATGGTGACAAAAGACCAATTATGTTACATAAGCCTCATCCTGGTAATATTGTCAAAGGATATGCTATGCAACAAGTCTATAATGAATTGAAAGAAGCAGGTTTAATAAAATAGGAGGACGCTTTATGAATACAATGACTTATAAAGGCTATTTGGGCTCTGTTGCCTATAGCGAAAAAGATCAAGTTTTCTTTGGTAAGGTGGAAGGTATTAATGGTCTAGTTAATTTTGAAGGTGAAAGCGTAAAGGAGTTAACCGAAGCTTTCCATGAGGCCGTGGATGACTATCTCACCTATTGCGATGAAGAAGGGATTGAACCAGATAAAAGCTATACAGGAATCTTGAACGTTAGGCTTACTCCTGTCATTCATCGTCAAATTGCTTTGTTAGCAAAACAAGCAGGACTATCATTGAATGGCTACATCAAACAAACCTTAGAAGAAAAAGCCAAAACAGAAATGGCTCTATAACAATTACTCAACTTTCTCTCAAGTTGTTAGGCTTTTATATCTCAAAAGAGCAATTTTAGAAAAAAGCCCCTCCTATTCAGGAGAGGCTTTTTCTTATCAATATCTTACGGAAGATATTAGTCGGCACGGAGTGTGAAACGCTTGAAGGCAACAACCTTCAGGTCTTTGTCAGCAGCTTTCAGATAAGTAGCGACATTCTCCTTGTTCTCAGCCTTGATGAACTCCTGGTTGACCAGACAGCTCTCTTTGAAGAACTTAGCCAGACGACCCTTGGCGATGTTCTGAATCATCTGCTCGGGCATGTTGGCGGCCTTCTCAGCAGCAGCCTTCACCTTGATCTCACGGGCTTTCTGAGCCTCTTCCTCGGTGAGCCAGCCCTTAGCGATGTTAGAGCTGATATGATCCTCGCTGTCCACGAGGTTGGCGTTGATGCCAGCCTTCTTCAGCTGCACCTCCACATACTTCTCAATCTGCTCTTCCTTGGTCTTCTGGATAGCGATCTGCAACTCATTGTCCTTCACTGACTGGGGAACACTCTCCTCGTCAAGAGCCACAGGATTCATAGCAGCCACCTGCATGGTGATCTGGTGACCCTGCTCCTCGAAGTCCTTGTTGAGCTGTACGAGGGTGCAAAGCAGGTTCTTGCCCTGGTGGTTGTAGGAGTAGATGTTCTCACCCTCGAGATAGTTGTAGCCGTCGAGCTCCATCTTCTCACCGGTGATACCTGAACGCTGGGTCACAGCCTCGGCAGCGGTCTGGCCGTCGGCCAGAACGAGAGCCTTCACCTCCTCGATGTCCTTGCACTTGTTGGCAACGGCAGCGTCGAGAATAGCCTGTGTCAGAGCAATGAAGTCGGCACCATTGGCCACGAAGTCGGTCTCGCACTTGAGGGCGAGGATAGCGGCAAAGTCTTTCTCCACCTTCACGAGCACACAGCCGTTGGAGGTCTCACGGTCGCTGCGCTTAGCGGCGATAGCGAGTCCACGCTCACGGAGCAGGTCTTTTGCCTTGTCGAAGTCGCCTTCTGCCTCGGTGAGGGCCTTCTTGACGTCAGCCAGACCAGCACCAGTCATCGCGCGAAGCTTCTTGATATCTTCCATATTTGGTTTGTAAGCCATGATATTCTAATATTTTTATTGGTGAATATTAATTGTTAAATGCTGTTCGCTATTCGTGGTGGCAGTCCGCACAAAATCGAACGCCGAACAGCGAATACCGAACAGCTGAAAAAACTACTCAGCGGCGGGAGCCTCTTCTGCCTCCTCAGCGGCGGGAGCCTCAGCCTCCTCAGCAGCGTCCTTGCGGGCTTTGCGAGCACGCTTGGGCTTTGCGTCGGCAGCTTCCTCACTCTGCTCAGCAGCGGCTTTCTCGTCAGCCTTCTCAGCCTTGCGCTCCTCCAGACCCTCGGCGATAGCGGCGCAGCAAGCGGTCAGGATCACGTCGATGCTGTCCTTAGCGTCGTCATTGGCGGGAATCACGAAGTCGATGTCGTCAGGATTAGAATTGGTGTCGACGATGCCGAACACGGGGATACCCAGACGGATGGCCTCTTTCACTGCGATGTTCTCCTTCATCACGTCCACAACGAAAAGTGCGGAGGGCAGACGGGTCAGGTCGGCGATAGAACCAAGGTTCTTCTCCAACTTGGCACGCTGGCGGGTGATCTGAAGCAACTCACGCTTGGAGAGATTGGCAAAAGTACCGTCACTCATCAGTTTGTCGATGTTGGCCATTTTCTTCACGGCCTTACGGATGGTGGGGAAGTTGGTGAGCATACCGCCCGGCCAACGCTCGATGACGTAAGGCATATTCACACTTGCAGCTTTCTCAGCTACAATGCTCTTAGCTTGTTTTTTAGTAGCGACGAAGAGCACTTTCTTGCCCGACTTGGCAATCTGCTTCAGGGCATCAGCAGCCTCGTCTATCTTAGCTACAGTCTTGTGAAGGTCGATGATGTGGATACCGTTGCGCTCCATGAAGATGTAAGGAGCCATGGCTGGATTCCATTTGCGGCGAAGGTGACCAAAGTGGCAACCTGCCTCCAGCAGCATATCAAAATTTGTTCTTGACATTTTTTTGTTGATTTTTTATTTGTTTACTTTCCTTTTAGTTGTATGCTAACCAGCCAGTGAGTAATCACACAGCCTGAGAGAAAAACAGACTGACAAGAGTCTCACCGGTTTGGATACTAAACTCTTTCCGGTGACAAGGATTAACGCTTGCTGAACTGGAAACGACGACGTGCCTTGGGCTGACCTGGCTTCTTGCGCTCCACAGCGCGTGAGTCGCGGGTGAGGAAGCCCTGAGTCTTAAGAGCTTTCTTGTCCTCGGCGTTGATTTTCACCAGCGCACGGGCGATAGCGAGACGCAGAGCCTGGCTCTGACCTGTGAAACCGCCGCCATCGAGGTTGACTTTCACGTCATATTTCTCTGCCACGTTGAGCAGGTTAAGGGGCTGCTTCACCACATACTGCAGGATAGCTGAGGGAAAATACTCGGTGAGGTCTTTCTTGTTGATGGTGATTTTGCCGCTACCCTCTGAGAGGTATACACGTGCCACAGCACTCTTGCGGCGACCTATTGCATTAATAACTTCCATTCCTGTGATTATTTATACTGGTTAATATCAATTGCCTTGGGTTTCTGAGCCTCATGCTTGTGCTCGGTGCCCTCATAAATATAAAGATTGTCCAGAAGCCTGCGGCCAAGTGGGCCTTTGGGGAGCATGCCTTTCACAGCATGACGCAGGATACGGTCTGCGCCGTCTTTCTTCTGACGCAGCTTGGCGGGGGTGTCAAAACGCTGGCCACCCGGATAACCAGTATAACGTGTGTAAACCTTGTCGGTCTCTTTGTTGCCAGTGAATATCACTTTCTTTGCGTTGATGATGATCACATTGTCACCACAGTCAACATGCGGGGTGAAAGTGGGCTTGTATTTTCCGCGGAGCAACTTGGCTACCTTGGAGCAGAGACGACCAACTACCTGGTCGGTGGCATCAATTACCACCCACTCTTTTTTGGCTGTTTCCTTATTGACGGAAATAGTCTTGTAACTTAAAGTGTTCATTTCAAAATTTAAATTTACTACTAAAAAACAATTAATTAACGTGAAACAATGATTCACTAACCGTCATGCCTGGCCAAAAGCATGGCTATTAACACACTGCTTCTGAGGGCTCTAAGCACACCCTCGTAATAATCGGACTGCAAAGGTACACATTTATTTATACTCTGCGAAACTTAGGGGGTAAAGAATCTTTGGAATTTTAAAAAATTAACATTTTTAATATTTTTTATAAGCAAAAAAAGGTATGTCCTCGAAAGAACATACCCTTTCTCAATATATAAAGGCACTCAACAAATGCGTTTCCACGCTTCCTGCACATCCTTGATATCGATGTCCAACAGACGCATATTGCGGAACAACTCAGGCAGTGTCTGCTCCATGAACTCGCGGCGGCGCGTACTCATGATTCTCTCTTTGGCACCAGGCTGGACGAAGTAGCCTAAGCCACGTCGGTTGTAGATGATCTCGTCACGTGCCAACTGATCGTAAGCCTTCATAGCGGTGTTGGTATTCACTTGCAGCAGCACGGCATACTCTCGCACACTCGGGATACGGGCATCGTCCTGATACTTCCCTGAGATGATCTCATCGCAGAGGCGGTCGGCCATCTGGATGTATATTGCTTTATCACCATTAAAAGTCATACGTTAACCCATTTAGAAGTAATGATCTGATACCGCTTGAAAATCTTATAGGAGAGATAGTAATTGAGAAGAGTAAACACACTCCCGCCTACTATTAGATACCAATATGCCACAGTCTCATTCAACTCATAGACGTCCCAGTCTATGTGCTGCGCACTCTTGAAGATGAGGATGATAAGCAGCACTCCAACGACAAAAACAACTGAAGTGGTAAGCAATGAAGCATTACGGCGGAAGAACGTGCCACCAAGCATAAACACGGAGTGTAACCAAACCGTAAACACCGCAAAGGAAATCCATCCCATCCAGGCCTCACCGTTGGTCGGAGCCGATGCACTGATGTTGTCCCATACGCTACTGATATTCATCACATGATCATTCCAGCTGAATGCATAGGAAAGAAGCAGTGAGACAACATCTGCGGCTAAGAAGCCGAGGATACCGACGATGATCCATATGACCGTAAAGGACAACCATCTGACTACATATTTCTCCAGATGCGAGGCCGGCAGCATCAAATAGGTCACATAGTCCTGCTTTGTATTCAGATTTTTAAATAGTTCGCTGATGCCTATGATCACATACATATACATAACGACTTGGTAAAATGGCCCTACATGTTCACCTGAGAAATGAAAGATATACATCAGCAATAAGAATGCGAAGAACATGCCTAATAATTTGCGCAGAAAAAAACGCTTCTGGGAAGCCAGATCCCAACGAAAGGTGTCAACAAATCTATTCCATTTAAAATTACTCATGATGATTCCTCCTATCTCTTATTTTTCTTTTATTCTTAAATCTTGCTTACGTATCGACGCCACACCGCTCTTGTTCTCTACCAGATTGGTGAGGTCGCCACTGAGTGTCATATTGCCCGCACCAGCTATAGTACATACAGACAGGCCACAGTTGACATAGTTGACATCCGCATTACCAGCACCTTCCATATTGATTCCAGAATAGAGGCAGTCATGAAGACCGAGGGTCATATTAGCAGCTCCACTCATATTCATCTGCAAGGTGTCACATTTGAGATAGTCGATGTTGACCGAACCTGCACCAGCCAAATTGAAGTTCAATTTCTTCACAGCCATCGTGTCAGCAACATTAAAGTTTCCGGTACCAGCCAATACAATCTCGGTAAGCAGAGGGCTTGTCACATACACAGTCACCATAGATTTGCGGCCAAACATGTTGGTGAAAGAATGGTCTTCATGCCGTATGGAAAGGGTTTCACCCTCATGACTGACCTTCACCCGGTCTAATAGATTTTTCGGTCCGCTCATGGTCACAGAGCAACTGTCACCTTGGCGATATACCAAACTATATGCTCCAGCGATTGAAATACTACTAAATTCGCTTGTTGTCACATTCTTTGTTATTTCAGCCGTGTCAACATCTTTTCTTTTCTGAATGAGACAGGATGAAAGACACAAAGTCAGCAAAAGGGCTGACGCCAAACCGATATGTTTCATTTTATGTGGGTTTTAAAAGTTGATGTTCTTATTATTGGTCACTGCATTGAAAAACAATTCAAGATTGAGGGAAGTCTCCCCTTCACCATCATTCCGTCTCACCATGACAGCATTGCCATGCATGGTAGGCTCTGAATAGATGACGCTGTCGTCCATTTCTGAAGGCATGCGGTAGTCAAATTGATAGCGGGAGAGGACATCGGAAACAGATGAGTCGCAGAGCAATCGGTTCTGACTGAGAATCAGGATATGGTCGAGCAGCGACTCTACATCATGCACCTGATGGGTGGAAATGAGCAGGATGCGGTCATCTGACATGTTATTGGCAATAGTCCTGCGGAATTGTGCTTTCGAGGGAATATCCAAACCGTTAGTGGGCTCATCCATCAGAAGCAGGCGGGTGCCGGCAGCAAGGGCGAAACTCATAAATACTTTCTTCTTCTGACCCATGGAAAGCTCATTGAGTTTGAGAGAATCAGGAAGTTCAAAGTCATTCAGGCAGTTTCGCAGCACCTCACGACTAAACTGAGGATAAAACGGCTGGTTGATACGTACATATTGGTCAAGTGACATCGAGGGCATGTCAAACTCTTCTGGCACGATGAATATCTCCTTCAGCATTTCAGGACGTCTTTCAAATGATTCGTAACCATTGACTCTGACAGATCCTTTTCCAGGACGAAGCAGTCCGGCTATCAGATAAAGCAATGTGCTCTTGCCGGTACCATTCTTGCCCAGCAGACCATAGATATTGTTCTCACTGAGTTGCAGGCTGAAATTGTCAAACACTTGTTCTTTCTGCCCTGCATATTTATATTGGATGTTTTTTACGTCAATCATAATTCTAATCTAACATTAAACGTTACAACAATACAATTTTCATCTTTCATTTTTAATTTTTCATCTTTCATTTTACGTCCATTTCCGCCAGGAGCAGACCCTCATAAGGACTAAACACGTTCAGCTGATTGGATAAGCGGTAGTCGCCTTGATGGTTCTTCTGAAGATAGTTGACAGAGAGCACCTGACCTTTCTCGATGTGATAGATTGCTTTCTCTTGGATGTCTTTCCACTCCTGAAGATTTTTGTTCCATTCACTGTGAGCAACCTCATAACCCTCGTCGGTATAGCAGAATTGCAAACGGTAGCTGGGCTGATAACTCTTACTCCAAACGTCCCATCGGCTGACCACTTTCTCAGTAAGGCGGCCCAGGGCATCGTAGTCATAATGGCAAGCGAGACGTGGACTGAGACCTTCTTCTCCCTGATTGTAGACATACACCGTCGTAACGATACCATTCTCCATCTCTGCATTGTAGCAATACTCACTGCTCTGATTCAACGAAGCATTCATGTACAGACTCAGTACGGTCAAAACTGTGATAATCGTTTCCATAATCTTCTATATTTTGATGTTAATAATTTAGTGTTTTAGTGTACTACTTTAATAGTACACTGCAAAAGTATATCATATTTCAATACGCTCCAAATTTTTCGGCGTTTTTTTTCATCAAACCACACAATTTTAACCTTCGTTAACAAAAAAATAGACAAGCCGTTTGTTTAGTTGACAAGTAGACAAGTTGCTTGTTTGGTTGAAAAGATGACAAGTAGACGAGTTATTTGCTAGGGTATTCTTTCACGACTCACCATTATTTGCACTAAAAGGGCGGGCTTGCCCGCATGAACAATCGCAACTTTGTTGCGTCAACAATGATGCCGACCCTTTGATGGGTCGAGCATACCTTAATGTACGAGCGACTGGATAGGAGCGGTTGCATCCCTTTCCCTGGAAAGGGGAAGGGCCTTGGGTTGGGGTAGAGACCCTTCCTTAGGATAAGGAGGGGGAGGGGTGGTTGTGACCATC
>CACZGH010000014.1 GCA_902780635.1 uncultured Prevotellaceae bacterium
AAAAGGAGGCTCACAAAATCGAGAGTCCGCTTCGACATACGATCACAATCGTGACAATATTGGCATTGTGGGCTTTACTCATTCGGTTCATCAAGAAAAGAAGTTGTTGACTTGAAGATAAAAAAGGAAGCAAAATGAAGAAGTCTGTAATGTATGGAATGGAATTGTTTGCCTTGGTCCTTTTGAGCATTGTGTTTGTGCCAACATTGTTCCTCGAAAATGGTGACAGGTTGGTCTGGCAATTGAGCAATTGGGCTTGGATACTTGCCTCTATGCTTATCGCCATCATGGGTATCCTGATGACCATCCGTTTCACAAAAGGAAAACGCATCCTATGGAAAATAATGGGTTGGTCATGCAGTATTGTATTGGTTATGGCATGTTTGATTAGCATATATATTGCAATGGTCAAGCATGATGAAAAAATATGGAGCAACAAAGAGTATGTCGTTTATTCGCAATACTACGACTTTTTTGACCCCAATATGTTTGTCTTATACAAAAGAGACGGTCTTGTCGACAGGCGTATGTACCGTTTGAACAACATCGGTTTCGGTGAACTGAGGGGAGCCGATTTTTCTATGTACAACGAATTTGACCTGATTAAAGAAGAGATTGACGCAACGGAATTTGAAAGCGACAGCATCTATCACCGCACTGTCTTTTATAGATTAAGTGATGGGTATCAATTTGAACAAGAAGAGAACGATTCGCTTTTGGATGTCATAAAGCATTAGCCGTGATTCTGACTATGAATAAATGCTTGTCATTCTAGACTTACAAATTCCAACATAATAAAAAAAGGCAAAGGCATAAGCAAGATCATAAAGATATCCCTCTCTTCTCATATCGCATTCATAATCAGTTTGTTGCAAATAAAACGTGAATTATGTGAAATGTTTTTTTGAGAAATCATTTTTTTTCCATATTTTTGTGCATCGAAACATGAAAACACTTAGGCGAGTTTGTGTGTCTGTTACAGATAATATCTTAAAAAAGTAGACGATATGAAAAAGATGATTTTGACAACCGTGATCATGGTCTTTGCCCTGTCGGTGTATGCGCAGAGAAGTGCTGGTGCTTATATTTGCGACAATAGCGGGACACCCACTAACGTCCGAAATGCGCCCAATGGCAAGGTGGTGCAGAAACTTCCAGTTATTGATGGAGGGTATGTCGTGTCACTGCTCGAAGTGAAAAACAACTGGTGGAAAATTGACCCTATAGTTGACATCTACGGAGATGAAGAGGATGAGCAACTACAGCTAAAAGGCTCGAAAACAGGCTATTGGTTGCATTACTCTGTATTGCAATTCAATATCGCTGGTGACCACGAGAATGTATTGAGGAAGACCCCGTCGGCAAAGGGCCAGCCCCTTAAGTTAGAAATTTCATACTTGTTTGAAGTCGGACTGCGTCCTCTGGAGATTCGAGGTGAATGGATCAAAGTGATTACTACCGATCAACGTTATACGGGATGGATGCCTATCGACAAGATTTGTGACAACCCACTTACCACCTGTCCATAGTGCATCATGGCCATCATTGACATCACATCATTGACACACCCTGGTGTGGAGGTGTTTCATACACTGACTGAAGCCCAGCTCCGCAACCGTCTGGAACCTTCCAAGGGCATCTTCATCGCTGAGAGTCCGAAAGTGATACATGTGGCGCTGAATGCCGGATACGAGCCTCTGGCATTGCTCTGTGAGCGGAGGCATATCGAGGGCGACGCCGCGGAGATCATCCGACGTTGTCCTGAAATACCTGTATATACCGGACCAAGAGAACTGTTGGCCACCCTGACTGGCTATACGCTCACACGTGGTGTGCTGTGTGCTATGCGACGGCCACCGTCAGCCGACTGGCGAGAGATTTGCCGTGAAGCCCGTCGAGTGGTCATCATCGACGGTGTGGTAGACACGACCAACATCGGAGCCATCTTCCGCTCCGCCGCTGCCTTGGGTATAGATGCTATCCTCTTGACTCTCAATTCATGCGACCCTCTCAATCGACGGGCCGTCCGCGTGTCGATGGGGAGTGTCTTTCTTGTACCTTGGGCGTGGATAGAAGAGCCGCTGAGCCAGCTGCATGAATTGGGATTTGTCACTGCGGCAATGGCGCTGACAGACCAGTCGATACCCATCAATGACCCGTGGCTGAAAAAGGCGGAGAGACTGGCCATTATCTTAGGTACTGAGGGAGATGGACTGCCTCAGCAGGCTATCAGCGAGGCCGACTACGTGGTGCGCATCCCCATGTCACATGACGTCGACTCGCTCAATGTGGCTGCCGCCGCCGCAGTGGCATGTTGGGAGATGGTAAAGGGGTGAGAGGTGGCGAATAACGAAAGGCGAAATTTTTATATCGTTGCTGTGCAGATGTAGCCTCGTGCCTGATTGACGATGGTGACGAAAGGCTCGTCGCCTGTCAATACGTTTTTCATGTCGTTTCGGATGCCCTCACCAGATTTCTTGAGCAGCGCTTCTTTCATGGTCCAATAACGAACGAACTCCATATCGGGCTGCGTGGCGCGCTTGATGGCCTCTACCTCTGTTTCATTCATCGTATAATGCAACAATGAATCTTTGTATCTGCCAATAGATTCGATATCGATGCCCACGGGATGTCGTGCCACTACACACGCGGCAGCTTCCCGGCAATGGCTCAGGTTGAAATGGATGTCGGGATGTCCCAAAATAGATGGTTTGTCGTGAGGGCCATATTCAAAAACAGGATATTCCGTGATGCCAAATTCTGCACGAAGGGCTTCTGTCAGCAGCATATAGGCTGCCACACAGAGGCGCCGCCCCTGTTCATGCTTGTATCGCAATGCCTGCTCCCTACGCTGTGAAGGGATGATGGACAGTGTCTTTTCCAAGTCAATCTGGTCAATCTGATCGTTGATGTATATCATGGAGGTTGATTTTTATGCAAATTTAGATAAAAAACCGATATAATAAGCCTGTCGAATCCAATTTTTCTCTTTTCTTTAGTGGAAACATATGAAAAACTAAGAAAATGATGGGGGAAATATAAACATCACTCAAATCTTAGCACTCGGAAATGAAAAGAAAAGAATAAATTCTTTTCGTTCTCCACTCGTTTTTTCGTACTTTGCCACTTCGTGGCGAAGTTACTTCGTCTCGGCATAGAAAAAGAATGATATTCTTTTTGCTCTGCTCTCAACTTTTTCGTAACTTTGCTGTTTAAACAGCGAAGTTACTCCGTCTCGGCATGAAAAATGAATAAATTCATTTTGTCCTGCGCTCGACTTTTCGTAACTTTGCAGCTTGAAAAGAGATATAGACTAAATCACGACGATGACATTCAGCGAAACCTATATGCAGATGAAGGCTTTTGCCCGTGTAGACGGTGCGAAGCTGGGTGTGTTTTGGATCATCAGTTTCACCCTGTTTATAGCCAACTTCACCTACCCCTTTTGTGGCATGCTTTGGATGGCCACGATGATATTCACACCTTTTTACATCGGCATTCTGACGAGACAATTCGCAGTGAAAGTGTTGGATGGGAAGATATCCTATCGTCGCGCTTATGGCTACTCTGTCTGGACGACGTTTTATGGCGCACTGATTCTTGCTATCGCACAGTGGGTGTATTTTCAGTATATGGACCACGGATTTGTCGTTGGAAAATATATTGAGCTACTCGGCGACAAGAATTTTTCCATGTCATTAGAGGCACTTGGGTATCCCAAGGAAGAAATAAAGAAAGTGTTTGAGGCATTCGGCAGCCTCCGTCCTATTGACATATCGCTACAGATATTGTGGTCGAACTTTGTGGCAGGACTGATACTGAGCCTCACGACCGCATTGTATGCAAGTAGGAGATAATTGATAATTCATAATTTATAATAAGAAATGGATATTTCGGTAGTTATACCATTATACAATGAAGAAGAGTCTCTGCCCGAGCTTTACGCTTGGATAGAGCGTGTGATGAAAGATAATATGTTCACCTTTGAGGTGATCTTTGTCAATGACGGCTCCACCGACCGTTCATGGGATGTGATAGAGCGGCTGTCACAACAGAGTGAGCATGTGAAAGGTATCAAATTCCGCCGCAACTATGGCAAAAGTCCTGCCCTCTACTGTGGCTTTAAGGAAGCTCAGGGTGATGTGGTGATCACGATGGATGCCGACCTGCAAGACTCTCCTGATGAGATACCCGGTCTTTATCAGATGATCAAAGTGGACGGCTACGACCTGGTGTCGGGATATAAGCAGAAGCGTTACGACCCGCTGTCGAAGACCATTCCCACCAAGCTCTTCAACGCCACTGTGCGCCGAATCAGCGGCATCAAAAACCTGCACGACTTCAACTGTGGCCTGAAAGCTTACCGTAGCGATGTGGTGAAAAACATAGAGGTTTACGGTGAGATGCACCGTTTCATCCCCTATCTGGCCAAGAACGCCGGCTTTGACAAAATCGGCGAAAAGGTAGTTCATCATCAAGCACGCAAGTACGGTAAGTCCAAATTTGGTCTCAATCGTTTTGTCAATGGTTATCTTGACCTGATGACGCTGTGGTTTTTGAGCAGTTTTGGCCGCAAGCCCATGCATGTGTTTGGCTTTTTGGGCACCATCGTCTTCATGGTAGGTTTCTTGGCAGCTTTTATCATTGGAGCTGACAAATTGATTGCCTTGGCGCGCCATGTACCTCAGCGTTTGGTGACTGACTCCCCCTATTTCTATATCTCTCTGACGATGATGATGATCGGTACCCAACTGTTTTTGGCAGGTTTCTTAGGCGACCTCATCAGTCGTTCGTCCTCCACCCGCAACGACTATCAGATAGAGGAGGAAATAGGATGCGCCGACTGATCTTCGCAATTCTTGCGGCGGTCATTGTGTGTGCATGCTCGTCGATCGACTGTCCGCTCAACCATAGTGTCTACTCGAAGTATGTGCTCAAAGGCGATGTCGACACACTGAAAAAGTTGCTGACCGTGACCAGTCAGAAAGCTGACGGCAAGGATACGGTGCTGAATGCGCTGTACGACTTCACACACTTTGAGTTGCCGATGAGTTATGCCAATGATACCGACGTACTGATTTTCGAGACCACCGACAGCAATGCCGTCACAGTGACAGACACCGTGAAAGTGACCAAGACCAATGAGCCCCGTTTTGAGTCTGTAGACTGCACACCTTCCTACTTTCACACCATCACGGATGTCGCCTATACCAAGAATGCCATCGACTCTATCATTATCTCAAAATCGAAAGTGACCTATGACACGACGGGTGCCCATCTGCATATATATTTCAAGTCTGACAATTAGTCTGCTGCTGGCTCTGCCTTTGTCGGCCCAGCGCCAGGAGCCGCTTGTTGAAGTCA
The DNA here is from genome assembly GCA_902780635.1 of uncultured Prevotellaceae bacterium. GTDB lineage: Bacteria > Bacteroidota > Bacteroidia > Bacteroidales > Bacteroidaceae > Prevotella. The sequence continues at coordinate 5,365 of CACZGH010000014.1, forward strand.
ACGACAGCACGCCGTTGCTCAACGGGTTCGCTGTGTCGGCTGACCTCTTCGGCCTGGTGCAGTCGATTGTGTCAGACTATGGGCAGTATGAAGGTGCCTTGCGCGTCAACCTGCGCGACAAATATTTCCCCATCATTGAGTTGGGCATAGGACGTGCCAGCCATGACGATGAGGTGACACTCATCTCCTATTCATCACGTGCTCCGTATGGCAGAATCGGTCTCGATCTCAACCTGATGAAAGACAAACACGACGACTACCGCATCTACGGTGGGTTGCGATATGGTTTCAGCAGTTTTAAGTTCGACCTCTCCCACCCCGGAGTAACTGACCCCGTATGGGGTAATGTGGCGGAATACAACGCTAAAGGGGTAAAATGCAACTACCACTGGGCAGAGGCCGTGGCCGGTGTCGACGCCAAGATATGGGGTCCTATCCATTTAGGATGGAGTGTGCGCTACCGTAAACGCCTGGCTTACAGCTGTGGCGACATCGGCAATGCCTGGTATGTGCCCGGCTATGGCAAAAATGGCAGCACACGCCTTGGCGGTACTTTCAATATCTCTATTGATATATAAAGACCTCTCCCTAACCAACTTGTCAACTAAAAAACATGCAGAAGCGGAGCAAATTAATATGGCAGTTGCCATTTCTGACGATATTGATTATAGGGACGATACTGATTATCAGAGAACAGCAGACATTGCCCTATCAGCATCACCATGGACTGATCTTTGGTACTGAGTACAACATCACCTACCAGAGTGCGACCGACTATCAGAAAGAGATAGAGGAAGAACTGCAAAAAGTGGATCTGTCGTTGTCGCCGTTCAACCCCCACTCTATCATCACAAAGATTAATAACAACGTAGATGTAACGCCCAACCAGATGTTTTTAGATGTGTTTGGTCTGGCACGTCAGATTTCCGAAGAGACCAATGGCGCTTTTGACATCACCGTGGCCCCCCTCGTCAACGCCTGGGGATTTGGATTCAAAGAAGGAAAGACCCCTGACAGCCACTCTATCGACAGTTTGTTACAGTTGGTAGGCTATGAAAAAGTGACTCTCAGCGGAAGTAAGGTGAAGAAGGCCGACCCACGCATCATGCTCGACTGCAGCGCCATCGCCAAGGGTTATGGCAGTGATGTCGTGGCTCGTCTGCTGCGGAGCAAGGATGTGAACAACTTTATGATTGAGATAGGTGGCGAGATTGTGACACGCGGTGTGAATGAGAAGCGGCTGCCATGGCGCATCGGCGTGACAAAGCCCACTGACGACTCTTTGCAGGTCAACACGGAGTTGCAGACCATTCTCAACGTGACCGACAAAGCGATGGCCACCAGTGGCAACTACCGCAACTTCTACTACAAAGGTGGCAAAAAATATGCCCATACCGTAGACCCCAAGACGGGTTATCCTGTGCAGCACAGCCTACTGTCTGCCACCGTTCTGGCGCCCGACTGTGCCACTGCCGACGCTTATGCCACCGCCTTTATGGTGATGGGCATCGACCGTGCCCGTAAGGTGATAGAGAAGCATCAGGAGCTGATGGTCTACTTTATCTATTCTGATGCAAAGGGCAATAATGCCGTGTGGTATTCGCCCTCTCTCCAGCCCAAAATCATTCAGCCCTGACCGCATGGACACACAGTACAACATGTCGGAGAAGTTGCTGCAACTGCCCTTGTTTCAGGGGCTCAGCAGCAGCGACCTCAGTCATGCCATGGGTCACACCCGTATGGAGTTTATCCGGGGAAGAGGAGGAGAACTTCTTATAGAGGAAAATGAACCATGTGACAGTCTGTGTTTTCTGATGAAAGGCACTGTCCATGCCACTACCTGGTGTGATGACCACAGCTACAGCGTAACCGAGGAGCTGTCAGCTCCAGACATTCTGCAACCGGAGAGTCTTTTCGGTCTCAACCAGCGTTATACCCAGACTTTTGTTGCCACTACTGACTGTCATCTGTTGAAGATCAGCAAGGCCGAGGTGCTCCGCCTGGCCGACCACCATGAGATTTTCCGCACGAATCTGCTCAACATCCTCACCACCCAGACCCAGCGTCTGTCACGCAGAGTGTGGCATCCATATCCCGTGAAACTGCGGGAAAAGATCGTGAGGTTTGTGATGGACCGCTGTCGGAAGCCTGCCGGTCGCAAACTCGTTTGCATCAAGATGCAGCAGTTGGCCGTCATGATCGGTGAGAGTCGTCTGAATGTATCGCGCGCCCTCCATGCCATGGAACAAGAGGGACTTATCATCATGAGTCGAGGAAGTATTGAGATACCAGTCTTTCAGAGGTTGATTTAAGGTGTCATTGAATCGACCCACAAAAAAATGTGTGTCAATAACTAGACCGACACACATTTTTATATGTTTTACTAATAAATCTTATTTCTTAAAGAAATCTTGCACAGCCTCATTGGGCACCATCTGCTCGTCGAAGATATAAGCGCCGGTTTTGGGGCTTTTCACCATTTTGATTACCTTTGTGTAAGCGCGACCATCCTTTGAACCTTCATGGAGGGTAGCAACGGTTTTCTTTGCCATGTCTTATCTTATTTTATCTCCTTGTGAAGAGTCATCTTCTTGAGGATTGGATTATACTTCTTCAATTCCATTCTTTCAGGAGTGTTCTTGCGGTTTTTGGTGGTCACATAGCGACTTGTACCGGGCAGCCCACTGTTCTTCATCTCTGTACACTCGAGAACGACCTGAATTCTGTTGCCTTTTGCTTTCTTTGATGCCATATTGATTATTCTCCTATCACTTTAATGTCTTTCCAGTCGCAATAACCTTTGGCTACAGCCTGCTTCAAGGCAGCGTCAAGACCGACCCTATTGATAATACGCAGACCTGCTGCACTAATCTTCAGACTAATCCAGCAATCTTCCTCTACATAATAAAACTTTTTTGTGAACAAGTTCACGTCAAAAGTGCGCTTTGTGCGATGCTTCGAGTGCGACACGTTGCATCCAACCTGAGCTTTCTTCCCTGTAATCTGACAAATTTTCGACATTTCTATCTAAACTTTTGTTTTCGTTTTTTGATACCTATTCCAAACAGGGTGCAAAATTACTAACTTTTTTCTAATAAACAAAATTTTTCCGCTTTTTATGGGGTTAATTAATGTTATTTTAAGATATTATGGTTGTTTTGTGTCGTTAAGGTGAGGAGGTATGAAGGTGATGGGACTCAGTCTTTGAGTGAATAGGTGATGGTGGAGACCACCCTTATATTCTTTTTATATGGGATTTCGGAGCTCAAGATAGAAAACTCCCCTTGTCCTGCCTCTACTATCTTGTTGATTTTGGAGTGGCTATTCTCAGCAAACTGTTTGGCGGTTTTTTCGGCGTTGGATATCGCCTCTGCCATCATCTCAGGTTTTAGTTTCTGAAATTGAGTGTAATCGTATTCAGCTCCGTTGGAATCCAAGATAATGTCGCGGTCTATCAGTTCGTTGGACTTGGACATCAGTTCACTGATGAATTTTGTGTCATTAGAAGTGACAACAACTGAGCAGCCCACACTATAATTGTAGCGTGGTTTGTTGTCACCCCATACATTGGCGAGGTTGTCTGTGACATCAAACGGGCTCACAGAAATGGTGCCCTTGCTTTCAACACCTTTTTCTTTGAGGTAATCTTGAATGATTCTGACTTGATGATTGAGTCGGCCAAAAATAGGCTTCAATTCATTGTCAGACTCAAGTAGTCTCAAAGTCCATACCACTTTGTCGGCATCTACTTCTTTTTCGGCCAGTCCTTTTACTGTCACGCGTCGGTCTTTGTTTGTGAAATTGTCAATACCACCTTTTAAGCAAAGGCCCAGCAGCAAGAGTCCTAAAGCGACGATGGACGCCACGATGATTTTTTCATATTTTTCCATAACTATTTGGGTTTTTATTTATCTGACGAATTTGAAGAAACAAAGTTACACCTTTTTTGATATTTAAAACAACTTCCGGAGTTAAGCCAAATGAATCGGTGGTAATCTGCAAAATATTTGGTCAATCCGAAATAAATCATTACTTTTGTGCCAAATTGAGTATTTAACTCAACTTTTGCAAGTTAAGAGGAGTTAAGAAGTTAAAGGAGTTAAGGAGTTAAGCCAAATGAATCGTGGGCTGTCTCCCTTTGGCCATCAGATGTAATGGCTTAACTTCTAAGTGTAGCGATAACTTTTTTACTACTTTACTACATGATAGTTGAGCGAATGCGAAATTTAAAATGTTAAATTCTATATTTAAGCAAATGAGAGAATACATTTCTGGTGGACTATCCGGGTTGCTGCAAGGTTTTATCGTGTGGCTATTGGCTTTTTTGGTCATGTTCATCCCGTTTAAATTGTTTCATCCCATCGAGCCATTCTTCTTTTTCGCTTTGGTGATGATCTTGATTCTTATTTATTTCACCAATAAATGGTTTTCGTCCATCGGCTCTGCCAAGAAAGCCACGGATGAGGCCATCGCTGCCGGTCAGCATTTTGTGGATGTAGATGAATATGACGAGAAGAAGGAGTCGCCCCTGAAACGATTCAAGAACAAGTTTTACCATCATCTGATGATGGCGCTGATGGCCGGATCGATGATGGCATGCTCTTATAAAGTTTGTTATGACACATCACCTCAAGGTAGGATTGTCAAGACATCACAGGCGACAGAAGGCAAATCATGGAATGCTGACAACATAAAAATGGTGCATTTGAAAGATTCCCTACAGTATGTCACCGATGCGGATAGCATCCTCGACCCTGCCACTGTCAGCGAGATGAATGGATGGCTGAGAAAAATGGATACCGAACTGGATGTGAAGTCGGCAGTGATCATATGCAGACAAGTAGACGAGTCGGACACCTATCGCACAGCTGTCGACTTGATCAACAAATATAAGATAGGTAGTAAGACATCAGGCTGGGGTCTTTGTGTCGTCATCGCTTACGACCAGCATCAGTGGACGATAGGTACGAGCCGTGAGATGGAGGCCATCCTCACCGACCTGGAATGCAGCCGTCTGGGTGAGGCCTATATTGTGCCAATGATGGCCAAGAACATGCCCGACAGTGCTTTGCTCTATCTTGTGAACCACACCTATAACTATTTGAAGGACAAGAAAGACGCGGGGAAGGCAGAGATAGAGCCCCTGTTCAGTGAAAGAAAAGGCATGATGAATTCAGAGAATGGCACCTATACACTTCTGATCATGCTCTTGTGTGCCCTTTACGGCATACTGAACAATAAATACAAATGGACCAAGATCAAGCGTCCTGAGGTGGCTACTGCCATCACTACTCCCCCTGCCGAAGAAGAGCCCACAGTCAATGATCAAGACCCCAAAGAGGAGACGTCAAATCCTGGAGGTGAGTATGGAGGGGGCTCTTCCGGTGGCGGCGGTGCTACAGGGAAATGGTGAGAGAAGGAGTTAAGACAATAATTTATCAATTTAAAACTATTAGGAATATGAAAACCAAAATTTTGGCCACACTATTGATGGCATTGATTTGCATGACATCATTCACGTCCTGTGTTACCAAACAGGGTGCCATCAACCAGATGCAGTATCTTGCCGATGACATGCGCGACAATGGCGCCTACTATACCGTTGACGACTGGAAAGACGCCGGAAAGAAATTTGTCAGTCTGCGTGATAAAATGCGGAAGTATAAATACACACCCGCAGAGCGCAAACAGATAGGAGAGTTGGAAGGCCAGTGCGCCAAATACATGGTGCAGGGCATCAAAAATGGCGCCGTCAACACCATCATGGGTGTAGGCAATGAGATCAAAGGCATCCTCGACGGACTGGGGATTAGTTATTAATTAGGATTTTTTTAATTAGTAATTAGTATCTATTAATTAGGAATTTGAAAGAGGTGTGTCAACAATAGTGACGCACCTCTTTGTTATTTGCTATTCGACATACACATGCCGAAAAAGCTATCGTTATCATTGTTACCCGCTATTAGCGAAGAGCTAAAAGCGAACAGCGAATATTACTCCTCGAAGTGAATGATGTCCATGTATCGCTTGATGACCTCCGGCTTTCCAGTGTGCTTACCTTTGTCCTCACTGATTTTACAGGTGTCGTTGTAGAAACTCCATGACTCCGTGATTTTGGCAGCCACCAGTTTGATGACGATATTCATAGGTGTCACGCCCTCGAAGTCGTTGGTGAAGTGTGTGCCGATGCCAAATGACGGCTGGCAGTAATCTTTGGCATATTGGTGTATGGCAATAGCTCGGTCAGTATCGAGTGCATTGCTGAAAATCACCTGTTTGGTGCATGGATCAATACCTAGAGACTTGTACTTAGCCACGATTTTCTGCAGTTGCTCGTAGTTGTCGCCACTATCGATGCGTAAGCCTTTAAACTGATTGGCGAAGTCTTCTGAGAAATTAAGGCTGAATAAGTCCCAGCCAAAACTATCGTAGAGGTAAGTACCCAGTGCACCGCGGAACGTGTTTCTCCATGCCTCCATCGCTAAATGGTTGGCCATTTGCGGTCCAAACATAGCTGCTGTAGCACAGATGAACTCATGCGCCATGGTACCTACGGGCACCAGGTCGTATTTCATGGCTAAGTACACATTGCTGGTACCAACGAAATGACCTGGCCACTCTCTCGATTTCATACAGTCGCTCATTGCCCTTACCACCACGTCCTCTGCCTCGAACGAAGCCCTGCGCCGTGTGCCGAAATCACTGTAGACGCATCCTGCACCCAACAGCCGTTCTGCTTTATGGTATGCTTTGTGATAGTATTTCTCGTAGTCGAGTTTGTTGGTCTGTCCCGTCATGATATAATACAACTCAGAGATGATGGCCAGCAGTTTCACCTCCAGCAAGATGGTGTTGGTCCAGTAGCCTTCTATTTCCAGGTGCAGGTGTCCCTCCTCGTCCTGCCATGCTTTCACCCAGTTGCGGTCAAACCTGAACCCTTTGAGATAAGGATAAAACCAATTGGGGATATAATAGCATTTGCGCTTCATGAAGTCGATTTCCTCGTCAGTCACTGTCACGCCCTCCAGCAAAGCCACCTGCCGGTTGAGTTCGTCGGCAAAGCCTTCCGGATAAACAGTGTTGTTTCTGTCTACGAAGGTGTATTTGACCATTGCCCTTGGGTAATTGTCGATGACGGCGCAACACATGGACAATTTGTAGAGGTCGTCGTCTGTGAAATGTGTGATAATCTGTTTCATAATCTTTCAAGTATTTGAACGCAAAGGTAGTTATTTTTTTGAACATTTGACTTTACTGACATTATTTTTTGCCAGTTCTCTATGAAAAATGACATTACAGGTTTGATAAATAGGAGGAGTCGTCATTTAGTGATGGTCATTTCAAGAAAATGAAATAGGTCAAGTATTTGATGAATTATAACGATTTCGCCCACCGAATATGATGATTATCAGATTTTTTATAGTAATTTTGCAGACCAGTTGGAGATAAAGAAACGAAAAGCGAAAAGCTAACAACGAAAAGCAAAATATATGATTATTGATGAAATTCCGGTATTGCTGCTCACCGGTTATTTAGGCAGCGGAAAGACCACCTTATTAAATAGAATACTTACCAACAAGCGCGGCATTAAGTTTGCCGTCATCGTCAATGACATTGGCGAAGTGAATATCGACGCCACCCTGATTGAGCAAGGTGGCATAGTAGGCCAGAAAGATGAGAGTCTGGTGGCCCTGCAAAACGGCTGTATCTGCTGCACTCTGAAGATGGACTTGGTGGAGCAGTTGCGCGACATCACCAGCATGAAGCGTTTCGACTATATCGTGATTGAGGCTAGCGGCATCTGCGAGCCAGCCCCCATCGCCCAGACCATTTGCTCGATTCCCACCATGGGCATGGACTATGTCAAAGACGGACTGGCACGGCTTGACTGTATCGTCACAGTGGTTGATGCCCTGCGCATGAAAGACGAGTTTGGCAGTGGTCTCGACCTGCTCAAGCCAAGCATTGACGAGGAGGACATTGAGAATCTGGTGATACAGCAAATAGAGTTTTGCAACATCGTGCTGCTCAACAAAGCTTCAGAGGTGGAGGACAAGGAACTGGCACGCATCAAAGAAATCGTGCATGCTTTGCAACCCAAAGCCGACATCATCGAGTGCGACTATTGCGATGTAGACTTGTCGAAAATCATCAATACCCACCTATTTGACTTCAACAAAGTGGCCACATCTGCCGCATGGGTGAGTGAAATAGAGGGTGCACATGACGAGCACGAGCATGAGGATGACGACGATGATGATGACGACGAGCATGAACACCATGATCATCATGACCATGACGATGATGATGACGACGAGCATGAACACCATGATCATCATGGACACCATCACCATCATCACCATCATCATGATGGAGGTGAGGCAGAAGAATATGGCATCGGAACCTATGTCTACTTCCGCCGTCAGCCCATGGACTTAGCCCTTTTTGATGAGTTTGTGGCAAGGAAATGGCCCCAGGGCGTCATCCGCACTAAAGGCATTTGTTATTTTGAGGATGAGAAAGACACCTGCTACCTCTTCGAGCAAGCTGGCAAGCAAGTTTCGATACGCAACGCTGGCAAATGGTATGCTACTATGCCAAAAGACGAATTAGCAAGCATGATGGAGCAAGAGCCAGGTCTGAGAAGAGACTGGGACGAGACCTATGGCGACCGTATGCAGAAAATCGTCTTTATCGGCCAGAAGCTGGATAAGAAAGGCATCGCTGAGGCACTGGACAAGTGTCTGGTGTAGGTTCTTTGAGGAGTTCAGAAGTTCAGAAGTTCAGACAATAGCTTGTAATACTCACGAAAAGCGAACCGCTAACAGCGAACCCACGTCTGCGACGATGAAAAAGAGGATGTATGTGATATGGATGGGAATGCTGATGACAGCCGCAGCCTCGTATGGGCAGGTGGTCATCAACGAGCTGATGCAATCGAATATTGACTGTATCATGGACAATGACAATGAATTCCCCGACTCCTGGGTAGAGCTGTATAACTGTGGCGAATCCTCCGTCTCACTCAAAGACTATCAACTGGGGCTGACCGCTGACGCCACACAGGCGTGGCAGTTGCCCAATGTGCCGCTTAGGGCCCATCAATACTATCTGGTATACTGCGACAAAGAAGGAAAAGACCGACATACCAACTTCCGGCTTGAGTCAGGCAATGGCTCCTCCGTGTATCTTTTTCGTCAAGGACAAGTGGCAGATGCCGTGACCGGGCTGGCCAAACAACCCGCCCCTAATGTGGCTTATGGGCGAAAAAACGACGGAAGCGACACCTGGGGCTATCAATACACCCCTACCCCACAAACCTCCAACTGCGGTATGCTGTGCACAGAGGTGTTGGGAGAGCCTATCTTCAGTTCACCAGGACGCGTGACCACTGGCAACAACAAGATTGTGCTCACACTGTCCGTTCCTGAAGGCAGTCCTGAAGGCACGGTCATCCGCATGACGATAGACGGAAGCGAACCTACACGAGCCAGCGCAGAATATAAGACTGCGATGACGATCAGCACCACCCGTACTGTGCGTGCCAAACTCTTCTGCGAGGGCTATCTCTCGCCCCGCTCCACCACCCACTCCTATATCTTCTTCCCACGAGAGTTGACGTTGCCGGTGGTCTCACTTGTCACCAACAATTCCTATTTTTATGACAACAAGATAGGAATCTACGTCAATGGTACTTACTCCAGCAGCCATAAAAACTATGAATACAACTGGCGTCGTCCGGTCAATATAGAATTGTTCACAGGAGAAGAAGAGTCGAGCGCCCTCAACCAACTTTGTGAGACACGGGTGCAGGGAGGAGCGTCGAGAGGATCTAGCCTTCGTTCGCTCATCGTCTACGCCAACAAACGCTTTGGTAAAAAGCACCTCAAATATGAGTTTTTCCCTGACCAGAGACCCGGTCAGGATGACTTCAAGTCCATCATCCTTCGTAACGCTGGCAACGATTTCGACTATCTCTACATGCGCGACGCCATCATCCAGCGCACCATGGCCCAGCACACCGACCTCGACTGGCAAGCCTGGCGTCCTGCCATTGTCTATATCAATGGAGTGTATAAGGGCATACTCAACTTAAGGGAACGCAGCACCGACGACAATATTTACACCAACTATGATGGGTTGGAGGATATAGACATGCTTGAGAACTGGAACGAGCTGAAGACTGGCGAAACAGACAATTGGAAAGCGTTTGAAGCCTTTTATGCGGAGCATGGACATACACTAGAAGAATACGCGCAGTGGATAGACTGGAAAGAGTTTATCAATCTGATGGTGATGAACCTGTATTACAACAATCAAGACTTCCCCGGCAACAATATCGTGATGTGGCGACCACGCAGCGCCGAAGGGCGGTGGCGCTTTATCGCCAAAGACACCGACTTCGGTATCGGCCTTTATGGTTCCTCCCCCAGCTATAACAGCATCAAGTGGATTTACGACCCCAACTACGACTCCGACCGTGCGTGGGCCAATCACTATGAGCACACCCGCCTGTTCAGACGGATGATGGAAGACGAGGACTTCCAACGAGAGTTCATCGACCGTGCCGCCATCTATATGGGCGACTTCATGAACAGCAGAGGCACCCGCGCGGTATGGGATGACATGTATGAGCTGATCAAGACAGAGTATCCACACCACCGGAAGCTCATCAATCAGTGGTGGCCCAACTACAACACAGAACTGACGACAGCCCGTAACTGGATGTCACAACGCACCGACTATTTTTACACCCACTTGAAAGACTTCTATGGCCTGGGCAACGCCGTGCCATTGGTCATCAACAACCATCTTGACGATGAACAACTCGCTGACTTGCGTATAGAAATGAACGGTGTGAAACTGAGCGAAGGAAAGTTGGACGGCAAGTTCTTTGCCAACCGCAAAATAACCCTTTCAGGCACTGCCCTCGACGGTAAGAGCATCGTAGGATGGAAAGAAATTAAGATCACGGCTAGTAATACCACCACATCTTATATTAATGGACCGGACTATGAATTGACCATGCCCGATTGTACACGCCTTATCCTACAGGCACAAATAGGGACTGACACTGGTGTCAGCACACCTGAAAAACCACAATGGACCTGGCGGCAAGACGGACGTCGCATCGATTTCGTCGGTCTGGCAGCAGGCACTCCCATCTATGTATATAATACTCAAGGTATCTGTGTATGCCACACCACAGCCCATGATGATCTGACCACGCTCCAATTGGCCCATAGTGGGGTTTATATCGTGAAAACAGACCATCAAGTGATAAAAATGAAAATTGAATGAAAAAAACGGATGAAAATTTTGGAGTGTCCAAAAAAAGCATTATCTTTGCATTCGATTTCAAGATAGGGGCGTAGCTCAGCTGGTTTAGAGCGCTTCAGTCACATTGAAGAGGTCATCGGTTCGAGTCCGATCGTCCCTACACTTTGAACAAATAAGTGTCTGATTTTCAGGCACTTATTTTTTTATATCTGAAATTTGCACAACCCGGGTCAGCGGATAACACTTGCACAGGATCTTCAGTTAAATACAATAAATATTTGCATATTTGTTAAATGAGAATTATCTTTGCATCAATAATGATATATTTCAAAAAACAATGGATGAATTCACGCTGTCTATAGATGTATAGGAGATGGGGCGTCGGTTTAAGCTCGTCCGTCAAAAACTTGAGTTTACACAAACCAAGGTAGGAACGATATTAAACACGACACAACGCTCCAGACAGAAATAGAAACCTTGGATGATGCTGTCAATATAAAGAAAACCACTCACGGAGACACAAAGTGGATGATGACGCTCAAACGTTTTTTATCACACAATCATTTAATCATAAGATGAACAAGAATCATTTTATTTCATTTATCATTGCTATTATAGCTACTGGCCTAATGACGCAGTGCCGGATGCAAGATAAAAATAGACTGTCGGAGGACGTATTACCACCGACTCCAGATTACAATGACACTACACAATGGTATATCACCGACCGTAGTGGAGAAGCTGATTTGTTCTATATTATTTCTACAGAAACTGGCGACTATGCTCTTGATGGAGAAGAATATCATTTTGCCCACACTTATAACGACAGTGTGAGACAGCCTCTATACAGCGAGATGCTGGGAGTGGACACCCTCCTTAGTGGAAGGCTCAATTTCTACTCGCCTTATTATAGGCAATGCTCGCTTCAAACCTTCACCAGCGACAGCACAGCCGAGGCACGTATGCCCATTCCTTTGGATGATGTGCGCCAAGCCTTCAAATACTACATCACCCATCTTAATCATGACCGCCCTTTCATCCTTGCCGGGTTTAGTCAAGGAGCGATCATCTTGCTAAAACTACTTCAAGAGATGGATGAAAGCACCTATGGCCGTATGGTTGCAGCCTATGCGATAGGCACAGTCATCACACAACAGATGGTAGATGAATGTCCTAAAATCAAACCGGCCCAAAGTGCGGATGATATCGGTGTCACTATCTGTTATAACTCAGTGAGAGATGCGAATTGTGTAGACAAACGTCATGGAAGAAGTGTCGTCGCCATCAATCCCGTCAACTGGCGAACGGACTCTGTGGAAGCGGAGTTTGCCACGGAACCAACGCCACTGAAACTAGTTACCGAACAAAAAAAGGACAAGATGACAGTGCATCTTGACCCAACGACCAACTTGTTGTTTGTCAGTGGATATACTGCCAGTGATTACGTAATGCCTCTCATTGGCCAAGAGGGTAACTATCACTCGAGAGAAATCTGGCTTTACCGGCAGCAACTCAGGGAGAATATGGCTCATAGAATTGCTGTATTCAGTAATGCTAAAAGATAATTCCTGGATAACGAATAGAAGATGAAAATTAAGGAAATGGGAAAATCCATTCTTCAAAGATTGGAACATCGCAAGTAACAACTTAGAATTCCTTTTTTTTATCGGCTTTTTATTATCCAATTTTGCAAAATCATAATAATCAGAAAAATGAGAATTAATATTACTACCCTGCTGACCGTGCTGACGGCATTCTGCCTGTCACTGCCTTTGACAGCCCAAAATTACACCAAGTATCTGTTTGCCTATTTCCCCTCCAACAGCAACGAGAACGTCTACTATGCTCTGAGTGACAAGGAATCGCCTTTCGACTTTGTGCCCATGAACTATGGGCAGATGATTGTCAGTGCCGACATACTACCCCACTTTTTGATTTGTCAAGGACTTCAAATATATTGTAAAAATGAATGAATTAAAGAATTATATTCAGTTTCTTGTTGTCATGTTATTTGGCATCGTTTGTCTTTTGTCTTCGTGCGGCAAAGAACAGAAGAATGCTGACAGTCAGTCTACCGTTGATAAGAAATATCCGGTGGAGGTTGAACATGCACAAATAGCAAATGATTCGATAGTGGCAGACTTTCGCTATTTCATCCATCTTCTGGAAACTACGCATCCCGACCCATATTCGAGCTATGGGGGAAAAGTGTTTTTCCATCATGCAGCAAGTGAAATCGTAAGAAGTCTGAAAGATGACAACGTAACGACAAAAGAGGAACTAAGTTGGCGTATCCAAGAATTCCTTGCACCATTAAGGGACGGGCATACACAAATTTTCAACCCTGAGTTGCTTGAATCCCCCACCCGTGTTCCCATCCGTCTCAAGGCAGTTAGTGATGCCCTGATTGTCTGTCAATTGCCGAAGGAACATCAACATCTGATCGGGAGCAGACTCATCAGCATTGAAAACATCCAGGCTATAGACCTATGTGAAAGGATGATGAAGATATACCCTGCGGAGAACGATATCGGTAAGTTGGCAAATATATGCTGGCATGGACATCAGCCTGTTGTTCTTAGAAGAATCATTCCTCATCTTCGCCAAGATACGATTACCTATCATCTGTTGACTCCAGAAGGGAGTCAAGTGAGATTGCCGTTGCCGATTATTCCTGTGGAGCAATGGGAGGAATGGAAAAACGAGAAGGTGACTGCAAGTGCCAGTAGTCTTGCTGGGGACACTATATTTCCTAAAGAAAACCTTGGTTACTCATTCTCTGACAAGCAGAAGAATATTATGTACTTCCGTTCGACAAGTATTATGGCTCGTGACAACTTCAACTATATGTATCAGAACGGAATGGAGGTTCATGATGATCTGAAATATTGCTATGACGAGGTATACCACAAGCCTATGCCGTCCAATACTCGCATGGCCATTGACAGTTTGCCGTCTTTCTCAGAAGAATTTGAGAAAATGCTTCTTCAAATGAAGCATAACAATAGTGAAAACTTGATTATTGACCTCAGGGGCAATAGTGGAGGATGGACGCCCATCACTCTGCCAACACTTTATCAACTATGGGGTGATGGCTATTTGCAAAAAAACTTCCAAGACTATAATTATCGTTTGCTGTCACCACTCTACATGCAAAAGATAAATATGACGATTGAAGAGTTCAATGCCCAATATGACACGGACTATGAACTTGGCGACTATATTTTCAATGAGAACAACGAAAAGACACAGGCTGTCACCGAGGAAACCCGTGCAAGTTTCATCAACAACAGCATGAGTTGCATTCAAGACCATCTCGCTAAACAGAACGGTCGGCCCGTCTATACTCCTAAGCATGTCTATGTCCTGGCTGATGCCGAGACATTCAGTGCCGGCTTTCATTACATGTTCTATCTTTGGAAGATGGGGGCAAAGATCGTCGGGGTTCCCAGTAGTCAGGCTCCAAACACTTTCATGGAAGTGACATCATTTATGCTTCCCCGAACGAAACTTAAAGGCGCCATATCCAACTCCATCCAGCAGTTCCTTCCTGTTGATGACCCATGTTCCAAGCAGTTGACTCCAGATATTCAACTGAATTACGATGACTACAAGCGATACCATTTCGACAGTCAAGCAGAAGTTCTCTATCTGCTCGATTATATCAAGTAACTCAAGTTGAATACCCATTCATCAATTATGGTTGATTTTGCAACCAAAGTGATGAAGATCCCGTTTGCACAACCGAATGCCTGTTTTGGCTTGAATAATAGCGATAAGGTGTCAAAAATTTCTTACATCACCTCTGTCTGTTCAATGTATTTTGTTCATATTGCGAATTGATCAAATTTTGCCGCTACCCATGCACTGTCGCCAGGCAGTTGGTAGCGGCAATTGCCGGAAGGTGAAGGAATGAAGGTGGTAACCGCGTGAGAATCAATGTCTACCGTACCTCGTTAGCTGAGGAGAAAAGCAGCGTCGCCCTCGATGGTATGGATGACGGTCAATACCGCCCTACAATCTTCTTTTTGCCATTGATGATGTAGACGCCGGGCAAAAGAGGTGTGGCATCTTCCAAGTTGTCGGCCACTTTGACACCTGTCAATGTATAGACTCCCGTAGTGGAGATATCGTTTCGTTCCACAATGGGTGTGTTGATGCCGTTGACCTCATCGATGGAGAGAGAGCCGTAATAACAGAGGCGGAAATTGTCGAAGATACACCAGTAGTAACTGTTCATCGTGCTGCACCGTATACCCATTTTCAACTGACCGCCATCATGAGGTACCGACGAGGTGACCCGGTTCTCATACAGGCCCTTGTCGAAGTAGATACTGGCCGCTTCCATGTCGTTGGGGAAATACTTGCCACCAACGGAAGACTCACTGCCACCCTGTTTTGTAGTCTGAGCATCGGAAGTGATATGAGCCATACGAGTGCTCTTCAGGCCCGCATAGATAAAAGATGTCACGGTGTTACTGGAACATTCGGAGGCTCTGCCAGGACGCTGGAAACCCTGTGCGCGGAACTGATATGTGCCCTCAGGGAGATTTTTGATCAGTTGGTTGATGTCGAAAGTCTTCTCGTAAAACTCACCGCAGGAATAGTTGATGGTGGGAGCCGCAGACCATCCATCGGCTGCGTCCATGCCGGGATTCTGCAACATATAGGTGAGGTCGAAAGGCTGCTCCATGTCACTGGGTGTGGCATTGGCCAGGAAGGCGAAAGCTGCAGCGTCAGCCTGTTCGATGAGCGATTGCACCATGCCGGTGTTGGTGGCTTGTGAAAGGTCGCTTTCAATCTGGCTGAGTGCTGAGTTGAGTGCGTCGTCCACTCCTTCCACATCCTCAGTATGGGGCACACTGGCCAGAGCCTTGATGTGGCTAATCTTGTTTTGCAAGGCGGTCACCACCGATTTCATCATGAGCATGGAGAAAGACGCCATCTCCTCGCCCGACAAGATCAGCCACCGTTGGGTCGTTGATGAATTGGCGATGTTGAAAGTGGCGGCTGTCGTGGCACCGTCTTTACCTGCTTGCAGGCAGGAGGGCGACCAATTGGAGGCCGGGGAGATCATCCAGTAGCCCCGCAGGTCAGACTCTTCCACGTCTACCCTACCCTTCATCAGCTGCAACCATTCTGCAGAGGTGGGTGTGGCCACGTCTGTCAATCTGAAGTCGCTGCCTGAAAAACTGATATACTGTCCTGTGGAGGCATTGAAAATCTGATAGTACTGACGGTCGGGAGAAAATCTGACATACCATGCACAACTGTCGTTTTGAAGAGCCTCGTCAGATGTCACTTTCTTCCATGTCAGTTTTTTGTTGGCGCCCGGCACGAGCACAGCGTCATACAGCCCATACTCCTTGTCCTCACACTTGATGTAATATTTTAGTGTGTCTTGGTGGTCAAAAGCATAATAAGGTTCGGAAAAGAGCTGATTGGTATGCTGCAGTCCGTCCTCGCCGAGTGCCTGACATATCAGAGAATTGCCATAATAGAGCAAGTCAGTCCCATTGTCCTCATGAGCGCCATTGATGCCGTATGGCCACATGTGTTGGTAGTCGCCATTCAATTGCGACGTGGTGCTGTTGTCCCAGAAACGCAGCACTTCCGTCACTCTGTCGCCCAGCCACAAACCTGAACCAGTAGCGAATCCGGCGGCATTGGATGTGCCGGCACGCAAATTGAATCGGCTCCACTCCGTATCGTTCCAAGGTATCACCCCACAGCCATGCAGCATCTCATGCATGATAGTGCCCGCTTTCTGATACGACTGGTTGGAACCCACGCTCATCCATCCACCATAAGAACACTCTGCCGTGGGCGTGCCGGAATTGTAACCGATGTTGGGAGAGAAACCTTTCATCTCCGTGAGGTCATTCCAATAGTCGATGGCCTTTTGTGCCGCCGCTCTGATACGTTCGTCGGCGGCATTGTCATTGCTCGTACGAATGTGGAAGGTAATCTGGCCCTTGGGGATGGTATAAAAACGGATCACATCGCCATAGATCACCTCCTGGTCTTTTTTCAGCACGTATGCCCTCATAAAATATTTGGTGGCGGGAGTCAGTTCCTCCAGACAATAGATGCGTCCGTTGTTGGAGAGATACTTCGTGGTCTTGAAATCATCGATGGAGGGTTGAGGCGACTCGCTCCAGCAAAAGCCCTGTTCGGCGATGTCGGATGAAGGTATGCCCGTGACCGTCATACGTCCGAAAGCTTTGGTGGCACCACGGGCGAACCGCGGGTCGGTCTTTACAGTCTGTGCAGAGACGGCCATCGACCAAAAGAAGGCCATGCTGGCCAGCATAAAAGATTTAAGATATAACATAAGCTACTGAAATAAAAGGATTATCTGTTTTTATGTTTTAAATACCAATGATGCGTGCAGAGCAGATAGAGCAACAGCGCGAAAACCACCAATACCAGTGTTTGCTGGAGTAAAGGGTCGGTCTGTCCTGGCAGATGTAGGCCGGAAGCAAAATAGCATGTAAGTCCCAGGGCGACTCCCGACTCCCACGCCAGGAAAAACGTGCTTTGCGATGTACCCCGTTGGCAATGATGGCTCAACTTGATAAAGAACAACAAGAACCGCGATCCAATCAGTCCGCTACCAAGCCCCAGCATGGTGAAAGCGAGATGATAGGCTGAGGCAGACTGATGCTGGCCAAGGATCAAGACCGCTGCCCCTATGAGGATCAGTCCTGCGACCGTCTCGCTTTTCAGTTCGGCATTGACAAAGATAAACTTTTCTGCCAGGAGCGCCAGTAAAAATCCAAACATGAGACAAACGTAGCACATCAGGCTACTGCCGGCGTAAGGCAGACAAACACCAAGCACGGTAGTGACCATCAGCAGATTGATAAACAAAAGCCAGCCAGAAGGAAGCAGGAAGCGGTCGATGCTGAAAAGACGCACGTTGTCATCGGGAGCCCTGAAAGGGAATCTCACCATCATGATAAGCAGTGCCGATGCGACGGCCAGCCCTGCCGACGTCCACACAGTCCATTCGCGGTCGGCCAGAGTCGTGGTCAGTATCGCTGTGAGCGGACCGAGGGCAATGGCGAAACGTCCGAACCATGCCTCTGCGTAATTGGCCTCAGTGCGCTGGAACGACTCACTACAATCGACCACCAGCGTACTTGACAGAATCATTTGTATAAGGCCGTAGAGTGCACCTGTCACAATCCTTGTGAGCAACAATGCCCCTACAAAGAAGCGGCTATCGACCCACAGATGAAGATAATAGGGAAGCACCAGGCACAAAGCCATCAGCAGGATAGAGTAGACACAGACCTTATTGCGACGGTGGCGCTGGACAAAATAAGAGCAAAAACAGCCCAGAAGATATAGACCCACTCCATAGCCACCCATCATGGCCGCCACTGATGCAAGAGACACCATGCCTGTGCTGTCTACCAGTGTGGGTAAGAGGGTCACCTGCATATAGATAGCCATAGACACCAACAGATTGGCGATAGCTAAGAGCCAAAAGTCGCGGTTCCACAAACGAATATGAACGGGGGTATTTTGTGTGTCCATGTCTACAAGAGATTAGCACATTGATAGAAGTCGAAGCCAGCGAAGTTGGGAATAACCCTGTCGCACAGTGGGGCGATGGTCTCCTCTGCATTGGTGGTGGAGAGGCCCACCACGACCATCCGCGCCGCCTTGCCCGACCGTAGTCCATTGAAACTGTCCTCAAACACCACACACTCGTCGGTACTCACCCCCAGTATACGTGCTGCCTGAAGGTAGCAGTCGGGCGATGGCTTGCTCTCTCTGAAATGCTCCGAGGTGAGGATGGCGTCAAAGCAACGCTCTAGTTCGGGATGTGCCCGATAGACACTTTGCATCTTAGGCACATTGGAACTGGTGACCAGTGCCGTGAGTACCCCATGTTGTCTGAGTACAGCGATGAAAGGTTCAAATCCCTCGATATAGTCATACGACATATGACCCTCATAGTCGTTCAGTCCATTCACGATATCCGCCTGTGCATCAGGCATATCCTTGAAATGGGCATCAAATATCTGCACGAGTGTCTGACCCTTGATACGGTTTTCCAGTCCTGGCTGATCGGGATGATATTTGCGGCACATCGCCCCCCAAAAGATAGAATACTGAGGCTCCGTGTTGAAAACGACACCATCCAAATCGAAAAGAGCAGCTTTAAACATATCAACTTTTTATGTAATCAAGTAATTTGCCAAAGTGGAGTACTTCTTTTTTTCGAGTGCAAAATTAATCAAAAAAAATCAGATAAGAGGTAATTAGTGACAACAGAATGATTTTTTAAGGGTAAAATTTGGCCAAAATCAATTTAAGTATTAATTTTGTAGAATATTGCAAACACCCATGGCACTTAAGATACTACATTTCATACCCGACCTGGCTGAAGCCTCCAAGCAACTTCAGTTCTTGCCTTATGTGCTCCATCAGATGGAGCAAAGCGCTGAGGTGCATGTCGTCACACTCTCTACGACAGTCGGTCATGAACTGTATCCCAACCTGCATGTCATCAACATGGGCGCCCCCGGCAGCCGACAGCGATATCTTCACCTGCTGGCTTTTCACAAGCAATATCTCGTACAGCTCTATCGTCTGATGCCCGACATCATACATGTCCATGGGTCGTACCATTTCCTCAACTCCCGCATCGAGTTATGGTCGAGGAAACGAGGATTTCCTGTGGTGTTCTCCCCCTACGGAGGGATGAACCCTGCATTTATCGACGCAGAATACGGCATGCGCACCTGGAAACTCATTCTCTATCAGAAAGAGATGACCCGCAACTCCTCTGCCATTCAGGTTTGTGACGAAGAGGAAGGACAATATATCATTGACCAGCGGCTCAATCATCGCGTGTCCTACATAGGCGTGCCTATGGACAGAGAAACTACCACCTATCAGGCTTTCTCAGACGAACTGCTGTCATTGTATCAGAAAGTGCTCAATACCCTATCATCAAAGCGGCTTGATGTGAACTGTCGTGAGGCGGTCTCAGCACTGCTTCACCTGAGCATGGCGGGTGATGACGAACGCCAACCACTCTGTGCTGAGGACATCCTCAACCTAAGGAGTCTCTCGCCCTTGCAGTGGCGCAGGGTGCTGCTCTTTGGGCGTGAGCAAGGTATTTATGGTCCACTTACTGATGGAATGGCCCGTATGCAGCTGGCGGTCAACGTCAGCGACGCCAACGAAGCGCCACAGTTTGCCCCCCGCTATCCGAAGTCGAAGGGCGAGCTGCCTGGCGATGTGTTGCTGTCGGACAGCAAGCGGATGAGGTCAAGAGTGGATGATGTGATAGAAAGAGGAGAGACCACGATACGGTCGGTCTGTCTCATGCTGCTGAACATTAAGTATCACTTGCGGAAGCGCACTTTGAGTCTTCGCCATTTGTGTGACTTTTATGAGTTGCTCACTCACAGCGACATGGACGAATTCAAACTTGAGACCGCCATGCGCCGTCTTGGCATCGACCGCCTATGCGGCCGTGTGTGTCAGGTACTGGCAGAGACGACATACCTGGAAGAGGGCTTTATGCCGATAGCCGCCATCGACGACCGTGGCACAGAGAAAATCAGACAAACACTTGTTAACTATATATAGACACTATGAATGCATCCAACATCGAAAACGACATGAGGTATCTACAACTTCTGTCACAAAGATTCCCCACCATCGCTGATGCCAGCACGGAGATCATCAACCTACAAGCCATCCTCAACCTGCCCAAAGGCACGGAGCATTTTCTAGCCGATATCCATGGTGAGCATGAGGCTTTTCAGCATATCCTGAAAAATGCGTCGGGCAATATCAAGAGAAAGGTGAACGAGATTTTCGGCAATGAGATCAGGGAGTCGGATAAAAAAGAACTCTGCACACTCATTTACTATCCCGAGCAAAAGCTGGAGTTGGTCAAGGAATCAGAAGATGATATCGTAGACTGGTATCACATCACCATCCACCATCTGGTGAAGGTATGCCGTGACGTGTCGAGCAAATACACACGTTCGAAAGTGCGCAAGGCATTGCCACCCGAATTCAGTTATATCATTCAGGAGCTGCTCCATGAACGCACGGAAGACACCAACAAGAGTGCCTACGTGAGCGCCATCATCGACACCATCATCTCCACCGGCAGTGCCGAAGACTTCATCATAGCCATTTCGCACGTCATCCAGCGTCTGGCCATTGACCAGCTACATATTTTAGGCGACATCTACGACCGTGGCCCTGGCGCTCATATCATTCTCGACACGATGACATCCTATCATAGCTGGGATATCCAGTGGGGCAACCATGATATTCTGTGGATGGGAGCATGCGCTGGCAATGAGGCCTGTATGTGCAATGTGATCCGTCTGTCGCTACGCTATGCCAACCTAACCACCCTGGAAGAGGGGTATGGCATCAATCTGATACCTCTTGCCACCTTCGCCCTCGAAACCTATGGCGAAGACCCCTGTGAGGAGTTCCGTCCACGTCTGAACGGTGCCAATGCCAACATGGACGTCAAGACCCAGATGTTGACTGCCCGTATGCATAAAGCCATCTCTGTGTTGCAGTTGAAGGCAGAAGCGCAGTTGTACGACCGTCACCCCGAGTGGAACATGGAAGACCGCAAGGTGCTCAGTCATGTAGACTATGAGCGTGGTGTATACATCGTCGATGGGAAAGAGTACGAGATGACCAGCAACTCCTTCCCCACCATTGACCCAGCCCATCCCAATGAGATGACCGAGGCAGAGCGAGAACTGATGCACAAGTTGCGCCACTCGTTTGCGGTGAGCGAGAAGTTACGCCACCACATCCGCATGCTGCTCCACCATGGGTGTATGTATGCCGTGGTGAACAACAACCTGCTCTTTCACGCCTCTATCCCACTCAATGAGGACGGCACACTGAAGGAAGTAGAGTTGCCCAACCAGAAAAAGTATTCCGGCATGCACCTGATGCACAGTATCGGCATGGTGATACGTGCGGCATTCCAGTACGACACAGAGCCAGAATACCGGCAAAAAGCCATCGACTATTTTCTCTACCTGTGGTGTGGCAAGGACTCACCCCTCTTTGACAAGTCCAAGATGGCCACTTTTGAGCGTTATTTCCTGACCGCCAAAGAGACCCATAAAGAAGAGAAAGGCTATTACTTCAGACTGCGTGACAACGAGGACATCTGTGACCGCATCATGGATGCCTTTGAAGTGAAAGGTCCCAACCGCCATATCATCAACGGCCATGTGCCCGTGCATGTGAAAACGGGCGAGAATCCCATCAAGGCCAACGGCAAACTGATGGTAATTGATGGCGGTTTCTCACAGGCTTACCACAAGGAGACGGGTATCGCTGGCTATACATTGGTTTATCACAGTCGTGGATTCCAGTTGGTACAGCATGAACCCTTCACATCAGCTCGCGACGCGGTGCTCAGGGGTACAGATATCAAGAGTACCACTCAGATTGTAGAGATGTCGGCACAACGCATGCGTGTGTCGGACACGGACAAAGGTGCAGAGATCAAAGGTCAGATAGCCGATCTGGACAAGTTGCTTTATGCCTACCGCCACGGCATCATCAAAGAGAGGACACAACTGAAGGTCACCGGACGGTGATATGGAAGCAGCCCTGCTTCACTTCGTATTTCACATAACAGCGTTCCTGCTGGCGTAGGTCGTTGAGCACTTCGCTCAACACCCATTTGAGTGTGTCGTTGCGCACCTCTCGCCGTGGAGGCCCTTCAGGGTCGGCCACGGTTTTATAGCGATTATATGAAATGTCAAAGGTGGTGCCATACCGATGACAACTGTTCTCTGAGGTGTTGTGATTGACTTTTTTCAATTTCTCAATGTCCTCCTCACTACGCAACACGCTGGTGACGATGATTTTGTGCAAGGGAATCCGCTTCACTTGCAGGCTGTCGAAGAAATGCCGACCGATGTCGTTGAGCAACACAGATGCCCTGGGCACCAAATAGGGAATGCTGCTCTTGAGAGGGTCGATATGATAAAAAGGACTGGAGCCGACATACACCAGCTCGGCCTTCCGGTCTTCTGCCTCATCACGATTAGCCACTGGTCCCACTCCATATTGCTGCGCTGCCACCAACTGCACGTCATTGGAGTCGGGGAAAGACTTGTGATAACTCAACACGCCATAGATAGGATGTTTCCAGTCATCCATCTTACGTGCCGCATGAGACGCAGACGCCGCCACCTGACTGACTGTGGGTTGGTTGGTTTCATGATTTTGCTGATGGGCGACCGTCTTCAAAGGGATGGTATCTATTTTCTGGACAGGGGTTTCCACTGACTGTTTGACCGTGTCAGTGGTCCTTTCCTGCGCCGTTTCGCCGGAAGGTTGAGCCACTGAGGGGAAAATACAACGCACCAAAGCAAGTACCAGGACAATGATTCCAAACCCCTTGAGATATTCTTTTTTTGAGATGAGCATTCTTTTTCACATAAAAACGGTGCAAAGGTAGTGAAAAAAAACGAAATAATCGATGTTCATCTCCATTCATCTTCCTTAAAAAAGTAGCCAAAGCCCTGACGGGTGGCTATACAAGGAGCATAGTGTCCGATTTTCTTACGTAGCCTGTTGATATTGACATCGATGGTGCGTCCTGTGACAATAACATCCTTGGGCCACACCTTCTCAATCAGTTGTTGTCGGCTGAAGACCACATTTCGGTTGCTGAGAAGCAGCCAAAGTAGTTCAAACTCAGTACGTGTGAACGCAGCATCAACGCCATCGATTTCCACTTTTTTCTGTTCATGATACATGGTAAGCCCATGAAAACTGAGTGTGGAGGCCCTGGCTGGAGTATGCTGGTGGGATCTGCCGATGACCGCCTTGACTCTTGCGAGTACCTCCTTGACAGAGAACGGTTTGGAGACGTAGTCATCAGCACCCAGACTGAACCCATTGAGCGTGTCGTCGAGGCTGTCCTTGGCGGTGAGGAAAATGATGGGCATCATGGCATATCGGCTGTCAGACTTCAGTTGAGCGGCCAACTCAAACCCTGACATGCCTGGCATCATCACATCCAATAGCAACAAGTCGTAGGGCAACGACAGCTCGCCATTGGTTTTTTCAGAAGGTGTTGTGCCTGAGATCTTACTCAAGGCCTCCTCAGCGGAATAGGCCACATCGGCATCATATCCGGAAGTTTCCAGATTGATCTGCATGATATGACACAGGTCTTCTTCGTCGTCTACTATCAGTATTTTGTTTTTACGCATAGAGTTGAAGTGAGGAATTCATGAGTTGCGGATTTCAGGCACAACACTATATAATAATGTGGAGATGAAGGTATCAGATCTTACTGCCCGTAGCGTGCTTCCACTACATTGACCACATAATCGCCCAGTTTCTCACACTCACCTACGAGGTCAGTGTACATGGTGCCCACAGCATAGTCATACTGATGATTGTTGATGGCTTCGATGTTGCGGGCCTTCAGCTTGTCGCGCAGAGCGTTGATTTCATTCTCAATCCTGAATGTATCTTTGATTGAGTGATCTTCTTTTCTGCCGTTCATCACATGGTTCATTTGGGTGAGGGCATCATCAGTGAGCTGCATCATTTGCTTCAGATCTTTACCCTGCTGTTCAGTGAACACTTTGCCCGACTCTTGCTTACGGTGCATGGTGCGCGCCAAGTTGTAGCAAGCGTCACCGATACTCTCGATCTCGCTGATTTCACGCATCATCTGGCGTATCTTGGCCTTCGTTTCATCAGAGAGATGTGCATCACTCACTTGCTCCAGATATTTGGCAATCTCTATCTCCATATTGTCGGAGATTCCCTCATATTTCGCAATACGCTCATACAGTTTATCAAAGTCAGCCCGCTCGTTTTTATCCATTTCGGCAGGATTCTTAATGCTGTAATCGAACAAGTCACGCACCATACCATACATACGCTGGATACGTGTACCGAAGAGGCCGATCTCTTTCTGAGCCTGCAGCACAGAGATTTCCGGAGTCTTCATCAGACCGCCACTGATATAGCGCAAGCGTGTGTCCTCCTCGTCAGCATCTTTGGTCGACTTGATAACTTTGCAAACCAGTTTTTCGATTTGTGGAATGAACCAGATCAGAATACCCGTGTTGACTAGATTGAAGCAAGTGTGGAAAGCTGCCAACACAAAGCTCAGTTTTGCGGCATTGGCAAGAAAAGCGTCATGTCCGACGGCCTCTTTGGTCATTGTGACATCATAACCCACCAGTGAGCACACCATGTTGACAAAAGGCTGGAAAACGATTAAAATCCAGCATACACCAAATAGGTTGAAGAACATGTGTGCGAAAGCCGCTCTTCGTGCTTGTGTACCCGCTGAGAGCGCCACGATATTGGAAGTGACAGTGGTACCAATATTCTCACCCATCACTAGTGCGATGCCCTGATAGATGGGGAGCACGCCACTGGAGCAGAGAATCATGGTGATGGCCATCACGGCTGCTGAGGACTGCACACACATGGTGAGGACACCACCGATGAGCAAGAAAGTAATGGTAGTGACAAAGCTATGAGGGTCGAAGCTGGAGAAGAAATTGAGCACTGCCTCCTGTTCGCCAAGGTTCATATCGATACCTGTCTGTCGCAGTGTTCCCAATCCTAAGAACATAAAAGCGATACCATAAAGGAAATCTCCTACCACGCGCCTCCTCTTACTATAAATAAGGATAATGGCAATGAAGAAAGCGGGATAGACGAAGTCGGTGATATTGAACGAGAAGCCCGCCGACATGATCCACGCTGTGAGCGTAGTACCAATGTTGGCACCCATAATGACACTGATGGCCTGTGCCAGAGTGAGCAGTCCTGCACTAACGAACGACACTGTCATCACAGTAGTAGCCGTTGAAGACTGCACTGCCGCTGTCACCGTGACACCCGTAAGCATGCCTGTGAATCGGTTGGTGGTCATAGCGCCAAGGACATGACGAAGTTGCGGTCCTGCCATTTTCTGGAGGGCATCACTCATGGTTTTCATACCATACATCAATAAAGCCAGTGATCCGAGGAGCCGGAACACTAACAACACTACGTTTCCTGTTGAATCCATTGCTTATTTTGATTTTTAGTTTATGATCGGGTTTTCAGGGGGTCTCCTTTTCTCTTTCGTCGTTTATTCGCTTTATTTTGTTATTACGTTTTACGACTGGAGATATGACGACATCACGACAGGTTTATTACAACATCACGATAGAAGATTATACAAAGATGTTGCAAAGATAATAAATCTGTGTTAAAGTTGCAAATAAAAGAATAACATTTGTGTAACAATCAGTGAGATAATGATGACAAGACACGCAGGAGCTCAGTTTGATGATGTCCTCGCAAAATGACATGGTGATTGCCAATGGGCCTCGTCAAGAAATATTCTGCTGCAGATGGGTCATCCAGACGGACCTGTAGTTGCGTGCGGCAGAGGTCGGGATGGGACTGGCATTGAAGTAGTGTGCCCTCAGCTATAAAATGTCTTGACCCGTCTCCCGAGACTTTGATGATGGTGACAGGACCTTCTTTCACCATCCCTCTGATTCCGACACCGATGCCCGACTCAAAGTGAGTGTCATACTCGAAACGCTCCACCATATTAAATGGTATCGTGCAGTGTGCGAACAACACGATGCCCGTCTCCACATCAATCTGCGCTGGATTGGCCTGGAAGCCTGTCTCTCCCACGGTGGCCATTGCCAGCATCATGGAGATAGTCGTGGGGATGTCGCCCTCACAGCCAGCCACGATGCCCTCTGCATTGAGTTTTGCAAGAGCGAGGCATCCTGTGTTGTGTATGGTGTTGAGCAGGTCGAAACACCTGATGGTGAGGCCATCAAGATGATAACGGCCGACGATGGTCTTCAGCGCATCATAGATGCGATGGGCTCCCGGAAGGGCTGCATCGATCAACGGCTTACCGGTCTCTTCTTCTTTGGCCCTCAATGGGGTATGCTCGATGACTGCGAGAAGTTCCGACATCGGTATATCCACCATCGTGACTCCTATTTTCTGTCGCACCATCCCATAGTCCACACCGCTGGCGATGAGCCAGTCAGAGGGTTTGCCTATCACCCCTATCCTGCTTTTGCTCAGCCGTGCCTTCACTGCCTCAGTCTTTGACAATGCCAAAACCCTTTGTCTGACATAATCGGCACTGCCATGTATGATTTCGCCCTGCAATAAGTTTTGCTGGAGAAAAGAGAGGATCTCCATCGAAGCCGCTAAAGAATTGCTCTTGCCGGAAGTGAGAAGATAAAACGGCCTTGAGGATTTCTCGAGGAGGATTGGCAGCATCTCTCTGAAGATGCCCTCTGTGCCCCCTGTACGAACGAAAATCAGGTCGAGCACATGTTTACCATAATCAGAAAAATCATCACCTCGGAAGGTGTAGTCTACATCTAGCTTCTCGAGAAACTCTTTGGCTACGGCATTAATGGCTTCCGCGTCATGAAGCTGAGATGTAATGGTATAAATGGCGATTGGATTCATTTTGCTGTGTTTTCCTGCAAAATTACAATAAAAAATGAATGTAAGCAAATTTTGTGTAACATATCATATAATTTCTGTTTCAAATTAAAATAATAAATGTATGATAAAATGTTAACTTTGCCAAAGAAAATCAATCTATATCCATTGATGAAGAAAACTATTATTACTCTGCTTCTGAGTCTGCCATTGGTATTATCAGCTCAGAACCCTATCATCCGTGACCAATTCACGGCTGATCCCACTGCACGTGTTTTTAATGGAAAGGTGTACCTTTATCCCTCTCACGACATCTTCCCACCTGAGGGGCAGCGCCAAGACTGGTTCTGTATGGAGGACTATCACGTCTTCTCGTCAGAGAATCTGACAGACTGGACAGACCACGGCGTGATTGTCACTCAGAACAAAGTACCTTGGGTGAGACCCAATTCCTATTCTATGTGGGCACCTGACTGCGTTTACAGAAACGGGAAATACTATTTCTATTTCCCATCAGCACCCGCAGCTGGTGGCGGTTTTGCTGTTGGTGTAGCCATCGCAGACCGCCCGGAGGGACCGTTTGTTCCGGAGCCAGAGCCTATCAAGGGTATCTTTGGCATCGACCCATGTGTGCTCCAAGCCTCTGATGGCAATGCCTACATCTTTTGGGGGAATGGACGCTGTGCCAAACTCAAAGACAACATGAAGGAACTCGCCGACGACAACCCCAGGGAAACAGTCAAATGGGGCAACCGTGAGGTTGAGATGGTAGGTGTCAACTGCCTCAAGGGGTTGCCCAACCGTCAGGCTGAAGGACCCTTTGCGTTTGAGCACAACGGCAATTATTATCTGACGTATCCCTATGTGAGAGAAAACACTGAAGTCCTTGGTTACGCCATGAGCAAGAATCCTATGGGCCCTTACGAATACAAAGGCTTGATCATGGCAGAGCACGCCAACGGTTGCTGGACCAACCATCACAGCATCATCAACTACAAAGGCGAGTGGTACCTCTTCTATCATCACAATGCCTTCTCACCCCGTGATGACAAGCGTAGGTCGGCACAGATAGACAGGTTATACTTCAATCCCGATGGTACTATACAAGAGGTGAAGGAGACCATGCGAGGTGTCGGTATCAATCAAGCGACAGAGAAGATTGAGATTGACCGTTATAGCAGTGCCAGCAGCGACGTGACCACAGAACTGATCGATACCATCAATACCTTCCGCAGCTATCAGGCCACGTTGCCCAATAAGGGCAGTTGGCTCTGCTATAAGGATATTGATTTCAGCGTGATCTCCGACGGCTATCTTGTGATGAGTGTCAAGGCCAGCGACAATACTGAGTTCTGCATCCGTGAGAAGAGTGCCACCGGCAAGATCCTCGCTCGCATCAAGATGGAAGTGAAGCCAGAGGAGCCAGCCGGCGGTGCCGCCAATCCCATGATGAGCCGCTTCCGTCGTGACTTACGTAATCAGTGGCTTACACAGACCTCTGCACTTGACTTCATTCCTAAAGGGGTGACTGATTTGGTGATTACCAATGAAGGCAATGGTGCTCTCAGCGTAGACTATGTGATGTTTAAGAACCGTCCAAAGTACTTCTCTCCCGTCACCACACCGTCGGCTCAGCCCGATGACGAAGGCTTCATTCGCCGTTGGTTGCTCTTGGAGCCCATCAACAAGCCCAATAGTGGCAATACCGTTTTCACCGACTCTTATCTTCGTGAGCACTTCAACAGGGAGTATTTCAAGGGGCAGCAGACCATCGTTCCGAAAAATGGTCAGAAGGTCAATGCCGTGTTCAAGCAAGAGCAAGCACCTCCGGGCTTTGGACGAGGCATGGGAAATCAGACAGAGCCTGCCAAGCCTGAAGTGAAGACCGTCAAACAGACCCTCACCTGGCATGCCCTTGACAGTGAGAACATGAACGTCAAGCTGTTCCGCTTCGCTGAAAAATGGGGTGAACAAGTTTATGGTGTCCTCTTCTGGGCTGTCACCATCATCGACTGTGATGAGGACATCGAGAACGTGCGCCTGGCTGTCGGCTCAAATTCCGCCTCCATGTGGTGGCTCAACGGCGAGGAGGCTTTGTTGCTCAGTGGCGACCGTCGTATGGTGAAGGATGATGCCATGTCGAGACGCCTCACTCTCAAAAAAGGACGTAATATCCTGCGTGGCGCCATCATCAACGGCCCAGGCATGAGCGACTTCTGTGTCCGTTTCCTCGACGAGAAAGGTAACCCAGTAAAGAACTATTCAATCAAAGCACAATAATATGAAAACGAAATATCTGATAGGTTTATCATTTGTCATTTGCAATTTGTCAGTCAACAGCGTATCGGCGCAGATAGGCGAGCCCTATATACATGACCCTTCGACCATAGCCGAGTGTGACGGCAAGTACTACACCTTTGGCACCGGTGGCGGAGGTATCATCTCTGAAGACGGTTGGAGTTGGCATAGTGGCGCAGACAGACCCGGTGGTGGTGCGGCTCCTGACATGATTAAGATAGGCGACCGCTACTTGTGTATTTATGGTGCCACTGGTGGTGGACTTGGCGGCGGTCATGCCGGCCGAATCCTCACCATGTGGAATAAGACCCTCGATCCCAAATCGCCCGACTTCAAGTGGAGTGAGGCTGTAGAGGTGTGTCACTCCGATGGTATGGAAGACCAGGATGCCATCGACCCCGGTATCTTGATGGACCCTACTACAGGGCGTCTGTGGGTAAGCTATGGCACCTATTTCGGCACCATCCGCTTGATAGAACTTGACCCGAAGACTGGTTTCCGCGTCAGCGGCAATAAGGAGAAAGACATAGCCATCGACTGTGAGGCCACCGACCTGATTTATCGTGATGGGTGGTACTACCTGCTCGGCACGCACGGCACCTGTTGCGACGGTGTAAACTCCACCTATAATATAGTGGTGGGCCGTTCTAAGAGTGTGCAGGGACCTTATATTGACAATGTGGGCCGCGACATGTATCACGGTGGTGGCAAAATGGTCATCGCCGCCGGAGACCGCGTGACAGGACCTGGACATTTCGGACGCACCATCATCGATGAGGGCGTGGAAATCATGTCGTGCCATTATGAGGCTGACTTTGACCAAGGCGGACGTAGTGTCCTGGGCCTCAGACCACTGTTGTGGCGCAACGGATGGCCTGTGGCAGGCGACCGTTTTAAGGAAGGCACTTATGAGATTGAGTCGGAGCGACGTGGGTATGCCCTTGAGTTGGCTGTTGACTTCGTGCGCATCCAACAAGAGAGAAGAGGATGGTTCAACCGCAACAATAACGAACCTGTGAAGCCCATCGCCAACCAAACCCTCGACCAAGTGAAAGACACCTGGCCTGCCGGCAATATCGACGTGAGAATAGGAGACTATATGTTCCGCCCACACCAGCGCTGGACCATCAAGGCCGTGCCTGAAGCAGGAGGATATCTCGGAGGGCCCTACTACAAAATCACTATCGAAGGCACCGACCGTGCATTGGCTGCCACCGACAAGGTAGAGCTGACCACCGTGCCCGCATTCAGCGGTGCTGATGAGCAACTCTGGCGTATCGAGCAGTTGATAGACGGCACTTTCCGCATCATGCCAAAGGTCATCCCCGGAAAGGAAGGGCTCAATAAAAAATATGTGTTGTATTCAGCGGGCGACAGCACCCCCACCCTCGCAGAATATGACTTCAACAGCGACAACTCAAAATGGAATTTCCGCAATCATTGATTGCGGAAATTTTTTATTTTTGTTATAATTCTCAAACAAAAGTTAATTTACAAACCAACTTCTTACATATTTCATCATATTCAGAATAATTGTGTAAATTTACAAAAATTTGTAACCCACTAAAAACTTTTTATTTATAATACGATGAAAAGATGTCCCATTTGTGCCGAATTGATAGACGAACAGTCAACCGTCTGTCCATTTTGCGGCGAACAACTGCAAACGGCACCACCACCCGTTCCCCCAGCCACTGTAGCTGATACTCAACCCTCACAAAAAAGTTGTCCGATATGCGGAGAGATGATTGATGCCCATCTTTCGGTTTGTCCTATTTGCGGAGAAAACATTGGAGCACCTCAATCAGTTGTAGAACCCCAAACAGAGCCTGTGGCAGCACCAAGACCTGAGCGAGAGCCGGAACGTGTGGCACCACCAAGACCTGAGCGAGAGCCAGAACCAGTGGCACCACCAAGACCTGAGCGAGAGCCAGAACCAGTGGCACCCACAAGGCCTGAGCGAGAGCCTGAACGCGTAGCGGCATCAAGACCAGAACTTGAGCCGGAACCAGTGGTACCCCCAAGACCTGAGCGAAAGCCGGAACCTGTGCCTGAGCCAGAACCCGAGGTGAAATCTGCCGGCTCTGCTATCCCACCCATCAACCCTACTCCTCGCAGTTCCTATCATGACGAACCGCCCCGTAAGAACAATTCGTTGAAATACATTCTCGGTCTATTGGCATTCTTGCTGATAGCCGGAGTAGGTGCACTGTGTTATTTGCTCTTTTTCAAAGGAGACAAGCAAGACGGTCCCGACAAAGAAGCAGCTGCCCAGCAAGTCAATCCACCGGCACCTTCATCGGCAGCCCGTACGATGTCGACCGAAGAGATGCTCGACAGCGTAGCCAATGAGTTGGCCGAGGAAGTGGGTCTTGTGGCCATCTATCCCGATGAAGACCGTGCCTGTCTGTATTATATTTTCAATGGTGAATTGTTCAAGTATTCTGCCGCCACCAATGAGACAGAGCCACTGACCATCCCTGTGGATGACGAGACTGACGCCGTGATGAACGCTGAGAAAGAAGACGACGACACCTATCTCAGAATCGACATGGGCGACAACAGCATGAATCACACCGCCTATTACCGTCTCAACACCAAGACGGGCTCGCTCATTAGAGTAAAAGAAAATGCAGCACCGGTTGCCACCGCACCAGAACCCGCGCCAGCACCCAATAATAATCGCCAGCGTCCCGACGACATGCCACCCCCTCCCGATGACAGAGGTCCTGGTCAAAGAGGCTACAGAGAGAATCGCACCATCGACGGACAGCGTCCTGACCGTCCACACCGCGGTTGGCGTGACGAAAACCGTCAGGCTCCTCAGCGCAATGAGGACGTGGCACCCCCCAACTCCAACAGTTCTGGTTTCCATCTAGAGCCTTCCAATGGTCAACAAGGAGGCTACAATCAGTCGGGCAACAACAGTGGCATCCGTTTCCAGAAAGTGAATCGCATCCCCAATCAGTAATCCCTAAACCACCACGACATGCAAGAGATGAAACAATGTCCACAATGTGGGCAAATGGTCAAAACAGTAGCCAAGAAATGCCGTTATTGCGGCTATTGGTTCAATGAGACGACCAATGAGACGACCAATGAGACGGCTAGTAAGACGGCCAGTGAGGCACCGCCGCCCCCGCCCAATACAGAGGCTCCGCACACACAGCCGCCCCCATCACCAGGATCAGGTACAGAACCATCCTACGGCCAAGGCGGAAGACTGATCACCGTGATGGGTGTCATCAACGAAGGCACCTCACTTGGTTTGAAGAATTTTGTGTCCATTTTTGTGGCCTATATCCTGTTTATCCTCACCAGCTGGATACCCTATATTAATGTAGGCACCTCCATCGCCCTGATCAATCTGCCTATCACACTGAGCAAAAGCAATAACAGTACAATCAGTCCCACGTTTATCTTTGATGGCCATTACCGCAAATACATGGGCGAGTTTTTCAATCTGATGGGCCTGATGGCCATCTCATTAATACCTGCATTTCTGTTCCTCATCATACCGGGCATCATCATCAACTATGGTTGGTCACAGGCCTACTATCTGATGTTTGACAAAGAGATTGCTCCCTCCGAGGCCATGATGCAGAGTACGAAGATCACTTACGGCTACAAGTCTACCCTCTTCTGGATCGACCTCCTCATCGCTGTGGTGGTGTCTATCTTCTTTGGCATCATCAACTTCCTGACGATGTTGGTCACCAACTCTCCTATTATTACCATGATCTTCATGGTGATCATTATCTCGCTGGTGGCAGTGATCAGAGTGGGCTGTGCCGCTGTCGCATACCGTGAGTTGCAAAAGAGATTGTAATTTATTTTTGGAGTTGAGGAGTTCGCAACTCCATTTCATCTACTAGGGGCAAACTTCGGTTTGCCCCTAAATGTATGATACATTTTCCTTTGTTACAAAATCAAAAAAAACAGTAACAATTATCAAGCAAAGTGTCATTGAAACTTTATAAATTTGCCCACAAATCGTATAACCAAATCAACAAAGCTATTTATCAAATGAAAAAATCATTCAAACCTTTAGTAGGACTGCTGGTTTGCCTGCTGTGTGGCCAGACAGCCAGTGCACAAGGTCTGAAAGACAGTTACAAAGACTATTTCATGATCGGCGTGGCAGTCAATCAGCGTAATGTGACCAACCCCGAGCAGATAGCTCTGATCAAGAAAGAGTTCAACAGCATGACCTGCGAGAACGACATGAAGCCAGAGCCCACAGAGCCTTCAGAGGGAAAATTCAACTGGGATAATGCCGACCGTATCGCCAATTTCGCCCGCCAGAATGGCATCAAGTTGCGTGGTCACTGTCTGATGTGGCACAGCCAGATTGGCCGTTGGATGTACAATGACAACCCCTCAAAGGAAGTTTTCTTCCAGCGCATGCGCAACCATATCCATGCCATCGTCAATCGTTACAAGGACGTGGTCTACTGCTGGGACGTCGTGAATGAGGCCATGACCGACGACGCAAAGGCAGAAAATCCTTACCGCCAGTCACCCCTCTACAAGATTGCCGGCGATGAGTTTATTGCCAAAGCTTTTGAATATGCCCGTGAGGCAGACCCCAAGGCTCTGTTGTTCTACAACGACTACAATGAGTGCGACCCCGTGAAGAGCCAGCGCATCTATGAGATGGTGAAGAAGATGAAAGACGCAGGTGTACCCATCGACGGTATCGGTATGCAGGGTCACTACAACATCTACGGTCCGACAGAGGCTGAGATTGACGCCGCCATCAGCAAATACAAGACCATCGTGAAGCATATCCACGTGACAGAGCTTGACATCCGCGTCAACGAGGAGATGGGTGGACAGCTACAGTTTAGCCGCGATGGCGTGTCTGTCAGCGACACCATCAAGCAAAACCTCGCCGACCAGTATGCCCGTGTCTTCGGCGTGTTCCGCAAGCACAAGGACGTCATCGACTGTGTCACTTTCTGGAATCTCTCCGACCGTGACTCATGGCTTGGCGCGCGCAACTATCCCTTACCTTTCGACGAGAACTATCAGCCCAAGATGGCCTACGACTACATCAAGAACATGAAGACCGCCTCCGGTCCGATACCACCAAAACCCAAACGCGACCCCAACCGTCAGCAGCAGCGTCGTCGTGGAGGCTTCGGCGGTCCGCAGCGCCCACCGTTCAATCCTGCTCTCGCTTTCCCAGAGATGCCTAATGTGAAGGAAGACTTCGTTCCCTCTGAGCTCAACCAGCCCGGACAGCAGTATCCGCAGGTCAACTCACAAGGTTATGCCCGCTTCCGTGTTGAAGCTCCCGAAGCACAATCAGTGGTAGTGAGCCTCGGTCTGGGTGGCCAGGGCGGCACCGAACTGAAGAAGACCTACGACGGTTCATGGGTAGGCACCACAGCAGGTCCTATGGATGAGGGATTCCACTATTATCATCTCACCGTAGACGGTGGTGTGCTCAATGACCCCGGCACCAACAACTACTATGGCTCCACCCGTTGGGAGAGCGGTATAGAAATCCCCGCTCACGACCGCGACTTCTATGCCACCCGTTTCGACATACCTCATGGCAATGTGCAGCAAGTGCTGTTCCCCTCAAAGAGCACCAACAGCGTACGCCGTGCTTTCGTTTACACACCGCCCTCATACGGCAAGAACAAGAAAGAGAAATATCCTGTGCTCTACCTGCAGCATGGCTGGGGTGAGGATGAGACCGCCTGGAGCACACAGGGTCATGCCAACCTCATCATGGACAACCTCATCGCCGACGGCAAAATCAAGCCATTTATCATCGTCATGACTTATGGTATGACCAACAACATCCGCTTTGGTGGTCTCCAGCAGTTTACAGCCGAAGACTTTGAGAAAGTACTGGTCGACGAACTGGTGCCCTATATCGACGCCAACTTCCAGACGAAGGCTGACAAATGGAATCGTGCCATGGCCGGTCTTTCGATGGGTGGCATGGAGACCAAGTTGATTACACTCCGTCGTCCCGAGGTGTTCGGTTCCTATGGTCTGTTAAGTGGTGGCCAGTATGAGCCAGCCGACATCAAAGACAAGAAACAGGTGAAGCTCATCTTTGAGTGCTGTGGCAGCAAAGAGCAACCCGATGCTATCAAGTCGTCCGTGAAGAACCTGCAAGAAGCCGGTTTCAACGCCCACGGATATATCTCAGAGGGCACAGCCCATGAGTTCCTTACTTGGCGCCGTGGCCTCTATCAGATGGCACAGCTGCTGTTTAAGTAAACTCACCCCTTCCATTAAAAAGGTCTCAGATATAGTTCTGAGGCCTTTTTTGATGATGAATGGAAAAACAAGAACTTACAACCATTGAACATGACGAGGTGAATAAGGGCTATTGTCTGAACTCCTGAACTCCTAAACTCCTAAACTCCTAAACTCCTGAACTCCTTACAAGAAGTCCTTTTTCTAAAGACAAAACAATCATAACCCCAAGCGAAATGAAAAACACCCTATTTAAAACGAATTTCGCCCTTTGTTAAATTGGAAAATATAGTTATATTTGCCACGCAAAACACGAGAAACACTAGAAAAAACACTAAAATATATCTAATAACCTTTTAATTTTCAACTAACTTAACGATGAACAGATTTAATCAATTGGCATTAATGCTTGCCTTGACCATCGCATCTGCCTGTCCTATGACAGCGGGAGCAGTGGACTTGCGCAATGTGGAATCCGCTCAGCAGAGCGGTTCGGTGACGGGCCGTGTGCTCGACGTG
This sequence comes from uncultured Prevotellaceae bacterium, assembly GCA_902780635.1. Lineage (GTDB taxonomy): Bacteria > Bacteroidota > Bacteroidia > Bacteroidales > Bacteroidaceae > Prevotella. The sequence goes on from CACZGH010000014.1 coordinate 42,166, forward strand.
AACGGAGACCCCATTATCGGTGCCTCTATCCAAGTCAAAGGGAATGGAGGTGTCGGAGCTGTGACAGACCTCGACGGCAACTTCACCATTAGTGGAGTAGACCGTGGCATACTTGTCGTCACATATGTGGGCTACGAAACCCAGGAGGTGAATTTCCGGGCAGGGCAGCCTGTGACCATCCAGTTGCGGGATGACTCCAAAGCCCTTAATGAAGTCGTGGTCGTAGGTTATGGTACACAGAAGAAAGCCAACCTGACCGGCTCGGTTGCCTCCGTCAATTTCGATGACGTGGCTAACATCCCAGTAGCCAACACGTCAACCATGCTTCAGGGCCGTCTGCCCGGTGTGGTGCTTCAGACCAACGGAGCACAGGCTGGCCATGATGACCCAGAGATTCGTGTCCGTGGTGTAGGTACACTTGGCAGCGGTTCGAAAAACAACCCGATGGTGCTCATCGACGGCATCGAGAGCAGCATCAGCCAGATGTCAGAATTAGCCGCAGAGGATATTGAGAGTGTCAGTGTACTGAAAGACGCCGCCTCGGCTGCTATCTACGGTGTGCGTGCCGCCAACGGCGTCATCCTGGTGACCACCAAGCGTGGTGGCGAGATGAAGCCCACCATCACCTATTCAGGCAATGTAGCCCTTCAAAAGGCCACCGTATTGCCCGACTTCGTTAACTCTTACGAATGGGCACGTATGTTCAACGAGTGCCAGCCGGCAAAGGCCTATTCTGACCAAATGCTGCAGAAACTGCGTGACGGAAGCGACCCCGACCATTTCGCCAACACCAACTGGGCGAAGGAAATGTTCCGTACGGCAGCTATGCATCAGCATCATCTCTCAGTGAGCGGTGGTAGCAAGGATGCCCATTATATGCTCTCTGCACAGTACATGGACCAAGAGGGTATCATGAAAAACACCAGCAACCGCAGATTTAATTTCCGCAGCAATATCGACGCCAAGTTGGGCATCGTAAAGGTGGGTCTCAACCTCTCCGGCAGCCGTCAGGACATCCAGGAGCCCGTCAACAGCGTCACTGGCGAGGGTCTGATGCGTGCTCTGACCTGGTTCACCCGTCCGTCAGTGCCTGTGCGCTACTCCAATGGCGAATATGGATGCGTAGACGGCAATAACGCCATTGGTGCCTCCGTCTTCAAAAACCCGATACAAGACATGTATTATGGCCATAAGACCAACGACCACTATCGTTTCGATGGTCAGATTTTTGGTGAGATTGACCTCTACAAAGGTTTGAAATTCAGGAGCAGCCTCAGTTACAAGTACTACAACAACGAGACTTCCACCTATAGTCCTCGTACAGATGCCAAATATAATGCAGAGGGAGATATCCTCAATCCTGCTGGCACACAAAACACACTTGTGGATTACCACTGGCTCGAGACCAGCTACATGAACGAGAACATCCTGACCTATGCCAACCGTTTCGGCGAGCACAGCATCAACGTGCTCTTGGGACACTCCATACAGTCTAGCCGTTGGGACACCAATTCTGCATCACGCCAAGGATTCCCCACTGACAACATCTACGAATTGGATGGTGGTTCACAAAATGACCATGTAAGTGGTTCGGCAGAGCAAACCCGTCTGCAGTCGTTCTTTGGCCGTGTCAACTACAACTACGCCGACCGTTATCTGGCTGAGTTCAATATACGTCGAGATGGCAGTTCACGTCTCCCGAGCAACAATCGATACGCTACGTTCCCTTCTGTTTCCGCTGCTTGGATCATCTCCAACGAAGCTTTCTTGCAGGGCATCAACTGGCTCTCTATGCTCAAACTGCGTGCCAGCTGGGGAAAACTGGGTAATCAGGAAATTGGCAACTATGCCTATACCGAGACCCTCTCGGCACAAGGCAGTTACTTCCTCGGCGACTCCAAATATATCGGTATGAAGACCTCGAAGATTGCCAACGAGAATATCAAGTGGGAAACAACCACCGTGACCGACTTCGGCTTCGATGCCTCCTTCTTCCACGGACGCCTCTCCACGACCTTTGACTGGTATAATAAGGTGACCAGTGACATCCTCCTCCAGTTGCCCATGCCAGGCATCTTCCTGGGTTCACTCGGAGCACCTTATCAGAATGCGGGCAAAGTGCGCAACCGTGGTTGGGAATTCGCTGCCAATTACCAAGACCGCCTCGGCGACTGGCAGTGGCAAGCCGGTTTCTCTCTGGCCGGCGTGAAAAACGAGATTGTGGATATGAATGGCCAGGAGAGCATCTCCAACTCCACCATCAACCGTGAGGGAGAGCCCATCGCCAGTTACTATGCCCTCAAGGCTATCGGCATCTACCGGACGGAAGCAGACCTGAAACGCACCAACTCAGCAGGAGAGGTGATCAAGCAGAACGGCCACGAACCCGTGCTGGGCGACATCATGTATGACGATTTCAATGACGACGGCAACATCAACGACGACGATCGTCAGATCATCGGTAACCCATTCCCCAAACTGCAGTATTCATTTACCTTGGGTGCCAGTTACAAGAACTTTGATCTGACCACCTTCTGGCAGGGCATTGCTGGCCTCGACCGCTTCAACTGGGATGAGACCACCATCTCCAACGGTGGTAACAAGACCTCACGCTGGCTCGACCGCTACTCCGCAGAAAACGTTAACGGCAAGATGCCGCGTATGGGTGGAGAGTTCAACAACGCATATTCCTCCTTCTGGCTCACCAGTGGCGACTACCTGCGTCTGAAGAGCCTAGAAATGGGTTACACCTTCCGCAACAACACTTTGTTGGCCAAAGCCGGCATCCAGAGTCTGCGGCTCTACATCTCAGGCAGCAACCTTCTCACCTTCACCTCACTCGATGATTATGACCCTGAGAAACTGGGCAGCGACAGCCGCAACGACGTCCACCCCAACGTGAAGGCCTATTCATTCGGTATCAATGTCAAATTCTAAAACATCCAGACCATTATGAGACACAAAATATTATCCTATATCTGCGCTTTGTGCGTGTTTTTCGGCTTTTACAGTTGTTCTGACAGCTGGCTTCAGGAAGACTCACTGACTGAGTCGTCATCCTCCACCTTCTGGAAGACCAGCGACGATGCAATGATGGCCCTTGTGGCCTGTTACGACGGTCTGCAGAGCGAGCAGCTCTACAATGGTGGCCCGTGGAACTTTGGTCCGCTCAACATGGACTGTATGACCGACAATGGCGGCCACTTCAACTGGAGCGGCTGGATGGAAGGCTATGATATCGCCAATGGTACCCACAGCCCCTCGTCATGGGCTATCGGCAGTTATTGGTCAGATTGCTATGAGGTCATCAAGCGCTGCAACTCATTGATAGCCAACATTGACCGTGTGGAGATTCCCGAGAACGACCGTGCCCGGTTCAAGGCAGAGGCCCTCACATTGCGTGCACTCATCTACACCAATCTGACGATGACCTACAACGATGTGCCCTACCTCACTGAGCCCCTCACCCTGGAGAACGCTGAGTGTCCCGCCACCAAGCGCGCAGACATCGTGGCAGGAGAGATGGCCAACCTGAAAGAATGCGCCAATGCCCTGCCTCAGAACGCCGACCTGGGCCGTATCACCAAGGGAGCCTGCCTTGCCATCCTCGGCCGCATGGCCCTTTACAACGAGAAGTGGGACGAAGCCATCAGCGCCTATAAGACCATCCTCGGTCTGGGCTACTCTTTGGCACCTGATTACGCCACTCTCTTCACTCAGAGTGGACAGAATTCTCCGGAAATCATCTTCTCCGTTCGCTTCGAAGGCCCTGGACAGAGCGAGGGCTGTAGTTTCAATGCCCATTGGAACACCCCGCTGGAGGCTATGAACGGCACGCTCAACCTTGCCGACGAATACTATTACCTCGATGGCACCAAAGCCACCACCCAGGACTATGCCGAGTGGGTGGACGGCAAACTTGATGTCTGGCAGCCCCACGCATCCTATTGGGACAACCGTGACCCACGTCTGAAGGCCACCCTCTTCGTGCCAGGCATGTACTGGAACGGCGCAGGAGGCAGCAGTGCTTGGTATGGTGGTGCTGCGGCATCCCTCTCCACTGTGTATGTGATGAAATACTTTGATCCTACTGACACCGGCAACTCTTGGGACAATGGTCAGGACTTCTATGTGGTGCGCTACGCTGAGGTGCTGCTGTCGCTTGCCGAAGCTTTGGTGCAGAAAGGCGGTTATCAGGAAAGCGAGGTGCTGAAGTTGGTTGACCAGGTGCGCCAGCGTGCCGGCATGCCCACCGTGGAGCAGGTGGAAGGAACCGGACTGAGCAAGGATGCCCTGCTTGACATCATCAAACATGAGCGCCGTGTGGAATTGGCCTTTGAGGGTCTGCGTCTGTTTGACATCTACCGTTGGCATGAACTGAAAAAGGCTGTCGACGCCGTAGAATATGAGCGCACCCACTTCGGCATGGCCTATGAGAAGCGCACCTTCAATGGAGACCGCGACTATGTATGGCCCATCCCGACAGGAGAACTCGACAGCAACAAGCAGTTGGAGCAGAATCCACTGTGGAAATAATTTACTCAACTTTCGCAAGTTGAGAGAAGTTAAGAAGTTAAAGGAGTTAAGCCATTACATCTGATGGCTAAAGAGAGACAGCCTACGATTCATTTGGCTTAACTCCTTAGCGAAGCGATAACTACTTAACTACCTGCGAGTTGAGTGCTTTCGATACTTGAAATAATTAAGTAGTAACAAAACAAACTTGTTAAGATGGAGTTCATGCGCCATTCAGCAACTCTCTTATTAATGATATGTAGTATGGTGTCTTGTGCCGAGAACACTTCGGAGCCTGCCTCCGAAGTGCCATCGGCACCGGCAGCATCCAGCACCATTTATTATGTGGATGCTGCCAACGGACACGACGACCTTGACGGAAAGTCAGAAGCCACCGCCTGGAAGACCCTTTCGAGAGCCAGCCAGTTGAAGATGGGACCTGGTGACCGCCTGCTGCTGCGTTGTGGGCAAGAGTACGAAGGAGTATTAGAGGTCACAGGCGAAGGAACGGCTGAGAAACGTGTCGAAGTAGGCCATTATGGTGAAGGAAACGATCCTGTCATCAAGGGCTTCGACACATCAGCTTATGCGGTGCATGTGCATCACTCCGACTATCTCACCATCCATGGGCTGGAGATTGTCAATACCGGCCGGGAGCGGTTGGCCGGACGTACAGGCATCAAAGTTTCCTGCACTGACTACGGCATCTCCCACGACATCGTGGTGAGCGACCTCTACATCCATGATGTCAACGGTTCCCTGAACAAGAATGCTGGTGGCGGTTCAGCCATCCTCATCGTGAATGGTGGAAAGACGATGGCATCGCGTTTCGATGGCCTCACCATCAGCGACTGCCATATCCGCGACTGTGCCCGCAATGCCATGATCTGGTCGGGTTACTATACTCGCCAGGACTGGTTGCCCAATACCCGTGTCGTGGTGCGTGGCAACCTGATAGAGGGAGTCCCCGGCGACGGTATTGTCCCCATCGGTTGTGACGGTGCGCTGATAGAGTACAATGTGATGCGTGACTGCCCCGACATTCTCCCCTCCGATCAAGCAGCAGCGGGCATCTGGCCCTGGAGTTGCGACAACACGGTCATCCAGTACAACGAGGTGTCAGGGCACAAAGCCCCATGGGACGCCCAAGGCTACGACTGCGACTACAACTGCCGCAACACGCTGATCCAATACAACTACAGCCACGACAACTATGGCGGGATGGTGTTGGTGTGCGACATGGGCAATGAGCGCAACTACAGCATTGGCAACCAAGGCAGCATCGTGCGCTATAACATCAGCATCGGCGACGGTGTGCGTCCCAAACCCACCCGGGCAGGTATGTTCTCCCCCTCCATCCACATTGCAGGACGTGTGGAGAACACACTGATAGAGCACAATATCATCCATCAGAACATGAAGCCTTCTGACGATATCGACCGAACCATGATCTGCAGTGACTCTTGGGAAGGTTATGCCGACCGCACCACCCTGCGCCGCAACATTTTCTACGCACCTGTAGAGAGCCGCTTTGATATGACCAAGAGCACAGGCAATGTTTTTGAGCGCAATTGGTATCTGGGGCAATACTCATCCTTGCCGGGCGACACAGCACCTCAAACATCGTGTCCTGGCTATCAGGATCTTGTGCTTGCTCACGATGCCACGGGCTATGAGGGGCTGCGGCAACTGATGGATGAGCACGAACTATTTGGCACAGTGTGCCGTTTCGTGAACAAGGAAAAGATAGAGCAATTCTTCTCCGCCTTGGAGAAATGAAGCATGAGATAGGAATGGAAAGAGTGACTGTGAACTATCAGAAACTGCAAGTAGCCATCGTTTTGATGACGGTTTTAATGACACCCTGGATGGTGTCGGCACAAAACTATTTCCGTTCCTACAACTCAGCACAAGGTCTGGCCGACAACACGGTCTACTGCATCAAGCAAGACCTTCGCGGCTACCTCTGGATCGGCACGGCCAATGGTCTGTGCCGCTTTGACGGCATGCATTTCGCCACGTATGTCAACGATGCGCATGACGTGACCTCCCTACAGTGCAACATCGTGCGTGATGTCATGCCTGTGGACTCTGGCATCTGGGCAGCCACCGACACAGGACTAGACTTCTACTCCTTCACCGACGGTCTATTCCATCACTGCGAGAAGCAAGGCAAGGTCTATACGGATGTGGAGATTCTCCGTTTCAACCACTTCGTCAAGACCCAGCACAACCTCTTTGCCGTTGATAACGGCGGCAATGTCTATCGTCACAAGAACGGATACCTCTATGAGACCGTCGGTCAGGGAAAGCAGCGCTACGACGCACTGGCCTTTTTTCATGACAACCTCCTGCTCGCTGCGGGCTCCAACGGGCTCTTCGTGCTCAATGAGCAGTTTCAGCAGGTAGACCACCTACCCTTCTCCGCTCCTATCACGTCATTGGTCAATCTTTACTACAGCCAGAACAAAAGCATGGCGTTTTTGGGATACGGCATAGGCTATGAGAGCCGTGCTTTCCGCATCGAGAACAACCGCATCAAGCCCTGCGATGCCTATGTGCCACCAAGTCTGATGGCCACCTGCGACTTGGGCAACTTCACCGTGTTTGGCATTGACGGAGGCGGTCTTGTTTTCGACGACGGCGAGAAGCACATCTCCTACACCCCGAGCAATAGCAACATCAGTGGCGATGCCGTCTATTCACTGTATGTGGATCGCCACGACAACCTATGGACAGGCACCTACCGCATGGGGTTGAATCTCTATTCTGAGAGGTTTCGGTGGTTCAACCTCCTCAACCGTGCCAACCATAGTCTGTCATACGACATCGTGACCGCCATTGTCCCTGACAACCATCATCTCTACCTCGGACTTGATGGTGGTGGCATGGAGATTTATCAGCCCGCAACAGGTGAGTATACCACCATCACCGCTTCCAACAGTACGTTGCCGGGCGACAATGTGGTGTCTATGTTGCGTGACAACGATCACCTCTGGATCGCCATCTATACCAAGGGACTTGTGAGGTATTCCCTTTTCGACCACAGCATCAAAACCTACCGTATGCCTATGGTGGACCCCGATGCCAACAATGTGTGGACGATGTGTGACGACTCTTTAGGAAACATCTGGATAGGAGGGTCAGACCTGTTCGTCTTCAACAGGCAGACAGAGAAAATCACCACGGTGGACTCCATCAAATATTGTATGGCCCTCGCTTTGCAAGGTAATCACATCTGGGTGGCATCGCGCTACTCAGGACTCTACAAGGTCGATCGCCGGACCCAAAAGGTGACTGCACACTATACCCATCAGACACGCCCGTTGGCTATTCCCCAAGGCGAACTTTCATTCGTATACGTTGACCGCAAGGGATGCTTATGGCTCAGCACAGAACAAGGAGCCTTTTGTCAGTTTGATGAGCGCAACGGCAAAGTGCGGTTCTACAGTTTGGACGACGGAAAGACCCGTCTGCGTGTCAGGTCGCTGGAGGAGTGTGGCGACTATATGCTATTGGGTACAGCCAACGGCTTTTATCGTTTTCATCCAGTGAAAGGCATCTTCGTCCCACTTGACGTAGATGACAGTGTATCGGAATTCACGCCGCACGGGTCAGCTCATGACCATCGCTATATGTACTTCGGCACCACCAAGGGTTTGGTCTATTTCGACCCATCAAACATCCGGTTGTCAAACGCATGCCATCAGGTGAGTTTTACCCAACTGACCCTGCTCACGGATGACCGCAGCAAGACCAATCTCTACAAAGACCAAGTAGGAGTGATCCGTCTCCGCCACGATCAGAATTTCTTCAGTGTGTCCTACTCCGTCCCAGAACTCGCCTCACCCGAGGAAGTGCAGTTCTCATGCATGCTTGTCGGCTTGGAGAACGACTGGCGTGAGATGGGACACAGCCGCGAGGTGACCTATACCAGTGTACCTCCAGGAGACTATGAACTGCTGGTGCGCTGTTCTAACGCCGATGGCAGTTGGAGTGAACCCTCCTCACTTCGGTTGCATGTCTCCCCACCTTGGTATCTGACATGGTGGGCCAAAATGCTATGGGGACTTCTGATTCTTGCGCTGGGTTATCTGGTGTTGCAGCTCTACCTGCGCAACCTGCACATCAAGCATCAGGTGCAACTCGCTGAAGTGGAGAAAGAGTCGGAGCGCAAACTCAACAACGCAAAAATGGATTTCTACACCAGCATCACCCATGAGTTGCGCACTCCCGTCTTCCTGATAGCAGCCCAACTGGAGGAAATCATGGAGAACGCCAAAGATACCGTGCGCGTGCCCTACTCCTATCTCGCCTCCTTGCGTCGCAATGCCCTCCGGCTGAATGAACTGGTCAGCCGAGTCATTGACTTCCGTAAGGTTGGCGCACAGAATCTCAGCCTGAACCTTCAACAAGCTGACGTGATCGCTTTTTTCAGCAACAAGACAGAGGCATTTACCGATATGTTCCGACAGAAGGATATCACCTACGACTTCAAGGCATCAGCCCCTCAAATCATCTTCGGCTACGACGCGCTGAAACTGGAACTGATTGTCTCCAACCTGCTGTCGAATGCGTTCAAATATACCAAACGGGGCGGCCATGTGACCTTTGCCATCCATGAGATGCCTGAGAAAGTGGTCTTTGCCGTATCCGACGACGGCATCGGCATCGATGAACGTGTGCGCGACACCATATTTGAGAGTTTCTTCCGTTCGAGGCGAGGCAAGGAACAAGGAGAAGGCGACGGACTGGGACTTTCTTATGTAAAAAGCCTGGTCGAGTTGCATGGAGGAAAGATCAGTGTGGAAAGTAAGATGGGAGCAGGTTCGACATTTGAGTTCTTCCTTCCCAAAGGTTTGGATGACAATGGGGGAAAGCCGCAGGCATTGCTTTTGGACGAACCGCTCCACAAAAATAACCCTGCCGCCACACACACCATCCTCATCGTGGATGACGAACGTGAGACAGTGGAACTGCTCGAGCGCTATCTTGAAAAAGACTTCCGCGTGGTAAAGGCCTACGATGGTGAGGAAGGGTTGGAGAAAGCAGGAGAATGTCTGCCTGATGTGGTGCTGATTGACCTGATGATGCCGAGAATGAGTGGCCTTGAGATGCTCACCCGTCTGAAACACGATAAAAAGCTTCACCATGTCAAGGTCATCGTCTTCACGGCGAAAACCGCCGAGGATGACATGCTGTCAGCTTTTGACAACGGAGCCGATGTCTACCTGACCAAACCCGTATCGCTGAAGTTGCTCCGCAAGCGCATCAACAAGCTCATCACACCAGAACCTGCCTCGCTGCTTACCACCACATCTATGGCTGCCACCTCACCAGAATCCGCTCACAAGACCTTCACCAAGGAAGAACAACTGTTTCTGCTACGATGCAGGGAAGTGATTGACAGCAATTTGCAGAATCCAGATTTCAACATAGCCTTTCTGGCAGAGCAGGTGGGCATGAGTCACTCACCGCTTTACAAGAAACTGAAACAGTTGACCGGCATGTCGCTGATTGAGTTTGTCAATGACTACCGAATCTATAAGGCCGTTCAGCTGTTTCGTGAGGGAGAGACCAACGTGGAAGCTGTTGCAGAAGCCGTGGGCATCAATGACATCAAAAATTTCCGCACCCTGTTCAAGCGCAAAATGCAGATGACCCCCAAACAGTTTGTGCAAAGCCTATAACAAGTGCTAGTGGTGTATCGTCTCTATGAGAATTTCGACCAGTCGCGGCAGCGCATACTGGTCTAGATCCGACTCGGATATCCAGATATAATCGGGAGGAAGGATAGGCCGTGATGGGGGCTCCCACAAATAGAAATCGGCCCATAGGATACGATGGGTGAGCACGTGTTTCACATTCTTGGTGATCAGCACAGGACCTTCAGAAGGAATCATGTGCTGCGGTGTCTCCTCCATATAAGGTTCCCAAAGTCCCTGCCAGATATCGCCTTCGCCCCGTCGGTGCATGGCCACCATGCCATGATGCCGGATATAATAATAGGAGAAACGACGCTCTTTGATCTTCAATTTTTTGAGTTTGACGGGCAACTGCCCCACCCTGCCCTCACGCATGGCCACACACGTTTCCTGCAACGGACAAACGGCACACTGTGGTGACTGTGGCGTGCACTGGATGGCACCGAAGTCCATCATCGCCTGATTGAAGGCAGAAGCCTCTTTGACTGGCAACAACGATTGCGCCAAAGAGGCAAACTCCTTTTTCCCTTCAGTGGTATTGATGGGTGTGGAAATGCCGAAATGGCGCGCCAGCACCCTGTATACATTGCCATCGACGACGGCTACTGGCAGTCCGAATGCGATACTGCCAATAGCTGCCGCCGTATAGTCACCTACACCTTTCAGTTGGCGTATGCCATCCATGGTTTGCGGGAATTCTCCCTTCTGCATGATTTGCTTGGCGGCCTCGTGCAGGTTTCGTGCACGTGAGTAGTATCCCAGACCCTGCCACTCACGCAGCACCTCATCCTCCGTAGCGGCTGCCAGACACTCCACGGTGGGCCAGCGGCGCATGAACCGCTCCCAGTAGGGCCATCCCTGCTCAATACGTGTCTGCTGCAGGATGACCTCAGAGAGCCACACCGCATACGGGTCATGGGTGTGGCGCCAGGGCAGGTCTCTGCCATTCTCTGCAAACCATTTCAGGATGGTGTAGGCGAAAGTCACTAGATGAGTATTTACTTATTTGACAGAGATTTTGATAGTCTCATTCTTACGTCCTGAAGACATTCTCAACAGATAAGTGCCACGACCATAGGTGTTCAGTCGTTTTTCAACGTCTGCTCTTTCACAGTCTAAGGTACCAACCTCCATGCCCTCGGTGGTATAGACCTGAACGTGTGTCCACTCGCCAGCGTCAATGTGATGGATGGCGTCAGGATTGACCACTCTAAGGATACCTGTCGGTTTCAACAGGTCGGAAGTGTCCCATGCCAGTCCATAGGAAGAGATGTCGGGCAGATTGATTTCAGTTGGGGCGCCGGCGAAGGTGTTGGCAGTCCACAGGATGATCTCGTCGCCTTCCTTGGGTGTATAGCCACGCATGGAGACATTGATATCACCGTCAATGGACAGGGTTCCTTCCACATCAAAGTAAGAGCGTGCAGTGGCCGTATTGTTGGCTTTGTAGATAAACAAATTGACATGAGAACCTGCGTAGGCATAAAGTGCAGACTTGACTTTTAGGCATCCCACAGGATAAGTGCTGGAAGCATCGCCTGGTGCCACGGTGGCACCATTTTGCACATAGACTGTGCTGACGTATGCGCATCCTGCGATGGTACCACTGTCGGTGACCATGATTTGGTTGTTGCCGAAGAACAGGTCTTTGGCGGCTGGATTATAGAGGTTGAGGATACCACCTTTGACCTCAGCGTTGCCTTTACCATAGCTTGTGGGGAGATTGACTGTCCACAGTCCCGAACCTACTTTGGTGATCAGGCAGCCGTCTAACTTCCCATTCCAAGTGATATCTTTGTTCAGATGACCAACAGTATATCGGCCAGAGCCTGTCAGGATGCCGGCGCCTTTGAGGTCGCCGAAGCTGACGTTGTTGCTCTTATTGATGACATTGTCGCCAGTGGCACCACTGGAGAAAGTGGTTCTGATGGTGACGGTCGCCTTACTCAGGCCGCTGGAGTTGTTGAAATAGAACACGGGGGTGTACGAGCCCGTCTTAGAGGCACCGATGGTCAGGTTGCCTTCAAATCCGCTCCAGTTACCTGCAATGACGTTACGGATGCTGGTGGCATATACACTGAGTGTGCCACTTCCCTTAAGAGAACCAGTGTAGTTGCACCTGGAGTCGAGATACCAATCGGCTGTGGAGCCCTCAGGCACGATGACGTGAGTTTTGTTGGACGAATAGGAATACATGTTGTCCGGGTCACGCAACGAGCCTCCGTAGAGCACCACGCTGTCAGGATACTGATGCACGTCATTGTTCTCTGAGCCATAGAGCGTGCCCTCCATGAGGTAGAGCGCGTTGAAAGCGGATCTTCTACCCAGTGTGAGTGAGCCTTTGCCCGTCTTGGTCAGGTTGGACTTTGCATTGGAATTGATGGTCGACGTGGTGGTAAACGACTGTCCCTGCGGCACGTAGATGCCACCACCACCACTTCCTAAGACCATGGGTTGTGAGGTAGACAAAGAACCATTGCTGGTCAAAACGCCTCCGTTGCTGAGGACGATAGAATTGCTGACTCCTCCAAAAGCACCCAGTGTGATGCCCGACTCATTGGCCAGCGAATTAACGGTGATTTTACCTCCGTTGATGTTCACGGTACCCTTAAAGGAGTTGACATTCTCTATATTCACATTGGCAGCACCCATCTTGGTGATGGTGACATCGCCGATGATGCTGTCGCCAGTGACAGTGAAGTCCTTGTTTTCATTTTCAAAAGAGATGGAAGCCGGCGACACGGGTCGCACGATGTTGACAGTGGTATTGACAGCGTCGTCGTTGAAGATGACATGGTCGCCAGTGACGAAGATATTCCCTTCGCCAGAAGAGGTGGACTTGAAGTTCTCGGTGTCGGCGAGGTCCCAGTCACTGCCCTCTGCACCCGTCCAAGTGATGGAGGTCGGTTCACGGAGACCTTCAATAACCAAATAGATTTTTCCCTCTTCCTCCGTCAGGCTGGCTTTTTGTGCGCCTACGCCCTCGACTACGATGTTGGCAACATCTCCTTTTATTTCAGAGAACTCACCTAAGAGATATTTCCCCTCAGGCAGGGCTGTGGCACCCTCGGCGAAATGGGTAATGATCTGGAAGACAGGGGTGCTGTAAGCAGGCCCATACTTCCAGTCTTTCTTCTCAATGACCAGCACTCGGGCTTTCACAAAGTCGGCCATCTGTGTGGCGCCATCCACATCCAGTTGGATGTGTGCGCCGAAATGCAAGAGGAGCGAGTCGGTCTCCACATTTCCGACATGGTGTTTTCCACCTGGCTGCAGCACAGAAGCATAGTCCATCTCAATACCTTTGTTGAAACGGCCACCATCGCTGCTGAGCACACCGAAACGGTTGAGCCAGACACGGCTGCCCTCCATGATGCCGTCAAACTGCAGGGTGCCTGCCCAGACATCGGTTGGACCTGTGTATTTCTGAGAGGCTTTTGGCAACACGAGCGTGCCGTCGCCTTGCTTCACCAAGCGCATGGCGCCACTGAATGCACCGCCTGTCAGGGTGTGCGTAAAATACTCAGTGGTGATATTATCGTTGTTGTCATGACCCTGCACCCATGACGGGGCATTGTCGAAGAGGATATACGGACTGGCACCCTCACTGATGCTGACCGTCATGTCACCGGTCTCTGCGAGAAGCACCTGCTGGTTGTCGGTGGCCGTGCCGATGTTGCCTCCATTGGCAATCTCTGTGCGGTCGGTCATCGAGAGAGCCGGTGGTGCCATGGTGATGCCTTCCAGTTCGCCGAGGAAGTAGCTGGTATGTGGTGGCTGGTTATAGCCGCACATCTGCCACACCATGGCCTGACGGTACTGCATGTCATGCCAGAGTGAGTAGTTGCGCCATGCTGTGGGTATCTTCGTGGTGTAGATGCGGATATGGTTGGCAGAGGTGCGCATGATGACTTCCTCGCGCCAGTCGCCAAAGATATCTCCCTGGAAACAAGGAGTGGCTTTGGTGTCGTTGTTGGTGATGGAGCCTGTCAGGGACTCAATGACACCTTTTCCGAATTTTGCGATGCGTCCAGTCGAGTTACGTGTTCCTGAGCCATTGAAAGTCTCTTCGAGCAGGTCGCCATCCCAGTAAATGCGGAAATTGAGATCGAATCCACCAGTGACGCCCTCGATATGGTCGGCGGTGACACAGCTGATGGGGTTGTCATGAGCCGATGCGCCCATGGCTCCGGGATAGTCGTTAGAGAAATTGCCACACATGGCGCGCCCGTCGTCAGAGCCTCCGCTCATGCGGTAATAAATCTTGCTGGTAGTAGCGTCACGGTAGTTGTTAGAGGGTTCATCCTCGTTGCAGGCATACATCTCCTGACCGTGCACATAAGGATTGAAGTCGCTGCAGTGCTGTGCGTCGCCATGGCCGAGGCCTGTGGTGGAGAGACCGTGGCCGTTGTCATCGATGACCATCGACCCAAAGACAATCTCATCGCGACCGTCCCAGTCTACGTCTGCCACTTGATAGTTGTGATAACCCTGACCATACCAGGAACTGCCTGGAGTGTTGCAGTTCCAACGCCAGCGCACGCTGAGTTGGTGGGTAGCAGGATCTACATCATATGCGATCATCTTATGCCTTGTATAGATGCCTCTAGCGAGGAAGATGCTTGGTCTGCGGCCATCAAGATAAGGAGCACCGAAGAAATGTTTAGTAGAGCGATGGCCGTAGCCGTCGCCCCAGGCGGCGTTCAGATTGGTCTCACCATCCTCCAGTCGTTTGAGAGGATATTCCAGTACCTGATAGGGCTGTCCTGTCTCACCGTTCATATAGACGAGAAACTCTTGACCCTCATGTACAAACCACTGTCCGCTGCTGGTGGCAGCGAGATAATTTTTCGTGGGGTCGCCGATGGTGTAGGTGGTGCCGTCGGCTTGATGAATCACCGTGCCGTCAGAGGCTCTCATCACGGCTTCTGCCTTGCCGTCACCGTCCCAGTCGTACGCCACGATATTCTGCTCATTATTCTGGAAGTCGGCCATATTGGGACCGAGGTCTATCCACCAGAGTTTATTCCCATTCAGTTTGTAGACCTCTATGATGCAGTACTCCCCTTCATAGCCAGCCTTGGCGTAGGAGATGCCTGCCCAACTGGAGTTGTCGAACTTCAGCAATATCTCCACTTCTCCATCACCATCCACGTCGGCACAGCAGGCGTCGTTGGGCACATAGGTGCTTTTCAGGTCACCATGATTGGGTTGGAGTTCCAGATAGTTGTTGGCCCAAACGGTAGCCGGCTGACATGCTGCCTGTTCCTCGCCTCTGACTACAGCGCGTACAGTGTAAGTGCTCTCAGTGCTTCCAGCGACATCCACATAGTTGGACACTTTCAGTGGCTCTGTGTTGAGTTTCACTCCATCTCTGTAGAGGTTGTAAGTGACATCATAATACTCTTCCGCATTGATGCGCCATGAGCAGTATACTCCATCGGTGGTCTTGACAGCCATGAGACCGCGGTCGAGCCTGTCGGTCATGCGCTGGGCATGTATACCAAGAGACACAAAGAGTAAAACGACCCATGAGAATAATAATTTTTTAGGCATAAGAGTTGTTTGTTTTTAGTTAGATTTTGAACTCCACAAAATTACGTCATTTTACACTTATCCATCTGCAAATATTGATTTTTTTTCTTAAAAAAGAGTATTCTCTTCATCGGAAACGGACAACACCGAAAAAGGGTGAGCCTTTTGGACTCACCCTTCAATTATGGTCAATGACGTGATTAGCGTACAATGAATTTCTTACCCTGCTTGATATAGATGCCCTGACGGAGAGAGTTGGGGTTCACCTGAATACCATTGAGGTTGTAGATAGGAGCATTGTGGTCGGAGACGATAGCGCCAGTGTTCACCTCTTCGATACCATCGCCAGTAGCCTTGAATATTTCAATACGAGTGATGGCAGTGTCGATACGATAGAGTGTAAATGTTTCTGTACCGCGGTATACTGAGAATGGGCCATCTCTGTGAACAGCTGTACCAAGGTTCATGGCTTTATACTGAGCACGTGCATCAGCAGGAGAAGTTCCTTGTGGGAAGATAGGATGTACAGAAGATGATCCATAGTCATTGATGAAGGATACGATATAATAGTCATTGTCGGTAAGTCCATCAACACCTATGACACCTGTTGGATAGTTGATGGAAGAACCATCACCCTTGCAACCGATATTAATCAGACCAATGCCGTAGTTCATCTTCAGACCAGACACGTCGCTACCATCGGTCACTGCGGGATCAGCCTCACCAGTGTACCATGTGTACATAGGAGCAAACAAGCCATAGGCAGCCTCCTGAGTCATGGCAGCAGCAGGGAGTGTGAAGCGGCGGATGGCCTCAGCACCTTCCGTGGTCTCAGGACCCCAGACAACATGGGTGTCGTACTTCGGATTATTATCGGCATCGAACTCACCATTCTCAATGCCGAACCACAGACGCTGACGGGCGGTCCAGTTGTTCTCACCACTCATGTTGGAAGCCTGCAGAGGATCAATCTCTGTGAAGCCTTTGCTGGCCAGAGTAGCCTCGTCCATGTGCTGGAAGTCAATGGTATTGTCAATGGCAAACTCAGTGTTGTTCTCAAATGTAACGGTTGTCTCACCGAAACCGTATGCATGGGTGGTCACTGTGAGCGTACCCTTCTCCTTAGCCTCGTAGATAGCACCGCTGGCCACCTCGCCGGCAGACTTGTCACCATTGCTATATTCCCATGTGAGGGTGATGGAAGGTTGTGTAGGAACAGTGGTGTTGTCGACAGTCATCAACAGTGTCTTCACATAACCTGAATTCACCTGTGTGATGTCAATAGTGGCAGCAGGAAGAGGAATAACCTCAGCCACGACATCGATAATCACATGCTCTGAAAGAGCGGAGCCAGACTCTGTCCATACATCGAGTGTGCCAGAAGTCTCGGTCTCGTAATCGTAAGGACTTTCTACTGAAGTATCCTCAGAGCCGTCAGTCTTCTTGATGTGCAGGATCTCACCATCCTCAAAGAAAATCTTGTAGATACGCTTGTTCAAGTCGATACCTGTCAGGGCAACAGTAGGAGCGTTGGCATAGTCGCCTTCGGTTTCTGTCTGAACTTTCACATCATCGATATAGGCAGCAGAATTGTAACGGCCAAGGAGCACGTTCAGACCACTTGCGTATACACTTGCATACTCAGGAATGGTGTATACACCTGTTGCGAGCACATCATTCTCTTTGAGAGAGAAAATCTCATACTCAGCAGTGCGGGCCTCAGTGTCGACATTGATGGTGATGGTATACCAACCATCTTCTTCAAGTGTGATCACCTTGTTCTTATCATTATTGATATAGAAATCGAAGATGTAGTTGCTGTTGTCGGCTTTGTCAGTCCAATACGGTGTCGTAGAATTGCCATCAGCATCTGCCGACCAAGCACCTTTCAACTGAGTAAGGGCGAAGAGGCGCAGGGAGTCATTGGCTGCATACTGTCCGTTGTTGATGTTCTTAGTGATTTTCCAACCTTCAACATCAGAAGTGGCTACGCTCGGTGTGAGGACGGCAATCTCACTGGAGTACTGCACATTGGCGGCATTACCGGTGCTGGAAGGATTCTTCTTGAGGCCCCATGTGAAGGTGACTGTGTATTTTTTCACATCCTGACCATCATAAATGGTGGCACCACTTTCCAAGCCGTAGTTGAAGTTCATCACCGCATTACGATTGTTGTTGTTTCCGAGTTCGAACTGGAACATTTTTCCGTCTGCGTCAGACTGGATGGACATATTACCAGCAAGGTTAGGAGAGGTCCATCCTGCATCAGCAGGATAGTTGACGATTTCGAAGTCCTGCTTGAGCAGGTTCTTCACACCAGCACTCGCCACCATGGAGAAAGCGAACACTGCTGTTAAAACGAGATAAAATTTTCTCATAATCATACAGTTTTAAAAATTAATAAAAAGGATAATAGTCAGATATCTACATTTCGTAGCAAAGTTACAAAATTATTTGCAATATGCTCGGATTAAAATCTTTTTAACACAATTTTTGTATCACTCATTGCTGTAGAGCACTGATAAAAGCGCCCTACAGCATGAAGCGTATTACCATCCTGGATTCTGTACGAGGACATTACCAGACTTGAGGATCTCACTCTGAGGAATGGGGAAGAGATTCATCTTAGAGTCATCCCACTGACGGTTTTGTACCACCGTCTTCTCCTCTTTAAAGGTACCGTCGGCATTTTTCGTGATCTTCAAGCCATAAATGGTCTTGAAATACTTGTTGCCTTCCATCCAACGGCGTACGTCGAAGAAACGATGACCCTCGAAAGCCAACTCCACGAAACGCTCTTTCTCATACTTTTCCTTGAACTGCTCGGCGCTAAGGCCAGTCTCGATACCAGCCAGACCAGCGCGTCTGCGTACGAGGTCGATGGCATACTTCGGTGTCATGGTGAATCCTGCACTTGCTTCATAACCACTGCCAGAGAGGTTGAGCATGGCCTCAGCATAGTTGAGGTAGAACTCAGCGAGTCTGAAGGTGACCCAGACATGCTTGCAGGTGTTGGCGCCATTACCAGCAATCTGCACCGATTCAGTGACATATTTCTTCAGATAGTAGCCCGTAGGAGTAGCGTAGGCCAGAGGTTGTCCGTTCATACCGCCTTGGAAAGTCTCCAGAGGCACGGTGTTGGCATTGGGCCATGAGTCACCATTGCATGCGACAGTCTGCTCGAAACGCTTGTCTCCATCCTCATAAGCTTCCACCAAGTTCTGTGAGGGACAGTTGCCACCGCCGCCACCAGCACCGGCACCCGTCATGCCAACGGGGAAGTTGTAGGTCTCGAAATTGCGGTTCTCAGTCGGCATGCGTCGTCCGAAGATGATCTCACCCACAGCTGCGGCATCACTCCAGTTGGTGTTACCGATAAACAGACCTTTATAGTCGTTGGAGAGTTTCATGCCCCTTGCAGTACATGAGTCGATGACAGCCTTGTTGAGTTCGGCAGCTTTCTGCCACAATCCTTTATCATTGTTGGCATTGAAAAGAGGACTGGCATGATAGAGAGCGGCACGGGCACGCAGTGCCAAGACAGCCAGGTTGTTGGCACGGCCGTTGTTGGCGGGTGTCATAGCCAGATCGCCCAGGTCACCATAGTCCTTGGTGATGGAGTCTTTGATGGCTGCACACTCAGAATCGATGAAAGCGAAGATCTCATCGGCAGACACACGGGGTTGAACGCTTGCCTCATCAGCAGTCATGTTGGAGGTGATCAAGGGCACACCACCATACTGGCGAACCAGTAGGAAGTAATAATAGGCCCTGAGGAAACGTGCCTCAAACTGATAGTTGTTATACTGGTACATCTCTGCCTTGAAATTCTTGTCCAGGGCATAGTCCTCAAACTTCAGTCCGGTGAATTCATCCAAGAAGAGGTTGCAATAGGCGATGCCATGATAGCAAGTCGTCCAAATGGAACTGTTGGCATTGGTAGGACTCCATGCTCCATTGAAGAAACTCTCTATGGCATTTCCATCATGCGAGTAAACAGACTCGTCGGTAGCCGACGAGAGCATAGCCCCGCTATAGTTGCCGAAATCAGAGTCCAGATCTGCATAGATGGTGGAAAGGAAGCCGCCAGCACGCTCAAACTTTTTTTGCATATAAGCCGTATCGTAGATGCTGAACTCCTTATAATCCATCTGATCGCTACAGGAGGAAAAAGCCACTGCAGCAAGGGCACCTAAAAATATTTTATTCAGTTTCATATTATTCTGTCTGTTTAAAGGTTAGAATGACAAGGCTACACCAGCCACGATGCTCTTGTTGAGCGGAGCGGATACGCCATAGCTTTCAGCATCAGCCTCGTCGAGATTGTCAGCACAGAACAGGTCGGTGCCGCGCACGTAAACTTTGGCATTTTTGATGATGCGTGTTTGCTCCAGAAGTGTCTTAGGCAGATTGTAGTACAGTTCCACATTGCGCAGTTTGAAGAAGGAGCGGTCTTTCTGCCAGAACGTGCTGGTCTGGTAGTTGTTCGCATTGCTCGTCGTGCTCAGACGTGGGAATTTGGCATCTGGGTTGCTGGCTGTCCAGCGCCCGTCGTAAGCCTGCTGTGAGAGGTTGGTGGTGTTGAGCAAAGGCCAGTACATACCCTTTGCATTCAGGTTGGCGGAATAGTTGCCGACGCCCTGGAAGAGAAGGTCGACACCAAAGCCTTTGTATTCCACACCTGCATGCGCATTATAGAATATTTCAGGTGCATATCCGCTATAACCAATCTTCTTTGTGTCGTTAGCATCGATCACACCGTCTTTGTTGACATCCTGATATTTGATGTCGCCAGGATAGACAGTAGAGAAGTTCTGCTTGGGGCTGGCGTCAATGTCTGCTTGGTCTTTGAAGAGGCCGATGGCCACAAGACCGTAAGTGGAGTTAAGCGGATTGCCAGTCTGCACGAGGTTGTTGAATGCGCGTGGCTCCTCTGCCATCTCTTTGATCTCGTTCTTGTTGTAGTTGAACATACCTCCAACGTTGAAGGTCAGTTCACCCATTTTCTTTGTGTAGTCGAGAGAGAGTTCGAAACCCTTGCTATCCACCTCTCCTGCATTGATATAAGGAGCGTCAAATCCGATGAGTGCTGTATAGGCTCCGGAACCAGCCACCCAGATATCCTTGCGCTGCTGCATGTAGACGTCGAGTTCTACGTTCAGTCCACCGAAAAGACTGGCATCCAATCCGAAATTATACTTATAAGCTTTCTCGTGACCTGGATTCAGGGTGGGAAGCAGTCCAAGGGTCGTGTTGGCATAGACCACGTCGTAACCAGAACCGAATGGATAACTGCCTGTAGCGGATGAACCTTGAGAATAGGAAGCCGCATAGTAGTTCCATACATTGTCGCCAGGCAGATAGTCGGCATTAATGATACCGAAGCTGGCACGCATTTTCATGAAGTTAATGGCTAGACAGTCTTTCAGGAAATCCTCATTCGACATCACCCATGCAGCAGAGACAGTGGGCGACAAATTCCACTTGGTGCCGGGAGCCAGTCTGTTGGAGCCGGAATAGACGAGTGCGAGTTCACCGATATAGCGGTTGTCGAAGCCATAGTGTCCTAGCCAAGAATAGTTCTGTCTGTAGATGGTATAGCCAGTGCTTCCTGTGGTGTTCTGATACTCGTAATCCCATTTCAGCTGGCTGTAAACATAGTGTTTGTCAGCGAAAGTGCGGTCGAAGTTAAAGCCTGCAGAAAAAATCAGCCTACGTGCCCAGTCCACCGTACCGGAGTTCTTACTCATCGTGCCGGGAGTACCTGATGACCAATAGTCGCCCTTGACAGGTGCGCCATTCTGCCAACCTGTGACGGGATAGTTACCGTAGACATAGGTCATACTATGATCCTCATAAAGTGTGGAATAGGTGTCATATCCCAGTCTTGCTGTGAGGCTCAAGCCTTCTATCCAGTATTTCAGATCCTGGTTGAGCGTCATGTCTGCGTAGAGCGCACGCTCATGCAGTTTGTAATAGGCTGCGCCTGACGACTGTGCGACGGGGTTGTTGACGCCACTGTATGTGGAACTTCCACCCCATTCCTCATTCTCATTTTTGATGGGGAATGCGATTGCTGGGGTACTATAGACCATATCCCAGAGATTGGCCACAGCAGTAGAAGAAGAGCTGCCTGTAGAAGAAGGTCCACCGGGGCGTGACATCTCGCTGAGCATACCGAGCATGTTGACTTTCAGCATGGTGGTCGGTGTGAGGTCGATGTCAAGGTTGGTACGCAAATTGCCCCTTACATACTTGTCCTGAGTGGAATAACCATCCGTCTCGGCGAAGTTTTTGATGAATCCCTTGTCAGAAATGAGGTTGACCATGGTGAAATAGCGGAACCGCTCACCGCCACCGCTGAATTCCACACCTATTTTGTTGGTCACTCCATTCTTGCGGAAAGTCTCGTCTACCCAGTTGACGTTTGGATACTGGAAAGGATGACTGCCGCTTTGGAAGGCAGCGATTTCTTCCTGTGTAAAGCGTGGTGCCGAACCTTCGTTGGCAAGCGCTTCATTGAGCGCACTTGCGAAGGTGGCTCCATCCACAAACTTAGGACGATTGGACTGGAAGTTGAACAGATGGTCGTATGACACACGGATGTTCTGGCTCTTGTACTCACCGCGCTTGGTGGTGATAAGTATAGCACCATTGGCACCCTTGTAGCCATAAAGGGCGACAGCTGCCGCATCTTTGAGGATGGAGACGTGGTCTACCTCTTCAGGGCTGACGAAGGTGATGTCACGCTCCACACCATCGACCAGTATCAACGGTGTGCTGGTACTCAGACTCTGGAGCCCTCTCACATAGAAAGTAGGGTTCTGCTCGAAGTAGGTACCCGACCCTTGAAGGGATACCAATCCGTTGCCTTGTCCCAATATAGAGTTGCCAATGTTCTTTGCAGAACGTTTGTTCACATCTCTGTTGGTAATGACAGAAACAGCAGCTGTGGACTGTGCACGTGTGAAGTCCTTGTTGGCGCCAATCTCAATGGTCTGATCCACGAAATCAATGCCAGTGCTGTCCTGCTGTGCCGCTACAGGCATGAAAAAGCCTGCAAACAGTGATAGCACGAATATATTTCTTTTCATAATAATTGCAATTTTACTATTCTTCATTACTTTGGTCAAGTATTACCATCCCGGATTCTGCACAAGACCATACCCTTTGTTGATTTCAGACAATGGCATCGGCATAAACAGCCACTTGAGAACCTCCTTGTCAGTGGGCTTGAAGTCCCATAGATAGCGGGCACGGTTTTGCAACTCAAATTTCTGATAAGTGAACATGTAAGGCTCACGCTGACCGCTGTTCTTGTCTGTTCCTATGTAAGCATTGTTGTTTTGCACAAGTTCCTTCTTGGAGTTGAGCATCATACGGAAGGTGATGAGGCCATGCAGACGTTTGGTCATCCAGTCGGTACGCTTATAGCGTATCATATCATAGTAACGGTTGTTGCTCATGCCTAACTCGCAGGCACGCTCGCGGAGTATCTCCTCCAACAGACCTTCCTTCGTGTTCAGATTGGGCAATGTGCTCTTGTCACCCTTATAAGCGGCCTGACCATACTTCAGACCTCTCAGACCTACACGGTCACGCACTTCGTCAACCAATTTGATGGCTTGGTCAAGCTGTCCACACTGAGCCAAACACTCGGCATACATCAAGAGCATCTCGTCGTAACTCAGATACACCCACTGTGTGTACTTGCCATAATACTCCTGTCCAAGATAGTACTTGATGGTGCCATAACCTGTCGCAAAGCGGCCGAGGTCTTTCTCCATGATGATCAACTCACCGGTCTCATCGTCAAAACCGGCAGCGTCGGTACCCTCATGCTCACCTTTCACCCATAGCTCGTAGACATCACCCTCGGGTTTGCCGGTGGTCCAGTTCAAAGACAAAGTCTGGCTGCAGACGATGGCGTTCTCATAAAGACGTGGGTCACGGGTGGCAGTTTTGATGATCACACGGGAGCCTTCCCACTTGTAGAACAACTGTCCTTTCTCACCACCAATCTTTCCGTTCATGGAGTCCACATCCCAGTCGAATGGAGTACCATCGCTCCATGGGAACATCTCTACATATTCCTCTGTAGGATTATAAGAATGACGGAACGGTCCATTGCTGGATCCGAATGGCCCTACGAAGTTAGCCCACTGATAAGATGCCTTGTTACTTGTCGAGCCTGTCACACGTGTGCAGTGTATGATTTCGCGGCTTCCCTGATAGACATATCCCATGCGGTAGGCCTGTCGATAGTCCTCGATGCTTGTTCTGGAAGTCCTGTTGGCCACCTGGTTCAGCTGATACCAGTTGCCATTGGCGGCGTTGGCATCCATAAATGCTTTGCATGCTGCCAGAGCACGCTCCCAACGAGCCTGTTGGAAACCGTGATGCCAAACGAGGCTGTCCATTTCGGCTTGTGTCGAGCCGTCATAAGGCGGCTGGTCGTTATTATACAATGGAGAAGCATTGAAGAGCAGGATCTTTGCTTTCAGGGCCATGGCACCGGCTGCTGTCCAGCGGCCTGTATTGTTGTCAGCGTCGGTATCGATAGTATTACCATTGTAAGCCCAGCGAAGATGTGGTATGGCCTCATCGAGCAGGCTCACCATGAAGTTGGCGGTTGCCTCAGCAGAAGCACGAGGAATCTCATAGGTCCCCTCAAGTCCCGTATATGTATTTTTGATGATAGGCAATCCGCCGTAGATGGAATAAAGGTCGAAATAACGTGCAGCTATCAAGCATTTAGCCTGAGCAATCATATTGTCTTTCTCCTCTTGTGAGAGCCCTGGCACATTGTCAATATTATCCATGAGCAGATAACAGCGGCGTATCGTCTCCCAGACATAATCATGGGTATAGGAGATGAGTGGGTGGTCGGTGTTAGAGATATCGGCAGAAGTAAGAAGACCGCCATAATATTTGCCGTATGCAGCTCCATTGCTGAAGTGCTGCTGATAGCAGTCGGTCAAAGCATCCATCTTGCAGTTCCAGTAGCTGGCACTCCATGGTGCTACAGTCGCATTTTTAAAAGGCAAACCGTAATACTGTGTCACGTAAAGACCAACGAGGAATTGTTTGGTATATTCGGCACTGTTAAACACGGTGTCGAGTGACACAGTTCCACCGGGAGTTTTTTCAATGAAGGCATTACCGAACTTGATTTCGTCGGTACAAGCTGTGAACGTAATGCTGCCAATCATTAGCGCCACCACTCCTGTTGTTATTTTATGATATAGTTTCATATTCTTATACCTTTTTTATATTATATGTTAGAATCCAAGTTTGAGACTTGCGGTATAGGTACGCTGTAGAGGATAAGACGGCGTTGTGCTGGCGCGTGCCTCAGGATCGCCGAACTTATATGGAGTGAGTGTGAAGAGGTTGTAGGCGCTCAGTGCAAGCTGCAACTGATTGAGACCCAGCTTCTTCATGAATGGGAACTTAAAGTCGTATGCTATCTGAATGGTTTTCAGACGCAGATACTTGGCATCTTTCTCATACAGTGTGCTACCAGCGTAGTTCTGGTCTGCATTCTCCCATGAAGCACGAGGATAGTCTGAACTCTGGCTGGGGTTGTCAACGGTCCAGGTGTTCTCAAGGTGATAGCGGAGCAAACCACCATCCAGCACAGTGGAACGGTTCTGGAACGGGCGACGGAAGACATCACCCAAGACACGGCTCACTGCCCATGCACCCGTGAACTGAGTGCTGAACGAGAAGTTCTTGTAATAAAGGGCGAGGTTGAGACCTGCGATGTACTGTGGGTCATCAGTGTATCCGTAGTCACGGCTCTGATCATTGGCGT
Organism: uncultured Prevotellaceae bacterium; assembly: GCA_902780635.1. Classification (GTDB taxonomy): domain Bacteria; phylum Bacteroidota; class Bacteroidia; order Bacteroidales; family Bacteroidaceae; genus Prevotella. Next base: position 67,738 of record CACZGH010000014.1, read on the forward strand.
CGATTTTGCCGTTTTTGTCAAGGTCGACGAAAACTGCGTCACCAGGATAGAGCTGTGTCACGAGCTGTGTGGGGAACGGAGAGCCGAATTCCTTCTCATAGTCAGCCTCGGCACCTTCGTAATAAAGTTTCCAGAACTTATACTGCAAGCGCGAGCCGATGCGGTGGTTGGCGGTATACATGTAGTCGTTCTCCTGAGGAGCCTGACGGTCTTCGATGATCTTGTTCTGGTTGTGTGAGAGATTCAGCTTGGCCGAATAGCGGAAGTCCGAACCAATCTTGTCCTGCCAGTTGACTGACAACTCCCATCCTTGGCTGTCTACGATACCAAAGTTGCTATAGGGAGGATTGAATCCCAAGAAACCTGGTATGGTCCAGTCTTGTGCAAGAATGTTTGTACGATGCTCCTTATAAAAATCAAAGGTGGTGCGCAGACGGTCGTTGAAGAAGTTCATGTCGAAACCGTAGTCCTGCTTGAAGGCCTTCTCCCATGTTACCTCGGGATTGTTCTTTGAACTTTCATAAGAACCCTTTGTGGCTGTACCGTTCTCTATACCGAAGGGATAGGCGAAGGCAGGCTCATTAACACTGGTATAAGTGAAGCGGTCGAAAGTATTGGTCTGGTTGACGATGTAGGGGTCAGCCATATACATGAAGCGGTTGCCACCAATCTTGTCATTACCCACAAGACCCCATGATGCACGGAGTTTGAGGAAGCTGACCACTTTCTTAAAGGGCTTGAAGAAAGCCTCGTCACTGACCAACCATCCCACTGATCCTGCGGGGAACGAGCCGAAGCGTTTGCCAGGAGCGAAGTTCTCTGAACCATTGTAACCGAAGTTGAACTCTGCCATATAGCGGTTGTTCCAGTCGTAGGTCACACGTGCCACGAGGCCAACGTAAGTACGGGGGATGTCAGGGTAGTCACCACCAATGTAATATTCCTTGCTCTGGTTGTAAAGAGCAAGAGCTGTGACGGTGTGAGGTCCAAACGAACGGTTGTAATTAAGCGATCCCTCAGCATACCAGTTACGTCCTTTTGATGGTGAAGAATTGCTGTACACAGGGTCGGTGTTATCACTGCTCAGACGGTAATCTGTACGCTCGCCCCAGGCATAGACGGGTATGGTGATGGGGTTACCATCTTTGTCGAAAGAGGGCATTTCGCCTGTCTGGATGGGATCGCCATTATCGTCGGTCAGCACATATTTATGATAGACTGGAGTATAAGTAGCCTGACTGTTGGTGATCTCTTTACGCACCTGATAGGAACTGTTGTAAGAACCCTTCAGTTTCAAGGAGAGACCCTTGGTGACGAAATCGAGCTTCTGGTCGAGCACGAGGTCCATCTGCAACTTATTATTATTATAATGGAATGCACCAGGCTGGTTCATGGCGTAAGCCATAGGTGTACTGGTGCCGAAGGGGAGCACGCCAGCGGTCTCACCTTGCGCCTTGAGTATCTCATCCACATAGTTGTCAGACTCAGCGATACTGGTGACGATGTAACGTCCGTCGACGATACCGGGGCTGCTGAATGGAGAAGCCCAGTACATCTCACGGATCATCTGGTCGGAAGACTGACCTGTGTGGGGCTTGCATGACTCATCTACCTTACCTGAGATGTTGAAGCTCACGAGAGTAGACTTCGTCACGTTGATATCCAAGTTGGTACGGTAGTTGAAACGCTGATACTGATAGCCATAGTCATAGGGACGGTCGAACTCTTCGAAGATACCATCCTGTGTGAACATACCTGCTGAGATGAAGTACTTCACCGTCTGGTTGCCACCAGAGATGTTCACATTGTGCTGCTGCTGCAACGTCACATCCTTCATCAGGTAGTCGGTCCACTTCATGCTCGGGAAGCGGATGGGGTCAGTACCATTCCTAAACGTTTCGAGCACACTCTGTGAGAAATACGGGTCTTTGCGATCGTTGGCACGCATCGCATTGTGGAAGGTGGCATATTCGTAAGAACTCGTCTGCTCGACCATCTTGGTTGGTGTGAGGGCCGAGAAAGAGGCATTGAAAGAGATGTTGGCCTTGCCTTCAGCACCACGCTTGGTCGTGATCAGCACGACACCGTTGGCACCACGCACACCAAACACAGCGGTGGCAGAAGCGTCTTTAAGCACGGTGATGCTCTCAATCTCATTGGGGTCGATATCCCACATTTCACGTTCGACACCATCCACCTGGATGAGCGGTGACGAATCGGCCCATGTGCCTTGACCACGAACGAAAATGCTGGCAGCATCACTACCAGGCTCACCAGAATACTGCACAGTGGTCACACCAGAGAGCTGACCGGCCAACACGTTGTTGACAGATGACACTGGCGTGCGGGTGAGTTCTTCTGCCTTGACAGAAGACAGCGCACCAGTGACCGTCACTTTCTTCTGGACACCATAGGCCACGATCTCAACACCTTGCAGCGCAATGGCGTCGCTCTTCAACTGCACACGCATGCCATTCTTTGCTTCGACGACCATTGTCTCATAACCTACGTATGAAATCTGCAATTGGTCACCTGGCTTGCACTGAATGGAGAAATTACCGTCAAAATCGGTAATGGTTCCTTTGGACGCGTCGCCGCCCTTGACAACGACGGTCGCTCCAATAACCGACTCACCTGTCTCATCTACCACCGTACCGGTAACCACACCTGCCTGCTGCTGCTCCATAGGGGCTGCAGAAGTGGGCATCACACCAAAGTGTCCCGGCAATAGTGACATTGAGAACAAAGCTGTCAGTAATAGGGGGCGTCCCATGACAAACTTTCTTTTCTTCATTTTGGTTATTATGTTAGGTTATTATTGATGTTTGATCTAAATAAATAGCTCTGAATATGCAGGTATATTCTTACAAGATGCAAAATTAACTTGATTTAAATCAATTTCGCTTAAATATTTGAATTTTCACCTACAATATTTGCTTTAGCTGGTTAGCAGAGTTTTTTTTGCTAATAGATGTTATTTTCGGCAAAAATACATAAAAAAAACAACATATCCAAATATGAAAAGCTATTTCTGCAAAGATTATTTATCACATTCGCTATCTTGCGGTCGTCTCATGACTCCCCGGAAAGACCGGAAATCCGGAAAGCACGGAAAATCCCGTCCATCCGGAAAATCCGAAGACATACTTTTTGTCATTTCTCAGAAAATGTGTAATTTTGGGGCGTTTTAACAAAAGAATTATGATATACAACGAAATCGGCAAGACAGGTATGCGGGTGTCGAACATCAGTTTCGGTGCCAGTTCACTGGGAGGCGTGTTCCATAGCATACGTGAGGAAGAAGGCATCAAGGCTGTGTTCACAGCCATTGACCACGGTATCAATTTCATCGATGTGTCACCCTATTATGGTCATCTGAAAGCAGAGACGGTTTTGGGCAAAGCCCTCAAAGACATCCCCCGTGACAAATATTTTCTCTCCACCAAAGTGGGCAGATATGGTCAGGATGGTGTCAACACCTGGGACTATTCCGCCCAAAGAGTCACAGACAGTGTTTATGAGAGTATGAAGCGGCTTCATGTCGACTACATCGACTTGATCAACGTCCATGACATCGAGTTTCAGGGCGACATGGAAGGAGGACTTCAGAAAATCGCCGACGAGACGCTGCCTGCCTTAGTAGAACTAAAAAAGAAAGGCGACGTTGGCCATGTGGGCATCACCGACCTGCAGCCCGAGAACCTGAAATGGGTGATCGAGCATGTGGACAGCGGCACGGTGGAGAGTGTGCTCAATTTCTGCCATTATAGCCTGAACGACACCCTCTTGCTCGACTATCTCGATTTCTTCGAGCAAAACAATGTCGGTGTCATCAATGCCTCGCCCCTCTCGATGGGCCTGTTGTCGCAGCGTGGCACCCCCGACTGGCATCCTGCGCCTGCCTCTTTGAAAGAGGCTTGCCGCCAAGCTGCGGCCCACTGTGCAGAGAGAGATTATCCTATCGAGAAACTTGCCGTGCAGTTCTCCACCCATCTCAATCCCCGTATCGCCACCACTCTCTTCAGCAGCGCCAATCCACAGAATGTGCTGAAGAACATACAGTATGCCAGCGAACCGATGGATGAGCAGTTGGTCAAAGAGGTACAAGAGATCATCGGCGACCAGATGGGTGTGAGGTGGAAGAATTCATGATGTTCAGGAGTTTAGGAGTTCAGGAGTTTAGGAGTTCAGAAGTTCAGGAGTTCAGACATTACATTAGAGGGCTGAGCGAAAGAATTCATAATTCATAATCCATAATTTAAAATTATAATGATTATCGACGCACACAGCCATTTATGGCTTAGGCAAGATACCTCATGGAACGGGAAGAAGATACAGACCACGACCCGTGGCCGCTCCATCTTCCTGGACGAGGAGGTGCAGATGCTCCCGCCCTTTATGATTGACGGGAAAAACTCTGCCGAAGTGTTTTTGGCCAATATGGACTATGCCCAGGTGACCGCCGCTGTCGTGGTGCAGGAGTTCATCGACGGTATGCAGAACGACTATCTGGCCGAAGTGGGGAAACAATACCCCGACCGCTTTTTCGTCTATGGCATGGCCGACTATCTCAGCGACCATTTTGAGGAACAGGCCGCCACGTTGCTGAAGACCTTCAACGGTCTGGCCATCCCCGGACACCGCTTGTTGGGGAAACCTCTCAACAGTCCGGAGATGATGCGGATGTTTCGACTAATGGAGGAAAATGGGAAATATCTCTCCATCACCCTCGCCGACGGCGACCGCCAAGTGGGCGAACTGCGTGAGGTCATCGCCGAATGTCCACGTCTTCGCATCGCCATCGGTCACTTAGGCATGGCCGACCCACCCACGGTCAATCCTTGGGAGAACAGCAGTTGGCGCGCACAGATTGCACTGGCTACCAACGAGCATGTGATGATAGAATCAGGTGGTATCACATGGCTCTACAATACCGAGTTCTACCCCTACCCCACTGCCGTCAGAGCCATCCGCGAGGCTGCCGACATCGCAGGATGGGACAAGCTGATGTGGGGCAGTGACTACCCGCGCACCATCACTGCCATCACCTACCGTATGTCCTACGATTTCATTGTCAAGTCAAAGGACCTGACCGAAGAGCAGAAGAGCTTCTTCCTTGGCGAGAATGCCCGCCGTTTCTATGGCATTCAGCATATCATTGATTTACCCTATATTAAAAACATGTCAGAATGAAAACTTGCAAAGCTATACAAATCAGTCAAGAACAAACCATGTCGGTGGTGCAGATACCACGGCAAGAGATGAAAGACAACGAGGTGCTAATCCGTCTCCAGTATGTGGGATTTTGCGGATCAGACCTGAGCACCTATTTAGGCAAAAACCCGATGGTGAAGATGCCCGTCATCCCCGGACATGAGGTGGGAGCCGTCATTGAAGCTGTGGGTAAGGACGTGCCTGAGGGTCTTAAACCAGGCATGGTAGTGACCGTCAACCCCTATACCAACTGTGGCAACTGCGCCTCCTGCCGCAACGGACGCGTCAATGCCTGTCAGCACAATGAGACACTGGGTGTGCAGCGCGATGGCGCCATGCGCGAATATCTCGTACTGCCCTGGGAGAAAATCATACCTGCTGGACTGCTCACCCCACGCACCTGCGCCCTGATAGAGCCCATGAGTGTGGGATTCCATGCCGTGAGCCGTGCTCAAGTGACCGACATCGACGTGGTTGTGGTCATCGGGTGCGGAATGGTGGGTATGGGCGCCATCGTACGCTCGGCACAACGTGGTGCCACGGTGGTGGCCGCAGACATCGACGACGAGAAACTGGCGTTGGCCAAAAAGATGGGTGCCAGCTACACCATCAACACGCTGACAGATGATGTACACGCGCGTCTGTTGGAGATGACCTCCGGTTTCGGACCTGACGTGGTCATCGAGGCGGTGGGCAGCCCTGTCACCTATCAGATGGCTGTCGACGAGGTGGCGTTCACCGGCCGCGTCATCTGCATCGGCTATGCCAAGACTGAAGTGTCGTTCCAGACCAAATTTTTCGTACAAAAGGAGCTCGACATCCGCGGTTCGCGCAATGCCCAACCCTCCGACTTCCGTGCCGTCATCCATTACATCGAGAAAGGCAACTGTCCGGTCGACGAACTCATCAGCCGGGAAGTAAAACCCGAGGAAGCTCATGAGGCCATGCAAGAGTGGGCTGCCCATCCTGGCAAAGTGTTCAGGATTTTGGTGGATTTTAGGTGAGATTCTTGTTGGTCTATCAAGATGAAGAAAATTACACTCCTCCTGTCAGCACTGCCACTATTTGCTCTTGCCCAAACCGATGACGTGGTGCGGGAAGACACTTTGGAGGAGTTGACGGTCACTTCCCGCTCTGCTCAAAGCCGGATAGAGGAAGTGCAGGTAGGTGTGGAGAAGATAGACGTGGGCACGATGGCCAAAGTGCCCGCCCTATTTGGAGAGCGCGACATCCTGAAAAACCTTCAGTTGCTGCCCGGCGTAAAGAGCGAGAGCGAAGGATCGAGCGGCTATCAGGTGAGAGGCGGCACCGCTGCCCAAAACCTGATTCTTCTCGACGGCGCCACCATCTACAACGCCGGTCACCTGATGGGGCTGTTCTCCGCCTTCAATGACAATGCGCTGGGCAACGCCTCTCTCTACAAAGGGATGGTGCCTGCGCAATATGGCGGCGGCACCTCCTCTGTGTTCGACATCAGCACACGGTCCGGTGACCACGAGCAACATCACCTCAAAGGCACCATCGGCCTGTTGTCGGCCCAACTCACGGTGGATGGTCCCATCCAAAAGGACAAAGCATCTTATCTGGCTGCTTTCAGACGTTCCTATCTCGACCTCTTCCTCAAAGCCACAGATCAATACAAGGACAACACCCTCAACTTCTATGACGCCAACATCCAGCTGAACTTCGTGGCTGGACCTCGTGACCGTCTCACCCTATCCTTCTACCGTGGACGAGACAACATGGGCATTGAAGACCTGATGGACATGGCGTGGGGCAACACCTCCGTCAATGCCCACTGGCTCCATACAGCCAACGACCATCTCTATCTCCACACGGCGATGACCTACAGTGACTTCACTGACGATGTGGGCATCGACATGCTGAATATCTATTATCAGATGAAAGGCTTCATCCGCCATCTGACCTTTCAGCACGACCAGACGTGGAACCCCACCCGCTCCTACAGCCTCAAATACGGACTCTCGTCCACCTATCTGCAACTCCAGTCGGCCGAGTGGGACGTTAACCTGCTTCACCAACGGGAGAAACGTGACGCATGGGTCAACACCGCATGGGTCAACCAGGAATGGAAGGTGAGCCACCATCTCAATCTCTCCGCTGGCCTCCGCCTGCACCTCTTCTCCGTTCTTGGAGGCCAACCCTATTATCACCTCAATGCCAACGGCGACATCACCCACACTTTCCATCCCGCCAGCGGCAGCATCGTGAAGACCTATGCCGATGTTGAACCACGACTAAGTGCCAACTACCGCATCAACAAGCGCAACAGCCTCAAGGCCGGCTACAGCCGCACCACACAAGACATCCACGCCATCCGGGGCAGTTCGATGTCAATGCCTTTCGACCGCTACACCATGACGAGCAACCTCCTCCATCCTGAACAAGCCGACCAAGTGGCCTTAGGGTGGAACAGCATTACCGCTACTGGGAAATATGATTTCTCTGCGGAAGCCTATTACAAACAGATCAAGAATGTCTATGACTACCGTGATGGCAAGTCATTCCACTCAGAGATTGAGATTGAAAGGCTGTTGCTGGGCGGCAAAGGACGCGCCTACGGCCTCGAACTGTGTATGCGCAAGAACACCGGTCGGCTGACCGGATGGGCCAGTTATACGCTCTCATGGTCAGAGAACAAGATTGAGGGTATCAACAACGGCCGTTGGTATACCGCCAGCAACGACCGCCGCCATGACTTGTGTCTCGTGGGCCTCTATCAAGCCTCACCACGCTGGGAACTCTCCGCTCTGTGGCGCTACACCACCGGTCAGGCGCTCACCGTCCCGAGTGCCAAATATGAGATCAACGGCAGCACTTACTATTATTATGCCGAGCGCAACGGTTACCGCGCGCCTGCCTACCATCGTCTTGACCTCAGCGCCACATACACCCGGCAGTTGCGCCGCGCGAAGCATATCTGGGCCTTCGGCATTTACAATGCCTACTGCCGCTACAATCCCTTCGTCATCCAATTCGACAACGACACCTCACGTCCTACGGGCACGAAAGCCACGCTGACCGCCCTCTTCGGCATCGTCCCATCTGTTTCATTCACCATCCAGTATTGACATGGCCAAATATCTGACATACACCCTATTGCTGCTGCTCCTCACCGCCTGTGAGAAAGAGATCGACATCGACTATCCCTCGGCCGCCGTCCTCACCACCATCCAAGGACAAGTGACCAACGAGGGGATGGATGTCGTCATCACCCATACACGGTCCATGGAAGAGGCGACGCTATCGCCCGGATTGCCAGGAGCCACCGTCACCATCTCTTCCGATGAACAGACCACGGTGCTCACTTACGATGCCGCCACAGGTCACTACCATTCGCCCACCGTTGGTATTCCCGGCACCACCTATCATCTGAGCGTGGATTTCGAGGGTGCCCACTATGAGGCAGAGTCAACGATGCCCCTCCCGGCAACCATCCTTTCCACCGAGTTTGTATGGCAAAACATCCTGAGCGACCGCATGCTGGCTTTCGAAGTGTGGGCCAGCGACCCTGAGCCAGACATCAGAAACTATTATCTGTATCGGATGGACCGCCAGACGACACACCCACGAGGAAAGGATAAGAATGAAGGGCAAGCCTACCGCTGGAATGTCTTTGACGACCGTGGCAACCCACCCGGACGCATCTACCGTGACATCATCTGCATGACGGAGAAGATAGCAGAAGAAGATGAGGAAGAAGACTGGGACTACATTCTCTATGACGGTGACATCGTCAACTTCTATCTGATGGTCATCGACCATCCTGTCTACGACTTCTTCCGTTCCCTCATTGTAGGCCAGAATGGGCGTGCCAACCCCATCAGCAACATCAGCGGCGGCTGTCTCGGCTATTTCTCCGCAGCCAGCATCACTCGGGCCGAAGAGGTCGTCTACCACACGTCGACACAAGAGGAAGAACTTTTTTAGGAGTTCAGGAGTGAAGGAGTTAAGCCAAATGATTCATTTGTCCATTCTTACTCTCATAAGCCTTCTACTTGATGCCATTGAGGTCAATTACGTGACCGCCATTGCCCGTCGTGGGCCGATTGCTCTTCCCTCTTAATGGCATAATTAAGATGAACAGGAGCAACGAAATGATCCAAAGCAGGAGATAGTTTTTCTTTTTCATATAAAAGTAGGATTTATCTTACACTCTCATGCAAAAGTAACACTTTGGTGCAAAAGTACAAAGAAAAAAACTGGAATGAGGTTGTGTTTTTAGTTAAAACTGAACTGTTTTTTCAACAAATGAGACAATTATGACTGATGAATCAAAAAATATTATTAATTTCGCAGCGCGAACTACAAAATATGCAAAATCTACACCTGTTTCAAAGAGATTTTTTCATTTAGGTGACATATATCATCTAACTAATAATATCTTTAACTAAAACAATTATTTATGCATTCACAAATCAGAAGAGCCTTCTTGGCTTCGCTTTTGTCCCTGGTTTGTTTTGTGGCTTACGCCCAGAAGACAATACAGGGAAACGTGAAAGACGCCAGTGGTGAACCTATGATCGGTGTGACCATCTCTGCCGGAGGAAGTCAGGGTGTGGTCACAGACCTCGATGGCAACTTCACCCTGAGCGGTGTCTCACCTTCGACTACGCTCACCGTCAGCTATGTGGGATTCAAGACCCAGACACTGAAAGTGGGCAGTCTGAACAACTTCAACATCGTGCTTCAGGAAGACAACACCACCCTCGACGATGTGGTGGTGATTGGTTACGGCACCATGAAACGCCGCGACCTGACTGGTGCAGTGGCATCTGTCAGCGGTGACAAACTGGCTGCCAATCCAGTGGCTAACGTGGCACAGGCCCTGCAAGGTCAGTTGCCTGGTGTGAGCGTCATGTCTCAGGACGGTCGTCCGGGTGCTACCATGTCCATCCGTGTGCGTGGTGGTGGTTCTATCACCCAGAGCAACGACCCGCTGTTTATCGTTGATGGTGTACAGGTGAGCGACATCAGTGACATTCCCGCCGACAATATCGAGAGCATCGACGTACTGAAAGACGGTGCCTCGACAGCCATCTATGGTGCACGAGGCGCCAATGGTGTGATTCTTGTCACCACCAAGGGTTCCAGTGGCGATGGCACCGCCAAAGTGAAATACAACATGTACTACCAGTTGAAGAAGAACCCCAAAACCCTCGACGTGATGGATGCTTACAGCTATGTGCTGCACAACTGGAGTTATGCTGATGCCCTAGCCAATAACGAGGCTGATGGCATCGCTGAGTATTTCGGGCTGGGCTCTGCCAACGGCAACCACCTCAATGAGTACAAAAATATGAGCATACACAACTACGTGGACGATGTGATGCGTTCCTCTGCTGGTTCCTGGAGCCATGACCTCTCCCTCTCTGGCGGCAACCAGAACACCAAATACTACGCCACCATCAACTATCTGACCGACGATGGTATCCGTATCAAATCGGGCATGAACCGTTGGAACGCCAACTTCAAGATTTCTCAGAAAATCACCAAGAACTTGACTTTCGACGCTGACCTTCGCTACAACGAGATGAAGTTTGAGGGCACCAACTTCGACTACGCCTCCGGCAACTCTGTCTATGGCTACCGTCCTATTGACAACCCACTCGGCAACAACGACCCTGCTTTGTTGAGTATGGGTAGTGCCAGTGTGGAAGAGAGTTTCAACCCCACGGCCATCATCGACAATTACACCCGCATCACCACCCGCAACCGCATTCACGGTATGGGCGCGCTGACATGGAACATCATCAAGGGTCTGACCGCCAAGTCTGAACTCTCACTGAGCCGCAACTGGAGCGAGACCCGCGACTGGGACGGCGGACAGTCGACCAACCCCTATAACAAGGCTGAGTTGACCAAGGGCAATGGCTATGGCGTGCGCTGGGCCTCCACCCTCAACTATCAGGTGCAGGGTCTTGGTGAAGACCACAACCTCTCTCTCCTCGCAGGTAATGAGGTGCTGGCCAGCAAATCTAACAGTAGCACTGTGACAGGTGCCGGTTTCCCCAGTGAATTTGACATGGACCGCGCTTTTGGTCTGATTAATATGTACAACATGAAAGACGACTATTATGACCAGACCAAGAAACTGTCAGACTTCAAAAACACCATCGGTGAGCCGAAGCACACCCTCTCATGGTTTGGACGTGTCACTTATGACTATCAGAGCCGCTACCTCTTCACCGCCACATTCCGTGCCGACGGAAGCTCCAACTTTGCCCCCAACCATCACTGGGGTTACTTCCCATCTGCAGCCCTCGGATGGCGCATCTCCGAAGAACCTTTCCTGGCCAACACGCGCGACTGGCTCGACAACCTGAAACTGCGTCTCTCATACGGTACCTCCGGTAACGACGCCATCGACGCCAGCCTTTGGAAAGAATACTGGGTACCCAATGTGGTTTGGAATGGTGACAAGCGCACCGTGACCTTCTCGCCCGGTGAAATCCTGGCCAACCCCGACCTGAAATGGGAGACCACCGTCTCACGCAACCTTGGTATCGACTTTGGCTTCTGGAACGGCAAACTGCGTGGAAGCATCGATGCCTACTGGAACACCACCAAAGACATCCTTATGAAAGTGCCCGTAGCAGAGACCACCGGCCACAGCTATCAGTTCCAAAACGTGGGTGAGACCTCCAACAAGGGTATTGAGCTGGCTCTCTTCTATGAGATTATCCGTTCCAAGGACTTCAAACTGAGCGTCAACGGCACCTACAATTATAATAAAAACAATGTGGAGAAAGTGATGGAAGGCGTCAATGCCGACACCCACACCAACTGGGGCTCATCGATGAAACGTCCATACAATGACTATATCATCCGTGAGGGCGAGCCTGTAGGTACCATCTTCGGCTACAAGTCAGCCGGATTCTATACCGTCGATGACTTCACCGTGGAGAACGGTGTGTGGAAACTGAAATCAGGCGTGCCCGACATCAGCGGCGTGGTCAACTATGCCGGCGGACAGTATTACAACTTGCCCGAGGGTCAGGTGGCATTCCCCGGCGTCGTGAAATTTGAGGATACCGACGGCAGCGGCACAGTGACAGAAGACGACGCCACCGTCATCGGTCACACCATGCCACAGCACACTGGCGGTTTCAATATCAACGCCAGCTACAAGGGATTCGACGCTTCAGTGGGCTTCACCTATCAGATTGGCGGCGACGTGTACAACGCCAACCGCATGCACTCTATGATGGGTAACAAGAACACCAGCTTCGGATGGAACCGCCTCGACTTCATCGCCGACTGCTGGAGAATGTATGACGTAGACGGCAGTGGCAACCTTTATGCCGTCACCGAGCCTTCTGCCCTTGCAGCCCTCAATGCCAATGCCAAGCATGCCCTGCCCTACTGCGAGTATGGAATGGTGTCGTCAGAATTCATCGAGGACGCATCCTATCTGCGCCTCAACACGCTGACCATCGGTTACACGCTTCCTAAGACCCTCACCAAGAAAGTAGGCATCAGCAATCTGCGCGTCTACTTCACTGGTGGCAACCTCTTCTGTCTCACAGGCTACAATGGTGTCGACCCCGATGTCAACACACGTCCAGGCGGACAGGACGGCTTCCCCGTGCCCAATTACGACTGGAACGCCTATCCACGTGCGAGAACTTTCACATTCGGTCTTAATGTCGCATTCTAATTATTAAGGAGGAAACAACAATATGAAAAAAATATTATATTCTATACTTTGCGTAGCAGGCATCTTCACCCTCCAGTCATGTAGTGACTACCTGGAGACAGGCTCTCCGTCAAAGACTGACGCTGCATTTGTGTTCTCCACCAGTGAGACAGCACGCGCTGCCCTTGAGGGTGCTTACGCCGACTGGCTCAACGCCGCACAGAACAAAGTATTCGGCGACGGACTCTTCTATGCCGCCGACGTGGCTGGCTCCGACATCGAGCGCCACCCCGAGGCCTTCAGCAATCAGCCAGGCCGTCACTATCCCGAGACATTCTACCAGAACGGCAAATACGCCGGAGAATACAGTCTGCTCAGTTATCAGAAAGAGAACGACACCTACGCATCGCTCTACTCCATCATCAACAAGGCCAACATCGTGATTCAGGCCATACAGACCTCAGAGGGATTTGAAGAGATGCTCGCCGCCAAAACAGAGAGCACCATGGGGCAGCTTTATGGTGAGGCTGTAGCGCTGAAAGCCACCGCCTACAGAGAGTTGCTGAAATACTTCGGCGACGTGCCCTACCTCACCGGCAAGACCACCGACAGCGGCAACCTCTGCGGAAGAGACTCCATCTACGACGTGGTACTCGAAGAGCTGCAGCAGGCCGCACCGGTGATGTACCGTCTCGGGTCCATACCTGGCATCACTGGCAAGAACTACTTCTCACGCACCTACGTCGAGGGACTCATCGGACGTATCGCACTTGAGGCCGGCGGCTATCAGACACGAAGGGGAGACATCACCCGCACCGACGGCAAGGGCAACACACTGACCTTCGAGCAGATGGGCGAGCCCAACAATGGCGCCACTTATGGTCGCCGCAGCGATTACAAGAATTACTATCAGCTTGCACAGCAGTATTTCAAGGCTGTCATTGATAATCCCGGCAGCGCCGTGTTCCACACCACCGACCCACGCAAGGCTGACAATGGCCGTGTCTATGGCAACCCCTATCAGTACTTCTTCCAGCAGATGCACGACGAGGACGACGGCTATGCCGACGAGTCCATCTACGAGGTGGCCATCGCTCAGGGCGCCGGCAACGACGCGCGTCCCTACTCTTTCGGCCGTCCGTCGACAGGAGCCAGCAAAGACAACTATCCCTGCAAGAACTATGGTCAGGGCCGCATCAATCCCGCTTTCTACTACGGCATGTTCGACCCCAACGACATGCGCCGCGACGTCTCCTGCACCGTGACGGGCAGCGATGGTGCCAAGGGAACTGAAATTCTGCTCCCATTCTCACCTGGTTCACAGGCAAAAGGTGGAGGTATCTCCTTTAACAAATGGGATGAGAACCGTCAGAAGAAGCCTTGGACCGCCAACCAGCGTAAGTCGGGTATCAATGGTCCTTATATGCGTCTCTCTGAGATTTATTTAGGTTATGCAGAGGCATGTGCCATGTTAGGCAACGAAGCAGAGGCTAAGAAGTATCTGACCATCATCCGCGAGCGCGCCTTCCCTGCAGGAAAAGCCAATGTCGACAGCTACATAGCCAGCAAGGGTTCATTGCTTGAGGCCATCATCGACGAGCGTGGTTTTGAGTTCGCTGGAGAGGGTGACCGTCGCACCGTGCTCATTCGCACAGGCTTGCTGCCCAAGAAAATCAAGGAGATTAAAGACCTTACCAAAGCCATGATTGACGGTCTTACTGCCAATGGTTACTATCAGTTTGCCAATGGTAATGTCATCTCGTCTGTGGTCTACACCAAGCAAGTGGACGCTAAGGCCGCCAATGGCCATCGTCTGACCGCTCAGTGTCCTGCTGACAAAATCAATGACCCCGTGCTCTATCCGAGTTGGCGTGGTGTGAACGATGACTGGTCGGCCTTCGGCCTTGACTATAAAGGAAACACGAATACCAACCTCGCCATCAAGGGTCTTTTCACACGCTTGACTGATGCAGAGGTGAATGCAGCTTTGGAAGATGGTTATGCAGCTGCCGACTGGGGTAAGACCTTGGTGGAGAAAGCCGACGAATACTACAAATACCTCTTCTATGACTATGACTATGTGAAAGCACCGCTCCACTACTGGCCGTTCACTCCCAACGTGCTGAGCAATGGTGGCTTCACCAATGGTTATGGGTTTAAGAATGAGTAATTGAAACCTCGAAACCTCTCCCCGACCCTCCCTCAAGAAGTGGGAACAGAGAGCATGATTTCAAGGTATGAGGAATGGACATTCACAATGAAAGAATTGTGGATGTCCATTTTTTTTGTGATATTTCGGCATGGGATTTGGAAGATTAAAAAAAAAATCATAAATTTGCAACATTAACTCTAAATCTTTGTAATATGGCAAAAACTCCTACACCCCACATCGGGGCACAATACGGTGAAATAGCTGAGACCGTCATCATGGCGGGCGACCCGCTTCGTGTTAAATTCATGGCGGAGAACTTTCTTGAGAATCCTGTGCTTTTCAATCAGGTGCGTGGTATGCTGGGATATACAGGCACTTATAAAGGCAAACGCGTCAGTGTGATGGGTCATGGCATGGGCATCCCCTCCATCAGCATCTACTCTTACGAGCTCTTCAACTTCTATGGTGTGAAGACCATCATCCGCGTAGGTTCGGCAGGCTCCATCAATCACGACCTGCACGTGGGCGACCTGGTCATCGCCATGGGAGCATGCACCGACTCGCACTATGGTGACCAGTTTGAGACTCCAGGCACCTTTGCACCTATCGCCGACTTCGACCTGCTGCGTGGCGCTGCTGAGTCATGTGAGCGATTTGGCTACCGCTACAAGGTAGGCAATGTCTTCTCATCAGATATCTTCTATAATGAGAACGCACACACCGACAAATGGATCAACCTGGGTGTGCTGGCAGTAGAGATGGAGGCCTCGGGTCTTTATATGAACGCCGCCCGCTCTGGCAACCGTGCGCTGGTCATCTGCACCATCTCTGATCATATCCTCACTGGAGAGGTGACGACAGCCGAGCAGCGTCAGACCACATTCACACACATGATGGATGTGGCGTTCTCGCTGGTGTAACAGAGAGTCGACATGACCTTGAACACGCAGCGATAACTACTTAACTCCTTAACTACCTGCAAGTTGAGTACTTGCGAAACTTGAATGAAAATTATTCATTGGTGTGTTTCTCAGCTTGAACACACTCCCCCTAGCCCCCTCTAACTTAGAGGGGGAATTGGTATGCACTGAATAACAAAGATTTACAACTCTGGCGGTATAGCAATCCGCCTTTAGTGATTACCCACAGCGAGCTAACAGCGAAAAGCGAAAGGCTAACAGCGAAAAGCGAAAGGCTAACAGCGAAAAGCGAAACATGATATATCCAGAAAATTTTGAGAACAAGATAGGATTCACAGAGATACGACAACTGCTGCGCGAGCGATGTCTCTCCACACTTGGTAAGGAAGAGGTTGACCGCCTCAGCTTCAGCGTAGACGCCCGTGTGATCAACAACCGTCTGCGCCAGGTAAGCGAGTTCAGACACATCCAGGAGATGGCCGACGACTTCCCTTTGCGCTATTTCTACGACGTGCGACCCGCCGTCTCCCGTATCCGACTGGAAGGCACACACCTGGAAGAGCCGGAGTTGTTTGACCTGCGCCGGTCATTGGAAACCATCGGTCTGATTGTGGCCTACCTGCATCGTGACCGCCGAGGCGAGACCTCCACTACACAGGATGAGGAGACTGAATACCTCTACCCCACGCTCCAACAACTGGCTTCAGAAGTCAGGACTTTCCCTGACCTCGTCAGACAGATCGATCAGATACTCGACAAATATGGCAAAATCAAGGACTCAGCGTCGGCCGACCTCCTGACCATCCGCCGCGAACTGGCCAAGACCGAAGGGAGTATCTCACGTGTACTCAGTCAGATACTGAGATCTGCTCAGAGCGAAGGACTGGTAGACAAAGACTCCGCCCCCACCATTCGCGACGGTCGTCTGGTGATACCCGTAGCCCCTGCGATGAAACGCAAGATCAAGGGTATCGTACACGACGAGAGCGCCACCGGTAAGACGGTATACATCGAACCGGCCGAGGTGGTGGAGGCCAACAACCGCATCCGTGAACTGGAGGCAGAGGAGCGGCGTGAAGTGATCAGAATCCTCAAGGAGATGAGCGCCACACTGCGCCCACATGTGCCAGAGATGCTCCAGTCGTACCAGTTTCTCGCACAGGTGGACCTCATCAGGGCCAAAGCCGAACTGGCACGGCTCATCAAAGGTTTTGAGCCCCAGCCCCAGCCTCAGCCCTATCTCGACTGGATACAAGCCACCCATCCCCTGCTGCGCCTCTCCCTGGAGCGGCAAGGCAAGAAAGCCGTGCCCCTGGACATCATGCTGACACCCGAGAAGCGGTTGCTCATCATCTCCGGCCCCAACGCAGGTGGCAAGTCGGTGTGTCTCAAAACCGTAGGCCTGCTCCAGTACATGTTGCAGTGCGGCCTGTCCGTACCTATCGGCGACCGCTCCCGCACAGGTATCTTCCAGCACATCATGATAGACATCGGCGATGAGCAAAGCATCGAAAACGATCTGAGCACCTATTCCAGCCATCTGCTCAACATGAAAAACATGATGAAGTATGCCAACGACAAGACCTTGCTCCTCATCGATGAGTTTGGCTCAGGCACCGAACCACAGATGGGTGGAGCCATCGCCGAGTCGGTGCTCAAGCAATTCTGGAAAAAAGCCGCCTATGGTGTCATCACCACCCACTATCAGAACCTGAAACACTTTGCCGAGGACCACGACCATGTGGTCAACGGCGCCATGCTCTACGACCGGCATGAGATGCGCCCCCTCTTCCAATTGCAGATAGGACAGCCAGGCAGTTCGTTTGCCATCGAGATTGCCCGTAAGACCGGTCTTCCGGAGGAAGTGATCAACGACGCCTCACAGATTGTGGGCAGCGACTATATCCAAAGCGACAAGTATCTGCAAGACATAGTGAGAGACAAGCGCTACTGGGAAAACAAGCGCCAAACCATCCATCAGCGAGAGAAATCGATGGAGCAGACCATCTCCCGCTATGAGGAGGAGGTAAGACAGTTGCAGGAGAGCCGCCGCCAGATCATCGCCAAGGCGAAACAGCAGGCCGAGGAACTGCTGGCAGAGACCAACCGACGCATCGAAAACACCATCCGCGAGATACGGGAGAGCCAGGCCGAGAAAGAAGAGACCCGCAGACTCAGGGAACAACTCAACGACTTCAAGCAAGAAGTGCTTGAGATTGACTCCAAGGAGACCGACGAACTCATCTCGAAGAAGATACGCCAAATACAAGAGCGGAAAGAGCGCAGAGAAAAGCGGAAACAGGAAAAAGCCAAAAAGGCAGGAGAGAAACCCCAGCCGACCAAGGAAAAGACACCGGGCATAGAAGTGGTAGCAGAGGGCGACACCGTGCGCATCAAAGGCCTCACCACTGTGGGGCGTGTGGAGAGCATCCAGGGCAAGATGGCCACTGTGGTTTTTGGCGACATGCGCAC
Source organism: uncultured Prevotellaceae bacterium (assembly GCA_902780635.1). Lineage (GTDB taxonomy): Bacteria > Bacteroidota > Bacteroidia > Bacteroidales > Bacteroidaceae > Prevotella. The sequence continues at coordinate 86,156 of CACZGH010000014.1, forward strand.
CAAGATGCGCACAGAACGTCTGGAACATGCCCAGATGCCGCAAAAAGAGACGCCTCCCGCGTCATCATACACTGCTATCAGCAGACAGACGAGGGAGACGATTGATGACCGAAAACTTCATTTCAAACAAGACCTGGATGTGAGGGGCATGCGCGGTGACGAAGCTCTCAATGCTGTCACCTATTTCATCGACGACGCCATCCTGGTCGGTATGAGCCGTGTGCGCATCCTGCATGGCACGGGCGGCGGCATCCTGCGTCAGTTGATACGCCAATATCTTGCCACCGTGCCCAATGTCAAGTCGTACAGAGACGAGCATGTGCAGTTTGGCGGTGCCGGTATCACCGTGGTCGATATTGACTGACACCGCCAAAAGGCGCTACTTACAGGATCACATTGAAGCCCAAGGCCACTTGGCCATTGCCGGAGAGAGGGATACCCTCCTTGCTGACAGTACCCATCAGGTGGTCCATTCCCAGGAAGAAATTGAAGCCCTTGGTGTGGATATTGGCCAAGAAGCCCAAACTGGTGTTAAAAGTGTTGACAGCAAGACTGACACTTGCGTCAAACCACTTGATAGGCGCGATGTTGGCACTCAGCCGACCCTCTGTCCAAGAATAGGGTCCATCGATATGTGCCGTGCCGAGAAGTCCCAGACGAAGCATGTCGAAAGTGGGCACCACATATTGCAGACCTAAGTTGACGTTGGCTCCGATGCCCGTGACACGTGCGCCGTCGTCGCCTTTGTCTCTGAGATGGGCGAAGTCGAGCAACTGGTCAGTATATTTATCTGCCTGGTCGTCGAGCACATTACCCGACTGACTGTCGATTGACACGTCATGGAATCCGTCAAAAGTGAAGCTTTTGGCATCATTGACACCCACATAATTATTGGACCAAAGCACAGCGCCCAGATCTTGTATGGCAGCGCTCAGCGTCACGTCGTCATTAAGTTTGTATACAGCACCGAAGTCAATGGCAGCACCAAAACCGCTGGGTCCTCCCCCATCGACGTCCACATCATCAATATATTTGTAGGTGCCATCCTTTGCATGATACTCCTTGGTGTTGCTCAGATACTTGAAACCTTTCATACTCACCTGCGACTTGGCGTCGGCAGAGACCGTCCATTTGTTGGCGTCCTGCAAGTCAGCCACCACATTCTTCAGTTCCACGGAAGCATTGCCGGCACCGACTAGCAGCTTCACCTTGCCGCCCAATCGAAGCTTCTCATCCACCTGACGTGAGTGGCCCATGGAGAGTTCGACAAATCCCTGTACGTCGGCAGAGACATCACCGATGTCGAAATGACGGTTGTCAGCATTGACGGCAAACTCAAAGAGTTTATAAGGTATGCTGGTGTTGGCCTTTGCCCGGGCATTGAGTTCGATGGTGTTGTATCCACCCCATTTCTTGAATCCTACCGACATGATATTCATCTTCAAGGCACCGTTCATCACATTGTCGCCAGAAGAGAAGCCCTTCAGCCCATTGCTCAGATAGGGGTTCATAAACGTGGTCTTTTTCTTGCTGCTCCTGTCGGGATACAACGGGTTGTCACGCACCACATCGTCATACCTGAAGTTGCTGGCTATGCCTACATTGAGATTGCCGACAAAAGGGATGGAGAAATAGCTGTTCTCATTGTCAAAAGCCGGGTTGAGGTCATGACGGTAAAGATAACTGTCTGAGAAATAGGCTGTCTGCAACTCCTGCGCGCCGACGGGCAGCCAGAGGCCTGCCACCATCGCCATTGCTATATGTCTGATATTCATTTTCATCGTTTTTCTGTTTTTTTAGTTCAAATCAATGGCTACCTTGCCTATTTTCTCTACCTTGATATCACTCACTATGATGGTCTGCTTATAAGCGTTGAGGAGCACACCTGTTACCGGTGAGGCACCCTTCTCGTTCTTGGCAGTCATCGCCACCCGGAACTCCACGCCGTCCAAAATCTTAAACACGTCGTTGTCCTTTGGCATGATGCGGATCACCTCGTCAGTGGCAGCGGCGGTCTTGCCGTCTTTGGAGGCCTGGATGGTCTTCTCCACCACCACATCGAGACGGTCGCTGCTGATAGGACGGCCACTGGCGTCAATACCGTAAGCCAGCAATGTTAGGTAGGCCGGCACTTTATTCTCGACGCGTGCCGTCACTTTCAGATAGCCATTGATAGACTTGACACCATCTTTGGTGGTCTCCACGAAACTGATGTCCTTGAACTGGTCGTTCCATCCCGTGTACTGGTCTTTGTAAATGATTTTTGCTTCGGAGCCAAGGGCGATGCCAGAGGCCACGGACAGCACGATAGAACCTTTGTATTTCTTGTCGATGACGATCTCGGCAGTCTGTGTGTCATCACCCTCACCCTCCAGGTCGACGAGTGCGATGCTGTCGGGCAGATGGCGGATCAGGTCGCAGATGTCGGGCATGACGATGATGGTGGTGTCGCTCTGAGTGGTGGCGGGACGGCGTCTGACGCTGATCACACTCTCACCATTGGCTTTGTAACTGAACTCTGGCACTTCCATCCTCAGTATCTCTTTGCCCTTACTGTCTTTGGAGACGATGGCTCCCGTCACTTTGGTGGCAAACGGCACATCACTGTACACGTTGATATTGAGCTGCGGATCATACAGGTCGAGGTCCACCTCATCGTCGGTGAGGAAATTGGGCACATTACGCAGGGAGACGCCTCCTACTTTACCAAACGAGCGTTTCGGTGCAAAGCGTCCTTTGGCGGTGGCCACACTCATTTTGCTCAGTACGGCGGTACCGTTGACCGACAAGTCACCAGCGGTAGAGATCTCGCCGATGTTGACATCCGACTCCTTGACAGTGACACCGATGGTCAGCGAACCGTGAAGATTGAACCCCTCACCCTTGGTGTAGGTCATATAACTGCCGTCGTAGGTGCGGTCGAGCTTGACTCCTTTCACATTGAGGACAAACGAGAGGTCCTCTGAAGGTTTCACATTAGAAAGCTTAAGCATATTGTTAGCGTCGAGCGCCAGAGAGTCGCCTTTGTAGGCCACTTTACCACAGTCAATACATTTGGGAAATGAAAATCTCACCTCTTTAATATTATTAAGACATTTCTTCATTCCTTGCGAGAATGAGAGCGTAATGGACAAAGTGGAAGCCTTCACGCCGATATAGTCGAGCGACGTGATCTGTGAGGTCTTATAGGGATAGCTGAAGTCCATTTCGACCATGGAAGCGTCGAACACAATCTCATCGGTGGCACGACGCGCCCTGAAGGAGTTGGCGCTGGTGGGAACGAGGTCGCCAAGGTCCAGCTTATACGTGCCTTTGTAGGTCTTGGAAGGCACCGTGAAATCGTCCACCCAGATATGAGCAGCGAAAGGATTGTCATCGACCACATCAATATTATAATTACCATCCTCTGAGACAACCAGGAAGTTGGCGTCGCCGAGGTCAAGCACTTCATCCAGTTGCACGGCCTCTGTGCTGTTGTCGCTGGGCAACTGTATGTATTCACCGCCCAGACCGATGGTTTTGTCAAGTTCACTCAGGTCATAGTCGTTGTCTATACACCCGGCAAGCGGCGCAACCATCATGAGGGCAGCACACATCTGGGCCATGTATAGCTTTCTTCGTTTATCCATAATCAAATGTATAGGTATTAAAAAATGATTCTAAAATGCAAAATTAAAACTTTTTAGGAAGATAGAAGGGGTGAGACATGTTAAAATAATAAAAAAACCGCAAGCGAAAGCACTTGCGGTTTTTGAGCCTCTTGTCGGATTCGAACCAACGACCCCGAGATTACAAATCACGTGCTCTGGCCAACTGAGCTAAAGAGGCGGGTGGGTAAGCTACTTACATCGCGCCGCTACAACCAACTACCTTTGCTACGTTCCCGTCCTGGAGGATTCGAAGGGAGCTGGCCGTGCAAGACTTACCCGTTTTGCGGATTGGCGTTGATATTTTTTCGTTTTTTAACAAGTTTGTTAACGACATTTAATTTTTGCCTATTATTAAAAAAAATCGCCCGAAAATTTCCTTTTTCCACGGAAAATGAATAATTTTGCACTCCGAAAAATGGATGTCGCATCCATGATTGCTTCATCATCAGCAAATCGCAACTGGAAAGGTGCTCGAGTGGCTGAAGAGGCACGCCTGGAAAGCGTGTGACCGACAAAATCGGTTCGTAGGTTCGAATCCTATCCTTTCCGCAAATGAAAAGGTTTTATTTGGGTGACCAAGTAAAACCTTTTTTGCGTCTTGTTTCGTTTCCTGTGCCATAGCCGAAGGAGTTGTTGGTGATGCCGAAGAAGAGAGGCTGGACATTGGGGGTCAGCGGATAAACCTGGTTGGCAAGGCTTGCACGGTCAAGAGTAATTCGTTACCTTTGTGGCATGAAATCAGAGACCCTATTGCGTGCCATCCTC
>CACZGH010000015.1 GCA_902780635.1 uncultured Prevotellaceae bacterium
TCTGTAACTCCTTGATTTTCAAGTGACTCCCGCGGGATTCAAACCCACAACCTTCTGATCCGTAGTCAGATGCTCTATTCAGTTGAGCTAGGGAGCCATTTCTTAAATGCGTGTGCAAAGGTATGCATTATTTTTGTTATCGCCAAATTTTTTTTGTGTTTTTTTGATTTTTGCCTCAATAAAGGGTGGAAATGAGTAAAAAACAGGGTTTTTCGTAGGAATTCACCCATTCGTTTACACTTTTCTGAGCACTCACGAGGGGCATAAAAAGAAGAAAAAATATTCGGCAAAAACGTTGCAGATGACAATTATTATTGCTATTTTTGCGAAATAATACCAAAATGTGAACACATGATAGACTAAAAAACGACAAATCATATAATTTTATCTAATTTACTAACTAAACAAACAATGCTTATGAGAAAACTATTGCTACGCATGAGTATGTTGTGCCTGATGCTGATGGTTGCTGTCATGGCCAATGCTGCTCCTGTGACAGCCTCATGGGATTTCAAGAATGATCTCCCTGCAGGCATACAGGAAAGCACCAACTATCAGGGTGTCGAGGCCGACATCGCGTCTACAGTGGAGGGTGTCTTCATGCATGTCGATGCTACCGCTGGAAAACTCTATTGTGTGGGGCGCAACAATGCCCAGATGAATCCTGGCACAGTATTGCAGGTGCCTGTCTCCTCCAATGACGACGTGGTGACGGTCGAGGGTTATCCCGGCTATTGTCATTTCGCAGTGGGCGGTGAAGAGAATGGCAGTGAGAGTATCGTCAATCACAAGGCCACTAATGCGGAAGTGAAACAAGGATTTGTGGAAGTGACAGCGACGCAAGGCAACAATTACATCTACACGGTGAGTGTGGTGCTCAACAAGTCGCTGACTCCTGCGGAAGACCTGATCGGAACATGGGATTATGCCGACACAGATGTCATGTCAGCCACGGTGGCCCTCTCTGGCAGTGCTGAGGAAGGCACGGTCGAAGCTATTGAGAAAAATGGTCTCTTGATGACCGTTGCTCCCAATGGCGCGTCGTTCCGCAACAATGGCAATAATATCCAGGTGCGCAAAGGCGCCGTGTTCAAAGTGCCTGTCAAGAGTACCAGCGATGTGGTGACCGTCTATGGCTATCCCAGCTATTCATATTATACCATTGGCACCTCGACAGAGGAAATCACCAATACCCAAACCAATCCATCCACCACTTATTCACCTAAGAATGGTGAGGTAGCACAGGGATATGTGGCCATTACCTCGACCAACGACAACAATTATTTCTACAAGATAACGGTCTTGCAGAAGGCTCAGGAAGAGAAACCTATCTTGGAGAATGTCGACGCTACCGCCACATTCCCGTTCAACCTTGGTACCGAGGGACAGACGGCTGACTTCGGTGAGGCTGCTGACTATTTCATTGCCAGCAAGGTGACATATGGCTCCGGTCTGCAACTTTTGGATAAGAACAATGGCGGTGGCTTTGATGAGACACGCTTTATGCCCTATGACCAAAACAACTCGCCTGATGAGACCAATGTCATCAATTTCCTCATCCAGCCGAAGCACGGTCTGACATTCACTCCCACCAAAGTGGCTCTCAAGACCACACGTTTCGGTACGGACAATGGACTGCTCGACATCGCCTGGCTCAACGCAGACGGGTCTACGGTGACATTAGCCACCGAGGTGAAGCCCAACCGCAACAGTGGTACCAATCCTGCCATTGCCTCTGAAGAAGGACAAAAATTCAGCGACCTTTCTTACGACGTGACCGGCGCTACTCCGGGAGAGGGCGCTTGTGGTCTTCAGGTCAACCTCTATCACTTGCAGAATGGCAAGCAGATAGGTTTTGCCGACATCGTCATCACGGGTCTGCTCAATGGCCAGGAGGTGGAAGTGCCCATCCTCAATGAGTTCACAGCCAATGGCACGGTCTATGTGGCTGACGATGTGTTTGAGGCCGATGGCGACGCTTTCAAAGCCACTATCGAACTCTCCAAGAAGGATCCGATGATCTCCGCTTCCAATCCGCTTACTGAGGTGACAACCATCTCTGGTGAGGTCGGTGAGATTACCTATGCAGGCGATGAGACACAGTGTGTCGTCACGATACCTGTTGTCCTCGGCGACATTGTCATCAATTATGTGGCAAACTTCGTACAGAAGCCCGATTTCACGCTCACCTATATCAACACCGACGGCTCTGTGATGGGCACTCAGACGGTGGAGAAGGACGCTGCCATCGGCGAGTTCGCTGTTGATTACTCCACAGCCATCGCTGAGGAAGGTTACAAGGTGCGCGGATGGTTCGAGAAGAAATTCTACGGTGTGAAGTACAAGGTGACCGATATCATCACAGGTGACTTGAACCTCTATGCTGTGGCCACAGAGATTGAGGGTCCGAGTCCGTTCAGAAAATACAACTTCGACCTCACGGATGTTAACTTCTATCCCGAAGATCACGAGGCGTTTGAGTCGACTGGCTCAGGCTATTGGCACGATGTGCAGCACGGATGGGCTTTCGGCAATGGTGACCGCATCACACTCCTTGTGGGTGAGAAAGCCAATATCATGGTGACCAATTGTAAATATTCTAATGCCAATGCTCAGCTCGTCTTCAAGAATGAGCAGGGTGAGGAGGTAGGCCGTATTCCTGGTGTCAGCGAAGGTGACGGCGAGATAGCCGGATTCATGTACGAGGGAGCCGCCGGCAAACTCTATATCGACATTGAGTCGGGTGGGGCTGTCTATATCCACAGCATCCGCATCGTCAACACTAGCGAGACCAACTACGCCAGCCAGGGCAATTGGTATTTTGTGAAACCAGGCGACGCTACCAGTCTGATTGACGTCATCGACTATGTCAATGGTGTCAATGGCGACAGGGCTGCCGAGCGCTCCTTCATCTTCCTGCCCGACGGCATCTATGACTTGGGCGAGACCGTTCTCACGGCCATCAGCGGACATAATCTGTCGCTCATTGGTCAGTCGACAGAGGGCACCATCATCAAGAACGCACCCGATCGCAGTATCGAGGGCATCGGTACCACCGCCACCCTCGTCAACTCAGGACAAAACCTCTACATGCAGGACATCACCCTGAAGAATGAACTTGACTACTATGGTGCTCAGTCGTCAGGGCAGGCTGGCGGACGCGCTGTGTGTCTGCAAGACAGAGGCGACCGTGCCATCTTCAAGAATGTGAAGATGCTCTCGTATCAAGACACCTACTACAGCCAAAACACCAAACAGTCGTATTGGGAAGACAGCGAAGTGCATGGCACCGTCGACTTCCTCTGCGGTGGTGGTGATGTGCGCTTCCAGAATGTCACCATCGGGCTTGAGCCACGCAATCTGAATGGTACCGGCGGCCGCACCATTTGTGCACCTACTACACAAGGTGACTTCGGCTATGTCTTTGACAACTGCAAAGTGGTGGACCTCGCAGAAGGCAAGGGCGACTGGAACTTCGGCCGTACCTGGCAGAACTATCCTATCGCTGTCTATCTGAACACCACACTCGATGCGAATGCGGAGAAAACGCTCGTTGGTAGCCGCTGGACACAGAAGGGTATGAACAACAAAGACCCGAAAGTCTTCGGTGAGTATGGCACGATGAACGAGGCTGGTGAGAATATCACACCTGCCAGCAACATCATCACTTCTTATGGTGGAGAGTTCCAGACCATCCTCACTGCTGAGGAGGCTGCCGCTTACACCTATGACAAGATGTTCAAGGAGAATGAGAATGCCTGGGATCCCGCAAGTCTGACCGTTCAGGCTGCCGCTCCAAAGGCTTCCTACGCAAACGGCCAACTCTCATGGGAGGCTGTGGATGGCGCTATCGCATACGCAGTGTTCAAGAATGACGTGTTCGTAGGTCTGACGGACGCTGCCACCACCACTTGCGAGGTGGAGATGGGTGCAAACGATGTGCTGAGCGTGCGGGCTGCCAATGCTATGGGTGGTCTCGGTGAGGCTGCAGAAGTAGAAGGTGTCACCTTGATCCTTGACGAGAATGTAGAAAACGTGTTACCAACAGAACGCACATTGGTCAGCGAGGTGAAGACTAAGCGCACACTGGTGGGTGGTGTGTGGAATACCATCTGCTTGCCTTTCGACATCACTGAAGAGGATATGGCCGCTGAGGATCATCCTTTCCACAATGCTCAGATCATGGAACTTTTCGACGCAAAATACGATGCTGCCACCAACCATCAGGAGGTATCTTTCAATACGGTTCATGAGATGGAAGGCTGTATGCCATACGTCATCAAGGTCGACAATGATGTGGTTGATCCTTCATTCTTCGACGTCACCATCATCGGCGAAGGGGAAGGTGTGCTCTATGCAGGCAACTGTGTCATGAAAGGTCTGTTCAACCCACACGAGTTCACAGAGGCTGACAAGAGCATCTTCTTCCTGGCTCCAGGCAATCGGTTTGCCTATGTCGCTGAGCCTGGTGTCATGAAAGGTATGAGAGCTTATTTCACCCTCTCTGAGATACCTGAGAGCCAGCTGGCCACGATGCAGGTCACCATCGGAAGTGTGGATGGCATCATCTCTGTCACTACAGCCCCTGTCGACGGAAAGATTTATGACCTCCAGGGACGTGAGCTCAATAAGGCTCCACAGCAGGGAGTGTATATCAAGAACGGACGTAAGTATGTAAAATAATTATTCACTATAAAACGAACGAATATGAAAAAAGTATATGTCATGCCGACAGTGAAAATGATGTGCGCTGTCATGAAGTATCAAGTACTCGCCGTGTCAGGCGATATGACTATTGGTTCACAGGATCTCGGTTTTGATGGCATCTTCGGAGGAGGAAATCCTGGCGATGCTTTGTAGCCGAACATTCATCATAGAAAAAACGCCGCCCGGGCTCGGGCGGCGTTTTTCATGAAGGAATTGTCAACTGTCAACTGTCAATTGTTAACTGTCAACTGTCAATTGTCAACTGTCAACTGTCAATCTTCATTGAAACTCTCTGATCCTGATGTCGATGTTGGTGCCTTCCAGGGCTTCGAGCATGGCTTCAGGGTCGGTGTCGCCATAGTGATAGGGGAAGAGCACCTTGGGCTGCACCATGTCGACAGCATGACGCAGTTGGGCGGGCGTCATCGTGTAGGGCTGGTTGCAGGGCAGGAAGGCGATGTCGATGTCTTTGATGTCGTTCATCTCTTCGATGTCTTCCGTGTCGCCGGCGATGTACACACGCAGGCCATCTACTTCCAGGATGAAACCATTGTCGCGGCCTTTAGGATGAAATTGGGTGTGTCCGGGGGTCGTATTGTAGGCAGCCACGGCATACAGCATGATATCGTCAGCGATACGCAGGGTGTCGCCGTTGCACATCACTTCTCCGTCGCCCAATATCTCGGCCGAAGAGGGGTTGGTCACGATCACGGTCGATTCTTTGCACAGGTCTTCTACCGCCTGGGTGTCCAGATGGTCGTAGTGGTCATGGGTGATCAAGATCAAGTCTGCTTTCTTCATTTTGGTGTAGTCGGTCACGGGAGGTGTGCCGCTGATCACGGGGTCTACTTGGATGATACGTCCGTCATAGACGATCTCCATACTGGCATGCTTGATGGGGTTGACCTGAAAAGTCTTGCCCGATGGGGTTTTGAATGTATCCATATATATTCAGATTTTTTGGGTTTGTCGGCAAAGGTAATCAAAATAAATGAAATGTCCTACCATTTCTCATTTTATTCCCTCTATGGTGTTGGCTATCTTGTCTACGTTCATGCTGCGGGCACTGGCATCGAAGATGTCTTTGTAGACGCCACCTTGTTGGTACACCTCATTGGGTCGTCCGCCCTGCACCACGTGACCTTCTTTCAGCACATAGATATAGTCGGCGTCGATGATCTGTCCGATGTTGTGTGAGATGATGATCACCGTGCGTCCGGCCTTGATGGCATCAATGCTGGCCTTGATTTGCTCTGTGGCGATGGCGTCGAGGCTGGCGGTGGGTTCGTCGAGGAAGATGATGGGTGGGTTTTTGATAAACATTCTTGCGATGGCGATGCGCTGTTGCTGGCCACCACTCAGTTGCAGCGCCTGTGTCTCAAATCCGTTGGGCAGTTGGGCTATCTGGTCGTAGATATACGCTTGTTTGGCGGCTTTCACCACCTCTTCGTGGGTGGCGTCAGGATGCCCATACTTGATGTTCTCTTCTATGGTGCCGTCGAAGATATGGTTTTTCTGCAGCACCAGTCCCACGTTTTCTCGTAGCCACTGGGTGTCCCACTCACTCAGGTCCACACCGTCGAGGGTGATGCTTCCACGGTCAGGGTGATAGAATTTGTCGAGCAGGTTGACGATGGTGCTCTTGCCGGCTCCGCTGAGACCTACCAGAGCGGTGATCTTTCCGCTGGGTATATGCATGGAGACATCAAAAAGGGCCTGGGTGCCGTTGCTGTAGGTGAAGTCGACCCCGGATAGTTGGAAGTCGCCTTTCACTTCTGCAGGATGGTGCTTGCCCGTGTTCTCCACTTCGTCGTCGGCATGCAGAATGCCGAAAAATCCCTCGGCGTAGATGAGTGCGTCGTTCATGTCGTCGTAGATGCGGTGGAGCTGCCGGATGGGAGCGCTCACATTGGCGAAGAGCATCACATGATACATGATTTTACCGATGGTCATACCGGGGTAGTCGATGAGCACCAGATAGGCTGTGAGGATGATGATGAGCACGGTGCCGATCTGTTCGAGAAAACTCTTCAGACCATTGAACATATAACTCTGTTTGCGGGTGTTGAGTTGTAGGTCGGTCATCGTGCGCTGGATGTCGGCTTGTCTTTCGGCTTCTATCTTCTCGCGGTTGAACGATTTGATGACGGTGATGCTTTCGATGATGTTGAGGATGCTCTGGCTCACAGCCTGGTGTCCGCTGAAGATGCCCCTTCGTCCGCCTTTCATCCGTTTGGCCTGGATATTGGTGACCCAGAAGTAGATGGGCACAATGCAAAGAGCCACGAGTCCTACGTACACGTTGGCCATGAACATCAGTATCAGGGCGAGGATGGCACTGGTGAAGAGGGGGAGGATTTCAATGAAGAAGTTGTTGACCGTATTGCTCAGGCTCATGATACCACGGTCGATGCGTGACTGCAGTTTGCCGGTCTCATTGCCTTCAGAGGTGAAAAACGACATCCTGAACGACAGCATCCTCTTCACGACGTTCACCGACAAGTCGCGGCTCACAAGGATGCGCATACGCTCACCATAATAACGCTGGAAGAAAGTGACAAGAGCGGCCACCACCTCTTTGCCCAAGAGGATAATGCTGATGGTGGTGAGTATGCGCACCGCGCTTCCCCATGAGAACTCGGGCTGTTGGATAAGGGCGTTGATGGCGTCGACGGCGCGGTCGAGCACCACGGCATTGACCTGTGCCATCAGTGACCCGACAAGCGTGAGTGCCAATGTCACGCTGATCAACCACCGGTAAGGCAACACAAAGGGTAAGATATTCTTCAGCAGGTCAAGGATGTTCATCTTGCCCGTCGATTCTGTTTTCTTCTCTTCAGTCATCTCTCTCAACTTTCATTTTTCATGTTTCATGTTTCATCATCCATCTCATCATCCAGATGGTCATTCCATAGATAGTGGTTGGTCTCTTTCATCAATACCTTGCTGAGGAAGAGCAGAGCCAGCAGGTTGGGGATGGCCATCAGGGCATTGAAGCAGTCGGCCATGTTCCATACGATGCTCAGGCCGATTACGCTGCCACCAAACACGGCGATGATATACAGCACGCGGTAGGGGAGGATGCACTTGCGGTTGAGATATTCGATGGATCGCTCTCCATAATAGCTCCAGCCTAAAATCGTGCTGAACGCAAAGGTGAACTGGCCTATGTTGAGCAGGGTGGACCCTACGTAAGGTATCTTTGAGAATGCGCCTTTGGTGAGTGTGGCACCGTCGGCGAAGTTGATGTCGGGGTGGGCGAGGGCACTGCTCACAATCACCAGTCCTGTCATGGCGCAGATCACCACCGTGTCCCAGAAAGTGCCGCTGCTCGACACCAAGGCCTGGCGCACCGGGTTGCGTGTCTGTGCCGCTGCTGCCACAATGGGGGCAGAACCCATACCCGACTCGTTGGAGAACAGACCGCGTGAGATACCATAACGGGCTGCGATCATAAAGGTGCCTCCCACAAAGCCTCCACCAGCTGCGGCAGGGTTGAACGCCGACTCCACGATCAGTTTCAGGGCGGGCCATAGGTAGTGGCCGTTGACACAGAGGATGTAGATACAGCCTACGACATAAAAGATAGCCATAAACGGCACCAGCGCGCTGCACACCCGGGCGATGCTCTTCACACCACCGAGGATGACCGCGGCGGTCAGGGCACAGACGACACCACCCACCAGATAGGTGGAGATGTTAAACGTCTCATTGGTGAGCGTAGAGATGGCGTTGGCCTGTACCGTACAGCCGATGCCGAAGGAGGCGATGGTGCAGAAGATGGCAAAGAGCACACCCATCCATTTCCATCCCAGACCCCGTTCCAGGGCATACATCGGACCGCCCAACATCTGTCCGCTGGGGGTCTTCACACGATATTTGATGGCCAGAAGTCCCTCGGCGTATTTGGTCGAGATGCCAAAGACGCCCGTCAGCCAGCACCAGAACACAGCGCCGGGACCTCCCAGAGCGATGGCAGTGCCCACGCCTACGATGTTACCCGTGCCGATGGTGGCTGCCAGGGCGGTGGCCAAGGCGCCAAACTGCGACACGTCGCCCGTCGAGCCGGGGTCTTTGGTCACAGACAGTTTGATGGCCTTGAATATTTTCCGCTGAGGAAATTTCAGAATGATGGTCAGATAGATATGAGTGCCCAGCAGTAGGATGATCATGGGCCAGCCCCATAATACACTGTTGATACTGCTGATGATGTCGTTGATGGCGTTCATGGAATGTTTTCTTAAAAATGTACGTCTACATAGGGATAGCCCATCGCCTGAAACAGTTTGGTCATCTGTTCCACGGCGTTGAGCTGGGCGATGTTGATGTTTTCTGTGGTCAGACAGCGCGAGAGCATCTTGCGGCGGGCTTGTTGGTAGAGTGCCTCACGTGATGCCTGGTCCCAGGTGCCCGACTCGTAAAACGCCTTGGTCTTCGCCTCGTCGATGAAGTCCTTGTCGAGCATGATGATATGGGGCAAAGTCACGTCCACGGTGTCACCGTCCATCTTCACCCAGTCGTCAGCGGCTTTCCTCAGGTCGATGCCTAAGCGCAGCGTGCCATAGTAGATGCGTGTCAGCCGGCGGTCGCTCCCTATCAGGCGCGTGGCGGTGGTGTCGGCCAGTTCCTCCACGTCGATGGTCAGAAATTCCCACTCACCAGTCTCTTTCACTGATTTGATCTGTGTGGGTGTCACGCTGATTTTGCCATTGGGCTCTTCTTTTGTCTCGCCTCCGCCTCCTCTCCCTTTCCAGGCCAGCACGGCCACCAAGGCGATAAAAGTGGCGATGGTCACATAGGTGAGTATTTGACGGGCCATATAGTTAGACTCGTTCACACTGCCGAAATTGTTGTGTCGTCCGCTCATTTTCCTGCTTTGTTAGTGTCATCGGTCACTCTCATCGATTTTGAGGTGAATCCTTTTCTGAATGTGATGGTGATATCTTGCTCGTCGAAGCCCAGTTGCGTGATGATAGGCACCAAAGTGCGTGCGGCGCTCTGGCGGGTGCGCTCTTCGATGCCCAGTTCTGGCACCGACTTGAGTATGCTTGCGCGACCCTGTTGTTCATATCGGGCCAGTTCCTCGTCAGTGAAGTTGCTGCGAAAAAATGCCACGTAGGAACTGATCTCGTCATGGTTGATTTTTGAACTGGTCAGTGCCACCTCGGGGTCGGGTAGGGTGATCTCCACTTTGCCTTCATCGTAGAATACGTCCTCGGCGGTGAATTTGCCAAAGTCAATATAGCCTTTAAGGGTGGCGTCGATAGGGATGGCGATTTTGCGCTCACCCACAGGCAGGTTGATGTTGAAATCCTGTCCTAGGATGCTGCCTTTCAGACTGGCTTGGTCGGCATGGGTGACGATTTTGTGCACCTTCACTTCTGCTGCGTAAAGCTTGGAGCATTTTTGTATGTTGGCCACCAACAGTTGAGTGGTGTCGATCTTGGCACTCACATCTTCCACGTTATTGGCTTGGTCGCCCTCGCCCTTGCACGAGAGCAAGAGGGGCACCAACATCGCAAGGGTCAATAATTTTCGCATGTCAAAATGTATTTTGTAGGGGTTGGCCTTCTCACTATGGATGGCCCTGTAATTATGCACCGCAAAGTTACATTATTTTACTGGAATAAACGAACCATTGCAATTTTTTAACTCATCTTTCATTATCACGACCATTTTGGCAACTTATTTCTCCGATTGTTTGGCGGTTTGATTATTTTTCCCTAAATTCGCCACCCAATTTGAAACAAGTAAAAATGATGGCGAATAATCGTCAACTAAAAGAACCATGTCCTTCCTTACCCGAACATATCCATTCAAACTGAGAGATCACAGGCTGAGAGATAGTGTCGCCTATGGAGTCATCATCTGGGCCATTCTTTATCTGTTGCAACCCTTTGGCTTCAGCCATTACGGTGGCAACAAGTTCATCGTGGCGTTATTGTTCGGACTGGTCACTACCTGTTGCTGTGCGTTCTATACCGTGCTGGTCTTCAAGCGCCTTACCCAGCATATTACACCTTGGCGCATTTGGCATCATGCCTGTGCCGTGTTTGGACAGATTTTACTGATTGCCGTTTGCAATTTCCTCTTCTTTACCTTCATTTTTCATGCCCCCATCAACCTATTTTTTTTCTTCCTGTTTTTATATTGGACGGTCATCATCGGCGTCATCGTATCCGCCCTGACGATAGGTGTAGAGTACAATAGATTTCTGAAAGACAGGATGGAGGCCTTGTTGAGCAATACGACGGAAGAGCAGAAAGATGTCAGCATCACCATCCACGACACCCATGTCCGGAGCCACGACCTCTCCATTCCCATCAATAGTCTGTTGTATATTGAGGCGAAGAAAAACGATGTGTCGGTCTGCTATCTCAAGGACGACCAACCTGTGACTGTGGAGTTGCACACCACCCTGACAGCGGTGCTCAGCGAACTGAAAGATTATGAGAATATCTTCCAGTGTCACCGTTCGTTTATCGTCAATGTCAACAACATCACCTCTGCCCAAGGCAATTCCAATGGCTATCAGTTGACCCTCGGACCAAGCACCGCCACCATCCCCGTATCGCGCTCCTATGTGCCTCAATTAAAGGCTTTTATCGCTTAGTCATTCGTCATTTTTCTTAGTCACTCGTCACTGGCCATAGCTTTCTGTCAGCAGTTTTAGCTGTCTGTCACGGAAATTTGGAGGGCTCGTTTTCCTGTCGTATTTTTGCGGCATGAAACATCGACTGATAACTCTCATCATCGCCCTGATAGCGGCTTACAACATGACGGCGCAAACCGTCATCTCAGGTGTCGTGACCGACGGACGGCAACCGCTCGCCGGTGCCAATGTTTTTATATTAGGTACCATAGACGGCTGCCTTGCCGACTCCTTGGGCGCGTTCTCTTTTACATCATCCAAGACTGGCGAGGTGACGCTGAAAGCATCGTATATCGGTTATGAAGACTGGATGCTGACAGCTGATGTCAACCAGTTGGGTCACGTCACGGTGGTGATGAAAGAGCGTGCGACAACCATCAACGAGGTGGTCATCACGGCCAGTTCATTTAGTTTTGGAAAGAGTGACAACTTTAAGACCTTGGATGCACTCGATGTGGTGCTGACGGGCAACTCGTGTGGCGATGTAGTAGCTGCACTGCAGTCATTGCCGGGCACACAGAAAGTGGGCGAAGACGGCAAACTGTATGTCCGTGGCGGGGAGAGTGATGAGTGCCAGACCTTCGTCAATGGCATGCATGTGCTCATACCTTACACCACAAATACGGAGAACTCGGCGGTACGCGGACGTTTCTCACCGTTTCTCTTCAAGGGTATCAACTTCTCTTTGGGTGGCTATGGTGGGGAATATGGTCAGGCGCTCTCCTCTGTCTTGCCTATGGAGACGACCGATGTGGCGACAGGCGATAAGTTGGGCGTAAGTGCTTCGCTGGTAGATTGGAATGTGGGGGGCACTAAGGCTTTTTCCAATAGTAGCTTGTCCTTCAATGGGGCACTGACAAGTATGGGGCTTTATGAACGGCTTTCTCCAGGACGGTTCGATTTCACCAGTCCTTATCGTAAAGGCTCAGGCGAGGCACAGTATAAGAGAGAGCTTGGCACATCGGGCGTGATCAAATCTTATGTGGGCTATGACCTGACATCGGTAGGGCAGCACATCGACGGCCGTGACCTTTCGCTCACAGAGCACAACTTCTATGCCAATGTCACCCATCAAGCCTCGATAGCTGGTGGACTCTCCCTCTTCACCGGCATTGCCTATTCCGCTGTGTGCAATGACATCGACCAAGCGCGGATAGCCGGCGACCATTATCACTGTCTCCGCCAGGAGGTGCATCTGAAGGCGGAGGCGCGCAAGGCTTGGTCGGGCGTGCTGAAAATGTCGGCAGGCATGGAAGACTATATCCGAAGCAGTTCACTGAAGTATGAGCCTG
The DNA here is from genome assembly GCA_902780635.1 of uncultured Prevotellaceae bacterium. Taxonomy (GTDB): domain Bacteria; phylum Bacteroidota; class Bacteroidia; order Bacteroidales; family Bacteroidaceae; genus Prevotella. The sequence goes on from CACZGH010000015.1 coordinate 12,652, forward strand.
CTCAGTATCAACTCGACTATCATATTCTGGCAGCTCATGCCGATGCACAGTGGCGCGTCGTCCCAAAGCTGTTTCTCAACTTATCCACAAGAGCAGAGATGATGCGGGGGACGTGGTTGCTCATGCCGCGGGCCACACTCAGTTATGTTCCTAGTCCGCGGTGGCAGTGCTCTTTTGTTGCAGGCCGCTATAGTCAGGCTGTTGCCGACGACTACTTGGCTCAAAGCCGGCAGACGATGACTCAGAGCACCACCGGCCATTTTATCCTCTCCATGCAGTACAAGACGGCAGCCACCCTGCTACGTATCGAGCCGTATTGGAAGAAATACCATCATTTGCCTTTGATGGAAAACGGACTGTTCGTGCCCAATGGCTATGGCTACAGTCGTGGCGTGGATGTGTTTGTGGAGAATCACACGATGGTCAGAAACCTCACCACCACACTCTCTTACTCCTACAATGACTCCGAGCGTCTCTATCTGGATTTTGACCATCCTCGTATGCCCGAATATGTGTCACGCCACAATCTGAGGCTGAATGCCAAATATGCCATTGGGAAGACCATCGTAGGCGTATCGGAGTCATGGGCCAGCGCACGGTATTTCACCAATGGAAAGACACCACATTACAACAGTGTCGATGTCAGTGTCACCTATCTGCTCAGTCCCAAGGTCATTGTCTATACTTCGCTGAGCAATGTTCTCGGCCGCAACAATATCTTCCGTTACGATAGCCATAGCAACCCTGTCATGGCTGCGCGTGACCGCTTCCTTTACATCGGATTATTTATCTCATTAAAAAACAATAAAGCTTATGACATCTCCAATTTTTAAGTGCCATCTTTTGGCCGTCGTCATCTTTTGTATGGCATCAGTTAGTATCAACGCTCAGGAGTCTGACATGCAGACGCTCATCGGTCAGTCACTCGCGAAACTTCAACAGCCCACCCCAGAGGCTTATCTCAACTGTATAGCTGAGATGAAACGCATTGACGCGATGTTCCCCGACAGCGTCCAACCCAAGTATCAGATGGCGTTGCAAAGTCTCTTCTTTGCAGTGATGAATCCTCAGGACAAGCAGACAGAGAGTCTGTTGGAAGAGACACAGCAGACAATTACAAAAATGGGAAAAATGAAAGAGGCCGATCCCTCTGACATCTGCACCCTCACAGGATTTCTCTACATGGTGAAAATTGTGCAAAATCCCGCGCAGAATGGTCAGAGATACTATCTCGATGTGATGCAAAACTACGAGAAAGCCTTGAAACTCAACCCTGACAACCAACTCGCCAAAGAGTTGCAACAGAAGTTCTTTGAGGGCATGCGGCAGGCTACAGGAATGTAGCCTTGCCGCAAGAGGTTCACCTGAGCATATCCACTTCGTCCTCGGGCAGGGAGATGTTTCCCACCTCCTTTCCCTTTGCTGAATATACGTGCAGCTCAGGATAGAGATATTGCTTGTTGAAAATGGTATATTCCTCGGATTCTTTCAGCGGTTGCTTCTCAGAGCGCATGCCTGTACTTGTCGTGATGATGTAGTCCTGAGCATAATCCATCTCTGCCATCATCAGCATGTTGGACAGCGTGTGGGAGACGCAGACAAACATCTGATTCTCCAGCTTCAGCACCTTTTTCGTGTCAGGATATACCAGGAGTGTCATCTGCGGTGAGTGGGAGAAACCCGTGAAAACCTCTGCCTGAAGGACGACCACTGGCTTGCTGGTGAACTGCTGCACGCTGATTTTCTGTTTGGTGTCCGATACCACCACGTCTTTGAACGACGACTGTTTGTCGAGGAGCCATGAGATGCCCATTACAAACAACTCCTCATATTGCTCTCCCTGCTGGCTGAATATTTTGCTTACCCGATCCTTCTCTGCGTCATACATCCACAGATTGATGCGGGCATAAAGGTCATCAGCAGCGGATGGCAACTGTTCCACGAAGAAGAAATACTCATCGTCGAACCCGCTGAGTGAGCTCTCCGCAATGTCATCTGCCGTTATCGTCAGGTTCTTTTCTGCATATATGTTGTCGAAATACAACTTTGCCGGCACTGCTTTTGTTGGCAAACCAAGCTGTCGCAGATGGCTGATTTCTACGGCCGTTGCCATGCTAACGATGAACATGGCAGTCATCAAAAAAAGGATTCTTTTCATCATTGCTATGTATGTGTTAATATGTTTTTCTCTATTTCTTCCGTCGCTGGGATTGAGTCGTGAATTTGCTGATGGCCTTCTGTGTCTTCTGCCGTCCGATGGCGATCAGTCTCTCTGATTTGTCATAATCGAAACTGCCATAACGGCTCATCTGAATGTCGACAAGGATATCGGGGTTCATTAACTGGGCCATCAGTTTGGCATTCTGACGGATCATCAATGAACTGGTGCGTGAGAGCATCGTGTAGTAATTGAAATCGATGTGCTCAGGAATCAATTTGTTGAGAATCTGTGAGGCCAGTGACTTACCGCTTTTGCGGCGCTCTGAGAGCTCGTGTTTCCTGATCTCCTGGGCTTTATAGTCATGTCCGCTGACATCCACACCCATCAGGAGGTCACCCTTGTGGCGCTCCACTCGGTTCAGTGGGATGGGATTGACCACGCCGCCGTCGATGAGGATCATCCCGTCGCGATGCACCGGCTTGTAGAACGAAGGAAGGGAAATGCTGGCTCTGATGGCTTCGAAAAGACTGCCGGTGTGGAATACCACTTCGCGTCCCGACACCCAGTCTGTTGCCACAGCGCAATAGGGGATGGGGAGATCCTCGATAGCTACATCAGGCACAAACTCCATGATGGCCTCAATGATACGGTCGCCTTTGACGATGTGGTTTAGCGACAAAGAGAAATCGGTCAGTTCCAGCATCCTCTTGCGGTCGATGCCTTTCATCCATTCCCGGAATTCTTTCAGTTTCCCTGCGGCATAGACCCCTCCGATCAAGGCGCCCATGCTACAGCCGGCAATCGAGGTGATGTGATAGCCTTCCTCTTCGAGCACCTCGATGGCGCCGATGTGTGCAAGCCCTCGCGCACCTCCACTCGAAAGCACCAATGCGACGTCTTTCCTTGCGGGTTTATCCTTTCCCGCTATTCTTAGCAGTTTCTCTAACATTCGTATTTATTTATAAATTTCGCATTCGCTCAACTTCCTGTAGTTCAGGAGTTGAGGAGTTGCAGGAGGGCAGACAATAGCCCGAAAACACCTCGATAAACACAATTTCGACCACAAAATTACATATAATTATCCAAATTTCATGAACGATGAAAAGTTTTCCAACATTATTTTTGTCGAGGTGATGATGAAAAAAGAAGGAAAAATGATGCTTTTTCACTCTCATCATCAAAATTTTCACTATATTTGTACAATGCAAATCAAATACTGCTTTCTGTATGAATGAGAAATCCTTTTGTCTACTGCTTAAGAACATTGTCTACCAACAAATAAGCTTTTCCTTACAGCATAGGAGACAGATGGTATGTCTGGCCTTCGCATTGCTCAGCATGGTTGCACACGCGCAGTCGGCACTTGACAGCCGACAGTTCAAGAAGTATTGGAGGGTGGAGTCAGAGTCCCCCGACTACCGACTGACATTCCGTGGCGACACTTGCGAGATCTTGTCGCCGAAGGGCCTTACCCTCTGGCGCAAGCAACGGCTGCACGAGGGCCAGACGGTGGAATATGATGCCTGTGTGATGGACGAGGGGAAGGAAGGCGACCGTCTGAGCGACCTCAACTGTTTCTTCCTTGCCAGCGACCCCCATGCCCGTGACATCTGGAGCAGGGCGGAGTGGCGCAGCGGCATTTTCTTACGCTGTTATACGTTGCAGATGTACTATCTCGGCTTTGGCGGCAACCACAACACCACCACCCGTTTCCGTCGCTACGACGGTGATGAGGCAGGCGTGGAGGATGCTGATCACCGGCCCGCCATTTTGAAAGAATATACCGACGAGGCGCATTTGCTGAAGGCCAACCACTGGTATCATGTGAAGATAGAGAGCAAGATGGGTCACGTACGGTTTTACGTCGACGGGGAGTGCGTCGTCGACTATTTTGACCCGCAACCCCTGCGAGAGGGATGGTTCGGTTTCCGCACCACGCTTTCGCGCACCCGTATCACTCATTTCAAATGTTACGACACGCCTATGCTCAACTACGGTACCACGGGTGTGCCCCTCCACTGGCTTGATGACATGCCGCAGGCGCCCCAACCGGTCAGTTTTGGCGTTCCCTTTGCGCAGGGAGAGTTGGCCGACGTGGCTTCGCTCACGCTGAGTGGCGGCATCGCCACCGACACGTGGGTGAATGCACGATGGCCTGACGGGTCGGTGAAATGGGCAGGCTTGGCGGCCGTGGTCCCGGCGGGTGCTGATGACCTGCGAGTGGTGAGGCAGTCGGCAAAGGTCAAGAGCGGCGGATTAGCCATAGCGGCGGATGACGGGCATATCACGGTGCAGACCGGACGGCTCACGGTATGGCTGTCGAAAGAGGGCGAAACGTTGTTCGACAGTCTTGCCATCGATGGCCGTAGGGTAGGGGGCGCTGCCGTGCTGACAGCTTCCGCAGGTGGGACTGACTACACCTCGTCGGTGCGGAAGATGACAGTGGAACATCAGGGACGTGTGCGTGCCGTCGTCAAGGTGGAGGGTGTCCATCGGTCACCCTCCCGCGAGTGGTTGCCATTCACGGTGCGCCTTTATTTCTATGCCGGCAGCGAACAGGTGAGGATGGTACACACTTTTATATACGACGGCGACCAGCAGCGCGACCTCATCACCTCGCTGGGCATACGGCTGAAGGTGCCGATGCGAGAGCCCGCCTACAACCGGCATGTGGCTTTTGCCACGGGCAATGACGGGGTGTGGGCAGAGCCAGTGCAGGTGCTCGAAGCCGGCAGCGACCGCTCACGGCTGCGGGCGATGCAGATGGCGGGCCGTCAGATTGATGCTGAGGCCATCCCGCCAAGGGCGCGGCAGATGCTGGGCGACTGGGCGCAGTGGGATGGCTTCCGTCTCTCCCAACTCACCGACAACTCTTTCTCCATCCGCAAGCGTGCCACCACCGTGAGTCCTTGGCTGGGCACGTTGACAGGGGCGCGCTCTCCCGGCTATGCGTTTGTGGGCGACACTCAGGGGGGTATCGGTGTGGCACTGAAGGATTTCTGGCAGTCGTATCCCTCAACGATAGAGGTGGCGAAGGCTCGAGGCGATGAGGCAGAACTGACCCTGTGGCTGTGGAGCCCAGAGGCAGAGCCGATGAACCTTTGCCATTACGACACCATAGCACATGGCTTACGCGCCAGTTACGAGGATGTGCAGGAGGGGCTGAGCACTCCCTATGGCATCGCCCGCACCAGCGTGGTGTGGATACTCCCACAGACCGCCTATGGTGGCAAGGCACAGGTGGCTGCAGACGCACGCCGCCTGACTGCTGAGGCTCGTCTGCTGCCCACCCCCGAATATCTTTATGAGAAGCGTGCTTTCGGCATCTGGTCACTGCCGCATGGTGACAACGCGGTGGAGCGCCGCCTCTCACAGTATATCGACTTCTACAGAAATGCTATCGAGCAGCAGAAATGGTATGGCTTCTGGAACTATGGCGACATCATGCATGCCTACGACACCGACCGTCACTCCTGGCGCTATGATGTGGGAGGATATGCATGGGACAATACCGAGCTGGCCACGCCCATGTGGCTTTGGTATAATTTCTTGCGTACGGGCAGGGCCGACATTTGGCGGATGGCAGAGGCCATGACACGCCACAATGGCGAGGTGGACACTTACCACATCGGTCCTCTCGCCCCGCTGGGCAGTCGGCACAACGTGAGTCACTGGGGGTGTGGTGCCAAGGAGGCGCGCATCAGTCAGGCAGCTTTCAGCCGGTTCTATTATTACCTGACCACCGACGAGCGCACCGGCGACTTGATGACCGAACAGGTGGATGCCGACACGCTGCTCTACCATCTCGACCCCATGCGGCTGGCGGAGCCTCGTGAGCAGTATCCATGCAGCGCTCCGGCGCGCCTGCGGGTGGGCCCCGACTGGCTTGCCTATGCTGGCAACTGGATGACGGAATGGGAACGGACAGGAAATATGAGATATCGTGACAAGATTGTGACCGGCATGCGCTCTATAGCTGCACTGCCCGACGGCGTGTTCACCGGCAATTTGGCCAAGGGCTACGACCCTGCCACAGGGCGCCTTTCTTACGACGGCGACCCCACGTTGCGCTCCACCAACCACCTGCTCTCCATCATGGGCGGTTTCGAGGTGATGAACGAACTGTTGCCTTTGACCAATGAAGAGTCTTTTGCCACCACATGGCTCGACATGGCGCGCCGCTACAAGAAGATGGCGTTTGAGATACGTCACAACAACTTCCCCGTGCGGCGACTGGAGGCCTATGCCGCCTGGCACGACCGCGATGCCGCAAGGATGGCATCCACCTGGCAGGCGCTATGGGGGCTGGCCGACCATGGACTTCGCCTGCCCGAGGCGCCCTCACAGCTCATGCCGCCCGAAGTGCCCATGCCCGTCGACGAGTTGCCGGGCCTGAGCACCAACAATGCCGCCCTCTGGAGTCTGGATGCCATTTATATGCTCGAGGTGCTGCTTGAGTAGCTTTTGGCGGTGTTTTGGATGATTTTTGTATTTTATTAGACGATTGTGTCACATCATGTGATAAAAAAACTATTATTTTGCATTCGATAACGATGCGACAACCATACGATAACAAATAACATCATACCTCAATCTACAATAACTAATATGAATATAAGATTATTATCCCTCGTCGGTGCTGTCGCCATGATCCTTTCGGCAGCAGCCCAGCCACAAATCCAAGAGGTTTCGTTCGCACAGGTCCATCTGACTGATGGGTTCTGGGCGCCCCGCATTGAGATCAACCGCACCGTCAGCATCCCTTCCGCTTTTCGTGAATGTGAGAAGAACGGGCGGTTTGACAACTTCGCACTCGCCGCACAAAACAATGGGCGCATGAAGACGGATGTCAAGGAGCATCGGGGCGATTTCTCTTTCGACGACACCGACCCCTACAAGATCATTGAGGGGGCTTCGTACGCTCTTGCCGTACACTATGACAAGCAGCTCGATCAGTATCTTGATTCCGTCATCAATCTCATCTCCTTGGCCCAAGAGCCTGATGGCTACCTGACCACTTGTGTGACCAACAAATGCACACGCCTGAGTGGGTGGTGGGGCTCACATCGGTGGGAGCGTATCAACTCTCATGAGTTGTACAATTCGGGGCACCTCATTGAGAGCGCTGTCGCACATTACCGCGCTACGGGAAAGCGAAATTTCCTCAATGTGGCCATCAAAAATGCCGACTTGGTCTGCAAGACATTTGGTCCTGACGAAGGGCAGATACATCGACCAGGCGGTCATCCCATCATAGAGATGGCGCTCTGCAAACTGTATAAAGTCACTGGCAACAAAAAATATCTCGATGGCGCAAAATACTTTGTCGAGGAGACGGGACGGTGCACAGATGGGCATCGCCCCTCGGAATATTCGCAGGATCACAAGCCCATCCTCCAACAAGACGAGATCGTGGGACACGCGGTGCGTGCGGGATACCTCTTCAGTGGTGTGGCCGATGTGGCCTCGCTCACTGGCGACCCGTCTTATTTCAAGGCTCTGGAGCGCATCTGGGAGAATATGTCGTCGAAGAAGTTGTTCATCACGGGTGGTATCGGCAGCAGACCGCAGGGCGAGGGCTTCGGTCCCAACTATGAGTTGTGGAACCACACTGCCTATTGCGAGACCTGCGCAGCCATTGCCAATGTGTACTGGAACTATCGCATGTTTCTTGCGACAGGCGACAGCAAATATATGGATGTGTGCGAGCGCGCTTTATACAATAATGTCTTGAGTGGCGTGTCGCTCAGCGGCGACCGGTTCTTTTATGACAATCCGTTGGAGAGCGACGGCGAGCACGAGCGTCAGAAGTGGTTTGGATGCGCCTGTTGCCCTGGCAATGTCACACGCTTCATCGCCTCTGTTCCAGGATACATCTACGCCCGCCAAGGCAAGGACATCTACGTGAACCTCTATGCACAGGGAAAAGCGGAAATAGGCAATGTGCAACTGGAGCAGACCACCGACTATCCCTGGGACGGACGAATCAGCATCCGCGTGGTGAAGGGCGGTGGAAAATATGCCATCAAGCTTCGCATCCCCTCTTGGCTCAAGGAAAGCCCCACCAACAACAATCTCTACACTTATGCCGACGCGGCACCGTCGTTCACCTGCATGGTCAACGGAACGCCCGTTTCCACTGCCACCACTTCCGGTTACATCACCCTGCAACGAACATGGAAGAAAGGGGACGTCATCCAGCTCGACCTGCCCATGCACGTGAGGAGAATTGTAGCCAATGACAATGCCGTGGACGACCGTCACAAGGTGGCACTTGAGCGGGGACCAGTGGTGTACTGTCTGGAAGGATCCGATCAGACCGACGGCAAGGTGTTCAACAAATATATCCTCAACAGCACACCGTTCAACACCCACTTTGAGAAAGACCTGCTCGGAGGTGTGATGGTGATAGAGGGGGCTGCCAAAGAAATACAGCCCAGCGGCGAAGTGACCGATACCCACTTCAAGGCCATCCCTTACTCCACCTGGAACAACCGTGGGGCACAACAAATGGAGATATGGATTGCCAATAGTCCTCTCAAGGCGGTGCCTACGCCGCTGCCCACCATTGCTTCGATGGCACAGACCTTCTCCAACCGTGGCCCCATCCAAAATGATGCCCCTGAGACAGCACCCACCGACTCTTGGGCAGGAGGCGTCAACGACCAATGGGAGCCCACCCACTCTGCCGATATCTCCAAGCCTTACCACTACTGGTGGCTGAAACGAGGCACCACAGAGGCCATCTCTTATCGGTTTGACAAGGAGTATGAGGTGGCCAACGTGCAAGTCTACTGGCTGCAGTTTGACCATTACGACGGCGACTTCCGCACACCTGAATCGTGGACACTCTACTATCAGACAGCCGACGGAGAGTGGCGCGAGGTGGAGCAGCACTCTGCGTATGGTGTCAAGGCCGACTGCTACAACAGTGTCGATTTCGCTCCCGTACGTACCAAAGGACTGAAAATCTTGGCCAAACTCAGAGAAGGACAGTCGGGTGGCGTGCTGGAGTGGAAAATCAACTACGGACAGACACTCAATGACGTGGTTGCGGGCAAGAAGCCTTATTTTCAGGGGTATGAAATCAGATAATCACCAATCGTTTCTTCATTTTTCATGATGACATCAAGAATCATTCTCAGCCTCATGTTGGCGCTGGCGCTGAATTGTACACAGCGTGTCAGTGCACAAAAGAAAGTATATATTCCAGAAGACCTGCGCGGCATGGACCTCACCGCTGACACCTCTCAGTGGTCGTATCAGCGTAGCATAGAGACGCCCGATCTCATCTTTATGTGGCAGCGCGGTTTTGGTCAGGACTTGACCAATCCTCCTCTTTTGGATGGCAAGCCCATGGCGTTTCGCCTGGACGACCTGAGATACCGTGTGCAGCATTTCTACCATTTCTTCCGGGATACCCTGAAGTGGGTGAATGGCCCTTCCAAGGCCGACCGCTATAAGATGATGGTCATGATCAACTATTCGAATGACGGCACTGCCTATGGTGGCACTTACGACAATTTCATCGGTGCGCTATGGGTGGCTCCCAATCGCATACAAGACAGGAAGATGAACTGTCTGGCTCATGAACTTGGACACTCCTTCCAGGCTCAGATCATGGCTGATAGCATCGGGGAGTGTTGGGGTGGCACAGGATTTTTCGAGATGACCTCTCAGTGGATGCTTTGGCAGGTCAACCCCGACTGGCTCACCGACGAGAACTATCATTTCGAGGCATTCAAGAAGCTGACTCACAAAGCTTTCCTGCACATGGAAAACATCTACCACTCTCCCTATGTGATACAGTGGTGGAGTGACCTCCATGGGCGTGAGAGCATCGCAGAGCTTTTCCGGCAGGGCAGGAGAGGGGAAGACCCCGCTTCCACCTATATGCGGATGTACGGAATGAGTCAGGCAGCTTTCTGCGACGAGATGTTTCGTGGATACCAGCACTTGATGGATTTTGACTTCCAGCATGCGCGGAAGGAGACACGGCCCTATGCCTGCACGTTCGACACCGAGTTGCAAGACAATGGCAAAGGCTGGTTCGCACCGAAAGACATCCCTGAAGGATATGGCTTCAATGCCATCCGGTTGGATGACCGTGTGAATCTCCAGGCCAAGAGCTTTAAACTGCGTATCAAAGGCAACAACCTGCGCTATGGTTTCGTGGGGGTGACCACCGACGGCGAGTGTCTTTATAGCGCTGTCAATGCCACCACCATGCGGGTCTCGAAAGACAAACAGCTGCGGCATCTCTATCTGGTTGTGATGGGAGCCCCACAGCGTCATGAGGAGGTGTTCGTCAAAGACGCCACTGACCCTCAAGCATACAACTATCGTCAGTTCCCTTATGCTTTCAAGATTTCCTATTAAAGTCATCATGCTGCTGATGGTGGCGATGGTCGCCTGCCATGGAGAGAAATTGGCTGCGCAGTCGCACACGCATGTCTATATGAGTCAAGACGATGGGCACTGGCATTTCCCTATCGCCATCGACAGCATCTCTGATATCAACGTGAGTCCCGACTTGCAATATCTGCAAGTCAATCTGAAGGGGCGTCAGACGGTGCCGTTCTATATCCAGCAGATTGACAGTGTGACTTTTGAGAATGAGCCTACAGAGGAGACCAAAGATCATTACAAGGTGTTTCCACTCTATATCACAACTGCCGATGGCAGAGAGATCACCTCAAGAGAGGAATATATCCCCTGCCATCTTTCACTCGGTGGGATTGGGGCGTTTTCCAACTATTCTGGCACCGGATGCATTCGTGGACGGGGAAATAGTTCGTTCCTGTGGTATGACAAGAAACCCTTCCGCATTAAACTTGACCACCAGCACAAGATACTCGGACTGCCCAAGGCGAAAAGCTGGGTGCTGCTTGCCAACTATCGTGACGTGACCGATATAATGAACACTTTTGTGTTTGAGATGGGAGAAGCGCTCGGGTTGCCATACACCAACCACACCAGATATGTGGAGCTTTTCGTCAATGGAGACTACAGAGGTGTCTATCAACTGACCGAACAGGTGCAACAGAACAAGAACCGGGTGAATGTGAGCAAGGAGCGGGGCATCCTCATCTCTCTCGATGTGGATGATGGTCCGGGCGAGAATCCCTACGCCGACGACAATTTCTGGAGCCGGGTCTACCGCATGCCGGTATGTGTGAAATACCCTGACGAGGAATATGCTACCGCCTACACCGTCGACAGCGTGCGCACCGTTTTCGCTGAGCTCGAACAGGCCATCAAGTCGAAAGACTACGAACTCGTGAAGGAGTTGCTCGACATCCCGTCGTTTATCAAGTACCTCCAGATACAGGAGTTCGTGTACAATGTGGAATTGTCAGCGCCACGCTCCATCTACATGCACAAAGACGGTGACGGAAAGTGGTTCATGGGCCCCTTGTGGGATTTCGATGCCGGCTACGATTTTGACTGGAGTCAGATGTACACCGGCCATAACTATTTCTCTAGCTTTACGGAGACAGTCATGGGCTCTAATCCCCTGAAACGCAATGGCAATTATCCTTATGTGCCTCAGTTCTTCACCGACCTTTTCGCATGCAAGGAGTTCGTGCAAGACTACAAAGCACAGTGGGCTGCTGTCAAAGACACCATTGTCACGCATGCGTGGGGTGAGTGCATGAAATATGTGGACCAACTGCGTGCTTCGGGTGCCATCGACCGTGAAATGAAAAGATGGCCCTTGGCGGGAAAGAAGTTTGACACCGAACTGGAAAAAATGCGCAAGTGGCTTCAAAACCGCCTGACCCATATATCCTATCTCATCGCGGCGATACCCGAGCCTAAATAGACATCCAATAACCGTGCCTTTTATCCATCACAATAACAAACATCAAGAAAGAAATGCAGACATCTCATCTAAGAGGCCATCGTGCCATCGTATGGACAACAGTCTTGTTTTTTCAGTGTACACTGTTCTTGACCAGTGCTTTCGCACAGAAGACAGTATACATACCCAATGAGTGGCGATATTTCAGTAGTGATACGCTGCTTTACAAGGAAAGTGACCCCGACAACAAATACACTTGGTCGAAGAGTCGCTCTGTAGAGTCAGACAATGTCATCATCTTCTGGGACAAAGGATGGGGCAATACCAAACCTCATGAATTGCCCAAGAGCAACTTCTTTTATGTGGACATCCCTTATCTGCTTCAGCAGTGTGAGTCGTTCTTCGATTTGGAGATCAATCAACTGGGGTTTGTCAATCCGGAGACATCCAACCTGAGCAAATACAAAGTGATGGTGCTGATGAACCACACCACCGAGTGGACTTGTTTTGGCGGCGGTTATGATTTTCAGGTCTCTGCTCTCTGGCTCAACCCATCCACCTGTAAGCCTGTTGAATTTGCTGTGGCGCATGAGGTGGGGCATAGCTTCCACTATATGTGCTATGCGGAGCACAGTGGACACACCGATTCCAACACCGACAACACCGGATTCCATCTGGCGTGTGGCAATGGTCAGGCCATCTGGGAACAAACCGCCCAATGGCAAGCCAGTCAGTCGTTTCCTGAACTGATGTATTCAGAGAGTTACGGTCCCTATGTGCCCATTTTCCGCCATAGTCACAACTATGCGTTCTCGCATGAGTGGCATCGCTATCAGTCTTATTGGTTCCATTATTACCTCTGCGAGCGTTATAATGATATCACTACCGTGGCGCAGGTTTGGAACACACCTATGACGGGTCAGCAGCAAGGTCATGCCACAGACTTCAACCAGGCGCTGATGAAGTTGAAAAACCTTTCTGTGAGAGATCTCTATCAACTCTACTTTGACTATGCATGCCGCTGTGTCACCTGGGACATACAAGCTTGCCAACCCTATCGTGACCCCTATATCGGCAATTTTGAGTATCGCTGCGTGTTGTTGGAAGATGGTGGCTATCAGGTGGCGCTGGCCAGTTGCCCTCAGGGCACAGGTTTCAACGTCATTCCATTGCAGGTGCCTTCTGCTGGCACGCAGGTGACGACTCATCTCACCGGTCTGGCTGTTGGTTCAACGCTGCTGGACGAAGATCCGGGCGAGTTCTACAATGGCAACTCTGTCTACGAGAAGTTGCCCGCCGATGCCAATGGCTTGCGTCATTATGTCAATGGAGGAACCCGCTCAGCACGGGGCTTCCGTATGGGCTATGTGGCGTTGATGCAAGATGGGACGAGACAGTATTTCTCTGAAGACAGTGTCTATTGTCAAGGTACGAAAAACGGGGTGATGGAAGACTACTCTTTTGTCGTGCCAGAAGGCGTCAGCCGGTTGTGGCTGGTGGTGTCACCTGCGTTGAAGAGCTATGTCAAGCACAGTTGGGATGACACGATCGACAAAGACGATATGTGGCCATATAGTTTTAGTCTTGAAGGGACCGACATCGGCCCAGGGGCCACGGTCTATGCCGCACCGACCCTCGATGGCCGTAGTATTGCCGACATCACTTATACTTATGATGTGCAATTCCCACGTGATGTCCAGAACTACAGCGGATGCACTTTCTCCCTCACAGGACGTACAGCAGCGGCATTGGGAACCGCTTTCCAGATGAATGCCTCGACCATCGGTTCCAAAATGCAGGCATGGAGCGACCGGGGACCGCAAAATGGGAAGATCATGTTCTATGCGGTAGATCCTGATGGCACTTTGGCCGCATCGGGCAGTACCGCCAATGGTTATGGCCACTGGTTTGACAGGCAAGGCAAGGTCACCTCTTATAACAATGGCTACGTCTACTCAGAGTTTCAGCCTTCTGACCTCTCTTTCACCATCGGTCAGTATCCAGGCAAGTCTCAGGAAGGGGCACAGTATACCATCCGTCAGACCTTGCGCTATCGCAAGAACGCCCAGTCATACGCCAATGCCAATTTCATCTTCCATGTCACAGTAGGTGGCTCTATGGCTCAGGCCACGCTGCAGTCGGTAGACTACGATGACCCCACAGGCATTCAAAATCTGGTGAATGCAGACCCAACGTCAACATCACAGCACATCTACAACCTGCAAGGACAAAGGCTCAATGCCCCACAGCCTGGTCTCAATATCATCAACGGTCAAAAAATAGTTGTAAAATAACAGGATCAAGGGTTCTTTCATTCTCTGAATCCACTTTTGCCCTGTTGATAATCCCATAAAAAAACAGCGGGTGTCATCGAGACGCCCGCTGTTTTTTGTGTTAAAGGGAATGGGCGCTGGGGCCCATTCTATGTCTTGTCTTTATTTCAGAACCATCTTTTTGCCATTGATGATGTAGATACCCTTGTGTGTGGTGTTGACCTGGCGGCCCTGGAGGTCGTAGATAAGACCGTTGGCAGCCTGATTGCCTGTCAGTTCTACGATGCCGTTCATCAGTTCATCATACTTAGCCTGTGAGAGGAACTTGGCATAGTACACATACTGGTTGTTGTTCACCTCGAAGCAGAATTGGCCATCAGCGCTGTAGTCATCAGCCACAGGATCGTTGGAGGCGATGTTGAGAACCACTTTGTCGCCATCCTTGGCGATATAGAAGTACATGTTTCCATAACCGTCGTAGTTGCCGTCGGGATTGAAGCTGAGGCCATCCTCGCAGTTCTTGCCCTCGCCATAGACTCCGTTGGACATGCCGCGCAGATAGTAGTTGCTGCTGTTGAGCAGGTCGTCGACAGTTACTTCCAGTGCTGCGGCAGCTTTGCTAAGGTCAATTTCCACATCCACACCGTCTTGTGTCACAGGCAGGTAGATGGTCTCAGAGCCCACCTCTGTCTTTTCCTCAAGAGTCTCAACAAATGCGATGTTGATGTTGATGGTGATCATCTTGTCGGTTTCCTCGTTCACCAGGAAGAGTTGGGTGGAGAAGGTGTCGCCAACGGCTGGCAGTTGTGGCTTCTGGCAGCCACGGAACAGACCGTCAGCATAGACGATACCCATGATGGAGTTGCCATCGCCCCATGTGGAGACACGGCCTTCCTTGTTGAGCCAGAATCCGGGGTTGGGGTCGCAACTCCAAGCCTTGGAGTAAATGCCCTTTACGACAGCCACCGAGTCGATATTCAGTCCATAGAGAATGGGGTTGGCAGTGCCAATGAGGCTCTCGATGTCCTCAACGGGGATAGTGCCAAGGTCAAACATGGTGTAATTGTTGTCAAGCAGTTGCTGTACGGCAAACGTACGGCTGCCTACACTTTCAAACTGATATTCCACATAGGTAGGATCAACGATTCTCAGTGTGACATTATATTGATAGTAGTTGCTTTCGTTGGTGAAATAGAGGCTGGCGTGAAGTTCGTCGCCCACTTGTCTTGTGTTGGGCTTATGACCCACGTTCAGTACAGAGTAGTCATTGGCTACGGCAGGCTCAATATAGAAAGAACCGTTGGCGTAGGCAATGACATAACCGTCTTCGGTAAACCACCAGCCACCGTTGTTGGCTGTGCTGCCGCCGAAGTTGTCTTTATCATCAAGAGCCACCAGTCCTAATGCCGACACTTCACAACCTAAGGTCTGAGCGATTTTCTCCAGGTCGGGGTAGATTTGTACAGAACCCCAGTCGGTCAGCGGTTCCTGTTCGGCCACGACATCCTCTTCACCGAGTTTGTTATAATTGGACATGCCACTTCCACTTTCCACTTCATTGAGTTTCAGGGTGTACTTGATGCGGTATGCATTGGGACCATAGATGATGTAGACGTTGGCAAACCACGTCTCGTTGTCCTTTAAATTGCCAGGATACTGACCCAGGTAGGCACTCAGAGAGTCATCCTCTGCCGAATAGCTAAAGTTCTCAAGGAAGAATTTGTCGGTGTCGCCCCATCCTGCGGATGACACTTCGCCATCTTCCACGCCGTCAGCGTTTTGCACAGCACGATACCAGAACCCGTGTCCACCGGCAGTGGGAACATTGGTGAGAGAGTCTTTCTTCATACCGCCACCCTGCTCCACATCAGCAGTGTTATATTCTGTGGTGTAAATCACTTTGGATATGTTTTCTGCCATACCGGCCTTGTTGGTAATACCCAGCAGGTCGAGCGCCTCTTTGATGTCAACCTTGACCAAGTCGGAGCTGTAGTCGCCTCTTGGGAACTGCTCCACTACTTTCTCCTGCTGGCCGACGATGTTGAGACTGGCCTCGACGAGAGTAGGTTCGGGAACATCGAATGTTGGCTTATCAATGACGTTGAGGGTCAGCGCGAAGCTAGCTTCCTTGCCATTGAATTTCAACTTGAGAGTAGCCTTGGCCACATCGCCTGCTTGCATGGTGCCAGGCATCTGACCACAGTAGAAGAAGAAATTGTCGTTGGCGGCATCATCGATGTTGGGACTTGCAAAAAACCTTGCGTTGTCGCCCCAGCCCACGGGCACACCATTGGCGTCCATCCAGAAACCATGAGCATCAGCTTCTGTAGCGGCAGCCCAGGGCGTATCCTCGCCATTAACTACGGCATAGAAAAGAATGGGGTCGGGCACTTCAGAAGTGATGTAAGTGCTGATGGCCTCGGTGAGCGTAGCCGCATCGGTGTCCAGGGTGGCGGCAATCGCCGAGAGTTGGAACTGATAGGCCGAAGCAGAATAGTCCGTCGTGGGATACTGCGAGGCTTCGGCGCTGAACTGCGCATGAGCCTGAACGCCTGTCAACAGACAGACGACTGCAATGAGCAGGTTTTTCATTGGAGTATTAAACATTCTCATAAGCTTGAAATTTGTAAAAAATAAGGAAAAGATTCTGTTAGGTGTTATTCCAAAGGCAAAGATAGGTAATTTCATTTGAAAAGACAAATATTCAAGGCCGAAATATCATCCATTTAGACGATATTTTTATCATTTTGGACGATATTACAAGCCTTTTTTGAAAGGGTGTTTTTTTGCTGTTTTTTTTCTATTTTTTTCTTGCAAGGATAGAAAAAAAAAGTTATTTTTGTTCGAATTTTCATTAAAACTACCGACCAATACCTACTAACCCAACAAGAGATGAGCAGATTTTTTGTAAAAATGCTGGCCGTCACCATCTGTCTTTTATTGACGTTGTCAATCCATGGACAGACTTCTGTCAATCTGTCATTGAAGGCTACTATGCTGTCCGCATCGGTCAACAATGACATGTCTCAGCTGAAATATCTCAACGACAATCGCTACGCCACCAGTGCCAAGTATTGGAGCAGCTATCAGAGTGATGCCCTTGAAAGTCAAGAGGTGTACATTGAGATGCATTTTGCACAGCAAAGTGTCATCAATGAGGTGCGTGTCTATTGGGCTGTCGACGGCGACGAGGTGGCTTTACCCTCCGAGGCATACGTGGCATGGTGGGATGGTCAGGAATGGCAGCAGGGTCCCATGCTGCAAGCTCCTGATGCGAGTCTGCTATCATCGACGCCTGTCAGTCTGTCTGCGCAGCAAGTAAGATTATATATAATAGGTGAAAAAGCCTGTGGTCTGCGTGAATTGCAGTTCTGGGGCTACACCGACCCTGCTGCTGATTATAAATGGCCTGCTTACAACCCCACACTTAACTATGACTTCCGATGGGAATACCCCACACTGGACGCACCTACCAAGGGGAGGCTTCCTGAACAGATGAATGTGGCCCGCGAACGCCATGGTGAGTGGTGGAGTGTGGCTGTAGGTCCCAATGCCAACAAGGCAATCACCGACACCTCTCTCGTGCTGCTGGTGAAAAAAATGGACGAGGATTTTGCTTTCTTCCGCAATGAGTTTGGGTGGCCTCCTGACAAGCGTGCCCGTAATGGCTATTATAGTCAGATTTATGGATATGGAAGTGGGGTGGGCACTGACAACGAGCCCAATACCGCCACAGGTGGTTGGCAGAGTGCCACATGGTACAATGGCTCCAACTGGCCCATGGTGCTCCTGAGCTATTATCCTATCGCCAGTTTCGACCCCGACTGCACCTATTCCGACCGGGTGGCCCAGCAGAACGCTTGTGTACATGAAGGCATACATGCCACCTTCGCTGACTTGGAAGGCTGCAAGCAGAGCGCATGGTTTCATGAGGGGGGCAACACATGGCTTCAGGGGGAGGCCGAACTGGTGAAAAGCGGTAAGACGCCCACCAGCATGGGGTGGCTCAGCGCAGGCAACATGATAGCGCCTTTTATGCCCATCGAGTGTTATTCGGGGTGGCTGCAAGATGACTCTTTTGGAGGACCTTCCGCCGAGGGCGTCAATATGTATGGTGCCAGTGGGCAGATATGCACCTGGCGCAGGTTGCTTGGTGGAGTACAATATGGCGAACTCTTCCCACACTTCCTTAGCGAAATCATGGGACGTGGTGCCATTCCCTGGATCTGGCGCTATTGCAAAGAGCGCGTGTTGGAGGGAATGGCCGACTCGTTGGGGGCTGACCAGATGCGCCACATGATCTTGGAGTATCGGGTGCGTCAGGCCATGATTGATGTGGGACAATGGTCCAACGCCTGCCGAAAACTCATCGATGACAATTGGCTAACGTCCATTGAAGTTGATTGGAGTCCTTACTGGAAGAAAGTGGAGCCATGGCTCGCCACACCCTATGCCAATATGTACAAGTGTGATGAAGTGGACAGTGTAGGTTGGTGGCGACCTGAGTGGCGCACTACTCCCGGTTGGAGTGGCGCCAATCAGATTCCTTTGCATGTAAGTGGAAAGGCAGGCGACCTCATCAGCGTGCATTTTAAACCTCTTGGCACTAATATGGTGGCCATGCTATGTTATCGCACCAAACAGGGACGTATCTACTACTCCCAGCCTCTGGAAGGGGAGGGCGATGTGTTGATGCAGCTAAAAGCAGTTCCAGCCAACAACGTGGTGCTGTTGGTGGTCTGCAACACCGACTTCAAGTATGAGGGTGAGGAAACCCGCAAACGGCATTTCGACTACCGCCTCAAAATGGGTGAAAATGTCTATCAGCCTGCCAAGGCTCAGATCAAATGGTACAACTATAAGTCGACCCTTCGCGATCCGGACTTCGTCACGGGCTTAGAGGAAATCGTGAGTGCAACAGATGATTCGCCGGTATGCTTCTCCATACAACCGGAGCATACAGTGGTGAAGCGTGGCGAACAAGTATCGCTGCATATCACCGCAGCCTCACAGCTGATGGTGCCTGTCCGGCTGGTCGACACCGCAGGCAAGGTCGTTTACCAGCAGAGCCTCTTGCATGACGGCGACTATCAGATACCTGCCGATATCACCCCTGGACTCTATGTCCTGCAGGCCATCAACGGCAGGCAGACAGCAAGTGCAAAAATCATTATCAAATAACAACCATCACATGAATATGACAAGAAAGCCAAAGTTTCTCAGTGCGAGTTTTCTCGTAGGCTGTGCATTGGCCTTAACCTTCACCGCTTGTAGCGAGAAGGACGAGCTGATGGATGAACCCTCCTGGCTGGGCAGTTCGATTTACAACTGGCTGAGCCAACAAGGCAACTACAGCTATACGTTAAGGCTGATCGACGACCTAGGGCAGAAAGACGTGCTCAGTCAGACGGGTTCGAAGACGCTTTTCGTCGCAGACAATGAGGTTTACGACCAGTTCTTCCGTCAGAACACGTGGGGAGTCAATAGCTATGACCGACTGTCGGAGGCACAGAAAAAGCTGCTTTTTAATAGCGCCATGGTCAACAATGCCTATCTGGTCGAGTTGCTGAGCAGTGTCAGTGGCACGAAACCGCTGAAAGGTCAGTGCATGCGGCGCCCCACGGCAGCCTCGGTGTTCGACTCGGTATCGTATATCAATCCCGCTGACATGCCAGATACTAAATTCTGGCAACCGCATCGTGATGCCGGCACTCGCATGGTGTTGCTGCGTGACAACACCACCAAACCTATGATTCACTTCCTGCCGGTCTTCATGCGCAACAACAAAATCACCGACGAGGACTTGTCGATACTCACCAATGGGGTGTCCACCTCTATCAGTGACTCCTGGGTCAATGGCAAGAAACTCACCGAGATAGACATCACTTGCAAGAACGGCTATATACACAAAGTAGACGGACTGCCCACGGCTGCGGAAAACATGGCCGAGATCGTGCACAACCACCAGAACATGTCGCTTTTCGCCAGCTTGCTCGACCGGTTCTCTGCGCCCTACTACGACGAGGGGGCCACCAAGGAGTACAATCGTCTCTTCAACAATCAGGAGAAGGTATACACTTTGAAGTATTTCTCTCAGAACAGCAATATCAGAGACTATCCCGAATCAGAGGGTGGGGCTTTGGAAACCGACCCTGATGGCCATACCGTGGATGCCACACTGGCTTTTGATCCAGGGTGGAACCAATATATGTATGCCAACACTGCAGGTCGTGACTTGCATTATGACGCCGGCGCATTGTTGGTACCCTCCAATGAGGCTTTGACCTTCTGGTGGAACCATGACGGGCAAAGTCTACAGGACTTATACAAGGCGTGGGAAAAGGTGCCTATGAAAGTGCTGGTGAAGTTGCTGGACATCAATTTCGTGCGCTCGTTTACAGAGTCTGTGCCCTCCAAATTCAAGAACATCGTCGACAACACCAACAAGGTGCCGATAGGTATTACCGTCGGTGATGTCGACTCCTGTTTCATGGGTTGTAATGGGGTGGTTTATCTGCTCAACCGTGTCTTTACACCCGCAGCATATAGTTCGGTGTCGTTTCCCGCATTGGTCAACGAGACAACGATGAATGTGATTTACTGGGCCATTGAGAAACTGGAGTTTGAGCCTTATCTCAACTCTATGGACTCTTACTACAGCTTCATCATCCCCACCAACGATGCCATGCTCACCTATGTAGACCCCTGTACCTATGGCAGCAATACTTCGGTTCTGTATGAGTTCTATTGGGATACGGTCCGTCAGACCGTAGGCGCCCACCGTTACAACTACGATGTCGCATCGGGCACGAAGTTGGAGGGCGAGTTGAATGATGCCAGTGACAGCCAGGTGCAGAACCGTTTGCGCGACCTGCTCGACAACCTCATCATCATCGACTCTATAGAGAGTGGCCACCAGTATTATCAGACCAAGGGTGGCAGTGCCATCCGGGTGGCCAATGCCGGTCAAGTCAATGCCATGACGCTGGCAGGTGGTCTGCAGATAGAGCAGCAGAAGACGGTGAACGTCAGTCGCATCTACGACCAGACACGCACTGGCAATGGCAAGAGTTACATCATTGAGAGCCAGTTGCCGCTTGGAAGCCGACGCTCGCTTTACAGTCTGCTCAATGGACGCGACAACTGCAGCCGTTTCTTCGAACTGCTCACCAAGGGTGGCTCAGTCAACACCTTGATGAAGAACCGCATGGGTGGCTACACCTGCGCCGACTACAACTGTTCGCTCTTCGATGCTTACAACTACACGGTATATGTGCCTTCCGACCAGGAGATTGACCGCCTGCATGAACAGGGCTATCTGCCCTTCTGGAGTGACTATGAGGCATTGGCCAATGACGCGACACTGGATGCCAACCAACTGCGCCAGGCCCGGAAAATCGTTTCAGAGCGTATTATGAACTTCGTGAAATACCATATTCAGGACAACTCCATTTTCATTAGTGGCAATCCTGTCAACCATGTCAAGTTTGAGACCTCCACCCTCAATCCGAAAAACAAGCGATTCTACAGTCTTGAGGTGACAGCTGATGACAACAACCTCGCCATCACCGACTTGATGAACAATACGCGACGTGTGGTGAAGGGGGCCACCACATCCAATCTCATGGGGCGTGAATACTGGATACAAAACGCCAGCAATCCCAACCACAATGAAATGCTCTACAACGCCAGTGACGTAGTGGTGCACATGATTGATGGACCGCTGATCTATGATGCCTCACAGCTCACCAGCTGGCGCCAGGAAGTGGAAGCCTTACGCAACGCCGAATAATGTCAATCGCAAAAACGATCCTTACTATGATGAATATAAAGAACAGTACTCGACACAGATGGATGATGCTTGTGGCATGCTTCATCATACAAAGCACTTGGTTCGTCAGTACAGCACAGGCACAGATCAAAAACGTGCATGGTACGCTGTTTGACGAAATGGGCGAACTCGTCGGAGCATCGGTCTGCGAGATAGACAACAGTGGACGTATCATAGAGGCTACCGTTACCGACCTCAATGGCAATTTCTCCATGCCCATACGCAACCCCAAAGACAAACTGCGCTTCAGTTATGTAGGCTGCAAGACCAAGACGCTGCCGATAGACCGTGATAACTATAAGGTGACTCTGGAGTCAGAAAATACACTGGAGGATGTGGTGATCGTGGCTGACAGACGCCTCAACGGAGGTGGTCTTGCCATCCCTGAGCGTGAGATCTCTTACGCCACACAGACCATTGACATGAAAGAGTTTGAAGGTCTCGGACTGACCACCGTCGACGAGGCGCTACAGGGCCGTGTCGCAGGTCTTGACATCGTGGCCAACAGTGGTAACCTGGGTGCAGGTACCACTATGCGCCTCCGTGGTGCGTCGTCTATCTCGACACTCACCAGTTCCAACCCGCTCATTGTGGTCAACGGCAACACCTGGAACGTGGATATGAACAACTTCGACGTGAATAATGCCAATGATGAGCAGTTCGCGCAGTTGTTGAACGTCAATCCGGAAGACATCGCTTCCATCACCGTTTTGAAGGATGCCGCAGCCACTGCTATCTATGGCTCACAAGGCGCCAATGGTGTCATCGAGATCACCACCAAACGAGGTTCACGCGGCGCACCGAAACTGACCTATTCGCTCCGTCTGACAGGCACCTACCAGCCAAAGGGTTATCAGATGCTCAGCGGCGATGACTATACTATGCTGCTCAAAGAGAGTTATTTCAACCCCCAGCAGAATGACGCGGCCTCCGATATCCGTGAGCTGAACTATGATCCCACCTTCTCTGAATACGAGCAGTATAATAACAACACCGACTGGGTGGATGCTGTCACACAGTGGGGTCTGAGGCAGAACCATTATCTCTCCGTCACCGGTGGTGGTGAAAAAGCTACCTTCCGCATCTCCGGAGGTTATGACCATGAGTCTGGTTCGGTGATAGAACAGAGGCAAGACCGTTTCTCAACCCGTGTGGCACTCGATTACTACGTCTCTGACCGTATCAAGATCTCCACCAACTTCGCACTTACCTATACCGACACCAAGCGCAACTATGACGACTTGCTGGGTATCGCCTACAAAAAGATGCCCAATATGAGTATCTATGAGCAGTATCCTGTGGGTCACCCCAAGCAGGGACAGAACACCAGCAAATACTACACCATGTTGCAGTCGGCTCCCTCGGTGTTTGATGGCGACCAGAAAAACTATGTCAACCCGGTGGCCTCTGCCAAACTGGCTAAGTTTGACGACCGCACCTACGATATCACTCCTGAGCTGGAGTTGAACTACCGTCTATGGGGCATGGACAAAGAGCATCACCAGTTGAACTGGCAGGGACGTGTCTATATGAACATCTTCAATGAGTACATCAACAAGTTTTACCCCAAGGAGTTGGTGACCGTGCCATGGAACTATGGTGTGAACAACACCAATACGGCAAGCTCGAAAAGCGTGGCCTTCAATACGAAGCAGACGCTCACCTTCATACCGCATTTTTCCAACGAAGACCATTCCTTGATGGCCATGGCAAGATTTGAGCTGACCAGCGGTTCTAGCAACGGCCAGAGCACCGACGCCACCAAACTGCCCTCCAGCGGTATCACTACCCCCATAGGTGGAGGTCGGGTGACAGGTATGAGCTCCAACTTCAGCGAGTGGCACTCGATGTACTACACCTTCTCTACCCACTATGCCTACAAGGGGCGGTATATGTTTGATTTCAGTGTGCGTGCTGATGGTACTACCAAATTTGGCCCGGAGCGGCAGTGGGGATACTTCCCAGCCGTGTCCCTCCGATGGAATATCATCGATGAACCATGGTTCAAGAAAATGGTCGGTGTCAGTGATTACAATGAGAACCCATGGATCTCGATGCTCGCCATCCGTCCCAGTTGGGGTAGGGTAGGCAACCAACCCAATCGCGACTACCTCTACGAGAGTATCTACAGCCGCGACATCAAGTATATCGACATGGGTGCCATGAAACCTGAGAATATCCGTCTGACCGACTTGCGTTGGGAGACCACCACCACCTGGGATTTAGGATTTGACTTAGGGCTCCTCAACGACCGCATCATGCTTCAGGCCGAGTGGTATCACTCCACACGCCGTGACATGTTGATGGAGAGTGTGAGCATACCGTCGAGCACGGGTTATCCCACATTGTCATACAGCAATGTTGGCTCGATGCGCAACATTGGATGGGAGCTGAACCTCAATACCAACAGGTTGCTTAAGTTTGGCAAGTTCTTCGCTGACGTGAACCTGTCGTTTGGCAACAACAAAAATGAAATCCTCACGATGGACGAGACCGTGCTCAACTCGCTCAACTCGGAGTTCCACTACGACAACCGTGAGGTGCTCCAGCGTGTGCAGATCAACAACCCCTTCGGCGCGATATATGGTTTCCGCTTCAAGGGAGTGTATGAATACCAGTATGAGACCTTTATTGACATGACACCTGAGCAACGACTCCAGTTTGTGGCCGAAGGGCATACCGCTCCTTTCGTGCTCAGTGAGACTGGCGAGATCGTGGTGGATGATGAGAATAAACCTGTACACATGGTTTACAACTACTCTCATGACGGCACTGGAAAGAATTACGAATTTCAGGGTGGCGACGCTATCTATGAAGATGTGAACTACGACGGACAAATCAACGCCCTCGATATCGTCTACCTCGGTTCGTCGCTGCCAAAACTGACGGGTGGATTTGGCATCACACTCAACTACGGCCGATGGAAGCTGAACTCACAGTTCAACTACCGTGTCGGCAACAAGATCTTAAATCTGGCTCGTCTTGACGCCGAGGCCATGTCTACCAACAACAACCAGAGCAAGGCCGTCAACTGGCGATGGCGTAAGGAGGGCAACCAGACCTCTATCCCACGCGCCATGTATGGGGCATCGACCAACTACAACACACTGATCAGTGACCGCTTTGTCGAGAATGGCTCGTTCCTCCGACTCAACTACCTGCAGCTGTCCTATTCATTAGACCCCAAGGTCGTGGCACGTGTGCTGGGTGTCAAGCGTCTGAGTTTGTACCTCAGTGCCAACAATCTCTTCGTTGTCACCAAATACAAGGGGGTAGACCCTGAGGTGGGCTATGGCGGCTACGGCGCATCCGTAGACGGCGGTCAGACACCACGCGCCAAGTCTTTCACTTTGGGTATCACTGTAGACTTCTAATCATCTGACCATGTAGAATTGTATCATCTATTGCTGTAGATAGAAAAAAATAAAGACCATGACAAAACTGACCAATCATATACGGAAAAGATGCTTGAGAGAGGCGATGAAGACGCTTCTGGCGGCCCTTGTCATCCTGCCATCTATCCTCTTCACCTCCTGCTCCGACTTCCTTCAGATAGAGCCTCAGGAAATCATCGTGCTCGGTAAATATTGGGATGAAGAGGCCGACGTGGAAGGTGTCGTCTCAGGGTGCTATTCTTCGATGCAGGCGCAGTCTGTCATCAGCCGCATGATGGTGTGGGGGGAGTTTCGCTCCGACAACATCGTGGGTGGACGTAATTACGAGAACGACATCCAGATAGCCAACATCTTCAAGGAGAACATCAACGCCAGTAACACCTACGCGAAGTGGGGCGACTTCTACAACGTCATCAACCGTTGTAACATTGTACTCCGCTTTGCCCCCGAGGTGGCTCAGAAAGATCCCAGCTACACGCAGAGCAAACTCAATGCCACCATTGCTGAAGTGTCGGCTTTGCGTGACTTGATGTATTTCTACCTCATCCGTACCTTCTGCGACGTGCCCTACATCACAGAGCCATACCTCGACGACAATCAGCAAATGGATATCCCTGCCACACCTTTCAATGATGTGCTGGCATCGCTGATTGAAGACTTGGAGGCCAAACAGTCGTTGGCCGTCAAACGATATCCGCTGACAAAAACTTTCTACCAGCGCGGACGCATCACGCAAGACGCTATCCATGCCTTGCTGGCCGACCTTTACCTGTGGAAGCAAGACTATAGCAACGTGGTGCGCTATGCAGATATGGTGATCAAAGCCAAACTGGATGAATATGAGACGGAGAAGAAAAGCCGTCTCGGAACGGTCAATGGAGGCAATGATTTGATTGATGGCTACCCGCTTATCAATGACAACTATTCCACAGGCAACTACTACGGCACGGCGTTTGGAAGCATCTTCGGCAGCGGCAATAGCAGTGAGAGCATCTTCGAACTGATTTATATGGACGATGACGACATGTTGGCCAATGGTGCGGTCAGCGCGTTTTATGGCAATGCCACGACCTTCCCAGGTCTGGCTCGTCCGGCTGATTTCATCGGTACAGACATGAGCGACGAGTCGTTCAGCGTTTTCCTCTCCAAGTATGACACGCGGTTCTATGAGAACCTCCAGCCTGTACAGGGGCAGTCCAATACCTATGGTATCAACAAGTATATCTCTCAGACGGCCATGGTCGACCTGACGAAAGCTGAAATCCAGACCACTTACTCTTCGCCTTACGCCGACGGGAAGTGCCATTCCAACTGGATCGTCTACCGTCTCACGGATGTGATGCTCATGAAGGCTGAGGCATTGGTGGAGATGGCGCCTGAGGGGGAGGACGAAACTTCCAAACAGCAGGCAGACACTCTGCTTCGCCAGGCTTTCGCTATCGTCAACGCCATCAACAAACGAAGCAACTGTAGTAAGGAGGACAAAAATCTGGAATGGGACAAGTATTCCTCGAAGTCCTCTATGCGCTCCCTGGTCTTGGAAGAGCGGCAGCGTGAACTGATGTTTGAGGGCAAACGGTGGTATGACTTGGTGCGTCGGTCGCGCCGTGACGGCAACACCACCTACCTGGTGGGTTCCGTCTCACGCAAGGGTACGAGTGGCTCCGGCGCCCTCTCCAGCAAACTCTCTCGCATGGAGGCCATCTACTGGCCATACCACATCGATGAGTTGAAGGTGAACAGCAACCTCAAGCAGAATCCTGCTTTTGGCAGCGGTGAGAACAGTTCTATAGAAATCACTCATTAGTCTCTGACGGATATGTTAAGTCTATCATCACTATGTATCAAAGAAAGAAATCAATTCATCCTATGTATACAGTCAAACACTCTTCTTTCCTTCTGATCTGCTGGTTGAGTTTCGCCATGGCCGCCACACTCTCCTTGTCGTCATGCAGCGATGAGCCCGACACCTCCAATTTCTATACCTTCAAAGGGCAGATGATGAGTGAATATCTCATGAGTCATGACAACTACAGCCAGTTCACTGCCTTGGTACAACGGACAGGTATGATGAAACTGCTCTCCACCTATGGCGAGTACACCTGTTTCGTGCCCACCAACCAAGCCATGTCCAACTATCTGTCAAAGAAAGGCATTGCCAGTATCGATCAACTCAGTCTGGCCGACTGCGATACCCTGGTGCGTACACACCTGGTAAAAGATATGTATACCACCGCCGATATGAACGACGGCGTATTGTCGACCTCCAACATGAACCGACGGTACATTGAGGTCAGCCATGGACTCGACGACCGTGGCAACACGGTGGTGTTCCTCAACGGCACCTCGCACATCATCTTCGAGTTGCAAGACGACTCCGTGGAGAATGGGTTTGTGCAGCCTGTCACTGAGGTGCTGGAGAGCAGCAACCGTATGATACTCGACATGATGGAGCAGAATCCTCATATCAGCATCTATTCACAGGCGCTGCGCGCCGCTGGGTTCGCCTCTGTCTTATACCAGTATCGTGACGAGGAATGGGAGAAAATCAAGGTCAACTACCCTCGTATACGCTACATCTCGCACGTCAATAAAGAGACGGCCACCGTGCCTGATGAGAGACGTTTCGGCTTCACCATCTTCGCTGCCACCGACTCGGTGCTCCGGGAGAAATATGGCATCACGTCTGTCGAACAACTCTATCAAAAAGCCTGTGAGATATACGACGAACAATACCCCGAGGATAAAAATGCCGAATATCATGACTTCGCGCACATCACCCATGAGAAGAATCCGCTGCACCGTTTTCTCGCCTACCATATTCTCACACGCGATGTCAAGGGATGGAACTACCTCACTCCCTACAACGATATCGGTATAGAGACCCGTGATATGAATCCTGTAGACTGGTATGAGACCATGTTGCCCCATACGATGATGAAGTTTGAGCGACTGACGGTGCGCAAATGGGCCGGTCCCAGTGTCGTAGGTCAGCGGTATGCCAACCGCCGTTGGGACGATGAGTTCCAAATCCCCGGAGTGTACATCTATCCCACCGTCGAACCTGAATACAAACAAGATGCCCTCAACGGCAGGTATTTCTATGTGGGCGACATTCTGGCTTTTGATGATGTCACACGCAATGAGGTGTTCAACGCCCTCATCCGCATGGATTTCTCGACCATCTTCCCCGAGTTGATGACCAACGATATCCGTCTCAACCAACGCAACAATGGCGTGAAAAACCAGGATCCTGACTATGATGAGACAGGAAAGTATGGACGCAACTACTACTTCCCCAATGGCTACCTCGATGGTGCGACCATCAACGAGGGCAGCTGGTTTGTCTACCGTCGGCCTCATGACTGGTATGACAGTTATGAGGGTGACGAGATGAACCTCTTCAAAGATTTCGACTTCACCTTCCGCCTGCCTCCAGTGCCGTTTGATGGACAATGGCAGATACGCATAGGTTTTGCTTCTGAGCCCACACGTGGTGTGGCACAGATCTACTATGATGACAAACCACAGGGCATCCCTCTCGACATGACCAGGAGCCTGAGTGACGCTTCCATCCTTGGTAACAATTGGAAGGCAGACTACAACTCCATGACCACCCTCGAACTCTCCACCGACCAAAAGGAGTTGAAAAACAAAGGCTACTACCGCGGCCCGACTGGGGGCTACCATTATCCCTACGGCGGCGGCAATGACCATGTCTACTTCGCGCGCCAACCACATACCTATCGCATGGTGCTCTGTACGACCAATATCAACTCCTCTGAAAACCACTACCTGCGCATCCGGTGTGTTTCGGCCAAGCAGGGTAATGACAATGAGTTCATGCTCGACTTCCTCGAACTGGTGCCACGTAGTGTCTTCGGCATCACGGATGAAGGGGCGATGGAGCCTATGCTGTAAATGATGTCGACCAATAACAATGAACATAGAAGATATAGAGATATGACGAAAATGAAGCATATATATTTCTCGTTGGCATGCTGGACATGTTGCGGACTCATCACGCTTGCTCTCACAGCCTGCAGCGATGACTGGGATCAGCACTTCGAGCCTGCAGCATCGGTGGAAGGCACCCTTTGGCATGCCATCTCCGCCAATCAGGAGCTGAGCAATTTTGCCCGTGTCGCTCAGGCTTGCGGCTATGACCGCATCCTCGATGGTAGCCAGACCTTCACCGTCTTCGCACCCACCAACGCTGCCTTCACGGTAGCGGAGGCCGATGCGTTGATAGCCTCTTACAACCAACAGCAGGCAGAGGGTGTGCGCACCAGCGACAATACCGTGGTGCGTCGTTTCATGCAGAACCACATCGCACAGTATCGTTTCCCAGTGTCATCGCTCACCGACTGTGCCATCTCGCTGATGAACGACAAATATGCTACGCTCACCAGCAGTCAGCTGAATGGCAATACGCTGTCGACGAAGAATGCGCACTGCGACAATGGATTGCTCTTCACCTTGGACAAAAAGCTGGACTATGTGCCCAACGTGCTGGAGTGTCTCGACATCGAGGATGGGCTCGACAGTGTCTATCACTTCCTGAGCAGCCACAATGTCTATGAGTTCAATGAGTCGCAGAGTGTGCCAGGGGAGATCATCGATGGTGTGACCCACTATCTCGATTCTGTCACGGTGCTTACCAATGACCTGCTATCACAGTATGGGTTGATCAACTCTGAGGATAGTACCTACTGGATGGTCGCTCCCACCAATGCGGAATGGAACCGGCTGGTGGAAGAATACACGCCCTATTTCAATTATGCCAACAATGTGGAGAGACGCGACTCTATGTCATATACCAACACGCGTCTTGCTATCATCGGCGGCGGCTTCTTCAGTCGCACGAAAAACCCTGATGTCGCCTTCCGTGACTCTGCCGTCTCAACACAGGCTGTCAGCGCACAGCTTCGCAAGATGCAAGGCATCACTGAAAGTTACTACGTCTATCAGCGTCCATTTGATCAAGGGGGCGTGTTTGAGGGTACCATCGACATACCATGTAGCAATGGGCATATGCTGAAGGCAGAAACCTTCCATATCTCAAAATATGAGACCTTTATGCAGACCATCTCGGTGGAGGCAGAAAACAATCTCTATCAGGATACCCTCATCAATGCAGTCTCTCCGATGGCTATCACACAGGTGATGTCCAACAACGAATTTTACGATCAAGTTTCAGGAGGCGCTTATGTCGAGGTCATACCCACCAACCCTTCAGCGCGTGTTGCTGTGGGCTTCAAGATGCCCAACCTGCTCTCGGGCGTGAAATATGACATCTATGCGGTGTTCGCCCCTGCCACAGCCGCTGATCCGCTGGCTGTCGAAGAGGCGAGTAAGCCTTTCAGGGTACTCAGTCGCATCAGACAGGCCAATCAGGACGGTGTGATGTCAGAGCCGCCTTTCCGTTATGCCAGGAGTGTTGACGGAACGAAGGTCGATGAGGTGTTGCTGCAGTCGGGGGTCCGTTTGACCACCTGCTCCTGGGGACTCAACAACCCGACGGTGCGATTGGAAATGCAGTCCAACACCGATGGTGCGACCCTAAGGATAGACCGTGTGATATTCCGCCCGGTGGAGTAAATCACTTGACGAAAGAACAAAGAAAAGCGAACAAAAATGACCAATATAGCTATGAGAAGAATCATCATAACCAGTCTCTCGCTCCTGACGCTGGGCATTGCGCCACTCTCAGCTCAAAACGCGGAAGCGGTGGAGGGTGCGCCGCAGCAGGTGCGTAAGCAGGCTTCCACAAAGCAATATCCAGCGAGAGAGGTGAAAGGACGTGTCGTCGATGCCACAACCCGACAACCTCTTGGCGGTGTGCTGGTAAGTGCGGCAGAAATTGAAGGCTATAGCACATTGACGGAGTCGGACGGAACCTTTACACTTCGTGTGCCCTTGATAGCCACCTCGTTGTCATACAGCTCTCCTGGATACAACCTGGTGAAAGCAGGCATGTCGAAGGGTGAGAAACAACGTGATGTCGGCCTTTTTCCCAACACATTTAGTGCAGACTATTCACCGCGGACCAATGTCGACGCCGTCAACAGTGCAGAGGGATTTGAGTATTCCAATGCGGTAAGCATAGATGAAGAGATCCAGAAACACCTTGGTGCACAGGTGCGTACCATCGCACGCAATGGTACGCCAGGAATAGGCAGCGTGATGTTGATGAATGGACTCAACTCCATCAATGCCAATGCGCAACCGCTCATCGTTGTCGATGGCGTGATCTATGACCAGCAATACGACCGCACCATGCTGCACGATGGTTTCTACAACCATATTTTGTCCAATATCTCTCCCTCCGACATCGAGCGGGTGGAGGTGCTCAGAAACGGCACCGCCCTCTATGGCGCAAAGGGTGCCAACGGCGTGATTCTCATCAGTACACGGCGCAATCATTCGATGGCCACACGCATCACGGCCAGCCTGTCAGGTGGTGTCACTTTCAAGCCAGCCACCTTTGACGTGATGAATGCCTCGCAGTATCGCAGTTATGCCAGTGACATGCTTCAGACCACCAACACGACGCTCAAGGACTTCAAGTTTCTTAACGATTCTCCTACCAACTATTATCTGCCCCAGTATAGCAACAACACCGACTGGAAAGAATATGTCTATCGCAATGCGTTCACACAGAACTACAGCATCAATGTAGAGGGTGGTGACAACGTGGCCGACTACAACCTCTCGCTGGGTTACATCGACCATATGTCTACGCTGAAAAACAATAAGATGAATCGCATCAACATACGCTTCAACTCTGATATCCATATCACTCAAAAACTCGGAGTGCGCTTTGATGCTTCATTTGCCAACCAGACACGCAACCTGCGTAATGATGGCGCACCGACCAACTATACAGAGGGTACGCCCACCTCGACAGCGTTCCTGGCTTACGCCAAGAGCCCGATGCTTTCTCCATGGACTTTCTCTGGTGGGGTCATTCGTGACGGATACATCGACGTGACCGACGAAAACTATCTCGATGAAGCACTCTCTGGCTACAGCAACTACAATTACAAGTTGTCTAACCCTTTGGCTGTCAATGAGTATGGAGATGCCAAAAACAAAAACCATTTTGAAAATTCGGTCATTAACCTGTCGGTGACACCCAGTTACCGTTTCAACGCTCATCTGCTGCTGAGTGAGCATTTTAGCTACAATCTTGTCAACACCAATGAGAAGTTTTACATCCCTCGCAATGGTGTGCCCAGTTATTATGTCTCTGGGGTCAATGCCTATTGTGAGAATGAGGTGCGCTCTATGGCTGCCAAGCAAAATTCTGTGATGAGCGACACCCGACTGGCATGGAACAACCGCTATAAAGCTCACAACATCAATGTCTTTGGCGGTGTGCGTTTCAACTGGGAAGACTACACACAGAACAATCAGTTGGGATACAACACCACAAGCGACAAAATGCCAGCCATCAGTTCGTCACTCGACAATGCCAAACCCTCCGGATACTCCAACTCTTGGAAAAACATCGCATGGTATCTGCAGGCAGGCTATGACTACCTGCAACGTTATTACTTGCAGGTGAATGCGGCTGTGGAGACTTCATCCCGTTTTGGCCATGAGGCTGATCAGTCCATCAAAATGTTTGATGTGCCTTGGGGCATCTTCCATGGTGTTCAGGCGTCATGGGTTCTTACCAACGAACCTTGGCTTTCTCAGGTGAAAGGGGTCAATCATTTGCGGTTGCATGCCGGCTATGATGTCAGCGGCAACGACGACATCAGCTACAATGCCGCACGCAGTTACTTCGCTTCGCACAACTTCCTGGAGGATGTCTCTGGCCTGTCGTTTGAGAACATCGGCAACACACGTC
Source organism: uncultured Prevotellaceae bacterium (assembly GCA_902780635.1). Taxonomy (GTDB): domain Bacteria; phylum Bacteroidota; class Bacteroidia; order Bacteroidales; family Bacteroidaceae; genus Prevotella. Next base: position 45,975 of record CACZGH010000015.1, read on the forward strand.
TGAAATGGGAAACCACCACTCGTTTGAACGCAGGCATCGAGGGACATTTCTTCGGCAATCGTCTGAACGTGCGGTTCGATTATTTCAACAGCAAGACCGACGACCTGCTGATGTATCAGTCTCTCAAATACATCACCGGCCTGAGACAAAACTGGGCAAACAACGGGGCGATGAAAAATAGTGGGTTTGATGTCAGTGCCGTAGCCAAAGTCATCGCAACGAAAAACTTCCAGTGGGAGTTGGGCGCCAGTCTGGGGCATTACAAGAATGAGGTCACACGGCTGGCTGACGGCACACCACATATCGACTACACCGTCTATGGCGCTACCATTCGCACAGAGGTGGGCCAGCCTGCCAATCTTTTCTATGGTTATAAGACAGTAGGGGTTTTCGCCACTTCTGAAGATGCGGCAAGTGCCGGCCTCTCCATCCTGGGGGCTGATGGGATCACCCATCATTATTTCCAGGCCGGTGATATGCAGTTTGCAGACCTCGATGGCGACCATCAGATCACCGAGGCCGACCGTACCGTCATTGGCGACCCCAACCCCGACTTCTATGGCAATATCTTCACCTCGTTCAACTATCAGCGCCTGAGGCTCGACGTACACTTCAACTACTCGGTTGGTAACGATGTCTACAACTATATGCGACAGCAGTTTGAGAGTGGCTCGCGCTTCATGAACCAAACCACGGCGATGACACGTCGCTGGCAGAACGAAGGACAGCATACCGACATTCCCCGTGTCGCATTTCAGGACCCCATGGGCAACGCTCGTTTCAGCGATCGATGGATAGACGATGGGTCTTATCTCAGACTCAAGACCATCACCCTGTCATACTCATTGCCCATCACCTCTACGTTCCTCCAGGGACTGCAATTCTGGGTGCAGGCCAATAATCTCTTCACCCTTACCAAGTATCTGGGCACTGATCCTGAGTTTGCCTTGTCTGGCAGTGTCATCGGCCAAGGTATCGACTTGGGACGCCTCTCTCAGAGCCGTTCTCTGGTGGCTGGAATAAAAATCAATCTGTAGCGGGTTTCGAACTAAGTAAGAATAAATACCATTATGATGAACAAGATATCCAACGGAAAGAAGAAAGTACTGGCCACCAAGCTGATAGGTCTTTCTTTTGTCATTTGCAATTTGTCAATGACCATTGCATGTAAAGACTTTCTGTACGATGACTCCGACATCGTGACCTACTCCGACAAAGAGTTCCTCAACAGCGACGCCGACACGCTTTGGTCCGTAGTAGGTATTATGAACAAAATGCAGACCATCGCCGACCGCACCATCCTGCTCGGTGAGTTGCGCGGCGACCTCGTGACGGTCACCCCCAATGCTGACGCTGACCTGCGTGACGTGTCGTTGTTCACTATCGGTGCCGACAACAAGTATCATGATCCGACCGACTATTATGCCATCATCAACAATTGCAACTATTTCATTGCCAAGGCAGATACAGCCCTGAGGAACAATCGCAATGAGACGATTTTCATGAAAGAATATGCCGCCGTGAAAGCGTATCGGGCATGGACATATCTGCAGCTGGCATTGGTGTACGGACGTGTGCCTCTGGTCACTGAGCCTATCGTCAGTATGGAACAGTCCGAACAGTCGTTCCCCCTCTATGGCATAGATGACATCTGTCAATACTTTATCACCGACCTTGCTCCATATGCTGAGATTGAACATCCTGGCTATGGCACCATACGCAACACCGATTCCAAACTGTTCTATTTCCCCATCTATGTGCTGCTTGGCGACCTCAACCTCTGGGCGGGACATTATCGTGAGGCGGCTGAGAACTACTACAAGTACATCAGTCAGAGAAACGGACGAAATTCTTCCTATCCCATCAGTATCAATGCCGTAAGGTTTTTGGCCAACGATTCTCACTGGATGTCAACAGCCGACAGTTGGTCGATGATGTCTTTCGACAATGAGACCTATTCCATCAATTCTGAACTCATCACCATGATTCCAGGTGACTCCATCCCGTCAGAAGGCAACTATAGTGAACTGCGCGACCTTTTCAACACCAATGAGCGCAACGAATTCAAAGAGTCGATACTCCCATCCCAACAGCTCTATCAGTTGTCTGCTGCCCAGCGCTACTGTCACTACACCTCAGGTGGGGAGTATGTGTTCTCGCCCGACGGTCTGGAAAATCACCTTTCCGGTGACCTCCGTCTCCAGGCGTCGTTCAGCCAGACCAACGTCAATATGATGCTCAATGGAAAACGTGTCACCAACTATGTGACTAATAGAAAATACGCCACCCGCAACGTGCATCTCTACCGCCGCTCCATGGTCTATCTGCGCATGGCAGAGGCTCTCAATCGGGCTGGTTTCCCACGCTTTGCCTTCCAGATTCTGAAAAGTGGTGTGAACAACAGTGTCATCGAAAGTGAGGTGATACCTTACTATCCCTCTGACGAGGCTTGGTTGAGAACTTTTGATTTCCCCGACAATATCTATGTATTGGAGACGACAGCAGGAGGAAGCAATGAAAACACAATGGGAATCCATTCCCGTGGCTGTGGCTACTCCAATGCCAATACATCCTATGTCCTTCCTGACGACGAAAAACTCGATGACGCTCAGCGACTGCAATATCAAACTGTCATGGTAGAGAATCTCATTCTCGATGAAGCCGCGCTGGAGTTTGCATTTGAGGGGCATCGCTACTATGACCTCATGCGCATCGCCCTCCGTCGCAACGATCCCTCTTTCCTGGCAGGGCATGTGGCTCGTCGCAATGGCACGCTCGACAATGCTCTGTTCCAGAAACTGTCTTCGACAGACAATTGGTACTTAAAATTGGAGTAAGAAATGCGAAAAGGTCTCATGCTGATAGTGTCACTGTGCCTGCTCCTGTTCTTGTCAGCAGCAGCTCGGGATGACTACCGCTACCAAAACCTGACGATGAACGATGGATTGGCGGCCAATGCCGTGCGGAACATCGTCCAGGACAAATATGGATTTATGTGGCTGGGCACAGACAATGGATTGTGTCGTTACGATGGCGTCCGTGTGCTCACGTTCCGTATTCCCGATTTGGGCGGTAACCAGTATGTGACCTCTTTGTTGGCAGCCAACGACGGCATCTACGTTGGCACTGAGCGTGGTGTCTTTCTTTTGCCTTTCGAGCATGCGAAATTTGTGAAACAACCCATAGATGTCCATACCACGGTGACGAGTATGGCCAAGGACAAAGAGGGGAGGCTATGGTTGTCCACCAATGGTCAGGGCGTCTTCTGTGGTGAGAAACAGTACGACTTCAAGTCGTCTGGCGGTGACGTGTCTCAAGTGTTCATCGACAATGGCAATCAGATTTGGACCGTGACCAATAGGGATGAGCCTACGGTACAGAAACTCAATAGGCTTCATGACCGGTTTGAGCCTTTCGCACTCGATTTCCCCACCAGCTACAACTCCCTTCGGATGTTGCAGACACACGACGGACAAATGTGGCTTGGTAGTTGGGAGCAGGGGCTGTTGCTGATGCACAACGACGGTCGATTGGAGCAGATACTGAACCCCTCAGAGACCAATGTGGGGACTCATATCCATACGCTTTATGAACGCTCCGACAGTTGCATCTGTATCGGTTGCGACGATGGACTCATCTGCCTCAATCCTCAGACAAAAAAATGGTATCGCCTTTCTGACCAATTGCATATACCACCCAACAAGTTGACCGACCGCTTTGTTTATTCCATAGTCGGCGACAAAGAGGGAGGACTTTGGATTGGCACATTTTATGGAGGCGTCAACTATCTCTCACCGCTGGGTATGCGCTTTGACGGCTACACCATGGGCGATGGTTTGACAGGCAATGTGATTTCCAGATTTTGCGAGGACAAAAATGGCCATATTTGGGTGGCCAGCGACGATGGTGGTCTGATGTGTTACTCGCCCTCCAGTCACTCTTTCATATCGTATCCTCACCAAGATAGACTGCGCTGGCGCAATATCCACGCCTTGGCCGTCAAGGGCGACAACCTCTGGATAGGTACCTATACAGATGGCGTCTATGTGCTCAATATCTCGACAGGCAGTCTGCGACAGTTTACTAGATCGGACAACGATAGTGGACTCGATGACAACAGTTCGTACGCCATACTCCATGACTCTCATGGCGAGACATGGGTGACCACGATGACGGGCATCAGTCGCTATCAGCCTGCAAAAGACAAGATTGAGCGGATCGGGAAGACCAATGCTATCACTATCGATATCGATGAAGACAAGGATGGAAACCTCTGGTTCTGCACACAGGGCGAAGGCCTTTTCCATCTGGACCGCAAGACGCTCAAGCTGAAGAATTATCAATATCATGCCAAGGACAACCATTCGCTGTGCGACAACCAAGTCAACTGTGCTTACCTGGACGAAGGTGGCAAACTGTGGATTGGCACATTTGGTGGTCTCTGTACCTACGATCGTGAGCATGACCGTTTCGTGCGTCTCCATCTTGACGTGCCCAACCAGAATATACAGAGCATCGTTGAGTCGAACGGGGCGTTGTGGCTTGCCACAGACAAAGGGGTGGTGAAATATGTACCTGGAGAAGGGGTGCAGCATTTCACCATTCACGACGGACTGGTGGGCAATCAGTTTCAGACCAACAGTGTCTTAAAGGCCAGCGATGGACGTATCTATTTTGGAGCAACGAATGGCTTCAACGCGTTTTATCCACAGTTGATCAACGCCAACAAAACTTCTCCACCAGTTTATATCACCTCGCTCCGCATCATGAATCATGAGGAGCAAGCGGATGATGGCTCACCCCTCAACTTCTCTGACTTGCATGAGTTGAGTCTCAGATACACCGATGCACGAATGATCACTATATCGTTTGCATCGCTGAGCTATTGCTCGCCAGAGAAAAACCAGTATGCCTATATGCTCGATGGCTTCGACCATGAGTGGAACTACGTGGGCAACCAGACACAGGCCACCTATACCAATCTCCCTGCCGGCACCTATACTTTTAGGGTCAAGGCTACCAACAACGACGGCATTTGGTCGGAGCATGAGGCGACACTGCGCATCGTGGTGCATCCCCCTCTTTGGTGGAGTTGGTGGGCCAAGCTGCTCTATTTGTTGCTCATAGGGGGCGCCATATGGTATTATGTGCATCTGCGTCTGAAGCGTGAGAAGCACCGCCATCAACTGGAGATGCAACGTCTCAGCCAAAAGAAAGAGCAGGAGGTGCGCGACGCGCGTCTGAGATTCTTCACGATGATAGCGCATGAGATACGTACGCCTGTTTCGCTCATCATCGGACCTTTGGAGAAAATCATGAAGCGGGGCGATGTCTCGGAAGACATGAGGGTCATCAACCGCAATTCACACCGTTTGCTCGAACTTGTCAATCAGTTGCTCGACTTCCGCAAAATCGAACAGCAAAGTCTGCTGATGCATTTCGCTCCTCAGAACATCCACCAATTGATAGAAGATGTGGTGGTGAGGTTTGCGCCTACCATTGAGCAAAGTGGCAAACGGTTCAATGTGGATTACCCCGCCCCACATTTCACGGCCATCGTCGACTGTGAGGCTCTGACCAAAGTGGTCAGCAATCTGCTCACCAATGCCATCAAATACACCAAAGACGAGGTCTCACTGCGCTGTGTGGAAGAGCCTTCTGGCGAGCAGTTCCGTATCATCGTCAGCGACAATGGCATAGGTATCCACCAGAAAGACTTGAAGCAGATTTTCGATCCGTTCTTTCAGGCAGAAGGCAACAAACCGGGCACTGGCATCGGTCTGAATATCGTGAAGAACATTGTCGAACAGCACCATGGCTCTATCAATGTGGATTCTGAGATAGGAAAAGGTTCCACCTTCACCGTCGTCTTGCCTGTCACACAAGAGGTCACAGAGACAGTCTCTGACACCTCAGACGTGGTGGCTCCAGTTGCTCATGACACACCTAGCACCGCCGTTCCCGCTGGCCATGACATCACCATCCTCATCATTGATGATTCGGAAGACATGATCCATTTCCTGGAAAGCAACTTCAAGCAAAAGTATGATGTCCTTACGGCTCACGATGGGGTAGAAGCGCTCGATATCCTGTCCAAACAAAAAGTGGGCATCATCATCTCCGACTGGATGATGCCTCGTATGGACGGTGCCGAATTGTGCCGTCGTGTGCGTCGTGACCCTCTGACGAGCCACATTCCATTTGTGATGCTCACTGCCAAGGCCGACGACGAGTCAAAGGTCAAGGGGATGGATGTGGGCGCTGACATTTATATCGAAAAACCGTTCTCGATGGAGTATCTGGAAGCATGTATCCGCAACATGCTTCAGATGCGTCAACATCTGATGAAGAAATTCTCGTCACAGCCCCTTGAACCGGTCACAGAAATTGCACACAACCCGACCGACAACGCATTCTTGGTGAAAATGAACAAAATCATCGAGGAAAACTTCTCCAACTCGGAATTGAATGTCAATTTCCTCGCTGATAAGTTGAATATCAGCCGAAGTGGTCTTTTTGCCAAAATCAAGACGCTAGCGGATGTCACCCCCAACGAGATGATCATGATAGTGCGACTGAAGCGTTCCGCACAATTGCTTCTTGAGGGAGATCACACGGTGAGTGAAGTGAGTTATATGGTGGGTTTCTCCAATCCATCCTATTTCTCAAAATGTTTCCATAAGCAGTTCGGCATCCGCCCAGCAGACTACATGAAGTCAGCAAAAGATACCACCTCCAGCTGATGCCCCTCGGCAGCCCCGTCTGTTCTGTATGTGGCTCTCTCCACCCTCTGTCCTGCCTGTGGCTCTCTCCGCCCCCTGTCCTGCATGTGGCTCTCTCCACCCTTTGTCCTGCCTGTGGCCCCCTCGTTCTGTATGTGGCTATATCATAGCCACCCATCCCATAAGCAGAAAAAGAAAGTGAGCAAACCCACCATTTGCTCACTCTCTTTTTTATCAATCCATGAAGCCTGTTACTTCACCACGAATTTCTTGCCGTCGCGGATATAGATGCCTCGTTTCGTAGCATCCTTCACCTCCATACCTTGCAGGTTGTAAATCTTTCCGTTGTTGACAGTCGTTGTCACCACATTTTCTATACCAGTAAGGTCGGGCTTCTCTGTGCCATAGTATTTCAGGCGGAAGTTGTCGACAACTACCCAGTCGCCTTCATGGCCTTTTTCGTCCTTTGCTACACCGATGTCGAGAATGCCACTGGCATTGACGTCAACCAGAAGTTGTACTTGATACAGACCGAGTTGGAAGAACTGTACAGCCTGGTCGATGCCATCGGGATATTCTCCCACGCTGGTGTTGTTGCCAAGGCCAGGAGCCTTGTTCACCTCAGCGGTGATATTGGGAAGCAGGATGTCATACATGCCGCTATAGACGTAGGCGTTCTGTGCTGGCTCAAGACCTTCTTCAGTGATGAGGCGTGCCTGATCTCCGTGATGACCGTCACGATAGAATCCCTGGACAGTGAGGAGATAGTAACCGGCTTTGAGACCAGTGACACTGGTAGAGAAGGAGCAGTCGTTGGAGTTCCATGACTCGAGTGCGAAGTCAGGATGGTTGCCACCGCGTCCCCATACACTGCCGTTGAAGATTTGCCATGCTGGCTCCACTTCTGCGCGCTGGTTGAAACCGGGGTTCACGATGTAGTAGCTGGCGTCGACAGGAGCGTCCTTTGCGGCCTTCTCGAGAAGGGCGTCACGGTCGGCTCTGGTGACCAGTTTCCACTGGGCGTCAAGGTTATAGGACTCGATGTCGCCACGCTGCTCGGTGCATACGGTGGTATGGTCGCCGTTTCCGCCGTCAACGCTGCAGTCGGGATTGAACACGACGAAGGCATCGGGATAGTCAGCCTGGAAGATGTTGTAGTTGCCGTTTTCGAGTTTCACGAAGCGCCATGCACCTGCCTTGGAGGAGTCCATGTAGCCACGGTAGCCAAGATACTGGCTGGGGTTGTCATCTGGACCGCCGTTGCGCAAACCGGTATTGATGTGGAAGTCGGTTGCAGGATCGGGACGGTTGGTTTGCTCCTCTTCACCCTCTGTAGGCTCTTCAGGAGTATCGATGTTCTCCAGGGTGAGGAGAGTGCCAGGCATGCCGAGGGCTGCGTGTGCACCCCAGTCGGAACCGCCAGTGAGGAAGCGCTGCTGACCTACGTTATAGAGGTAGAATTCACCTGCTTTGACATCATTGCCTGCGAACACGTCGGGCTGACGCTCTGCGTGGAAGTTCTTGCGGGCATAGCGCAGGGCCTTGAGCTGGTCGTAGAGTTGGCCTTGGGTGGTACCTGACTGGAAGAACTCCTCAGCGTCGGCTGTGTTGATACCTTCTTCTTTTGCCAAAGCGATGGTCTTTTGCAGGGCGTCAAAGTCGTTGCTGTTGATGGACTTCACATTGTCAAATGCTCTCTGCAGATTTTCAAGAGCCTGACGTTGTGCTTCCATATCGTCGCCATTGAGGGCGGCTTTGGCTGCGTTGAGTGCTTCATCAAGAGCAGCCTGGAGTGCTGCGGTGGTGTTAACGGTGAAGGCCTCTACCTCTGGGATAAGGGCTGCCAACTGTGGCTTGTAGATGTTGATGACGGGGTAGGTCTCAGGATATTCCAGTTTCTGCAGCTGCAGACCGCTGAAATGGAACCAGAAGCCCAGGGCTCCGTCGTTGACATCGCCAAACTGATAAACCAGTGTCTCACTGTCTTGCTCGGCTGTGAATTCCAGGTTGACGGTTGTCTCTTCTGGTGTGCCTGCAAATGGGATGGTATAGGTGGCAAGGATATCACCGCCTACGTCAATTCCAGAATGACTGGTCCACAGGTCATAGAAATTGGCGATGTAGGTACGCATCTCTACATTATGCCATGAGTTGTAGGGGCTGCTGGTAAACTTGTAAGTGAAGTTGTAGGTCTCACCGGGAACGGTGGGCAACTTGACCATCAGTGGCTCGAAGCCGCCAATGCCTTCATAGTTGTTGATCTCATTCATGCCAGTGGCCTCGTCATAGCTGATCTTGCCTTCATAGACCACAGTGTGGTCGTTGTTGGTCTCCCAGTTGTTCAGGTTGCGGTAGTCAACAAATCCCTCACGGGTCTCTGCGGGAATGAACGTACGCGGACCTACCAGTTGGAAGGCGCCATTCGTATATTTATAAAGGTTCTGGTCGGTGGTGTTGAAAACCAGTTTGCCTTCATAGACGGTCACACCTTTTCCACTGTTGGCAATCTCCTCACCATCGGGGCTAAGGAATACTTGGCCGTCTTCTGCCACTTTTACCTCACCTGTCAGCTGGTTGAGCACGCCTGCTTCTCCCATGTCGGTGACCACGGGCACAAAGTCGCATACCAAAGCGCCATCCTCGTAGATTTTGAAACTGTAGAGTTTCATGTAGCAACGGGAGTTGTCACGACGCTTGCCGTCTGGGCCGTCAGTGTTCAGGTCAAAAATAAACATGGTGTTGACGCCATCGTCGGCCACTTCGTCATCATTGCCTGCTGTGATGCTGGCAGCGGGTTGTGGCTCTCCCTGACGGGTGAAGGTGACGGTTCTGCCTTCAGCGGCGACAGTGATGCGGGTGTTCATGGGTATCTCTTCTGTACCTGGTTGCTCATAGCGTCCGCCACCCTCGAAGGTGCGGCTGAAACATCCCTTGTCTCCAGCTCCTTCTTTGTCGGAACGGCTGAACACGACGAAAGCATTGCGCTCCCAGTTGCCATTGCGGGCACCAAAGATGGCCTCCCAGTTCTGGGCGGCGTTTTGGGTGATTTCCACATCTGCCACCACACGTGTGGATGATTTGTGGATGTAACCAGTGTTGATGAAACCTGTAGAGGTGCCAAGACGGGTCTCGATGTACTCGATGGCCTTCTGCTGGACGGGTTTGGCTATTTTGAGGTCACTGACGTTCACATAGACGCCATAACGCTCATATTCGCCAAGGTTGTTCAGTACATACACCTTTCCGTCGGCCTTGTTCAGCACATAGGGGTCTGAACCTGTGTAGTTCGACAGGTTGTCGATGACCGTCGGTACGATGCTACTCTGTGCAAAGGCCATGTTGCCGATGAACAGACATGCAAAAAATAGTAACAATTTTTTCATAAAATAGAGTGATTGGTTAATATTGAAATTTTCTGGTGTAAAGGTAGTACTTATTATTGGTATGGTTGGATAATAACTATTCAGAAAAGGATAAAAATGATTCAATCCTCACAATCAGGGTCAATACCGGTGTTTACATCGGCTTTTGGGAAGGCGGATAGGCGCAGACGAGCGGCTCCCATCGGCACCAGACGGATGGTTTCCTCTTCTTCTGAACGGGGGGCGAAGCGTGTAGGCAAGACATCGGTCATCCCAGTCTGGTCAAATCCCCAGGTGGGTATCTTCCTTCCTTTGACAGAAAACTCCAGTGGCACGGTCTCCAAAGAGAAGGGATAGTCGTTGGCGGGCCAGGGTTGACGCTTGACGGTGAGGTCAATGGGCATGTTTTGGTCATCGACCATCAGGGAATAATTCCATGGGGTTTCGGCAAAGATCTCGTAGGCAGGCCAGAGGCTTTTGTCCACGCTCTCTTGCCAGTGTGAGTCGTCTTGCACGATTTCCGGGTCACTGCTGTCGCGCTGGTTGTAGCGTTCTTCAATGCGAAGTGAGAGGGTGAGAGGACCGTAGTTGACACTCACACTGCCTTTGTTCTGGGTCCACTCATGGGTGGAGATCGTCATGGGCAGCGAGAGCGTCACTTCATCACCTTCTTGCCATTCGCGTTGGATATAGAGATACTTGCCTGATGACAATTGCCCTTCAAAGGGGATACCATCGACAGATACAGCGGGATGCTCGCACCATGATGGTATACGCAGATAGAGTGGAAAGCGGACGGGTTTGTCGGTCGATACCTTTATCCGTATCTCTTCCTCGAAGGGGTAATGGGTGTCAATGGTGAGTTTGACATTTTGACCCTCTGCCACCTGTGTCGTTGTCTCGCTGGCGGCATAAAGCATCGTGCAGAGACCGCCATCGGTGGTCGACATGACGAGATGTTCAGTGAAATAGGGCCAACCCATTCCATGGTTGTGCTGGCAACAGCGGCTGCTGAAAGGACTCATGGAGAGCATGCCACGCAGACTGTTGTCGATACTGGGAGCATGATTCTTGCCATCGCTGATGGCCATATTGGGCGAGGTGATATAGCGGAGGGCGCGCATGTCTGTTGTCAGGGCGGCGGGCAGGGTGTTGAAGGCCACCTCTTCGCAATGGTCTGCCCAGAAGGGGTCGCCGGTAATGCTCATCATGATTTCGTCGCTTGCCATTTGTTCCACTACCGCACAGGTCTCTGCTCCCTGACGTGGGTCAAAATAGCCTTGACGGGCATTCTCGTCAGCTCCATACATGCCGCCAGGCACCTGTCCGTAGCGTTGACGCATGGTCAGGTGGTTGTCGTAAGCGGCACGGAGCATAGCTTCATCACCTTGATAAACATAATAGGTGGCGGGCTCACGAAATCCTTGGGCTACGTTCACACCATGCCAGTTGGGCAGGTCGTCTTTCATCGTCCAGTTGACACCACAACGGTGCAGCTTGTCGATAAGAGGGAGTATGCTCTCATCGCCTGTATGATTGTAAAGCCAGATGACGCTCCATTCATTGTCGCCACCACGCTTTTCCTGCCACAGACCTTTGAGGAAATGCTCGTCAGGGATCGTGAGTTCCCATTTGAAATATTGGGTCATGGCTGTGAGCACACGTTGGTCGCCACTGTGCTCATAGTAGGTCTGCAGCGCCCAGAGCATGGGCATCTTGGCCCATAGTTCTGGATTCTGTGTGTTGCCGTCCATGGCATCGGGGCCTAAGAGTCCATTAGGCTTGACATTTTTCAGCACGGCGTCAAACCAGATTTGTGCTTCTTGTTTCATGGTCTCGTCATCGAGTATATAGGCGAGTGATGAATAGCCGCGCAGCCAGTAGGGCACTTCCTCCCATCCGTGATCGCCCTGGTCGCTGAGCCATTGGTTGTTGTGTTTGTCAAGCCACGCACTGACGGTGCCCAACTGACCACAGAGCCCGTCGCGCTGACGGGTGAGTATCTCACGTAGCCAACCGCGTGGTTGCACCTGTCCGACAGGGAGTTTTCTCAGACATCCACCATGCAAAGGCGCACGGAAACCGTTGGTGACATTCTGTGCTGGGCGCTCAACGACAGCCATATCAGAGGTTTGTGCCAGGGCGTTACCTGCTATTGCGCTAAAAAGAACTAATGTCCATCGTGTGATTGTATGTTTCATCTTCTCTTATGTTCTATTGAGTATGAAGTTCTGTTAAGGATTATGGTCTACTGAGTATGATGGTCTTTCCTTCCTTAATATATATACCTGGTAGCGTCGGGTGTGACACTGCCATGCCACAGAGATTGTATACAGATTCGTTTTTCGTTTCGTCTGGTAGGAGCGTCTCCATTCCATCTGTATTCTCAGGGCGAGTGATGGTCAGGCCAAAATCGATGTGCCCACCTCCTGCTCCTTGTGTCAGAGATACAGCCAGTATGTTGTCGCCCTCATGCAGCAATGCTTTGTGGCGTGGGGTGAACGTACGCGACACATAGTCATTGTCATTCCATCCTGTGAGACTCCATAGTGATTTGCCATTCAGGTAGAAATGGGGATTCTCGTCGTAACTGCAAGTCAGTGTCACTGTGCTTTGTGCCAGGGCTGCCATGTCTTCGGCGGTCAGTGTGAAATGGCGGCGTAGAAGCAATGGCTGCACTTCGCTGGCCCAGATACTGACCCGGAAGGGATCATAGGAGTTGCTCAAAGGTCCCCATCCGTATATCCAGTCGCTCTCATCAACACAGCGGCCTGCCCAGTCCTTGGGCTCTACCCTTGCAAGCTCCTCATTGTTGTTGAGAAAATAGTAAACACAGGACCAAGGACCTTTTTCCTTCGTCTCCAAAAGACTGACAGTAGTCGTCTGTGCATTTGACAGATGAATGATACCGATCAGTCCTATCAGAATCCATGTTTTTCGCTTCAACATATGAAAATAGTTTGATGCCACAAAATTACTCGTACTCACGGAAGAACAACAAAACTCAGAGTTCAAAAAACGAAAAAAGCAGGTAAAACGGTCTGTGGAAAAGGGAAAAACCGTTTTTTTTCTTTTTCATATGGGGCGTATTATAAGAAAAATACCTATCTTTACACCATGGAAACAAACAAACGAATAGTCTTCATCGATTACATCCGCGTGGTGGCTTGCCTGATGGTGATGCTCGTACACGCAAGTGAGAATTTTTATGGGGCTGATCCCTCAGGACTGGCTGGCAATATGTCAATGTTGGCCAACGAGCAAAATCGTTTCTGGGTATCCTTCTATGACGGCGCGCTGGGCCGTGTCTCTGTGCCCTTGTTCATGATTGTGTCAGCCTTTCTTTTGGTGCCCATGCGGCAGGGGCAAACCATGGTGGGCTTCTATCGCAAACGCTTCATGCGTATCCTACCTCCTCTCGTTTGTTTCTTGTTGCTCTATACATTCTTGCCTCTGCTCTGGGGTGGTATGACATGGGAGCAGTCGATGGCCGATTTGAAGGCGCTTCCGTTCAATTTCCCGTCAATGGGAGGACATCTTTGGTTCATGTATCCACTCATCAGTCTTTATTTGATCATCCCTGTGGTCTCTCCTTGGCTCCAACAGGCTTCTGCGCGCGATGAGCGTATCTTTATCGGCATTTTTGCATTCAGCACGCTCATGCCCTGGCTCCATCGGTTTGTACAACCAGAGCTGTGGGGCGAATGCTTCTGGAACCAGTTTGGAATGTTGTGGTATTGCTCCGGATACCTGGGCTATTTGGTGTTGGCTCATTACATACGTGTACATATCAAATGGGATCGTAATCGCAGGCTGACTATCGGCATCGTTTGCTTCCTCATAGGGGCTGCATTCTCAGCATGGAGCTTCTGGTGGAAAGGGCAGCCTGGTGTGCTCATCGAGACACCGATGCTGGAATGGTCGTGGGAGTTCTGTACGCCCAACGTCCTCTTGGCCACATTCGGGTTGTTCCTGGTCTTTACCTGTATACAGGCCCCCAAAGCTCCTGCTTGGATCGACAGACTGTCGCGCATGTCATATGGCATGTACCTGATGCACATGTTCTTCTTGAGCCTGATAGCACCATGGGTCATTGGCGGCGATGTGGCCAACCCCGCGCTGCCTGTCTGGCTGGCAATACCAGTGATTGCATTGCTCACTTTTATAGGTGCTGCTGTCACCACGCGTCTGCTGTCTCTGCTTCCTGGAAGCAAATATATCGTAGGCTGCTGATGGAACAGATAAGAATAGTAATTAATAAAAGGTAATGTCTGAACTCCTCAACTCCTCAACTTCTGAACTCCTCAACTTCTGAACTTCTCAACTCCTGAACTCCTGAACTCCTCATATACCCATGCGAAAAATCCTTTTACAACTGGCATTGTTCATGGCCACATGCTTGCCGCTGCATGCACAAATGGCAATCGTTTCCGAGAGATATACCACCAGCGAGGGACTGTCGGACAACTCAGCACTTTGTGCTTTGAGGGATAGTTATGGCTTCCTTTGGGTGGGAACAGAGAATGGACTCAACTTTTTTGATGGCTCGCGTATTCGTGTCTTTCGTGACATGGCGGCATCGGAAAGTCCTGATGAGACCAATACGGTCATATCTCTCTATGAGCACAAGGGCGATATCTGGTTGGGAGGGTCGGAAGGGCTTTATGTGTTCAACCGCCGGCAGAACCGTTTCACTCGTTTTTCAAAGAAAACCCGGTATGGGGTGATCATTTCATCGGCTGTGACCAAGATGATGGAATCCGATAATGAGTTGATCTGGATATTGACATATGGACAGGGTATCTTCAACTATAATCCTAAAACTGACGAACTCACACAGAACAGCCGTCATGGAAGTTTCTATAGTGATATGATTATTGGAGCCGACGGTCTGGTCTATGCTGTCACACTGACGGGCAAACTGGTGGTGTTCAGGGCTGATGGACAGTTCGTGAACAGCTATGAGGTGCAGGAAAGCCAATTCGACAAAGACCGCATCAGCATTACTGAGGCTGGGGGAGAGTTATGGTTGGCAAATAATACCCGGCTCATGCGACTCAACAAAGATAAACGAACGACGGAGCTCGTCATGGACTCTCCTGAGATGGGTGCCATTCATGACTTGATAGCCGATGCCAAAGGACAGTTGTTTTTCGGCTGCGACAATGGGGTATACCGGTATGCTCCCTCTGACTCGCATCTGGAGCACTTCGGACAGTCGGGCAGTGGCAACAGCTTGTCAGACAATTTGGTGAACACGCTGATGTGGGATACTGACAGCACCTTGTTGGTCCTGACACGAGCTGGAGGGCTGAATACCATCGCCATGCTCCAGTCAGGAATAGAGTTCATACCCCTGCCTTCTACCGTCAGGATGTCAGAGCCTATTTTCGTACGCGCCATGTGCCGAAATCCACAGGGGCTAGTGTGGCTGGGCACCGATAATGGCCTCTATTGTGCCGATTACGAAAAAATGACGATTACGCCTTATGCTCCTTTGAAGATACCTTATGAGGTGACTGCTCTCATGCTCGACAATGATGACTTGTGGATAGGTACACGGCATAATGGCCTGTTTATTCTCAACACCAAAACAGGAGGATTGGTCAGTCACACGTTCTCAAACAGCCAGCCATACACGATACCAAGCAATGAGGTGAACAGTATCTGCAGAACCCGCAGCGGTGATATCTATGTGCTCACTTCATGGGGACTGTCCAGATATGACCGCGAAAACGAGCATTTTTATGGTTATGCCAGCATCAGTGCCATGTCATCGTTTGTCTGTATGCAGGAAGCTGCCAACGGATGGCTGTGGGCTTCGTCGAGCAACAAGGGCTTGTTTATCAAACGGGATGCCAATAGTACTTTCGATGCTTTCAAATCCCAGACAATCGGACGGCAGACCGTGACCGTCATGTATGGCGACAGCCAAGGTGGGCTGTGGGCTGCGACTAATGGCGGTGGCCTGTATCTCTATGACACAAAGAAGGAGGATTTCGTGCGTTTTGACACGGAAGGCACGTTGTTGCACAATCAGGTGGTCAGTTTTATTGAGGAAGATGACCAAAAGGGGCTTTGGCTGGGCACATCTGCAGGTATCATCCGCATCGGCTCTTCTCGTGATGTCAACAATATGCAGGTCTATGGTTTCAGCCAGGCTGCCAATTTCTACCAGTTGCAAAGATCATCATGTACACATGGTTATGGCTTCGTCTTGTTTGGGGGCAATGGTGGAATCTTCAAGCTCAAGACCAATGAAATGACACCCCTCGTCAACCTTAGACGTATATACATATCAGAACTCTCTCTGCCATACGCTTCCGACAGTCATGCCGAATTGGTGCGTCTGGGGCTTGATGTGCCTCTTTATACGCGTGAGGCTATCGAACTTCCTTATGCAGACAATAGTTTCACGCTCCATTTCCTCTCGACACACTACAATGGGATGCCTGAAGCCAAATATGAGTATATGTTGCAGGGGTTTGACAACTCATGGGTGCAAGGAACTACCACTCCTGAGGCCACTTATGCCAATCTGCCCCCCGGCGATTATGTGTTCTTGTTGCGCAGTGTGGGACAGACGGATGAAGAAGAGACAGCCCGCCTGCGTATCACCGTCTTGGCACCGTGGTATCGCACGACACTCGCATATATGATATATGTGTTGGCTTCATTGGCTCTCCTTGTGGGGGCTTACTATCTGATACAATACCGCTTGAAGCGGCGTTATCAGCGTCAGATGCAAGCTTTCAAACAACAGCAGGAGAAGGAGACTTTCCAGTCTAAAATACGTTTCTTTATTGATCTGGTGCATGAGATCCGCACACCGCTGACACTCATGAGCTTGCCGTTGGAGGCCATCAATGATGAGGTGAAAGACAAAAATGAGGATTCTCCACTGCGCAGACACCTCACTTCCATCCGTCGCAATATGAATTACCTGCTGGGTATCACCAACCAGTTGCTCGATTTCCAGAAACAGGAAAATGGGGGTATTTCGTTGAAACGCCGTAAAACCGATATGGGAGCCATGCTGCATCAGATTTACGACCAGTTCAACAATGCTGTTGAGGTGCAGGGCAAGCAACTCCAGCTTCAAATACCACCAGAGCCTGTGGTCCTCTCCATAGATGACGACAAGATGATGAAGGTGATGATGAATCTGGTGGGGAATGCCTTGAAATATGCTCAAGAGGAGATTATTGTGCGCTTGGAGCAAACAGACGATATGGCCCGCATTTCGGTGATTGATGATGGACCGGGTGTACCAGCAGAAGAGCGTGAGAAAATATTCGACCGCTACTATCAAATCGGCAAGGACAGCGTGGCAGCCACATTGGGTACAGGTCTTGGACTGGCCTATGCCAAGATGCTGGCAAAGGCTCACGAGGGTGATCTGGTGTATACTGACGCACCAGGCAGAGGGTCGTGTTTCGTCCTCACCGTTCCTATCTCTGGAGAGATATCGGAAGAGGCAGAGCCAGCGATCATAGCTACGCCAGAGACGGAGACCCCTGTAGAAGAGAGTACTGGCACAACTCCGACGTTCCGCATTCTTCTGGTTGAGGATAACGAGGAACTCCTGAAGGCGACCGCTGATGCCTTGCGCAAATGGTACAAGGTGGTCAAGGCGCATGATGGGCAGGAAGCACTCGATATGCTGAAGTATCAGGAGGTGGACGTGATCGTCAGCGACGTGATGATGCCACGCATGGACGGCAATGAGTTGTGCCGCCGGCTCAAGCAGGACATTGCCACCTCTCATCTGCCTGTCATCTTGCTCACGGCAAAAGTCTCTGTAGAAGCCAAAGTGGAGGGGATGGAGAGTGGCGCTGATCTGTATCTGGAAAAACCTTTCTCCATTCGTCAACTCCATCTGCAGATAGAGAGCCTGCTGCGCCTGCGACATCAGTTCTATGAGCGCATGAAAAGCATCGATGGGTTCATGGCTTCTCCTCAGGACAGAAAAGAGACGGCGTTGGGACTGAGTCAGCAAGACCTCTTGTTCATAGAACACCTGCAAGAGTCTGTTGAGGAGAATTTGCAGGATGAGGAATTCTCCATTGATACGCTGGCAGAACAGCTGAATATGAGCCGAAGCAGCTTCTATCGCAAAATAAAGGCGCTCACCGATATGACACCCACCGACTATCTGAAAACTGCCCGTATGAACAAAGCGGCATGTCTGCTCAAGGAGGGATGTCGCAGCAGTGAGGTGGCGGAGCGTGTCGGCTTCACCTCAAGCAGTTATTTTGCCAAATGTTTCCGGGCTCAGTTCGGATGTTTGCCGAAAGACTATGCGGCACAATAGATCATGGAAGAGCGGGCTTCCCGAAGTCGGGAAGGCCGCTCTTGTCCCATTGGATAGGTTGCATCAGCACGCTGCGGTGCCAACCGTCTTCCAACTTCCTGTTGGCTTCGTAAAGCAATAAGTATTGCTTGCCGTTGGGGGCAGGCACCAATGAGATGTTGGAAGTGCCATAAAGCTGGTCGATATCGTCAGAGACAAACAGGGGCTCTTGCACTTTTGTCCATGAGGATGGTGCAAGCAGGTCGGCATCGGTGCGGGCATAGAGCATGCCCAGGGCATGATAGATGGTCCAGATGCCGCTGGCAGAATAGCATACACAAACATAATTGTTGTTGGGAGTGATAAATGCCTCCGGGTTCTCGTTGACGAAGATGGGATAGTTGGAACGGTCGCCGTTGGGATTGATCCACTGCCGTTCCCATTCCAGCTCAGGCTGGGAGAGAAGCACGCGTTCAGAGTCCAGCGTCCAGGGATTGCCCATCCGGGCTATATAGATGCATTGGGTCTCTGTCTCGGAGCGGCGATGTTGCCAACCTGACCATAGCAGATATTGCTGCCCGTGAACGACAATGCTGGTAGGGTGCAATCCAAAGTTCCATTCATCATTGGTCTTGATGGCTCCTTTGAGCGTGAACGCTCCTTTCATGGGGTCATCAGAAGTATTTTCCAAGACATAGAGCTGGTGATTGTCTGTATTGCCGCCATCGGCTTCGAAGTAGATATACCAATTGTTGCCAACCCTGTGCAGTTCAGGCGACCATATATGCTCCATCCCCGAGGCGTGAAAAGCCAGACGATGGCGGCTTTGGGATAAATGGGCTGGGTCATCAGTGGCATAAATGATGATGCTGTCGGCCGACGGCACCTGCATGGTATAGTAGTACTGGTCTTGCCATTGGATGCAATAGGGGTAATAGCCAGCGTCGAAGACGACTTCCATTCCTGTAGTGTCTGTCTTGCTTTCGGTGTGACAACTCATTAAAAGCATACACACCCATCCAAATGCAATGATTATTTTAGCATTCATTGTTCATTCTTTTCAAACTATCAGCAAAGTTACAAACAATATCTGATTTTTTTGTTCTTTGACGAGTTTTTTTCCCTATTCCTACTGCTTATTTATTTATTTTGCAAACGAAAAGATAATAGTTGAGTTATTTGATAGAAAAGGTTTCTTCAAAAATCAGGTATTAGAAGTGAAGGTAACAAAGAGTTGTTGGATGGATAACATTTTTAATGGAAAATGATGTTAAATAAATGATAATGGTAATGAAAACAAAATTATTGATTTGCGCAATGCTCTTTGGATCGTTGGTTGCTGAGGCACAGACTACCGACTTGTTCAGCCCCTATCAGCCAACAGACCTCCGTGTACCATCGGTGCCACTGGTCGTCAATGACCCTTATTTTTCCATATGGTCGCCGTATGACAAACTGAACGATGGCGTCACACGCCATTGGACCAACGATGAGAAACCGATACAGGGATGGCTCCGAGTCGACGGTGTGACATATTGCTTTATGGGTGTCGACCGTGATGTGTTCAGTGCCATAGCTCCTATGGCTGACGAGGGAGGATGGAAAGCTCGCTACTCTCGTGACAAACAGCAAGACGGTTGGCAGAAGCCTGACTTCAATGACGCGTCATGGCAAGAAGGCACAGCTGCCTTCGGTTCGCCCGACCTCAGTTTTATACGCACTGATTGGCGTGCGGAAAACAGCGACCTCTATGTTCGCCGTGTCGTTGATGTGACGGCTGCCGATCTGGAGGAAGACCTGATGATTATTTATTCTCACGACGATGTCTTCGAGTTGTTCGTCAATGGCACAAAGGTGGCCGACACTGGCGAGACATGGCGTGAGGGCATCCGATTGCCATTGGACGACAAACTGAAGAAACTCTTGAAGCCGGGCAAGAATGTGATAGCCTCACATTGCCACAACACGACAGGTGGCGCATACACCGATTTCGGACTCTACAAAATGATGAAATCAAAGGTGGGCAATGTGCAGCAAGCACAACAGAAAAGCATCAGCGTGCTGGCTACCAATACCTATTATACGTTTACTTGTGGACCCGTGGAACTGGACCTCGTGTTCACAGCACCGATGCTTATTGACGACTATGATCTCTTGTCGGCTCCAATCAATTACATCTCTTATCAGGTGCGTGCCACCGATGGTAAAACTCACGATGCCCAACTGTTGCTGGCTACCTCGCCTTTACTCGCTGTGAATAAGGCAGGACAGGCCAATGTGAGCACGATAGAGACAAATGGAGGCACCAAATACCTGAAGGCGGGGACCGTGGAGCAGCCCATCCTGGCCAAGACAGGCGACGGCATCTGCATCGACTGGGGATATCTCTATCTGCCTGCCATCAATGGCAACGTGGCCATCACCGACATGGACCAGCTGAAGAGCTCGTTCTCTTCTACAGGAAAGTTGCCTCAAGGCCAACAGCGAGTGGTGGCACAGAAACCCAATGAGGCTCCTGCACTGGCCTATTGTCATGACTTCGGCCGTGTGAGTCAGGCAGCGTCTTTTGCTATGATCGGATATGACGAGATTTGGGACATCGAATATTTCTATAAGCGATACAAAGGATACTGGGCACACGAGGGCAGCGTGAGCATTTTCGATATGTTCAATCGCATGAACCGTGAATACATGGGTATCATGAAGCGTTGCCGCGCGTTGGACAAAACGATTTATGACGACGGATTCAAGGCAGGAAACAAGCAGTATGCTGAGTTGCTGTCGGCTTGCTATCGTCATTGCATCGCAGCTCATAAACTGTTCCGTGATGATGAGGGCAACTTGCTCTTCTTCTCAAAGGAGAACAACAGCAACGGATGTGTCAACACCGTAGACCTGACTTATCCTGAGGCACCGCTCTTCTTGGTCTATAATCCAGAATTGCAGAAGGCCATGATGACAAGTATCTTCGAATACAGTTATACTGGGCGCTGGCAAAAACCGTTTGCGGCACACGACCTCGGACAGTATCCCAAGGCCAACCATCAGGTCTATGGGGGTGACATGCCATTGGAAGAGGCCGGCAATATGCTCACGCTGGCTGCCATGCTTTGCAAGATAGACGGCAACACCAATTATGTGGACAAGTACTGGGAAGTCATCACCACATGGGCCAACTATCTCTCCGAAAACGGACAGGATCCCTCCAACCAGTTGTGTACAGACGACTTCGCAGGCCACTGGGCACACAATGCCAACCTTTCGGTCAAGGCCATCATGGGCGTGGCAGGATATGCTGAGATGGCACGCATGAAAGGACTGGTCAGTGTGGCAGACAAATATATGGACCGTGCCCGCGAGATGGCTGTGAAGTGGGAGAAGGATGCCCGGGAAGGTGACCATTATCGGTTGGCTTTCGACCGTCCCGACACTTGGAGCCAGAAGTACAATATGATTTGGGACAAACTGTGGAACACCAATCTCTTCCCCAATAATGCCATGGACGTCGAAGTGAAATATTACCTTACCAAACAAAACAAGTATGGTTTGCCACTTGACATCCGTCGTGACTACACCAAGAGCGACTGGGTGATGTGGACGGCTGCCATGTCGAAGGATAAAAAGACCTTCCTGAAATTTGTCGCTCCTCTTTACGACTATATGAACGAGACAGAGAGCCGAGTGCCGACGAGTGACTGGTATGATACGAAGACTGCTGCCATGACGGGCTTCAAGGCGCGTAGCGTAGTGGGCGGACACTGGATGCGTGTGCTGGTCGATCAATTGAACAATCATTAATGAACAATAACTATGGAAAAACCTAAATTACAGGCCAGGTATGGATATCTCACGGGTATCTTGCTGGTATTCCTGATGCTTTGCGCTGTCGGATGCAAGAATGATGAAGACAGCAGCGAAGACATGACCCCATTCGATCCCTCAAAAGAGGTGCTCGTGAGCGACTTTAGTCCAAAAGATGGCGGCGTGAATCAGAAAATGGTGATTTTCGGCCAAAACTTCGGCGTGGACACTGCCTTGGTGAGAGTCACTATCGGTGGCAAACGAGCAGTGGTCGTCAATGTGAAGCCTACTGTCATCTATTGCTTTGTGCCCGCCGGGGCTTACCGTGGCGACATTCAGGTCACTATCGGCAACAGCTCCACCGGACAGAAGACCGCCACAGCGGCAGAGACATTCAAGTATGAGCGTAAGATGGTGCTCAGCACCCTTTGTGGCGTGCGCAATGAGAGTGGTGACGACCCATGGAACCCCGGTTCAGTGGGAGTGGTCGTTCCTTTCAGTGAGGCCACTGGTTTCCGTGATGACGGATTCATGAAGTGGGATCCGCTTTACCCTGAGCGTCTTTATGTCATCTACGACAATGGCGGACCTGGCATCCAAATGCTCGACATGAAACGCCGCACGGTGCAGCTGATCATGTCAAAGGCAGCTTGTTTCCAGGACCAGCGACTCCGCACCATCGATTTTGCTGATGATCCCTATACCGGGGAGAAGGCAAAGTATATGTTGGTGTCCACCGACCGTGCTGACAACGGACAGCAGTCGCCGAGTGTGTGGATCGTCACACGCAACTATGATGGCACCTTCAGCAACAATTCCCAGCGGCAGGTGCTCGCTGCCTACAAACAGTGCAATGGTGCTTCCATTCATCCCGTCAATGGCGAACTCTATTTCAACAGCTATGAGAGCGGACAGGTGTTCCGCCTCGATATGGCCCGTTTCTTTGAGACCCAGCAGGAGGGCTATGAGGGCAGTCCATGGAGTCCTTATATGGCTGATGGAGCCTACCAGAACATATTCCGTATTCAGGACAATGGGTGGGAGTTCCAGATTGATATTCATCCCTCGGGCAAGTATGCCTATATCGTAGTCATCAATCAGCACTATATCCTGCGCTCTGACTACAACGAGGCAGAGAAACGTTTCTCCGCTCCTTATGTGTTTGCGGGCGAAATGGGACAGCCAGGATGGGTGGAAGGCGTTGGAACCAGCGCACGAATCAACCGGCCCTATCAGGGATGTTTCGTCAAGAATCCCGAATATGTGGCGGCTGGAAGAGAAGATGTCTATGACTTCTATTTCTGTGACAACCAGAACCACTGCGTCAGATATCTCACACCTGATGGCTTGGTGCGCACCTATGCAGGACGAGGCACGTCATCCATCACTGACAACAACATGTGGGGAACAGAAGATGGTGACCTGCGTGAGGTGGCACGATTCCGTGACCCGACAGGCATCGCTTATAATGAAGAGACCAATACGTTCTACATTCTCGACACCGTGGGTCACCGTATCCGCATGATTTCGATGGAAGGGGACGAGGAAAACGAACAATGAAAAAATGCACGCTATGAACAAATATATCGTCTTACTATGGATGATGCTGTGCACCATAGGTGCAATGGCACAAAACGAAATGGAAATCACCGGACAGGTCACTGACAATACGGGAGAGCCTCTGATTGGCGTGAGCGTTGTCATCAAAGACGCCAATGGTCTTGGTGTGATCACTGATATCGACGGACATTATAAGATTAAAGCCCGACAATACCAGACCCTTGTCTACTCATACATCGGTTTCAAGACCGTGGAGGTGCTGCTGAAAGGCGACAAGCGTGTCATCGATATCCAAATGCAAGAGGACTCGAAGAATATCGTCGACGAGGTGGTGGTCACAGGTATGGGTACACAGAAGAAACTGACCGTGACGGGTGCTGTCACCAACGTCAATATGGAGGAACTGAAACATTACAGCTCGTCTAACTTGTCAAACACGTTGGCAGGTAATGTGCCTGGTATCATCGCCATGCAGACCAGCGGTCAGCCAGGACGCAACACGTCAGAGTTCTGGATCCGTGGTATCTCCACTTTCGGAGCAGGCGCTTCCGCCTATATCTTGGTCGATGGCTTTGAGCGCGACAACATCAATGACCTCAACATCGAAGACATCGAGTCTTTCTCTGTGCTGAAAGATGCGTCGGCCACTGCCATCTATGGTTCAAAGGGTGCCAATGGTGTTATCCTCATCACTACCAAGCACGGACAAGCCGGTAAAATCAAGGTCAACGCCAAGGTGGAGTCTTCATACAACACACGTACAAAGACACCTGAGTTTGTCGATGGCATAGGTTATGCCAACCTGGTCAATGAGGCACGTGTCACACGCAATCAGCCCGTCTACTACCAGCCGGAGGAGATCGATATCATCCGCACAGGCATCGACCCCGATCTGTATCCCAACGTCGACTGGATGGACTTGCTGCTCAAAGATGGTGCATGGAGCTACCGCGCCAATGTCAACCTGAGTGGTGGTGGTAATACCTCTCGCTACTATGCTTCCATGTCGTATGTCGAAGACCAGGGTATGTACAAGACCGACGAGACTCTGAAGAAGAAGTATGACACCAATGCCAACTATAAGAGATGGAACTATCGTCTCAACGTTGACATCGACATCACACCGACCACGTTGCTGAAACTGGGCGTCAGTGGCGACCTCTCAAAACGCAATAGTCCGGGACAGCTTCGCTACCGTTCCATGGAAGAGGTGGAGAACAGCCAGAACAAGATGGACGTGTGGGTCAATGATGATGATATCTGGGGACAGCTCTTTGGATATAATCCATTGCTCTCACCTATACAATACAGCAATGGTTACATGCCTATGATCAATATCGGTCGTGGCAATGCGGCCATGATCAACCCCTGGGTGTCGGCCACACAGTCGGGCTACAATGAAAACTGGTCCAACAACTTGCAGAGCAATGTGACGCTGGAGCAGGATCTGAAGTTCATCACTCCAGGTCTCAGGTTTACCGGACGGTTCGGTTATGATACTTACAACTCCAACTGGATCAGCCACCAGCAGGCACCGGCGCTCTATTCGGCTTTCCCACGCGACGTGAAAACCGGAACCATCAGCTACGACCGCGTTTACGACCAGAGCGATATGCATCAGTCGTCTGGCAGCAATGGCTCACGCAGAGAGTTTCTCGACCTCTTGCTTCATTGGGACAGAAGGTTCGGCAAGGTGCATAACTTCGGAGCCAATCTGAAATATACGCAGGATAGTTACATCCAGACGCAGAACATCGGTGAGGACATCAAAAACAGTATCTCACGCAAGAATATGGGTCTGGCAGGACAGGTCACCTACAATTTTGCCAACCGTTATTTCCTCGACTATAATTTCGGCTACAACGGTTCTGAGAACTTTGCCGATGGTCACCGCTTCGGTTTCTTCCCTGCTTACTCTGTGGCTTGGAACATCGGTGAGGAACCCTGGATTCAGAAACATTTCAACTGGCTCAACATGTTCAAGGTGCGCTATTCTCACGGACGCGTGGGTAATGACAAGACAGGCGACCGCTTCCCTTATCTCTACACATTGAACAACACCGATGCCGGATGGAACTGGGGCAATGGACATGTGTCGGGTATTCATTACACACAGGTGGCATCGCCCAACGTGACCTGGGAGGAGGCACGCAAGGATGATGTGGGTGTGGATCTCGTCGTGTGGAACAACCGCTTCTCTCTCACCGTGGACTACTTCTATGAGAAGCGTACCGGC
Source organism: uncultured Prevotellaceae bacterium (assembly GCA_902780635.1). GTDB lineage: Bacteria > Bacteroidota > Bacteroidia > Bacteroidales > Bacteroidaceae > Prevotella. The sequence goes on from CACZGH010000015.1 coordinate 71,949, forward strand.
ATCTACATGTCGCGTAATTATCTGCCGTGGTCAACGGGTCTCGAGAGCACGCCCAAGGCCAATGTGGGTGCAGTGAAGTCAAGGGGCTTTGACGGCAACTTCAAATATGAGGACAATTTTGGGAAGATTCACTTGGTGGCTCGCGGAAACATCACCTATTCCAAGAACACTATATTAGACTACGACGTGGAAAACAATGTCTATCCATATCAATACCAGCGTGGCTACCGAGTGAATCAGGTGCGTGGACTCATCTCTGAGGGATTGTTCAGAGATTATGATGACATCCGCAACAGTCCGCGACAGGATTTCGGAACCGTACAGCCGGGCGACATCAAATACAAGGATGTGAATGGCGATGGTATCGTCAACAATGACGACGTGGTGGCTATCGGTGCTACCAGCACTCCCAATCTCATCTATGGTCTGGGCGTGTCGGTGACGTATAAAAACTTCGATGTCAACCTGCATTTCCAGGGAGCCGGCAAGTCTACATTCCTCATCAATGGCATGTGCGTCTACGCGTTCAGTAACAACAACTACGGACAGATCTTCAAGGGCATGGTCGACAATCGATATATTGACTCGGAGACGGCTGCCAAGTTGGGCATCGCTGCCAATGAGAATGTCAATGCCGCTTATCCTCGACTGACCTATGGTAACAACTCCAACAACAACCGTGCATCCAGCTACTGGCTGCGTGACGGACGTTACCTGAGACTAAAAAATGTAGATATCGGCTACACCCTGCCGAAGACATGGACACGAAAAGCTCATCTCAACGATGTGCGCTTCTTCCTCCAGGGCACCAACCTGTTGACGATATCCAAATTCGACACATGGGATCCTGAAATGGGCAGCAGCGACGGACAGAAATATCCGATTACCAAAGCCATCACTGCTGGTGTACAAATCAATCTTTAATAATGCATGACTATGAAGAAAGATGATATCAAGAGAGTAGTAGCAGCCAGTATCGTCTGCTGTGCCGTCAGCATCACTCTCACAGGCTGTGCCGACAGTCTGGACTCCGACAAATATTTTGAAGACCGAAAGACGCTTGAGACCGTCTTCACCAGCCGCACTCAGTCGGAACAATGGCTGGCATACGCTTTCTCGTTCATGAACAACGAGCTGGCGGATGTCATCAGCAAGGGAAACGGACATTATCATTGTTTCGCAGATGATATGTATTATGGCGACCGTGACCCACAGTATGGTGACAATGGAGAATACCGACACACCTATAACGCTTTCAAACTGGGTGAGTATGATGAGGAGACAGGATACTGGGCTTGGGAAAAAGCTTACAAGGGCATCTTCCAGGCATCGGTGTTCATTCACAACATCGACATCAATGACCAGATGACGCCAGAGGAGCGGCTCGACCGCAAGGGGCAGGCTCGTTTCGCCCGCGCCTACTATTACTGGTTGCTGCTGCGTCGTTATGGTCCTATCCCCATCATGCCTGATGAGGGCGTCGACTATACACAAAACTACGATGCGATCTCTATCCCACGCAGCACCTACGCAGAGTGTGCCGACTATATTGCCAAGGAGATGGAGCAGGCTGCTCAGGAAATACAGTATTGGAGGCGTGACCCCATGAACATGACGCGTCCTACCAAAGGCTCATGTCTGGCAACACGTGCGCTGGCATTGCTCTATGCGGCATCGCCACTGGCCAACGGTCAGTTGAAGAATGGCAAACACGATCCCTCTGTCAAAGACGACGTGGCTCATATGCTGGTCAACTTCGACGGTACTCCTTTGCTCAGCCTGGAGTACGACGAGTCGAAATGGGCACGGGCTGCCGCCGCCTGCCGTGACATCATCGAGTGTGATGGAGGCTACGAACTGTATCATGCGCCTTTCAACGCTGTGGCCACTTTCGACCGTGATGCCACCATCGTACCACCTGCCGACGGCAACTTCTCTGAGAAAGCATGGCCCTATGGATGGGCCGACATCGACCCCTATCTGAGCTACCGACAGCTCTTTGACGGCGAGGTGGGTATGGCAGACAATACCGAACTGCTCTTCACCCGTGGCTATAATATGTGTGATGATATCAACAATTCGGTCACCGCGCTGGTCGCACACCAGTTGCCCTCGTCACTCAATGGATGGAACTCTCATGGAATGACACAAAAAATGGTGGATGCCTATTATATGAATGACGGCGCTGACGTGCCGGGAAAAGACAGTGAGATGAACGGCGGCGACGGCTCGGAACGTGTGCAAGGATGGACCACGGCCCGCAACTTCCGTCAGTATCCACCGCTGGCCACCAATGTGTCTTTGCAGTATGCCAACCGCGAGCCTCGCTTCTATGCCTCTGTGGCTTTCAATGGCTCCAAATGGTGGGACACCAATCCCAGCCACACGACTTCTGGCACCTATCAGCCCATCTACTACTATCGTGACAGCGAGACAGGCGATGGCTATACCAACTCTACCCGCTATCTCCGTACGGGTATCGGCGTGAAGAAATGGGTCAACCCCGGTGACTACCGCTCTGACAACGGTGACTACGGACACATCCAGCAAAAATATGAGACGGCCATCCGTTATGCTGATATCCTGCTGATGTATGCCGAATGCCTGAATGAGTTGACAGCGAGCTATACCGTGCCATCATGGGACGGCAAAAAGACCTATACCATCGAACGCAGTGAGCAGGAGATCAAACGGGGTATACAGCCCGTGCGTATCCGTGCCGGTTTGCCCGACTACACCGAACAGGAATATGCCAACCGTGAGGTGCTCCGAGACAAGATCAAACGTGAGCGCATGATTGAGCTCATGGGCGAGGGAAAACGCTATTATGATTTGCGCCGCTGGATGGACGCTCAGGTGGAAGAGTCGAAGATCATTTATGGCTGCAATGTCATGATGACACGCGCACAGCGTGATGACTTCCAGAAAGTGGTGCCTGTCACTTCGCTTCCTACTACATTCTCTGAGAAAATGTACTTCTGGCCCATCCGCCATGAGGAACTGAAACGTAATTATAAGCTCACGCAAAATCCTGGGTGGCAGTATTACGACTAAACATATAAGAATGTTGAACTAGAAAAAACAATCGATATGAAAAGCAATATATTCAACTTTCTGCTCTCTGTCGCTGTATGCTGTGGCATCGTGATGGGATTCAGCAGCTGCAACGATGAGTGGACGGAAGAACAGTATGAGCAGTATGTCAGTTTCCGTGCCCCGCTCAATGACCAGGGCGTCACACCCATATATGTTCCTTACACTCGTAAGAGCGCAGATGGCACACCTCGCTTCGGCCAGGGTATATCCAACTATCTGCTGCCTGTCATCGTGAGTGGCTCAACTCATAACAGCCGCGACCTCCAAGTGCAGGTGGCTCATGACCCCGATACGCTGAATGCCCTCAACTGGGCACGGTTCGCCACTCGCACCGAACTCTATTTCTCGGATATGGTGTCATACGCTTCATTCCCTGCCACTGTCAGCATTCCCGCTGGACAGGACGTGAGCCTTTTAGACATTCAGTTTGATTTTACGCGCCTCGACTTAGTGGAGAAGTGGGTGCTGCCGCTGACCGTCGTAGATAAAAATGCTAATTATATGGCCAATCCGCGCAAGCACTACCGCAAGGCCATGCTCCGCGTGTTCCCATTCAACGACTACTCAGGCGACTACAGCGCCACTGGTCTCACCATCTCGGTGCAGGGCGATGCCAACTCGACAGGTTTGGACAAATTGCGGGTTTATGTGGTCGACGACAACACCGTGTTCTTCTATGCCGGACGTTTCGACGAGAGCAGTCCCTGGCGCAAGAACTACAAAGTCTACGCTCGTTTCAATGGTGGTACAAGTGGTACCGTGACCATGTGGTGCGACAACCCCGAGATGGAGTTCAAGGTCAACAAGGAGGCATCATACCGCATGGTGGAGAGCGATGACCAGACTCAGCCGTATCTGCGCTACCGCAATGTCATCATCAACAATATAGATTACGATTTCGCAGATTATACGTCATCTGTGGGTAGCAAGTTCTATTACAACATCAGTGGTACACTGACGTTGCAACGCACGATCAACACTCAGATACCTGACGAGGATCAGGCTATCCAATGGTAAAATCTACATCAAATGAAAACTATGCGATTTCTTCTCCTTTTCATGGCATGGGCAGCTTATGGTGTTGCCAACGCTGAGCCAGTAGACTATGTGTCGACCCTTGTGGGCACGCTGTCAAAGCATTCGCTCTCTACAGGCAACACCTATCCTGCTGTCGCCATGCCATGGGGTATGAACTTCTGGACACCGCAGACGGGCAAGATGGGCGATGGGTGGCAGTATGTCTATACGGAGGACAAAATACGTGGCCTCAAACAGACCCACCAGCCCTCTCCATGGATCAATGATTATGGACAGTTTGCCATCATGCCTACCACCCGCACCGTGTTCAACGAGGATGAGCGGGCGTCATGGTTCTCACACAAGGCAGAGGTGGCTACCCCTTATTATTATAAAGTCTATCTCGCTGACTGGGACGTGACAGCAGAAGTCACACCTACAGAACGTGCGGCGCTCATCAGGCTCACTTATCCTGAGACTTCAGAGGCACGGGTGATCATAGATGCATTCGATGGTGGCTCACATGTGGCAATCGACGCCGACCATCAAAGGGTGACGGGTTTCACCTCCAAAAATTCTGGTGGGGTGCCGGAAGGGTTCAAAAACTATTTCGTCATAGAGTTTTCTCAGCCCATCTCTTTCCAGGCTTGCTATTCTGGCGACAATGGCTTGGTGGAGGATCTCCCCGCTGTCTGGGGCAGACATGCCGGTGCTGTTGTAGGCTTCCCCTCTCTGAAGCGGGGCCAGCAGGTGACACTCAGGGTGGCCTCGTCGTTTATCAGTCTGGAACAAGCCATCCGCAACTTGAAGGAAGTGGGCAGCCGCTCTTTCGATGAGGTGAAGACTGATGGACGGAACCGATGGAATGAGGTGCTGGGGCGCGTCGAGGTGGAAGACAGCAATGTCGACCATCTGCGCACGTTCTACTCATGCCTCTATCGCTCGGTGCTCTTCCCACGGATGTTTTATGAAATGGATGCCGACGGACAACCTGTTCATTACAGCCCACATACGGGCGAGACCTGTAAAGGATATTATTTCACAGACACAGGCTTCTGGGACACGTTCCGCTCGCTTTTCCCACTGCTCAATCTGCTCTATCCTGAGATGAATGAGAAAATGCAGGAGGGACTGGCCAACTGTTACAAAGAGAGCGGCTTCCTGCCCGAATGGGCAAGTCCTGGACACCGTGGCTGCATGGTGGGCAACAACTCCGCCTCTGTGGTGGCGGATGCCTGGCTGAAAGGGCTGCGCGGCTATGACATAGAAACTTTGTGGAAGGCTGTGGTTCATGGGGCCAACGCGGTACATCCTCAGGTGCCTTCGACAGGCCGCCTGGGCTACGAACACTACAACAAGTTAGGCTATGTGCCCTATAACATTGGCATCAATGAGAGCGTGGCACGCACGCTGGAGTATGCCTATGACGACTGGTGCATCTATCAGTTGGGCAAGAGTTTGGGCAAGAGTGAGAAAGAACTGAAACCTTTCCGGCTTCGTGCCATGAACTATAAGAATGTCTATGATGCTGAGACGCATCTGATGCGTGGACGCAACGAGGATGGTTCTTTCCAGTCACCATTCAGTCCGCTGAAGTGGGGAGATGCCTTCACTGAGGGTAACGCATGGCACTACACTTGGTCGGTCTTCCACGACCCTGAAGGACTGATAAGACTGATGGGCGGGAAAGAGGTCTTCGTGCAGATGCTCGACTCGGTGTTCAGCGTACCACCGCTGTTTGATGAGAGTTACTACGGTGGGGTCATTCATGAGATACGCGAGATGCAAATCATGAATATGGGCAATTATGCCCATGGCAACCAGCCCATACAACACATGATCTATCTCTACGACTATGCAGGACAGCCATGGAAGGCGCAGCGATGGGTGCGTGAGGTGATGGACCGTTTCTATTCCGCCCAGCCCGATGGCTACTGTGGCGACGAGGACAATGGCCAGACTTCGGCATGGTATGTGTTCTCTGCAATGGGCTTCTATCCGGTATGTCCCGGCAGTGGACAGTATGTGCTTGGCACACCTTATTTTGACAAGATGACACTTCATCTGCCGAAAGGGAAGACGCTGACCATCATCGCTGACAACCAACAGGCCGACAACTGCTATGTCGGCACGATGACCATCGACGGACAGGCCTATGACAAGAACTATCTGGAGCATGAGACCCTCATGCAAGGCGGGGTCATCAACTATCAGCTACAGGCAAAACCCAACCAGCAGCGCGGCATCGCCGAATCAGCAGCTCCTTATTCATTCTCAAAAACGCTCAAACGATGATCAGACTTGCACTTTCTTTCTTCATGGCGCTGGTCTCTTCTGGCGTGATGACGGCGCAGTCATTGCAGGCCATACGGGATCTCAGCCGTGCGTTGGAAATCCTTGATGCCACCATGGAACGCTCCTTCCGTGGCTCTGACACCAATTTTTATATGGTCGATGTCTGCGATGTGAGCAATAACGAGGTGAGCGGACCGAGTGACGTGTGGCCTTATACTGCGGCCATAGAGGCGCACTGCTCTGTGCTGGAGGCTCTCAATGCATTGAAGGAGGAGGCTCCTGACCTTTATGCAAAGCATTATGAGGCCTGTGTCAGCCGACTCGACAAACTGATAGACAACCTCGACTACTATCGTGGGTCTTATACGTTGGTGTCGTATGCGACACGGAAGACGTGGAGCACGGTATATGCCGTGCCAAGGGCCCGTGAACGTGGTAAGGGTGATGTCACTGGTGACAACCTGAAGAAGAATGTCTACGACGACCAGATGTGGCTGGCACGTGAACTGATTCGCGCCTATAGGCTGACGGGTAAAAGCGAATACTTGACCATCGCCGTCGAACTGACCAACTATGTCATTGATGGCTGGGATTGTTGGCGGGATGCGAATGGTGAGGAGTATGGAGGCATCACTTGGGGGCCAGGCTATAACTCCAAACACGCTTGCTCCAATGCGCCCATCATCCAGCCGTTGGCGTGGTTGCACGACATCTATGAGGCGGAAGACAGTGAGGCCACCTATACGTATTACTATCGTGACACGGACAACAAAGTGACCAGCAAGGCGGTGAAATATACAGAGATGTATCTTGATTTCGCCAAAAAGATCTATGCCTGGCAGAAGTCCAAACTGTACAACACCCAGACGCATCTTTACTATGATATGATGGGTGCTGACAACGCGTTGCAATATGACGGTACAGGGGCTGCACGCCGGCGCGCTCATGTCGACACGGGTGCTCCCACGGGCACAGCATATACTTACAATACGGGCACGATGCTTGCGGGTGCGGTGGAACTGCTGCGACTGACGGGCGATGAGGCTTACAGGTCGGATATCGAAGACTTGACGCGCTATTGCTATACGGGATTCTCCAAACCTCTGCATCGTGATGGCGTCACCTTCCGCGAATGGCCCACCGACGCAACGCCTCTGCAAGGGTTCAACGTGTGGTTCAACAATGTGCTGATGCGGGCGTATGTCGATGCCATGGCGTCGCCCGTATCTTCTGCTTATACGGATCTGGCTCTGCAGTCGTTTGAGGCCAATCTTGATTTCGCCTATGAGCACTACCTGAACAATCACATGTTGCCCATCAGCTTGCTGAGAGGGTGGGGGAGCAGCAACAAAACCAAGGGCTTCCATCAGGTCAGTTTTGCCGCGGAATATGCCATGCTGGCCGTATGGCGCCATCGGCAGCAGACTGAGGCAGTCATTCATCTCAAGCACGACCTGCCACTGCCGTCGAGATACTATAATCTGCAGGGACAACTCACACAAGGCTCTCTGGATAGCCTGCCACGTGGATTGTATGTCACCCTGGGACAAAAGTTTTTTGTGAAATAAGCAATAACTATCATCAATGAAAACATACCAACAACTATTCACTCTGATTGCCTTGTCTTTTTGCAGTAGCATGACAATGGCACAAACACCAGAATATTTCACTCCTTATGCTGAGTCAGCATTGCGCTTGCCGTCGGTACCTCTCTTCGTCAACGACCCATACTTCTCGCTGTGGTCTCCTTTCAACAGACTGAATGACGGCACGACCCGTCATTGGAGCGATGCGGAGAAGGCCATGGACGGTTTGCTGCGGGTGGATGGACAGACTTATCGGTTCATGGGCGCACAGCGTGAGAATTTGCTGAAGGCCATCGCACCGATGGCGACAGCCGAGAGTGGATGGACCGCCAAGGTGAGTCATTCGTATCAAAACGGTACGGGATGGACGCAGTTGTCATTCGACGACAGCAGATGGGCGACGGAGGATGCTGCTTGGGGCACGGTAGAGGAATACCCCAACTGCCGGCATGACTGGAGAGCGCAAAACAGCGACATCTATATCCGCCGCACAGTCAGCTTGACGGCTGAAGACTTGCAGAAAGACCTGTGGATACAGTTCTCGCACGATGATGTTTTCGAACTGTATATCAATGGACATCGCATCATCTCAACAGGTGAGACATGGCTCCAGGGGGAGCAACACCGACTGACTTCCAGAGAGAAAGGATATCTCAATGAGGGTGACAATATGATTGCCGCCCACTGCCATAACACCACGGGTGGTGCCTATGTCGACTTCGGGCTTTACGAAAACATCCTTCAGGGTGCAGCGGGCACGACAAAAGCCACGCAAAAGGCAGTAGATGTCATGGCGACAAACACGTATTACACATTTGAATGTGGACCAGTAGAACTGAAACTGGTGTTCACGGCTCCGATGATCATCAATGATCTTGAACTCATTTCTACACCGGTCAACTATCTGAGCTATCAGGTGAGTTCTTTGGATGGCGTGGCTCATGATGTGCAGTTCTACTTCGCCACCTCAGCACAACTCTCTGTCGACCAGATGACACAACCCACAAGGTCGGAGGTGGTCACGGTCAACGATACCCGCTGCATCAAGGCTGGCAGCGTGGAACAACCGGTGTTGAAACGTGCCGGCGACCTCATCACCATCGACTGGGGATATTTGTATCTCCCTGCTGTCAATGGCGAGGTAAGCATCGCCGACGCCTCTCAGATGGAGGGATATTTCAAGGAGAATGGACAGTTGATGGCGTATGACGGACCCATGCTCAGCAATGACGCCGCCTCAATGCCCACATTGGCCTACATGAAGGACTTTGGCGCTGTCAAGGAGGCACGCAGCTACATGATGATCGGATACGACGAGGTGAAGGACATCCAGTATATGTACAAGGACTATTGCGGCTATTGGGCGCGTAACGGAAAGACCATTTTCGAGGCATTCGAAGAGATGCGCGACAATTATTCTTCCATCATGGACCGTTGCCGCGCGCAGGACAAGCAAATCTATGAGGATGGCTTGGCTGCTGGCAACGTGAAATACGCAGAACTCTTGGCTGGCTCTTATCGTCATGTGCTGGCAGCACACAAACTCTTTCAGGACGACAAGGGACAACTGCTCTTCTTCTCCAAGGAGAACAACTCCAACGGCTGTGTCAACACCGTCGACCTGACCTATCCGTCGGCACCGCTTTTCCTTTGCTACAATACTGATTTGCAGAAAGCGATGATCCGTTCCATCCTCGACTATTGCGCTGACTACAGCCGGTGGGGATTCCAAAACTTCGCCTGTCACGACCTCGGTACCTATCCTCATGCCAACGGACAGGTCTATTCCATCACACGCCCTGACGGCAATGGCGGATTTGGCGGCAATATGCCTATCGAGGAGAGTGGCAATATACTGACGCTCTGCTATGCGATCTGCCGCATAGACGGCAATGCCGACTGGCTCTCCAATGCGGATATGAGCATCCTGCGCCAATGGGCCATTTATCTCCGTGACAATGGGCAGGATCCCTCCAATCAGTTGTGTACAGACGACTTCGCCGGCCATTGGGCGCATAATGCCAACCTCTCGCTGAAGGCGATCTTCGGTGTGGCAGCATATGCGGAAATCGCACGGATGAAAGGACAGAGCGAGTCTCGATGGAAACCGTTTGTCGAAAAAGCTCGGCAGATGGCACAGATCTGGGAAATCGATGCCCGTGACGGCGACCATTACAAACTGGCTTTCGACCGTGGCGGCACCTGGAGCATCAAATACAATCTGGTATGGGATAAGCTGTGGGGACTTGGCCTCTTCTCCAATGATGTCATGCGCCGGGAAATTAAATTCTATAAGACCAAGCAAAACACCTACGGACTGCCGCTCGACAGCCGTGAGGCGTATACCAAGTCTGACTGGGTGATGTGGGCCGCTGCCATGGCTCCCGACAACGAAACCTTCCTTACCTTCTCCGACAGGGTGTGGAAATATGCCAACGAGACGCCGACACGATGGCCGCTGAGCGACTGGTACTGGACCAATGGCGACGGCGCAGCACGGGGATTCCGCGCACGTAGCGTCATCGGCGGACACTGGATGAAAGTGCTCATGGACAAATTCGCACCGCAACCGGGTGAGGAGACTCAGTCTTGGCAACCACAAGGCAACCGCATCAAAACGCGCTGGGTGGAGGATATCGACCCACAACTCCCGCTGCCGGAGTACCCACGTCCACAGTTGGTGCGTCAACAGTGGCAGAACCTCAACGGTCTTTGGAAGTATGCGGTCACATCACGGTCGCAACGCACAGAGCCTTCTACGTGGGATGGACAAATCCTGGTGCCCTTCCCATTGGAGTCAAGTCTCTCGGGCGTGATGCGCATGCTCGACAAGAACGAGTCGCTCTGGTATCAGCGTGAGTTTGAAATCCCTGCCGACTGGCAAGGACAGGATGTGATGCTCAACTTCGGTGCCGTCGATTACCAGGCGCGGGTCTATGTCAATGGCACGTTGGCAGGGTCGCATATCGGTGGATATGGCGCCTTCTCTCTCAACATCACCGACCTGATTCATACGGATGGAACGCTCAACACGCTTTCTGTGTTGGCCATCGACAATACGGATGAGGCTACACAGCCGATGGGTAAGCAACGCTACAATCCCGGTGGGGCAGGAAGTATCTGGTATACTCAGGTGTCAGGCATCTGGCAGACGGTATGGCTCGAACCGGTGGCGCGACAGCACATCAGCAGCCTTCGCACCACTCCCGATGTTGACAATGGTCTGCTGACTATCGAGGTGGAGACAGCTGATGCGAATGCCAACAAGGTGGTGAAAGCTGTCCTGAAATGGAAGGGAAACACAGTGGCTGAAGGAACTTCTTCTGAAAGCAATACGGTCGTTCTCAGTGTGCCCAATGCGCACTTGTGGAGTCCTGTAGATCCTGCACTCTATGACTTGGAGGTGACGCTGCTTGACAACAGCGGAAACGTGACGGACCAGGTGGAGAGCTACGCTGCCATGCGGAAGATTTCTACCCATAGGGCGGACAATGGGGAGTGGCGACTGCAGCTCAACAATCGTGACCTCTTCCAGTTTGGTCCCCTCGACCAGGGTTACTGGCCTGATGGCCTCTATACGGCTCCCACTGATGAGGCGTTGCTCTATGACATCCAGAAAACCAAAGACTGGGGCTACAACATGATCCGCAAGCACATGAAGGTGGAGCCGGCACGCTGGTATTACCATTGCGACCGACTGGGACTCCTCGTGTGGCAGGATATGCCTTCCTTGGGGCGCTCGGACGAGCCATGGAGAAGCAGGGAGTGGTCGACGACAAATGGTCAGCAACCGTCTTCCATCGCTGATGCTTTCAGGAATCAATGGAAGGAGATCATCGACCAGCACTATTCCAATCCGTCCATCGTGGTGTGGACACCGTTCAATGAGTCTTGGGGACAGTTCCAGACAGCCGAAATCGTCAATTTCACTCGTCAACAGGACGCCACCCGTCTCATCAACGCTGCCAGTGGCGGTAACCATTTCGCCAACGTGGGCGACTTCCTCGACCTGCACGACTATGACCGCCCGCCACACATCTTCCTCTACGACCCGCAGCGTCCTGTGGTCCTCGGCGAGTATGGTGGACTGGGGCGCCACATTGAGGGGCACCGCTGGTATGAGAGTCAGGCAACGACCTATGTCAATTACGCCACCGAGAGCCAATTGACGGATGCCTATGTGGCGAATACTGAGGCAGTCATCACCATGGCGAAAGATGCGACAACCACCGATGGAACACCAGCTGCATTCTGCGCTGCTGTCTACACCCAGACCACAGATGTGGAGACGGAAGTCAACGGCATCATGACCTACGACCGTGAAGTCATCAAAATGGATAGTGAGAGAGTGCGTGAGGTCAACCAACGCCTGGTCAACATCTATGGTGAATGGAAACCTGATGAGTCTGCCATCCTTGAGACAGAAGGAAAGCATGACTTAGGGGAGACCCACTACTATTCCCTCACAGGAATGCAATGCAACACCCTCCAAAGTGGCATCAACATCATCCGAAAAGCTGACGGCGAGGTGTACAAAGTCCTCAAAAGATAGCACCACCAACTGATCAACGGAAGTATTAACAGCGCAGACTCCATGCTTATCACATGGAGGCTGCACTGTATCTATATCGGAGTTTATCCGCTGACCTGGAATTACAAAAAGCGTGTAATGCCTAAAAACGTCCCACGGTGTAAAAAACAAAAGAGAGTTACATCTCTGTAATTCTCTGATTTTCAGTGGTACACCCGCAGGGGCTCGAACCCTGGACACCCTGATTAAGAGTCAGTAAAATATGGATTTTTTAGATTTCATAAAATTTAAGAAAGTTTAGTAAATTATTGTGTATCAATATTTTGCAGAATCATATTAATTGTTTGGCTTTGCAGTGAAATCCAATGCAATGATCAAAATTTGTATCAGATTTGTATCGTAAATATCAACGGAACTATCATGTAAAATCCCAGATTTCCTTCTTATTCTCTTGCTTTATTCCAAATGATTTCCTATTTTTGCGAACATAATAATCAAACCCA
>CACZGH010000016.1 GCA_902780635.1 uncultured Prevotellaceae bacterium
GGTTATTGCGGCGGGGTCCCACCTCTTCCCATCCCGAACAGAGAAGTTAAGCCCGCCTGCGCCGATGGTACTGCAATGCAATGCGGGAGAGTAGGAGGCTGCCTTCTTTTAATCTGAAAGCCCTTGCCTGAATCAGGCATGGGCTTTTTTTGTGGTGTTGGCTGTTCGCTGTTGGCCTTTTGCCTTTCGCTTTTCGCCGCTTCCACCCCAACCGCGAAAGGCGAAAAACGAATAGCGAACCGCTAACAACAAACCGCTAACCTAATTAACGCTTAACGAAAGTAATGACTTTGGGTATTTTTACATACTTTGAATTGACAACTATTTTATAGGTGCTGCCTTCGACATGCTTAAATGTGTATACACCTTTGTCGTCGACGGTGAGACGAGCGGTGAAATCTTCGCTTCCATAGTCGTTGATAACGGACAACTCAACACTTTTTTCATTCAGTTGCTTCGCATCAGTGATCAGCCACAGACGACTGTCTCTTTTTGATCCAAGATATCCGGGCAGTTCACCGTAGATATCCTGGTCGGGTACCATAATGTTCTTGTCGTATACGTTCAATTGTATGTATATCTGATACTCTTCATTGTACAAATATCCTTCAAACGGTTTGTTGGTCTGTGCCAGACAAACTGCAGATATCAGCCACATCGTGAAGATAGCCAATCGTTTCTTTCTCATCATGTCGCTTTTTGTAATGCCTGATTGCTAATTAATTGAATATCATTTACAAAGTTACTCCTTTTTTTGTCATATCGTCTATAATAACTGCAAAAAACTCCTTTTTGCATCTTTTTTTTGTTTTTTTTTAGTAACTTTGCAGTCGTATTAGTATATTTTAGTAATGGGTAAAGAATTGTTGTTCCCAGATTATATTTTCGAATCAAGTTGGGAAGTTTGTAATAAGGTTGGTGGTATTTACACGGTATTGTCTACAAGAGCAAAAACCTTGCAGGAAAAATTCAGCGACCATATTATTTTTATAGGACCCGATTGTTGGAAAGAAAAGAATTGTCCTTATTTCATCGAAGACGACTCATTATTCGCTGACTGGAGAGAAGAGGCCAGCAATCAAGGACTTCATATTAAAATAGGCCGGTGGGATGTGCCAGGTGCCCCCATAGCTATCTTAGTAGATTTTTCCGCCTATTTCTCTATCAAGAATGAGATTTATGCCCATCTGTGGGAATTGTATCAGGTGGACAGCCTCCATGCTTATGGTGATTATGACGAGGCTTCTATGTTCTCATACGCCGCGGGTCTCGTGGTGGAGAGTTTCTACCTCTTCTATTTAAATAGCGACACCAAAGTGGTGTATCATGCCAATGAATGGATGACAGGTCTGGGACTTCTTTATCTCAGACATCGTCTGCCGCAGATTGCCACTGTCTTTACAACTCACGCTACCAGCATAGGCCGTAGTATCGCGGGCAACAACAAACCGCTCTATGACTATCTCTTTGCTTACAATGGTGACCAGATGGCTGGTGAGCTCAATATGCAAAGCAAGCATTCGATAGAAAAGCAGACTGCGAAAAATGCTGACTGTTTTACCACTGTCAGTGACATCACCGCCAAGGAATGTCTGGAGTTGCTTGACAAACCGGTGGACATTGTTCTTCCCAACGGATTTGAAAACAATTTCGTGCCGAAAGGCGCAGAGTTTACGAAGAAGAGAAAAGCTGCAAGAAAACATTTAATCCACATCGCTAACTGTCTGATGGGAACAGACTTAGATGATGATGTGCTCATCGTTTCCACCAGCGGACGATATGAGTTCAGAAACAAAGGTGTGGATGTGTATATTGAGGCCATGAATCGCCTCCTCAGAGACAAGAATCTCCAAAAGGAAGTCCTTGCGTTTATAGAAGTACCAGGATGGGTCGGTGAACCGAGAAAAGACTTGGTAGAGCGCATCAACAGTGGTAAAAAATTTGATCAACCACTGGAGGTTCCCATGATTACCCATTGGCTTCACAATATGAGTCATGACAATGTGCTCGGCATGTTGAAATATCTGAATATGCTCAACCGCAAAGATGACAAAGTGAAGCTGATTTTCTTGCCTTGTTATCTGACAGGTGACGATGGCGTGATCAACATGACTTATTATGACGTGGTGCTTGGCAACGATTTGTGTATCTATCCCTCCTATTATGAGCCATGGGGATATACACCACTCGAGGCCATCGCATTCAAGGTGCCATGCATCACCACCGACTTGGCTGGATTTGGACAGTGGGCCAATACAGAAAAAGGCGGCGAGAGTCAGCTTGAGGATGGTGTAAAGGTGATTCACCGTACTGACTATAACTATTCAGAGGTGGCCGACAACATCAAAGACACAGTCTCAGAATATTCTGGTTATGACAAGCAGCAGATTGCCAAAGCCAGGGGAAATGCAGACAAACTGTCTAAGAAAGCACTCTGGAGCCATTTCATTACCTATTATTATAAAGCTTATGACATTGCATTGCGCAAAGCTATGCAAAGAATGAATGAACGTGAAGAAAACCACAATTAATATATAATTGACAAACGTATGAAAATTAAAGCTGATTATGCTAATGTTCCTCAGTGGAAAGAGGTGGCTGTGAAATCTCGACTCCCTGAGCAGTTAAAATGTTTGGACGAACTGGCCCATAATATGTGGTGGGCTTGGAACTATGAGGCCAGAGATTTATGGAGAAGCCTTGATGAGAACCTCTATGAAGAGGTGGGCCACAATCCTGTGCTCTTGCTCGAACGTCTCAGCTATGAGAGAAAAATGGAATTGGAGAAAGACAAGAACATCATGAAGAATGTGAAGGATGTCTATGCCAAATTCCGCAAATATATGGATGTGAAACCCGATGCAAAACGGCCTTCTGTAGCCTATTTCAGCATGGAGTATGGACTCAACCAGGTGCTTAAGATTTATTCTGGTGGTCTGGGTATGCTTGCTGGTGACTATCTGAAGGAAGCTTCTGACAGCAATGTCAATATGTGCGCTATCGGTTTCCTTTATCGTTTTGGCTACTTCAAGCAGTCTCTGAGCATTGACGGACAGCAGATCGCCAATTATGAGGCACAGAACTTCAACTCTCTCCCCATTGAGAGACAGCTCGACGCTGACGGCAACCATCTCGTCGTAGATGTGCCCTATATGAACTACCAAGTTCATGCTTATGTGTGGAGAGTCAACGTGGGACGTATTCCTCTCTATCTGCTCGACACCGACAATGATATGAACTCCGAGTTTGACAAACCCATCACGCACTCTCTCTACGGAGGCGACTGGGAGAACCGCCTGAAGCAGGAGATCCTGCTCGGTATCGGTGGTATGCTCACATTGAAGAAACTGGGTATCTCCAAGCAGATTTATCATTGCAATGAGGGACATGCCGCACTCTGCAACTTGCAGCGCCTTTGCGACTATGTGCAAGATGGTATGACCTTCAACCAGGCTTTGGAATTGGTGAGGGCTTCATCACTCTACACTGTCCACACCCCAGTGCCTGCTGGCCACGACTATTTCGACGAGTCTCTCTTTGGAAAATACATGGGTGGCTACCCCGCCATGCTGGGTATCACTTGGGATGAGTTTATCGGGATGGGCCGCCAGAATCCTGACGACCATAGTGAGCGCTTCTGTATGTCTGTGTTCGCATGCAACACCTGCCAGGAGGTAAACGGTGTGAGTAAGTTACACGGATGGGTCAGCCAAAAAATGTTCGCACCGATCTGGAACGGTTACTATCCAGAGGAAAACCATGTGGGCTATGTCACCAATGGTGTGCACTTCCCCAGCTGGGCAGCTACAGAGTGGCGTCAGCTCTATGCCAAGTATTTTGACAAGAAATTTATGGGCGACCAGAGCAACGAGAGCATCTGGCATGCCATCTATAATGTGCCCGACGAGGAAATCTGGGCCACACGTATGGCACTGAAAAACAAGTTGGTAGATTATATCCGTGACAAGTTCCGAGAGACTTGGCTGAAGAATCAGGGTGATCCCTCACGCGTTGTCTCTCTCTTGCACAGAATCAATCCCAATGCGTTGATGATTGGTTTCTGCCGTCGTTTTGCTACTTATAAGCGTGCTCACCTGCTGTTCACAGACCTTGACCGTCTTTCTAAGATCGTCAACAATCCAGATCGCCCCGTGCAGTTTATCTTCTCTGGTAAGGCACACCCGGCAGATGGTGCAGGACAGGGTCTTATCAAGAAAATTTTCGAGATTAGCCAGCGCCCTGAGTTCTTGGGCAAGATCATCTTCCTTGAGGACTATGACTTCCGTCTCGCCCGTCGTCTCGTCTCCGGCGTTGATATCTGGATGAACACCCCGACACGCCCACTTGAGGCTTCAGGTACATCAGGTGAGAAAGCCGAGATGAATGGTGTGGTCAATCTTTCTGTGCTTGATGGCTGGTGGCTTGAGGGTTACCGCGAGGGTGCCGGCTGGGCACTGACAGAGAAGCGCACCTATCAGAACCAGGGCTATCAGGATCAGCTCGACGCCGCCACTATCTATGGTCTGCTTGAGAATGAGATCATACCTCTCTATTATGACAAGAATGAGAAAGGTTACAGCGAGGGTTGGATTAAGGTGATCAAGAACTCTATCGCCACCATCGCACCTCATTATACGATGAAGCGCCAGCTGGATGATTATTACTCCAAGTTCTACAACAAACTTGCCAAGAGATCTGAAATACTTCATGCCGACGGCAACCGCATGGCAAAAGACATCGCTTCATGGAAAGAGACCGTGGCTGAGCGTTGGGATGCCATCACTGTCATTAGCAAAGAAACTGACCTCAATGATATGACAGCAGAGACAGGTGTGCCTTTCAAAGTGAAGATTGTCATCGATGAGCAAGGTCTTGACAATGCCATCGGACTGGAATTTGTCGCATTGAAGACAGACCCCAATGGTGAGGACCGCATCTTCAAGGTATATCCCTTCCAGTTGAAGGAGCGTCAGGGCAACATCTACACCTTTGAGTGCTCTATCGCACCAGATGAAGCCGGCTCATACAAGACGTGCATACGTATGTTCCCCAAAGACGACAGACTTCCACATCGTCAGGATTTCTGCTACGTCAAGTGGTTATAAAAAGAGTTGCGGTTCGCCAATTAAATGGCGAACCGCTTTTTTTTATACTAGATATTGTGAACTGATGCTTCGGTTGTCAATCACTCGTCGGATGGTCTCGGCAAACATGTCGGCCACAGAGATTTGCTTCACCTTTGAGCAGTGGTTGGTGTAGGGGATAGAGTCGGTGAATACGATCTCCTCCAAAGCGGAATTCTCCACATTGTCACTGGCTGGTCCGCTCATCACACAGTGTGAGGCACATGCTCTCACGCTTCTCGCACCTTCACTCTTCATCAGGTCTGCAGCCTTGGTGATGGTGCCGGCGGTATCGACGATGTCATCCACGATCACCACGTTTTTGTCTTTCACATCGCCAATGATTTGCATGCTTTCCACCACATTGGCGCGTGCACGGGTCTTGTTGCAGAGCACCAGTGGGCAGCCCAGATATTTGGCGTAAGTGTTGGCACGCTTCGAACCACCGACATCAGGCGAGGCGATGACCAAATTCTCTAAGTTGAGACTCTGCAGGTAAGGTAGAAGTACGCCTGAGGCATAGAGGTGGTCAACGGGAACATCAAAGAATCCCTGTATCTGGTCAGCATGGAGGTCCATGGTGATCACGCGGTCGATACCAGCCACACTCAGTATGTCGGCCACCAGTTTGGCGCCGATGCTCACTCTTGGCTTGTCCTTTCGGTCTTGACGGGCCCAGCCAAAATAGGGGATGACGGCATTGATACAACGAGCTGACGCTCTTTTGGCGGCGTCAATCATCAGAAGCAATTCCATGAAATTGTCTGCATTGGGGAATGTGCTCTGTACCAGAAATAAATCCCTGCCGCGCACAGTCTCTTCGTAGGAGACGGAGAACTCACCGTCAGAGAAACGGGTGATGAGTAGTTTGCCAAGTGGGCAGCCCAGACTCTTGCAGATCTTCTCCGCCAGATAACGGCTACTGGTGCCAGAAAAAACCAAGAAGGAATTTTGGTCGTTCATTTTTTTGTTGATTTTATGTTGATGGATTGTAGATTATCCTATTGCTGTCCGTAGTTTTTCGTAGTGAGATAGTATATGATGGTAGTCAGTCTCATGGTGTATGTCAAAACGCTGCCATAAGTCGCCGCAGATGACAGCACCACCAAAGCCGAGATCGCGCAGGAGACGCAGTTGGTCGAGGGTGATGCCCCCTAACGCATACACATGGCGGTCTATCAGGCCGTCGGCTGACGCATTTTCCAACTCATTCATGGTGAAGCACGACTTCTCGTCGGATGCCGACAAACTGTCGAAGATGTTATGCAGGAAGACGTACCTCATTTTGCGCTTCGACTCTTTGAGAAGGGACAGGTCGCGGCAAGAACGGCTGACATTGCCTTTGTAGTTGGCGGGTTTAACGGCTGTGGCGCTGTCAAGGTGTATGCCTGCAAGTCCAAACTCTTCTTTCAGATAATAATGGTCATGTACGGTGATCTTACGATGTGTGCCTTCTGGCAAGAGGGTCAGCAGTCGCTCCACGTATACAGGAGAGGCGCCTGGCTTAAATATATGCAGGTCATCAAGCCCCTCTTCAAAAAGCGATGCCAATATCTTGTCTTCTTCCACAAAAAATGTGGGCCTTGTCATGATTACAAGTTTCATTCTACTTCTCTTCGCATTCCAATGCAAAAGTATGAAAAATATAGCATATTGGCAATGAATCCGTGAAAAAAAAATTGTGCAATCACAGAATCCTTTCATTTATATTTGTAATAATTGTTATGGTTTATGTGTTAAATTTTATGTAATGTCCTTTATCTTAAATGGTTACAAATGAATTTAATCCATTTGGATTCATCTGACTTGGTTTTGTTATTCTTAAATTTGTTTTGAGAAGCTTCTCATAACGTCTTTAAGGACAGCAAGCAGAACCTCGGACTCGGAAAGTACCAAATGCGGAACTTCTCCTCGCAGATCGCCATGACTGCCATCACAGCCATGTCGTACTTATTTCCTCCATCGCCAGGCGTTTCTCTGATTACGAGACCATTGGCTGACTCTTCAATGATGTTGTCAAGGGCAGTGTGGAACTAACTCTCACAGAGAGAATCTGGGATATGATGCTTGAGCTTGTCCGCGAGATAACAGAATACTTCAACAACGAGGATGAACAAATCTTCGATATGTTTGTGAATCGTTCAGATAAACTTAGTCATTTCATTGAAATATATCAATTAAAATTAGCAAGTTAGGAACTTGCGGAACTTGAATAATAATAATGAAAACCTTTTGAATAATCCTAAAATTATTATCTAATATAGACTTTACATGCTGTGTTTGAGGTTTAAAAGCGATATGAAAATGGAATTTATGCATCTTTTTGTTGTAAATCTCATAAAAAAAGATTATTTTTGTGAGGTCCTTTTTGGCCAATATTTTTATAAATATAGTTTTGTTAAACTTTACATTGTATAATTAAACGAAAAAGCAATAATTCTTTTATTATGAGATCATTTATTTTCTTTCTTCTTTCACTACTAGTAATTTCCTATTTTCCGCAAGTTGTTCGTGCAGATGATGGTAACATGATTTACTATTATACCAAATCATCAATGACACCAACAAAGATTTCGTTGGATGATTTGGATAAATTGATTTTCAGTAGCGATGGCATTCAAATTTGGAGTTACACGAGAGGAGTGGATAATATCTTGTTTAATGATTTTCTCTTGTTTACTTTTACTGAAATAGAACATCCGTTTGTCATGGCTGTGGAACCGATTTACATGATGAGTGATTTACATATGCGATATGATGTTGATAACAGGAAGTTATTCATTGAGAGTGGGTATTTACTTGGTGGAGTTGGCGTTTATGACCTCCAAGGAAGGATGATATACAACGAAACGTCATCTGCTACTAATTATTGCATCACTTTGCCAGCATTGCCTAAAGCTGTTTATGTCATTAAAACTCAATGCAATGGCAAAATCATCGTTAACAAAATTGTTTTATGAATAGGAACATGTGCATAATTAAAAAGGTATTTATAGCAATAATAGTGTTCATAGCCTTTGCTACACAGGGAATAGCCCAGAAATTCATTGATGTATATCATCAAGACAATATTATGGGCAGTATGTTCTCCAATGACATTGACAGCGTAAATATTTCAGGAACAGACGAATTCTCACGCCGAATCAATTTCTGGCGTGCAGGCAACTTATACAATAGTTTTGCTATTATAGATGTGGACAGTATTAAGGTTTTCCACTCAGAGGATGAACCCTTGGTTTTTCTAGGCATTCTTGGCTTTAATCAAAATCTATATCCAAAACCTATTGACTTCCTTGCTTCAAGTAATTCCTTTATTTATAGTTCTTTTGTAAACAACCTTACATGCAAGGATGGCTCATTATTATATTATGGAGTGGATAATGCTCTTGATATGCTCACGCAGTTCAACTTCACGACTCCATTAAGCAGTGTCAATCTAATCACTTTCACGGACGGCCTTGACCAAGGTTCACTGATGATTACCACAAAGTATCAGGACGAGAGTGAATATCTCTCATATTTATGGCACCGTATAGAATCGACACGTGTGCGTGGTCTGCCGCTGACAGCATACTGTCTAGGCTTACGTGGCAATGATGTCATCAATTATGCGCAGTTCCAAACTAACTTGCGCAAGTTGGCTACTTCCGATGAGAATGCCATTGAGGTCAGCAGCATGTCTGAAGTGCAAAGCTTTTTGCAGGAAATAGCTGATCAGATTATCAGTATTACTAATCGCCAGACTATCAGCATGAAAATCCCTGGACAGAGTAACGGATCTTCAGTGTGCTTCACTTTTGATGGCAAGTCGCCTGAAAGTAGCTCTATGTATATTGAGGGTACATTTAGCTTAAATGATCGTTCTTTGTACGATGTTATTTATCATGGCCTCCATTCCTCCAATGGCAACATTTTATTTGGTGAACAGGATGGTATTTTTGTCACGTATACTTTTAAGGATCTTCAGCGAACGGATGGGAATGGGCTCATACCCACTAACAATATCCGTCAGTACAATATGGCCAAGGGTTCTGATATCTGGCAGGTAAATTCTGAGTTTACATCGAACAACAATACTCAAGCCACAGTGTCCCACTCAGGGGCGGCTATCATGCTTGTAATCGACTGTTCTAGTTCAATCGGATCTCAGTTCAGTAATATGTTGAGTTATGCGAATGACTTTATAGTTCGTGTTGCCAACAATGCTGCGAGTTTCTCAATCAACGCCCCAACAAATGTTGTGGCTTCATCGGATGACGATGTGAAGTCAATTAATGTTAGTTGGGATACTGTGAAGTATGCAGAGTTCTATAGTGTTTTTAGGAGCGGCAGTCCTACTTCAGGTTTCATCAAAGTCGCAGACAATCTCACGGTCTCCTTTTGGCGTGATGAACATCCACTTCAAGGAAACAACTACTATCGTGTCTGTGCGTTGGGGCATGGATTGTCGAGTTCAGAAAGTTCTACATCAAATGTTGTTGTGAAACAGATGAGTCCAGAAGAACTCGAATTGGCATCATCGTTTTGTGGCTATTGGTCAGGAGAAATCTCAACTGAATATAAAGATGATCAAGGGATAACTTGGAAAGGTACCTACAATACTACTTTTTCTTTTATCTTGGATAATAGTAATACATTAAAAGGGTTTGGTGTTGAGACCGATAGCGAGAAAGGGAAAGTAGTTTATCAAAGTGAATTCACATGGATGTTATCATTAGACAATGGTTTACAACTAATCTATGATGATGGACGAAAGATGTTCTCTACATCCTTTCATTTGGAGGATAACGTCCTTGATGCAACTCTTATGAGCAATGATGGGTTGGAGACAGATGTTCTTCATTTAGTTCGCATCGAATAAAATGTATACATTATAGTGACATGAACACTAAAAGTGTTACTTTGATTTCTGTATTTATGAGTCAACTCGGCTCACTTCGTATATTTGCATTTTTGAGATATGAGTACACCTTATTATATTGTTGACGAGCGTAAGCTGCGTGCCAATCTGCAGCTGATCAGCCATGTGGCGCAGGAGGCCGATGTTGAAATCATTCTTGCGTTCAAGGCTTTCGCATTATGGAAGACTTTTCCGATATTCAGAGAGTATATTGGAGCCACGACGGCCAGTTCGCTTTGTGAGGCGCGATTGGCCACGGAGGAGTTTGGTGCCCCTGCGCACACTTTCTCTCCCGCATACACCGACGACGAGATCGATGAAATCGTCCGTTGCTCAAGCCACATCACCTTTAACTCGTTGTCACAGTATGAGCGATATGCCGACAGGGCAATGGCTCTCCGGCCGTCGTTGAGTATTGGCTTGCGTGTCAATCCTGAGTATAGCGAGGTGGGGACGGCGCTTTATAACCCGTGTGCTCCAGGCACACGCTTTGGCGTGACAGCCGACAAACTACCTTTGCAACTTCCCAAGCATATCGAGGGCTTTCACTGTCATTGTCACTGTGAGAGTGGGTCGGACGTCTTTGAGCGCACTCTTGCTCACTTTGAGGAGAAATTCTCTCCTTGGCTGCCGCAACTCAAGTGGGTCAACTTTGGCGGTGGCCACTTGATGACTCGCCGTGATTACGATATCGCGCTGTTGATCAGGATGATGCGTGACTTCCACAAAAGGTATCCATGGCTGAAAGTCATTCTTGAGCCAGGCAGTGCTTTTGCCTGGCAGACCGGCGAATTAGTGGCGCAGGTGGTGGATGTGGTAGAAGACAAAGGGATCAAGACGGCTGTGCTCAACGTGAGCTTCACTTGCCATATGCCCGACTGTCTGGAGATGCCGTATCAGCCAGAGGTGCGTGGCGCGGAGTCGCTGCCCTTGGAGGCTGCCTCCCATGCCGATACCAGTGAGCCTGTCTACCGGCTGGGTGGCAACAGTTGTCTGGCTGGTGACTTTATGGGAAGCTGGCGGTTTCCTGCCCTCCTGCATGTGGGCGATGAGATCATCTTTGAGGATATGATTCACTATACCACCGTCAAGACCTGTATGTTCAATGGCATCACACACCCTGATATCTGTATACGTCGTGAGGATGGACGAATAGAGACACTCCGGCATTTTGCATACGAGGATTATAGGGGGAGGATGGATTAGGTTCGGGATTCGCTGTTCGCAGTTAGCTTTTCGCTTCCCGAAATACCATGAATTCTGATTTTTTTTGAAAAAAAAGCCAGAAAAGTTTGCGGGATAAAAAAAATAGTCTTACCTTTGCAACCGCATTTAGAGAAATGCTCCTTATCAAAGGATATGCGGCAATAGCTCAGTTGGTAGAGCACGACCTTGCCAAGGTCGGGGTCGCGAGTTCGAGTCTCGTTTGCCGCTCACAGTATTGAATAAACAAGAGAATAGAATTCATGCCCAGGTGGCGGAATTGGTAGACGCGCACGTTTCAGGTGCGTGTGTCGAGAGACGTGCAGGTTCGAGTCCTGTTCTGGGCACTATTTATTCAATACTACATGTTGGAGAGGTGGCGGAATTGGTAGACGCGCTACTTTGAGGGGGTAGTGACAAGTGTGTCGTGGGAGTTCGAGTCTCCTCCTCTTCACCATGAACATTCATTTTGTTGCGGCAATAGCTCAGTTGGTAGAGCACGACCTTGCCAAGGTCGGGGTCGCGAGTTCGAGTCTCGTTTGCCGCTCTTTTTTAGCATAGAAAAACAAATTCCATGAACTTATATTTGAGATATTTTGACCGGGAGACATTGGTATACAACGCTGATGAAGCCATTGATTTTTTATGCTCTATCCCCGAGATAGGTATGAACCCATCTATTGAGGCGGATGTTCGGGAATATGCCGCAAGTGATGTCTATTATCCTAAAAGGTATAAAGTGCGCCCCCGGGTCTATTTTATCATTATCAAGACCGAGGCTGCCACTATGCTTGACTTCAAGCAGAAGAAAGCGCTGAGATCCAACCTTCCCACTGGTCAGACTGACCATCGTGACGCTGCTGTACCAGCACTTTCACGACTCAACGAGGAGCGTCAGGGATGGTATGAAGGGGTGCTTGACTTCAAGAGGGTGGTGATGATACCTGCCACTGGCAAGCACGAATATCGTGACACTCGTTTTGTGGCTCGTTGCAAGGCTGTCTCTGGACAGGATTGTTACAACCGCATTGTGGAACATCTGCGTGACAGGGTAGACGGAAGAAGCCAGTTCCCGTCGGCCAAGGGTAAGAATTTCAAGTTCAAGTATCTTGGAATGTGGAAGTAATTCCTTATTGAATGTGTTATCTCAATCTCCAGTGATATGAACAAAGTGATGCTGATAGGCAATGTGGGCAAAGACCCTGAGATCAAATATTATGATACAGACCAGGCGGTAGCCACATTCTCCCTTGCCACTACTGAGCGTGGTTATACTTTGCCCAATGGCACTCAGGTGCCTGTACGCACCGACTGGCATAATATCGTGCTGTACAAAGGTCTGGCAAAGATTGCCGAGAGATACATTCACAAAGGTGATAAGATATATGTGGAGGGACGTATCCGAAATCGCTTCTATGATGACCAAAAGGGTATGAGAAGATACGTCACGGAGATATTGGGTG
This sequence comes from uncultured Prevotellaceae bacterium, assembly GCA_902780635.1. Classification (GTDB taxonomy): domain Bacteria; phylum Bacteroidota; class Bacteroidia; order Bacteroidales; family Bacteroidaceae; genus Prevotella. Next base: position 12,690 of record CACZGH010000016.1, read on the forward strand.
AAAATCTGGAACTGCTCACGCCTAAGCAGACGATGCAGAATGAGCAGAATGAGAATGCACCTTTTTAATCATTGATTGCTTTGCACTTGATTGATTCTTTATTACAGACACTTGGTGAGGTGCATCTCATGCAGCCTACTACTGGGGTATTGATTGCAGCCGTTTTGGCTGCATTGCTGCTTTTGCTTTCCGGTTATGCCAGCGCCTCTGAAATCGCTTTTTTCAGTCTTTCGCCCACCGATCTCAGCGAGTTGGAGCCAGAGAAAAGCACTACCGACCACAACATACAATTGCTTAGAGACGACAGCGAGCGCACTTTGGCCACGATTTTGATCACCAACAATCTGGTCAACGTGACCATTATCATGTTGTGCAACTTTGTCTTTGCCAATTTGGTAGACTTCGGCGGTGCTTTGTGGCTACAGTTTCTGTGTATCACCGTCATCCTCACATTCCTCCTGCTTTTGTTTGGAGAGATCATGCCCAAGGTCTATGCCCGCCAGAATCCGTTGAAGTATTGCCGGTTTTCTGTGGGTGGACTGATGGTATGCAGACGATTGTTCTGGCCCGTCGAGTCCATCCTCATCAGCAGTGGCTCCTTGGCAGGTAAGGTGCTCCAGAAGGAGAGCCATATCCTGAGTGTCGACGACCTGGAGCAAGCCCTTGAACTCACCGACAAGGAGGAAATCAAGGAGGAGCAGAGCATGCTGCAAGGCATCATTCGTTTTGGCGACGAGACAGCCAAGGAAATCATGACCCCGCGTAAGGATATTGTCGACCTGAGCATGCAGGCCAATTTCAACGAGGTGCTTCAGTGCATTCTTGAAAACAACTACAGCCGCATACCTGTCTACCAGGGCAACACTGACAATATCCGTGGTGTGCTTTATATCAAGGACCTGTTGCCGCATATTGGCAAGACCTCCTCTTTCAGATGGCAAAGTTTGATACGCCCGCCCTATTTTGTGCCAGAGACCAAGAAAATCGATGACCTGCTACGCGACTTTCAGGAAAACAAGGTGCATATAGCCATCGTCGTGGATGAGTTTGGGGGCACCAGTGGCCTGGTGACCCTTGAGGATGTGCTGGAGGAAATAGTAGGTGAAATCAACGACGAATACGACGAGGAAGAAAAATACTACACCCGTCTGAACAAGAATACATATGTCTTTGAGGGCAAGACCTCTTTGTCAGATTTCTGTCGGGTCTTGGAAATAGACGATGATGAGTTTGACGATGTCGAGGGAGATGCCGACTCTCTGGCAGGTCTTTTGCTTGAGATTAAAGGTGACTTCCCGAAAGTGGGTGAGCGAATCGTTTACGCTAATTATACTTTTGAGGTGCTTGCCATCGAGGAGCGCCGCATCTCCAAGGTGAAAGTGGTCTTAAAGACAGAACCGACACAGGCACCAGAGGAATGATCGTGGTCAGGCATTTCAGACCAAGGCAATGTCTGCACTCCTCAAAGTCATACGTCTGAACTCCACAACTCCTTAACTCCTGCACTCCTCAACTCCTTCACTCCTTCACTCCTTCACTCCTTCACTCCTTCACTCCTGAACTCCTTAAAAATTCCCCCTATGCGCAGAATAATCTTTTTTTTGATGGTCTTGATGCTTTCTGCTCCTTCATATGCACAGCATCCCATATTACATGAACAACAGAGCTTCCCTGAGCAGGTGCCGGCTGGTGGTTACAGCGGTATTTGCTGGCTGGGCGACGACGAATATGCTGTCGTGAGTGACGGCTCTAAAAATGATGGGTATTATCTCTTCCATATCACCCTTGATGAGAATGGTGTGATCAAAGACGTGAGAAACGAAGGCTTTAAAGGTGGTGCTCAGGAGGGACGTGACAATGAGGGTATTGCCTATAACAGCCGCACCAAGAGGATCTTGATCAGTGGAGAGAAAGACAATCAGGTGCGGGAGTATCGGCTGAATGGCCAGCGTACAGGACGCAAACTCAATATGCCGGCACCATTTGCCAAGGCAACACGTGCCTACGGACTGGAGGCACTTACCTACAATGCTGTCACTCGTAGATATTGGACGACGTCAGAGAGCACGCTAAAGGACGATGGCAAACAGGCCAATGCTGTCAATGGTGTGAAAAACCGCCTCCGCCTGCAATCTTTTAATGAGAGTCTTCAGCCAGTACAGCAGTTCTGTTATGAGATGGACGCTCCTACATCAGAATTTGCTGCCATGCGTTATGCTTTTGGGGTGAGTGCGCTGACAGCTCTTGACGACGGGCGCATCTTGGTGCTGGAGAGGGAGTTTTTTGTGCCTGAGTCAAAGGTGGGGGCCTTTGTCAATAACAAAATCTATGAGGTGCACCCCGACCGGCTGAGCGCAATACCTGCCAATGGCACGTTGAAAGGTAAAAAACCTCTGGAAAAGAAACTGTTTGCCGAGTGGACCTCTTCTATTGGACTGCTTGACTTCTCTTTGGCCAATTACGAGGGTATGTGCCTCGGACCACGTCTTGCTGATGGCAGTCAGGTGCTTGTCTTAGTGTCCGACTCGCAGTATCAGTATGCTGGCATTCTGGCCGACTGGTTCATGACCATCGTTTTCAAATAATTCTTAATCTGATATAAGCTCTGTCATCAAACGAGAGGTTGCCTTCCATCAGACCTTTCGTGGCTTTGTATTGGTCGATGCAGAGCGGGTCGTCTCGAAGCAGACGGTGGAGCGCCGTTTCTGTCTCTTCTAGCGTCGGGTGTAAAAAAGGATAGCCGTCGCTGGCCAGAACGATTTCTTCACATCCACTGGCATCAATACATAGTGTCTTTTCTAAAGGGATTTCGAAACCGTCGACGACAGAAAAGAGGATATTTTGCCATTTACACGAGTCAACGATTTGCCCGACGATGACATCTCTGCCATCGTCATGAGTCATGAGTTGTGGTATCGTGTGGGTGCCGCTGGCAAGCATTTGATGGATGATAGTGGAGCGTTCTGCTGCGATGCCGGTTTCCATGGGTTTAGGCTGGTCGTAGTAAGCGCCGTCGGCGAGACATTGACAGTCGCCAATCATCCATATCTCCTGCCTGCTGACGCTGTAGACGACCACACTGGCTGTCAGCCGCTCCTCAGCGTGTGTCTTGAGCCTTCCTACATCAATATGGTGGCGCTCATAAACTTCTCTGATGCGAAGTGTCACCGCACGGCAAAAGTCAGATAAGCTTGATGCTGAAGGCAGAGATTCAAGGACGTCTTTCACCAAGGTCATGGCCAACCGGCCATTGCGCATCTTGTCCGACAATTGGTGGGCGGCTTTGCTGGTACTGCCGTCGATGACTGCGATGAAGTCATCTGTCACGACGATTCCGTCTTCGCACTTCTCTTGGCTGTGCTTGCCGGTCAGGTTTTGTTCTATGATGATGACTTTTTTCTTCTCGTCTCTCATGTGATGGGTCCTTTCTGTGGTGTTCGCCCCTGCCTCCCAATATTTCCTTGATGAGGTCGCCGCGTCCTATCCTTCTCAGTTCTCGCTCTATGTTGGCACGTTCCTCGGGTTGGTACCAGAAGAAAAACATGCGTTGTGCCAATTTCTCACGCTGACTTTTCGCACTGAATATTGGCTCCAAAGTGTATGGGTCGTAGCCAGTGTACCACATCTCAGTGCTGATGGTCATAGGGGTGGGGGTGAAATCTTGTATCTGCTCCAGCTGAAAATCCAGCCGTTTGGTGATGAGGGCCAGCTCTGCCATATCTTCCTCTGTGCAGCCGGGATGGCTGCTGATGAAATAGGGAATAATCTGTTGGCGGAGCCCTTCCTCTTGGTTGATGCGGTCGAAGATTTTCTTGAATTGCTCAAACTGTTTGAACGGCGGCTTGCGCATGAGGTTTAACACATGGTCACTGGTGTGCTCTGGCGCCACTTTCAGTCGTCCGCTCACATGTTTGCAAATCAGCTCGCGGGTGTAAGCTTGCGTCGCCTGGTCGGTGGTCGGGTCACCACTGTGGTGCAGCAGCAGGTCATAGCGAACACCGCTGCCGATGAAGCTTTTTTTCATCCCTGGCAGTTGGTCGACGGCATGATACAGGTCGAGCAGTTGCTGGGAATTAGTGTCAAGGTTGGGACAGATGTGCGGGTGAATGCATGAGGGCCTTTTGCATTTGGAGCAGAGTGCCTTGTTCTTTCCTCCCATGCCATACATGTTGGCCGACGGGCCTCCCAGGTCGCTGAGATAGCCTTTGAAGTCGTCCAGTTGTGTCACTTCTTTCACTTCCCTCAGGATGCTCTCTTTGCTGCGGCTGGCAATCATCTTGCCTTGATGGGCGCTGATGGTACAGAAGGCGCAGCCGCCAAAGCATCCTCGGTGTATATTGACCGAGTGCTTGATCATCTCATAGGCGGGGATGCGTTTGCCTTTGTATTTGGGGTGGGGCAGCCGGGTGTATGGCAGGTCAAATGCCGCGTCGATCTCTTCAGTGGTCATGGGAGGGTAGGGCGGATTGACCACGGTGTAAAGAGTGCCTGTCTGCTGTATCAGTCGCTTGGCCACGATCTTGTTCGACTCCTCTTCTATATGTCTGTAGTTTTCGGCCTCTGCCTTTTTGCTCTCCAGGCATTTCTCATGGCTGTGCAGCACGATGTCGTCAGCCTTGTCGCTCCCTTCGGCAGGGTTTTTAGAAGTGATATACACCGTCTGGGGCAGGTCATGAATCTCAGAGATGTTTTTGCCTGCAGCCAGTTCATCACAGAGCCTGACGATGGGGCGCTCGCCCATGCCATAGATGAGCAGGTCGGCGCCTGAGTCATAGAGGATGCACCTGCGGAGTTTGTCTTGCCAGTAGTCATAGTGTGTCAGCCGTCGCATGGAGGCTTCTATGCCTCCCAGGACGACGGGCACGTCGGGGAAGAGTTGTTTGAGGATTTGTGTATAGACGATGGTGGGATATTCCGGACGGCAGTCGTGCCGACCGTCAGGACTGTAGGCATCTTCAGAGCGAAGTCTTCGGTTGGCGGTGTATTTGTTGACCATCGAGTCCATACAGCCTGGCGCAATGCCGAAAAACAGGCGCGGCCGCCCCAGTTTCTTAAAGTCGCGGTAGTCGCCGTGCCAGTCGGGCTGGGGCACAATGGCCACTCTCCATCCTGCGGCTTCCAGCGTGCGCCCGATGACAGCAGCCCCAAAAGAGGGGTGGTCAACATAGGCATCGGCGCTGAACAGGATGATGTCCACCTCGCTCCACCCTCGCAGCTCCATCTCCTTCCGGGTGGTGGGCAGCCAGTCGCTGAGTCTGTGGGGCTGTGCAGCCATTATTCTGTCTCCGTTGGTGGCGTGTCGGCCGTTTCAGGGTTTTCTTCGTTCCACTGTCTGTAGAGGTCCATCAGTTTGCTCAGGCCGAAGGCTTTCATGTTATTGTGGTAGATGACATCCAGGCAAAGGTCGAGCAATGGCTTGTCCTTTCCGGCGTCAGTGCTGAGAATGGAACGGATGTTGAATTTCAGTTTGTCGAGCACACTCTCATCGATGATGCCATTGCTGTCTACCAGATGGTCAAACAGATGGTATTTCTGGATAGTCTGAAGATGTTCGGGTGCCACGTCGATGCTACGGGTGCCAGATGGATTGGATTGTATATGATACATGGTCGTGATGTTGAGTTGACAAGTTATTTTATTGAGTTGACAAGTTGACGAGTTGATTGACTCTTTTTATGACTTTATATAACTATTTCTTTTATAGCTTTTTATGAGTTTTTGTTAAAGTGTTACAGCAGGTAATTGAGGATGCCTCTCATGATGGCGCTTCTGGTTTTGGCAGACTTGATGCACTCAAAGGGGAAACCCATGGTGAGGCATCGATAGTCAGAGCCTCTGTAAGCCACAGCTGCATCCTGGCCGTCAGCGTAGCGCATCACACAGTAGGAGGTGGAGAGTGGCCGCAACACGTCGGGGGCTGTGGCGGCATAGTGCTCCTCGTTGAGGGTCCTATAGGTGTCAAAAGTCATGCCGAGGCCTTCCACGTTGCCGTTCTTATTGTCACGGTCGCTGCCTCCATATCTGAGTTTCAGCACGTTGGCAAGGAAATTCTGTTCTGAGGGCGCTGTCATGTCCGAGCCTACAAACGAGCCGCTGATAAGCAGACTGCCGTGGTCTTTGACAAAGTTGGTGAGCCTTTGCTGCATAGCCGGCGTGAACGACTTGTACATCAGCAGCGAGTGACCGTCGTCTTTCTCCAGACCTAATACCAGGTCGATGCAGTCGATGTGGTTCAGCTTGACTTTGCCCGACTCCAGCGCTTCGCTTGAGCTGCTCACGATGTTGTATTTTTGCGCCGAGTAGATGGCTTCCGCATGGGTGGCCACGTAGTTGAAGTCATTACCGGCAATGATTTTGCCCATCAGTTCCTCAGAGCAGTAGCCCAGTGCGCCTTCTCCCTCGCGCCCGCGGCGGCTGTTGTCGAATACACGTTGTCTGCCACTCCATCCAGCCATCGGCCCGTAGGTGATACCTGGGTCGGCGTCGATGTCGAAGCCTTTCTCGCTGCCAGTGTCGATGATGGCGGGAGATGACAGACGGTGGAATCCGTTCACCACCATGACGGTCTTCTGGGCTTTGGGGTTATAGCAGGCGGATAAGACTTCCGTGGGGAAACTCACGCCGCCATGGTTGGCAGCCACCACTTTGAAGTGATATAAGACACCAGGCTGTGCGTTGATGGTGCAGGAGGTGCCTTTCACCACCACGCCGTTGTCAAAGCCCATATTGCCCACAGCGGTGTAGAGGACATATTCCGAGGGTGTGGCACTGGGCTCCTGAGGATCTTTCACCGGATTCCAACTGAGGCGGAACTTTCCTTTTGAGGTGAGTTCCATCCTGAAGTTGCGGGGTGCGAGCGGCTGCACCACGTATTTGTCGTGGTGCATCTCGCTGATGTGTCTGAGCAGTGTCTTGTAGATGGAACGTGCCAGAGTGAAGCGGAAGTTGGGATCGAGCCCATATTTCATATCGCCGAAGTTCTGGTGTGAGAGGGTCTCTAAGATGGCTGAGGGCACGGTCGGTTCCCGCGTCTCGCTGTAGTCACGGTCGTAGAGTACGCGCCTTCTCCAGTTTCCAAATTTCCCTTTGATGTCGGCGTAAGCGTTATAGAGCAGCGCGTCGGCCAGGTCGTGTGAGGCCAGACGTGATACACCAGCATTGAGCCGGCCGTTGTAGCGGTCGGTGGTGCAGATAGACAATGTGCCGACTATTTCGTTGCCACCGGTCTTGTCATAGCCCGCGTCGCTGTGTACGGAGAGCACCGTCTCAAAAGGCACCCCTTTTCCCTGCCGGTTGGGTGAGTAAACCGAACCGCCCGCCAGCCAGTTGGCGAAAAGTGACCGCGACGTATAGTCGTCTTTGTACTCATCGTGAAATTTGCGATACACCGAGTCAGGCGCTCCGCCCCATTGCGCACTGTAGAGAGTTCCCTCTAAGCATCGGGCCAGGCCGCTGATTTTTCCCTGGCGGGATATATTGCCCATGCCACCTCCAAATCTTACGGCGTCGGCAGTGACCATGCCATGCGTCTTACTGTAGTTGTTGAGCACCACCATGTTTTGCGGACCGCAGCCAGCATCGAAGTCGAAGGTGCCCAGGTAGACCCATGTGCCTCCTCCCATGCGTTGGTTGACGTTGTATACCGTCTGTCTGCCTTTATGCACCACGATATACTGTGCGTCGTCTATCGACTGTGGCAGCGTCTGATAACTCACATATACGGCATACCGTCCGGCAGCGGGGATGTCGGGCTGATAATAGATGTAACTGACGTTTTTCTTGGTGGTGGTCTTCGTCATTCGTGCGGTGCCCGCCCTGAAAGGGTTCTCTCCCTCTACGTATTTGCCTGGATGCCAGCCGAAACCGCTTGATGGCGCAGTGGTCCACTCTTCGCTGCTTGATACTTCTTTATAATAATTGGTGCCGTTGTCATTGTCGACGATCACCTCATTTTTCTGCCAGTCACGCTCGCGTGGCGACCACACCACGGCTCCGGCATTCTCCAGCATGGGGATGAGATAGGGGACGACGATTGTCTGTGTGAAAAGATCTTCTGTGGTGCAGAAGAGATTGGGCCGTTGCCACCGCCACTGTCCTTTCGAACTGTCGTAATAGCGACCGTGGCTTGCTGCCACTGACAGGTGCCGACCCTGTAGTCCGCGGCTGATATCGTTGGGGCGCGACAGATTGGTCACCCAGGGCTTGCCTTTATACTCGATGTTGCCCCAGGTGCGGCTGTGGTCGAAGTCGTCCGCGAGACGGTTGGGGATGAGCTGTTCGATGTTGTGCCCATTGGTGCGTATTCTCACTTTGTAGCCGTCATAGGCTTTTGGCAGCAGGTTTTTCACCTGGTGGTAGATGCCTTTTACCACTTCGGGCGTGAATTCCTGCTCGCCGAAGCGATAGTCTGCCGTGACAGTGATGACCCGCTCCTGTGTGTCGGTCTGACAACTGGACAATTTGGAGTTGACGGGAAATCCTGACAGTCCTACGGTGTATGACTCGAAATACCTTTTGAGGGCATTGTCTAAGTTTTGTTTGTCTGCCGCACTCTGTGCCCATGCTGGCTCTACATGGAGAAGGCAAGCGCATGCAGCCGCCATCAATAATGTGCTGACTCTCATGCTTCGGTGTCTCCTATACTGAATTTCTCAGGATGCTTGCCTTTGAAATCCTTGAAATAAGATTTGATGGTTTTCATCTGTGCGTCAATGTTTCCGTCGGGTATGATACATTGGGTGCATTGTATCAGTTTGCGCTCATAGTCAACGCCATAGAGCAGGATGGGCAGCTCGGCTTTCTGCGCTATGTAGTAAAAGCCTTTCTTCCAGTCGGGGTTGAGCGAACGGGTGCCCTCGGGAGTGATGCACAGTTTGAAAGAGGAAGACTGTTGGGCCGTCTGTGCCAACACGTCGGTCATGCTCATAGACTTGCTGCGCCAGACTGGTATGCCACCCCATTTTTTGAATAAAACGCCTAAAGGCCAGAAAAACCATTCCTTTTTCATCAGGAAATTGATTTTCAAGCCTTCAGCTCCGGAATACAGCCTTCCCAGCATGAAATCCCAGTTGCTGGTGTGGGGTGCCAGACAGATGATGTATTTGTCGGGGTGGGGGATAGTGATGTCCTTCTTCCACCCCAGATGTTTATACAAAAGCCAGTTACAGAATTTTTTCCACATGATGTGTATCTCTCGTTAATGGAGGTTGTTGATGTGGTCAATCACTTCTGAGATTTGCTCTGAGAAGTCATTGGCCAGTTTGTCGTAGTAGACTTTTTTGCTCAGTCCGGGCTCGGGGTGTGAGATGCGGCTGATGAAATCCTTTCGGATTTTGACTATAGATCCCAGTAAGGCGTCCACGTTTTCTTGCGCGGGTTTGTTGCCGTAAAGGGAGATGGCCACACACTCTGCGAAAATGTCACTGCAAATACCGTTAATGGTACTCTTTAATAATTTTTTGTTAGCCATAATAGGAAAGAATATAGTTTTTCTTTTATTTATATTGGCAAAGATAATAAAAATGGTTGATAGTTCAAAACGATTTCATCATTTTTTTGCCAGTTGAGTTTTTATGAACATTTTTCAACTTGTTTGTACAGGTGTGGGAGTGCTTCAACTGGGGCAGAGTGGCATTTCGTTCGGAAATGAAAAGAAAAAGAATTATTTATTTTCATTTCTCTCAGTTATTTTGTAACTTTGCACTCCAAAAGTGAACTTTGGGTTCATCGCTGATGAATCCCTTTGGTACAGTGTATTTTTAGTTAATTTTATATATACATTATCAGTAAATTATGGAAAAGAGTGCATTGCAGCAGGCAAGGGCTGCCTATCAGCCCAAGATGCCAAAAGCGCTTCAAGGTGCAGTTAAGGTAAAAGAAGGCGAGCCCACTCAGAGTGTAGACAACCAGGAGGAAATCAAAAAATTGTTCCCCAACACCTACGGTATGCCGTTGGTGGAGTTTGTGCCGGGTGAGGAGAATGTAAGCAAGTCGATGAATGTCGGCGTGATTCTCAGTGGCGGTCAGGCTCCTGGTGGTCACAATGTGATCTGTGGTATTTTTGATGCCATCAAGAAACTCAACCCCGAGAACCGTCTCTACGGTTTTATCCTGGGTCCTGGTGGCCTGGTAGATCATGATTATATGGAGATCACCGCCGAGTATATTGACAACTATCGTAACACCGGTGGTTTCGACATGATCGGCAGTGGTCGTACAAAACTGGAGAAGGTTGACCAGTTTGAGAAAGGATATGAGATCATCCGTGAGCTCAATATCAAGGCCATCGTCATCATTGGTGGCGACGACTCCAACACCAACGCTTGTGTGCTCGCAGAGTACTATGCTGCCAAGAACTATGGCGTGCAGGTCATCGGATGCCCCAAGACCATCGACGGCGACCTCAAGAATACTCAGATCGAGACCAGCTTCGGCTTCGACACCGCTACCAAGACCTATGCCGAGCTGATTGGCAATATCGAGTGCGACTGCAACTCCGCACGCAAATACTGGCACTTCATCAAACTCATGGGACGTTCTGCCAGCCATATCGCTCTGGAGTGTGCCCTTCAGTGCCAGCCCAATATCTGTATCATCTCTGAGGAAGTGGAAGCCAAAGACCAGACCCTCAACGATATCGTGGAGCAAATCTGCCAGGCCGTCGCTTACCGTGCAGAGCAAGGAAACAATTTCGGTGTGGTGCTCGTACCCGAGGGCCTCATTGAGTTCATCCCTGCCATCGGCCGTCTGATCGACGAGCTCAACGACCTGCTGGCTGCTCATGGCAATGACTATAAAGACTTGGAGCCTGAGGCACAGCGTGCTTACATCCTGGCTCATCTGACAGAGGAGAACGCCAAGACCTTTGAGACACTGCCTGAGAACGTGGCTCATCAGCTCTCACTGGAACGCGACCCACACGGAAACGTGCAGGTGTCACTCATCGAGACAGAGCGTCTGCTTTCCGACATGTGCGAGGCCAAACTCGCCGAGTGGGCAAAAGAGGGCAAATACAAAGGCAAGTTCGCCACCCTTCACCATTTCTTCGGATATGAGGGTCGTTGCGCCGCTCCATCCAACTACGACGCCGACTACTGCTATGCCCTGGGCACCAGCGCTGCACAGCTCATCGCCAATGGCAAGACGGGCTACATGGCCATCGTCAAGAACACCACTGCTCCCACCGACGAGTGGAAGGCTGGCGGTGTGCCCATCACCATGATGATGAATATGGAGCGCCGCAATGGTGAGATGAAGCCTGTCATCCGTAAGGCGCTTGTCGACCTGAATGGCAATCCTTTCAAGGCCTTCGTCGCCATGCGTGACCACCTGGCCAAAGAGACATGCTATGTCTATCCAGGTCCTATCCAGTATTGGGGACCAGCTGAGGTTTGCGACAAGACCACTATGACGCTGGCCCTGGAGCAGCAGTAAGATGGTAGGGGTACGGTGTTCGCTTTTCGGTGTTCGCTTTTCGCTTTTGGGGCGTATGGCGAATAGCGAATCGCCAAAACCGAACCGCTAATCATGAATAGCCAATAGCGAAGAAACCATGTATAAACGTGTCAGAGTATTCCTGAGCGAAGTGCCCTCTTATGTGTGGTGGGCGGCTGGAATCACTGTGATGGCACTTTATACATGGTTTTTTTATTCTTTCTTTGTCGAGCCGTTTGGCTTCAGGTGGAGGGCCTTGTATGGTGAACCTTCCTACCCCGAGGAATATGATATCCATGGTATTGATATCAGCCATCATCAGGGGCGTATAGACTGGGCCAAACTGCGCAATGCCATGATCGCCAAGGGGCCTGTCAGGTTTGTCATGATCAAGGCTACTGAGGGCTCCGACTATGTGGATGAGATGTTTGAAGACAACTTCTATCAGGCACGTGACCATGGTTTCATCCGCGGGGCGTATCATTTCTGGAGCAACAGTTCGACAGCCCGTGAGCAAGCTTATTTCTTTTTGGATAAGGTGAAGCTGGAGAAAGGTGATTTGCCTCCAGTGCTTGACGTGGAGACCATCAATGAAGAACTGACAGTAGAGGAATTTCAGCAGGAGATTCTTGCCTGGCTTCATATCGTGGAAGACAGATATCATGCCAAGCCCATCATCTACACCTATTATAAATTCAAGGAGAAATACTTGAGCGACGCTCGCTTCGATGACTATCCCTACTGGATAGCCCATTATTATGTGAAGGAAGTGCAGTATACTGGCAAATGGAAGTTCTGGCAGCATACCGATGTGGGTCATCTGCCAGGCATCAAGGGTTACGTCGACCTTGATATCTACAATGGCAGCTATTATGACCTGAAAATGCTGACCATCAATTGGACCGCTCCCGATCCTTCATCGGAGCAGGATTCCGACCTTCAGCCCGACTCATCTGCCTACGACGGCTATGTGGCTGATACCATTTTTGTAGAAGGAGAATAGGGCGTATCCCCATTTAAATTGTGAAAACAAGTGTCACCCAGTTGCCTTTTTGGTGAGTGGAGAGCAGGGTCAGCCCTGTCTCGCTGGCATGGGTCACCAGAACCGGAGCGTCTTCCTCATAAAAACCGCTGATGATGAGCAGCCCTCCTCTGGTCATCACTTCACGCAGTGCGGGGATGTCGGCCAACAGGATGTTGCGGTTGATATTGGCAACAATGACATCAAACATGCCGCTGACGTGAGACAGAACGTGAATGTCCCCGTGCAGCACAGTGATGTTGTCCACTCCATTGAGCTGGGCATTGTGTGTGGTGTTTTCCACGCACCATTCGTCGATGTCGTAGGCCACGATGTCCGAGGCTCCCGCTTTGGAGGCCACAATAGAGAGGATGCCGGTGCCACAGCCGCAGTCAAGGACACGCTTGGAGGTGAGGTCGGTGGTGAGCAACTGCTCTACGACCATCTGGGTGGTCTCATGGGTGCCAGAGCCAAAAGCCATCCGGGCGTCGATGACGATGTCGATGTCGTGGGGCGTTGTCTCATCTATGGGATGTATCGTGTCGTGGATAATGCACTTGCCGGCTATCTCTATCGGGTCAAAACCGTTCTCTTCCCATGCCTCGTTCCAGTCTTTGTTTTCTACTTCCTCTATCTGGTATGACACGGTCACCCCACTGACAGGGAACTCTTTCATGCTTTCGTCAAGCGCGTGACGGTCGAGATGGTCTTCCTGTACATAACCGATGATGCCATCAGGCGTGTCTTCAAACGACTCAAATCCCGCTTCGGCCGCGAGACCTGCTATGATGTCACGGATGGTCTGCATCAAATCGTCAGAGACAGGGGCACTTTCGACAGTAAATGTAGATTTGAAATACTGCATAGCGACGTCTATTTAATGTATTTATGGTGCAAAATTATAAAAAATAGGGAAAAACCTATCATGGTTTAGGGTTTTTCCGTAATTTTGCACAGAAAGTTGCACTATTTTTGCATCGTACTTAAAAGACCTAAATGAATAGAGATATGAAAAAGCTGTTTTTACTTACATTGATGGTAATTGCTTTACCATTGTCCTTGTTGGCACAAGACGATATGTACTTCGTGCCTTCGAAGTCTGCAAAGACCAAAAGCTCTGCGGCAGAAAGTCGGCCAGTGGATGGCCCGGTATATTACCGTGGGAGAAATGTGAGTGTCGATGAGTACAACCGTCGTCACATGCGAAGCTCTTACGAGAAGATCGGCACCGACTCTGTGGGTAATGACATCATCGAGTTCACTGCAGGAGACGGGGTCTATCCTGAGAATGACACGATCTATATCGACAAGTATCTGGAGGACGACAAGGACTTCCGCTACAGTACACGCATGGGCCGTTTCGACGGATTCTATGGCTGGTACGACCCGTTCTTCCGTGGATACTGGGGATGGGGACGTTATCCCTACAGATATTATGGTTGGTATGACCCCTGGTACGATCCTTGGTACTATGGCTGGTACGATCCTTGGTATTACGGCTGGTATGACTGGTATTGGTATTCCCCATGGTATTATACTTCTTATTATTACTATGGCCCCGGATATTATCATGGTGGATATGTCTATCCCGATGCCACCAAGCGTCCGGACAATACAGGCAGAGGATACGCCGTTTCAACAGGACGTGGATATACGGCCGCTAATAATGGTTACTTTGGAGGCAGGGGGCTCACTGGCGGCAGATCTTCTGCGATGTCGTCAGGTTCGGGCAGCCGCACCACCTATACCAACAACTCTTCGGCCTACAGGCCAGGATTCGGTGGCAACCGCTCCACAGCTACGACACGTACTACTTCCAGCAGTAGGTCATATACCCCAAGGTCCAGCAGCTCATCATCCTATAGCGGTCCCTCTTATAGCGGCTCGTCTTCCAGAGGCAGCTCCTATAGTGGCGGAGGCAGCTTCGGCGGCGGAGGCAGTCGCTCGGGCGGTGGCTTCAGCGGCGGAGGCAGCACAGGTGGCGGCAGTCGTTCTGGAGGCGGCGGAGGCGGCGGTTTTGGTGGACGCCGGTAAAATCCACCATGCATGTTATAGCAAATGTTGAATACGAATTAAAGTTAATGTTACAGATATGAAAACGAGACACATCTTTTTGATCAGTCTTCTTCTGACAGGTGTTCAAGCCATGGCTCAGGAGACATACGAGAATGCTACAGTGGCCACACAGGATCTTAACGGTACGGCGAGATATGTGGGCATGGGCGGTGCGTTGGACGCACTTGGTGCCGACATCTCCACCATCAGCAGCAATCCGGCTGGCATAGGTCTGTTCCGCAGAAATCATGCGGATTTGTCCTTCGGCATGGTGTCTCAGCAAGATGCCGCCGACTATTCAAGGGGCAACAAGACCAATATGAGTTTCGACCAGGTGGGCTTCGTCTATTCCAAGCGCAGTGGTGAGAGATCTTTCGTCAATGTGGGCTTCAACTATCATAAGAGCCGCAATTTTGACTATATCTTATCCGCTGCAGGCGGGCTGAAAAATGCCTCACAAAATAAGTTAACGTATGCCAAGTTATGGAATAACCTGCTTTATCGTCCAGGCTTTGATGAGGGCACGTTCGATTTGGACAATCCTTACTCCTCCTGCAATCAGCTCGACGATATCTATATGCGCAATCTGCTCTATGCCGCCGGCGATGGCAATGCCTATTTTTATGAGGCCAACGGCTATGCTTTCGACAGGGCGCAAAAAGGCTATGTAGGTGAATATGACTTCAACCTCAGTGGCAATATCAACGATCAGGTTTATCTCGGAATCACTTTCGGAATTTATGATGTGCATTACAGACATGCCACAGACTATTCTGAATCTATGAATTCAAATCCAGAGAATATCAACAATCTCTTTGTCTATGACTCGCGCAAAATATCCGGTCAGGGCTTTGATGTCAAAGTTGGCGCCATTTTCCGCCCCATCGAGGACTCGCCCTTCCGTTTCGGTGTGAGCATCGCCACTCCTACCTTCTATGACCTGAAGACGAAAAACTATACCGAGATCTCCGATGGAGCTTATACGGCATACGCCGACGACAGCTACTCCTTCAAATTCTATACACCATGGAAGTTTGGACTGAGTATGGGTCATACGATTGGCAACATGGTGGCCATCGGTGCTGGCTATGAATATGCCGATTACAGCAGTATGGACACGCGTGTCAAGACCGGAGGCTATTATGACTACTACTGGGGTGTCGACTATGAGGACAGTGAGAGCGATGAGTTGATGAACGAGCACACCAAAAATACATTGAAAGGTGTCAGCACCCTGAAGATCGGTGCCGAGGTGAAGCCCACCCCCGAACTGGCTATCCGTGCGGGCTACAACTATGTGTCGCCCATGTACAACAAAGATGGCTATAAAGATGGCACCATCGACTCACCGGGTTCCTATTATTCATCTGCCACTGACTATACCAACTGGGATGCCACCAACCGCTTCACCTGTGGTGTGGGCTATCAGGTAGGCAAGCTCAATCTCGACCTCACATACCAGTATTCATCCACACAAGGACATTTCAGCCCATTCATGAGCTATATAGACAAAGGATACAGCGACTTGGACAATGTGGTGGACGAGCAGAAAGTTGACAACAAACGTCATCAATTGCTATTCACTCTGGGCTATTCATTCTAAAAAGGAAACGGATTTTACAATTAAAGAAAAATAACATATTTTAGGCGGATTCCACCCAAGAAAATTTGGAAAATCCAAATGAAATCAGTATTTTTGCAGCATCCCATCAGGATCAAGTAAAAATGAAATGTAAGGAGGAAAAGGAATAGATTAGTTTTTTTAGTGGTTAATTTAGTTTTAGTAAGTATGTTGAGAGCTTGTCGTGAGACAAGCTCTCATTTTTTCACCGTTATTCATCCTCGTAATCATCGGAGATCTCTTCGGCCTCCAGATTCAGGTCTTCGGGTTCGGTATCAAAGGTCGTGCGGTAACTTTCCTCTGTCAGCTTGTCCTCGTCGAACTCATCGTCATCCTCGTCCAGGTCGTTGTAGTGGTCCTCCACTTCTTCCAGATCTTCATTATCCTCGGGATTATCCAAATCTTCTTCTTCAAACTTCATGCGAGGCTTCTCCATCTCAGGCTTTTCTTTGGCGAAGATGGCTTCCACCCACAGGCCCTTGGCTATCTCGAGAACTTCAAAACCGTCGGCCACCTTCTTCTCATACATGCTTCCTGGCTTGCGGAGACGGTCTTTGGGCAGGGTGGTGGTGCTGATGTCAAAACCACTGGTGATGATATCTTGGATGCTTTGTGACAGACTGTCCCATCCTCCGCCAAAGTTGCGGTCGATGACTTCGAGCAATTTCGATGTGGAGATATGGCGGATATTCTCATAGGTCAGGTCGGTCACCCGCAGGATGGGGCGTTTCTTGACAGCCCATTTCACCTTGTTGTTCTCATCCATTTTCACCTGGCCCACTTTAAATCCACGTGCCTCATATTTTTTGATGACTTCAGGTTTGTCCACTTTCACCTCTTCCAGGTCAAAGGCACTCTTGATGATGTCGATGTAGTGACGGGCGTTGTCTTTCATGTCAGAGTCTTTTTCGGCCGCCTCCCATATCCTGAAGATGTCGTTTTCCTGGCAGTCCCAGATGTTGCTTTTGTTGAGGGTCTTTAAGGTCAGTGTTTTTTTCTCTTTCTTTTTCATGTTGTTTTATGGTTTGTTCCAATGATCCAAAAATCTGAATGATGTTGGAAGCTGTTGTTACATGGTTTGAATTATTGATTGCGTTGCAAAAATAAATACTTTATCTCTTATTTGCAAGAAAAATGTGTTTTTTTGTTTATCTTTGTGCCATCTTTGCAAAACGTGGCGCTAGCACCATATCACTTCCCTAAAACCTATAGCTTTATGGCAGAACCGTTGGCAGAAAGAATGAGACCTCACAGTCTTGATGAGTATATCGGGCAGCAACATCTGGTCGGTGAGGGAGCTGTACTCAGAAAAATGATTGATTCTGGGCGTATCTCGTCGTTCATTCTTTGGGGGCCTCCAGGGGTGGGCAAGACGACACTTGCACAGATCATCGCCCATCAGCTCGCTACTCCTTTCTATACGCTAAGTGCCGTCACCAGCGGTGTCAAGGATGTGAGAGAGGTCATCGACAAGGCCAAGAAAGGCCGGTTTTTCAATGCAGCTTCACCCATTCTCTTCATCGATGAGATACACCGGTTTAGCAAGAGCCAGCAAGACTCTCTGCTCGGAGCGGTGGAGAAGGGTGTGGTCACCCTCATCGGTGCCACGACAGAGAATCCCTCTTTTGAGGTGATCAGACCCCTGCTCTCACGGTGTCAGCTGTATGTACTGAAGCCCCTAGAGAAAGACGACTTAATGGTCCTCTTGCAGCGTGCTGTCAGCAAGGACGTAATCCTCTCCAAACGTCACATCACCCTTCAGGAGACCGGTGCCATCATGCGCTACAGTGGTGGAGACGCCAGGAAATTGCTCAACATCCTTGAATTGGTGGTCGAGGCTGATGATACCGATGAAGTGGTCATCACCGACCGGCTGGTGGAGGACCGCTTGCAGCAAAACCCACTGGCATATGACAAAGAAGGTGAGATGCACTACGACATCATCTCCGCTTTCATCAAGAGCATCCGTGGCAGCGACCCCGACGCCGCCTTGTATTGGATGGCCAGGATGATAGAGGGTGGCGAAGACCCGCAGTTTATCGCACGCCGTATGGTCATCAGTGCGGCGGAGGACATCGGACTGGCCAATCCTAATGCTCTGTTGCTTGCCAATGCTGCTTTCGATACCGTGATGAAGATTGGATGGCCCGAGGGGCGCATCCCCCTTGCAGAGACCGCGGTCTATCTGGCGACAAGTCCTAAGAGCAACTCGGCCTACTTAGGCATCGATGCCGCCTTGGCCCTCGTGAGGCAGACAGGCAACCAGCCAGTGCCACTGCATCTGCGCAACGCTCCCACTCAGCTGATGAAAGAACTGGGTTATCACGACGGTTACAAATATTCGCATGACTATCCCGGGCACTTCGTCGTGCAGCAGTATCTGCCCGACAGCCTGCAAAACACTCGTCTGTGGCATGCGCAGCATTCGCCATCCGAGGAAAAGTTATATCAAAATATGCTCCGCTGTTGGGGCGACAGATACAAAGAATCATGATGAAAATAGTAATTCTTGACGGATATAGTGTCAATCCTGGCGATATGTCGTGGGATGGGCTGAAAGACCTGTGCCAGGTCACGGTCTATGACCGCACGCTTCCCGAAGAAGTGGTAGCGCGTGCCAGCGACTGTGAGATGGTGCTCACCAACAAAGTGGTGCTGGACAAAAAACAACTCGACGCGCTGCCTCGCCTCCAATATATTGGGGTGTTGGCCACAGGCTACAATGTGATCGACATCGCCGAGACGGAACGTAGAGGCATCGTCGTGACCAATATCCCCGCCTATAGCACCGACAGTGTCGCACAGATGGCTTTCGCACACATCCTCCATATCACCAACAGGGTGGGCGACTATGCCCGTCATAACAGGGCAGGAAGATGGGATCGTAATCCCGACTTCTGCTATTGGGATGAACCGCTCACCGAATTGGCAGGCAAAACCTTGGGCATCATAGGTCTTGGCACCATCGGCAAGAAAGTGGCTCAGATAGCACAGGCTATGGGGATGAGTGTACTGGCCTTGACCAGCAAAAGCGCGGCTGACCTGCCCAGTGGAATACAAAAAGCCACCCTGGACGACTTGTTTGCCCACTCCGACATCCTCACGCTGCACTGTCCACTTACGGAGACGACTCGTGAGATGATCAACAAAGACAGTCTTGTCAAGATGAAAAGGGGTGCCATCCTGATCAATACGGGGCGCGGCCCATTGGTCAACGAGCAGGATGTCGCTCAGGCGCTCCAGACGGGGCAATTGGCTGCTTATGGAGCTGACGTGTTGTGTCAGGAGCCACCTATAGGTCATTCACCGCTCTTGGATATGCCCAACGCTTTTATCACACCCCATATCGCATGGGCCACCGTGGAGGCTCGACAAAGGCTCATCGAAATCGCTGTTGACAATGTGAGGGCTTTCATTCAAGGCCATCCTGTCAATCAGGTGAATGGCATTCGTTGAAAATTGAACTTACACTCTATTTACATCATTTTATAAAAGTAATAATGTGAACATGAGAAGAATTTGTTTGTCCATACTCGTGGCAGTGGCTACGAGTGCCACTCTGTATGCAGAGGTCGCTGACACGCTATCCTTGCAAGAAGTTGTGGTGACAGGCTCACGCAATGAAGTAGACGTGCGCTATCTTCCGATGACTGTTAATGTCATCGGCCGTGACCAACTGACAGAGCAGTATCAGCCCTCAGTATTGCCCACTTTGATGCAGCAGGTGCCAGGACTGATGGTGACCAGCCGTGCGATGATGGGCTACGGCGTGTCGAATGGAGCTGCCGGAGGCATCAACCTGCGTGGTATCACAGGTGGTGCAGGCCAGTTGTTGGTGCTCATCGACGGCCATCCACAGTATCAGGGCATCTATGGGCATCCCATCTCTGACAGTTACCAGACGCTGATGGCTGAGCGGGTGGAGGTGCTTCGTGGTCCCGCCTCTGTGCTTTATGGCAGCAATGCGATGGGTGGTGTGCTCAACATCGTCACACGTCAGCAGCGTCAGGATGGCATCCATACGAGTGTCAACCTCGGAGCCGGCAGTTATGGCACCATTCAGTCGGAAGCGTCCAATCAAGTGCGAAGCGGGAAGTTCAGCAGCATTGTTTCCGCGCAGTACAACCGTACCGACAACCATCGCCCCCGAATGGGTTTTGAGCAGTATGGTGGATACCTGAAACTGGGCTATGACCTCAGCGAGCAGTGGAATGCTTATGTAGACGCCAACCTGACGCGTTTCAACAGCAGTTATCCTGGGGCAGAGAACAATCCTCTCTACGATGCTGACCAATGGATCACACGGGGTGTGGTGTCAGCCGCACTCGAAAACCACTACGAGCGCACCAGTGGTGCCTTAAGCCTATACACCAATTTCGGCAGACATAAGATTGACGACGGCACGGCCAATCCTGACCAACCTACTCAGCGCTACTTCCGTTCGAAAGACGCGTTGGCTGGTGTCTCATGGTATCAGAGTGCACAACTTTTTAAGGGCAACCGCCTCACCCTCGGTGTCGACTACCAGCACATCTACGGCAATGCCTATTATACCTCCAAACAGACGGGTGAGGTGCTTGAGACCCCCAACAAGCAGAGTGGTAAGTCATACCGCAATGAGATAGCTGGTTATGTCGACTTCCGCCAGGACCTTTTCTCTTGGCTGACCCTTGACGCAGGCGTCCGTCTCGACCATCACTCGGTGACGGGTACAGAATGGGTGCCACAGGCGGGACTCGTCGTACGCCCGTTGACAACAGGCGAGATCAAGGCGATGGTGGGCAAAGGTTTCCGCAACCCTACCATGCGCGAGATGTATCTTTACCCACCTTCCAACGAAGAGTTGGAGCCAGAGCGCCTCTGGAACTATGAGTTGTCGTGGCGGCATCGTGTTGGCTCGTTCAGCTATGGTGCCAACCTCTTCTATATCAAAGGCGACAACATGATTCAGACGGTCAACCGCAAAAATGTAAACACAGGGGAAATAGAAAATTATGGTGCAGAGATAGAAGCCGGCTGGCGCATTGATAGTCACTGGACGGTCAACACCAACCATTCGTTGTTGCATATGGAGAATCCTGTCATCGCCGCTCCAACGTATAAAGGATTTCTCGGCGCTGCCTGGCATGACCAGCGATGGAAAGTCAACGCAGGACTGCAATACATCAACGGGCTCTACACTGCCGTGGGTGACAATGAACAGCAGGAAGACTTCTGCCTTCTCAACGCCACGGTCAGCTATGCGCTCACACGAGGCCTTACCTTATGGGCACGTGGCGAAAACCTGCTGGCACAGCGTTATGAGATCAACCTCGGTTACCCCATGCCTCGCGCCACCTTCATGGGAGGCGTCCATCTCAACTTCTAAACCTCTCTGTCAGGAATGGTGATAGGTGGCTTCTATAAACCGCAGTTCTGCTGCAAGCATCTCCAGTTTGGGCATCTTGTATCCAGCACTGCGGGCTATTTCGATGGGCCTATCATATAAATAATGTATCTCCATCGCGCGGTGGTGGTCATAGTCCAGTTTCATGGAGGGGCTATAGGGCACCATCGCGTCGGTCATTTCCATCATCTTGTCTGCAAAGGCTGCGTTCAGTCCTGTCACCCCTAAGGCATTTGCCGCACCTATCACCTCCATCATCTGCGCATAGATCAGTTGGCGGGTGGAGGGATGGCCCAGTAGTTGGTCAGTAGAAGTGTTGAGGGCCACGGTCATGCCGTTGAAAGGCATATTCCACACTGCTTTCTTCCACCGCGCCTCAGCGTAGGGCACCTCGGCGGCAGCGATGCCAGCGGCCTGGAAATCGGCCAACAAAGCATGGAATGTGTTGTCGGGACACGAGTAGTTGCCCAGATTGATAGAGCCATAGCACTGGTGGGAGATACGTCCCGGACCCACTTTGGCGCTGCAGATGAAGGCCAGACCTGCCACAATGTGCGCATGGGGGAATTGCTTCTGAAGGTCCTCTTCCACGCCGATGCCGTTCTGGATCAGCACAATCGTGGTGCCGCTGTCAACAATAGGAGCCAACATCTTGGGCAGGAGATAGTTGTTGGTGGTTTTCAAAGACACGATCACCACGTCCGATGTGGGCATATCATGCGTGTCTTTGTAGGCTTCTACTGCGTCTAGATGGTAGTCTCCATCACACGAGTCGATCTGTAAGCCGTTTTCTTTCACATATTCATAGTCGGTGTGGAGCAAAAAGCGTACTTTTCTTCCCGATTTCATCAAAAGACCGCCATAGTATCCCCCGATGGCGCCTGTGCCTATAATACTGTATGTCATGATGTGAGAATGTTCTAAAAGATGATATGATGATGCAAAATTACGTCAAATATGGTGGAAAACAAAAAAAAGAGGCAAAAATCGTCTGTTTGTGTTTGTTTCATCGCCCATGAAACTTTTTTTAATCATTCTGAAACGTCATTTCGGTTAAGTGTCTTGATATTTCATTAATTTTGCGACAGAATAACTAAACTAACAATGCACCTATGAAACCGGGCTATTTATTGAAATCAGCGCTTTTTTCATGCCTGATCATGGCATCACCGATCCGTGCGCTTGCTGATCATGTCTCTTTCACCAGTTCCGACCTGCCTATCATCATCATCAATACCACAGAGGCGATCAATGCAGACTCCAAAGTGATGGGCACGATGAAAATCATCAACAATGGAGTGGGGAAGATCAATCATATCAGCGATACCCCCAACGACTATGACGGATATGTGGGCGTGAAATGGCGTGGAGAGAGTTCACTCAGCTTCAACCAGAAGAAGTACACGATTGAGACGTGGACTGCGGAAGGCAACGACAGCGCCGTGTCGCTATTGGGTATGCCCAAGGAGGAGGACTGGGTGCTGCTGGCTCCCTACAACGATGTGTCGATGGTGAGAGATGTGTTTGCCTATCATATGTGGAACCAAATGGGGCACTGGGGACCACGCACACAGATGTGTGAGGTGATGGTCAATGGCGAGTATATGGGGGTGTATGCGCTTTGCGAGAGTATCAAGCGCGACAAAAACAGACTGGATATCAGCAAACTGAAACCGGAGGACATCGCGGGGCGTGACGTCACTGGTGGATATATCGTGCGAATCGATGCCTTTGATTCCAACGACCTGACTTTCCCCTCAAAAGTCAAAGGCGTGCAGGTGCAGCAGTCGTGGTGGGGTGGGAGCCAGACCGTGGCAGCCACGGTCACCTGGACTATCTATTATCCCAAGAAGGAGGATATACAACCAGCGCAAAAGGCTTATATACAACAGTATGTCGACTCTGCAGAACTGGCCATCCAGGCCGACAATTTCGCTGACCCCGTGGAGGGTTATGCGAAGTTGATAGATGTCGCCTCATTTGTTGACTATTTCATCCATACCGAACTCAGTCTCAATGCCGACGGTTTCAAGCGGAGCGCCTATTATTATAAGGAGAAAGACCATCATGATGGCACACGTGGAAAACTCTTCGCTGGTCCTGTGTGGGACTTCAATCTGGCGTATGGAAACTGCAACTTCTGCAATGCGAACAAAGTGAGGTCGTGGGTATACCAGGGTTGTGAGACCAATCCCACACCTGTCATGTGGAAACGTTTGCTCGAAGACCCGGCTTTCTGCAATGCGGTCAAGTGCCGCTATCAGCAACTGCGTCAGACGATTCTCAGCGAGGAGTCCATCGACCAGTTTCTAGACAGTTATGCGCAGTTGCTCGACCAAGCCAAAGAACGACAACTTAAGAAATACAAGGAAGTGCTCAAGTCCAACAATCCCTGGGACTGGAGCCCCACCAGTTTCTTCGCTGCCTACAGGGTCTCTTCCTATCAAGAGGAAATAGAATATGTGAAAAGCTGGTTCCGTCAGCGGTTGGCATTCCTTGATGAGAATTTGCCCGGAGAGTGCTCAGAACAGAGTCACGTGCAGCCTCTCTCGTTTTTTGATGTTGACTTGAGCTATACCGATCAGTGTGCGCGGCTCTCTTCGCCGAAGCCCATTGCCCGTGTCGACCTCGTCAATGCGGCAGGCGTTTGTCTCAAGTCGCACCCAGGTCACAATACCCATCAATTGACCTTCAGCCTCGATTCTCTGCCCAAAGGACTGGCCGTAGTTGTCTGTTATGCGAATGACGGTTCGATGACCTCCAAAAATCTCGTTTTGAAATAAGTTTGTCAAGTTTCGCAAGTACTCAACTTGACAGGTCTTAGCATTTCACTGTTAGTTATTCGCGATAAATGAATAAAAGATTGTAAGACATGCAGTTCCTATCATGTTCTAGGACATTTTTTTATAATTATGAGCGTAGCGACCACATATGTATCATAGGAGTATGGTAGGAGTATGGTATGCAAACTGTAGGAGTGCGGGCCTCCGAGCCCGCAAAGCGCCTAAGATGATTTCTTTTGTATTGGGCCTCCGAACCCGAAGCAAGGGTTTTTAGGTACTTTTGCGGGCTCGGAGGCCCACACTCCTAAAGTATGTCTATTTTTTTCATCCTTTTTGAGTGGTGCCTTTGGCACCTTTTTCCTCCTTTTTCTTCCTTTTTCTTCCTTTTTTTATCTTTGTGTGTTTTTCATTGTAGTCAGTCTTCTAGCCCGTGTGTGGAACATCAGTCATCAGCCATCATACCCATTACCTCTCACCACTAATTCCTAATCCCTAATTCCTAATTCCTAATTCCTATTTACTAATTACTTTCCCCCTCTCTTTTCTACTAATTACTAATTCCTATTTACTAGTTACTTCCCCCTCTCACTTCTCACCTCTAACAACCATATCTATTAATAAATGTTAAATATTGACGCATTTCCATTGCCGTTTAGAAAAATATCCATATCTTTGTGATATCATTTTGATATTAAAATTTTATAGTTATGGAAAAGAAAGAATTTTCATTTAAGGGAAGTGTTTTGAACGGCTTTGCAATGCTGTTTGTTAATCTCGCTGTTCTTATCTTGTCTCTCGCTGCCATTGTCTATGGCATCATGTTGATAGATGGTGAAACAGGCAGCTTTGGCGGCCTTTTTCTTACAGTCGGCATCGTATTGTTGATTGTCAATATAATAATGTGGTGCGGATTCTTGCTGCTGGAACCCAATGAGGCACGCGTGGTCACATGGTTTGGCAAATACAGCGGCACCTTCACAAATACAGGATTCTTTTGGATTAATCCTTTCTATAGCACCAAGAGAGTGTCGCTCAGGGCACGCAACCTGGACGCCAAACCCATCAAGGTGAACGATAAAGTGGGCAATCCTGTGATGATTGGGCTGGTGATGGTGTGGAAACTCAAGGACACTTACAAGGCCCTGTTTGAGGTCGACTCACAAACCATGGCCACCAATCCTAACACGGTGGGAAGTGATACCAAGGGCCTGATGAACGCACTGGAGAATTTCGTGCGGGTGCAGAGCGATGCTGCTCTTCGACAGGTGGCCGGCCAATATGCTTACGATGATGAGGACAACCGCCACGGCGAGCCAACCCTCCGCTCCAGCGCTGATGAGATCAACCAGCAGTTGGAGGAAAAACTTGACGAACGATTGGCTCTGGCAGGCATCGAGGTGGTCGAGGCACGTATCAACTACCTGGCCTATGCACCTGAGATTGCTGCCGTCATGTTGCGCCGCCAGCAGGCATCTGCCATCATCACAGCACGCGAGAAAATCGTGGAGGGCGCTGTGTCGATGGTGAAAATGGCACTCGACAAACTGTCTAATGAGGAGATTGTGGAGCTCGACGATGATAAGAAGGCCGCAATGGTGAGCAACCTGCTTGTCGTACTTTGTGGTGACGATTCGGCTCAGCCTGTGGTAAATACCGGAACGCTGAATCACTAATCTATGGCCAAGAAGGAAAATAAGATCAAAAACTTCATCCTGCGTGTCGACAGCGATACGATGGATGCGATAGAGGCTTGGGCTGCGGACGAGTTCCGCAGCACCAATGGCCAGTTGCAGTGGATCATCACCGAAGCGCTGCGCAAAGCGAAACGCTTACCCAAAAAAAAGAAAGAAAATGGAACAGAAGAAGAAAAATGATGGATTTGATATGAAGAAGGTGAAGGTGTTACGTTCACAAGAGGGCACCGTTCTGGAGATTGCCGTGGCGGTCCTGCTGGTTGTTGCCTGGGCGGTGGCTTTCTGTTTCGACTGGACCACACCATTCGAGTTCCTGGGCATTCATATCCATACGATAATGATGACCTTTGCAGCCATCCTGATGATGGTTGTCGCCTATCATCCTCAGTACGTCCATTTTCATGTCGGGAGGCGAAGGGAATACTCCAACATCCGGCAAGTGGAATTGGCTGTCCGTGGAACAAGGATCTTAGGCGTGGAAATGGCCCTCTTGGTGCTGATGCTCAACGTGCTGATAGCAATGTCGATCATACACCAGGAGGTGGTGGCCGTCATCTTTGTTGTTTTGTTCATCCTGACTGCATTGTTTTTTACCTTTCTTATATATAAGGCGAGATCAGTGTAGACGGAGTGAAAACCTTAGGCAAGACCCAAGATAAGATGCAACTAGGAAAGAAAAAATAAGGGTATTTATTTTGCTTTCCATTCCCTTTTCACTATCTTTGCACGACATTTCAGGTGGGTTCTATAAATTATGTCGAGACGATTTTTGATTTTTAGTCGAGAGTAGAGTGTAAGTCGAAAAGGGAGTATAGCGGGCTATACGACCGATGAGACTTGACACTATGCGCCGAATAAAAACAAAAAGCGACCGAAATAGAATCTATCGAATACAACTATATAAATAAACAGAATTAATAGAACACACCTTCAACGACAAAATGAAAAAGATATTCTTATTCTTGGCTGCTGCCATGGTCATCTCGGTCTTCTCCTCATGTAAAGAGGAGAAAGTGAAAAAACTGAATAATATCATTGTGCCACCACACGAGGAAGTGGTGCCCGATACCATCATCCATCAGATGAATGAGACGGAGAGCACCGATGATGTGCAATGGCTGAACACCACCTACCGGGTGCATGTGCACCGATACACCAACGACAGCCTCACGTATATCACTGACAACAACGGAAGAAAATACCGCAACAATATCATCTCTGTCAAGATCACAAGACCCGACGGCAGCGTCTTCTTCGACCGTAAGTTGACGAAGGCCATCTTTGAAAAACATGCTGACCAGGCTTATCTTGACAAGAGCGTCATCCTTGGTATGGTGTACAACGACAATGACTCCGAATGCCTTCACTTCATCGGCAGCGTCGGATCGCCCGATGTGCTCAGCGAGGAGTTCGTACCTTACGAGATCACCATCTCACGGATGGGAGAGGTGGGCATCAAAAAGGTCGACCTCGATGCGGTGGAGAATGTTCCTGTTGACACGACCTCCGTTTGATGCATCCAACCCTTTCGTACAGCTATGTACGGTATCGTCGACTGTGACAACTGCTACGTCTCCTGTGAGCGTGTCTTTCGGCCTGACCTGAAAGACAAACCTGTCGTGGTGCTTTCCAACAACGACGGGTGTGTGGTGGCACGGTCCAACGAGGCCAAACGAATGGGCATCAAAGCTGGGATGCCTTATTATCAGCTGGAAGAACAATTTCCCAATCACAAAATCGCTGTCTTTTCGTCAAACTATGAACTGTATGGCGAACTGACAGCCCGTGTCGTCGAAATCATCCGCAAGGAGGTGCCGGCCTATTTCCGCTATAGTATCGACGAGTGTTTCATCTATCTGGAGGGGATGGAGCACCTCGACCTGAAGACGTGGGGCGAACAGCTCCACCAGCGTGTCAAACAGTATGTGGGCATGCCTGTCAGTATCGGCCTTGCGCCTACCAAGACATTGGCGAAGATGGCCTCGCATTTTGCGAAGAAATATCTGGGTTATCGCCATTGCTGCATGATAGACTGCGAGGAGAAGCGCATCAAGGCACTTAAACTCTATCCCATCGGTGAGGTGTGGGGCATCGGCCGACGTTATGCCGCCCGTTTGGAAACTCTCGGCGTGAGAACGGCCTACGATTTTGCCCGACATAATGAGTCATGGGTTCGTTCCACTTTCAACAACATTGTCATCCTGCGCACATGGCGTGAACTGAATGGTATAGACTGTGTGCCCAACGAGGAAATGGCCAAAAAAAAGTCCATCTGTACCAGTCGTTCGTTCAACGGCATGGTCGATGACCTGGAAGACTTGCGCACCCATGTCTCCAACTATGCGGCCCGTTGTGCTGAGAAACTGCGTAAGCAAGGCACGGTTGCCACCATCGTAGGTGTGTTCCTCAATACCAACCCGTTTCGTGAAGACCTCGCCCAGTATTGGAACTTCCAGGAGACGAGACTCATCACCCCCAGCAACGCTACCATCACCATCGTCAAGGCGGCCTCTGATGTCCTTCAGGAGATTTACCGTCCTGGCTATCGCTACAAGAAAGCCGGTGTCATTGTCATGGGCATTGGCCCCAATAGTCCCATCCAGCAAGACCTCTTCGACATCAACGCCGAACAGTTTGAGAAGATGCGTCGTCTGGATGCTGTCATCGACCGCATCAACAGGATGCAGGGCACCGAGACCATCGTCCTCGGTTCACAACAGTATATACGCAGGGAAAGCCCCGCCGAGCAGGGAAAGCCCCGCCCCAAAATCAAGGCAGATGTCTTCGCCAATGCCATCAAACACGACTTCCGCAGCAAGAACCCCACCACCCGCTGGAGTGATATCATGGTGCTGAAGTAGCACTACCGGACCTTTAGTAAGTAATATCGTTTTTCTAGATACGAATCGATAAAAAGTTGTATATTTGCATCCCAGCAAGTAGACCGTTTATAATCAACAAAAAGAAAAGGATGAAAACAGCCATAGTACAACACGTCATCAGATGGAATGAACTGGAGTGGAACCTCCAACATTTGACCTCACTTTTGGACCAGCAGCCAGGTGCCGACTTATACGTGCTGGCAGAGACCTTCGCCACTGGCTTTTTAGCTGAAGGCTCCACAGAGCAGGCTGACGTGCAGTGGCTTCAGATCTTCCATTGGATGCAGCAACAGGCCTGTCGTCTCGATGCTGCCATCGTGGGCAGTGTGGCTGCTGTCGATGACGAGGGGCAGTTGCGCAATCGGCTTTTCTTTGTGCGTCCTGACGGCAGTTTTGACTATTACGACAAGCGACATCTCTTTGGCTTTGCAGGAGAGACGGATGCGTATGTGGCTGGCGAACGACGTGTGGTAACGGAGTGGCGCGGTGTGCGCATCCTGCTACAGGTGTGCTATGACCTTCGGTTCCCGGTGTTCTCACGCAATTGTGGCGACTATGATGCCATTATCTATGTAGCCAACTGGCCTGCCAGTCGTAGTGAGGTGTGGCAGACCCTTCTGAAAGCCCGCGCATTAGAGAATCAGTGTTATGTGATCGGCGTCAACCGTGTAGGCTGTGATAAGGCATGCGAATATCAAGGTGACTCCATGGTCATCAATGCTTACGGCCACCTCATCGCCTCATGCGAGAGAGGCAAGGAAGAAGTGGCCGTAGCAGAACTCAATATGGAAGAATTGCAGCGATTCCGCTGGAAGTTTCCTGTGTTGAAAGATGCAGATGGCTTTAACTTAACTTCTGTTACTGATACAAGAAGCGCTTGATACTCATTTTGGGCGTTTTCTCAAAAGGCACATCCACCAGTTCCACTTTGTTGATTTTGCTATAGGAAGGCAGGGCTTTGTTAGCGGCAGTCCGTATTTGTTCGGGGATGGCATTCTTTGAAGCGGTGTCCATATCCTCAGGAATGTCTGCATATACCAAAGCCACCAGTTTGCTATTGCGATCCACCACGATCGACTCTATCACATACGGACAACCAGACAGCACAGCCTCCAGCTCTTCCGGATAGATATTCTGGCCAGAGGAGTTGAGGATCATCGATTTGATACGGCCACGGATGAAGATGTTGCCCTCGTCGTCCATCAGTCCCAGATCGCCGGTGCGGAACCATCCATCGTCTGTGAACGCCACCGCATTGGCTTCAGGATTCTTGTAATAGCCCACTGTGATGTTCGCACCTCGTGCCTGTATTTCACCGGCCACATTTTTCGGGTCTTCGGAGTCGATCCTGATCTCGTGAACAGGTTTTCCGCAGGAGCCGGGAACAAAATCTGTCCACCACTCCCAGCCCAACAGCGGGCACGCCTCCGTCATACCGTAGCCGACGGTGAAGGGGAGGCGCATCTTGCAGAAGCATTGTTCCACCTCGGGTTTCAGAGGAGCGCCACCCATGATGAAGCAGCGTACACGTCCGCCGAAAGCAGAGATGATTTTTTTACGTACGATCTTGTATAACAGTTTGTTGATATAGGGGATGTCCTGTAGCTTTTTCATCTTCTCCAGGGCCGGTTTGATGGAGTTGGCATAGACCTTTTCCATCACCAGGGGCACCGTCACCACCATATAAGGCTTCACGTCCTGCATCGCTTTGAGCAGGGTGGTGGGCGAAGGTGTCTTACCTAAGAAATACACCGTGACACCATCGATATTCGGATGGATGAACTCGATGGCCAGACCGTACATATGGGCCATGGGGAGCATCGAGACGATGGTCTCGCCCGGATGGTTGGGAAAATGAGTGTTGCTGAATTCGTCGGTGTCGGAGATGGCGCCATAGGTGAGCATCACACCTTTGGGATTGCCGGTGGTGCCAGAGGTGTAATTGATGATGGCCAGTTTGTCCCAGTTGTTCGTAGGATAGGAAATCTTTTCTGGCGACAACCCGGAGCGGTAACGGGAGTTAAATATATTCTCTCTGTTATTCCAGGCTTTGGCCACCTTCTCATCCCGATGCCATAGCAACTGATGGCCTTTCACATTGATGGCTGCTTTGAGGGCAGGCATCTGCTCCGGATTCAGTTTTCTCCAGATGTCATCGTCTGTAAAAAGTATCACACTGTCGGAGTGGTTGGTGAGGGCAGTGATACTGTTGGGGTGGAAGTCGGCCAGAAGCGGCACGGCCACGCAACCGTTGACATTGATTTCCCAGAAAGCGATCGCCCATCGGGCGGAATTGCGTGCGCAGATAGCGATCTTGTTGCGCTTGGCTATACGTGCTTCGTTGAGGAACAACTTAAACATTTCTATGTTTGTGGCCAAATCCTCATAGGTAAAGGATTCGCCATTATAGTCACAGAGCGCTTTTTGGTTCCAGCGTTCACGGACGGTTTCCTCCAGTTTTTTCAGATAATGTTTCATCTTTTTCAATAGATTAAAGGTGTGTGCATGTCTCGCTCAACTTCTTAGGTGAAAAGGTAAAAGTTGATTAGGTTTTCATAACCAAACGAAACTTGAACTTGTGATCGTCGAGTGATTTTTTAGTTTCAACGACAAAAATACACATAATTCTCGTAATTCTAGCGTTTTTGACTAAATTTTCCACTATTTTCTTTTCTAATGGTCGGTTTGTGGAACTTTAGCAAGCCACTCATCACTCACCACTCGCCTCTCACCTCTTACCTCTCACTTCTTACTTCTCTTTTTTGGCGTTTCACTCACTTTGTTGTATCTTTGCACCCGAATGTCGAAGGAAGCCGACACAACGTCATCTATCAAATACTTTCATCAATGAAACAGATTTTTACTTCGGTCTTAGCGCTGGCAATAGCGATGACTACCCAGGCAGCGTTTATCAAACTGACGGTGGACACCACCCGCTGCCAGACAATCACTGGCTTTGGCGCTGCCGCCTGCGACGGCGCCATGTGTCCGTTTGGCACTGACACGCAGCCTGTAAAACTGCTCTATGGCCCTACATCAAAAGTAGGACTTAACATCATGCGTATGGAGATCTCGCCCAATTTCATAGGCGATGTCAGAGTGCCTGAATGGGGCAACTGGGACACACCTTATGACTGGCAAGGTTCGGTGCCTTCAGCCAAATACGTCAAACAGTGCGGCGGCATCGTCTTTGGCACCCCCTGGTCGCCTCCAGGTGACTATAAGACCAACGGCACTGCTCAGGGAGGAAACAGCGAAGACCAAGGTTACCAACGCGGTGAACTGCGTGAAGACTGCTACGAAAAGTTCTTCCCCTGGCTGAACACATTTTTGGAGTATATGAAATCGAAAGGTGTGGACGTCGACGCCGTTTCCGTTCAAAACGAGCCCGACTGGTGGGTCAGCTACTCCGGTTGCCTGTATACCCCTCAGCAGCAACTCAAGTTGGTCAAGAACTACGCCCATCTGCTTGACCGAGAGACCTATCCGGGTCTGCGGCTGATCAGTGCGGAGCCACTGGGCTTCGACCCCAATTATTCCAATATGCTCTTGAATGACGCTGTGGCACGTGACCAGGTCGACATCATCGCAGGTCATATTTACGGCCATCCGCCATTGGGCAATCTGAAGTCGGCTGCCACGCTGGCTTCTAAGTACGGCAAGGAAGTGTGGATGACGGAGCACTCTGTCACCGACAACATCGACCACTTGCCCAACTGGCACGAACAGTTGATCTTCGCCGAAGAGCTCAATGAATGTATGTTGGCTGGTTGCACAGGCTACATCTACTGGTATATGCGTGCCCATTGGGCATTCGTAGGTACAGGAGAATCACAGTACAACCCTGGTAACACAAAGAACAAACTGCTGCCTCGCGCCTATGTCATGTCGCACTTCTCGAAGCACGTCACAGGTTCCACACGTTTAAAGACCTCTCGTGACAAGACCTCAGGCGAAGGTGCCGCACTGGAAACCTCTGCTTATATCAAAGGCGACTCGCTCATCGTAATGGCGATAGATACGGTGGAAACACCATGTGCCATCAAGATGCAACTTCCCTACAAAGTGAAGAGTGGCACCCTTCTGCTGTCGACAGGTAATGAACTTGAGAACCTCTGCCAGAAGATAACGATGGAAATCGACGAACCGACCAATACAATTCAAGTAGATTTGCACCCCCGTAGTCTTAGTACTTTTATCTTTATGATAGACAGGGAGGAAGATGCTATCCGTGACATGAAATATGCCGACGCACCATCCTCTGAAAGTCAATACTACGACCTACAGGGACGTCGCATCACAGCGCCTCACGACCTCTATATCGAGAAGCGTGCTGATGGTACGTCCAGAAAAGTATTTCATCAACAATAGTGACATATGGTTGAAGCGATGACGGGGGTGCTCGTCATCGCTTCAAGCATAACTATGCATACCTCCTAAAAGATAATTCACACCAAAATAAGTGGTGATGACTGCAAGGAACGCACACACCATGTAGAGGTGGTAAAAATGGGGCTTGCGGAAGATACTCACAGAGGCCTTGTGCAATGGTACGGCATAAACCATGAGGGTGATGAGTGCCCATGACTCTTTTGGGTCCCACGACCAGTAGTTACCCCATGACACATTGGCCCAGATGGCGCCAAGGAAGATGCCGATAGCGAGCAGGAACACAGCGGGATAAAGCAGCAGTTGAGACAGGGCTGTAACCCGCTCCAGTTCTGC
Organism: uncultured Prevotellaceae bacterium; assembly: GCA_902780635.1. Lineage (GTDB taxonomy): Bacteria > Bacteroidota > Bacteroidia > Bacteroidales > Bacteroidaceae > Prevotella. Next base: position 46,290 of record CACZGH010000016.1, read on the forward strand.
TCTTTTTTTATGGCTGATCAGGAAGAATGCCTGCACACCCAATAGCAGCTGCAGGGCGAACAGTGCGTAGGCACACATCACGGTCATCACATGCACAGAGAGCAAGGGCGACTGCAACACCGGCATCAGTGGGGTGATCTGTGAGTTGCTGCCTGCCAGCATAGAGACCAGGAGACAGAAAGAGGCAATCAGCGGGCCGAAGCCAGAGATGATGGGGAATGGCCGGCGGAAAGCAAAGGTCAACAACAACAGCACCCATGCCATGAACAGCATCGTCTCATGTCCGTTGCTCACGGGGATGTGTCCGCTGATCCACCAGCGCAGGCCCAAGAGAAGGGTGGTATAGATGGTCAGCAGCACGATGTACAAGAGCGATGTGGTCTTTAGCCACGTTCCTTTTCCCGCAGCGGTCATCATGACGATGCACAACAGCAGAGAGAGGGTCAGCGACAGGAAAACCGGCCATTTTTGGCTACGCAACGTGTTGTAGAAGATCTCCACTTTTCCGATATTTTGATGGGGCAGCGCATGGCCTGTCATCTCCTGTTGAAAGAGTTTTATTTTAGCGATGATTTCCATCGCCCTGTCGTGTTGCCCAGTCACGATACTCTCCGTCAGGAAGTCCATCGACTGTTTGATGAAGAATTGCTCCTTGACCGGAATCTCTTTTGGAAGTGACTGTCCGCCGGGCATGTACCAGACGATCTCATCGCCAGAGCGATAAGGGAACATCTTGATGAACTCTCCACGATAGAACATCTCCACGATATGGTATTTCTCATCAGCATCCATCAACGCCTTTCGGTCGACGGTAGGGTCACCACTTCGCAGTGACTCCACGGCATCCTTCAGTTTGTATTCATGATACTCATTCAGAAAGTCGCTGTATGACGCCCACTGACTGTCGATACCCAGCAATCGCTGCACATCATGGCTTTTCACACGTATCAGCTTCTGCTTTTCCCACGGAGAGTAGTAAATCATCCAACTGACGAAAATCTCATCGGCAGAATATCCCTCCCATGAAGCTTTGCCCGACAGTTTGGTGACAAAGTCTGTGGCGACAGTGTTGATTGGACAGATGCGGTGGTTGTAGAGCACGTTGATGCTGCCTATACGGTGGGCGATGTCCTTGTCAACCGCTTGTAAGCCATCGTTGGCACAGAGAGGAGACGCGTAAAGGGCAAGAGGCAAGAGAATGGCCAATGGCCGCATGGCTTGGCGATAGAGCGTGCGCATCTGGGTCTGTCGTGACAGCAGGGTGAAGATGATGCCGACCAACAACAAGAAATAGCCCACGTAGGTGACAGCGATACCATAAGGGTCGTAGCTGACACCAAGCACCACGCCCTCACCGTCGGTGTCGTAGCTGGACTGAAAGAGCCGATAACCGTCTTGGTGTCCGACGTTGTTCATAGAGACCACCAAGTCCTGTCCGCCATCGCACTGAATGATGCTCTGGTAGTCGAGCGGCGCATCAGTGCCTGGATAATAGACAATGCGAAACTCCTTGAGTGTCAGAGAGAAGGGTAGATGCTGATAGTTTCCGTCCTTGTCTACGTACATCGAGGCAGGGATTGCGGTGCGAAGAGCAATGACCCCACTGCGTGAAAAAAGGTGGGTGATCAGTGCGCCTGCCAGTATCACCACAAATGACAAGTGCAATAAAAGGACGGCAGTCCGGTGATACAGACGCCGTTTGATGATATAGATGCAGGCTGCCACTGTCAGGGCAGCCCACAGGGCAGAGAACCACCATGCACCGTAGATATGCTCGGCAGCGAAACTGGTGCCACGATATTTCTCTATGATAGTAGCAAACCCTATACACACGATGATGAGTGTGTATAGGGCATAAATCACTTTTTTATTCACAAATACGTTCTAGATGGATTCAATGAAATAGATGATCTGATCACGTTGTTTTTTGGACAGGTTGCGGAACTGCACCACAGAGTTGTACGCATCACTGATGCCTCCCTCGTCCTTGCATCCATGCCACATGATGGCTTCCATGACGTTGCGGGCACGACAATCGTGCAGACGCTCTATGCCACTGCCGCACTTGGCTGCCAACCCGCGTCCCCAGAGCGGGGTGGTGCGGCACCAGCCCGTACGTATGTCGTTCTTCATCCACAGACGGTGCTGTACGAAGTCGGTGTAGGGCCATATCTTTTGATGAGGATACCTCGGCATGTCGCTGTCGGAGGTGAAGAATTTGGCGGGATCCTGTATGTGGTCGTCGCCTGTCTGCCATGATGGACGGTGACACGAAGCGCAACCGATTTGGGTGAACAGACGCTTGCCTTCTTGGAAGTCCGTCGTCGTCGTGTTGCGGGCTGCTGGAACAGCCAGACCACGGTGCCAGATCATGAGGTTCTTGTACTGGGCGTCGGTCATCTCAGCGTCGAGCGATTTGCTGGTCAGATAGGTGTAGATGTCTTTCTGCAGGTCGCCGGTGTGCCACTCGGGGTGTGCCTTGGTGGGGTCTACACGGTTGATGTACTCGGTGAAGCCTGCTTGCACCTCTGGGTCTTGCGATGATTTCGTGGCATAGTACTTGCCAGCGAGATCAAGATAGTGGTAACGGCGGTCGGAACGGGTCACGTTGGTGATGTTCCAGATGGCGTTGGCTCCAGCGGCGTCGAGGATAGGACCGCGTGACATGGCGTAGGTATAGCGGCGCACATACTTGGTGCCGTCGCCCTGCAATGAGTTGCTGTAGTAGCTCTTCCAGGTGTTGGTAGCCTGGTCCCACATGGCGGGGTTGAGCGCGTCTGTGCGGCCGATGCTGTTGAAGTACTCACTCTCTGACTTCCACTGGGCGGTGATATCCTCATCAGGGATGGCGTCGGTCAGTCCGGTGCCGTAGATGCCGATGGTCGACTCCAGCAGCACGCCGATATCGTTGTTGAATTCAGCTTCGGTGAGGGTGATGTCGGTACCGCCACGCTGTACCACCACGGGTGCATAGAAAGCTTGATAGGGGATGCTCACCTCTGGGTAAATAAGCGAATAGGTCTCGCCGTCGGCAAACTTGTTTCCCCACTCGTCGGTATAGTTATTCCACGCTATCTTGATTTGGTTCTCGTCGATAGGTGCCTTGAAGGGCTTCACGGCACCCGTCTGTGGCATACCCGCCACGGAACGGATGTAGGCATTGGTGGTCTTGTCGTAGACGACGAGGAGGTAACCATTGCGGTGCATGTCGGCCTTGTATTCCGTCTGGCGAGCGCCATGTCCATATCCTGGATGGCAGTAGAGGCATCCGCGTCGCACATAGACAGGCCCCAGACCATGGAAAGCGCCGTCGATGTTGGTGTTGTAGTCTTTCTCAAAGAGATATTCTCCCTCGTTGAAGGCGGTCATCATCCCTGCGTTTTCCACAGCTTTTGAGGGCTGCTCAAAGGCGGTGGCGGTGTTCACCGTCGTCGTGCCGAGGAGTCCACCGGCGTAGTAGTCCTCAGGATAGTCTGACGTGGAGGGGTCGCCTATCTCCCATGTGGTGGGCTGGTTGTCATCATCATCAGAACATCCGGTGACGAAGAAGGTTCCGAGCAGAACCATTCCTATTAGAAAAGGTCTTTTCATGGCTGTTTACTTTTTGATGTTCACAATCGACTGATAGAGTTTCCAGGCATTGTCTGCCAGTGTGCGGTAGGTAGCCAATACTACTTGGTCTACATAGTTGTCGTTGATGACCCGACATTGTGCCTCCACCGTACTGTTGCCGGCATATCCTGACAGCGTCTCAGAGAGTGCGCCCAAGGCCTCATCCAAATCGCCCAGCGCATCAATAGCCACTTTGCAGGAAGGATCAGAATAATACAAGGCAAACGGACTCTTCATGGCCTTGATCTTGGACAGGGCTGTTTCAAGTTGAGTCACCACTTTGTTGGCCTGGCTACTGAGCGTGGCATTGCCTGCGTTCTGGCAGAAGTAGATCAATGACTGCTGTGTGGGAGTGGTGGCTCCCATCTGTCCGAAGAGCGCGTTCTTGCAACTGATGATGTTGTCGTAGAAATCAGTGATGGAGTTGTAGGCGTAAGGAGACTCGATATAGGTGGCGTCCTCACCAGTATAGGGCAGGCCTATCTTTGAGTCGCCCACCTCGCCGATGATGTCCTGACAGCCGGAGATGATCTCAAGGGTGGCATCGAGGGCGGTGGCCCAGTCACCGGTGCCGGGGTTCTTGAAGGCCTTGCCGAAATTTTGGAATGAGCCCAGTGACCCTTCAGCATCGCCGTCGTCATTGATGGCATTGTGGGTGGCCACGTAGTTGAGGGCTATCTTGTGGCGCTCGGCATTGCTCTCTTTGGGGTCCCAGGCAGCCTCCAGCGTGGCTGTGGCGTTGTAGAGATCCTTGGCCACAGCGCAGATATAATTGTATTCCAGGTTGGTGATCTGGCTGATCTGGCGGGGCTGACCCTGACGGAACAGCACATACTCCAGACCATGATAGCCTAAGATACCTGAATTGGCGGTCTTAATGAAGTTGTCGAGGTTAGACATCGCCTTCTCGTCACGCAGCACATCAGCCAGGTCGTTGGCGGCTACCGGCCAGGTGTCGGTGTGTGGGTCGATGGAGTAAACGTCGGCAGCTCCAAAAAGGAATGCCTCAGTGTTCTCCCAGTTGGCGCGTGCTTTTTTCCAGTCATCACAAGCCTGATTGAGGGCGGCCTGTGAACCTTCGATGGTTGAGTTGTTGTCTTCATCATCGCTTGAGCATGAAGCGAAACCTGTGGAAAGGACGACAGCCAAAGCTGCCATTTTCAATAGATTCTTTCTTTTCATTTTATGATTGTTTGTTGATGTTGGTAATTCTTTGATAGATGAATCCTTTCAACGTAAGTTGAGTTTATAGGAATTTGCCGCAGTAGGTGATACCTAAACTGACGCTGGGCTCGTTGTTGTAAGGCTGTTTGTATAGCGGACTGTCTGAAGTGAGGCCATTGTTGTTCACCTTCTCGAAGAAACGATAGGAGTATTCTCCCTTGATGGTGACTTGCTTCACCGGCGAGTAGTTGAGACCGAAAGCACAACGGTATTTTTTCGTGTACTTGTACATCGACTCATAAGTGCCCGATGACATCGTGTCGTAGTACTCAAATCGTCCGAAAACATATAGTTTCTCCTTCTCCTGCCGCATTTTCGGCATTTGCGAGAAAACGTCGTAGCCCGCCTCAATGGCGTATGCCACCGCATTGCTGCCAATGTTGGTATAGTGGTGTGGGTTGCCATCCTGATATTTGTGGTGTGTCCAGTTGGCTTGGTTGTATGCAGAGATTTCGTCGGCATCACTGAAATGGGCGACATCCACATTGCCGCGTACAATCCAGTTCCAGCGGTTGAGTGCGAAGTCGAGGGTGACGATGCCCAAGGCTCCTGTCACGTCATTGTATTTCGTGCCCGGTGTTCGTAGGGTGTTGCGGAAGGTGTAGCCATAGTAGCCGCTCAGACCGATGCGCAGTCCTTTGACACTATAGTTGTCGATGCGCAAAGCGCCGGCATAGTTGTTGGCCACCTTGAACTCATAGGGACTGGTGGCACCGTAGTGTACGAAATTCTCTGCCGTGAAACTCTCGGAGTTGAGGCCTGAAAGCAGTTGAGCCTCATAACGCCAGTCTTTCAGCCGTCCCCACAGTGAGAGACCTACTTGGTGCCAGGTGTTGGGTAGAATGGTGGCCTCTCCTTCCGGGCGGTAAACCGTGAAAAATTGGTTGGGCTCATGGTAGGCATTGGAGTAACCGATGGGCACGATGATCTCACCGGCCTTGATGTTGAACTTGCCATCCCAGAACTCCTTGTTGATCCAGAACTGCTCGATGTTCACCTCGCCGCCTTTTTCCACCTCGGCCTCATATTCTCCGGCCTCTTCTGCTTCTATCTCCACGGCAGTGCCGTTGCCACCATGCTCAAACTCTATCTCGGTTCCTAAAGACCAACCCTTACCCAGGTTATAGCCGATGTTGAGACAGACGTGTGGCAGGTCGAAACGTCCGTGGCTCTTGTCGTTAGCATAGTTCTCTGGCATCTTATATCGGTTGAAACTCTGGCTGTAGAAGTTTCTGCTCATGACGGCCTCGCCATACCCGCCTATGTAGAGGCGTGATAGCGCGTCGTTCTTTTCCTCTGTTTTGGTCACTTGCTTTGTGGCACCACTGACGCCGTCCACCTGAAGGTCATCGGCATTCTGAGCCATTAAGCCAACAGGTGACAAGGCAAGTACGACAGTAAGTAAAAATGTTCTCATCATACGTAAGAAAATGTTTGTAAACTGATTCATGAGTGCAAAATTACTCCATCACAAGCAGGTGGACAATACCCAAAAATTAGTATCCTAAATGGTAACAGTGGAAATTGGTACTCGGTTTTAATGAACTGAATACTATAATTTTATGATATCCTGCGATGAAACAAGTGTGATAATACCTGCAAATAATGATTGTGCTCGTCGGGGAAAAATTGTATCTTTGCATCCGATAAAAGTATGTACCGATGAAAAGAATGAAACTTTACGAGGCAGATGATAAGATGATCGATCTGATCGGTGATAACTATAGCATGCTGCAGGGACTGAATGCCTTTGGTATTCATCTCGGTTTTGGTGACAAAACTGTCAGAAAGATATGCGATGAGCAGGGCGTTGATTGCTACACCTTCCTCACGGTTGTCAACTTTCTGATCAACGGATATGCCCCCAAGAGTACGGACGACATGATCTCTGTGAAGACATTGCTTGACTATCTGCGTGCCTCACACCGCTTTTTCCTGGATTTCCAATTACCATCCATTCGAAAAAAACTTGAAGAGAGCCTCAATCAAAAAGATAGCCTTTCTGTCTTGATACTGCGTCTCTATGATGAGTATGCCCACGATATCCGTCTTCACATGAAGTATGAGGAGAAGACCCTGTTTCCCTATGTCGAAGCGCTGCTACGGGGTGAACAAAAGGTGGATTACAACGTGGACATCTTCTCCAAGCACCATAGCGACACGAAGGGAAAGTTTCATGAACTGAAAAACATCATCATCAAGTATCTTCCCCATGACGGACTCGCCAATAACCAGTTGACAGCCACACTTTATGACATTTATAACAATGAGGAATGGCTGTGCAACCACAGCAATGTAGAGGAAGTGCTGTTTGTGCCTGCCATCCGCATCCTGGAACAAAAGCTGAAGAATGACGATGTGTCGGCCCGGATCTCGAGCATCATCAACAAGGCCGACAGTATGGAGTCTTTGTCGGAACGAGAGAAAGAAATCATCGTGTGCCTCGTCCAAGGTCTGTCAAACAAAGAGATTGCCAGCCAACTGTTCATATCCGTCAATACGGTCATCACTCACAGAAGAAACATATTTAGGAAATTGCAGATACATTCATTGGCAGGTCTTACCATCTATGCGATTGCCAATAATCTGATAGACAAGCGATGTTTTACTGATTAATGAGGAAAAAACATTAATAATGTCTCCTTATTTGTTCGTTCCTAACTAAAATATTGCTAACTTTGTAGGTGATATTTTAGTTAGGTAAAGAACCCTTTTTATGATTACCATTATGAAACACTTTTTTCTTTTTCTTCTTCTGAGTTTGCTGAGTACGATGGGGGTAGCTCAGCCAGTAAGAGAAACCCCTATCAAGAACCCCATGCTGTGGGCCGATGTGCCCGACCCGGATGTCATCCGTGTGGGCGACACGTTTTATCTGGTCAGCACCACCATGCACCTGATGCCGGGCGCACCGGTGATGGCCTCGAAAGACCTGAAAAACTGGGAGACGGTGGGCTACATTTTCGACAAACTCACAGACTCACCGAAATACGACCTGTCTTTCTCTTTGCCCCTCGAAGAGCAGAAAGGGGAAGGTGTGGGAACGGTCTATGGCCGTGGACAGTGGGCCACGTCACTGAAATATCATGACGGCAAGTTCTGGGCGCTCTTGGCACCCAATGAGCGGGGCGCTATGGGCGATACCTATATCTTCACGGCTCCTCGGGCAGAGGGCCCATGGACCATCCACTCACGCCTGCGCCACTTCCACGATGCCACCTTGTTTTTCGATGATGACGGTACACCTTATGTCTTTTTTGGAACAGGCGAGATGTGCCAGTTGTCACGCGACCTGAAGAGCGTGGCCGAAGGCAGTCTGCGCCATTATTTCCAGCGTGAGGAAGAAGAGCGTGGACTGTTGGAGGGCACCCGTGTCATCAAGCACCAAGGCACCTATTACGCCATGCTCATCAGCCAATCCTTTGGTACTGGCTTGCACCGTCGTGAGGTGTGTTACCGTACGAAAGATCTCAATGGCGTGTGGGAAAAGAACGTCATCCTGGAGAGCGACTTCGGTGGCTTCTCCTATTTGGCACAAGGTACTATCGTAGACACCGAGGAAGGTGACTGGTATGGCATCATGTTCCAAGACCGTGGTGGAGTAGGGCGAGTGCTGACGCTCTCGCCCGTCCGCTGGATCGATGGTTGGCCGATGCTGGGCGATGAGAATTATAAAGTGCCCAGTGTGATGCGTCCTTACAAGAGTGGACAACCCGCGAAGGGCATTGTCCTGCCTGATGATTTCGAAAACGAAAAGTTGGGCTTGCATTGGCAGTGGAACCACAATCCTGTGGACAAGGCATGGAGCCTGACAGAGCGTCCTGGATATCTGCGACTCAAGACCTGTCGCATCGAGCCCAACCTCTATCTGGCACCCAACACGCTGACGCAGCGTATGGAGGGACCGGCCTGTAGCGGATACATCTGTATGGACCTGAAAAAGATGAATGATGGTGACTGTGCAGGACTGGCAGCCTTCAATGGTGACAGTGGGGTGCTGACGGTGAAGAAAGACGGCAAGAAGTGGACACTGGTGATGAGCGAACAGAAAGTGAGCCTGACCGAGCGTGAGAAGGCTGTGACAAAGGTGGAGGAGAAGGTCGTTGAGACGGTCGATCTGACCAAGCTTGTCAATGCCAAACAGCCCAAGATATGGCTTCGGCTGGATGGAGATTTCCGCCCTGGCCAGCGCGGTGGACGCGATGCCGCCAATTTCTACTATAGCCTCGATGGCATTCAGTGGACGCAGATAGGTACGAACAACTATCGCATGATATTCGACTATCGTCGCTTCTTCATGGGCACGAAGTTTGGTATCTTCAACTACGCGACCAAGAAGGTCGGTGGTTATGTGGATGTCGACTACTTCAAGTATCATTGCGACGAGAAAGACTGATTGGTAGGAGATTGAGGCTTTGGCTGAATAAAATGGCATGTTCGTAGAAAAAAATAGGTTGGTCACCTCTTTTCATACTATCTTTGTCTGCATAAAAGCTATAACAAGATAAAAAAATGAAGGAACATGCTCTAATATTCATGGCGTTGGCAGGAGTCCTGTCCATACCTGCCAAGCCACAGCCACTCCCTGAGAACGAGGGGATGGGTTACGCCTATCTGACTTTTGAGATGACCGATGGGACCAAAGCTTCCATTGCCACCTCATCACTGACACTGACCATCAGCGGAAACACGTTGACGGCTGGATCGCAGTCTTTTTCTCTCTCCAACCTCAGCAAAATGTATTTCTCCAATACCGATGAAACGACGGGCATCGAGGAGATGCCCATCTCAACTATTGACGAAGCCACAGAAATCTACGACTTGCAGGGACATCAAATCCCGAGAGAGCAGATGCGGAAAGGGGTGTATATCATCAAGACGAAGAACAGGATCAGTAAAATCGTGGTGAAATGAAAAAGATGCTCTCTCTCCTGACGGCACTTGTGCTGACGATAGCAGCAACGTGCCAGACGCTCAATGTCAAGATGAATGGCGTCAACTATCTGTTTCCTGCCTCGCAGACGGAAGATATGACGTACACCAATGGCACCACCCTTACGGTGATGGGCAAGACCTTTACGCTCAGTGAAATAGATGCGATGACCGTAGAGGAGACAAGCGTTGCTGACAATACGGTCAACATCCAGTATGACGGCACAAGTGCCACGGTCACTGTCGCGGGCAATGTGGCGCAGTATGTCACACCGACTGTCAGCGGAGCACATGTATCCATCGTCCAAAGCGACGACCTTGCTGAGGAAATCACCTACACACTGAGCGGTACTTCTACCGATGGCGAGTTCTATATGTCTGGCTCCTACAAGGCGACGGTCGAACTGAATGGTCTCACACTGACTAATACCACACCCGTGTACAGCGGGGCGGCCATCCATATCCAGAACGGGAAGCGCATCAAGATAAAGGTTGTCACAGGCACCACAAACACGCTTAGTGATGCCTCCAGCGGTTCGCAGAAAGGTTGCCTCTATGTGAAGGGACACGCCGAGTTTGCACAGAAAGGCACGCTGAATATCGTGGGCCATGTGAAACATGGCATCAAGACCGGTGAGTACATGACGCTGAAAAACGCCACCATCAACGTGACCTCTGCCGTGGGCGACGGCATCAACACAGCCGGCTATTTCCTCATGGAGAGTGGCAGCGTCAATATCAGTGGCACTGGTGATGATGGTATTCAGTGTGATCTGGATGGAGATACTTCTACAGGGGAAACCGCCGACCATGAAGATGAGGACAGCGGCAATATCTATCTAGAAGGTGGCACTGTCAATATCACCGTCACTGCCAAAGACACCAAAGGCATCAAGAGTACGGGCAAACTATGCATCAGTGGTGGCGACATCAATGTTACGGCCACAGGTGGTGAGGGCATAGAGAGTAAAACCTCCATCGACATCACCGGCGGACAGGTGATGGTCATTGCTTCTGATGATGCTATCAACGCCTCCTATAACACCACGACCAACGGTTCAGGCGACTTGACCATCAGCGGTGGGTGTGTCTATGCCCGCTCTACAGGCAACGATGGCATCGACAGTAATGGCAACTGTTACCTCAAGGGCGGCCTGGTCTATGCCATCGGTGCCTCGACGCCAGAGCTCGCTGTCGATGCCAATAGCGAGAAGCAGAAAAAACTCTACGTCACTGGTGGCACCCTCATCGCTATCGGTGGACTGGAGTCGGGTGCCAGTCTCACGCAGTCGTGCTACTCCACCAACTCATGGAGCAAGAACTCCTGGTATGCCATGACCGTCGGCAACGAGACCCTCGTCTTCCAGACGCCCTCCAACGGCGGCAATAACATGGTGGTGTCGGGAGCCTCACAGCCCGTGCTGAAAAGTGGGGTCACCGTGAGTAGCGGCACCAGTATCTTCAATGGTGCAGCCTATACCGACGCTACCTTCAGCGGAGGCTCTTCCGTCAGCCTTTCGTCCTATACGGGCGGTGGTGGCGGCCCCGGAGGTGGTGGCGGCCCCGGAGGCGGTGGCGGTCCTGGCGGCGGTGGTTGGCCCGGAGGTGGTGGCGGTCACTAATCCCTCCATCTCCTTGCCTGTTCTATACTCCATAGTTACTTGAAAGTTGAGTACTTACAAAAGATAAGACATTTGATATGAAACGAGGATCCTGGCTCAAACAGTCACGACAAGAAAACATCATCTACTTAGTGGTGTGGGGGGTGCTCTTTGCCGCACCTGTGCTGAGCTTGTATATCCGGACGGTCGGTGATGCTGACGCTGTCTTCGATTGGACAGAGGTGTTCTTTGTCTGGAAGAAGTTTGCTGTCTTTCTTCTGTTTTTCCTCTTGCATCATTTCCTGCTGGCGCCACTCTTGGTTTACGAACGTAAACGGGTGGCTTATTTCTCCCTGGTGGCAGTGCTGTTGGTGGTGTTCTCGGTATGCCAATGCAGCAACAGACCGGGGAGAGAGGAACTGAGAGGGGACAGACCGCCCCATATAGAGCATCCTGGTGCACATCAGCCGCCGATGGATTTTGAAGGGAAACGACCGTCAAGACCCGACAACACACCTCCACGTCGACAGCATCCCGGCATGCCTCCTCACTTCATGGGTGAACAAGACCTCCTGGCCATCATCGTGCTCATCCTGATGTTTGGCGCCAACCTCGGTGTCAAGGGTTATTTCCGCAGCCGTGAAGACCGCAGCCGACTGGCCGCACTGGAGCGTAAGAATCTGGAACAGCAACTGGAGTACCTGCGCTACCAGATCAACCCGCATTTTTTCATGAATACGCTCAACAATATCCATGCCCTCGTCGATATCGACCCAGAGCGGGCGAAAGACACCATCCTTGAACTGTCGAAGATGATGCGTTTCGTGCTGTACGAGGGCAACAAGGTCGCCGTGCCTCTCTCACGGGAGTTTGACTTCATCCGCCATTATATCACGCTGATGCAGATGCGCTATACTGACAAAGTGCGCATCTCCGTTGACCTGCCACAGGAGACACCCGATGGCCAGATTCCCCCGCTGATGCTTATCACTTTCATCGAAAATGCTTTCAAACATGGCATTAGCTATCAACGTGAGTCGTATGTTGAGGTGAAGGTCTCGGTGGAGAATGGCAGGCTGAGTTTCTCATGCCGCAACTCGAAGGCCGACAAACCCAATGAGGAAAAAGGCGGTGTGGGCCTTGCCAATGTGCAGAAACGCCTCGACCTGCTTTACAACAGCAACTACACGCTTCGCATCAATGACGATGCTGACACATATACCGTCGAACTAAACATACCATTATCATGATACGCTGTCTTGCCATCGATGACGAGCCTTTGGCTCTGCAACAACTTGTAGCATATATCAAGAAAGTGCCGTTTCTTGAACTTGCCGCCCAGTGCCAGAGTGCCCTGGAGGCAAGGGAGTTCCTCCAACACGACACGGTAGACGCCATCTTCTGCGATATCAACATGCCCGACCTCAATGGCATGGATTTCGTGAAATCGTTAGCCTTTCCGCCTCTTATCGTCTTCACCACCGCCTATTCAGAGTATGCCGTTGAAGGCTTCCGGGTCAATGCCGTCGACTATCTGTTGAAACCCTTTGGTCTGCAAGACTTCCAGAGGGCGGCGAACAGGTTGAAAGAGCGCCTTGATGACACACCTGCCGCTCCGACGACTCCCAGCACACAGGATGTGCTTTTTCTCAAAACTGACTACCGCATCGTCAAGGTCAACATCTGTGACATCCGCTATGTAGAGGCTATGAGCGAATATTTGAAAGTGTGGCTTGAAAACGAACCCAAGCCCATCATCACGCTCCTGTCGATGAAGAAGATGGAGGAGAGGTTGCCCGACTACTTTATGCGCATTCACCGTTCCTATATCATCAACCTCAACAAGATTCAGGAGGTGAATAAAAACCGTGTCATCATGGATGCCGAAACCTATCTTCCCATCGGCGATATGTACAAGGAGGGTTTTCAGGCGTATTTAGACACCAAGTTCTTAGGAAAATAATGATGGACCTGTTTCGTTGAGGCGAAAGAGGTCGTAAGTTGAAAAGGGATAGGATATGATGACGACATTAATGATAGGACTGCTGATACCGCTGCTGGGCACGATGCTCGGTTCGGCTTTTGTTTTTCTCATGAAAGATGAAATGTCATTGAGGGTGCAAAAGTCTCTACTTGGTTTTGCTTCGGGTGTGATGGTGGCAGCATCGGTATGGTCGCTCTTGATACCAGCCATGGAGATGTGTGCGGATAGCGGTAAGTGGTCGGTAATGCCTGCTGCCATCGGATTCCTGCTTGGCATGGGGTTCCTGTTGCTCATCGACGAACTGACACCACACCTGCATTTGGGAACAGAGAAGCCGGAAGGAATACACTCGCATCTGTCGAAGACGGCCATGCTCTCTCTGGCTGTCACCATTCATAATCTACCTGAAGGCATGGCCGTCGGTGTGGTCTTCGCGGGAGCCGACAGCGGCGTGACTAATATCTCACTGGCCAGTGCATTGGCTGTCGCTGTGGGTATCGCCATCCAGAACATCCCAGAAGGTGCGATCATATCCATGCCGATGCGTGCTGCTGGCAACAGTCGTTGGCACTCTTTTTTGATAGGCTTACTAAGTGGAGCCGTAGAACCTATTGGAGCTATTGCCGTCCTGTTGCTGGCCTCTCTATTGTTGCCGGTGCTCCCCTATATGCTCGCTTTTGCCGCAGGCGCCATGTTTTATGTTGTAGTCGAAGAACTGATACCTGAAGCCTCTAGCGGTCAGCACAGCAATCTTAGTACGGTGGGCTTTGCCATCGGCTTCGTCCTGATGATGGTGCTTGACGTCGTCATGGGATGAGACTCAGTAGCTTTTCTATCAGTGGCACATACCATGTGCGCACTTCTTCTGCCGTCGGGGTATGCCCGCCAGGGAAATGAAACGAATGGTTATAGTGTTCCAAAAACAGCGGTTCGAAATGTGCCAGCGTGTCATTTTCACCAAACAACCCCCATATGCGGTCTTTGTAATCGGGAAGGCAGGAGTCAAACTGAATGGCCTCCAGTTCCGCAAACTCCCTAATCAAGTCTTCGTCGATGACAAACCGCTGTTTGCCGTCCTTGCGTGGTGACTTGTACTCATGTTCGCCGATTCTGGTCTTCAGAAATTCCGTCATTTTAAAATGCGGATTGCCCAGCAAGGCAGGCACACCAATAGCGGGTGCCATCATTTGGGCATAGAATGATCCGCAGCTGTTGCCCACAAGCAGGTCGGGTTTCTCCTCCTCGCAAAGATTCTTTATCTGCTCTAATGCCATCCGCGGATGCGTCGGTAGGTCGGGTGTCATCACCTTCGCCTTCCCCTCAAATGCCTCCCGCAAGGTCATGGCAGGGATGCACTGTCCGCTGGCATAGAAGCCGTGAAGGAATATCAACTTTTTCATTCTTTAGTCTCTGTCATTCTTATTCATTGATATCTATCTGTCAGTAACAGATGTATTTCCACAATTCTCTTACCGTCCGTTCCGGGTCCCATTGGTGGTTGAATGTCCAGCTGGCAGTGATGGTGTGGTATTCAGGTGAGCCTTCGGCCTCGCTAAGATTGTCGTTCATCCAAGCCCCATGTCCTCCCTCGCGGACGCAGTTGAAAAAATAGACCCGCTGGCCCCATGGACAGGGATCGAGCACCTTGTCGGTATAGGCGTAGCTGATGTTGGAGTCAAGGATATTTTTTGACATGGTGCATGAAACGAAGTAGAACTGCGAGTCATGGTGGTAACGTCCCAGAATGGTAGGACTGGCGGCGTCGAAATGTGAGTTGGTGATGACGAGTTTCTTGCTTTTGTCTCCTCGCCCGTCATGCCAGACAATGGCTCGGCTGTCGCCATAGAAATGGCATCTTGTGGCATAGCACCATCCTCTTGGGCATAGGAAGTCAACACCAGGGCAGCGCAGTGAGAGGTCAGCATGGTAATACATGCCGTTGCCTTCTGGCGCCCACAATGAGAGGGCGTCGTTGCCGTCTGCCCAGATGTTACAGTTGACGATGATGGTGCGTGTGGCCCTTCCAAAGACAGCCATCTGATGCTTGGTGGTTTTTTCCACAGTAGTCCCATAGTTGTTGTAGATGGTCAGTCCACTGATCACACAGTCATCAGCTCCTTCCTGAAGCACCACTACACCATTGCCCACAGGCTTACCTTCGTATTCCGTTATTTTTTGTGTTTCCTTGGTCTCTGCCAGAAGGAGAACCGTGCTGTCACGATCCTCGCCCACCAACACGATATGAGGGCGGTTGATGATGACTTTTTGGACATAGGTCCCTTTGCGCAGAAAAATGGTGTAGGGCTTGTTATTGTCTTGCGGCACTCTGTCAATGACTTCCTGAATGGACACTCCCGGACTGATGACGGCATCAAACAGCGACGGGTCGGTCTGCATAGGCTCAAACAGTTTGATCAACCCATTCTCATTGGCACCTTTGGTCGACAGACTGATGGATTCCTTATGGGAAGGGTCATACTTATCAGCCCATCGTGCGTAGGTGTCATAGAGCGATGCGGCCCTGTCGCCATACCATCCATAGCCATTGCGTCGTTCCGAACCGATATCCTCAAGACGCTGGCGGGGAATGCCGTCGCGGTCGCACACGAAGGGTCTGGTATGCTCCAGGTCATAATAGCGTGCCCACAAAGGGCTTCCATTGGGATCTTCCACCAACCTGACATCACGCTGCCTTGAGTCCCTTGAGTAGGTGCGCTCCAGGCGCAGACCTGTCAGTTTGTACGTGTCCAGCCATTTCATGGCAGTGTGTATGGCTTGTTTCACCTGGTCATTGGGATGGGGGAGCGACATGAGTAGTGCGACGATGGAGGCACTCTCTTGTGAACAGAATGAAGGCAACTCATAGGCCCTTGCTGAGGCTGGCAGGTAGGTCTCGCGGTCGTGCTGCTGGCACCACACGGTCAGACGGTTGCCAACGCGTATCTGGGTCTTTAGAATACACTCCACGCCTTTTTCGAAGGCTTTGCTCGCTCTCTTGCGGAGGTCTTTCGTGGTAAGGGAAGATTCAAAGGGTGCTTTGGCCTCTGCCACATCGCGCAACAAGAGCATCGTATTGACCATGGCGTCGTCGTTGTAGGTGATGTGCACCTGATAACCATGCGGGTTGGGCCAGAACTGGGGCCATCCTCCATTTTCATACTGTCCGGAGAGCAGATATTCCACTGCCTTGCAGAACGACGTCCGCACTAGCTGGTCGTGGGTGGCGTGATAAAGGCGTGCCAGAAAGAGCATTTGGATAGTGGTGGCATCGTTGTCGATGGTCGAGTCGTCGGTGCGTTGTTGGTCGGCGATGACAGCCTCGCGTTGCTCTTGTGTGAGTGGTGCCACCATGTTGATGTTTTTAGGCCATCCGCCGGTTACACGTTGGTAGAGCATCAGTTGGTCGCCAATGCGTCGCGCCTCGTCGGTCTTGAAAAACGCCTCATCGCTTTGGCGCAGTATGTATTTCCATTGGTGGTTGAGAATCTGTGCAGAAGACAGGGTGGCGGTCATCCATGCCATGATGCAAAAAATGAGGGTGAGCGATTTTCTTGGATAGGTAGTCATAGGGTGCATTTTGTTTTGTAGTAGTTGGATACATGATTTGTTCTTTGACTGCAAAGATAATGCTTTTAATGATAACTACCTAATAAAATGTCATGCTCCTCTAAAAATACCTACTCGTCTGCTCATTCATAGTTGCATTCTTTTATTTTGGTGCGATTTTACGATACCTAGATATAATGAGTCGCATCCACCTATGCAGCTGCCCTCTTCATTCCAAAAGAGAGCATCTCCGTAATTAGGATACATTCGAATTTTTGTTCTATCAGCCATCTTCATATCCGTACAATAGTGACGGGTTTGTTCTTTTCTTTGGCATAGTCCAAAGTATATTCCGTACCTCTGGATATGCCATCCCAAAAGGCTAAGACACCATCACATGTGTCCACTATCTGTTTGTTCCTTTCCAAAGAAGCACATCTGCCATATTTCTCATAGTTGGGGAAGAATTCTATCAGTTTCAGCCCCTTCTTTCTGGCGTACTCTCTTGCATAGGTGTCAGCACCCTTCGCACCACCCGATACGATAGTGTCAGGGGTGGACACCAGATAGGTGCTAATGTCTACGGGTGGGCAGGTTCTACTGCCTATGATTGCAAGGACTCTTGTTTCTTTTTGCTCATTCATAGTTGCATTCGTCTTGATTGATCTTGGTGCGAATTTACGATGAGGAAAACGAACCACCAAAAGAAATCAAAAAACAAGCCTTGCAACTACGTCACTTTTTCGTGTTATTCCCAAATAATCATCGATTTGTCGAGCACGATGCGCTTGGGCTCGCCGCGTTTTCCGGTAATGTAATAGTTCTTGGCAAGTCTGTCGTCGAAGTTCTGTACGAATGCCTCACGAATGCGTGCACATTTCTCATTGATGCTGTTATTGCATGGGTTCGTAACGTCCCTGATGCTCTGCTCTTGTTTCGTACGACCACCTATCGGATTCATTTTCAAGTAAATCTGGAGCAGCTCCGAATAATAGTCTGTCAGTTCCTTGAAACGGATACCTTCGGGGTGATGTAGGAATAAAAAGAAGACAGCCTTGGGCAAAACAGGGAGTTTTATCTCCATGTTTTGGTAGTCCACAAGATAGATGCGATAATCCTTTGTGATGCGCAGCCGGCTCAGGTGTTCGCTTTCGTCAATGATGTCGTGAATAAACGTTGTGTTGAAACCTTTGTTGCGAAGGGCTTCCACCCGCTCCCTAATCTCATCGATAAGTTGTTGAGATTCAAAATCAAAATTCTCGTCTGCCAGATCTGGATCAACAAAACTGGGCATAGCTCTCCGTTCTCTTGGCGTTCCAATGGAGAAATGCGTTTGAAAGGAAAATCTTATCCGATCTGAGGTTCCTTCTTCTACAGTATGAGACCAATGATCATTGATGGCCTGCTCGATTTGATTCGCCAAGCGTGTAAAAGTGCGTCTTGTCGGTTGCGGAAACTGCCATTGGGTATCAATATTAACTGATTGCAATACGATGTCGCAGGGTATCTCAGTCTGTGGGGTTTCCAACGCAAAAACAAGCGAAGGCTTGATATCAGCATCACCCACAAGATAGTCTGACAGCGATGGCACACTTCCTATTCTCGCTTGTAGCTCTACGGTCGTAAGATATGGCGCATAATAATTGACTACCTCTTTTGCTCGGAGCGGTAGATAGCAAAAATGCAGTTGATGCTGAGAAAAAGTATTTTTCAGCCAATCATAGTTGTTACGAATAAAACTATTGAGCCACCGATGATAAGACGACTCAACATATATCACTTCTCCTTTTTCTGGCACAAAGGGCAGATTCTTAAATGAAAGATTTCCGACCATCATATAAACCAAATCATACAGTGTTGCACATTCCACTTGCAAAAATAATAAAAAAAGAAAGAGGATGCATATTATTTATCCTCTTTCTTCATTTTTCAGTATATCTACTAATTACTATTTCCTAATTACTAACTACTAATTACTATCTATTTTTCCTATGCTTTATTAAACTTGTCTTTTGGCTTCTTGCAGCGCGGGCAACGCCAGTCGTCGGGAAGGTCTTCGAAGGCCACTCCATCGTGTTCGGCAGGGTCATAGACGTAGCCACAGATGGAGCAGATGTATTTGCCAGAGTCTTCCTTTTGGGAGAATTCCACCTCCTCGAAGATGGTCGGCACAGGGTTGTCCAAATCCATCACACGATTGGCCTCAAGGTTCTCATAGCCCTGCGGAGAGTGGGTCGAGAGATATACCGTGGGATGACAACTGATGAACTCACGTACGCGGTCGAGTGTTTCACGGGCTGCTGCCAGGTCATCATAGACAATAGATAGTTTGTTCTCATACAATGCTTCGTCTACATAGGTGATATCGCCTTGCATCATGTAAAACAGACCATCGTTCTCCACGATGACGAGACTGTTGCCATTGGTGTGTCCCTTGGCCTTGATGAAGTAGATGCCGTCGTGTATCTTCTGCGTTTCTGGGAAGTTGTAGTACGCACCATCGGTAAAGCTGACAGGGACTATGTTGCCGAGCCCTTGAAGTTCCTGAGCACTCAGCTCTTCCTCATTCACATAGACCTTAGCATTGGGGAATGAGCGAAGTTCTCCACTATGGTCGGCATGGCGATGGGTAAGCAGAATCTTTGTCACCTGTTCGGGACGGTAACCCAAAGCTTTGAATGCTTCCATGTAGGTGCAGATGTCCTTACCAGTGTAGGCTGGTGTGTTCTCGTCAGGATGCTCCTCAGGGGTGCCGGCGGGAATACCCGTATCCACAAGGATGACCTCGTCGCCTAAGTCAATGAGCCAGTTCTGTAGACTGCCACGATAGCGGATGTTTTTGTCGAACTCTCCACCCTCGCCGGCAAAGGCGAAAGGTTGGGAATAGTATCCGTGTTCTCTGAATTTTACTGCTTTGATTTTCATATTGTTTGTATAGTATTAGGGAGTTATTGTTTTTTGTGTACCAGCACACCTTCTGTCAGTCCCGTTGCGAAGAACTGTAGTGCCTCAATTGATTTCTTTGCGTCTAAAATATTTGTTTTAGGGTTGTTATTATATTATTTTTGCAAATATACAGCTATTTGCTCCAAAATCGTACATAAAATCGCACAAAAATTGGCCAAAAATGAACAATATGCTAAATTTTGCTTAATTTTGTCATCATGTACTTGCCGTGCGAGATATGGTCAGCCTAGCTTTTTACCCCCCTGTGCAATTGAGTAGGCCCATGGTGAGGCTCCGACCTGAACAAACCTAATAAGAATATTTTATGAAGAAAGTCAGTTTGATCACAGCAGTTTTGGCCATTTTGATGATGGCTGCAGTTCCTGCATCAGCGCAGGAAGAGAATGGATATAAGAAGATAGACGTAAGGAAAGACTTTACGGAGAATGGTTTTCAGTGGTTTCACGACGCAGAACTTCTCGCAGCTGGAAACAAAGAAAAAAGTAATGCTATGACAATCGGCTGGGGAGGTATCGGTACTCTCTGGGGACGGACGGCACTGACGGTGTATGTGGCAGAGAAACGATATACCAAGGAGTTCATGGACCAGGAAGAATACTTCACCGTTATGACTTTTGATGTGGAGCATAGCAATGTTCTTAGGTATATGGGAACGAAAAGCGGACGTGATGGCGACAAGGCTGCTGCCCTGGGACTTCATACCGCTTATACGGCCAATGGGACGCCTTATTATACAGAGGCAGTGATGGTGATAGAGTGCAAAATCATGTATGCCGCTCCTTTCGATCCTCAGTATTTCAAAAGTGACGCTCCCAAGAACATGTACGCTCACTTCCCAGCAGGCATCCATTCCATGTATATCGGTGAAGTCGTCAATGCTTGGAAGAAATGACAGGACGGGCAAGGCTCACACAAGACAGCATCTAGTATGAATAGAAGGGAGTTGAACCTACGATCACTTGATGAGATTGGAGGCGGCGTCGTTCCCAAAGGGCTCTTCCTGCGTAGTGGTAAACTCAGCATACTCACGAAAGAGGAATGCTTGGAACTCTGCTCGAAGTATCACATCAAGTGCGTCATCGACCTTCGGACACCTATTGAGTCAGCAGAATTTCAGGACCCGCTGCCTGAAGGGGTGGAGTATCTGCAAATCCCACTTCTCAAAGATGCTACTGTCGGTATTACTCATGAGACGGGGTCTGATCCGATGACCATCATCAAAAACCTGCGCAGGAATCCTGAGAAACTGAAGGAAATGGTACCTGACTTCAAGGCGCTCTACTATGACGTGGTGACTGATGAATATGGAAAGAGCCAGTTAGAAAAAGCGGTCGCTACACTCAGGAGAAACGCGGAGAGAGGCATTTGTACCCTCTACCATTGCACCGCAGGGAAGGACCGGACGGGAATATTGAGTATGGCCTTGCTGAAATCATACGGGGTGAATGACGAAGAGATCATTAAGGATTATATGCTCACCAACCGAAACGCCTTTTTGCCAACCTTGAAAAAATGCCTCGGCATCGCACTGATGACCCGGAACTGGACTTTGGTAAAAACCGCCTACAACTCCTTCATGGCACAAAGAGAACTGATAGAAATAGCCATCCGACATTACGACATGACTACTCCATAACTTCCCTCAAGATTCGCATTTACTCAATTTGCAAAAAGATTGTCAAGAGGAAATCCTCAAGGCAATGCATGAATTTAAGGAAAAGTATCTCGACTGACAATGAATGACTCATCTTATCGTCCACGCAATTCAGGTCACGATTATTACGGTCGTGGCACCTATCTTGTCACATTGGTGATTAGCGGACGCGAGGCATTGTTCGGACAGTTGAGTGGCGATGTGATGCATCCCGAAGTGCGGCTTTCACCTGTGGGTGAGATGGTCCGACTGATGTGGGAGCAGACACCTGAGAAACAGGCGACACATGGCAACCATGTGGCAGTGCATGCCTGTGTCTGCATGCCCGACCATTTTCACGGTGTGATAGAGGTGCTTGAGCCCATGCAATGGAGCCTCGGCGATATCATGCAGGCTTTCAAGGCCTCTTGCACCAGCCGCTGGCAGCAGCAGAGCCACCCCAGTTCCACCAATCGGCCGATCTCGGTCGATTGTAGCAGTCCAGAGGTGCCGGCATGGCTGCGGGAGAAAGCCTCGTGTCACAGCAACGAAGGGTCATTGGTGCGGAGCCTTTCAAAAAAACAGCGGCAGGAGTATTATGCACTGGTGCAACGGCAATACAGACCACTGTTTGATGACAATTATGATGACACGATATGTCTTGACGACAGACACCGTGAGGCCATGATTGCCTATGTGCACGACAATCCTCGCCGTGCCATTATACGCCGTTTGATGCCAGATGTGATGCAACGCTGCTTGCATGTGAAAATAGGCAACCGTTCCTTTGGCGCCTTTGGCAATCTCTTTCTGTTGCGATGGGCAAACAAGATTCAGGTGCAGTGTCATAGACGACATCCCATCAGCGGACAGCTGTATGAAGAGACAGCAGACTATGCACAACAGCACGAACAATGGGTCGCTTCTGTGATGGGAGGCGCAACAGTGATAGTGACGCCTGGCATATCGCGAGGGGAGTTGATGATGAAAAACGAATGTATGGAGAAGGGATATCCTCTTATCCATTTGCAAAAAGAGCCGATCAGCGCATACTGGAAACCAGAACGGCGTCGTTTCGAGGCTTGCGCAAATGGCAGGCTGTTGATACTTGCTCCATGGGAACTCGACACCATGCAGGCCGTCAACGGAATACCTGCCGACAGCGACTATAGTAGGTTTCATAACCTCAACCAAATAGCCGCTGAGATATGCGCTTTCATCGGTGAGGCTAAAATTATTAGAAAACAATAATAGAATACAGGGAAAAACATAAAGAGAGCAGATTGATGAGAGATGGATGGTGAGAAGCTTCTGCTTTTCTCAGCCAAAACAAGGAAAAGCCACTCCTTAACCCTGGATAGAGTTAAGAAGTGGCTTTTCGTTTTCCGCCTTATTTGCGGAAAGATTCACCACATCAGAATGGTCACTTGATCATGATGGTGCGGCCCTTGATGACGTAAACACCTTTCAGACCGTCTAATGACTTAGCCTGGCTGCGAACCAATTTGCCGTCAACGGTGTAGACATCTACCGGACGACCGGCTGCTACGATCTGACGGATATCGGTGACGACGACAATCGTGGCGGTGACGGGCTTCGACTCCTGACCGTTGGCATAGACGGCGGTCACGGCGAAGGTATGCTCACCTTCTGTCAGTTGGTCGGCAGCAACAGTGTAGTCGGTCACGCCATTGTCCACGGTGGCCACCAAAGTGCCCTCACAGTAGATGCGGTATTGGCTCATGCTACCGGCATAGTTGAATGTGACATCATCGAGCATCACACCAAATATATCGGTGGAGGTGTGGCGGATGGCAAAATACTTGCTGCCTTCGGGCAGGTCGGCTGTAAATTTTGTCCAATCTTCCATGTCGGTAGTGTATTTCTCTACCACCTCGAAACTCTCTGGCTGATTGTTGGTCTTGGAGGCCAACACCTCGAACGTCTCTTCTCCATAACGGCTGGTAATGGCACGCAGATAGAAACTAATGGTCTGCTGGGTACCAGGCAGTTCTGGAGAGATGAGCCAATGGTCGGCAGGTGCCGCCACGCCATTGTCGTCGGGCACGGGGCATATTGACATCATCACCTGTGTGCCGCTATGACCTGTATCGTTGGTAAATCCAGCCTTGACCAGATCGAAGGCCATCCAGGCGGAGGGCTGGAAACAGTTGTCGTAGTGGATGGCTTCAGATCCCCAACCGTAGACTTCAGTGCCGTTGCCGTCATAGAGGGTCCATTCGGCGATGCTGCCAGTGTGCTGCGTGGCAGTGATGCCACCGATGTCAAAAGTGGGGAAGGCATCTGTGTTTTCGAACATCTCTGTATAGTCGGTCGGCTCCTGGTCAGGGGCTGTCCAGTGGAGTGCCACTCCTTCTGTCACATTCTCTGCGATGAGGTTAGCAGGTGCGGGAACGGTGGAGGTGATGATGGCGATGGAGGTCTCTGCGATGTTGTCTTCAGGCTTCTGTTCTGCAGCGTAGTCTACCACCACACGGATAGTACGGTCACCAGCCTCGTCAAAGGAGGTGGTGGCCAACTGAGCGGTGAACTCGCGTTTGGCAAACGGAGTCAGTTCGTCGCTGACCGTCTCGCGCAACAGTTCCTGGTCACCTGCGGTGATAATGACGGTGAAGTCCTTGGCTGCCAACTCACCCCAGTTGGTGACAGTGGCAGTGATTTTGGCTGTATTGCTTGCCTGTACAGAGGCAGGTGCCGATACTTCGGCGGTAAGGTTGTGCTGCAGGAGGTCAACGATACGTATGTTGTCTACAATCAAGGCGTCGCCCTCTTCCTCAATGTCTCCAAACCAATCGACAATAGTAGGATTGGTGATGGTGGTCATGAAACCCACCTGGGCGTAGTTGCTCTCCTTCAAACTGTTCAATGACACTTTTATAGTCTTGTAGGCATTGTCGTCCAGGGTCTCGGAAGCCAGTTGCACATTGTCGCCGCCATCGGTGTTGCAGAAGATGTCCACACTGCTGACACCAAAGCCAAGGGCGTCGAAGAGCAGGGTGGGGTTGGTGGCCTCTTTCACGTTCAGCTTGCCGGAGACCAGGTAGATGTCGCCAGCCTCCAGGGCGGTCAGGGCCATGGCTACACCGTCGTCATCGCTCGATACGGAGAATGACAGCGGATAACTGTTGCTGTCCCAATAGTAGTGGATGGCGCCACCAGCGAATCCCTCGACAACTGGCAGGTCATAGGGCTTACCCGTTATCACGGTAGCCATGGACTCTTGGCCCATTAAAGACTCACCTGCCTCGTTGCGGGCCGTCACATACCATGCTTGATACCCTTGCTCACCTTCGTCTGTCAAGAAGTCGATTTCGTAGGAGGTGACTCCTTTCACGCAATCCACCACATCGTCGTAAAAAATGCTGTTGGGATAGCAATTGTAGATGACATACTCCACCTCGTCGGTGTTGACATATCCGCCATTGACACCGGTCTCAGTCACTTCGTCCCAAGTCAGCAGCACCTTGTCGCCTTGTACGGCGGCCTGCACGTTGTGCACATAGTCAGGCACGTCAGGTCCCACATAGGCCATCACTCTCTCGCTCTTCAGACCATTGCCGCTGCTGTTGTAGGGGATGGCCTGATAGGTATGGTAGCCCACTTCCTCAATGTCGGTGTCGGTATAGGTGAGTGTCGCACCGGGAGTCACGTCGTCAAACTCGCTGATCACGTCATTGTCACGGTATAGCTCTATCTTCGTGTTGTTCTCGGTCAGTGCGTCGCCGTCTACGGTCGTCTCGGGAGCCTTGATACTGATGACTGCCTCTTTGCCACCCTTCGCGTCTGCGGTTACTGTCAGTTCGGGAGCGGCAGGAGCGGTGCCTTCGGGAGCAAGGTCTACGATTACTTTGTTAATCCACAACTCATACATGCCATGGTCCTCGCATCACGGAAGGCGACACCTGACTTGTGGGACTTGTCAGCCTTTTGGGCTTTGACCCACTGTTGCGCTGTCAGACGGTCGGTCGTGGGCGACTTGCTCATTTTTATCACTCTTGCCTTAGGCGCAGCCTGTTTCGTATGGGAGCCCTGCGCGGCAGTTGTCAACACATAGCCGCAGAGAGAGGAGTGCGACCCCTCTCACACAGATGGCGGCGAAGTTTTTTCGTTTAGTTTTATACATTGTTTGTCTTAATAGATTGTTAATTCCATTTTGTCGATATCTGGCATCCAGTCGTTGTCATTGCTGAGGCAGATGCTGTTGCGGCCTTTCTTGAGTTTCACATCAAAAGAGATAGTGGCAGGTTGGTCCCAACCACCGGAATTGGCCTTCAACGTGGTGATATGCTGCCCATTGACCGAGAGGTCCATCGTGCGGTCCTCGCCACTGTAGTAGGTGATGGTGACATGGCGTGTTCCGGCTTTTTGGGCATAGACATCATTCCACTGGATGTCATTGCCCTTGCGTCCTCCAAGCCATCCTGCCCTGTAGCCACCGCTGGCCTCGGGCATGGCAGTGAAGATACCCGATTTCTCTTCCTGGTTGTTGCGCAATTCCTGATAGGCGGGCAACAGAGCGCTCTCGGCTTCATAGACTTTGCGCTCCAAACGCTTCTGGCCTTTGACACGGAAAATCTTTGTGCCATGGGCAGGAATCTTCAGGGGGATAGGGTTCATGTCGTAAAGATAGTCCAGCTGGGCAAAGCAGTCGTAGTACTGCACGGCTCCTCCGAGGTCGAACGTGGCGGGACGAAGTCTCACGGTCTGTTCTTGGTCACTAGGGTTGTAGATGGCCACAGCGCGTGTCTTGCCTTGCAGTTTCTTGATGTCCTTCACCATGATGTAGCATTCACCCTGCTTCTCTGCCACGTAAGCCTGCAGATGCAGTGGGTCCTGGTTCAGGGCAATCAGGTCGCGGTTGCAGAGCAGCTTGAGCGACTCAGGACGGATGTTGCGTGTGTCGCATCCGATGAGCAGTGGTGATGCCATGATACACCACATGCCGAAGTGTGTCTCGTCTTCCACTTGCGACATGGAACGTCCCACTTCGAGCATGTCCATATCGTTGTAATGGCCGTCATGGCAGAAAGCACTCATGTAGAGATTTTCGGCCAGGATGCCTCGCACGCTTCTCCATGCATCGTAGATGTCGCCGGTGGTGCGCCAACTGTCGCAGACATCGGCACCCCATGTGCCAGGGTATGCCCATCGGCACATATTAAAAACAACGTCCTTCTTGCCGCAATTTTTGATGGCGTTCGATATTTTTGTATATTGCTGGCGCTCGTCGAGATGCATGTGGTGGCCTCCGCAGTAATCTACTTTGATGAAGTCGAAGTCCCAGTCGATGAAGTAGAGTTTGCAGTCCTGGTCTTCATGACCCGCGAAACCCACACCGGTGCCCCATGCATGGCGGTTCTCACTGCCGCAGGTGTTGTCACCGGCATCGGAGTAGATACCGGCTTTCAGTCCGAGCTGGTGAATATAGTCCACCAGTGAACGCATGCCGCTTGGGAACAACTTGGTGTTCAGGCGCAGATGACCGTCTTGGCCGCGACCATCCCAATAGCCATCGTCAATATTCACATAGAGATAGCCAGCCTTTTGTAAACCATTTTGGTGCATGGCATTGGCCTGACCCTTGATGAGGTCCTCATTGATGTTGAGGGCAAACGTGTTCCATGAACTCCAGCCCATCGTGGGAGTACGCTGAGCAAATGCGACCACTGCAAAACATGTCAGCATCGCCAGAAGCATAGTCTTACGCATAGAAAAAAATAATTGAGATACTACCTTTGACGAAACGGGGCGAGACAGACTAGTCTGTCTATGCTCGCTATCTGTCTGCAAAAGTAATATTTTATTGCAAAAATGCCAAACCATTTGTCATATTTCACGATTTTCAATTCACGTTTTTTCACTTCGCAACTTGTCTACTCGTCAACTAAAAAAAACTCTTTTCTGCTTCTGATGTACGATAGTGTCGGCGTTTTTTTGTACTTTTGTGGCAAAGGATAGCTTCGGACGATCCTTGATGTTATCAGTGACGTGTTGATTTGTCATATGGCCAACTCCTCAACCTCTTAAAAATGAAGAAGATTCTGAAAGTAGACAGTCCCAATGACTATGCAAGGTTTGTGGATGCACCTGAGCAACATCCGTTGATCAGCATCATTCACTATGACGAGTTGGCTCCTTTCCGACATAGCCTGAACAACTATGGGGTTTATGGACTCTTCATCCAGCGTCAGTTTCCTAAAGTCCTCTCCTATGGCATGAAAACCATGCAAGTGAGCGATGCCTCAATCATAGCCGTCGCACCAGGACAGATAGGAGGATTGGAGGATAATGGAGAACGCATCTCTCTGAGCGGGTGGGCGCTCCTGTGGTCGCCTGAACTGCTGCACGGCTCTGAAATGGAACATCACATGGAGCGATATCAGTACTTCTCTTACTTCTTTTCTGACTCACTGAAGATGGAGCCCGATGAATGGATTTGCATCACTCAGTTGCTCATCCAGATGCGGAACGAGCTGACAGCGCACGATGATTCGCCATCACTTAGGAGCATTCTGCAAAGCTACCTGCGACTGATACTGGAATACTGCAATCGTATTTACCTGCGTCAGCTATCAGAAGAGAGTAAGGGTAGCAGTGACCTGCTGAAGCATTTTCATGACTTGCTCCAACAGTACTTCCGTGAAAATCGACAGTTGTCGCAGGGCTTGCCCACCGTTGCCTATTGCGCGTCAGAGTTGGCTTATTCACCGCGCTACTTTGGCGATATTGTCCATAAGGCAACAGGCGGCACGGCTATTGGGTATATCCACAATTATGTTATCAACCAAGCCAAGAACTTGCTCATGCAGGGTCACAATATCAGTGAGACCTCCCGCCTCCTTGGCATGGATTTCCCTCACCATTTCACCCGTCTCTTCAAGAGGATGACGGGCCTTACACCCAGTGAGTTTTTAGGGAAATGACACTCTATTACCTGTCAGTTTACTTGGTGTCATGGTCGACCATGGCAGCCACGCAGGAGTCTGACCACACATTCTCCGCTGTCTCCACCATGTCGATGATGGTGTAGATAGGAAGAATGATGCCGAGGACAGCGATAGGTGCACCGATGCCTGACATCAGGGAGAGCGTCAGGAAATAGCAACCCATAGGCACACCAGCGTTGCCGACGGCGGAGATGACGGAAATGAGTATCCATAGGCCGATCACACTGGGTGTGATGGTCGTTCCTCCGTTTTGCATGACGAACATGGAGGTGATGAGGATGAATGCGGCACACCCGTTCATGTTGATGGTGGTACAGATAGGCAGCACAAAACGGGCCACTCCTTTACGCACGCCAAGCCTTTGCTCGGAGGTCTCCATTGTGACGGGCAACGTGGCTGCACTGCTTTTTGTGAAAAGTGCTGTAAGAATGGCGGGCATCATCATCCTCATGACGCGGAAAGGATGAAGTCCTCTTGCCAGAAGGAATAGCGGCAGCACAACAAAAAACTGAATCAGGTTGCTTGCCAGTATCACCATGATATATTTGCCAATGGAGTCAGCGACCACGCCTGCCGACACCTGTGCAGCCAACTGCGCAGAAAATGCCAGGATGCCGAGAGGTAATGCCCATATCAAACCATGTATCATCAGAAAGAGTAGTTCCTGAAGTCCTAGCAGTCCTTTCACAATGACAGCCTTGTTGTCAGAATCTGGCATTTTTGAAAGGGCGAAACCGATGGCGAAGGCCATCAACAGGAGGGAGAGCACGTTTCCTTCTAGGAGGGGCCTGATGACGTTGTTGGGGATGGCACTGATGAAGTGGTCATAATAGGTGAGTTGAGGCGTTTCTGGCATCTCACCACCTTGGGCGATGGCCTCCAGGGGCAAGTTGCCTGGGGCGATCAGCAGAAATAATGCTGCGCCTACAGCGGCTGCGGCGAAGGTAGTCAGCAGTGTGTAGGTCAATGTGCGCCCAAATATCCTGCCGTATCCTTTGGATCCAAAAGAGATGAGGGTGGTGATGATGGCCAGAATGATGGTGGGCACTGCCAGCAACTGGAAAAGACGTGTGTAGACGGTTGCAACAAACTGCATCAGCCGGTCGAGCCAGCCAATGCCCAGCAATCCCAAAGCGGCGCCGCCGATGAGGGCGGCTATCCAGATGATTGTTCTTTTCATGTTTTATTGCTTGTGTTGAGTATAGATGACTATTCTACAGAATGGACAAATTCTCCAAGCCATCTTGGGGCTGTAAAGATAAAGTTTTTATCTCAAAGTCCCAAATATTCAAGCAATAATCATGAAGTCAGTGATTGTTTTCTGCCACTGTCATTTGATGAAATTGGTCCATGTCGGCTGCTCCCGCTGGGGATGGCCATCCTCTGCGACATTCAGTTTTTTGAGCATCCACGCCATGTTGTGTCCGAGTGTGCGCATGGTCTGCATACCCTCTTCGTCTTGTTTCACCTGGCCGGGTGTTTGGCCGTATGCCATGTTCCAGTACTGTGAACTGACAACAGGCATGTTCATGATGGTGAAATACTTGTTCAGACGGTCAAATGCGGCTGATGCACCACCTCTGCGGCAGACGATGACGCTGGCGCCAGGTTTGTATTCCAACATCCTCCCCATCGAATAAAACATTCGGTCGAGCAGCGCACAAAGGGAACCGTTAGGGCCTCCATAATAGACAGGTGAGCCGATGACGAGCCCATCGATGCCGTCTTTGACCACCCTCCATATTTTGGCATACAGGTCATCATTGAATGTGCATTTGCCTATTCTTCCACACATGCCGCATGCGATGCAACCCTGTATGGCTCTTTTGCCTATGCTGATGATCTCTGTTTCAATCCCATCTTCATTCAGTGTTTTGGCCACCTCACTGAGTGCCTGGTAGGTGTTCCCATTTTCTTTTGGGCTTCCGTTGATTAACAGCACTTTCATATTACAAAATTTTTTGTTGAAGTTTCGCTTTCTTCTTCTAATTCAGTTGATTATAAACCTCGTCAGTCACTGCCTCCAGCCATTCGTTTGAAGCGCCTTCTTGCACATCTCTATGATAGGTCAGATGCTGAAACCAAGAGTCTTTAGCGGCTCCGTGCCAGTGTTTCACCTCTGCAGGGATGGCGATGACGGTTCCAGGAGTCATTTTGACAGCTTCTTTGCCCCATTCTTGATACCATCCGCGACCTGACACACAGATCAAGACTTGCACCTGCTTGTGATGGATGTGCCAGTTGTTGCGACAGCGAGGCTCAAAGGTCACATTGGCCATGCCTCCCTCCATCGGAGCCAGATAGCTGTTGCCGACGAAATATTGGGCGTATGCCGTGTTGGGCTCACCCTTTGGCCATACGGAGAAATCAACGGTCTGTATGGGGGTGTAGGTCTCTCCGAAAACAGCTGCCAGTGCGCCGCGGAGCCGTTCGGCTTCAGCGGTTCCGATCTTCTTTTCCAAGAGGGCGGGCATTGCTTTGAGTGTCTCGTCTTTGACACCCATATTTCTTGCACCTGATACATGGGCTTGCAACTGAGGCTCGCAACCTGGTAAGGCTGAGATGGCGGATACGGTGACAATTTCGCGGTCAGCAAACGACAGGTTGTTACGAGCGAAGATGTCGCCAAAGAGATGAGCCTTCAGATAGTAGTCTGTCTGAGGGGCAAAGGCGTATGTGAAGGGCTGTCCGCCTACGAGTTGTGTCTGCACCTTGGTGCCTTGCTTCAATGCGTCATAATCTTTGGGCAGCGGATCGGCCTCGCGACCTTCTTCCACATGAAGACCTGCCTCTAAGCGCTCCTTAATGACCTGCTGCAACGCGCCAAGTGCATTGAGCGAACGCGGGAATCCAGTGTAAGCGTAGAGTTGCGACAGCGCCTCCTTGGCCTCGCTTACGGTCAGTCCTTGTTCGAGACCTTCGTTGAGCGCTACTTTCAGTCCCTCGATGTTTCCCTTGGCCTCGTTGGCGGCTATAGCCACGAGCGCCTGCTGTTTCTTTGTCATTGTCATAATCTGTCCTTTTGTTTGCAGCGTCATCATAAAGAGTGCTGCCAGTATGATTGTTAAATACTTCATATTGATTCTGCTTTTCGAATAGTTTTTTAGTCTTTAGACCAAATGGCTGTATGGTGGATCATTTAAAACAATTCAGCTTGTGCAGCTTAAAGGTCGCTGCATAGATCTGTGTCCTATTACGGCCAGTAATTTTATAAGATCACTTTTTTCCCGTTCTTGATATATATTCCTTGTGAAGGCTTCATCACCCTCTGTCCATTCAGAGAGTAATATGCTTCATTTTCCTCGTGGGCGTTTTTAGGACTCTTGATGGCTGTCGTATTCGCTAACGAAAGCGTCACGCTGATATGGCTTTCGCCAGCTTTCAGGAATGTACGCAACTCACTCTCCGTCAGCCCGTCGATTTTGCCCAAGCGGGTGTAGCTCCATGAGTTGGTGCCGTAAAACAGACAGATGTTGCTGCCGTTGTACAGAATGACATCGCCTGGCTGTGCCATCGTTTGCTGATCACTGGTTGGCAATGAGAAACCCAGTGAACCCCAGATTTCAAAGCCACCGCTACTGTTGAGTGTCACGGTGACAGGTGCTTGTCTCAATTTCTCTACCAGTGCCCATGCGGCATCGTTGTCAACGAGCGTTACGCTTTGCGTTTGTCCGTCGATGGTGATATACATTTTTTCCATAGTGACTTGAGTTTCAGCAAAGTTTTGTGTGTTGAGCCAGTTCGCTATCAGCGAGGCACGATTGGAGTGATTGCTGGCGTTGATCCACAGTGCATCACCCATCCAGGTCACATTGGGCAACAAACGCTTGGCGTCGCTGACCACACCGCTGATGCCGCTCGAATGACTCGAAACAATCATGGTGACGTGTTTCCCTGCCATCTTTGAAGCATTTTGAAACAAGTACGTCTGCATGATGGCTGCCATCTGACTCCACCAGAGTGGTGTGACAATGATGATGTTTTGGTATGGACTGAGGTCTGTAATGCTCACAGGATCGATGGCGGGATAGCTACTGGCGTCGTTGGGGTTTGCCTTGATGGCATTCAGCAACTCAGTGCCCAGCGCATAGCCATTGGCCTCATACTTCAACCCCTTCTCAGCGGGCTGGATTTCCAGTACGTCAGCCGCTATCTGACTGGTCAGCGTATTTGTTATCTCGCGGCTATTGCCTGTGTAACTATAATACACCACCAGCGTCTTACCAGTATTGGCTGGCACCTCTGCCATCACATCACTGTCTGATGAACAGCAGGTGAAGAGTGTCGCTAATAAAAGCAAAAGTATCTGTTTCATGCTTCCTATTTTGTTTTAGTATCTTAATATCGTTGCAAAGTAACGAAATTTATTCATCTCCTGTGTTACACATATTGGCTGAATGTCTACCAATTTCGCTGATAATGACGATATTTGGCATGAAATAGTACCATTTTAGGCTTATTTCCCCCTCTTCGTTACAGAAGTTTCTCTTTCGTTCAACTCTTTTTTTGAGTTCAGGGATACAGGAGTTCTGGAGTACAGGAGTGCAGACAATAGCCCGAATACACCTTGATAGACACAATGTATGTTAGCGATGGTAATGTCTGAACTCCTGAACTCCTAAACTCCTGCACTCCTCCAAAATCAGATAGTTGAGTGTTTAGTTGATCCTAATGAAGAAATCCCTATCGGGTGTTTCTTTTATATACACTGAACTCCACTTGGTATTTTCCTGCGGCTTCGGGTAGAGTGATGTTCGACCCTTCAATCACTTTCGCTACCGCAGGGGGCACCACGGCCACCCATTTGAAAATGGATATAGGGCGATTACGGTTGGACAATCCACCATAGATTTTGTCGGGTGCGAGGGGGATGCCCGCCTGCTTGAGATCATTGCAGAGGTTGGTGTAGAATTGCTGGGCTTCCTGTTTGGTGTCGAAATAGAAGTGATACCATATCTCGTCGTAAATGGGGTTGTAGTAACACACTCCGATAGGCACATCTCTATAGGTATAGTTGAAAGTCTGGCCATGGTGGAATCCGGGCATGAGATTGACACGTTCGCAAGTGCCAAAAATGTTGGTGGCTTCGGTATACACCTCCTCAAAGGTACGGAGGTCGGTGGAAAGGCATCCAAAGGGGAAATAGAGCAGTTCAGCAAGAGTGCGCTCTTTCACGTCAACGGGTGAAACGTTGTTTGGACGACTGATGAGCGGAGTCTGCTTACGGACGGCGGTGTGTTTCCTGGTGACTCTTGCGCGCTGGCCACCCTTTTTGCTCTGCGAGAATGTGGCATGGGGCACAAGCAACATGGCACAGGTCATCAGAAACGCCATGAACAAGTGGATTACGTGATTCTTCATTGTGGGATAGATTTTGGTAATGATTCAATTGAATGATGATGCAAGGAGATGGAATTACATCGTAAGTGTCAAATATCATCCTCTCAACTTGCAAAAGTTGTTTTCAGTATTTGATGATTGATGACTTCTTCAACTTGTTGAGTTCTTGATTACTGACAGCATAATTGTAGATGCGGAAATCGGCTACTTCCGTTTGTGTCAAATACTTGTCGCCACGGAATGGAGCGCGTCCTATCCAACAATTGGCCGGAGCATCGTGGAAGGTCTCCGCGAGGATGGGCATCTTTTCATTACGTCCGATGAGTTTGCCGTCGAGGAACAACTCACCCTTGTGCCCCTGCTGACGGTAGAGGGCATGCACCCACTTGTCGCGCTTGGGTTTGCCTCCCTGCATGATGATCTCTTCATGCTCGTAGCCGCCTGTAGATGTCTCAAAGCGCTGCTCATTCAGTCGCA
The DNA here is from genome assembly GCA_902780635.1 of uncultured Prevotellaceae bacterium. Classification (GTDB taxonomy): domain Bacteria; phylum Bacteroidota; class Bacteroidia; order Bacteroidales; family Bacteroidaceae; genus Prevotella. Next base: position 80,574 of record CACZGH010000016.1, read on the forward strand.
TGGCCATGTATGGACCTTCATGGGCGCTATTCTCTGCCAGTTGGGAGAAGGCGAAGAGGAAATGGCCGTAACCGTCGAGCTGGTTTTCAGAGCTGACTTTGAACCAGACGGAAACGGTGAAGTCACGCAGACTTTTGATGAGTGCACCAGTGGCTGATGTAAGGTCATAATAGCCGTTCTTGCCGCCCAGGTGAAGAATGGCTGGATTCTGGCCGTCTATCGTGGCGCCATTCCTGATGTATTCCGGTTGCCAGACAAAACGATACTCTGCCTGCTGCTCGGTTTGGATGGTTGGCAGGGGTAGGGCGGAGGTTATCTTGCTGGTGATACGCCTGATATGGTCTTTTAGAATCTTATAGGCTGGCTGCGCCATGGCACCATGGTCGTACCCCTGCATCTCGTAGAGCGTCACGTCCTTGTGACCCACGAGTTTCAGCATGCGCCAGAAATAGGCCTGCTCTTCATAGCGACCATACAGTTCCTGTTCTCTGTCGCCCGATATGATGACGATGGGTGGCGCGTCAGGACGTACATAGGTGAGTGGAGCGTATTGATCGATGGTGGCCTGCAGTGGGGATATGCCTTGCTGCTTGCGGATGTTATAGTGGGTGATGCACTGCCCGCTGAAAGGCACGAGGGCTGCCAGCGAGTCGGCATCTACGCCATACTTGGCGAGCCAGTGTTTGTCCAACCCGATCATGTCGAGCAGATAGCCACCGGCTGAGTGTCCTGCCACGAATATCTTGCGCTTGCTGCCACCATACTTCGAAATGTTCTTGTAGGTCCAGGCAACTGCTGCGGCTGCGTCGTCGAGAATGTCATCGATAGGAGCCTTAGGCAATAATCGGTAGTTGGCTGCGACCACCACGAGTCCGCAATTCTTCAGCTGTGGGTCGATATGCTTGTTGCCACCCTCTATGCCTCCACCATGGAACCATACCACCACGGGGGCTTCCTTCAAATCCTTGGAATAGTACACGTCAAGCTTACAGCGTTCCTGAGCGTAGGCATCGTTAGATTCTGTGTAAAGGATGTCATTCTCCTGTTGATACTGTTGTGCTCTGGCAATGGTTGTGCAAAGCAAGAGTAAAAGGACGGGGATGAGGTTTTTTCTACTTTTCATATCAGAAGAATTTTACGATTTCATCCAAGTTTTTTCTCTCAGGACGATTGGGCTCCTCGGCTCTGTAGCCAAGTGAGATAACAGCCATGATGGTTTCGTTTTCTGGTATAGAAAACAGTTCTCTCAGCTTGTCGGCGTCACGCATACCCATAATGAGGGTGTCGAAGCCCATGGCACGGGCTTTCAGAATCAGATAGCAGTTGCTCAAACCATTGTCATAAGCTCCCCAACCATCACCTACCTCATTGGTCTGGTTGCCTTGGAAGAAGCCTGACTTGCCACGTTCAAAGGTGGAGACGATGAGTACAGGGGCGTCCTTGATGCGTTCCTTATTGCCGCCCACCATATCCTGTACTGCTGCCAACTTCTCAGGGCTGATAGCCACATAATACTTGGTGGGCTGTTGGTTGGCCCATGAGGGAGCGTCCTGTGCCGCTTTGATCAAGTCGCGTACTTCGGCTTCCGTAATTTTCTTGGATGCGTCATAGCTGCGGACACTTCTGCGCGAGGTGAATACTTCGTCGAACGACGGACTGGAGGACGCGGCATTTTCATTGCTGTTCCCGTTCTGACAGCTTGCCAGTGACAGTAGTGCCATAAAAGCACCCATAACTAATTTTTTGTTCATATCCGAATTGTAAATGTGAATGATGTTTTATTTGAATTGTACGCAAACGGCCTTGCTGACACGAATATCCTGATGTGTATCTGTCAGCATACCTGTCTTCATGTCGCGGCGAAACACTTGAATACAATCGCTGTCACGGCAACAACATAGAAGGAACTGGCCGTTGGGTGTGATGTTAAACTGGCGAGGATGTGCGCCCGTTGGCTGATAGCCTATGTGGGTGAGCAGACCTGTCTGTTGGTCAACGGCGAAGATGGCTATACCATCAGCCTTCAGGCGGTTGCTTGAATAGAGGAACTTGCCGTCGGGACTCAGATGGATGTCTGCTCCGCCACGTGCACCCACACTATCGGAGACAATCTCCTGGAGTTTTTCCAGTTTTCCTTCATGATAGCCGAACACGGTAACATTTCCAGAGAGTTCACTCATCAGATAGGCATGTCGGCCGTCGCGGCTGAACACGAGATGCCGTGGTCCTGAGTCTTCACTGACGTGTGCTGCCACGCCGTTGCCAATGACTCCTCGTTCCGTCAGTTGGTAGGACAGAATTCGGTCGGCGCTGAAGTCTGTGGCCATGGCATACTTCCCGTCAGGAGTGAAGTACGAGCAGTGCACATGCGGCGTATCCTGACGTGACTGGTCGGGACCTCCTGTCGCACCAAGAAATCGGGTGGTCAACTCTGCCTTGGTGTCTTGCTGGCTCAGCTTAAATATGCTCATCGAACCGCCTGAATAGTTGGCCGTGAGGACATACTTGCCATTGGTTGCTACATAGCATGGGTCAGCACCCTCAGTCGGGACCGTATTCAACAACCGCATACTTCCATTGCTGCGACTGAGGCGAATGGTGTTAAGCGAAGCCTTCTCATCGTTGGTCTCACTGACGGCATACACCAAGGTGCCGTCATGGCTGATGGTCAGAAACGATGGGTTTCGTAGCGCCAACGAGTCTAGTATCATAGCCTCTCCTGTCTCTTGATTGAAACGATAAGAGTAGATGCCTTGGCTGTCACCATCGGTATATGTGCCCACGAGCATCGTCAACTGTCGTTGCGCCTGGGCGCAGCAAATCCCTAGAACAGATAAGATGAGAATTGTGTTCAATCTCTTTTTCATAAGCATGCTCATATATAGTGTAGAATAGCCCTGGATAATGTTCGTCTTCGAATAGTCTATCGACTGTGATGTTGTGGCAGAGCCAGTTTAGGGTTCCATCTTTCCACTGAAAAGAACGGAAACACTGTCACCGAGCATGTTGAAAAACTCTCGGGCAGCTCTTTTCACATAAGTGTTTTTTAATAGATGAATGCAGCCATGCATTTGCTTTTCCGGCGTGTCAGTGTCTGTGATGGGAATGGCTTTCAGTCCATGCTCTGCCACAACCGTGCTCTCGCTGAGTAAGGTGACATAATTGGACTCTCGTATCAACCTAAACAGTAGATAGACGGTGTTCATCTCAACCTTGATGCGGAAACTATAGTCCGTTTGCGCTATGGCACGCTCAAATGCGTTGCGGGCCTGGGTGCCCTTTTTCGTCAACGCGAGGTCGTAGTGCTGCAGTTCCTCGAAAGTGATGGCCGAGCGCTTGGCCAGAGGGTGACCGTCGTTCACGATGGCTGCCAGACGGTGATGGAACAACACCCTGCTCTCGATTTTTGGATGGGGGTTAGTGGGTTTGAAGGCCAGCACGAAGTCAAGCTCATGGTTCTCAAGACGGGCTATTAGGTCGGCCATCGTCGATTGCGTGACATTCATCTTGACATGAGGGTACTTCCTCAGAAAGGCTGTGACGGTTTCGGCCATGATGCTGGCAAAGGAGAACGTGACCCCGATGTTCAATTCTCCTCCCTCCAGGTTCTTCAGTTCTTCGAGCCTCAGCAGACAGTTGTCGGCAGAGTGGAGTGTCTCCTTGGCCAGAGGCAGCAATTCCTGTCCCGCTTCAGTGAGTGTCACCTCATGGCTGTTTCTTTGAAACAAAGGTTGTTGCAGCTCATTCTCCAATTGCAAAATCTGATGAGAAAGAGTACTCTGACTGATAAACAGTTCCTTGGAAGCTGTGGAGAAATTGAGGGTCTCTGCCAGCTTGACGAAATAATTCAATTGTCGTAGTTCCATATCAATCGCAAAGTAACAACTTTTCCCTGAGAATACCAAATGTCTATCATTGTTTTTATTAGAAATCTCATATGGCTATCGAATTTTTCGATAGCAGCGTTTCGTTTTTCTTGTGGTGAAGGATGCTGAACAATTCATAACCAATGGTTGCAGAGTCCCCATATCATGCGTACCTTTGCACTGTCAAAAGTGTGTCACGAGAACAATCGGCCGTTTGTAGGGTCGTAGTTCGTAACTTCAGAAGAGATGGTAGTAGGCCTACCGCATACGGTGTACAGGCACT
>CACZGH010000017.1 GCA_902780635.1 uncultured Prevotellaceae bacterium
AAGGGGCTTACTTTTTGAAACACGAGTCCGCAATGCCTGTTTATCGGCAATGCGGACACGTGTTCGGTCTGTTATTCATTTTTAGCGGACACCAATAATTTTAAATAAAGATGATAAGGGGTTGGCATTAAACGAAAAACGCCAGTGAGCAGTTTTACTAACTCACTGGCATCGATTTTTTCATTCTGTGAGCGGAATACGGGAATCGAACCCGCCTCCTCGGCTTGGGAAGCCGATGCACTACCGATGTGCTAATTCCGCTTGTGTGTTTTGTACTGTATTTTTGACTTCTGAGCCGATACCGGGACTCGAACCCGGGACCTATTCATTACGAATGAATTGCTCTACCAACTGAGCCATATCGGCGTCTTTCAAAAGTGCATTTTGCTAATGCGTGTGCAAAGGTAAGAGATTTTTTTGTATCCGCAAAATATTTTAGACAATTTTCTCTCGAAGATATTTTCCTGTGAGGCTGTCTTTACACTCTATCAATTTCTCGGGTGTACCGGCAAACACCAAGGCGCCCCCTTTGTCACCGCCTTCGGGACCTAAGTCGATGATATAGTCGGCGCATTTGATAAGCTCTAGATGATGCTCGATGACGATGATGGTGTGTCCGCGCTCTATGAGAGCGTTGAAAGCCGCCAGAAGCCTTTTGATGTCATGGAAATGGAGGCCTGTCGTAGGTTCGTCGAAAATAAACAAAGTAGGGTCTTGTCTCTCCAGGCCAATGAAGTAAGCCAGTTTGACACGTTGGTTCTCACCACCTGACAGTGTGGAAGAGCTTTGTCCCAATTTGATATATCCCAAACCAACGCTCTCCAGTGGTCTCAGACGGTCGACGATGGCTTTCTGCTGATGTTCCTGGAAGAACTCGATGGCCTCGCTGACCGTCATGTCGAGCACCTCGTTGATGTTTTTGCCAGCAAAGCGCACATCGAGGATGTCGCGTTTGAACCGCTGTCCGTGGCAAGACTCACATTCGAGCACGAGGTCAGCCATGAACTGCATCTCGACAGTGATGACACCGGCACCTTTGCACTCTTCACACCGACCACCGTCGGTATTGAATGAGAAATACTGAGCAGAGAAACCCAATTGTCGGGCGAGCGGCTGTTCGGCGAAGAGTTGTCGTATGGCGTCATATGCCTTGACGTAAGTGGCAGGGTTGGAACGTGTACTTTTTCCGATAGGGTTTTGGTCTACAAACTCCACTCTCTTGACTTCCCTCCAGTCGCCTTCAAGAGCCAGATACTCCCCTGGTGTATCGCAGACGTCGCCTAAATGCCGTTTGAGGGCAGGGTAGAGGATGCCTTTCACCAATGACGACTTGCCACTGCCGCTGACACCCGTCACGACGTTGAGCACATTGAGCGGGAAGTTGACGTCGATGCCTCTGAGGTTGTTCATCCTTGCCCCTTTAAGGAGGATACTTCTGTTCCAAGAGCGTCGACTTGTCGGTGTGGGGATGGTCTCGGCGTGCATCAGGTATTTGACACTATAACTTCTCGGGAAACGAGAGAGCGCTTCGTCGTTGATTTCCGATGCATTGCCCTCGAAAACAATTTCCCCTCCCAGTCGTCCTGCGTCCGGTCCTACGTCGATGAGGTAGTCGGCGGCCCGCATGAACTCCTCGTCATGCTCTACGACGATGACTGTATTGCCGAGCGATTTCAGTTCCTCCAGCACATGGATGAGTCGGTCGGTGTCGCGACTGTGCAATCCAATGCTTGGTTCGTCAAGGATGTAAAGCGACCCGATGAGCGAACTGCCCAAAGAGGTAGTGAGATTGATGCGCTGACTCTCGCCGCCACTGAGCGTGTTGGACGGACGGTTGAGAGTGAGGTAGCCAAGTCCTACTTCGGAGAGGAATCGCAGTCGGTTGTTGATCTCGGTAAGCAGTCGTTTGGCTACCGCAGCCTCCTGCTCTGGCAGCGTCAACCTTTTGAACCATTCTATGAGACTGCTGACTGGCATTTCCACCAGGTCAGAGATGCTCATGCCTGCTATTTTGACATATTCTGCCTCCTTTTTTAGTCTGGTGCCTCGGCATTCCGGGCATACCGTCTTGCCTCTGTAGCGGCTCAGCATCACACGGTATTGTATCTTGTACTGGTTCTCCTTTACCATCTGGAAGAAGGCGTCGATAGACACCTGCTGCCGAATGTCTTTGCTGTCGGAGGGAAGTCCATGCCAGAGCCATGATTTCTCCTGTTGCGTCAGTTCGTAATAAGGCTTGAAGATCGGGAAATTGTCCTTCGCAGCCCTGCGGCAGAACTCCTTGGCCCATTCGCCCATTTTCTCACCGTGCCAGCATTGCACGCAGCCGTCATAGACACTCAGTGTGGTGTTAGGGATGACCAGTTTCTCGTCGATGCCGATGATTTTGCCATACCCTTCACAGGTGGGACAGGCGCCAACAGGAGAGTTGAAGGAGAACATATTGTCATTAGGCTCCTCGAAGGTGATACCGTCGGCCTCATAACGCGTGGAGAAGTCGTAGGACAAATTGGAGGGCAGGAAAGTGAGTCGGCACTCGCCGTCGCCCTCATAAAGAGCCGTCTCCGCAGAGTCGATGAGCCGTGAGATGGTGTCCTTGGATGAGTCGACAGAGAGTCGGTCGATGAGCAGGTAAATTTCCCTGACGGGGATGGTGGCCAGCGCCTGTTGGTCGTCCATGAAATCATCGATTCTCACAAACTGTCCTTTGACGAAGAGCCGGACGTAGCCTTGCTGCAGTTTCATTTGCAGCTGTCGCTCCAGCGTGCGCCCCTCGGGCAGGTGAAGAGGTGCTGTGACACAAAACCTAGTACCCTCGGAGAATTGCATCACCTGCTCCACGATGTCATCTGTGGAGTGTTTTTTGACAAGCTGCCCGCTAACGGGAGAGAAGGTCTGTCCGATGCGTGCATAGAGCAGTCGCAGGTACTCATAGATTTCTGTCGAAGTGCCCACGGTGGACCGTGGGTTGCGGCTGTTGACTTTCTGTTCGATGGCGATGGCGGGCGGCAGTCCCTTGATGAAATCACACTCAGGCTTACTCATCCTGCCCAAGAACTGTCGCGCGTATGAAGAGAGGCTCTCCACATACCTGCGCTGCCCTTCAGCATAAAGCGTGTCGAAAGCGAGTGACGACTTACCGCTTCCGCTGACGCCGGCGATGACAATCAGTTGGTCACGAGGTATGCGTATATCAATGTTTTTCAGATTATTGACACGTGCGCCTTTTACTTCAATATATGGGTTCATGGGCAGGAGATAGGTGGTCAGTGTGGATTATGAGTTGATAGCGGCCAGTGCGAGGCTGCAGAACTTGCAGATCTTGGAGTCACTGCGTGAGGGCAGTACCACTGGTGCCATGGTACCGGCAAGCATACCTGCCGTCTCTGCACCGCAGAAGAGCGTGATGGTTTTGTAGAAGACATTGCCCGCCTGGATGTCAGGGAAGACCAGCGCGTCAGCCTCACCGTCGAGAGGCGACTCGATGCCCTTCTTGACCAGACTCTCTTTGCAACACGACGTCTTCAGGTCGAGAGGGCCATCGATGACACAGGGACCGAATTCGCCGTTTTTGGCGCTATTGATGATGTCGATGTAGCCTTCGGTGAAGGGGAAGAACTTGCCGCCCACTTTCTCCGAGCAGTGTATTAAGGAGATTTTGGGTTGCTCAATGCCAAACGACCTGCAGAGGCTTGCGATATACCTCACCTGTTCGACACGCTGCTCCTGAGTGGGGTAGGGGATGACAGCCGCATCAGTGAAGAAGAGCATCTTGTCGTAGCCAGTGAGACTGGCAGCGGTGATATGTGTGAGCACACGACCTTTGGGCAGTATGCCCTCCTCTTTGTTGAGGATAGCATGGAGCAGGTTGTCGGTATTGATGAGACCTTTCATCAGCACGTCGGCCTTTCCTTCTCTTACGAGTGCCACCGCTTTCTTGGCTGCGTCGTCACGGTCGTCGGCATCGACATAACTAATATAGTCGGAGAGTTGTTGAAACTCTGGTTTGTTTTCGATGTCTTCACGGCATCCTACGAAGATGGCTTCAGCGAAGCCTTCCTTGATGGCACGTGCCACGGCATATTGTGTAGAGTCGTCTGAGGCACACACCACAGCCACTCTTTTACGGCTTCCCCTCTTTGCGAGGTGAGCCACAAGTTGATCAAAGTTTTTGATGGTTTCCATATTCTAGGGATTTGAGAAGTTCTGATATTAGACCGACGAAGCGGTTTTTGAAAACAATGGTGCAAATATATGAAAAAAACTCAGACTTCACATCATACAAGATTGCGAAAAATGAAATGTAAGCGATAAAAAAAGCAAAAACGACTTGACACCATCTATAGAACTCAGTAAAAAGATGGAAAAAATGTCAAAAAAGTGATTTGTATCTAAATGGTGGAAAAAATTTACGCAAACGTTTGCGTAATTTCTTTTTTTTTTATATTTTTGCAATGAATTAGCATTCTATACACATGAAACCACGCCGCACTTCACTCAAAGACTTGGCAGAGCAATTGGGTGTATCCATTGCTACTGTGTCACGTGCCCTTCGAGGTAGCCATGAGGTGGGTGACGAGATGAAAGAAAAAGTCCGGGCCCTCGCAAAAAAACTCAACTACAGACCCAATCCTTTTGCACAAAGTCTTCGCAAGGAGGCTCCTCGTGTGATCGGTGTTGTGGTGCCCAACCTTGTCACGCACTATTATGCCGCTGTGCTCGATGGTATCGAAGATTATGCCCGCCAGCAAGGCTATTCCGTTTTTAGTAGCAACAGTCATGAAGACCATGTGCGTGAGGAGCAAGCCATCGACAATTTCATCTCCATGCATGTGGAAGGCATCATCGCCTGTCTGGCACAGGATACCGTAGACTATGCCCACTTCCGTGAGATCCATGAAATGGGCATCCCACTTGTTTTCTTCGCCCGTACCTGTCTGCCTGAGCTTTTCTCACAGGTGGTGGCAAATGGAGACGAGGCTGCCCAACAAGCCACTCAGCACTTGATAGACAACGGTGCAAGGCGTGTGGCTTTTATTGGTGGTCCCAACCATCTCGACATGGTGAAGCGCCGCAAGCACGGCTACCTGGAGGCCTTGCGTGAAAGTCGTATCCCCATTGAGCGAGAACTGGTAAAATGCGGTAAGATAGACTTCGACACCGCACGGAACGCCACCCTCCAACTGCTTGAAAGCGACAACCCACCCGATGCCATTCTTGCCTTCAACGATATCATCACCTATGCTGCTTTCGACGCTATCAAAGACAAAGGGCTGCGCATCCCCGAGGATGTCGCCATCATGGGATTCACGGATGGAGAGTCTGCCGCCTTTGTCACTCCTAAACTTTCCGCTATCATGGACCAGGCCCATCTGCAAGGCAAGAAAGCCTGTGAACTACTCCTCAGGAACATCAACGGCGACAAGAAGATATACAAAGAAGTGATTCCGATGATACTCAAAATCAGGGATAGCAGTAGGAAGATGAAAAAAGATGAAAAATGAAAGATGAAAAATTAGAATGGAAAAATGGAAAAATGAGAAAGCCATTGATGAAAAGATGAGATAAGCAATTGATGAAAGAAAAAAGATGAAATAATTATATAAAAACCTAATAACACATGAACCTAAAATTATTATTATCAAGCATCCTTTTGGCAGGCGCCTCCTGCGCCTATGCTGCGGGATTTGTCAGAAACGGCAACACTGTGACCATCCCAGTATCCTCACCTACTCAAGACGGTGCACGTATTGTCTGTCTGCAAGTCGTCAACGACAACATTATCCGAGTACGTGCCACCTCAGAAGACGCGCTTCCAGAGAAGAGTAGTCTCATCATCGTGCCTCAGAAAGCCAAACCACAGTTTGACGTGACAGAGGAAGGTGCGACTGTCAGAGTCAAAGCCAAGAATGTGCAGGCTGTGGTGGAGACAGCAAGTGGCAGGATCACCTTCTACGACGCCGCTGGCAAGACCCTCCTCAAAGAAGCCGTCAATGGTAAGACCTTCAAGCCCTTCCGTGTGCCAGAGCGTGAGCTTGGTGTACCTACTCGCACCCTGTCAGAAAAAGAACTCAACGGACTCACTTGGCATGCCCTTTTTGAAAACCAGCCTGAAGAGAAAGCCATCTATGGATTAGGGCAACACCAAGCCGAGGAGATGAATATGCTGGGTAAGAACGAGGAACTATATCAATACAACACCAAAGTGAGTGTGCCCTTCGTCATGAGCAATATGAACTATGGTCTGCTATGGGACAGCTACAGTCTCGGACGCTGGGGCAACCCCAACGACTATGTGCAGCTCAACCGCGCCTTCAAACTCTATGACAAGAACGGACGCTCAGGCCACCTCACCGGCACCTATGTGGACAAAGACGGACGCAAAGTGGTGCGTGACGAAGACTCCATCTACTTTGAGTTTGACTGTCCCAACACCTCCGCTATCGGCAACGCTACCGAGCCTGGAGGCATTAAGAACCTGCCAAAAGGTTTCAATCTCGACGGTGCGCAGGTGGTCTACGACGGTTTTATCGAGGCCCCAGAGACCAGTCTTTATCACTTTATCCTCTACTATGCAGGATATATGAGAGTGTATGTGGGTGGCCAAGAAGTGGTGGCAGAACGCTGGCGCACCGCCTGGAACCCCAACTCATGGAAGTTTACCGCCCCTTTAGTCAAAGGAAAACGCACCCAACTGCGTATCGAGTGGAAACCTGACGGAGGCGTGAGCTACTGCGGACTGCGCGCCGCCGTGCCCACCACTGCCAAAGAGCAGAAGATGATCAGTATCTGGAGTGAGATGAGCCACGATATGGACTACTACTTCATCGCTGGCAAAAACATGGACGAGGTGATCAGTGGTTACCGCACACTGACCGGCAAGGCCTCGGTCTATCCCAAATGGACCCTAGGTTTTTGGCAGAGTCGCGAGCGTTATCAGAGCAGTCATGACATCGAGTCGACCCTGGCGGAGTTTCGTAAGCGCCACATCCCAATAGACAATATTGTGCAAGACTGGAACTACTGGCCATTGCCCGACTGGGGCAGCCATCAGTTTGAGGCCTCTCGTTTCCCCAACCCACAAGCCATGCTCGACAGTGTGCATCAGATGAACGGCCGCTTCATGATCTCCGTGTGGCCCAAATTTTACGACACCGTCGACAACTATAAAGAACTCGACAGCAAAGGATGGATTTACAAGCAGGCCATCAAAGACGACATCCATGACTGGCTGGGCTTCACCGGTTCGTTCTACGATGCCTACGACGCTGACGCCCGTAAGATGTTCTGGAGACAGATGAACGACAACCTCTATACCAAATTCAAATATGGCATCGATGCCTGGTGGATGGACGCCTCGGAGCCCAACGTTCGCGACTGCACCCCTGTATGGTATCGCAAAGCCCTCAGCGGTCCCACCGCATTGGGTACCTCTACCGAGTATTTCAATGCCTACTCCATCGTCAATGCTGATGCTATCTATAACGGACAGCGCAGCGTGAACCCCAACCAACGCGTCTTCCTGCTCACCCGCAGCGGATTCGCCGGAGAGCAGCGCTACAGCACGGCCACCTGGAGTGGTGACATCGGCACACGTTGGGAGGATATGCGCTCGCAGATGACCGCTGGTCTCAATTACTCGATGAGTGGTCTGCCCTTCTGGGGCATGGATCAGGGAGGATTCTCCGTGGAGAGCCGGTATGTGAAAGCCCAGCAGGAGTATGACAAGACCGGCGTGGAGAATGCCGACCTCACCGAGTGGCGCGAGCTACAGACCCGCTGGAACCAGTTTGGCTGCTTCATCCCCCTCTACCGTGCCCACGGCCAGTGGCCCCTGCGTGAGGTGTGGAACATCGCTCCTGACAACCATCCCGCCTATCAGACCATCGTGTGGTATGACCAACTGCGCTACCATCTGATGCCCTACCTCTACAGTATGGCTGGATGGGTACACTTCCGCGACTACACCATGATGCGTGGTCTGGCTATGGACTTCAATGGCGACGACCACGTGTATGACATCCCCGACCAGTGGATGTTCGGCCCAGCCTTCATGGCTTGCCCCGTAGGCTACTACAAGGCACGTAGCCGCAGTGTCTATTTCCCCAAACAATGTGGCTGGTATGACCTTTACACCGGCGCCTATGTAGATGGCGGCCAAACCCTCGTGGTCGACGCCCCCTATGAGCGTATCCCCGTCTTCGTGCGTGAGGGCAGCATCGTGCCTTTCGGTCCTGCGATGGAGTGGTGTGACGAGAAGCCTGCCGAGCTGATCAACCTCTATGTCTATGAGGGTGCCGACGCACAGTTCCAACTCTATGAGGACGAAGGCATCAACTACAACTATGAGAAAGGCAAATATGCCACCATCGACATCAACTATGATGAAGCCAGCAAGACCCTCACCATCGGCAAGTGCAACGGCTCATTTAAAGGTATGCTCAAAAACCGTCGTTTCAATGTGGTGGTGTGCTCCAAGGACAAACCTATGCCTCTCAACCTGCAGAACCCTGACGGGATCTTGGTCAACTACGCTGGGAAAGAATTGAAAGTGCAACTCTAAACAGCGTTTCGCATCATGATGAGAAAATATATCTTCACGGCACTTCTCTTCCTTCTGGTGACGGTAGATGCCGCTGCCAGGGAGAAGAGGTGCTTCGACGAAGGGTGGCTATTCGTCTTAGCCGACTCGACACAAATGTCACAGCCCAACTACGACGACACCCGTTGGCGTCGCTTAGACTTGCCCCATGACTGGGCCATTGAAGGCGACTTCTTGCCCTCCAACCCTTCAGGAGCGGGTGGGGGAGCGCTCCCCGGTGGTGTGGGATGGTATCGCAAACATTTCACGGTCGACCTGGCCGATCGCCACTTCATAGAGTTTGATGGTGTCTATATGAACGCCACCGTCTACATCAATGGCCACCGTTTGGGCACCCGTCCTTACGGCTATAGTTCGTTTGAGTATGAGATCACGCCCTATGTGAAAAAAGGTGCCGACAACGTGGTGGCGGTGAGGGTGGACAACAGCGACCAACCCAACTCGCGCTGGTACAGCGGCTGCGGCATCTACCGTCATGTATGGCTCACATCGGCCTCAGAACAGTGCGTGGCCCACTGGGGCGTTTACGCCGAGACCGATGCCAAGGGCCGTGTCAAAGTGACCACCACCATCGATGCAGGGAAGAGCAACTCTCCTCAGCCCGAGATACGCCACACCCTCTATGCCCCTGACGGCAAGGAGGTGGCCACTACGAAATGGACGACACAAACGACAGCCACAATGAAAGTGAGCCGTCCACAGTTGTGGTCGGTCAACAGTCCGTCTGTCTACACCCTGAAGACCGAGTTGAGAGATGCCTCACGGCGTGTCATCGACACCGAAGTGACTACCACCGGCTTCCGTTATTTCAAGTTTGACCCCCAGAAAGGTTTCTCGCTCAATGGTGTGCCGATGAAAATCAACGGTGTGTGCGAGCATCATGACTTGGGATGCCTTGGCGCCGCCATCAACGAAGACGCCTTGCACCGCAAGCTCACCATCCTCAAAGAGATGGGTGTCAATGCCATCCGTTGTTCGCACAACCCTCCTGCCCCAGAGTTACTAAACCTGTGTGACACGATGGGATTCATCGTCATGGACGAGTCGTTTGACATGTGGCGACGCAAGAAGACCCAGAATGACTATGCCCGCTTCTTTGACGAGTGGCATGAGCGCGACCTCACCGACCTCATCCTTCGCGACCGCAATCATCCCTCCATCCTGATGTGGAGTATCGGTAATGAAGTGTTGGAGCAATGGTCTTCGGCAGAGGCCGACACCCTCACCCTCGAACAGGCCAACCTTATCCTTAATGCCGGTCATGACGCCTCGACCCTGGCCAAAGAAGGAGAACTGAGCGTCAACTCACTGCTCACTCGCCATTTGGCAGAGATCGTCAGGCGGTATGACACCACACGTCCTATCACTGCCGGTTGTAACGAGCCTGCCCCCGGCAATCATCTTTTCAAGAGCGGTGCCCTCGACATCATCGGTTTCAATTATCACCACCAGTGGGTGAAAGACGTGCCCCAAAACTTCCCCGGCAAACCCTTCATCTTCAGCGAGAGTGTCTCCGCGCTACAAACCCGTGGCTACTATATGATGCCTAGCGACAGCATTTATGTTGCTCCGAAAGAGTGGTGGTTGCCATACTCCGACCCCTCGTTCAAATGTAGTGCTTATGACAATATGCACGCCTCATGGAGCAGCACTCATGAAGAGACGTGGGATGTGGTGAAACATAACGACTTTGTGGGAGGACAGTTTATCTGGACCGGTTTCGACTACATCGGTGAGCCTACCCCTTACGCTTTCCCTGCCCGCAGCAGTTACTTTGGTATCATCGACCTGGCCGGATTCCCCAAAGATACTTATTATATGTATCAGAGTGAGTGGACCGACCGCCCTGTATTGCATCTTTTCCCACACTGGAACTGGATAGAAGGTCAGACCATCGACATGTGGTGCTACTACAACCAGGCCGACGAAGTGGAACTCTACATCAACGGGCGGAGCCAGGGTGTGCGCCGCAAGGCTGACTCCCATCAGTATCATGTGATGTGGAGAGTGATGTTTGAGCCAGGAGAGGTGAAAGTAGTGGCACGGAAAGACGGTCAGGAAGTGCGCAGTCAGGTGATCAAAACCGCCGGAGCCCCCCATCATATCCGCCTCACCACCGACCGTAGCACGATCGACGCCAATGGCAAGAGCCTCGCCTTCGTCACGGTGGAGGTAGTGGACAAAGATGGACAACTCTGTCCCAATGCGGAAAATGAAATCTTCTTCGACGTGCAAGGAAAAGCCAGCATCGCCGGAGTGGACAACGGTTGTCAGACGTCGATGGAGCGCTTCAAGGCCCATCAGCGCAAAGCCTTCTATGGCAAATGTCTCGTCGTGCTACAGTCGGCCAAGACAGCAGGCGACGCTGTCCTTACCGCCAAGAGCGCCGACCTGAAGTCAGCCACCCTGAAACTGAATGTACAATCCAAGTAAAGACATGAAAAAAATCATCATCACCATCATCGCAGTTATGACGGTCTGCACTGCATACTCACAAATACAGACCAACGCCGGTGTGCAGTATCTACAAAACTGCGCCAAAGACATGTCGACCGACTTTTACGACCTGTCCAACACCTATTTCCTGGCCGATAGCCTCACGGAGTATGACGCTGCCCAGGCCATGGGCAAAATCAACTGGAAGCGCTACCGTTTGTCCCCAAGACAGGCTTTCAACCTCAATGGTTACTGGCCCGTAAGGATGCAGATGCTCGACTTCCCCGACACACAGTATGACAACGACCCCAACCTGCGGTTTGACGTACAGTTTATCGACGAGCGCACCGTCAGAGTGCGATTGCTCACCACCCCCATTGTGCCAGCAGATGAGAGCGACAGCGACCCGATGTTCTCTGACGAGTTCAAACAGCGACTCCGCTCGTCGATGTCTGCCGCCGCCAATGGCTGGCGCTACGCTGACAAAGGAGGAGTGATCAGCTACAGTAGTGCATGCGGCATCATTGAGATACAGAAATATCCTTGGCGTCTTATCCTGAAAGACAAGAATGGCAAGGTGCTCACACAGACCCGCGCCATCGTGGACAATGACTCCACACAAGTGAAGCTGCTGCCTTTCTCTTTTATTAAAAGAGGCGCAGACAACTCAAGGAGCATCAACCCTGTATTTTTCCTCTCTCCTGGTGAGAAAATCTTCGGTTGCGGAGAGTCGTTCACTTCTCTCAACAAAGTAGGACAGAAAGTACATCTCTACGTCACCGACCCACAGGGACCTGAGACCGACGGTATGTATAAGCCTGTGCCCTTCTATTTCAGCAACCGCGGCTATGGTGTCTTCATGCACACCAGCGCACCCGTGACCTGCGATTTCGGAGCCAGTTATATTGGTGCCCAACGACTGTTTATGGGCGACGAGACGATGGACTTTTTCCTCTTTTTCGGAGAGCCGAAAGACATCCTCGACGCATACACCAACATCACGGGCAAGAGTCCGATGCTGCCCTTGTGGACCTTTGGCACCTGGATGAGTCGTATCACCTATTTCTCTCAGAAGGAGGGTCTGGACATAGCCCAGCAGCTACGCAACCACCGCATACCGTCTGACGTCATTCACTTCGACACAGGATGGTTTGGTGTCGACTGGCAATGTGATTATGAGTTTGCCAAAGACCGCTTCCCCAATCCCGTGTCCATGCTGAAGACGATGCGCAAGGATGGTTTCCATGTCTGTCTGTGGCAGTTGCCTTATTTCACCCCCAAGAACCGTTATTTCAATGAGTTGGTGAAGAATGGGATGCATGTGCGCAACGCGATGGGCGGCATGCCTTACGAGGACGCCGTGCTCGATCTCTCCAACCCCGCCACTGTGAAATGGTATCAAGACAAAATCGGTGGACTGATCCGACAGGGTGTGAGTGCTATCAAATGCGACTTTGGCGAGGCTGCTCCTTTCAACGGACTCTATGCCAGTGGTAAGACAGGATTTTATGAGCACAACCTATACCCCCTGCGCTACAACCAAGCTTTGTGGAACGCTGTCAAGGAGTATTCCGGCGAGGGCGTCATCTGGGCACGCAGCGCATGGGCTGGTTCGCAGCGTTATCCTCTGCACTGGGGTGGCGACGCTGCCACCAACGATATCGGCATGTTGGGCGACCTTCGCGGTGGTATCAGTTTCGGTCTGAGTGGTTTTTCTTTCTGGAGTCATGACATGGGCGGTTTTGTGACAGCATCACCAGAGGACATTTATCGTCGCTGGCTGCCTTTCGGTTTCCTCTCTTCACACACCAGGGCACATGGTGCACCTCCCACAGAGCCGTGGCTGATCAGCGAGTCGTTCACCGATGCCTTCCGTCAGTGTGCCGAGATGAAATATCAACTCATGCCTTATGTCTATGCACAGGCGAAAGACTGTTCCAACCGTGGTCTGCCTATGGTACGGGCGCTCTTTGTAGAATTCCCCGATGATCCTGGTGCCTGGAATGTGGAAGATGAATATATGTTTGGCTCACAGATCCTCGTGGCGCCGCTGATGGAAAGCGGCACAGAACGTGTCTGCTATCTGCCCAAAGGCAAATGGGTGGACTATCAAACAGGAAAGGTGTATGACGGTGGCTATCAGACCATACAAGCCGGTCAGATACCCTGTATCATCTTGGTGAGAGACGGATCGATCATCCCGCATGTGCCTGTGGCACAGTCTACTGACAAAATAGACTGGAACCAAATAGAACTCAAGAAATATCAGGTGGACGCCAAGGAATGCAAGGGCTTGCTCTTCAAACCGGGCGACACCGAAGTGAAAATTGAAATTAGGAATTAGTATTTAGGAATTAGTAATTAGGAAATAGGAGATAGGAATTACTATTTAGTAATTAGGAATTAGTAAATAAGAATTAGGAGATAGGAATTAGGAATTAGGAAATAGGAAATAGGAATTAGTAACTGAAGTTTTCTTTCCTTTTCCCCCACATTTAACACACTCCCCCTGGCACTCCCTCCGGCACTCCCTCCGACTCCCTCGTTTTCCGAGGGAGAGCAATCTCGTTTCCCAAGGGAGAGCAACCTCTAACTTAGAAGGGGCCAGGGGGAGTATGTAGATACGGAGATAAAACTTCCCCTCCTTTGGAGGGGATAGGTGAGGTATCTCATTTTATCTTGACGGGGATACCGCATGCCATTAGATACACTTCGTCGGATTTGGAGGCGATGTATTGGTTCATCCATCCTTGTAAATCAGTGAAATGTCGCTGAACGACGCTCTCGCTCACGCCACCGCTTCCGATTTCATTAGTCACAAAGATGTATGTGGCGTCATGGGCGGTAAAGAGGTCAAACTCCGACTTCAATTGCTTAAGCGCATTGTCCACAACGGCATGCCAATTTTTCTGGTTGGGTGGGGTAGTGTCTTCAGGGTCGAATAAAAAATTAGTACACCAGAGCGTCACACAGTCGATGACAGCGACACGTCCGGTCAAGTCATGTCGGCTAAGTATACGTTCTTCTTCGATGTTGGTCCATTGTGGTCCGCGCCGCTGTTGGTGAATACGTACACGGTGTCGGAATTCTTCGTCCCATATATGAGCGGTGGCCACATAGACAGGATGTTCGCTGAGTTGTAAAGCCAGCTGTTCGGCAAAACTACTTTTGCCTGAGCGTTGGCCTCCTGTGATGAGGATGACTTTTCTCATGATGGTATGATGACTCTAAGTTGGTCGCGGTCGAAGACGATGCCATCCCGCTCCACGAAACGGTTGAGGGCGCCATTAGCTGCCAGCGTCAGAGGTGTACCAATGTTGATACGTTCTTTTTCCATCAGCCAAAGTTTGTCTGCAATCTGTAGGGTTAGTTCCAGATCATGGGTAGAAAGGAAGATGGTCTTCTGCGTAGAACGTGAGAGGCGGTGCAGCAGTTGCATCATCTCCACCTTGCTGGGGAAGTCGAGGAAAGCAGTTGGCTCATCAAGGAATACGACGGGCGTTTGTTGTGCTAAAGCCTTGGCTATCATCACTTTCTGGCGTTCTCCATCGCTCAATGTCTGAATCATACGATGTGATAGGGGAGTGATGCCCACCATTTCTATAGCCTCTCTCACTTTCTCACGGTCTTCGTCTGTCAGAGTGCCCCAAAAACCTGTATAAGGGCTTCTTCCGAGGCCCACAAGTTCTTCCACAGTCATATTTTGGATGTCAGGCTTATGGGTAAGCACGATGCCAATGAGTTTGGAGAGTTGTTTTTCGGTATACTCATTCAGATCTTTCCCATGAAGCCATATTTTGCCTCCTAGTTTGGGTTGAAATCCACACAAAGTTCTCAAGAGAGTCGACTTGCCGATCCCGTTGGGTCCAATAAGACAGGTCAGTTCACCACCTTCCAGACTGGCGTTGATACCGCTAGAGATGATTTTCTGTTGGCCTTTCTTCAAGTTGTAGCCAATCGACAAGTCTTCTAATCGAATTGTTTCCATTCCGTATATTTCTTTTTCAGTGACAAAAATATGAAATAATTATGAGTACTACAATTTTTTAATCGGAAAAATAAGATAAAAAGGAAACCATTAAATAAAAAGTGATGGACTATTCTGTAAGTTTTTGGAGATAGAGTTGAAAAATATCTAAATTTTGAAATTAAGTTTTTTAGGTAGTTTTGGATAGTATTTTGAGAATATCATTTTAATATAATCAACATTATGATAAGTAGAGATTAAAAGAAGGACAGATTATTTTTTTAGTAGAATCAAGGCAGAATGTAGGTAGGGCTACAGTTTGATTCCATATTTCACAATCCTCTCCTCCACCATACCATCTGGCATGAAACGGAGCAGCGTTTTCGTGATGGTGTTGAGCATGCTCTGACGGATGTAATCCTCACGGATATAGAGTGAGACGCGTCGCTGCGAAAGGTAGTCGCCCTCTATACGGCGCACGTTGTCACGTTGCTTATCTGTAAGAAAAGGTAGGTGCATCTCAGGGATGATGGTGAAACCGCCATTCTCATCGACGATGCGGATAAGGGTCTCGATGCTGCCCGCCTCGTAGATATGCCGTCCTATGGTACGTGCCTTACAGAAACTGAAAGCACTATCGCGAAGACACTGCGCCTCCTTCATCACCCACATCTTCTCATGCTCCAGATTCTCGGGTTTGAAGACTGGAAGCTTCCGCCAGCAGTTCTCTGACAAATAGACCATGAACTTCTCCGTATAAAGTGGTATCTCCAACACGCCCTGCTGGACATTGCCGCTGATGGCGATTCCGGCGTCTAGATGACCCAACATCAGTTCACCCAGCATCGTGTCTGCTTTCATCTCCTTGATGCTGAGTTTTACAGATGGATAGTCCTCCACATAATGCCTAATGAACTTCGGAAGGATATAAGGAGCGATAGTAGGACCGATAGAGAGAGATAATTCACCGGACACCCTACCCTTCTCCTCATTCACCAGCCAGGTAATGCGCTCTGCCTCGGAAATGGCACGTTCTGCCTGACGGATGATTTTTTCTCCATTGGCCGTCGGAGCAACACTTTTGTTACTACGTTCAAAGATGCGCACATCCAATTCTTCTTCCAATTTCACCAACATGGCACTCAGTGTGGGCTGCGAGATGCCACAGGATTCGGCTGCCTTGGCAAAATTTCTGTAGCGGTCGATGGCTACGATGTATTTCAGTTGCTGTAAAGTCATTCGTTTCCATTAATAGATAAAACCGATGCAAAGATAGGAAAATTCATTCGTATTTCTATTATAATCTTTGTATTTTTGCAGTCGTAATACAAAACGAATACAAAAATGGAACAGAAGAAGAACAAGAAAAAAAACTTCCACCGGCATTATGAGACTAAAGGCTTGCCGCTCTATTGGATACTTTTCGCCTACCTCATCATCGCTTGGTTTTATCCAGTGATTGGATTGCTGGCACTCATCTGCATGATAGGCCCTGTGCTGACTTCCATTTGGCGAGGCAGATATTGGTGCGGCCACGTATGTCCGAGAGGAAGCATGTATGACCGTCTGCTCTCGAAATACTCGCCACACAGACCCATACCAAAGTTTGTTCGCTCTTTCGGGTTCCGGCTGTTCATGGTGGTCTTCATCTTCACCATGTTCGGCATACAACTGAGCTTTGCCAAGAGCTGGGGCGACGTGGGGCGTGTGTTCTGGACCATCATCCTCATCACCACCATCGTAGGTATCGTGCTGTCGTTCATCTATGCTCCCCGCACCTGGTGCAGCTTCTGCCCCATGGGAACGATCTCGCGGTGGGTGGCACCCAAAAAAGAACCCCTGCCCATAGGATTCAAGAGCGTCCACGTGAGCAGCACCTGTCAGATGAAGTGCAAGAGTTGTGCCCGTGTATGCCCCATGCAACTCACGCCCTACGACTCCCGCGGCGAGGAAGCAGGCTACCTGCACCCTGACTGCATCAAGTGCGGGAAGTGCACGCTAGCCTGTCCGACTAAGATTATGCGACTAACAAAATAACAATAAGATTATGGAGAATATCAAAGACTATCAGCAGTATCTCAGAGGATACGACTACACGGGTAAGATTCCCGTTATCATCGATTTCTATGCCACATGGTGTGGCCCCTGCCGAGGCATGGCACCCTTATTGAAACGGCTGGCACAAGACTATGAGGGCCGTGTCAAAGTACTCAAGGTGGACGTGGACAAAAACCAGGCCCTGGCCATGGCTGCACGCATCCAGTCCATCCCGACACTCTTCTTCATCACCAAGGACGGCGATATCAAGCGGCAAGTCGGCGCACTCCCCTATCAGGAACTCATAAGACTGGCAGAAAGGATCATGGATTGATAGAGACTCCTCTACGCTCAAAAACCTATGGAATCATCAACTCATTGATAACGCAAAATAATGTGTTTTTTTGATTTCTATTTCATAAAAAGATAACTGTTTTTTCATGAATAGTCAAAAATAAACTAACTTTGCATCCAACATCCCTTCCGCATCAACTACCAATAAGCTGGGGCTCATCTATTCTATAGGTCCTTCATCTAACTTCAATCACTTTTTGTAGAGGAAATGATATCAGAAGAAAGAAAAACAGTTGTTTTCACGATACTTGGCAAGACCTTGTTGTATATCGTGGCTGTCGCCATGGCGTTTGCTCTCATCATATTGGCTTGGGAGAAGTACGACTGGCTGCCCTTTGTCAAAACTATCATACGCGGAGTGGTCATCCCTATTTTGCTTGGCGGTTTGTTGGTGTTTCTTCTACGTCATGAAGTTGGTGCCCTTAAAGATAAATGGAAACCATTCGTTCAGTTTGTCATTTTTCTTACCGGCACATTGGTGTTTGTCAATGCTGGGATAATTGTACAAGAAGCGTGTGCCAAGGTAATGAAGGTGGACATTATCACTGAACTGCCAAATGAGGAAATCAAGCGGATGGACTATCTTCAAGTAGAAAGGGTGGAACCCGATACTAACTCATGCAACTATCTCCTTGACGATGCCCTCATACCCGGCAGAGGAGGTCGGATGATGAAACTTTTGCTTTATCAGGTCTGTCCGCTTAAAGACAAGAAAGGGGTGTTCGTTTGCACGCGTACGAAAGAGACACATCACGCAATGTGGGCATCCCAAAGTAAATTGGAACAATGGAAAAAGGATTTCGTCGACCGGGAGAAAGGCTCTATCAAAAAGGTGGCTCTCTCTGCTCATTTCTTCAAGGTTCTACACCCAAGTGACGACTTCGAACCATACCAAACTATTGCTGCCAACTGCACCACTCACCATGGAACTATCAGTCCAGAGGACTTTGTTCTGCTGCAAATCTGTCAACCTGATACCATCAAAGGATGGGAGGACAATGTGCTCTATATCTTCTGCTCTTTGCTTGTGGGCTTTTCTGTGCTGGCCATAACACTAATGGGCAAAGGGGTATTGAATGAAGAGTATAGGGAAAGATAGGTGTCGAGGATGTTCGGGATTTTTTGTATTTTTGCATTCACTTATATTCAATAAAAATGGAACAATTTGAAAAACAACTGCATAATGACCTGCATCAGTTCCTTGTCAGCATGAAGGAAGTGGATGAACGGTTGCCAGAATGCCCAGACGTGGAGGAGAAATGGGAGGAGATAGCCAAGGCCTACATCCCAGATGGAATCAGGGAATTCAACGACTTCCCTTCAGCCAGTCTCGGATGGATGATGTACATCGGAATGGCCGTCGCTAGATTCTGGGATACGGAGTGGGAAATCTACTCGAAAATAGAAAATCTTTATGCCTACATGCGGAACAAACGAGGCTACGACAGCATGGACGAGTATATCCGTGAGGAAGTGCTGCTTCTGAGCGGTATGGACTACACCGTACTCGAGAAAATTGTCGGCGAGTGCGCCTCCCGCGTCTACAACGCCTTGCGCCACCAGAACATCGAACCTGGCACAAGAGATGCGTTCAACGCATACGTCGCCTGCCTGCACCAGCTCTATCTGATGGGAGCAGCCATGCAACTGAAACGGATGGGCTACCATATGACCAAAATGAACTGAGCATACCATAAAGAACAACAGAAAAAAGGACTAAAGAAATTCTTGGGATATGATCAATAAACTTCTCTCATTATGCGCCATGAGCCTGATAACGGCTATCGCATGGGGCCAGAGCCCCACCATCAAAGTGGAGGGTGGACTGGTACAGGGAGTCACCTCCGCATCAAGTGAGGTAACAGTGTTCCGAGGCATTCCTTATGCGGCACCTCCAGTGGGCAAGCCTGGCCATGTAGACTGGTACACATTCACACTAGCCAACCCCTATGTCATGACATTCAATATCAAATAGAATGATGCCTTGAGATATTCCTCCAAATATTTCTCAAAACCACTCTGTTATGAGTTAAGTGAGCGACAAATTTTGAGGGCATCATGCCGATTTGTCGCAACAAGAATGCCATGTCGCAACGTTTAGATATGAAATAACCAGAAAAATTTTCATGCCGCTAAATCTCGCCTTATCTTTGCAATGTCAATAACAGACAAAATGTTTCATAGATATGTTTTAGGTTTAGATTTAGGTTAATGATTAAAAGTTTGGTTAGTTAGTTTTTATTGGTAAAAAAAGAATCATAGCGATGATTGACAAGACAGCCTCCACGCGATGAGCATGGAGGCTGTCTTGGTTTTTCACGTTGAATGATTGGTAATACTTTTTTATAAAGTTAACATATAAATATTTGGAAGATTGAAATAGAAATGATAACTTTGCGTGAAAATCACACAACAAATTAACTCGCCATCTTTCTATTATCTGATAAAAGCCATCATTTATGGTTACATGACCATCTATATACTACAATAAAACAAGAAAAAGAAGGAGAAAATGAAGAGAAAGAAGAAAAGTAACATGACCAAGGCCACCACGATGGATGCCATCAAGGCTATGCGGCGCGGTGGTCGTGAAGCCGACAGGGAACTGTTTGGCCCGGGCTTCCATTCCTTTGACCGGCTTCACAAGTCGAAGAAGACCTATACACGGAAGACAAAGCACCGACAAATAGAAGAGTAGTCTACCCTACTCTTCTCAACAGCACTAAGTCACCATCAGATTAGACTCAATAATAACATGATGCCACATCTTTTTCGGCGTTTGTTGTAGTAATATAGAGTTTACTGGTTTTCAGATTTATGAATGTATGCTGTGTTCCATATCTCTCTACCTTTTCTCAATACCGCCAACAGAGATCCCAGTTCCAAGTCTGGCCCCTTGACATGGACATCATACTTGTAACAATATTTGCTATACCACTTGACAGGAACTGTTCTGAAGCCATTCTTCAGATAAAACATTTTCTTTCGGACACAATCGGACAACTGTTCGCTGTCGCTCATCGCCACATCACTGAGCAGCACATAAGTGCGGTCGGGATCTTTACAGATATACTGTAACAGCAAGGAACCGAATCCTTTTCCTCTATGCGCCTCACTGATTTGAAGACAAGTGATGTAAGTAGCCTGAAAGAAATCAAACGTGATGACATAGCCCATCAATTGCCCTTCCATTGCGATGGCCAGCAGCCTTGGGGATGAACTTTGTGTATCCTCACCATATAGAAGACTCCACAACGTTTTGGCATTAGTACCATTCTCCTCAAATTCATTTTCTATGGCTTTGTAGAACTTGTCAAGGGCGGAGATAAGGGTCCAGTTCTCAGGTTCTTCGTACTCGTTGTCGTAATCGAGGGCAATGTAATCAAAATCGTCTAACATGCGTTTCCTTTTTATGGGAAAATGATATGATATTTGAACAAAATAATTTAGAGAGTCTTTTCGGTGACACACCGAAAGTCAGTTCTTTATAAGCTCAACAGCGGTTGATGGTTTTCTCTGGGTGTTTCAGTAAGACAAAGAGCGCACCTACAATCCACATGATCGTAATTGCGATGCAAAGGTATGTCAAAGATATGATTTGTGTTGTTTTAATATAGGTATAACTGCTCCCCATTTTTCGGACAATATGTTTTGCATGTATGACGAAAAATGCTATCTTTGCGGTAATAGAAGAATGTTAAATCCATGTTAAAAACCATTTTCCTCTTGACTCGTCCCTTGGGGCATGCATTATTTTTGCAGTCGCTTAGCAATAACATCGTACGATAATGAGTAATAAAACGAAACTAAAAATTGGAGAGTTCTCACAGTTGATGCAGGTCACTGTAAAGACCTTGCGCCACTATGAGCAGAAGGGACTGCTGATGCCTGACGAGGTGGACGAGTGGACGGGCTACCGTTATTACAGCATCAACCAGATGCAGCGGTTGCAAAACATCCGCGACCTGCAACGACTCGGCTTCACACTGGATGAAATCAAGGATTTGTTTGAGGACAACTCGCATATTCCAAGCATCCGCCAACTGACTGAGAAAATAAAGGAAACGGAGGCGCAACTGCGACAACTGATTGCCCGCCGCAACCGACTGCTCGACTGGAGGAACGCCCGCAAAGAAATGAAGACTATGGAAAAATTCAGCATTCAGTCATTGCCCGAAATCATCGTGGCAAGTCATCGTGAAGTCATCCCTGACTTCGCCGCCATCGGTCAGATGTGCGTGGAGAAAATCGCCCCTGAAATGCATCGGCTCGGATGCAAGTGCCCACCTCCAGGATACTGCTTCACCATCGAACACAACAAGGAATACACCCCTACGGACATCGACATCGAGTATTGCGAACAAGTGGAGGAAATGGGCGAAGACAGCGCCATCATCCAATTCAAGCGTCTGCCAGCCGTGCCAAAGGCTCTCTGCATGAAGCATGTTGGCCCATACGAACGCTTCTACGAATCGTTTGTCGAAGCCTTCCGCTACATTGAGGAGCAGGGTTATAAAGTGGCAGGGTTGCACCGCACTTGTTACATCGACGGTGTCTGGAACCAGGAGGATCCGGAGAAGTGGCTGTCGGTCATTCAGATACCTATAGAATGAGAAACGCCAATGAGAACAGATCAAGCGACACAAGAGGATTTGCCCACAGACTCTATGAACGGTTGGGATTTGAGTACCGAGGCAAACAGCATCTCTTTGCCGAGAATACGGGATGGACAGACTTCTATTTCTTTGAGTATAAACAATGAATAATAAGAAAAAGAGCACACTGACATGGAAACAATAACGAGCAATCCACAGCATATAGCAGCATGTGGGCTGTACTGCGGAGCGTGCAGGAAATTCCTCAATGGGAAATGCCCTGGGTGCAAGGAGAACGAAAAAGCATCATGGTGCAAGATTAGGAAGTGCTGTCAGGAAAAGGGCTTCCATACCTGCGCAGAGTGCGACAAAGAGGTGAAGGAATGTAAGATTCACAACAACTTCGTCGGCAAAATCTTTGCATTCTTGTTCAATAGCGACAGGGCGGCCTGCATCCATGATATTCGGGAGCATGGTGAGGAATCCTTTGCTGAGAAAATGGCTGCCAACAAGCAGATGACAATAAAGAAATGAAAGTGAGCATACTGATTCTCTCTGGAATACTATGTTATGACTGTTATTCATGATCTGACAGGATGGTGCTGTAGATTCTGTTGATGCAACCGAACCAGCGCATCCACTGGCGACTGTTCGGGTTGAGTGTTCCAATTCGGGTCATGTACACCCGCTTGTTTACCTCTATCATCAAAGACTTGTAGACAAAACCTGTCTCCGGGGAGAGTGAGTTGGAATAGGGCTTGTTGATGGCCACCTTGTAGTTGCTGTTCTCTAACTGCCGCTTCACCAGGTTGACCAACCGCTCATCATAGGTATCATCGCTATTATGACCAATGCAGATGTCACAGTCATAGAGGTCGGAAGGGAAAGAATGACAGTCTATCAGCAGGCTGTCAGGTGTCAGTTGACTTCTCACAGCACCCAGATGCTGCCTACGCTGAAGGTATAGGAAGTCCGACTCCTGTTTGGTCAGCATTCCCCTCTTAAAGCCACTGAATTGCCGGTATATGATGCCCTGTCCATGGGCTTCCATCGGGTCGTTGTCGAGTCGTTCCGCATCGCATACGAAGCGGGAATATGGGAAAATGATGCTCGTTACCTTCTCGTTGGAAGTGGCGAAGAGGAAGTCCGTATACCAGTCCGTCCATTTGTTCACGCATTCATTGATGAAATGGGGGTTGCGCGGCCACTTGCCGTAAGGGCCGAAGATGCCGTTCACACTGGCGTGAGGTATGTGTAGCACGATTTTGTTGATGTTTGTCATCTGCCGTGGTTTGGATGCGGATTATGGGTTTACTCTCTGGTCTACTGCGTCATTTCTATTTCTCAGTTGTTGGGCATAGCCTTCGATGAGCCAAAACGGCTGCACATTATCTGGAAAAACCTTGAGAATCTCCCTGTCTTTGTAATCGGTAAGTTCTTGTTCCAACTCTCTGATTAGCTGGTTGATGGCATTGACCTTCCGCTCATAGTCTTGGCTGTTGTAATCTCCACGTCGGAGCGCCATTTTCAGGTCACGTTTCTGTTGGAGGAGGTGTTCAACCTCAGAGATGATACGTTTCTCCAAGTCCTTGTATTTGTCGTAGAAGTGAAGGACGCGCTCATCATACAGTGCCTTTTCCAATTCCTTGATGCTATGTTTCTGTTTCTCGTTGCGGATCATCAGGTCATGAAGCAGTTCATTGAGAGCAGTAATCTCGCATAACTGCATTTGTTCGTTGATGGTGTGCGCATAGTCATGGTCACCCTCATCTTCGTGGTCGAGGATGTCGAGCACCTGTCGGAGCGAATATGCCTGGTATTTCTGCTTGGCGGACTTGTAGGTGTTGTTGATGTGGACGAAGGAATCCCGGTAGTCCTTGAAAGGCCGGAGTTCCACGTTCTTGGTGCTGCCATCATCATGCACCACACCACAGATGTTGTGGCCGCTCAGGCTGCTTCCCGACAACTTGTACAGCAATCCGCGCCTACCTTTCTTATCCGAAAACCTAGCCCCAGCACAAGTCTCCCACCACTGTAGGTATATGCCCAGTGTGGGATCTTCGAAGCCCGATGTTCCCGAAATGGACATGCCGCTTTGGATGGGCACTGGACACAGAAACATTCTGCTGTCCGTCAGGATACGCTCCTTGTGGGCGAGAAAGAAGAATGCATTTTTGATGAACCGCTCCTTGTCCGCCGCCCTTTCCTTGTCAGTTCTGGTGGGTTTCATGCCAAGTGGCTGTTGGCCATTATCCTCGTGTAATGCTGAACGATTGAGTGCAACGTCGGCCCGTGGGTAGCAGTCCACCACTCTGCCGTCGAGCAAAATGATTTTTCCCTCGGGGAATCCATTCAACATATTTTCATTCTTATCTACTGATATTTCCATTTCTTTTCTGCCCAATATTGATGATAGAGATATTACTGATTCAAGTTTCGCAAGTACTCAACTTGCAGGTAGTTAAGGAGTTAAGTAGTTATCGCTTCGCTAAGGAGTTAAGCCAAATGAATCGTAGGCTGTCTCTCTTAACTTCTCTCAACTTGCGAAAGTTGAGTTACTGATTTATCGTGAGTATTCTATTCCTTACTAAAGTAGTTATACCGTTACCTTTTTGTGTAGGAAGAACTCCTTCAAGGTATTGGCAATGTCCGTCTCTTCCCAAGGGAACACACGGAAGGTATTCTCGTTCCCATTGCCAGGATGGCCGAAATGTCCCTGTCTCACCACCTCATGGTAACGAGGTCTGAGTCCGTCGAACAGCTCGATGATTCCCTTTGGTGAGAGGTCGATGTGTTCACGTATCCATGTGGCGAGGTCATCGGAGAGGTTGGGGTTGCTGTTAGGCAACTTATCTGCGGACTGTCCGAAGTTGTTGAGCTCAATATTGATGGCACAGGGTTGTGGCTGACCGATGATGTACGCCAGTTCCACCTTTGCCGTGTCCGCCAGTCCTGCAGCCACTATGTTCTTCGCCAGGTATCGGCACATATACGTTCCGCTTCGGTCCACCTTGCTCATGTCTTTCCCGGAGAGGCCACCACCCCCTACGGGTGCATAGCCACCATACTGGTCCACCACTATCTTGCGGTTCGTCATGCCGCAGTCAGAGATGCTGCCGCCGGTGTGCCACTCCCCAGCAGGGTTGATGGTGATGACAGGCTTGTCCTCGATGATATGCTGATGGAACAGTTGAGCGTCGATACCCATCTTATTGTTCATGATATAATCATGGACTTGGGTCCGGCACTCCTCCAATGAGCATTGGTGCATGGTGCTCACGAGGATGGAGTCAACGTGCCCCCTACCCTTTTCGTCATATGTCACCACCACCTGTGACTTGATGTCTGGCCCGAATGTGTGGTGTATGTTTTCAGCACAATCGCATAGTTTTCGGGCGAGATACGCCCCAAGCGGCATTAGGTCTTCTGTCTCGTTGGAGGCGAATCCCACACAGAAGCCCTGGTCTCCCGCTCCGATGATGCCGTCGTCCTGGTCCACGCTTCGGCTGATTTCCAGTGACTGTTTCCCGATGAGGTTGATGACCTTGATGTCGTCTCCTGAGAGGTGATGGTCATTGGGATAGTCTACGCCGTCCATCGTCTTCCTCACAATATGGTCGTAGTCGATTTGTGCCATACTCTTCACCTCACCTCCCAATACCACGATATTGTCTTTCACCATCACTTCGATGCCGGCGCGTGTGTTGGGGTCTTTCTCTAGAAAGGCGTCCAGCAGGGCATCACTGATTTGGTCAGCCACTTTGTCGGGATGGCCGAATCCCACATATTCACAGATTACAGTTCTTCTCATTGTTATTGTTTTTATTATTGTTATTAAAGACGATTATATTCCCTAAATTTTTGCCAGATTTTCTCTATTGTTTTTTCCATTGTTTGTTGTTGGAATGTCAGAATATGTTTTGATTTGGTTTTAATCTTACTTGAAATACGGCCTTGGGGCAACGAGATATTCATAAAAGAAAGAATTGGAGAGATATTACAATCTCTCCAGTTTAAGATTATCGAGTCTATTGTTCAGCTTGTTACCGTCAATGTGAGAAACCGTATATCCTTCAGGAATCTCTTCATTAAAGGCTTCCCAAACAAGCTCACACACACGGCACTCAGTGCCATAGACTAGAGCGTATACTTCACCGTCATTTTTCAGGTACTGATCACCATCTTCGTGTTGGATGTTACTGGAATGATTACCTTGTTTACGATTGTTGTCAAATTGATTTTTTTCCATTTCTATAGTTTTTAAAATGATGATAAGATATATTCACTGGGGGGGGGAAAGGTTTTTATATTTGTGTAATTGACTATCCTCCCCCCTACCCTTTTGTGGTGGTTCAGCTGTGAGGTAAGGCACCGTTTGCTTTCATGGAGCGGAGCTCTCGGATTCGCTCTGTGGTACGGTTTCTAAATCCGAACAAGTCCTCCAATGGCGGCAGCTGTTCCATGAGCTGCTTGAAGGTGACACTGCTTTTGGCTGCGTCCTCGAAGATAATGCGGTCGTTTGGAATGCGTATCCTTCTGAACTGCAGCTGTTTCTTGCCAATGGTTCGCTTCTCATTCTCTTCCTCGAACCCACACCAATAGCGCACCACATTATCCAAGGCTTTGTTCTCCTCAATCGCGTTCTTAGCATGGGTGCGATAAATGGAGAGGTTATGTTTCTTGGATGCACAGTTCTCAACCCACTCTGCTCCTCCCGAAAGGTAGAGTTTGTCGTAGAGTGTCTTGATGGCAGAGGCAGCCCTTCCGTTACTAAAGTAATTGTTGGGCAGTCCACCCACTACCTTCTGACACATGAGTGTGAGCACATAGAGCACTTTCGCCCCTCGGTGCGGCATGTCGAGCGTGGCCTCTTCACCGCTGTCCTTGCGGACCACGATGGTATAGTCTCCTTCTTTGGTCTTGCTGTTAGGTCTGTCCGACGGTCTAACCACGATGGAGAAGTTGGGCTTGGCTATATCGTTGACGACGCTCTTGTCCACCACCTTATCTCCGAGTAAGATAAGAATAAGGAATGGATCGACGTTGTTAAGTGTAAGTCTGTTTCTGCTAATCTCTATGGTCATGAAAGAAATGTTTTAAATATTTAAGGTATGGTTGAGGGGTAGTGGAATACTCCTAAATGGAGTGCGAGAGAAGCCAGAGAAGGCATAGCCTTCCCTTCATGTAGTATAGTTAACTCCTAAAGAGCCGAGGAGTCTAGTCCAAACAAAAAATAAGGATTTCGTTGTCTGACGACAATGCACAAGGGTATCATTCACCTCTAAGGTGAAGAACAGGTCTTTCGATAAAGAGGCGGGACGAAGTCCCAATAAGTAAAAATTTATTCATAATCTTTTTTTAGTTAACTAGTTGTTTTCAACTCGTTAGCTCACATCATTTTTCCACCGTGGTGATTATGAGAACTCGGTTGGAGCAGTTCTATGACTGTCTCGGGATGTATCAATAAAACAAAGAACTATGTCGCCAAAATTAAGTTTGTTAGTATCCCAAAGTCCCCCCTTGAATTTTGGCGTTGCGAAAGTAAGTCAAATTTTTGAGAATAAAGAATTTTTCGTCTTAAGGATTGTTAATTGGGCGAAAATTTCTCGTTCGTTTGTCCATCTTAATCGAATGTATATTCAAAATCACAATTGAAAACATTGTCGTCATAAATAACTGCTTTTGTGCAATCCAGATGCCGCATTGTTTTCTTCCCCTCTGATGTTAGGTAATCGAAATGAAGGTCGTACAAGGGGAATTGCACATTTAGGTCAATATCATCATCACAAAAACTGAACTGGTCATCGTTGAATATATACTTAAATAGTTCGTCAACAATTGCGTTGCAGATGGTTTTATACAACTGCTCATCTTCTTTTTTCAGGTTTGGCCAAAAGTCCTCATTCTTGAAGCCATCTTGTTGGGAGCGTGAACGATACAATAATTCCAGACGGCTTGCACTTTCATCATCGAGTGAAAATGAGAACTCTTCATCTATTCCACCATTGATGTTTAATCCTATGACGATCTCTTTCATAACAATTTGATTTTACGTTTAGTTTTCTTCATTTAAATTATTCAATGTGCAAATGTACTAAAAGAATTCAATTATATGGATTCTATTATATGTATATTTCCAATTCTAGGCATCAGGTTTTTCTTTTATCAAGAAGATTTTTTTCTGAAACCATTATACATTTTACCCAAAATGCATTACTTTTGTATTTTATGACAAAAACACAATTGAGATGGAATACAAAGACCTGAATCGATTGAAAATGACCTAAAGAGATATCAGATATGAAAAGAAGTGAGACAATGAGGAGTATCATCTTATGCACAGTGGCTTTGATCATGGCCAGCCAAAAGATGACAGCCACTGAAATCAACCAGACAGAGCACCTCACATTTTATTACCCCAACTACAAGTCCATCGACCTGGCATTAGGAAAGATGCCTGACAACAGCGACCTTAAAGTAGATTTCTGCTGCGAAGCTGCATTCACAGGACAACGCCTGAAGTCTTTCACACATTCCAATGTCGCCGACAACCACGT
The DNA here is from genome assembly GCA_902780635.1 of uncultured Prevotellaceae bacterium. Classification (GTDB taxonomy): domain Bacteria; phylum Bacteroidota; class Bacteroidia; order Bacteroidales; family Bacteroidaceae; genus Prevotella. The sequence continues at coordinate 28,549 of CACZGH010000017.1, forward strand.
GAGTGGCGGGAAATGGCATCAAGGTTACAACTGCCGGGCGAACACTGGGGCATTCGTGTGGAGTCAAAATCATTGGGCATTCATGGAGAAGAAAAAATTTCTCTCCGAGAAGCCCAAATGTGAGATGGCCTTCTGCCAGTATCTGCTCATCCTCAACGGGAAACAGACTCCGATGTGGGAAAAGATGCGCAAAAGCAGGACTCGATACAGAGCCCTGTGCGAAAAAGACGGACAGCTATGCCTCGTTGAGTCAAGAAAAGTTGTCACGCTGGAATTCTTCATCAGATGTCTGATGGAGAGTCATGTCACCAATGCCATCTACCTAGACATGGGTGCAGGATGGAACTACGCATGGTATCGTGACACTCAGGGAAGCCCACATGAGATCTTCCCTGAGAGTAAGAAGGCTGCTGACTATCAGTACCGCACCAACTGGATCACTTTCTATCGTTAAGCCCAAATAAAACGGTGAGGAGACTACCGAATAAATGGCTTCAGATTCTTTACGGCATCAGCTGCGGTGATACGCTTGCCGCCGTTGTCAAGGTCGATAAGGATATAACGATGATTGCCCATACCCAGTTCTTTCATGTATGACAACTGGCGAAGGCCATGACGAGTCTCTATCCTTTCGAGCATGTCATGATGCTCCTCAGCAGTCATTGCGTATATGATGTCTATACAAGCTTGATCGATAGCCAAAATATCTGTAGATGACAAGATGCCCACGTCTGGAGTCACCACAGGTTCTGCTGCCACACCTTCACAGTCGCAAGAGACAGACATATTACGCATCACATTGACATAGGTGACATGCTCACCAAAATAGTCGATGGTCGCCTTGGTAGATTCTGTCATACGCTCCATAAACTCCTCCCTGGCAATATCCCATTGGTTGTCTTGGTTGGGCGTGGTATGTATCCAGGCCTTTCCGATGCGTCCGTCGGCACAACCGATACCTATGTTCTTGTTGGAACCGCCGAACCCACCTTGGGTGTGTCCTTTGAAATGTGTCAGCGCCACCATCGAATCGTAGTTGGTCAAATGCGATCCGACAGACATCTTCTTGAACCACTTGCCTCCATTGACCGGCAGGGTGGTCGTCCCCTGCTCGTCTATAATGTCAACTGGGCAGAACGTCCAACCATTCACCTCCAATGTCTTGCGGTGCTGTTCCGTGGTATAGCGGTCACCCTCATAATAGGTGTTGGTCTCAATGATGTTGGCATACGGCAGGTCTTTCTTCAACAGAGCCTTCACCCATTCGCGGGGTATGATATTAGGACCGTTCTGCTCGCCAGTGTGCAACTTCACGCCCACATGACCGCAGATTTTTCCGTTGACCTGTTCATATGCTTTTATCAGTCCCTCAGCAGAGAGTTGACGGGTGAAATACACGACAGATTCGTTGCCTGTCCGTTGTTCGTATGGCACATACTTATTGCCGTCTGTGCCAGGAGTTGGATGGTTGTTGATTTGTGCCATAACGCTGTTTGCAATAATACCTAATAAAGCGGCCATGATTAATTTTTTCATTTGCTTCTAAAAAGATTACGATTGTTTTGATTTATTTTGTGTTGATGCTAAGTGTTCCTGTCTTGAGGCCATCGCTCTGGCAATTGACGATGATGGAAGAAGTTGCACTGCCCTGAATGATGATTTGAGCCAAACCATTAAAAGCCGGGATGCTGAACTCACGGCAATCCTTGTCCTTGGGATGATCTGCACCCAGATACATCGGGTCACCATTGCCCGCTCCTAGGATACGGCCTTCACCATTGAGCGTGAAGTGTAGCATCGGACAGGCATCAGGCACTACCCTCCCCTTCTGGTCCTGCACTTCGACGGTGACAACAGCGATATCACACCCGTCACTAAAGAGCGTCTGTGGGTCGGCTTTCAACACCGTCTTATAGGCTGGTTTGGTCGTCTCAATCGTCTGAGTCATCATACGTTTCCCATTTTTATAGCCGTATGCCACCACCTTTCCTGGCTGATAGACGGAATTCCACTTGAGATGACCGTTCTTTGGCATCTGCTGACGTCCTAACTTCTTGCCATTCACTACAAGTTCCACCTCGTCGCAGTTGCTGTAAGCCCATATTTCCACATCCTCTCCCTCATGCCCTTGCAGGTTCCAATGTGGGAAGATATGCAATGTAGGTTCGTCCGTCCACCATGACTTCAGATAGTAAGCCTCATCCTTGGGAAATCCACAATAGTCAAGGATGCCATATTCAGAATCGTGAGCTGGGTAGACAAGCGGATTGGACTCGCCACGATAGTCGAAGCCCGTCCAGTAGAAGACTCCGGCTCCCCATGGACGATCAGCATAAAACTGCCATCCACGTTCAATGACGTTCTCATAATCGTATATCTTCTTCGAACGATTGGTGCTGACCATGCGGCCAGGATAATCTGGCGACTCAAAATACCATCCACGCGTGCCACAACCCGTAAACTCCTCCGTACCGACGACAGCCCAAGTGGGATTGGCCTTTTTGCGATTGTCCACATCATTCTGCGATATGTAGTTGAAACCAGCCACGTCGACACCCTTGATCAACTCGCTTCCGCCTGCATTAGCCACGGTGCTGCGGCGGGTCGGGTCATAGAGCCGGGTATATTCACGCATCGCCGCAGCCAACCGGGTGCCCTGTATATTATTCTCAATACCCCACTCTTCGTTGCCATCGCTCCAAAGGATGATGGAGGGGTGATTTCTGTCACGTTTGATCATTCGCTCCAACAGACGCAGGTGTTCTTCGTTGATACCCATCAGGCGGTTCTCATCGATGACAAGGATTCCCTCACGGTCACAAACATCGAGCATGGCGGGTGTCATCGGGTTATGTGAGGAGCGATAAGCGTTGCATCCAAACTTTTTCAGTTGTTTGATGCGCCATGCCTGCAGTGCGTCGGGAATGGCAGACCCCATCCCAGCATGGTCCTGATGCAGATTGACGCCTTTCAACTTCAGCTGTTCGCCATTCAGCAGGAACCCACGTTCCGGATCGAAAGCGATATCACGGATGCCAGTAGTCGTCTGTTCAACATCCACAATTCGGCCATTTTGCTTGATGACCGTTTTCACATGGTAGAGATAGGGGTCGGTGGTGCTCCATAGATGAGGACGGTTGACCTGTATGCTCTGCTTACAGCTAAGTGTTTGTTTGGCATTCAGAAAGAGAGACGCGGGCTCACTTTCTCCTATCAATTTGTCTTCATGATCGTAAAGCATTTGAATCACTTCACACTGCTGGGCTTCAAGTCCACTATTGTTGATCTCCGTTTCTATTGACAATGTAGCCTCTGTGTAAGGTTGGTTCATTTTCGCATAAACGAAAGTACCAAAAGGTGCCACACTCACCACGGCGGATTTCAGCAGCCATACATCACGGTAGATTCCTGCTCCCTCATAAAACCATCCCTCTTCAAGTGAGGCATCAGCACGAACGCATATCAGATTTTGTTCACCATACTTGACATAAGGCGTGATATCATAGATTTGTGTCGCATACCCACTGGGTTCTGTGCCCATATAAAAGCCATTGAACCATACTTGGGCATTGCGGAAAATACCGTCAAAACGCAACATCAATCTTTTGCCCAAATCCTCATTGCCGATATGAAGGCTCTTGCGATACCAGCCAACGCTGGTCTCGGGATACTTCCAACCCACAGTTTTGTAACCGTGCGAGTGGCTGGCGTCTTTAGCATAAGGGAGAGTAGTGACCCAGTCATGCGGTATCTGTATCTCCTGCCACGCCGAGTCATCAAATTTTTGAGTATAAGGACCTTCGTTGTGTATGGAATTGGCCTTGGTCAGATAGTTGAAGTATTCTGTGCCACAGCCAAAATCTTTCTGAGGGTCGCGAGCATGACCCAGCGAAAATTTCCATGCTTTGTCCAAACGGATGGTTTCACGAACACTCTGGGCATGAGCACCAACAGCCTGCATCAAAAAGGCCAATACAATAAACAGTGATTTCATCATTTTAGTTATGATTATGTTTTCCCTTATACTACTTTTCCATAAGAAATGGTATAGTCACCACAAAAATACGAATAATCGTCTATTCTGACAACAAATTGGCAATGATTTCTTACTATGGTTTACTTTTTTTTTGTATTTTTGCACAGGAAAACAGATGTTAACAACCGAAATACAAACAAACCTTTATTTAGTACAAAAACATGGCAAACAAAATCGCTTTTTTCGACACGAAGAGCTACGACAGAGAGGTCTTCGATAAGGTAAACAAGGATTTCAACTTCGAAATCAAGTACTTCAAAGAAAGACTCAGTTTGAACACGGTGTCACTCACACAAGATGCCGACGCTGTGTGCATCTTTGTCAACGCAGAATGTGACGCAAGGGTTATAGAACGGATGGCAGGATACGGAGTGAAACTTATCGCATTGCGCTGCGCCGGTTTCAACAATGTAGACATAGAGGCTGCACGAAAGTTTGGCATCAAGGTGGTTCGTGTGCCCGCCTACTCACCACATGCTGTCGCTGAGTATGCCGTCACACTGATGATGGCCCTCAACCGCAAGGTCTACCGGTCTGTATATCGCACACGCGAGGGTAATTTCAAACTTAACGGTCTGTTGGGTTTCGACATGCACGGCAAAACTGCAGGTCTCATCGGTATGGGACGTATCGCCAAAGAACTAATTAAAATACTACGTGGCTTCGGCATGAACGTGCTGGCTTACGACCTCTATCCCGATCTGGAGTTTGCCCGTGAGTATCAAGTTAAGATAGTCTCTCTCGATGAGTTGTACGAGGGGTCGGATATTATCTCACTCCACTGTCCGCTCACAGAAGACACTAAATTCCTCATCAACAGCGACTCCATCACCAAGATGAGATACGGAGTGATGATCATCAATACCGGAAGAGGAAAGCTCATCAAGACAGAAGATCTCATCGATGGTCTGAGGTCACATCAGGTGGGTTCTGCAGGACTCGATGTCTATGAAGAAGAAGCCAACTACTTCTATGAGGACCGCTCCGACAAGATGATTGACGATGACAAACTGGCTTTGCTTCTTATGATGCCCAATGTGATCGTCACCTCCCATCAGGCCTTCTTCACCCGTGAGGCTATCATCAACATCGCCCTTACCACACTGAATAACATCCGTGATTTCCAGGAGGGTAAGCCACTGGTCAACGAAGTGAAGTAATCGAAGTTTCTTCTATGATGAAGACAAAAGTGAAGAACATCCTGAGGCAATTGCTTCACAGTCCACGGGAGTTTCCTGTCGAGGCTACCATGGGATTCCTGTTTTTCTGTATCGCCGTCTGGCATACAAGTCAAGCTGAATGGAATGAACTTCATGGCGAACTGACGAGTGGCATCAATGCAGACATTCTATGGCTGTTTGTACCGCTGTTTGCGTTGACCTTCTGGTTGCACAAAGTCAACCGTTGGGCATATTTCGCCTCTGGATGGTTGTTCCTGCCATTGATGGCGCTTAACCTACAGCCGTTCCTGTGGACTTACGGATTCTTCTTCACCTACGTACTGGCAGCCATCCTGCTACTAGTGGGCGTGCGGCGCATGGACAACCGTTCCTTTGCGGCGCACGCCCTGCATTTGGTGACCCAACTATTCTTCGGACTCGTCATATCCGGACTGCTCACGGGTGCCACCATTGCCATCGTCGCCTCTTTCCTCTACATCTTCGGCATAGACGCACCAGAGCATCTCTTCGAGTACATCTTGGAGTTCATCTGGTTCTTCATCGCACCACAAATCTGCTGTACACTCATCACACAAGATGAGGATGCAACAGATGAACCCGCCAAGGTGCTCAGACTGATTCTCAACTTCATCCTCTCACCAGCTGTCATCATTTATACGGTCATCCTTTATGTTTATTTCATCAAGATTGCTCTTGTGTGGGACTTGCCCAAAGGCGGTGTAGCATGGATGGTCATGGGTTTTGTGACGGTGGCCCTCGCTGGGCGGCTGATGCAGTATATACTCAAAGAGCATTATTACGACTGGTTCTACCACCACTTCACGTGGATTGCCATTCCACCGCTTATCATGTACTGGATAGGCTCCATCTACCGCATTCGTCTCTACAGCTTCACCGAGAGCCGATTCTACCTGATGGTTGCCGGCGCACTGATGACGCTGTTCGTCCTCATGCTGCTTTGGCGACACACCCGCAAATTCCAACTGATGGCACTTATCTCTGGTGCTGCCATCATCGTGTTTACCTATATCCCTGGCATCTCTGCCAAAAGCATCGGTTTCAAAAGTCAGAAATCCCGTCTGCAACAGTGCATCAGTGACTTGAAGCTGATGGACGCCCAAACGGGCAAATTTGTCAAAAGACTGGACATGGATACCATCCGGCGCGACAGTATGCTCTGCGAGCAATACCAAGAAGTGTGCAGCATCATCGAGTATGTGCGCAATGACATGGGGCGTGATGCTTTCACCAAACAATATGGTGAATGGTATTGGTATGACTCCAATTTTGAAGTGACACATGACAATGATTTAATGGGAACCGATTATGTGTGTCGCAACCCTATCCATCTGGGTGAATACAATATCATGCAGCCTACTGACAGATACCATCTCAATGCCAGTGACGGCATGGTCGTGGTGAAGAGGGACCAGAAAGTGGTATTGGTCTATCCCATCGCAGAAAGAATCCAAAAGAGCCCCCAACTACTCGACCATCCTGACAGCCTTTTCCTATGGCATAACGATTCACTGATGCTCATCTTGAATAGTTTCTTTATGGATTCAAAAGGGACCGTCAGGCCAGGATTATATAATTACCAACTTTTCAGAAAAGCGAAAAATTGAATAAACGACCTTTGAGTATGAACAAATGGAATAAGTATCTTGCCATCATGGCTGCAGTCCTGACAGCACAGTTGCTGGCACCTGCATCACTCGATGCAAAAGGGAAGATGAGAGCGAAGCATGTCATATTGATAGGTATTGACGGATGGGCGTCGAAGGGCTTTGAAAAGGCAGACATGCCAACGGTGAAGGAAATGATGCAGAATGGCAGTTATACCCTGTCGAAACGGTCTGTCCTCCCCTCGGCTTCGGCCATCAACTGGGCATCGATGCTCATGGGTGTGGGCACAGAAAGTCATGGATATACTGAATGGAACAGCCAGACGCCTGAAATACCTTCTTCGGTTGTCAATAGTCACGGTATATTCCCCACCGTGTTTTCCATACTTAAAGAACAAAGGCCTAACACCCGATCAGCGGTAATAACCGACTGGAGCGGTATCAAATATGTGATCGACTCACTGGCAGTAGACGATGTAATGTGGTCTGAAGGTGCTGGCTATGGTAAGAAAAACGGCAAAAAGTTTGGAGAGCCAGCTGATTACTCTCGTAAAGCCGAAGACTACATCAGGCAAAACAAACCGACCCTTTTCTTTATTTACTTCGGAGGTCTGGATGAGACAGGCCACAAAAAAGGATGGAACAAACCTGCTTATTATGAGTTTGAGAAGACCCTTGACACCTGTGTGTACAATATAGTCCAAGCGACGAAAGACGCAGGAATATATGATGATACCGTCTTTATTCTGACCTCTGACCATGGAGGCATAGACAAAGGCCATGGTGGCAAAACCCTCGACGAGATGCAGAGCCCATTCATCGTTTGCGGTAAAGGCATTAAAAAAAATCATGAAATCACGGATGCCATGATGCAATATGATGTGGCAGCCACGATAGCCTACCTCCTGGGACTAGAAGCGCCGCAAGCGTGGGTGGGCCGTCCGATGATGCAGATTTTCAAATGACTGCAAAACTGAAAAAGGCTCATGTATTTTACACGTAACCTTCCCAACACCCGGATTGACGTAGCCGATGCTTTACGGGGTCTTGCCGTGGCAGGCATCATCCTCTATCACTCCGTGGAGCACTTCGATATTTTCACCAAAGAACCAATCGTGCACACACTGCCTTGTGACGAGTCGGTAGGCAGTGTACTGGCGTGGTTGCTGAGCGGCAAGATGTATGGCATCTTTGCCATGCTCTTCGGACTGAGTTTCTTTATCATGAACGACAACCAGCAGCAGAAAGGGAAGTCATTCGCTGGCCGTTTTGCCTGGCGTATGTGTCTGCTGTTTGTCTTTGGTCTCATCAATGTGGCCTTCTACGATGGCGATATTCTGATGCTCTATGCGGTCTATGGCTTGCTGCTCATCCCTATTAGTTATCTGCCTTCTCGAGCTGTCTGGTGTATCATCGGCCTGCTGGCTATCCAACCCGTGGAACTGTTCTGCCAGCTATCAGGCACCACGATAGACCACAGTACGCTCTTCGAGATCTACGAAAAGACTATCCGTCTGCATGAGAATGGCACATTTATGGACAATGCCATCAACAATCTCCGATATGGTTTTGAACTGAACCTAAGATTCAATGTCTTCAGCGGACGTCTCACCCAACTGCTCTGTCTTTTCATCCTTGGCATGCAGTTGGGGCGGCATCGCTTTTTTTACGATGAGGGTCGGAATCTCCAGATATGGCATAGCATTCTTGGTATATCAGCACTCGTCGTCATCGGATTGAGTTTTGTTGATTTTGCTGGTTGGTCACGATGGCTTACACCTATCTACAACTTCTTTATTCTCATGATGATCACGTCGGCTGTAGTTTCGGCATGGTACGCCTTTGCTTCCGTTCGCCGGGCCCTTCGTCATCTCTGTTTCTTTGGCCGCATGAGTCTCACCAACTATCTGCTGCAGTCCATCATCGGCAGTTTCATCTTCTGTGGTTATGGTTTGGGCTGTTATCGGCTTGTGGGCATCACCTATGCCGTGCTCATCGGCTTGGCTATGGTCATTACACAATATGCCTTTGGCCGTTATTGGTTCAAGAGCCATCCCCGTGGTCCGTTGGAAGGTTTATGGCGTACACTGACTTGGATCAACATACCAACAGCATGAAAAGTGCCGCGTTGATGATATTTTTACAGTTCCCTCTTATCTCCTTTTTATCTTTCACTTCAATCAAAGCTTCGTTAGTTTTTACCAACCAGGCTTGAACTACAGCAATTATCCTAACTCCTGTTTGAGTTTTTCGACAAACTCGTCTATCTTTTGCAGTTCTTGTGGGATACGGATGCTTTGTGGGCAGTGAGGCACGCACTGGCCACATGCGATACAATGGTTGGCTTGACGAAGTTTGGGCACCGACCTGTCATGACCGATGAGATACTCACGGCGATAGCGGGCATAGTTGGTATCTTTCTCATTCACTGGCAGTGTACCCTCATTCTTGCATTTATTGTAATGCACAAAGATGGCTGGGATATCTATGCCATAAGGACACGGCATACAGTATTTACAATCGTTGCACGGGATGGTCTCCATATCGACCAGCTCACCTGCAATTTTGTAAAGGAATTCTTTCTCCTCCTCACTGACAGGATGGAGAGGTGAGTAGGTCAACAGATTGTCTTTCAGATGTTCCATGTAGGTCATGCCACTGAGCACGGTGAGCACACCGTCTGGTGAACCTGCATAACGGAATGCCCATGAGGCCACTGACTTCTCAGGGTCACGCTGTTTCATCTCATTGACCACATACTGCGGCACGTTGGACAGTCTCCCACCGAGCAGAGGCTCCATGATAACGGCAGGGATGCCCAGTTTCTGAAGTTCAGCGTAAAGATAACTGGCGTCGGTATTGTCAGAATTGATCTCGTTGGCATAGTCCCAATCCAAGTAGTTGAGCTCGATTTGCACAAAGTCCCATTGGTACTTGTCGTTCTCTGCAAGGAGATAGTCAAACACCTCAATGTTTCCATGATAGGAGAAGCCGAGATTGCGAATACGTCCGGCTTCCCGTTCTTTCAAAAGGTAGTCGAGCATGCCGTTGTCCAAATAACGTCTATGCAGGTCGTCCATGCCACTACCTCCTATTGCATGGAGCAGATAATAGTCGATATAGTCTACCTGCAGATTCTTCATCGAGTCATGGTACATCTTGATCGCCCCCTCGCGCGTCTGGGAGGCAGGGTTGAAATTAGATAGTTTGGTAGCCACATAATACGACTCTCTGGGATATTTATGCAGAGCGATGCCGGTAGACTCTTCAGAATGTCCTTGGCAATAGGCTGGCGACGTATCAAAATAGTTCACGCCATGAGCCACGGCATAGTCTACCAACCTATTGACATTCTCTTGGTCAATGGTCTCCCTCTGATTGTTGTCCGATCCACTCTTGATGGTGGGCAGGCGCATCATGCCATATCCTAAGAGTGAAACTTTCTGATGTGTCTTAGGATTCTCACGGTAGGTCATTTTGTCCGTTGGTGGCTCTACCTGTTTCGCATAATCGTCACTACCCTTATATCCACCTGTCGATGAGGGTTTGCAACCTGCGACAGCAGCGGTAGCTGCCACGGAGCCGGCTCCAAACAATTTGAGGAAGTCACGGCGAGATATATTCTTTTTCATCTTCTTTTCTCCAATTAAGGTGTGTTCTTTTTACTCATCTAAACCTCTTTATGCACTTCGTGTCCTTCCACGTAGATGGCCGAGAAAGGCCTTGCGGGACACAGGTTCTCACATGCGCCGCAACCGATGCAGCGTGCCTCATTGATAGCTGGCACAAATGGCGTGTTCTCATCTTCTTCATCCAATGGCACCATCTCGATAGCCCCTACCGGACAGTGGCGAGAACAGTTGTCACACTCTACCCCATCGGTGACAGCAACACAGTTTTTCTTGATCCAGACAGCATGCCCAATTTGAGTGGCCGACTTGTCGGCACGTGTGATGGGCTTGATGGCTCCAGTGGGACATACATCAGAGCAGCGCGTACACTCCGGTCTGCAATATCCCCGCTCATATGACATAATCGGCTGCATGATCTTCATGAAATCAGTAGAAGGCCGCAGCACACCATTGGGACACTCCGACACACACAACTGACAGCCGGTGCAACGCTTTGCCATATTGGCGGCACTAAGCGAACCTGGAGGGGTGAGCGGTGTGACACGATGTGGAGCCACCTTGTCCTCGATGGCAGCCAGTCCACCATCCACCTTTTTCGTCTCCTGTGCGATGGCTGCTGTAGACAGCAGAGCTGTAGCGAGGAGGAAAGAGCGTTTACCTTTGTCGACCGATGCATCATCTTTCGGCGGAGCCTCCGTAGTCTTCGGAGCAAGTGCTGACACATGGCTATACTTCAGTGCTCCGAACTTACATTGGTCGATACAATTGCCACAAGCCACACAGCGGCTGTAGTCGACGGTATGCGTTTTATAGTCGATGCAAGCAGCCTTGCAGTTTTTGGAGCAGAGGGAGCAGTTGCGGCACTTGTCCTCTACAAAACGCACTTTGAGAAATGAGAACCTCGAAAGGAATCCAAGCACGGTGCCCACAGGACAAATCGTATTGCAATAGGTGCGGCCATTGCGCCAAGCCAAATAGCCTACTACCAGCAGCGTGGTCGCTGCGATGACAAATGTGGGCACACTTTTCAGCCACACATCTGTGGTATAAAAGGCATAACTGTCGAAATGCGCTGCAATAGCAGCTAAGATATTGTTGCCCCACTGCCATATAGGCTGCATCAGATTGGTAGCGATACGTCCGAAACTGCTGTATGGCGCCAACAATTGCACCACGGAAGCCAGTCCTGCGATGAGTGCCACCACCATCACTCCCAACATGGTGTATCTCAGCCATGACAATGCCTTGGAGTAGGAGTACTTGTTTTTCTTCCGGCGCAGCCTTGCTATGACATCCTGCATCACCCCCAGCGGACAGATGATGGAGCAGTAGATACGCCCGAACAGAAGTGTCAGCACAATCAATGCAACCAAAACAAGCAGGTTCATTGCCAATAATGCAGGAAGGAACTGGACTTTTGCCATCCATCCGAGCCAATGATGCAGGACACCTGTGAAGTCAACAAACAGCAGCGATATTCCGATAAAAAATACCGCAGCAAGAACTAATCGGATTTTTCTTAGCATATAGAAACGTGTAAAGAATCTTTTTTTGCAAATTTACGAATTAAAAGCTAAACACACAATTTTTTTTAAGTGATATTAAGTCTCAAATTGCGTTTTTGCTCCAATTGACAGCATGTGGGGCAGATGCCTTTGACAATATAATTGGCAGTTTGCATCTGATAGCCTTCAGGCAGTTCTACCATCGGCAGGGGGATCTGGTCTAGACAGTAGGTAATGTGACATCGTTCGCAATAGAAATGCACATGCATGTCATCATCGGCATCATGATGATGTCGATGGCTGCGACATAATTCATAGCGTACTCCCCCGGCATCCTCAATCACATGCACAAGCCCATGATCTTTAAACATGCAAAGGCCACGGAAAATGCCCGACTTGTCGATGGTGATGATACGCTGCTCCAACTCGGCAAGTGACAGAGGGCGTTCTGCCTCTGCCAAGGTTTTGATCAACACGATACGATTGGCTGTCGGTTTGACCTGATGCTCCTCAAGCATCTCCTGACATCTCTGAGTGTTCATGACATCAACACATTATCATTAAAACTATTTGCAAAAATAAGCATTTATTTGTTTATCCTAGCAAAAAAAGAAAAATAGCTGTCAAAATTTGTGAGATAGAGAGTGTTTTCGTAATTTTGCACACCAATTACGCCTCCCCAATCAACATGTCGAGGCTACACCCCACCTATTTAATAGAAATAGCGATGAAAGACAAGCTAAAGAGAGATATCTGCTGTGTGGGACACATCACATTAGACAAAATCATCACGCCCGACAATGTGTTTTACATGAACGGGGGTACGGCATACTATTTTGCATACGGCATCAATCACTTACCCCACCAAGTCAGTTTTAAATTGGTGACAGCCATGGCCGACCGCGACCAGCGCGCCGTGAGCGACATGCGCCATGCAGGAATTGAAGTAGACTGTCATGAAAGTAGACATACCGTCTTTTTTGAGAACAAATACGGCAAGAACATGAACAACCGCACACAGCGTGTGCTGGCCAAGTCAGACCCCTTTACCGTCAGTCAGTTGCGTGACGTGGAAGCTCGTATTTTCCATTTAGGGTCATTGCTCGACGATGACTTCTCACCGGAACTAGTGAAATATCTTGCGGGTAAAGGCATGGTCTCCATAGACGTGCAGGGCTATCTGCGTGAGGTGCGCGGCCAACACGTATATGCCGTGGACTGGAAAGACAAACTGGAAGTGCTTCAGTATACTGACATTCTCAAATTGAACGAGCATGAGATGGAGGTGGTAACGGGACTGCATGACCCTCGTGAGGTGGCCCAGAAAATCGCCTCATGGGGCGTCAAGGAGGTGGTGATCACACTTGGCAGTTATGGCTCACTCATCTATGCAAAAGGCCAGTTTTACGAGATACCTGCCTATGCCCCTCTCCGCACGGTGGATGCCACGGGTTGTGGTGACACCTATTCTGCCGGCTACTTATACTGCCGGGCACAGGGTTGCGGATATGAGGAATGTGGCCGCTTCGCCGCCGCTATGTGTACGCTGAAACTGGAGCACAGTGGCCCTTTCGACCGCACCATCGACGATATCAAGACTATTATCGCCCAATGACATTTTAAAATGAAAAGAAAAACTTCACTCTCATTGATTTCCGCCTTTCTTGTATGGATACTGACTGCAATAACACTTGACTGTCAGGCACAAGATACACCCAACTCCCGTCAGGCGCGCCGTATGTTCGACCGCACCTATCAGATGGTGTTCGGTCCTCAAGGGTCTACCTTGCATTACGACGTCAACATCATCGGCATCTTGAAGACCAACGGCACGATATGGTATAAGGGCAAGAAGAGCAAATTCTTAGAGTCACGCCATTGTAGCTGGAACGACGGAGTAAAAGACTACTGGGTAGACCTAAAAAAGAAAACAGTGACCCTGTATGACGCAGACTCACCGAATAAGGACAAATATATGAGCAAATTCACCTTCAATGCTGATGACTACAACTACTATGTGACAGACGGCAAGAAAGAAGGTTATATCATCACCCTAGAGGCGAAAAAAGGCGTGAAGGGCATCAAGCACTTGAAAGCTGTCATCGATAAGACCACCCGTGCACCTATCAGTCTGAAAATAAAGGTTCTTTGGTTTTGGACCACTGTAAAGATCTCCAATTTTCACAGTGGCAATATCAGCGATGACATTTTCAAATTCCCAGCCGAGAAATACAAGGATTTTACGATGATAGACGAACGGGGGAAATAAATTCCCCCGTTTCTTTATTTATGTTTCTTAAAGTATTCCAGACCCCGCTTCACATTGGTCTTGACAGCGTCTGATGACATGGTGGCCCCCGTGACGCCATCCACCTCTGCTTTGACGGCTTTGCTGACGGTCATGCCATCCCACTGGTTGAGGAGCTGTTTCTTCACTTTGAAGAAATACTTGGGTGTCTCCTTATTGGGCAGAGCTTCTATCTTTTGTATTTTATTGCCACTGATGTAGATTTTGAGCGGTGTATTGCTCAGATAGCCCTTGACATCCGATGTCAACGAGGTCGTGTTGATGACAGTCTGTCCATTTTCCTTGGAAATCACTTCATCGCCCGGCATAGCACTTGCCATGACGACTACAAAACTGGCAGCAGCCAGCAATCTATAAAAACTGTTCTTTCTCATTTCACTTTCTATAAAATCACGGTGCAAAGTTAATGGTTGTTTTCCAAATAACAGACCATCCTACACATAATAAACCTTAAAAAAGGTCACTTCATTCCATCCACCTGATATCCGGCGTTTCTCAAAAGGGTCAAAACACCTTTTTCCCCAACGAGATGAGCGGCACCAACGGCAAAAAGGGTAGATGTCTCCGCCATGATGGCGGGCATCTTTTTGACCCAGTCTGCATTGCGGTCGTATATCAAGATGTTTTCCTCCTCCTCTCTGGAGTCGCAGCTGTTTCCCAATTTCTCATCAGTTATGGTTTTTATACGCTCCAGGTCTTGTGAGAAATAAGCTTTGATAATTTCTTCTGTCACGTGTAGTTGATAGTCTTTGTTGTCTACCATACACATCAAGAGTTGCTTCTGCCTATCAAGAGTAGTGCTCAGGAAGAGGGCCTTCACCTGTTGATCGACCGTCTCAAGGCCCATGATTTTCTTGCCTTTCTCTGCTCCCGCCGTCTGTAGATAGTCATCAATCCCATCGTTGGCATTGGATCCGGGATGAACTTTCATATACATCATCAACGTAAGTTGAGTGGAGATGGCCTGGGGTGTCATTTTACCCAGCTGGCTTCCCACCATAGGATTGGTGAGGTCTACACCCATCAACTCTTTCATAAGGGCATTGAGCCGGCCCTGTTCTTCTTCTGACAGCAGTGACTGCAGAGTCTGCCCCTCTGGCAGCAGCATGGCTTGCGTCATTTTTATGACATTCTCCTGCGACCTAAGCAACGACATATCCAATTCGCCACACACCTGCCCCACCTCATCGATGGTTGCTCTGAGTCCAGGAATGGAGTCGACGTATGCAGATGGCGCCAAATGATAAGTACCCACAATATACGAAGGTTTCTCCAGATTGTTGCCCGATATACGGTAGAGCAACTGGGCCTGGACTGTCATTGTCATCAAGAAGACGGTCCATAATATAAATGCTTTTTTTCTCATCTTGATACCTATATATGGTGATAAAAGAGCCTTCACCCTTGTTAGGAGGATGAAGGCTTCGTGTCTCATTATTGATAAAGAGTGTGATGATTTACTCAGCTGTCTCCTCCGAGGCTTTGTTGAGATACTCATGGATTTCCTCCGGAGAGATCTCCATGTAAGTCTCAGTGCCCGACTTGGTGGCATAACGGAACACGAGTCCTGATTTCATCTCATCGAGTACGGGGAGCAACATGGAGAGATTGATAGCGGCATTCTTGATTTTCTCGTCCACATTCTCTCTTGACTTCACGATCTTATTTCTGAGGTCATCGAATTTGATGACTTTCTCATCGATGCCAATGAAGAATGTCTCAGAACCGCTGACCATTCTCACTCTGTTGAGTTTCAGACCTTCTGCGATATCCATTGGGAGCTGACCGCCAATCTGCTGATTGTAAAGCTGAAGGAGAAGCGGTGCATAGTTGCCCTGAGCGGCGAGGAACTCTCCATGAATTCTCTTCACTTCGTCAGCAGCTGCCTGAACTTCAATAGGTTGTCCCTCTGCGTTCAAGTTGCACTTCAATCCGAATTCATTGTCAACAATCAGTTTGAAAAGTTCGGGATTGCTACGCTGAAGTTCAAAAGCAAGATATTTAGCGATAAGGTTCTTGTCCACCTTGTCACCAGAGACGAGTCCTGGAAGCGGATTAACGGCAAACTCCACCATTTCCTCACCCATAGTAATGCCTGTAGCCTCGCCGAGGGTGGGCAGAGTGATAGGACAGAACTTAGCAGCCTCTTCTACTGCAGTTTTGAGTGCAGAAGTGTCTTTACAACCTGTCAGCGTAAGAGCGGACAGACAAACAAACATAGCAATTGCTAAACGAAATGTTTTTTTCATAATTGATAAAGATTTAGAAAATAAAGTTTTGTTCCAATTCTATTATTAGAATGCAAAAATACGCATTTTATTGAAAGAAGCCCCTTAAAATATCCAAAAAAAATCATAACTTTGCAAAAACAAAGGATGTTGTAACATTATTGTCATCAAACCATCATAAAAAACCTCTAAACAATGAAAAAACACTTCGCCTTATTGACCCTTTTGCTGTGTGTCGGCACTTTGTCTGCTCAGTTGTCCAAGCAAGAAATCAGGGAGAATGTCACCCGTTCTGGTGCCAACTACTTCGCCTATCCTGGTCCTCAACAAGATAGCCTAACCCCAGCCCCCGCTGGGTATGTGCCTTACTATATCAGCCATTATGGCAGGCACGGCTCACGCTATCTCATCACCGACGATGACTACGACTTGGCCTACCGTATCCTGCTACGGGGTGACTCTGCCGGACAGTTGACCCCATTCGGCAAAGACGTATTGCGGCGTGTGGTCATGGTTCGCGAAGAGGCACGTAAGCGTTACGGAGAATTGACCCTTCGCGGAGCAGAACAGCATCGTGGCATTGCCAGGAGGATGTATGAGCGTTTCCCTGAAGTTTTCGAGGGTAAGACCCATATTGATGCCAAGAGCACTGTGGTGATCAGGTGCATTCTGTCCATGGAGAATGCCCTGCAGGAGTTGTACGCCCTCAACCCCGATCTTGATATCCGCCATGACGCCAGCGAGCACGACATGTGGTATATGAACTTCAACGACCCTGAGCTGAATAAAAAGAAAATGCCGGAAGAGGTCCAGCGAGCTTACGATGAGTTCTGTAAGAAACACCAGAAAAACGACCGCATCATGCGGCAGCTGTTCAAGAGTGAAACTTATTGGAAGAAGAACGTGGACAGCCAAGACCTGGCCTACCATCTATACAAGTTAGCGTCCAATCTTCAAAGCAGTGAGCTACGCCGTGAAATCACCCTCTACGATATCTTCAACGAAGAAGAGATATACAATCTCTGGCTTCAGACCAACGCCTGGTGGTATATCAATTTCGGTCCATGTCCGCTCAATGGCGGCGTTTCGCCCTACTCACAGCGCAATCTGCTGCGTGTCATGCTCGACGAGGCCGACAGTTGTCTGCAACAGCCCCACCCTGGAGCCTCTCTGCGATATGGCCATGAAGTGTGTGTGATGCCTCTCGTCTGTCTGCTTGAACTAGACAACTACGGCCAAGCCATCGATGACCTGGAACAGCTCGATGATGCAGGATGGTGGTGCTACCGCATCTTCCCTATGGCTTGCAACGTGCAGATGATTTTCTACCGTCCACAAAATGGTGACGGCGACATTCTGATGAAGGTGTTGCTTAATGAGAATGAAGCTCGTCTGCCACTGAAAGCCGTTAGTGGACCGTATTATAGATGGGATGACTTCAAGTATTACTTTAACATGAAATTAGCTTCGTACAAAAATTAGAACACACCTCAACTTTTACTTGTTGAGAGGAGTTAACTTCTTAACTTCCGAAACATGAGTAAATGAAAAAAGCGCGGCGCTACACAGCGACACGCTCATTCAGAAAAGTATTATGTTCAGATTGATAGTACACCCTTAAAACGAGGATTTCGGAAAACCTTGCACCGAAAAACGTTAAAAAATATAAATTTTTAAAACAGTCTATCTTTTTGGATGAATTTTTTCAGTTTCGCCTTGGGTATGAGGAAATGTGAGATGCCATCGGCGTAAGCTCCTATCTGATAGGGCTGAAAGCTGAACACCACATAATCATCGAAGATGGCAGCCTGAGGCATGTCACAGTCGCCGATGTCATGCCCTTGACGCCTCATCTCTTCTTCAAGCACTGCCTTGACCTCCTGCTCCGTGCCGAAGCGGAAGAGATTCCAGTTTTTCACCACTTCCTGTTTTTTCATGTCGAACGTGATATAGCGCTCTATCGGGAAGTCGTGAGCGCCATATGCGTAGAAATTGGTGGAAATAAAGAGCGTGACGAACCGATCGCTGACAAAGCGCGGCGAGATGAAGATGCGCAGATAACTGAGTGGGAATGAGAAGTCGAGGTTTTTTAGATAATACACCTGCCTCATATACAAATCCCGGAAGTGGTCGGCTATGCCCTGAGCGTCGTTGATGTCGTCTATCTCGAAAGCCTCGGGATGCTGTTTTCGTAGCACAGCCGTGGGCAATGTGTTCTCGTCGACATTCTTTTCCAAATAGACATCATCATAATAGAGCATGTCCATATTGGTGAAGGTGTCGATATAGTTGATCATCCAAAATCTCAGATAGTCCCATTTCTCCCCCTGAGCCGTGGGGAAATCCATCAGTAGTTTAAAACCGAAATTATTGGTGTCGCATGCCTTGAAATTGCAGGGCGACTCTGTTTCACATCGTGTGAAGAGATGGGGGTATTTGTTGTCGACAAACATGCTATCAGCCTTGAGGCTGCTCAGCGGCCTACGCAGGTCCTCACACCCCAGCCGGGCACAGATATCTCCATGCTGATAGAGTGTGTCGGCCGGTACAGCAGGACCGATGATAAACGTCTCTCGTGCCTCGGAGATCAAAGACAAAAAATGCACTCTCTCATAATCCTCATAGAGGAGGTAATATTCCATACCATTGATATTCATGAGCGAGTCGGAAGTGGCATTTCTGACATCCTCAACGAATCCAGCATATTCCTGTGCAACAGACACTTGCGAGCCTGTAGTCAGCCAAATCCATACAAATAGTCTGAGTAAAACAGAAGACTTATCAAAACTGCCTTTCATCATCATTCATTCATTCTCCAATACATTTCCAAAGAATAGCGTGCGAAATTACGCTATTTTTTATTGATTTGGAAAAAAGTAGGCCATTATTTTGAGCCAACTATTGTTAAATTTTGCAAAACCAAAAAACAGGGTATGTTCTACGCCTTAAGAGAAACGATTGACTGCCTCTGCCACCCGTCTTGCCTCCTCCCATGTGAGTTCTGGTCCAACAGGCAGGCTCAAAACCGTGTCATGGATGCGTTCTGTGACAGGCAACACCACCCTGCTCCACTCTTCGTAGCACTTCTGATGATGTGGCGGAATAGGATAATGCACCTGTGTCTCTATCCCCTGCGAGAGAAGATATTGTTGGAGACGGTCACGATCGGGGCAGAGAATAGGAAAGAGGTGCCACACGTTTTGCTCTTCCGGTATGACAATGGGCAAAGACACCAGAGGTTGATGGATAGACTGGTAGTAATAAGCGGCGAGGCGTCGACGCCGTGCGTTCTCTTCATCCAAATACTGAAGTCGCACATTGAGCACCGCTGCCTGCATCTCATCAAGGCGGCTATTTCGTCCTTTGTAGTCGAAGACATATTTTTGAGATGAGCCATAGTTACGCATTGCTCTCACACAGGCAGCCAATGTCTCATCGTCGGTGGTCACCGCCCCGGCGTCTCCCATAGCGCCTAGGTTCTTAGTGGGATAAAAGCTATGTGCAGCCGCATGTCCCAATGAGCCCGTTTTATGCCCATTGTAGGAGCATCCGTGTGCTTGTGCGTTGTCTTCGACAAGCAACAAATGGTATTTTTTGCAGATGTTCTCCAACTGCTCACCATAAGCGCATCTGCCATACAGGTGAACCGTGAGAATGGACCGTGTACGTTGCGTCATTTTCTCCTCTATACGCGAGGGGTCTATCAGCAATGTGTCCATTTCCGGCTCCACGAGCACCGGTGTCAGTCCACACTCAGAGATAGCAAGGATGGAGGCAATATATGTATTGGCTGGCACGATGACCTCATCTCCTGGCTTCATCCAGCCCAGTTGGATATAGGCCCTGTATATCAGGACGATGGCATCCAGTCCGTTACCTACACCAACACAAAACTTGGTGCTGATGTAGGCGGCATACTGTTGCTCAAACAGAGTCACTTGTCTGCCCAACACATACCACCCACCGTCTATCACCTCACACACCGCCTTCTTGATTTCATCGGCATGCAGAGAGGTG
Organism: uncultured Prevotellaceae bacterium; assembly: GCA_902780635.1. GTDB lineage: Bacteria > Bacteroidota > Bacteroidia > Bacteroidales > Bacteroidaceae > Prevotella. The sequence goes on from CACZGH010000017.1 coordinate 49,081, forward strand.
CGTTTTTTGAGACTTAAAAATTCTATCATGATGACTTATTGTTCGCAAGAGCTCAACTTCATGAAATCGGTTGCAAAAATACAAAAAATGTGAAACAAAAACTCCTTATACTATAACTATTTGAAAAAAACATTTGATGCATCATCTGTATCCGAATCAAGTGACAACCTAAAAAAAAGCACTATATATTTTCCCATTTGAATCATTCTTTATAATTTTGCACCTCAGAATGAGGATAAATTGGACTTATCAACTATGACATACACAATAGACAAAATTGCGTCACTGACAGGAGCACACCGTTTTGGCGACTCTGAAGCTGACGTAGAATGGTTGCTCACAGACAGCCGTTCGCTGAGTTTTCCTGAAACAACTTTGTTTTTCGCTTTGAAGAGTGAGCGCAACGACGCCCACCGCTATATCCCCGAGCTGTACCGACGTGGTGTGAAAAACTATGTGGTGGAGCGTTTGCCCGAAGGCTGGCGTGAGCACTACCCGGACTGCAACTTCCTGCGTGTGGAGAACACGCTGACCGCCCTGCAGCGTCTGGCAGAGCGCCATCGTGACAGTTTCAACATCCCCATTATAGGCATCACGGGCAGCAATGGTAAGACCGTAGTGAAAGAATGGCTTTATCAGTTGCTCTCCCCTTCGATGACAGTGACACGTTCACCGCGCAGCTATAACTCGCAGATTGGTGTTCCCCTGTCGGTGTGGTTGCTCAACAGCCACAGCCAAGTAGGCATCTTCGAGGCAGGTATCAGTCAGCCTGGCGAGATGTCAGCACTTTGCGATATCATCCAACCCACCATTGGTGTTCTGACCAACCTGGGATCCGCCCACCAGGAAAACTTCGACAGCATTGAGCACAAATGTCTTGAGAAGCTGGCACTCTTCAAAGATGCCAAAGTATTGATTTACAATGCTGACGACCCGGTCATCAACCGCACATTAGCCACTTCCGGTTTTCATGGCGAGCGGCTCTGCTGGTCACAGACAGACACCACTGTCGCTATGTTTATCCGTCACATCAACAAACAAGGATCATCGACCACCATAGAGTATCAGTATCAAGGAGCCGTTTCTTCCTACACGATTCCCTTCATCGACGAGGCCTCCATCACCAACTCTATTATCTGTGCCACCGTAGCACTCTACTTAAGCATAGACACAGCGCTGTTGTCCACCCGTATGCGCACTTTGGAGCCTGTGGCCATGCGCTTAGAGGTGAAAGAGGGTCGTAACGGATGTACCCTCATCAATGACTCATACAACTCCGACCTCAAGTCTCTCGACATCGCCCTTGACTTTATGAGCCGCCGTCCCGACCATCAGAATAGGAAGCGCACACTGATACTGAGTGATATCTATCAGAGTGGAGTCAGCGCAGAAGAACTGTACCGCCAAGTATCCGACCTGGCCGTCGAGCGTGGCATAGAGAAATTCATCGGTATCGGTCCTGAGATCTCTTCACAAAAGGACAAGGTAGCCATCGCAGACAAGGCATTCTTCGACGACTGCGATGCGTTGATTTCCAGCGACACCTTCGCCTCTCTCCACGATGAGGTGATCTTGCTCAAAGGAGCTAGACGGTTCAGTTTTGACCATCTGACAGAGTTGCTTGAGCAGCGCGTACATGAGACCATCCTGGAGGTGAACCTCAACGCTGTGGTAGCCAACCTGAACTACTATCGCAGTATGCTGAAGCCCACCACCAAAATCGTGTGCATGATCAAGGCCAACGGCTATGGTACTGGTGCTGTGGAAATCGCCAAAACACTTCAAGACCACCGTGTGGACTACTTAGCTGTGGCTGTGGCCGACGAGGGTGTAACCCTCCGCAAGAACGGCATCACCTGCAATATCATGGTGATGAACCCCGAGATGAGTTCATTCAAGACCCTTTTCGACTATGAACTCGAGCCAGAAGTGTACAGTTTCAGACTGCTCGACGCTCTCGTAAATGCTGCCAGCAAAGAAGGTATCACCGGCTATCCCGTACACATCAAGCTTGACACAGGCATGCACCGACTTGGCTTTAACCCTCTCACCGAAATTGACCGTCTCATTGACCAGCTGACTCATCAAGACGCTATCCTGCCCCGGTCGGTATTCTCTCATTTTGTTGGTTCTGACAGCGATGGCTTTGATGAGTTCTCCACCAAACAATATGAACGGTTTATTTATGGAAGCCAACGGCTCCAGGCTGCCTATTCCCACAAGATACTTCGCCACATAGACAACAGCGCCGGCATCGAGCATTTCCCTGAGCGGCAGTTGGACATGTGCCGTCTGGGACTTGGGCTTTACGGTGTCAGCAGCCGTGACAATCGCATCCTGCACACAGTGAGCACCCTGAAGACCACCATTCTTCAACTGCGCCATGTGCCCAAGGAAGACACGGTGGGCTACAGCCGTAAAGGTATACTCACCCGCGACAGTGTGATAGCTGCCATCCCAATAGGCTATGCCGACGGTCTGAACCGCGGTTTGGGCCGTGGCAGATGCTACTGTCTTGTCAATGGCCGGAAAGCTCCCTATATCGGCAACATCTGCATGGATGTAGCCATGATCGACGTGACCGACATCGACTGCCATGAGGGAGACAGTGTGGAAATCTTCGGTGAGCACCTGCCTGTGACCGTCCTTTCAGACACCTTAGGCACGATACCCTATGAGATTTTCACCTCTGTGAGCGACCGTGTGAAACGTATTTATTATCAAGATTAAGCCTCCACGACCATGGAACCCAAGAACAATGCAAACAAAAAGCTAAAGGCAGAATTTCTGGACTATGCGATGATCGTGATCGCCATGATGTCATACTGCATCGGGTGGGTCATCTTTCTCCTTCCCAATGACATCACGACAGGTGGTGTGCCTGGTATCTCATCCATCCTGTACTGGGGGTTGGGCATCCCTGTGCAAGTGTCCTATTTCATCATCAATGCCATCCTTCTGTTGGTGGCACTCCGTGTGCTGGGATGGCGTTTCTGCATGAAGACCATCTTCGCCGTCATCCTGCTTACACTTTTCCTCTCCGCCATGACCAATGTGGGAAAAGAGATTCACCTGTTGGCCGACGAGCCCTTCATGGCCAGTATCATCGGCGCTATCTTCTGCGGTTCAGGGGTCGGTTTAGGCTTAGCTTTCAACGGCAGCACCGGCGGCACCGACATCGTTGCCGCCATTGTCAACAAATACCATGACATCTCTCTTGGCAAAGTCATCCTTCTTTGCGATATCATTATCATCACATCATCGTATCTTGTCTTTCATGACTGGGAAAAAGTGATCTACGGTTATGTGGTGCTGTGTGTCACGGCTTTCTGTATCGACCAAGTGGTCAACTCAAGGAGGAGTTCCGTGCAGTTTTTTATCATCTCAAATCATTATGAGGAGATTGCGAGGCGCATCAACCAGGAGCCCCATCGCGGTGTGACAGTACTCAATGCCCAAGGTTTTTACTCAGGGAATGATGTGAAAATGCTGTTTGTGCTCGCCAAGAAACGTCAGTCTGTGCAGATCTTCCACATTATCAATGAGGTGGACCCCCATGCCTTTGTCAGCCAAAGCCGTGTGATTGGTGTCTATGGCGAGGGCTTTGACCACTTTAAGTTTTGACATGATGTCGTCGTTATACCTTATGATTTCTTCTTTTCTGGTGTGATGGTGACGATGTATGCACCGAGGAGGACGAGGATGGCAGCCACGGGCTTATCCCAAGTGAGGTGGTCTTGCCCAATGGCGATAGCCACCAGTGAGGCCACAACCGGCTGTATGTTGGTATAGATGCTGACCGTGGTGGCTCTCAAGAATTTCATAGCGTAAGGGATGAGGAAATATCCGAGTCCAGTGGCAAAAAGCACGATAAACGCCATCTCCAGCACCCCACTCCATCCCCACTCGGCGGAATAAAGTCTCTGCTGCGGTTCCATCAGTGCGATGGGCAACATGACAACGGCGGAGATCAAGAAGAAATACTTCATCTGTGTGACAGCAGAGTATTTGGCTGAGACCTTACGGGTGATAATCAGATAGACAGCCCAGGTAAGCACGCTCAATACGGCGAGTGTGATGCCTAACAGGTCATCAGACCCAGCCCCGCTAGTCCAAGAAAAATAAAGCATCAACAAGGCGCCACCGATACCCATCACCACACCCACGATTTTCAGTCCTGAAATGCGCTCTTTCAAGAAGATGGCAGCAAGTATCATCACAGCGATAGGAGTCAATGCAGCCACCAAAGAGAAATAGACTGGTGTGGTGAACTTCAATGCCTCAGCGGTCAGTGTCTGTGAGATGACAAAACCGAGCAGGCCGCCGAGTAGCAGCACCACCATATCTTTTTTCTCAACATGCTCTTTCGGCATAAATGCAGCCACCACCCAGAAAATGAGGGCAGCGAAGACACAACGCGATGCCATATATCCGATGGGAGTCACCCAATCGTCCAACAATGCTTTTGTGACAGGCACACCCAATCCGAAAATCACGTTTGCCATTAAGATGGCGATATGTCCTTTTGTTTTGTCGAAAGCCATTTTTAGGGAATTAGAAATTAGTTGTGGTGATTAGGAATTAGGATTGGGGGCTTTTACTGGCTCTACGTGGATGCCAATATGGGTAGAGAGACCGAAACGCTCTCTCAACCGATCCTCGATATGGCAGACATGCTCATGAGCCACACTGACGGTTTGCTCTCCAGGCACTCTGACATGCATTTCGATGGCAATGTCTTTGCCGATGCGGCGGGTCATGATGTGATGAACATCGCTGACCTCTTCCTCTTCAGCTGCAATACTTGCGATTTCCGCCTCCACGTCATCAGAAAGGCTCTTCTCAAGGAGTTCGTTCATGGAAGCCACGATCAGCTGATAGGCCACTCTCAATATGAAGAAACTCACGATGATGGCGGTGATAGGGTCTAGAACCCGCCACTTGGCTCCAAGAAACATTGCTCCTGCGATACCAATCGTAGTGCCGATAGAGGAAAGAGCGTCGGTGCGGTGATGCCAAGCGTTGGCGGCCACAGCCTGGCTGCCGGTCTTGCGAGCTTTGGCTATTGTGAAACGATAAGCCCATTCTTTCAGGATGATGCTCACGATAGCAGCAAACAAGGCGATATATCCTGGGCTTTCCAAGATTTGTCCTCTGATTCCCTGAATAGTCTCCAGCACACCATTGTAGCAAACCATGACGCCTACAGCCAGCAGCATCAGCCCCACGATGGCCGTGGCAAGTGTCTCATATTTTCCATGTCCATAGTCATGGTCGGCGTCCTTAGGTTTATTGCCCCAGTGCACAAAAAGCATCACTATCACATCAGTGATGAGGTCAGAGAGTGAATGCACTGCGTCTGCCACCATGGCGGCAGAATTGCCTAAAATGCCAGCTATGAATTTAAACGTCATCAGCAGCACATTGATCACGCTGCCTCGAAGCGTCACCTTATATATATCTTTCGTGCGTGTTATCTCATCCATAATGCAAAGTGTGATTTTATTCATGCAAAGTTAAAGATATTTTGCCGATTCCACAACTTTTTTTTGTCATTTATCTATTTTCTTTATAATTTTGCAGTCTACGAGCGAGAGGTGGTACATCAGGCAGCTCCTTGAACATCGAACCTCAAAAAAAGCTCATCCAACAATCAAGCAAAATGAAACAGAAATCTACGGCTCAGAATGTCCGGCCTGCAGTGAGGCCGGCCGCAACCAGAAAAAAAAGTCAAAAACGTAAGCCTTTGCTCATCATCCTTTTGGTGATAGGCTGTGCTGCGTTGGGCTATTTGGCATTCATGCTCTTCGGCAACAACTACAAGAGCAATGCCATGAAAGCGAAGGTCAATGCCATTGTAGCAGCAAGGCTCGCCAACATCATGTTGAGCGACTATCAGACCAACTGGGTGCGAGTGGAAGTGGAAAAGCTGGCCATGAACGACAAGGGTGAGTGGGTGTCGACATCGGATGCAAAACAAGCGATTGCCTGGCGCCAACAATACTTCAAAGAAAAAGGCGCCGAACAAGTGCTCGACCAACTGTGGGGAGACCTTCAGGACGAGGTGGGCAGCATGAGTCTGACACCCGCCAAATACAGAGACACTCAGACATCGTTTAAGTCACTGCTGGAGGATATGTCTGAATTGGTGCAACTCACCAAGAACCCAGGCGACTCACTGCTGGCTATGAGTGCGCGGTTGGTAGAGCTCAACAATCGCATCGACAGTGACTTGGAAGCCTCGGACTTCAATTTCTGGATTACTTTCGATGACATCAAATTGAAAACCGACGAAGTGGCTACGCTCATCACAGACAAAGACTTGGCGGAGCAGATCGGCAAAGAGCGTGACAAAAGACAAAACAGCGCTGTCAACGCCATGAAATACCGCCAGATGGGATTTGTTGAACTGAAAAAAGGCAAAGGTGTGCTTTATCGTGAACTCGTAAAAGGAAAAGGTCCCAAACCCAAAGATGACACCAAAGTGAGACTGAACTACGAAGGGAAACTTATGGATGGCACTGTGTTTGACAGTTCATACAAAAGAGGTGATGCTGTAACCATGCGTCCAAGTCAGACTGTACCTGGTTTCTGGCATTCGCTCATCAATATGCCTGTAGGTTCGAAATGGGAGATTTTCATCCCTTATTCCGAGGCTTATGGAGACCGTGCAGCTGGAGCCGTCAAGCCCTATTCCGATTTGGAATTCACTATTGAAGTACTTGGGATAGAAGAATAATCGATTTTTTGAATAAAAATCTCACGCTCTGAAAAGCAAAAATATTTTGCTTTTCTCTCGCTTAAACGATTTTTTCACTATCTCTGACCTGAAGGTCCAAGATAGGATACACCTCAGAAATGAAAATAAATTAATTTTATTTTGCATTTCATTCGGTTTTCACTATCTTTGCAGGCAAATTTGTTCGTTATGAAAAAAATACTATTATCCATGATGCTGGCACTGGCCAGTCTGACCACTTCTTATGGACAGATATGGCAGCAGTCAAGCCTGTGGCATGATCCTTTTGACATTTACGCCGGCCCTACACTAGGAGGCATCGCGTCCAACCTGACAGAATATGATGGTAAGACGATGGTCAGCCCCTACATCGGCGGTTTTATCCAGACGTATTTCAACAATCATTTCGGCATGAGTCTTGAGTTTGCCTACACCCGACAGGGTACGCGTGATGCCTGGGCCAACTTCCTCAGTGACGAAGACCTGGCCGTTTATGATGCCGAAGGCAACAAAGTGGGCAGCCGTGCTCGTGGTCCTTACGAATACCGTCTAGACTATATCAATACGATATACAAGGTGCGCTATTATCCCATCCGCTATTTCAATGTTTTTGCCGGCGTGATGGCTGGTGTACATTTCAATGCCAAGTGTGAGCTTGATGACAAGTCTACCGATATCATTGACCAGATCCACAAGCGTTCCGCCCATGTGATTGGCGGTGTGGGTTATGAGTTGAACAACCTGCAGTTTGAAGCTTATTATGGTTTCCCACTTAACAAACTGGCAAAAACCAAGAAAGGTCGTCAGGCCTTGGGCAGCGCCAAAGAGCATATCATCCTTCTTACAATAGGATATCGCATCAAGATTTATTAAATCAAAAAAGTTTCGGGTTTCCGAAACTTATAAGGAATAATGATTTAAAATGTGATGGCTTCACTCCTTCGTGAAGCCATCATTTTGTTTATTTCATATCCTTTAAAACATCCACTTGGTGCCAGAATCTGTCACTTGAGGAATTCTCTGATGCGCTCCAGTGGTATACCGAAATTGAAGTTGTCGCTTCCGGCGAGTTTAGCGAAGTTGACAGCCACGACATTACCATCGGTGTCTATCACCGGACTACCGCTTGAACCTTGCACGGTGGGGATGCTATAAAGCACCCTGTCGCCGTCGGGCGTCTGTGTCACCCTACCACTGGTCATCTGTGCGCTGATACCCTTTTGTGTGTTGGCAAGCATCAGTCCTGCATTGTAACCGATCATATAAAGTTGTTGGTCGATTTTGATTTTAGCCTCCTTGTCCTTACCGTTGAAATAGTCATCATTTCCGTCACCAGCGAATTTGAAAACATAAGCGCCCTTAGGTGTTTTCTTGCTTGCCAACTGGAGCAGCGCCAGGTCAGTGCCTTCCTTCTCCGAGATTTTGAGGATATTACATGCGTTTTTGACTAAGAAATCAGAGGGACCGCTCACCTTCTCACCGTCATAAGAAATGCCTATATTGCATACCGTACTCACTTTGACATTGCTCATATTGGTGTTTTGCAGTTCACGCGCCGTCCGTGATACCTGGTCGTACATCGCTTTGAGTTTGCGCTGCTGACTGACGATTTGGGCAATTTTTTCCTCATCCCCATCGATGATGTTGCCAAAGAAGTCATACTCCATGTATTGTGACTTCTGCGCCTCAAGCATGTTGTATTTAGACATGATCTGTCGTGCGGTCATCGCACATTGCATCAGAGTGGATCTGACGATACTTGCCAGATTGGCACTCAACTGCTGTGCATTGATCTCTGTAGCCGCCACATGTCGGTTGGTGACGAATTTCCCGTCTTTACTGACAAAAAAGCCGGTGCCAGAAATCATGGAGGCGTTACGTCTAGCTTCTGCCTCGTCGGTGGTGAATCCGATCATGTTGCCATTCTCGTCCATGCCAGCGAAGAACAAATGATACCCTCCCGGCATTTGTATCTGATAATAAAATTTGTTGAGCACCAGCACCACACCACTTTTCTGCTCTTCAAAAATTTCGTCAGCAGACTTCTTCCCACATGACATGACGACAAAAGCCACCATGAGCAGCCATATCCATTTAGTTTGTGTTTTCATCATTTCCATTCTTTTCATGTTTCAATATGTCAGAAAAACGCTGCAAATTTACGTCTTTGTCTGGAGAAATGAAAGTTTTTTGAATAAATTTTGCACAGATTGACAGTATGCAACAAAAAGTATCAAAAAAAAATCTTTCTGACACAATAATTGTGCAAACTTGTAAGTTTTTCTAAAAGAAACGAAAAAACAGGACGATTATGTGTGGAATAGTAGGTTATATAGGTCAACGTGAGGCATACCCTATCCTCATCAACGGTTTGAAAAGACTAGAATATCGTGGCTATGACTCTGCAGGCGTGGCCATCATCAACACCTCGGGGCAGTTGAATGTTTACAAAGAAAAGGGTAAAGTGCAAAACCTGGAAGAATATGTGACATCTCACGACACCACGGGCAACATCGGCATCGCTCACACCCGCTGGGCCACCCATGGCGAGCCCTCGTCTGTCAATGCCCACCCCCATCTGTCAGAGAGTGGCCGTCTGGCTTTGGTGCATAACGGCATTATAGAAAACTACGCCAACATCAAGGAATACCTGACGAGTAAAGGCTTTCACTTCAAGAGCAGCACCGACACCGAGGTATTGGTGCAGTTGATAGAGTTTGTGCAGCAGCGTTTCCATCTCGACTTAGGCCTGGCTGTGCTGTATGCCCTTCGCCGTGTGGTAGGAGCCTACGCCATCGCCGTCCTCGACAAGGAGCACCCTGACGAACTGATTTGTGCCCGTAAGAGCAGTCCGCTGGTAGTGGGAATTGGCGATAACAACGAAGAGTTTTTCTTAGCTTCCGATGCACTGCCCATTGTGGGTTACACCAAGCACATCGTCTATCTCAACGATGAAGAAGTGGCCGTGATTCGTCGTGGCGAGAAGATGACCGTGCGCAACTTAGCCAATTCCCAAGCCTTCGTTAGCCCCAATGTGCATGATGTGGATATCGATTTAGACAAGCTGGAAAAGGGAGGCTTTCCCCACTATATGCTGAAAGAGATCTTCGAGCAGCCCCGCTGCATCTCCGACTGCATGCGCGGTCGTCTGTTGCCTGCTGAACACAAGATTGTGCTGAGTGCCATCAATTTGCACAAAGAGCGTCTGCTGAGTGCGGGACGTTTCATCATCGTGGCATGCGGCACCTCATGGCATGCCGGTCTCATCGGCAAACAACTGATAGAACAGTTCTGCAAAGTGCCTGTCGAGGTGGAGTACGCCAGTGAGTTCCGCTACCGCGACCCTGTCATTCTACCTTCAGATATCGTCATCGCCATCTCACAAAGCGGTGAGACAGCCGACACGTTGGCCGCCTTCAATCTGGCCAAAGCCAACGGTGCGTTGTGTTTTGGCATCGTCAACGCTGTCGGTTCGAGCATCGCGAGAGCTTCCGACACCGGTGTCTATATCCATGTGGGTCCGGAGATTGGTGTGGCCTCTACCAAGGCCTTTACGGGTCAGGTGACCGTTCTCACCCTCTTTGCCTTGGCATTGGGCCATGAGCGAGGTGTTTTGCCTCAAGCCGTTTACGAAGAGAACATCGACGAGTTGGCTCGCATCCCCGGAAAGATAGAAAAAATCCTGGCCCAGAATGACCAGATCAGAGACATTGCCCGCACCCTCACCTACGCTCGCAACACACTATATATGGGTCGTGGTATGAACTATCCCGTGGCCTTGGAAGGCGCCTTAAAGTTGAAGGAGATCAGTTATATCCACGCAGAGGGTTATCCTGCCGCAGAGATGAAGCATGGCCCCATAGCCCTGATAGACGAGAACATGCCCGTGGTGTTTGTGGCTACCCACCACCAACTATACAAAAAAATCATCAGCAATATCCAGGAGGTGATTGCCCGCAACGGACGTATCATCTCCATTGTGACCGAGGGCGACCAAGAAGTCAAAAAGATGTCATCGTTTGTCATCGAGATACCAGAGACCATCGGCACGCTGGCTCCCCTGCTGTCCGTCATCCCTCTTCAGTTGATCGCCTACCATGTGGCTGTGGTCAAAGGGCTCAATGTGGACATGCCCCGCAACCTGGCCAAAAGTGTGACAGTGGAGTAAGGTTCGCGGTTCGCTTTTCGCTGTGGCTAAAACCACCAACAACGAAAGGCGAACCGCGAATGGCTAATAGCAAATAGCAAAAAGCTAACTACTTGCCTATACAGTGATACTCGAAGCCGTATTCCTCCAGTTCCTCACGGTCGTAGATATTGCGTCCGTCAATGACGAGGGCGTTTTTCATGGTTTTCTTCATAACACCCCAGCTGGGCAGACGGAACTGTTTCCACTCTGTGAGCATCAACATGGCATCAGCGTCGAGCACTGCATCGTACATGTCTTTGGCATATTCTACCATATCGCCTATCCTGCGGCGGCACTCATCCATGGCTACGGGGTCGAACACCCTGACACGGCATCCTGCCTCAAGCAGCAACTGTATGGTAACCAACGAAGTGGCCTCGCGCATATCGTCTGTATCTGGTTTGAATGCGAGTCCCCAGACGGCGATGGTCTTTCCTTTGAGTTCACCTCTGAAGTAGCGTGAGAGTTTGTCAAAGACTACTCTCTTCTGTAGTTCGTTGACTTCCTCTACAGCTTTGAGCACATGCATCTCATAGCCTTTTTTCTCCGCAGTCTTAATCAGGGCTTTAACGTCCTTTGGGAAGCAACTGCCACCATATCCACACCCCGGATAGAGGAATTTGCGCCCGATACGAGTGTCGGCACCAATACCCTGTCTCACCATCTCCACGTCGGCTCCCACCAGTTCGCAAAGATTGGCAATATCATTCATGAAACTGATACGTGTGGCCAGCATGGAGTTGGCAGCGTATTTGATCATCTCAGCAGAAGGAATATCAGTGAAAATGACGCGGAAATTGTTGAGCAGGAACGGACGGTACAGACGTGTCATCAATGAGCGTGCCCTGTCAGACTCTACGCCCACCACCACACGGTCGGGACTCATAAAGTCCTTGATGGCGGCTCCCTCCTTCAGGAACTCAGGGTTGGAAGCCACGTCGAAAGGAATATTCTCACCACGTTTCTGCAGTTCCTCCTGTATAACCTGCTTCACTTTCTTGGCAGTGCCTACAGGCACAGTCGACTTAGTCACCAGCACAGTATAACGTTTGATGCTCTGTCCAAATTCCTTTGCCACATTGAGCACATATTTCAGGTCAGCGGAACCATCCTCATCTGGAGGCGTACCAACAGCACTGAATACGAGCGCCACATCGTCGATAACTGATTTGAGATCGGTGGTAAATTTCAGTCTTCCTGCATCAGCGTTTCTTTTCACCATGGAATCAAGTCCTGGCTCATAGATAGGTATACGGCCTTCCAAAAGACTGTTGATTTTGTTTTGATCGATATCCACACATGTCACATGCACACCCATCTCGGCGAAGCATGCTCCACTGACCAGGCCCACATAGCCTGTGCCAACTACTGCTACATTCATTTGTTGCTAAAAATAGTTTCTATTAATATTTGGTTGTCAATCTCTTAATAAATCAGGCATATAAATCGATGTTAAAGTCGAACGGCGACTCTATATCCCTGAGGAAAGGATGCTTTTTGTCTCTCTCGGAGAGAATGATTTTGTCGGCGGGCAACTGCCAGTCGATGGCCAGGTCGGGGTCATTCCATGCAATGGCGCCTTCACTCTCTGGATGATAAAACTCGTCACATTTATACTGGAAGACGGCTTCCTCTGAGAGCACGCAAAATCCGTGTGCGAAACCTCTTGGAATGAAAAACATGCGGTGGTTTTCGCCAGTCAGTTCACAGGTCACATTCTTTCCGTATGTTGGCGACCCTTTTCTGATGTCGACGGCCACATCAAGAACCCTTCCTTTGAGCACTCTGACAAGTTTGCTTTGCACGAAAGGCCATTTCTGGAAATGCAATCCACGCAAAACACCGTATGAAGACTTGCTCTCATTGTCTTGTACAAACTGGATAGTCCTCACTTGCTTGTCAAAATCTCGTTTGGAATACGATTCGAAAAAGTAGCCTCTCGAATCCTCAAATATCTTTGGTTCGATGATAACTACACCGTCAATCTCTGTTTTGATTACTTCCATGTCTCATTCTTTTTCAATTTCGGCTGCAAAGTTACGAAAAGTTGAGAGGAGAATAAAAAGAATTCATTCTTTTTTTATCCCGAGACAGAGTAACTTCGCTGATTTGTCAGCAAAGTTACGAAAAGTTGAGAGGAGAATAAAAAGAATTCATTCTTTTTTTATCCCGAGACAGAGTAACTTCGCAACGAAATGGCAAAAACTCAAAAAGTTTCGGCATAAAAAATGAATTTGTACATTTATTATGCCGAGACTAAGAAACCTGAACTTAATTTTTGCTTTTATTGATGACGTGCAGTATGCATATGATAACCATACAACATCACCACCAAGAAGCAGATCAGCGGGAGCACAAAGGAGGCGTTGGTGGCAGGCATGGAACCGAATACCGTGCCACAGTCGATGATCATCGCCTGAAGCGGTGGCAGAACCGATCCACCGAGAATAGCCATAATCAAGCCGGCAGCGCCAAATTTAGCATCATCTCCAAGACCATCAAGAGCAATTCCATAGATGGTTGGGAACATCAGCGACATGCATCCACTGACGCAGACCAGGCTATAAAGCCCCAAACGATTCTGAAATAGGATGACGCCCAACGTGAAAATCATTCCCAGAATAGCAAAGATGGCCAAAAGTTTGGCAGGTTGTAGCCATTTCATCAGATAGGTGGCGATGAACCTTGAGCAGATGAAGAAGAGCATGGCCATAATATTATATCCTTGGCTGAGCACTTCTGCATTTCTTTCAGTCATTGCCCCCGATGTGTCTATACCCAAGAGATTTCCGATAGTGTGCTCCAATGTTGTATAATCGCCTTCTGCCAACAATAGTCGTGTGCCATATTGGATGATGAAAGTCCAGCACATAATCTGCGCACCAACATAGAAGAACTGCGCTACGACACCCTCACGATAGCGCTTCAAGGCAAAGATGCGTCTGATGCTGGCCATTGGATGCACATCGTGGTTTTGGTCGCCCATCTTCGGCATTTTGGTGAAAAGAATGACGAGAAACATCACCACAATGACCAGGCCAATAATCAGGTAGGGAGAGATGAGCACGCTCAAATCCTGATTTTTGAGTGTCTCAAACTCCGTTTCATTGAGCAGTGCCCGCTCATCGCTTCCCATGGGATTGAGCTTTGCCTGAATGAAATTCATGGCAACAAACATGCCTATGATAGAGCCGCATGGGTTGAAGCACTGGGCCATGTTAAGACGGCGTGTGGCTGTCGCCTCAGGTCCCATCGTCAGGATATAGGGGTTGCAGCTTGTCTCTAAGAACGACAATCCACAGGTCATAATAAAGTAGGCCACGAGGAAGCAGCCATAGACACCCACCATCTTAGCGGGGAAGAACAACAAAGCCCCAACGGCATAGAGGCCGAGTCCCATGAGCACTCCCGCCTTGTAGGAATAACGGCGTATGAAGATGGCTGCAGGGAAAGCCATACAGAAATAGCCACCATAAAAGGCCACCTGCACCAATGCTCCCTCTGTGACGCTCATGCGGAAGATTTTGGAGAATGCTTTCACCATCGGGTTAGTGATGTCGTTGGCGAAGCCCCAGAGGGCGAAGCATAATGTAACGAGCACGAAAGGCAGGAGAAAGCTCACGCCATCTTTCGTGATGAGAGAAGTCTGCTGTTGTTCTTGTTTACTCATATTTTCATTAGATATCTTAGTTTGATCGATTCTAGTCAAAAATCGTTGCAAATTTAAAACTTTTCCATGAGAAATAATAGATTACGTTGGCCTTTTTCGTCATCCGGGGCGAAATTAATATACATTTTCACGCCCAATGCAACCTTCCTATTTTCAAAAGGGACTCAATGCTGTCTCAGCATCGAGTCCCTCGCAAACTTCAAACAACCAAATTAAAGGAAGTTCTGGAGTAAAAGTGTGATCGATTTCAGACATTACTCCTATGAACTGTAGGAATTGAGTGGTACATTATTATCGTATAAACAGCAGTTCACGATACTTGGGCAGTGGCCATAGGCTATCGTCGACGATGAGTTCCAGCTTGTCTATCTGATAACGGATGCCATCGAGTTTGGGTTCTACCATATCATGGTAAGCGATGGCCTTTTCGTGTTCATCTTCTATTTTGTTAGCCTGCCTCCGCGCATTAATGAGTTCTTCCACCTGCTGTTCGATGGCTGAAGTACGCTCAGCTATCTCCTCAATGATTTTAATATTGCGTGCAGAGAGTTTCGCAGCCTTTTCACCGACGAAGATATCTTTCATGTTTTCAACATTTTTCAACAGCGCACTCTGGTAGCGGGTGGCAACGGGGATGATATGGTTCATTGACAAGTCGCCCAGGACGCGAGCTTCGATTTGTATTTTCTTCGTATAGGTTTCCCACTTCACCTCGTTGCGGGCCTCCAACTCTTTCTTTGTCATCACGCCAAGGCGCTCAAACATCTCTATGCTTTCAGGGTCAAGGTATCGTTCGAAAATTTTCGGGCAGGACTTTTCGACATCAAGTCCACGTCTAGCGGCTTCTTCTACCCATTCATCGCTATAGCCGTTGCCATCGAAGCGGATTGGTTTACACGTTTTGATATCTTCACGCAACACGTCGATAATGGCATGGAAGGAGGCGGTGTGGCCAGTGCCTTCGAGTTTCTTCTCCAGCTCAGGAATTCTGGCGTCGACACGTTTCTTGAAGTCTGCCAATGCTTCTGCGACGGCACTGTTGAGCGCAATCATCGCTGAGGCACAGTTGGCCTCACTGCCTACAGCACGGAATTCAAAACGGTTGCCTGTGAAGGCAAAGGGCGACGTGCGGTTGCGGTCAGTATTATCGATAAACAGTTCTGGTATCTCTGGTATGTCCATCTTCATCCCCTGTTTGCCATCCATGGCGAGTATGTTTTCCCTGTCAGCCATCTCGATATGGTCAAGTAATTCACTGACCTGTTTGCCAAGGAACGACGAGATGATAGCAGGTGGTGCCTCATTAGCACCCAGACGATGTGCATTGGTAGCCGACATGATGCTGGCTTTCAGCAGTCCATTGTGGCGGTATACGCCCATCAATGTCTCAACGATGAAGGTGGCGAAGCGTAAGTTTTGTAAGGCCGTTTTTCCAGGCGCATGAAGGAGTATGCCATTGTCCGTACTCAGTGACCAGTTGTTGTGTTTTCCGCTTCCATTGATACCAGCGAATGGCTTTTCGTGCAGCAGCACCCGAAACCCGTGTTTGCGTGCCACCCTTTTCATCACCGACATCAACAGCATATTGTGGTCTACAGCAAGATTGGTCTCCTCGTAGATCGGAGCCAATTCAAACTGGTTGGGAGCCACCTCGTTGTGACGGGTCTTGCAGGGAATACCTAATTCGAGGGCCACCATTTCGAGCTCTTTCATAAATGCAGCCACTCGTTCGGGAATATTTCCGAAATAATGGTCATCCATCTGCTGGTTTTTTGCAGAGTCGTGCCCCATCAGCGTGCGTCCTGTCAAAAGCAGGTCAGGACGTGCCGCATAGAGTCCTTCGTCAACGAGGAAATACTCTTGTTCCCATCCAAGGTTGGATGTCACTTTCTTTACGTCAGGGTCGAAATATCGACACACCTCGGTGGCAGCCACATTCACGGCATGAAGGGCGCGCAACAACGGAGCTTTATAGTCGAGCGCCTCTCCGCTGTAAGAAATAAACACCGTGGGGATACACAGCGTGTCGTCAATAATAAATACGGGTGAGGTGGGATCCCATGCGGAATAGCCACGTGCCTCGAAAGTAGAACGGATGCCGCCTGATGGGAACGAAGAGGCGTCGGGCTCCTGCTGTACAAGCAGTTTTCCCGTAAACTCTTCCACCATTCCTCCCTTGCCATCGTGCTCGATAAACGAGTCGTGCTTCTCGGCAGTGCCCTCTGTCAGGGGCTGGAACCAATGGGTATAGTGTGTCACACCGTTTTCTGTGGCCCACTGCTTCATGCCTGCTGCAACGGCGTCGGCCACCTCTCTGTCGAGCCTTGCGCCGTTGTCTATCACGTCTATCATTTTCTCATAGATGTCCTTTGGAAGATACTTGTACATCTTCTCACGGTTGAAGACCTTTTTACCGAAATACTTCGCGGGTCTCTCACTGGGTGTTAACACGTCGAGAGGTTTCTTCTTGAAAGCCTCGCCGACAACCTGAAATCTTAATGTCTCCATTTTTTATCGTTTTTAATGATTAATAGTCCATTTTTCTATTCTGTGTAAAGCCTCTTCGGTACTTTCGTGAGTACCAAAAGCCGTAAAACGTACGTATCCCTCACCTGAAGGCCCGAAGCCTACACCTGGAGTGCATACGACATTGGCTCCATAAAGCAGTTGTTCGAAGAATTTCCATGAAAGGCTGCGAGAGAGGGCTCCCCGTTCGGAGGTGTCTGATGTGCGGGGCGTTTTCATCCAGATATACGGTGCGTTGTCACCGCCATAGACTTCATAGCCCAACCGCCGCAGCGTAGCGATCATCAGGTGAGCGTTTTGCATATAGTAATCGATGGTAGCCTTCACCTGTTCCTTTCCTTCTGGTGTATAGATGGCTTCGGCTGCCCGTTGTGAGATATAACTGGTGCCATTGAATTTGGTGCATTGCCTTCTGTTCCAGAGCGGATTGAGTGGGATTCGCTCTCCGTCAAGTGTGGCAGCAGTCAAGTCCTTAGGTACGATGGTGTAACCACATCTCAAGCCTGTGAATCCAGCGGTCTTCGAATACGAGTGAAATTCGATGGCACATTTCCTGGCACCCCGTATCTCATAAATGCTGTGTGGCACCTCAGGGTCGGTGATATAAGCCTGGTATGCGGCATCATAGAAAATGAGGATATCGTTTTTCAATGCGTAGTTCACCCACTTGCGCAGTTCCTTTTTGGTGATGACGGTGCCCGTGGGGTTGTTAGGATAGCAAAGGTAGATGACGTCGACATGTCGGTCTTTAGGTATCGAAGGCACAAAGCCATTCTCTGCCGTACATGGCATATAGACCACATTCGACCATCGTCCGTCCACCATTGTTCCAGCCCTGCCTATCATCACGTTAGAGTCGATGTATACGGGATAGATGGGATCTGTCACACCGATGGTGTTGTCCCAACGAATCAGTTCCTGCATGTTTCCTGTATCAGACTTGGCACCATCGTTGATGAAGACCTCATCTATGTCGAGGTGGATGCCACGTGGGAGGAAGTCATTCTTCAGGATGGCTTCACGGAGGAAATCATATCCTTGTTCGGGTCCATATCCATGAAAGCCTGCGGTGGTGGCCATTTCATCTGTCGCTCGGTGCATCGCCTCGATGACAGCAGGGCACAAAGGTTGTGTCACATCGCCGATACCGAGTGAGATGACATCTGCCTTGGGGTGCATCACCTTGAATGCATTTACCTTTTTAGCAATATCTGCAAACAGGTAATTATTTGGAAGTTTTAAAAAATGTTCGTTTACTAAAGCCATTATAGAGATGAAAAATTAAAAATGAAAAATTAAAGATGAAAATTAGAAAATTATAAGATGACATTTATTGGGGCATGGCGATTTCGCCATCGAAGACGAAGTCGGCCGGACCTGTCATATAGACATGGTTGTCTGATTCACGCCATTCGATGTCAAGGGAGCCGCCGTCCATCATGATTTGTGACTTCCGCCCTGTACGGCCTGTGATGGCTGCGGCTACTGCCGTGGCACAAGCTCCTGTGCCACATGCCATCGTGACACCACTCCCCCGTTCCCAGACACGTGTTCTGATTTCCCCGTTGTTTTCCACTCTTGCCAGTTCTATGTTGCATCCTTGTGGAAAGGCGGGATGCCGCTCCAGTGCTTTCCCCGTTTCGGTCACCTCATCCACGTCTTCGGTGAAGATGACGTAGTGTGGATTTCCCATGGACACGAAGATACCTTTTCCGTGGTCTTTAGATGCCACATACTGTGTATCATTCTCAAAGATGGGTTCCAGCATGTCAACGGTGACGCTCCTCACGATGCCGTCTTCGAGATGAAGGCACAGCGTTTTGATGCCGGAACGTGTGAGCAGTTTGATTTCTGTCTTGTCTGTGAGTCCACGCTCATAAAGGTATTTCCCAATACACCTTGAAGCATTGCCACACATCATCGCCTCGCTGCCATCGGCATTGAAGATACGCATGGTGAAATCAGCTTCAGGCAAGGGGCTGACTCCGATGAGTACCAGTCCGTCGGAGCCGACCCCTTTATGTCGGTCGCTCCACTCGATGGCAGCCTTCACAGGGTCAGGCACCTCGTGAAACATGGTATTGACGTAGATATAGTCGTTGCCAGCTCCGTGCATTTTGGTGAATGGTATCTTTTTCATGTTATTTCAAATAATCGTGAACCTTAAGAGCTGTCTGTTTTCCACTGGCCATGGCTCGCACTACGAGGCTGGCACCGTTGGCGGCATCACCGCATACGAATACATTGTCAGGATATTGAGGATGCTGTGGCTTGAGAAATCCCATGGCAAGGAGTACCAGTTCTGCCTTGATGATGTCAGGTTTTCCTTTTTCCACCATCAGTGGCCGCCCCCCTTCCGGGTTGGGTTTCCAGTCTATCTCCTGCACTTTGACCCCCGACAAATGTCCATCTTTGCCAATGAATTCGAGTGTGTTGATGTTCCAGAACCGAGTGCATCCCTCCTCATGAGAAGAGGTGGTCTTGAGCGTGCGTGGATAATTGGGCCAAGGATTAGCGGGGTCTTCTGGTCCCTCCACGGGTCGTGGCATAATTTCTATCTGAGTGACACTTTTGCATCCCTGACGGTGTGCCGTACCGATACAGTCAGACCCTGTGTCGCCACCTCCGATGACCAGTACGTCTTTTCCTTTTGCAGTGATGCGCTCGTCTTTGGTGTACTCCATACCCGCCAGCACACGGTTTTGCTGACTGAGCAATTCCAGTGCAAAATGTACTCCTTTCAGTTCACGCCCTTTGATGTTTAGATCGCGTGCCGTAGGAGTGCCCGTGGCAATGACGACCGCATCATATTGCTGTGCAAGTTGTGAGACGGTATCACCATTCACCTCCATCCCATACTGGAAAGTGATACCTTCCTGCTCTAACAGACGGAGCCGGCGGTCAATGATGGCTTTGTTGAGTTTGAAGTTGGGGATGCCATAGCGGAGCAGTCCTCCGGCAGCCTCGTTTTTCTCAAAGACGGTGACTTGATATCCCATCAGGTTAAGATCATTGGCTACAGAGAGTCCCGCCGGCCCCGCTCCAACAATGGCCACTTGCTTGCCATTTCGTTGAGGATGGCATATTTCGATATATCCTTCTCGGAAGGCAGCCTCTGTGATAGCAGCCTCATTCTCCCGGTTGGTGGTGGGCTCGTGGTTATAACGGTTGAGCACACATGCTTTCTCACACAGTGCCGGACAGATGCGTCCAGTGAACTCAGGAAAAGGATTGGTAGAGGAGAGAAGCCGATAGGCCTGTTCCCACTCACGCTTATATAGGGCGTCGTTCCATTCAGGGGCTTTGTTCCCTAATGGGCATGCCCAATGGCAAAATGGTACGCCGCAGTCCATGCACCGTGAGGCCTGTGCCAACCGTTCCCGTGTGTTAAGGGTCTGTTCCACCTCTCCGAAGTCGTGAATTCTATCGTGAAGTGGCCTATAGCCTGCTTCCTGACGGTGTATCTCTAAAAATGCTCTTGGATTTCCCATAATCGTTGTTGTTTGATGTTTTCTACCCTACCCTTCTTTTCAATAATCTCTCTGCATGTCGGCAATTTTCTGTCGCAATTTGTTCATCTGCTCTTCCTGTAACACCCGTTTGTACTCAATGGGCACGACCTGTATGAAGTCTTCCACATAGTGATGCCAATCGTCGAGCATGGTACGGGCCAGTTTAGAACCCGTATAGAGATAATGCTGGCGGATGAGCTCATGCAGTTCTTTGCGTGACACATTGTCTTCCACAAGATTGATCTCCACCATGTCCATATTGCAGAAATAGTCGAAGTGATGGTGCTGATCCCAGACGTAGGCGACACCGCCCGACATACCTGCTGCAAAGTTGCGTCCAGTATCTCCGAGCACAACGATTCGTCCGCCTGTCATATATTCACAGCAGTGGTCTCCTGCCCCTTCAACGACAGCGATAGCTCCACTGTTGCGCACCCCAAAGCGCTCACCCACCTTGCCATTGACATAAAGTTCGCCCGAAGTGGCTCCATAAAGTCCGGTATTACCAGCGATGATATTCTTTTCTGCCTCGAAGTTGCTCCTGGTGGGTGGCAGAATGGCAATATGCCCTCCAGACAGTCCCTTGCCAAAATAATCGTTGACCTCACCTTCCAGTTTAAAGCTGACACCATGGGCAAGAAAGGCGCCAAACGACTGGCCTGCCGAACCTTTAAATTTCACGTTGATGGTATTGTCGGGCAACCCTGCCAGCCCATATTTTGAAGCTATCACACCCGAAAGCATCGCGCCTACGGCCCGGTCGGTGTTGCGGATGGTGTAGTCTTGGTTGACTTCTTCCTGAGAGTCTATGGCTCTCTCCGAGGCGGCTATCATTCGTTGGTCGAGAATAGTGCCCTGCATCCCAAGTGGCACTGCGGGCTTCAACCTGTCACCTGTGAAATGGAGGACGCCGTCTTCCTTATAAAGCAGTCGGCTGAAATCAAGCACAGAGTCTTTTGTCTCTATAAGGTCAGAACGCCCCACAATGTCATCCAACGATTTGAATCCCATCTCTGCCAGATATTCACGCACCTCCTGGGCTATGAAAGTGAAATAATGGACCAAGTACTGATAATGGCCGATGAAGTGTTTGCGCAGCTCAGGATTTTGTGTGGCCACTCCCATCGGACAGGTGTTGAGGTTGCACTTTCGCATCATTACGCAGCCGAGCACGATCAGTGCCGCGGTGCCGAAGCCAAACTCCTCGGCGCCCAAGAGTGCCATGAGCACCACGTCGCGGCCCGTCTTGACTTGACCATCTACTTGCAGACGTACCCCACCTCTAAGACCATTGCGCACAAGGGTCTGCTGGGTCTCAGAAAGTCCTATCTCTGGCGATATACCCGCAAAGCGCATACTTGATGCGGGACTGGCTCCTGTACCGCCTTCAGCCCCACTGATCACGATCAGGTCGGCTTTCGCTTTTGCCACCCCTGCGGCTATGGTACCTACGCCACTTTCGGCCACCAGTTTCACGCTGACCGCAGCCCTAGGATTAACATTCTTCAGGTCGAAGATAAGCTGTGCCAGGTCTTCAATTGAATAGATGTCGTGATGAGGTGGAGGTGAAATCAATGAAATGCCGGGAATAGAATGACGTGTCTTGGCTATCACCTCATTGACTTTGAAACCAGGCAACTGTCCTCCCTCACCAGGCTTCGCCCCCTGTGCCACTTTGATTTGTATCTCTTCAGCATTGACCAAGTATTCCGTTGTCACGCCGAACCGGCCACTGGCCACTTGTTTGGTTTTCGAGCACAGGCTGATGCCATCGCGCTCAGTGTGGAAACGCTGCGAGTCTTCTCCACCCTCTCCCGTGTTGGAGCGTGCCCCAAGTTTGTTCATAGCCAGACAAATGGCCTCATGCGCCTCTTTTGACAGTGCGCCAAACGACATGGCACCCGCCACGAAATGCTTCACAATCTGCTCTACAGGTTCGACCTCATCGATGGGGATAGGATTCTTTTTCCATCCAAGGAAATCGCGTATAAAGATGGGGTTCTCCTTGGAGTCGACCAACTGCGCAAACTCCTTGTATTTCTTGTAATCGCCTTTTCGAGTCGAGAGTTGCAAGGTGGAAATGACCTCTGGTGTCCATGCGTGCTTGATGCCGTCCTTACGCCAATGGAACTGACCTAAGTTGGGAAGAAACGCGCGGTGAGCTGTCATCTCATTGCTACATGTATGATATGCCGCCTGATGCATGGCCACCGCATCCTTGGCTATCTTTTCCAAACCGATGCCGCCAATGGTGCTCACCTCCGTGCCGAAATATGCTTTCAAAAGGCTCTCGCTCAGTCCGATACTTTCGAATATCTTCGCACCTCGATACGAGCGGATGGTGGAGATGCCCATCTTGGCCATGATTTTGAACAATCCTTTTTTCACGGCTTTGATATAGTTTTTCTCCGCGGTGCTGTAGTCCTCTTGTATCTGGTGTCGCTTGACCAAGTCGTCCAGAATGGCGAACGTCATATAAGGACATAAAGCACTCGCCCCATATCCCAGCAACAGTGCTGCATGCATCGTCTCACGGATCTCTCCACTTTCCACTATCAGTGCTGTCTGCACCCTCTTCCCGACATTGATCAGATAATGATGCACCGCACTGACCGCCAACAAAGAAGGGATGGCCACCTGTTGAGCATCTACATCCCTATCGGAGAGGATGATGTAATTGTAGCCCTCATCCACATATTTCTCTGCCTGATGACACAGAGCATCAAGGGCTTCTCTCAATCTTTCGCCACCCTGTGCACTATCTGCGGTGTATATGTCTGGCATCTTGAAGGTGGTCGACAACTTGATGGTATTAAAACCTTTATATCTGATATTGCACAGGATATCAAGCTGAGTGTTATTGAGTATCGGATGCGGCAGTCGCACCATCTTGCAGTTGGTCTCATCAGGATTGAGAATACCAGTTCCTACCCGCCCGATATACTCCGTCAGACTCATCACCAGTTCTTCGCGGATAGAGTCGATGGCAGGATTGGTCACCTGTGCAAATTGCTGGCGGAAGTAATTAAAAAAAACCTGTGGTTTGTCGCTCAGCACGGCCAACGGTGTGTCGTTACCCATCGAGGCAGTCGGTTCTTGTCCATTGATAGCCATAGGAACGATGGTCGACGAGATGTCCTCTTCGCCATACCCAAACAATATTTCCTTTTGCAAAAGATCAGGCAGAGCATTGTCCACATGCCGGCCACTTTTCAGTTTCTCC
The DNA here is from genome assembly GCA_902780635.1 of uncultured Prevotellaceae bacterium. Classification (GTDB taxonomy): domain Bacteria; phylum Bacteroidota; class Bacteroidia; order Bacteroidales; family Bacteroidaceae; genus Prevotella. The sequence continues at coordinate 72,940 of CACZGH010000017.1, forward strand.
AACTGAATGCGGTTGGTGTTCAGCCACTGACGATAGGGATGTTCAGAAGCCAACTGCTGTTTGATTTCCCCATCATAGTAGATCTTTCCTTCTTTCGTGTCGATAAGCAGAATCTTACCAGGTTGCAAACGGCCCTTCGCGGCAATCTCCGTCGGATCGAAGTCCATCACGCCCACCTCTGAGGCTACCACCATTGTATCATTTTTAGTAATGGTATAACGGGCAGGGCGCAGTCCGTTTCTGTCGAGCATGCCTCCCGCAAAACGTCCGTCGGAGAACAACAAAGCCGCCGGACCATCCCATGGTTCCATCAAGATAGAGTGATATTCGTAGAAAGCTTTCAGATCCTCACTAATGGGATTTTTGTCGTTGAAAGACTCGGGCACCAAAACACTCATCGCATGCGGAAGTGACAATCCAGACATCACGAAAAACTCCAAAACATTGTCGAGCGACGCAGAGTCTGACATTCCTGGCTGCACAATGGGCGAGATGGCCTTCGCCTCCCCTAAAGCATCGCTTGAGAGCACGCTCTCCCTGGCTTTCATCCAACCACGGTTTCCCCTGATGGTGTTGATCTCACCGTTGTGTGCCAACAGCCGGAAAGGCTGTGCAAGGCTCCATGTGGGGAAGGTGTTGGTGCTGAATCGTGAGTGCACCAGTGCCAGTCCGCTAGTCAGGTATGGATTGGTCAAATCTGGAAAGTACTGTCGCACCTGCATCGATGACAGCATACCTTTGTAGATGATATTGGAGTTGCTCAGCGAACAGATGTAAAAGTCTTTGTGGCCAACCCGCCGCTCAATCTTTTTCCTTATAATATATAATGTTCTAGGAAAAGAATCCACCTTGTCGTCACTGACACCGGTAATAAAAACCTGCTTGATGTCAGGTTCCGTACTTCTTGCAGCCTCTCCCAAGCACTCAGGGTGAGTTGGCACTGTACGCAGATGCATCAGTTGCAATCCCTCGCGTTCTATCTCTTCGATCATCACACTCAGAATCGACTGCTGCACTTGTTTGTCTTTGGGTAGAAACACCAATCCTGTACCATACTTTCCCTTTTCTGGCACCGGAATTCCCTGTAACAAGATAAACTCGTGTGGTATCTGAATCATGATGCCAGCACCGTCGCCATCTTTGCCGACTTCAGCGCCCCGATGTCTCATGTTCTCCAATACGTGCAGCGCTTGGTCTACCAACTCATGACTCTTATTGCCGTGGATGTTTACAATCATCCCCACACCACATGCATCATGCTCAAATGCTTTTTGATAAAGTCCCTTTTCTTGGCTTTGAAGTTTGCTTTTTGTCATATATTCATCTTTTATCCTATCAATTTGCTCAATTTCCGATGCAAAGGTAAGTCAAAACGAAAGAAATCCAAAAGAAATTCTATCATTTTTAATCTTGATTTTTAACATTGCTTACAATTTATTATTATTGACAGGGAAATAGTGTCAATATATAACATTTTGCACCAAAATAGCTTTTGTTTTGACACAAAATGATTTTCAAAACAAAATTTTCAAAACAAAACGACAGCTAAAATAGTGTTTTTGCTTTCAAAATGCATTATCTTTGCACCCGAATATTTCAAAGTGTAATCATTCTATTAAAAGCAGAGGTATGAAAATCAAGAAAAGATGGAAGATTCTGATGACAGCGATGACACTGATTGCCATCATGGGTGTTTTTGTAGGAGAGCCTACATTTGAGTGTGACTGGTCTGTGATTTCAGCAGCCGATGTGGGATGGCTGATCACCGCCACCATTTTTGTTTTAATGATGACCCCTGGTCTGTCCTTTTTTTATGGTGGTATGGTAGGTGCGAAGAATGTCATTTCCACCATGCTTCAATCATTCATTGCGATGGGTCTGATTTCCATTCTCTGGGTCGTCGTTGGTTTCTCCTTGTGCTTTGGCGACGACATATGTGGTGTGATTGGCAATCCGCTGACATTCCCGATGTTTAAAAATGTTGGTGCTCAGGTATACACCACACCAGCAGGCAACGTGTTGGGCGGCGCCACTATTCCTTTGGCACTTTTTGCACTGTTTCAGATGAAGTTTGCCATCATCACGCCTTCACTGATCACAGGATCGTTTGCCGAGCGTGTCCGTTTCTCGGCATATATGTTTTTCATGATGTTTTTCTTCTTTTTCATCTATTGTCCACTTGCCCATATGACATGGCATCCCGAGGGACTGTTCTGCCGCTGGGGAGTGATCGACTTTGCCGGTGGCATCGTGGTGCATGCCTCATCGGGCGTGGCGGCATTGGCAGGTGCCATCTTCCTTGGGAGACGCAACTCCACGAAAAGCGAACCCGCCAACATACCATTTGTTTTATTGGGCGCCGCCATGCTTTGGCTGGGATGGTTTGGCTTCAATGCTGGTTCGTCACTTCATGCCGACGGCCAGGCAGTGAAGGCCTTCCTGAACACAAACACCGCTTCCGCCACCGCTATGATGACATGGATTTTCTTCGACTGTCTGCGTGGTCGTAAGCCCTCCGCCATGGGAGCCGCGGTGGGTTGTGTCGTTGGCCTTGTGGCCATCACCCCCTCTGCAGGCTATGTCACTGTGGGGCAGAGTATCTTTATCGCTTTTGTTATCACGCTCATCTGCAACATCACGGTCTATTGGCGTTCGCGGAGCAGCATCGATGATGCGCTTGATGTGTTTCCCACCCATGGCACTGGTGGTATCTTCGGTACGCTGCTGACGGGCATCTTCATACAGGAAGGACTGATTGCGGGCACCTGGGATGGTTTTGTGGTGTTTCTCTACCATCTGTTGGCTATCATCATTGTGTTTGTTTACACTTTTGCTGTCAGTTGGCTGGGTTACAAACTGATTGACAGTCTGATACCGATGCGTGTATCCGCATTCAGCGAAAAGGTGGGTCTGGATTTCTCACAGCATGATGAACATTACGGTCTGGCCCACATCGGAGAACGCGAGTTGGCGGAATATGAGGAACACATCCGCGAGAAGAGTAAAGGAGAATCATAAACAAGTCGAGCGCAAACTATCAAACAACAAAATGGAGACAAAGTATATTTTTATCACAGGGGGGGTGGCTTCCTCTTTGGGAAAAGGCATCATCTCGGCATCACTGGGCAAGTTGTTGCAAGCGAGGGGGTATCACATCACGATACAAAAGTTTGACCCCTACATCAACATTGACCCTGGAACTCTGAATCCCTATGAGCATGGCGAATGTTATGTGACGGCCGACGGGATGGAAACTGACCTTGACCTAGGGCATTATGAGCGATTCACAGGCATCGAGACGACCCGTGACAACAGTGTGACAACAGGCCGCATCTATCTCAGTGTCATCGAGCGGGAGCGACGTGGAGACTATTTAGGCAAAACCATCCAGGTAGTACCCCACATCACAGACGAGATCAAACGCCGCATCCAGCTGATGGAAAGAAACTGCCAAAAAGACAAGGCATGTCCACTTGACTTTGTGATCACAGAGATCGGCGGTACTATCGGTGATATTGAAAGTCAGCCGTTTCTTGAAGCCATTCGTCAGCTACGCTGGGAGTTGGGACCGACAAGAGCACTGAATGTGCATCTGACCTACGTGCCCTATCTGGCAGCAGCCGGAGAACTGAAGACCAAGCCCACACAGACCAGCGTCAAGCAATTGCAGGGCTTGGGCATCCAACCCGAAGTGCTGGTGTTGCGGACGGAACACCCATTGAGCGAGGATTTGAGGGCAAAGGTAGCTCACTTTTGTAATGTTGACGTTCAGGCGGTGATTCAGAGTCAGGACTTACCTAGTATCTACGAAGTGCCTGTGAACATGCTACGGCAAGGGTTGGACGCCATCATCCTGAAAAAGATGGGCATAGAGCCAGGCACGCCTCCTGAGCTTGGACCCTGGCGTGACTTTCTGGAAAGGAGGAAACGAGCCACGAAGGAAATCAAGATTGCACTGGTTGGCAAGTACGACCTGCAAGACGCTTACAAAAGCATCATCGAGAGTCTTGCCCATGCGGGTACCTATCATGACCATCAAGTCAGGACCGTGTTTGTGAACAGCGAGAACATCACCAGCAAAAATGTTGCCGAACTGCTCAGTCCAATGGCTGGCATCGTGATTTGCCCCGGATTTGGCAGCCGTGGCATCGAGGGTAAAATCATCGCTGCCGAATATGGACGCACCCACGACCTTCCCACTTTTGGCATTTGCCTTGGTATGCAGATGATGGTGGTGGAGTTTGCGCGCCATGTGTTAGGGTATCCAGATGCGAACAGCGCCGAGTTTGCTGCCGACGAACACACGAAATCATCTACCGCACAGCATCATTATCATGTGATCGATCTGATGGAAGAGCAAAAAAGCATCACTCAGATGGGTGGCACCATGCGACTGGGTTGTTATGACTGTGAACTCAGCAAAGGCAGTAAGACCTGGGAGGCTTATCATCAAGATGCCATTATCAGAGAGCGGCATCGTCATCGTTACGAGTTCAACAATCAGTATCAGGAAGCCTTTGAGAATCATGGAATGAAGTGCGTGGGTATCAACCCTGCCTCTAATCTGGTGGAAATAGTTGAGATACCCACACACCGCTGGTACATTGGCACACAATTTCATCCAGAATATTCTTCAACAGTACTGCATCCTCATCCACTGTTTATGTCGTTTATAAAAGCATGTATCGATGGAACAACTGAAGCATGAATGCGGCGTGGCGATGATACGTCTGTTGAAGCCACTAGCATATTATCAACAGAAATACGGGACAGACAGGTATGGGCTCAACAAACTCTATCTCCTGATGGAGAAACAGCATAACCGCGGTCAGGAAGGAGCCGGTATCGCCTGTGTCAATATGGATGCGCCTCATGGCGAGGAATACATGTTTCGTGAGCGGGCCGAGGGGAAGGATGCCATCACAGAGATTTTCAAAAGAGTGGATGGTTCTTTTACCGGACAACTCTATATGGGACATCTGAGATATTCAACGACTGACAAAAGAGGTCTGCAATACGTCCACCCCTTCCTGCGGCGCAACAACTGGCGTGCCAAGAACCTCTGTCTGTGTGGCAACTTCAACATGACCAACATCGACGAGGTCTTTGAACACCTGACAGAGCAAGGACAGTCGCCCAGAATATATGGCGACTCGTACATCACACTGGAGCTGATGGGGCATCGTCTTGACCGTGAAGTGGAACGTCTATTCAGTGACGCCAAGTTGAAAGGACTGCATGGCCTTTATATCACACGATATATCGAAGACAACATACAAATAGCGAATGTGCTGCGTACCACCATGCCCCATTTTGACGGCGGCTACGTGATGTGCGGTCTGACGGGCTCTGGAGAGATGTTTGCCATGCGAGACCCCTGGGGAATCCGTCCCGCCTACTACTATCAAGATGACGAAGTGGTGGTCCTTGCCAGTGAGCGGCCTGTGATACAGACGACCTTCAATCTTAACACCAACCAAATACAAGAATTGCTCCCTGGACAGTCGCTCATCATCTCTAAAAGTGGCGAGAGGCATCTTGAACAAATACTGCCGGCGAAAAGATACAGTGCTTGTTCGTTTGAAAGGATCTATTTCAGCCGAGGTTCAGACCGTGACATCTATCAAGAGCGAAAGCGGCTGGGAGAACAGTTGATGTCAGCCATACAGAAAGCGATCGGTGGAGATCTTGCACACACCGTGTTTTCGTATATTCCCAACACAGCCGAGGTAGCTTTTTATGGTCTGACCGATGGTTTCAGAAAGCGTTATCCTCATGTGCGTACAGAAAAAGTGGTATGGAAAGACATCAAACTGCGCACCTTTATCACTGAGGGTACGGAGCGTAATGACCTTGCCGCCCATGTCTATGACATCACTTATGGTTCTCTGGTTCCCTACGAAGACACGTTGGTCGTCATCGACGACTCCATCGTACGCGGGACGACATTGAGAGAGAGCATTTTCAAGATACTCGACCGTCTGCATCCACAAAAGATTGTGATGGTCTCAAGTTCGCCTCAAATACGTTATCCTGACTATTATGGCATCGATATGTCACGACTTGAAGAGTTGTGCGCATTTCGCGCCGCCATCGCTTTGATGATGGAGCGGGGAATGAGAGCGTTGCTGACTGACACCTATTGGGCGTGCAAGAAACAGCCCCAGGCGAAAAATCATGTCAGAGCCATCTATGAACCTTTCACCGTGCAGGAAATCAACGACAAAATTGTTGAGATGCTAAGACCAGAAGGCATGGCGGCGCCTGTGGAATTGGTATTTCAAACCATTGAGGGATTGCATCAAGCATGTCCTGACCACCCTGGCGACTGGTATTTCACAGGTCGCTATCCCACCCCCGGTGGCATCCGCATGGTGAATCAGGCGTTTGTGAATTTCTATGAGAAGTTTGGTTAGGAGATCAGGAGTGGAGGAGTTCAGGAGTTCAGACAATACTTTGATGGAGGAGTGAAGGAGTGAAGGAGTTCAGACAATACTTTGATGGAGGAGTTCTGGAGTGGAGGAGTTCTGGAGTTCAGACAATACTTCGATGGAGGAGCAGATGAACTCAAGATTTGAGAGAAAACAAGAAAGGAATAATAAAGATGATGAGGAAAGCGAAACTGACGCTTGAAGACGGAAGCGTATTTGAAGGCTGGTCGTTTGGCTCAGAGCGAAATGTGAGAGGCGAGGTGGTTTTCAATACGGCCATGACAGGCTATCCTGAGAGTCTGACCGACCCAAGTTATGCCGGACAGATACTCACATTCACCTATCCCTTGATAGGCAATTATGGTGTGCCAACGGTGGATAAGGCGGACAACGGACTTCCCTTGTTGATGGAAAGTGAGCGGATCCATGTGGCCGCCATCCTTGTGGCAGACTACAGCCCGATGTACTCACATTGGAACGCGCAAGAGTCATTGGCCCAGTGGCTGCGACGTGAAGGCATACCTGCGCTGACTGGAATTGACACACGGCGTCTGACCATGCTACTTCGGGAACATGGCGTGATGATGGGAAGGATAGAGATAGAAGGGGCAGCTTGTCTACATGATGACGAGCCTTCCGATTATATGAGCATCAATTGGGTTGAACAGGTGAGCTGCAAAGAGGTGGTGACTTATCAGCCTTTCGGTGAGAAAAAACATCGTGTGGTGTTGGTGGATTGCGGCGTCAAGGCCAACATCATCCGCTGCCTGCTACAGCGTGGCATAGAGGTGGTACGTGTGCCTTGGGACTATGACTTCAACACACTCGATTTTGATGGACTATTCTTGGCAAATGGCCCTGGCGACCCTGAGCACTGCGGACCTACTGTGGAGCACATCAGCACTTTTCTGAACAGCCATGAGGTCAGGCCTTGTATGGGCATCTGCCTCGGCAATCAACTGCTGGCAAAGGCTGCAGGAGCCAAGACCTACAAACTGAAATATGGACATCGCAGCCACAACCAACCGGTGCGGCGGGTGGGCACCGACCAGTGTTTCATCACCTCACAAAACCATGGTTTTGCCGTGGATGACACGACACTGCCTCCTGACTGGGAACCATTGTTTGTGAACATGAACGACCACTCCAATGAAGGCATCCGGCATCGGTCGATGCCATGGATGTCGGCACAGTTTCACCCGGAAGCCTGCTCAGGTCCTGTGGACACCGAGTTTTTGTTTGATGAGTTTGTTCAACTATTGGAGAAGCGCCAATGTTCCTTTCAACAAGATGATTCTGAAACATCAGAAACCTGTTCGTCAACAATTGGTCTGCCAACCGGTTTTCACACCATCAAGAAAGTGCTGCTATTGGGCAGTGGAGCCTTGAAAATAGGTCAAGCTGGCGAGTTCGACTATTCAGGTTCGCAAGCATTGAAAGCCTTGAAAGAGGAAGGTATCCACACCATCCTTGTCAACCCGAACATCGCCACGGTGCAGACCTCAGAGGCGATTGCATCCTTCAATGGGCAAGATCTTCATGCCGACACCGTGTATTTCCAACCTGTACAACCCGACTTCGTGCAACATATCATCGAGAAAGAACGGCCTGACGGTATCTTGCTGTCATTTGGCGGACAGACGGCCCTCAACTGTGGTGTGGAATTATATCGAAGAGGGGTTCTTGATAAATATGGTGTGAAAGTGTTAGGCACCCCCATACAGGCCATCATCGACACCGAAGACCGTGAGTTGTTTGTGAAGCGTCTCGACGAGATTGGTGTGAAGACCATCAAGAGTCAGGCGTGTGGGAGTATCGAGGAAGTGCAAAGAGCCGCAGCCGAATTGGGCTACCCTGTCATTCTCCGTGCCGCCTATGCGCTAGGCGGTCTGGGCAGCGGTTTCTGCGATCACGAAGAAGAACTGCTCGCACAAGCGGAAGAAGCCTTTTCTTTCTCACCACAGGTATTGGTGGAAAAATCGCTGAGAGGATGGAAAGAAATAGAGTATGAGGTGGTACGCGACCGTTACGACAACTGCATCACCGTCTGCAACATGGAGAATTTCGACCCATTGGGCATCCATACTGGCGAGAGCATAGTGGTGGCCCCCAGTCAGACGCTGTCTAATGCAGAATACCACTACCTGCGTGCGCTGGCTATCAAAATCATCCGGCATATCGGCATTGTGGGTGAATGTAATGTGCAGTATGCGCTCGACCCGCAGTCAGAAGACTATCGTGTCATTGAAGTCAATGCCCGTCTGTCTCGTTCCTCGGCATTAGCTTCCAAGGCAACGGGATATCCATTAGCTTTTGTGGCAGCCAAACTTGGGATAGGATACGGACTCTTCGAACTTCAGAATTCGGTCACCAAGTCCACTTCGGCCTTTTTTGAGCCGGCACTAGACTATGTGGTGTGCAAGATACCCCGTTGGGATCTTACTAAATTCCACGGTGTGAACCATCAACTCGGTTCGTCGATGAAAAGTGTGGGCGAGGTGATGGCCATCGGCCGCACCTTTGAGGAAGCCATACAAAAAGGACTGCGCATGATAGGCCAAGGCATGCATGGCTTTGTGGAGAACAAAGTGCTGCGTGTGGATGACATCCGAGATGCATTGTATCATGCCACAGAAAACCGTGTCTTCGTCATTTCCAAAGCCATGCAGATGGGGTTCTCCATTGAACAGGTTCACACTCTGACGAAGATAGACCGCTGGTTTCTTTGGAAGCTGAAACATATCATCGATGTGGACTGCAGTCTGAAAGAGTTGACACCCATCTCTGAATGGATGGAGTTCATGGACTACACCGAATTGCTGGAAACACTTGAGTCACCAGAAATTCTGAACCTCTTGGGTGAAGCCAAAGTGAAGGGTTTCTCCGACTTCCAGATAGCGCGGGCCATCGGTTTAGAGCACAAGATGAGCATGGAAAAGGCAGGACTGATGGTCAGAAGGTGGAGAGAGGATCTTGGTATCATGCCCAAGGTCAACCAGATAGACACCCTGGCAGCTGAATATCCCGCCTCAACCAATTACCTATATTTGTCGTACCAATAAAAAAGAACAATATGTGTGGAATCGTAGCAATTCTGAACGTAAAGGAGCAGACACCGTCACTGCGTGAGAAAGCATTGCGCATGAGTCAAAAAATACGTCATCGTGGACCTGACTGGAGCGGAATCTACTGCGGCGGGTCATCCATCCTGTCACACGAGCGCCTAAGTATCGTTGACCCCGAGTCAGGTGGTCAGCCCTTGTATGCCCCCGACCGAAAGCAGGTGCTGGCCGTAAATGGAGAAATCTACAACCATCAGGAGATACGCAAGCAATATGCCGGCAAGTATGATTTTCAGACAGGCAGCGACTGTGAGGTCATCCTGGCCCTATATCGTGAAAAAGGCATCAACTTTTTGGAGGATCTGAGTGGCATCTTTGCCTTTGTGCTCTACGATGAGGAGCGCGATGAGTTTCTGATTGCCCGTGACCCCATCGGTGTGATACCTCTATATATCGGTTACGACAGCGATGGCACCGTCTATGTGGCTTCCGAACTGAAAGCCCTTGAAGGGCAATGTGAGCGATACGAGCCGTTTCTTCCCGGACACTATTATTGGAGCAGGACGCCAGGGATGAAAAGATATTATCATCGTGACTGGATGAAATATGATGCAGTGAAAGACAACGCCGCCAGTGTCACAGCCATCCACAACGCGCTCCAGGATGCGGTGAGACGACAGCTGATGTCGGATGTGCCGTATGGCGTGCTGCTCTCAGGGGGTCTTGACTCATCAGTCATTTCAGCCATCGCCGAGAAATACAGCGAGATGCGCATAGAAGACAACTCACAGACCAAGGCGTATTGGCCACGTCTCCACTCCTTTGCCGTGGGACTGAAAGGCGCGCCAGACTTGGCAAAGGCCAAACTGGTGGCCGACCATATCGGCACTGTCCACCATGAGATCAACTATACGATACAGGAGGGTCTTGATGCGATCCGCGATGTCATCTACTTTATCGAGACTTATGATGTGACCACCGTCCGTGCTTCCACGCCCATGTATCTTCTGGCGAGGGTCATCAAATCGATGGGCATCAAGATGGTTTTATCGGGCGAGGGTGCCGACGAGATTTTTGGCGGTTATCTCTATTTTCACAAGGCTCCGTCGGCTCAGGCCTTTCATGAGGAGACGGTTCGCAAACTGAGCAAGCTCCATCAGTACGACTGTCTTCGTGCCAACAAAAGTCTGTCTGCATGGGGTGTAGAGGGCCGTGTACCTTTCCTCGACAAAGAGTTTCTTGATGTGGCCATGCGTACCAACCCCGAGGCGAAGATGTGTCCAGGCAAGACCATCGAAAAACGTATAGTCCGCGAGGCCTTTGCATCCCTGCTGCCCGAAGAAGTGGCATGGCGGCAGAAAGAGCAGTTCAGCGATGGTGTGGGCTATTCATGGATAGACACCCTCAAGCAGTTAACCTCCGAAAGTGTCAGCGACGAACAAATGGCTCACGCTGCAGAGCGTTTTCCCATCCATCCGCCAAAAAACAAGGAAGAATATTATTATCGCAGCATCTTTGCAGAGCATTTCCCCAGCGACTCCGCTGCCCTAAGTGTACCCAGTGAGGCCAGCGTAGCCTGCTCCACCTCCATCGCCCTCGAATGGGATGCTGCCTTCAGAAATATGAACGACCCCTCTGGTCGTGCCGTAAAAGGAGTGCATGACCAGGCGTATGAGTGAACGGTCAGAGTAGCCCCGTCAACCCCTGAAAGTAGTCTGTTCGGTATCTCTTTTCACCTGAGCCATGATTTTCTGACTGGCATGCTTTTGCAGCTTGAAACAGAAGAAGATCAGAATAAAGAAGCTCAAGACACCAATTTCTGGGAGCGTCTTCTCGCTGAGAGCCAACATGTCGTAAACGCCATGTGCCATGACAGGTACCAGCAGGGCACTGACGGCGGCTCGTCTTGTACGGCCACAGAAATGCCACACCGAGTAATAATATCCCATCATGACAGCAAAAGCATAATGGCCTGGGACAGCCAGAAGCGCCCTTGCCACAGCTGTAGCTCTCCAGTTTTCAAGGTCGGCAAAGAGATACACCACATTCTCTATAGCGGCAAAGCCAAGGCCGACACAAACGGCATATACGATTCCATCGAAATGCTCGTCAAAATATGGGTTGCGACGGAGTGTCAGCCATAGTGCGAAGAGCTTGAAGGACTCCTCAGGGATCGCAGCGACCAAAAAGGCTTCGGCGGTCGACCCAAAGAAAGTGACAGGCTCCTGCCCACCGAAAAAAGTATGCAAGACAGCCAGTTCACACAGGGAGACGGGCAAACAAATCATCACACCATAAAGTGTGGCCTTGAGCAACAACGGCCACGGTTCAGGTCGGGGATCCTTCCAGCAGACATACGCCAAAAGGGCAACAGCGGGCAACAAACCGGCTACAATAACAATCAATAGACTCATTTCTTTTCTGCTTTTACATACTAGTTTTTAATTCATGTTTCGCAAGTACTCAACTTACATGTAGTTAAGGAGTTAAGTAGTTATCGCTTCGCTAAGGAGTTAAGCCAAATGAATCGTTGGCTGTCTCTCTTTAACCATCAGATGTAATGGCTTAACTCCTTAACTCCTTTAACTTCTTAACTTCTCTCAACTTGCGAAAGTTGAGATTTTAACAAATGTCCAGCCCCGTCATTGATCAACTTAAAAATCCATCAACTCTTTTTCTCAAGATAATCAAACAACTCAATGGTTCCTGCTTCTTCTTCAAGATCGAGTGAAGGGACATGCTCAACGATTCTAGTAGTGCCACTTGTTTTATTGACATAAAAATAGACATATGCACCTGTATAACTACGGAATATCACTTGATACTCCGATTCCGTCTCTTCTCCCATCTGTACATACATAATGGATGGATTCTTTTCAGCTATACTCCAGTCGTACGTTTTATGGCAATAGTTGTTTACACCTTCATAGGCCATCTCTGCCGTAATTTTACTGTTAGAGGGAGTGGCATTTTCTGTCGCCTTGGCTGGTTCCATGCTATCCTTTTCCACTTTCGACGATATTTGCGTGGTTTCCGGAGAGGCTTGCATTTCCGTTTCCGTTTGATTATTAGAAGACGAAATCTGATTCGTTTTGTCTTGGTGGCATGAGCCTAAAAACATGACTATCAATGCTGAAGTTACGACAATACCTTTTTTCATTTTTTATTTCATTTATTTAGGATTTTACTATTTTCTCTTTGACACTGCAAAAATAAAAAAACTCTTTCAATATACGCTCATTGAATAATTCGCAAAGATAAGAAATTTGTGAATAACTCACCATGGTGTAATCTATTTTTTTACACTTTTGCTTTGTTTATCGTATGAAAGGCACTATTTAGTCGCAAAACATCGCAAATGATCGCTATAATGTTAATGTTAATGATAATGATTATGTAAATGATAATGAAAATGAAAATGATATAAAAAGAATATATCCCTTACGGGATACAAAGAAAAAGGTTTTTTTCTTTGCTTCCCTCCCCGTTTCAAAAAAGTTGAGACATCGTTATGTGGCGCTATCATCACGATTTTAAAATGACATTACAGATAGTCGAAGAACGTCTAATTTTGCCAGTAGAACCAAAATTGTACGATTATGAAACCGACATCAAAGAAAAGTTTTATCATTTATACAGACATACTCGCCCAGATACAACTGCTCAGCGACGAAGAGGCGGGCATTGTGTTCAAGGCCATTCTACAATACAATATGACAGAAGAAAAGCTCCAGTCAGACAATAGAGTCGTCAATGTGGTGCTGGCATGTCTCATTACCCAGATAGACCACAACACACAGAAATATGAGCAGATACGTGAGAAACGGTCAGCTGCGGGCAAGAAAGGCAATGAGAAACGTTGGCATCAGACCTCTCCTTGCGCTTCTGAGAAAAACAAGGACAGTACAGAAGCAACAGAAGAACCTACCACCCCTCAACAACATGACCAACAACACCCTGACCATGATAAACGCATCGAGAAAAACAAAAAGAAGTTCAAGGAATCCATCCTCCCATACACCAGCAAGTACGACTGTGAGATGCTCAATGACTTCAACAGCTGTTGAACAGAACTGAGCCCATCGCACACGAAGATGCGCTTTGAAATGCAAAGGACATGGGAGACGGACAAGGGAGTGACACCACACACGCCACTATTTTGAACCAACAATCACAAAAAAGTCTACTTTTTTTGCATATTCATATTAATTCTCTATCTTTGTGGAAAATATGTAAACAAAGGCCACCAACATGTCTTTTTCAGGAACGACAGCCCCATGGTGTTCATGGGAAAGAAATTCTGGACGGAGGACATGCTGGTGTATCCTCTGCTCAAGTCATTAGCTGCAACGGGCAAATATCAGAACCTCATCCTCTCCATCAGTGATGTCACTGATGAGATTGTGGAGGAACTGATGAGATTCCGTGCCACGTCGGCGAGCGACTAATCCCCTATCCTTCTCACACATCAGCAGTTTCACCCCCAATACCCTATCACATGAAAAGACCATTGTTAAGCATATTAAGTTGTCTCTGCACACTCCTCTCTTTTGCGCAAGAGGCGTATGTTGTACTTTCGGAGGACAACACAACTCTGACTTTTTATTATGACGATGCCAGAGACAGCAGGACCGAGACCACGTTTGACTTGAACACTGGTCAATCCTACCCAGAGTGGAATCTTCAGGATATCAAGAAAGTAGTGTTCGACCCAACATTCCTTCAAGCAGAACCAACGACCACCTTCAGATGGTTTTCTGACATGAATGAGCTAACCACCATTGAAGGACTGAAATACCTGAACACATCACATGTGACAGACATGGGTGAGATGTTCTCCGACTGTTGGAGCCTGACATCTCTCGACCTTAGCCATTTCGACACGTCAAATGTGACAAATATGAATGGCATGTTCAAGATGGGTGAGTATTATATTGTCGACAGAGAGAATGACTGGGAGGAGCATCCTCCGTTTATGGAACTGGAGTCAAAACTATCTTCCCTAAACCTCAGTGGCTTTGACACGTCCAGTGTGACAGACATGGGAGCCATGTTTTCCTGCTGCTGCAGTCTGACCTCTCTTGACCTCAGCAGTTTCGACACGTCAAAAGTGAAGGATATGAGTAGGATGTTCTCTGGTTGTTGTGATCTCACATCCCTTGATCTCAGTGGTTTTGACACGTCCAGTGTGACAGACATGAGCAATATGTTCTTCGGCAGCTGCGGTCTGTCAAGCCTTGACCTCAGCAGTTTCGACACCTCCCATGTGACGGGTATGAGAAACATGTTCTATGGTTGTTCAAGCATCTCCAACCTGAACCTTTCTCATCTGACCATCCTTCCGGAAACGCCAACAGATAGTATGCTATATCATTGTAAAGGTTTGAGGTCTCTCAGTGTCTCTCCCTCTTTTGAAAACATCAGCCCTGAGGCGTGTCATGGCATAGGGCTTTCTGTCTTGCCATGTTTGCTTGTATTTCCAGAGGGTTATGATTTCAACGTAGACACCTCCGGTGACAGTTTCCTCTGGAAAGGTGGTATTTTCAGTCTTATGAGCCAAACACCCGTCAGTGCCATTCCATATGCCGCATTAGCAGCAGACCATACGTTGACTTTCTATTATGATGACCTATTCAATACAAGAAGCGGCGCCATCTTTGAACTGAACACCACCCAACCCACTCCTGAATGGGCTGAATATGACATCAGCTCCATCATTTTCGACCCTTCATTCAAAGAGGCAAGGCCCATTACTAGTCATAGATGGTTTGATGTAGTGTGCCATGGCCGAAATGATCTGGAAGCCATCCAAGGACTTGAATATTTAGACACCTCTGAGATGACAGACATGAATGGGATGTTCTTTGGCTGCTCACAACTAACCTCCATAGACCTCAGCCATTTCGACACTTCCAAAGTGAAGGACATGGGGGAGATGTTCTCTTTATGCCACAACCTCACCTGCCTTGACCCAAGCGGTTTTAACACCTCCAATGTGACGGACATGAGTGGGATGTTCTCTGATTGCTGGAGTCTTTCCTCTCTCGACGTCAGCGGTTTCCATACGTCAAAAGTGACAAAAATAGAAGGCATGTTCATGAATTGCAACGAGTTGACCACCATTGACCTTAGCCATTTTGACACCTCCAACGTGAAGGACAGTGGAAAAATGTTCATTGGCTGCTATCAACTTCAAAGTCTGAAAATATCTGACATGACAAACCTGCACCCTGAAGCATGTACAGATATCGGGATAAACACAGGCGATGCCAATCCCTGTTTGCTTTTAGCTCCCATCGGATATGACTTTGGAGTGGACACGACGGGCTGTTTCATGTGGAAAGGTGGTTACTTTACATTAATGTTGTATCCCACTATTTTTGTGCCAGACATGTCTCTCTTTCCCGGAGACCAAGCGCAAACCGACATTAGCCTGGAGATAGAAGAAAAACCATATACGGGTTATCAGTTTGACCTGATCCTGCCTGAGGGCATCTGCCTGGAGAAAATCGGTGATGGCTTCAGCTACACGCTCTCAGATAGATTCAGCGGTGAAGATGTGTCGTGCTCTATCCTCGAGTCATCCCGAAACACCTACTCTGTGATTTGCAACTCCACTGGCACCACATACATTAGCGGAACGAAAGGTATCATCATTTCACTGCCTTTCACTACAGACCAAGAACT
Source organism: uncultured Prevotellaceae bacterium (assembly GCA_902780635.1). GTDB lineage: Bacteria > Bacteroidota > Bacteroidia > Bacteroidales > Bacteroidaceae > Prevotella. Next base: position 89,120 of record CACZGH010000017.1, read on the forward strand.
TGCCCATGACATATACAAGGGAACCATCAAAAACATCATCCTCAACGATGACAATAACAACAGCCTATATCTCGATGACTTCCAATTCTCCATCACCATATTTGAAATCAGACAGGGAGATGTGAACCATGACAGCACTGTAGACATCACCGACATCCTGTTAACGGTGGACTACATTTTAGGCAAGAATCCCAAAAACTTCTATGTAAAAGACGCTGATGTAAACGGTGACGGCGTAATCGATATCTCTGACGTATTAAGTATCGTGGATATTATCTTAGGGCAGCGCCATGAATAAAATTCAACTTCCGCAAGCTCCAGTTGAATACTTCACTGAAATTGCTCCACGAAGTCGCGCACCAATTGGAATACAGGCATGTAACTGTCGAAACGAACGGTCTTGTATGTATCGAAGATAGTATGGTAATACTGGAAGGCATCACCCTTCTCGTTCTCTAAGAAAATGCAGGGGACGTGGCGCTCGGCAAACGGGTAATGGTCGCTGTTGGCAGCCAAGTCGCCTCGGTGTAAGGAATTGAAGTAATGTTGCCGTCCGTTAATCTGTTCGAAAAGAGAGAAGCCACGCATCCCCTCGTCACTCACCTCGCAATACTGAACGGGGTTGTTGTCGCCAATCATATCAATATTAAACAGGTACTTGATTTGCTGAAGTGGAACGATGGGATGTTCTGTGTACCATGTGGAGCCGCGCAGGTTGGCATCCTCACCTGAGAAAGCGATGAAGTACATATCGTATGGAGGACGATTCTTGGCATAGTATCCAGCCAATGTCACGATGGCGGCAGTGCCAGAGGCATTATCGTTGGCGCCAGCATAGAAGATTTTCTTACCCAGATTGCCTAGATGATCATAATGTGCGGTGAAGACATAACAGCTGTCATGTCGCACTCCCTCCACCTTGGCAATAACATTGAAACACTCATAGTCCTTCAGGAACTTGTTATCCACTTCCACACGAACCTTCTTCACACCTTCTATGGCCTCAGGCGTCACCCAGAGAATGGGTTTGTCAACCACACGTTCACCATAAGCCTTGAAAAACTTGATAGGTGCTTCCCAAGTATAGATGAGTCCGGCGTTGGTACACTCACCCGTTTTTTGCAGACGGGAGAAGACATCACGGTGACGATAAGTGAACCAGAATTCACAAGACACCAGACAATTGGCATACTCAGGCTTGGCCAAGTCGGCAAACAAACGCTCGACATCAAAATTCAGTGTGTCCACATGATAAACGGGAAATGTTCCATGTACGCCGGGGGAATACTCACGCATGGAGAAATCGACACCAGCGCGCAGTTTCTTGCCATCAGCCCACATCTGCATCTGCCCAGAGAAAGTATTGATGTCCAATTTGAAAGGCTGAAGGGTTATCTCATCTACACCAGATTTCTGAAACTCTTTCTTCAGGAATTTACCAGCTTTATTGGCACCATCCTTGGCATAGCCACGTCCTTGGTATTTGGCAGAACTCAACGCCTTTATTACCCGTTTGTAGTGTGGCAAGTCCTGAGCACCCATCGGTATACAGGCCAGAGCCAATAAAAACAATAATACAGTCTTTTTCATTTTTCTATCAAAGAAATTATGTCGTGTTTTTCCTTCATCAAAGACTAACATTAGGATCAAAGAAAAAAAGAAGCGGATGTCGATATAAGAGTGTCAAAACCGATATTCCACAAAAGCCTCCATGGCCTCATAGCAAGCCAAGCCCAGTTCGTCGTATCTGCGTGCTGTCTCTCTATTGCGGTCCTCGGCTCGCTGCCAGAACAGACGCTCATCGTTTCCAAGGAAGGGTGCGCTCTCCATCTGGCTCTGGTGTCTAAGGATGGCATTACGCTTCTCACGCAGTTCTTCAGGGCTCATAGGCACACACATCTCGATGTCGGCGATGTCCCACTCCGCCCAGGCTCCACGGTACATCCAGACACGGCAATCAGCCAACCATCCGGCACCTGCTTGTTTTTCCTCGTCAATGGCGGCAAGCACAGCATCGGTACATTTGCGGTGCGTGCCATGCGGATCGGCCAGGTCGGCGGCCACATAGATCTGATGCGGCTGTATGTCGGCGAGGAGTTTCTGTATGGGCCGTACATCACGCTCTGACATAGGCAATTTTTCAATGGCACCACTCTCATAAAACGGGAGGTCCAGGAAGTGGATATGGTCGCCAGGGATATTGTTATAGGCACATGCCAGACGCGCCTCACCGCGACGTATAAGTCCTTTCAGCGTCAGCACCTCTGGTATGTCGGCCATCACTGGAGGCATGGGTATGGGATGGAGGTATTTATTGTCGCCATATGCTTTCAGTTCTGCTTCCCTTTTCTTTCGCATGAAATCTTTCACCTGCGCATAAATTCGGCTGATGGTCTCATCGGCATCATCGGCAAACAGTCGGTTGAAGCCATTGATGAAATGCATGAAACGAGTGACCTCGTCATCATTGACGGCAATATCTCCACTTGTCTCATAAGCGACATGCACATCGTTGCCCTGCTGGATCAGTCGACGTATAGTGCCTCCCATGGAGATGACATCATCATCAGGGTGCGGTGAGAACACCACTACACGTTTGGGGAATGGTTTGGCACGCTCAGGCCGAAACGTGTCATCAGAGTTGGGCTTGCCACCAGGCCATCCTGTGATAGTATGCTGCAACTCATTGAACACCTCGATATTGATAAGACCAGCGGAACCAAATTGTTCCACCCAATGCCTCATTCCGTTCTCAACATAATCTTTGGTGGATAACTTCAGGAGGGGTTTGCCGGTCAGACGGCATAGTTCGATGACTTCCCGACGCAGTTTGTGCTCAGGCATCGAAATAGTAGAGGTGAGGTTAAGATTCATCTTGCACAACTTTTGTTAAGGTGCGTTGTTTATAATTCTGATTGAAAAAAGGCAGTATTCTGTAAGTGATAGAACCCACCTAAAGAAACTAAAGCGGGGAGATGATATTCCCCCCGCTTTGTCGTTTTATCCAAAATTGTCGAACATGATACTTTCAGGATCTACGCCGAGAGAATCGAGCATCCCTTGTACGGCCTTCGACATTGGGCCAGGACCGCACATGTAGTATTCTATATCCTCAGGCGCCTCATGATCTTTCAGATAGGTTTCATACATCACCTGATGTACAAATCCCGCTGTGTATTTCACCCCTGCTTTGTCGGCTGCGGGGTCAGGACGGTCGAGAGCGAGGTGGAAATGGAAGTTGGGGAATTCCTTCTCCAGCTCGAGGAAGTCTTCGACGAAGAAAGCCTCGACCAGAGCACGCGCTCCATAGAAGAAGTGCATCTCGCGGTCACGAGTATTGAGCGTCTTGGTCATGTGCATGATCTGTGCGCGCAGCGGTGCCATACCGGCTCCACCACCCACCCATATCATCTCCTTCTTGGAGTCGAAGATGGGATGGAAATCGCCATAAGGTCCACTCATGATCACCTTGTCGCCCGGTTTGCGTGAGAAGATATAGGATGAAGCGATACCTGTCGGCACGTCCATGAATCCCACCTCTGGTTTTGGCTTAAACGGTGTGGTGGCGATACGCACGGTCAGTGTGATACGGTCACCCTCAGCGGGATAGTTGGCCATAGAGTACGCCCTGATGGTGTCAACAGGGTTGTGAGCCTTGAGCGAGAAGATATTGAATCTCTCCCATGACGGCAGGTAATCGGGTCCGATATCCTCTTTGTCGAAGTCTTTGTCATAGTCGATGCAGTCGTATGCCGGTATCTTGATCTGCGCATAGGATCCTGGAATAAAGTCCATATGCTCTCCCGGAGGCAGTGCGACGATAAACTCCTTGATGAAGCTCGACACGTTTTTGTTGGAGATGACGGTACACTCCCACTCCTTCACGCCGAGTACGCTCTCCGGCACTTTGATCTTGAGGTCGCCCTTGACCTTGCACTGACATCCTAGACGCCAGTGTTCTTTGATCTGCTTGCGTGTGAAATGCGGTCTCTCTGAGTCGAGAATCTCACCTCCACCTTCGAGCACCTGCACTTTACACTGACCACAAGATGCCTTTCCGCCACAAGCAGAAGGAAGGAAGATGCCATTCTCGTTGAGGGTTGTCATCAGGCTACTGCCCTGCCCCACCGAGATGGTTTTCTCACCGTTGATAAGAATATTGACATTGCCACTTGGCGAGAGATACTTTTTCGCAACAAGCAGAATGATGACCAAAAGGAGAATCGTGATGAGAAATACTCCAATACTAGCAAATATGAATTGTCCCATAAAATCAACCTCCTTTTAATTAAATGTTAAGACCAGAGAAACACATCATGGCCATGGCCATGAGGCCTACCGTAATGAAAGTGATGCCCAAGCCCTTGAGCGGCTCTGGCACATCGCTGTACTCCATTTTCTCGCGGATAGCACCCATAGCAACGATGGCGAGGGTCCATCCGATACCGCTACCGATGGCATAGACCACGGCATCGAGCAGGCTGCCGATGTACTGTGAACTGGACGGATCGAGATTGATGCGCTGCTGCATAAAGAGCGAGGCACCCATAATGGCACAGTTGACAGCGATAAGCGGCAAGAAGATGCCCAGCGCGGCATAGAGTGAAGGAGAATACTTCTCGACGGTCATCTCTACGAGTTGGACGATGCCGGCGATGACTGCGATGAAGAGGATGAAGCTCAGGTAAGAGAGGTCGACCCCCTCGATGAGGCAGTCGGGGCCTAATACCTTTGTCTGCAGCAGATAGTCTACGGGCACGGTGACGAGGAGCACGAAAGTGACTGCCATACCCAGTCCGAGTGATGTTTTCACATTCTTCGACACGGCGAGGAAAGAGCACATGCCGAGGAAGAAAGCGAAGATCATGTTGTCGACAAAAATCGACCTGAAAAATAAGCTAACTAAATGTTCCATCGTTATTTCTCCTCCTTATAAAAATATGCTCTGTGCACCCATATGACACATCCTACGAGTATCAGTGCCATGGCAGGCATTGTCATCATACCATTGTTCATATATCCTGCATCGTATACGCTCTGTGGGATGAGTTGGAATCCCAGTAAAGAGCCACGTCCTAAGAGTTCTCTGACACCGCCCACAATCACGAGTATCATGGCATAGCCCAGTCCGTTGCCCACACCGTCGAGGAAGCTTGGCCAAGGTTTGTTCATCATGGCAAACGCCTCCAGTCGTCCCATCAGGATACAGTTGGTGATGATGAGTCCGACGTAGACGGAAAGCTGTACGCTCACATCGTATGCAAAGGCCTTGAGTATCTGGCTGACGATGGTCACCAGCGCCGCCACAACCACCAGTTGCACGATGATACGAATTCTGTTAGGGATTGTTTTTCGGATGGTCGAGATGATAACGTTGGAGAAGGCTGTGATGATGGTGACAGCCAGTCCCATGACGATCGCCGGCTTCAGTTGTGAAGTGACGGCCAAGGCGGAACAGATACCAAGTACCTGAATAAGAATAGGATGATCCAGGTTGAGCGGTTTCAGAAACGCCTCATTGTTCTCTTTTGAAAACAGTTTACTCATATCTTTATTCCTCCTTTTGATTTACTTTGAAAAATGCTTTGTATTTGCCAAGGCAGTCCTTCAGCATGTCACGCACACCATTGGATGTGAGTGTGGCACCCGTGACGGCATCGACCTGTGTGGTGGGGTCGGTGACGTTTTTCTCCACAGACAACGCGATGTCATCAGAACCTTCGGCGAAAAGTTTCTTGCCGATAAACTTCTCCTGCCAAGCCTGGCTGTCCTTGATCTCTGCGCCCAGACCAGCGGTCTCACCCTCATGGTTGAAATAGGCGCCGAAGACGGTCTGGAAGTCATCGTCAAGTGCGATATATCCGCTGATGGGTCCCCAAAGACCCATACCATAAACCGGTATGACCCATTTGGTGGCGCCATCGATATCACATTGATAGACGGCGAGTTTTCCCTCCTTATAGTCAGCGCTGTTGAGTTTGAAGCCATAGGACTCATTGTCCTTGGTCTCGATTTTGACAATCACGCCATTGTCACCGAGGACATCGTCACTTTTCACCACCTCTTTATATTTGGCAGCGGCAGCTTCATCATCCAACCCACGTATGTTGAGCGAGTAGAGCACCTGTTTTTTCTTGTCGAGGGCCACATTGGCATCCTGACGGTCTTTCAGAGCCTGGAAGACGAAAGCCAGCAGAAACGCCACGATGACCACCAGTATCGCTGAATACACGATGGTGTATATATTGGAGTTCGTGTTCAAACCCTTTTGTTTCTCATTTGCCATAGTGTGTCAGTTTTTAGGGGTTAAACGGTTCATTCTCTTCGAGATATTACGCTGTACGACACAGTAGTCGATGAGCGGTGCAAACATGTTCATCAGCAGGATGGCCAGCATCATGCCCTCGGGATAGCCAGGGTTCATCACACGGATGACGATGGCCATGACACCGATCAGGAATCCATAAACATACTTGCCACACTCGGTGCGTGCGCTGGTGACGGGGTCGGTAGCCATGAACACAGCACCGAATGCAAAGCCGCCCAGAATCAGATGCTCGTAGAAAGGAATCTGTGTCATGCCAGTAGCAGAGAACAGCATAGCTGTCAGTGCTCCACCCACAAATACGCTAAACATGGTCTTCCATGAGGCAATACCCGTCCAGAGCAGGATAACAGCTCCAATGGCAATAGCGATAACGCTGGTCTCGCCAATGGATCCAGGTATGAAGCCTGTAATCATGTCACACATCGAAGCGGTGACTTCGGAGCCTTGTCCAATCTGCCCCAATGGTGTGGCAGCGGTGAAGCCGTCGGGCAGCGTATTGCCTAATCCGAAAATTTTGTCGGTGGCAATCCATACCGTGTCGCCACTCATCTTCTGTGGATAGGAGAAGAAGAGGAACGCACGGGTAATGAGTGCGACATTAAAGATATTCATGCCCGTACCACCGAAGATTTCCTTGGCGAAAATCACGGCAAACGCACAAGCAACGGCCAGGATCCACAAGGGGCAATTGATGGGTACAATGAGCGGTATGATGATACCTGACACCAGGTACCCCTCCTGTATTTCCTCTCCTTTCCACTGCGCCCATGCGAACTCGATGGAGAGACCTACGATGTAGCTGACCAAGATTTTGGGCAGTACTGCGAGGAAACCATAGAAGAAAATACTGAAAAAGCCTGCCTCGGCCAGTGTGCCAGCTTCGAGATAATTCTGGTATCCTACATTGTACATGCCAAACAGCATGGCTGGCATCAAAGCGATGACCACTATGCTCATGATGCGTTTGGAGTCAATCGCGTCGTGGATATGTGCTCCGCTCTTGGATGTCGTATTGGGGACATACAAGAACGTCTCAAAGCCATCGAACACGCTCCTGAACGCATGCAGTTTGCCTCCCTCCTCAAAAGAAGGCTTTATTTTGTCCAAATAGTTTCTTAATGACATCTCTTCTTGATTTACGGTGAATTATGCATTTTCTTTTCTCAACATGTCAAGACCCTCGCGCACAATCCGCTGCAGTTCGAGTTTTGAAGAATCGACGAATTCAGCCACAGCAAAGTCCTGTGGCGCCACCTCATAGATGCCGAGTTGCTCCATCTTGTCGATGTCTCCAGCGATAATCGCCTTGACCAGGTATTCGGGATAGATGTCCATCGGAACGACACGGTCGTACTCACCACTCATGATCATATGGCGCTCTCCGCCTTTGACACGAGCGTCGAGGGTGTACTCCTTCTTTCCGCACAGCCAAGAGAAATAACTGCGGTTGGCTGAGAACTCATTGAAGCGTGGCATGATCCAACCAAACATCTCATCGCGGTTGTCACCCTCAGGAATGGCGGTCACCTCTGAGGTGTGAGCCCCGACATAATCATTGACGGAAGAGAGTCTTCCGGTGAGTGGGTTGCCATTGATCACACGCACATGTTCTGTGGTGCGCAGTTGGTCGGCCAAGATTTCCTTGAGGGGCTGTCCCACTTTCACTTCGACATAGCAAGGTGACTTCATCTCACTTCCTGCCACCGCTATGCGTTTGCTCAAATCGACTTTGCCTGTAAGGAAGAGTCGTCCGATGAAAATAACGGCCATCGGGTCTACGGTCCATACCGTCTCCCCTTTGTTGACGGGTGCAAGATGGTTGACCTGCACACTGACGTTGGCGGCAGGGCAAGGACCATCGAACACGGTTGTCTCCACGTCCTTCATCTTGCCCAAAGCGCCCGAGGACTGGCCTGGGTTGATACCCAGATAAGTTTTAGCCATTTTCGAAAGAGCCTGCAGACCGGTCAGGAAAGCCTCCTCATTGCCTTCCAACTCCACATTGAAGTCGGCGGCGAGAGGCATGTCTCTGAACGCACTGACAAAGATAGCTTTGGGTTTGGTGTCAGGGGTCGTACAAACGGCGTAAGGCAGTTGGTCGATATAGCCAAACAGTCCCGCCTTGACGATGGCCTCGCAGACAGCTTCACCATTCATCTTGCTGACATCCTTTTTGCCAAAGTCCCTGTACACTTGTTTGGCATCAGGGGTCACTTTGACGCAAAGTAGCTTTCTACGCTCACCTCTCACCACGGCCGAAACAGTGCCGCTAACGGGAGAGGCAAAGCTTACATCAGGGAATTTCTTGTTGACAAACAATGCATCCCCAGCCTGGACAGTATCCCCCTCACGGACGACCACCTTTGGTGTGAGACCTGTGAAATCGTCTGGTATCAAAGCGAAATCACCTTTCGGTTTCACGGTCACGCATGTTGCGGCAGCCTTTCCTTTCAGGTTAATGTCTAAGCCTTTACGTAACTTAATAACATTTGCCATATTGTATGTATTGAATAAAGAAATAGCTTTTGAAAATACTATCAATTCATAACGCCACAAAATTATATAAAAAAAATGAAACATTCGTCAAAATAGTGAAAAAGTTTTTGCGACAGTGGAGTTTTTAAAAGGATTGGAAGGTATGAGAAGAGAATCTGCTTAACGAGGTCACCTATACATGAGTGAATGCTGCCCTTCAAATACGACAGATTATTTGAGCCTCTATCCTGTTTGTCGCAAATGGGTATAGGTGTCGCAACGAAGTGAGGTGAAATACACGAAAATAGCTGTGACGTGATAGAAGCAGATTTAACTTTGCAATGTCAAAAGTAACCTATAAGGCTTATTGATGACTAGAGAATAATAAAAGAAAATAAATCACCACCAAAACTATTAAATCATGAAATTGTCAAAGCTTCTCCTCCTCACTTTCATTGGATTGGTTCTCACCATCATAGACGTCACTGTTGATACGCACGACAGAGACCGCATCATCTCAGCAGCGCAGTTGACTACGACAGCCAAGAACTACTTGCACTCATTCTCTGATGAATGTGCTGTGGCATACACCAAAGTGAAGGATGGAATCCAAAATGCCACCTACAATATCTATATGAACAACGATCAGAAAATGGCTCTCAACACGCAGACACAATTACCTGAATTTGACAATTGATGATTTGCTTTCTCAACTTATGTTGAGAGGAGTGCAGAAGTATAGGAGTTCAGGAGTTTAGGAGTTGCAGGAGTTCAGACATTACCACAGATGTCAACCGTTGAACCTAACGAGTGGTATTCGGACTATTGTCTGAACTCCTGTAACTCCTGACTCCTGAACTCCTAAGCTCTTGAAACTCCTGAACTCCTGAACTCCTGAACTCCTGAAACTCCTTGAAGTTGAGTGAAAGCGATATTTCAGTTTATTATTTCTTGGGACAGATGGTGATCACTCTGTCATACGTTTCTGGTTTTACCCTGTATCCATCGAGCACATAGACACACGTGCAACCTACGCCAGTGGTGTTGTAGTCAAGATTGAGCGTGTAGCGGTCCGTGAGTGGCTGTAACTGATAGGTGAACTGACTCTTGGTGAGATTGTCCGTTGAGAACTGATAAGCATTGAAATTGAAGGGTTCGTTCATGGAAATCTGCACCCCTCTCCCATCCTTGTCCAACAGTTGTACAAACCTGTTGTCGGTACGCAGTGCGTGGTCTTGCGGCAAGAGATAAGGCTCGTACATGTCGGCGACATCCTTGGTCCAAATGCCTATCTGATAGCCAGTCTTGCGGTCAGGATAGTTTTCCTCTGGTCCACGTCCATACCATGTGATGTGGTCAAACTCCTTTGCCACAGAGGTGGTGAAGCCGATTCGTGGCAGCACCTCCGGCAATCTGCCCTGCGGACTTAGATGATTGTGAATCTTGACGGTACCGTCGTCATAGAAACTGTAGGTATAGTCGATGGTGAATCCCGCCAGTTGCACCCCTTGTATATACAAGTCGAGCGCCCCGTATGACGATGCGCCAACCTGTACCAACTGGCTGACTGTGACGGTCGTTTCATAAGTGTTTTGTGTAAGTTGCACAGCTGCTGGACGGACGCGCAACTGGTTCACCCCCTTCGAATAGAACAAAGTGGACACCATATTTCCAAACCCTTCAGCATAGCCACCGTTGACACGGAAGGCATCCCATGAGTCAAACTCATTGGCTAGAGGAGCACGCCAGAGGTTGAATGTGAGGGGTGACATAAGCAGGGACTTTCCACCGATCTCTATCTGTTCGAGGTTGCCAGTCTCCTTGCTGATGATATAGCAGAACCCCTCTCCACTGATCCTGATTTGCTTGTCGTCTTCCTTTGTACTGATATTTTTGCAAGTCAACTGAGGATCAGAAGCAGGTATGTTCCATGACGAGAGTTCCAGCTGATTCCATGCCACCTCATGGCCGGCCTTTGCCCATATTTCGTCTTTCTTCAGAGATGAACTGATCAAGAGACGATATTCCTTGCCTGGCATAATGGTGGGTTTGCGATATGGTATACGCACCACCTGACACTGCTGTGGAGCAGTAGAGAACTGGATGTCGCCCTCATCCACGACTTGGTTGTCGGCCATCAATGCCCAGTGCGAAGCATATTGAGACAAATCAGTGAAGAACAGCCTGTTCGTCACCTCCACCTCTCCAGTCTCACTATTGATCAGACGAATACTGACGGGTTGCGTGGTCCATTTCATCTGTTTCATCTCAGGTTGTACCGTACGGTCGGGCCAGATGCAGCCGTATGTGCGCATGTTTCCACCAATTGTATAGAAAGTTCCTACGTCGCCATTGCTGTCGAACGTGAGATAGAGTACAGCGTCTTCTGCGCGTCCTTCCCCATCGGCCAAGCACTTGTCATAGATCGCCACATTGTCCATCTCAGCGTCGGCTGTGTAGATGGTCTGAGGGTCTTGTGCATGGTTACCTGCGAATCGGCCGATATTGATGGGATATGGGAAATTGCTCAGGATGCCTCTTTCACCCCCTCGGTCACCACCCCAGTAACCACCACGACGGTTGTTATTGGGTTCTTTTGAGACCGTTGACTCTGTGCCTTTCAGTTGTCCGTCGATGAAGAGTTTCATCTCCTTGCCGTCCCATGATGCTGTCACGTGATGCCACTTGCCTATCCAGTCGGCGGGCAAATCTACAGTGAGTGCATGTTTTACACCGGAGTGCAGATAAAATTGTATTTTGTCACTTTCTTTCTGCACTACGCCAAATTGTGTATTACCTTTTGTCACATAGGGAGCCCCCTCATATGTTCCGCTCAGTGGCCCCGGTTTGACGTCAAAACTAATGGTCAGTGCTTTCCCTGACAATTCAACGTTTTTGCTTCGATACACTTCCACCCACTCATCGTGTCCACTAAGTTGTAACACCCCTTTTACTACTTTTGCATTTCCCATGAGATGGACAGGCGTGTTGAAGGGTGAGCTGTCGGTCAATGGACGGATATGTTCTGTGAGGCCTGGATTGACAAAATCCCAAATGGCACCACCCATCAGTCGTGGATGCCGACGAATGACTTCCCAGTATTCGTCCAATCCACCGCCGGCATTACCTGCCACTGAGAGATATTCATCCATGAACGACGGCCGAGGGTCTTCCGTCTCAGGCACCATGGCTGTATTCATCTCCAGTTCGTAGGGCGTGGGATAGCGCGGTCCGATGATGTCCTCTCCTGGATGAGCGTATGCATTGCCACCATACATAAAATAGCGTGTCGGGTCATACCTCTTCCCCTCTTTGACCACCTCCGTGATAAGCGGTCCCTCACCACTCTCATTGCCTGCACTCCAAAACAAGATGCAGGGGTGGTTGCGGTCTCGAAGCACCATCTGGCGCACACGTTCCTGATACATGGGCAGGAACTTCTCGTCGTTGGAGATATATTCTGTGGCGTGCGCCTCGTCGCCTGTCTCGTCGATGATATACAAGCCGTACTCATCAGCCAGTTCGAGATACTTATTGACAGGAGGATAGTGCGAGGTGCGCACGGCATTGAAATTATGCTGCTTGAGTATCTCCATGTCTTTTCGGATGGTTTCTTCGTTCATGACATGGCCCCATTCGGGGTGTTGCATATGAGTGTTGACGGCATTCACTTTGATGGGTTGTCCGTTGAGGTAGAACGTCTGATGCCTGATTTCTGTTTCCTTGAAGCCCATCTTGCTGCTTATCTGCTGTATAACACTCCCCGACTCGTTGAGAAGTTCAAGTTTGAGTTGGTAGAGGACCGGGGTCTCACAAGTCCATTTGTCTGGATTAGAGATCAAGGAAGAAAATTGGAGTGATTTCTTTCCCTTACCATCCATCGTGAAATGGTCAGAAAGCATCTCTTTCACTTGGTTGCCTTTCGAGTCGGTCAGTGTGGCACGTACAGTGTACGTACTGCGAGTGTCCTCATATTTTTTCACATCCACATTCACTTTGAGCGTGGCATCCTTGTAGTTGTCATCAAGATCTGTGGTGACAAACCAGTCGAACAGCCTCGTCTTAGGTGTGGCATAAAGAGTCACATCGTCGAAGATGCCTGCCAGGCGCCAATAGTCCTGTCCTTCAAGATAGTAACCATCACTATATTTCACCACACATACAGCCAACGTGTTTTTTCCCGTGCGTACGTATGGCGTCACGTCATACTCTGCCGGTTCCTGACCACCTTCATTATACCCCACCTGTTGACCATTGATCCATACGAACGAGGCGCTTTGGGTCTTTTCCATACGTAGGAATATCTGTTGCCCTTGCCATGTTGAAGGGATAGTGAATGTTTTTCGATATGCGCCAGTCGGGTTGTATTCTCTTGGCACTAAAGGAGGATTAGCCTTAAACGGAGCAGCCACATTTCGGAAGAGAGCGTCTCCATACCCCTCCATCTCCCAGTTACTTGGCACCTTGATGGTACGCCACTTGCTATCTTTGAAGTTAGTCGCAAAGAAGTTTTGCGGCACCTCTTCTGGTGTGTTGGCGAAGAAGAAACGCCAGTTTCCATTGAGCGAGAGATGCTGGTCGGCCAGATAGTAGGCATGTCCTTCCTCTTGATTCTCCTCATAGACAGAGGTGTTTTCTATATAGTCATAAATATGCTCAAGATACTGGGCATTCATTTGTAAAGAACATGCTGCGAAGAAGCAGAGGGTGAGTGTTTTGATCTTCATGGTGGTTGTTTTATAAAAAATTAGGACCAAAATAAAATGACAACGTGACTCTTGCTGATGATAAAAAGGAGAAATCACATGGTCGAGTAAGTGGAGGGACTTTCACCCTCCCTTCTCACGGAACCGTGCTTGACAGTCTCCCATCACACGGCTCTTCGTACTTAACTCTTTTGTTAAT
>CACZGH010000018.1 GCA_902780635.1 uncultured Prevotellaceae bacterium
ACCACCACGCATAACCAGTTCTTCGGCAAACGGCGCCAGCAAGCATATACCGACAATCGAGGCTACGCTCAGCGCACTATCAGAAGTGGCGGTGGCATAGTCGCCGAAATCAAGGATAGCAACGAAAAGGTTAAATGGAAGTATAGCCGAAAGTTCCAATATCAATATCCATAAAAACAACCCTTTGTCAAAAGATGCTATTGCCGTCCTACAGCAAGATTTGTTGACATTGGTATATCCCTTTTTAATGAATAGTATTATTATGAGCAGGTTTCCCAATATAAGAATGACGTCGTCAAGGACATTGTTTTTTAAAATTAGCTCAAAAGAAACACTCCGTCCGAATAAATATTTTTCCGACAAAAAAGAAATCAGATACACGCCAAGAGGGGTAGCTATTAGAACTATTGAAACATAAAATAGGTAAAATTTTATAACGTTAAGCAAATTGGAGTTTCGACTTTTCATTTTTTTGTCTATTTTTCGGTTTAAATAGAATCAAGCACAAAAAACATATTTTACATTACACCACCAACTAATATTGGTTCAGAGTATGATCAAATCAGAATGTGGCACACCCTCCGCTGTGGCACCTACTGCACATTTCCCATGCTTTTGAATGCGAATGAGTGCATATCCATTGTATGCTTGTATTTTGCGGGTGCCGGTGCTTGTGCCTAAATTGTCGAGCAACTGACCTTCGCCTGCTATGGAGAATGAGATGCGATTGGCTGCATCTAGACAGCGGACGCCATGGTGGTCGTACAACTGTGCTTTCAGCAAGATGTAGTTCTCGTTTTCCTCTTCTTTTGTCAGTGTCACATGGTCGGGTGCCTCCCATTTGGCGGTCTGGTACTCTACCGTGATTTCGTCTGTCATTTCTCCAGAGACGGCACGTAGGGTGTTCACGCCTTCTTTGAGCTTTACTTTCCAGTGGAACCCTTGGGCTGGATAGTCCTGGATTTGATGCCGGCGGATACCTTGAGATTGTCCATTCAGGAAAAGTTCCACCTGAGGGAGGTTGCTATAAACAAGGATCTCCTTCTCCTCGTCGGCTTCTCCCCATCTGATGGGCCACGTGTGGCCATAGATGTGAAGCACGGGGTTGGATGACCAATAGGACTTGAACACATAGAAACTCTCTTTCGGCGTCCCGTCACGCTCGACGACACCCTTCTGGTTGACGTAGGGTATGGGATTGTCAGGACGCAGGGGCGTGGAGAAATCTTTGAAGGTCCAAAAAGCGGTCCCAGTCAGATTTTTGATTTGAGCCTGCTCTTTCAGGTGCCAGTCAAACAATCTCACGATATAGGTCTCAGACCAGTCGCCGTTTTTGTCGCCCGCCACGATGTCTTCGGGCATTTTGCCATCTGCAGAAGGGTATTCTTGGTGGCGCCGGGCATGACTGTCGCCGCCCCATTCAGCATGGAAGAAGCGGTCATAGCGACTGATGGCTTGTTCGGTTATCTCCCGATAGTCGGTAAAATGCCGGCTGTACCAACCAGCCCAGATGCTCGGGCTGTAGACATCGACGATGTCACTGCAGAAGTCACAGCGGCGGATGGTGGTGAGCCGGGTCGGGTCCGTCTGGTGAGCCAGGGCGTTCAGTTCGGACATGAAAGCCCTGATACTGTCTTTCTGAAAGTCGGGGAAGTCGCCAGGCCAGTCGTTCTCATTGCCCAAGCCCCATAAGATGACGCTGGGATGATGGTGATGCCTTCGTATCATGGAAGTCAGCATACGCCGAGCCTGGGCCTTGTAGGAGTCGCCACCAAGTCCACCACGACACCAGGGGATCTCCTCCCAGACCAGGATGCCGAGAGAGTCGCAGAGGTGCAGCACACGGTCTGACTGCTGGTAATGTCCGAGCCGGATGAAATTGGCTCCCATGTCTTTGATCTGTAATAGTTCGCGTGTCACCATCTCGTCAGTCAGGGCCGCTCCCACACCAGCGTGGTCTTCATGTCGGTGCGTGCCCCGCAGTAGCAGCCGGCTACCGTTGAGGTAGAAGCCCCCTCCCTTTCGGAACTCAAAAGAGCGGAAACCAAAGTGCTTGCGCTCTATAGACTGGATGCCGTGATGATCGGCGATCACCTCACAGGTGTAGAGAGACGGGTTTTGCGGACTCCACAACTGAGGACACTTGATTTTGAATTGGAATGTCAGTTTTTCTGATGAAGCCTCTTTCTGGTTGCTGATGATCAGCTTGCCTTTGGGGTCGTAGATGTTGACAAGGAGTTGTGTCTGAGGGTTGGCATCTTCGAGACGTGGATCAATGATCACTTCATCATCAGCAGTCTGTATCCTGACATCTCTGATGAAACAGTGGGGTTGATAGACCAGATTGACATGACGGTATAGACCTCCGTAAAGGTTGAAGTCGGACATGTCTGAAGGAATGAGTTCCACGTCGCGGCTGTTGTCACAACGGATGGATAAAGGAAGCGACCCGTTGCCCTGCTCAGATATCTCCACTTGCCAGCAATCATATCCTCCTATATGAGAGGCGATTTTCTCTGTGCCCAGATAGACTTCCGTCTTCTGTCCGCATCCCTCAAATTCGAGAAATGTATGACCTTGGGGATAGGGGTTCACCACATGAAGGTCGGTGCGGTACCAGCCAATGCCTTGATAATAGGGGATGTCGGGGTCGACAGCGTCGACAGCGTTGAAGCAGTGGGGGAGTGTGACCTCCTGCCAGCGTGGTACGCTTTCTGGCTTCCCGGCCTGGACTGGCCGGCGCACCTCCCAGATGTTTGCCATGTCCTGTCGGATGAATTGCCATCCGCTGGCAATGCGATGCCTTTCCGTGGCATGGGCATTGACGGATATGAACAGTGAGATGAAACAGGATATGAGCATGGATGCCATATCAGAAGTCTGATGGATAGATTGGGTAGGAGTCATGAGATGATGGTTTAGTTAACGACCGGCCGAAAAGAGGGGGGATGAGAAGATGAACAAAAATAATCAACCTAATAACCTAACCTAAAATAACCAAGTATGTTTGTGTGCCATGTTCATCATCATCACCATCGGTGATGCCTGCATCCCCCCGGGGAAATTATTCATTCTGCTGTGACCTGGCTTTTTGTCGTGTCAAAGCCTCTAGATAATAGTAGTCTGCATAGTTGATGGGAACGTCTATCTCATCATTGGCAGGATGGTTGCCTGTGGAATGAAGCAATAGGAATCCCTGATGTGTTTGCGTATCGGCTTGGTAGTCAGCTACCAGACTGTCGAGTATCTTGTCGGCAATGGCGAGATATCGGCTGGCGTCTTCCTTGCTGACATACTGAGCCAACTCATAGAGACCTGAGGCAAAGATGGCGGCGGCAGAAGCGTCGCGCGCAACTGTCTTCTCGGTGTTGATGGACGGGTCGCGCATATCCCAGTATGGGATCATGTCGGCTGGGAGGTTGGGCTGTGAGAAGAAGAAATCAGCGATATGGCAGGCCTGCCGGAGGAATGACTCGTCTTTGGTGTAGCGATAGCTCATGGTGAAGCCATACAGTCCCCAGGCTTGTCCTCTGCTCCATATGCTCTCGTCGGCAAACCCTTGGTGCGTGAGGCGCTTGATGACCTCACCCGTCTCAGGGTCATAGTCCACCACATGGTAGGAGGAGTAGTCGGGACGGAAATGATTCTGGAGCGTCTTCTTCGCATGGCTGACAGCGATGTCATAGTATTTCTTGTTGTCGGTGAGGAGGGACGCCTCGAACAAGAGTTCCAGATTCATCATATTGTCGATGATGACGGCAAACTTCCACCGGTCGGGGGTGCCCCAGCTCCAGGACCTGATGCAGCCCACTTTCTCGTTGTATCGTGAGGCCAGGCTTCGGGCTGACTGGAGCAGCACATCGCGGAAAGACTCCTCGCCTGTGAGCCGATAGGCATTGCCGAAGGAATTGTTCATCATGAAGCCCAGGTCGTGCGATCCCGTGTAGTCCTTGATGTTCTCGATGAGCCAGGTGTTGCTCACAGCCTGCTGGCGCCAGTATCTCTCCTTGCTGTATTGATACATCATCCACAACTCACCAGGGAAGAACCCCGAGCACCAGTCTCTTTCACCGACCAGTCTGAGGCTTCCGTCCTTTTCCTCACATCGTGGCATGATTTTGGACTTGTCTTTCGCTTTCGACCGTGCCTCTTTCACACATTGCAGCTGGTAGCGCAGCTGCGCCGCAGCGCGGGCAAAGGCATGGTCGTAGGTCTCAGGGACAAAGTAGAGGAGGAAGAAGCGGTCGGAGAAATCTTTGACGAGGTGTTGGCAGGAGATGCGTTTGTAATCGGTTCTTGATGGGCGTAGCAGCCATGCGCGGTAGAGGTCTTTGCAAAACTCATTTTGTTTGTAATCCCACTCTCTGATTTGCTGATACGGCCATTTCTCCACACGGCATCCCACATAAGGAAGCAGGAAGTCGACACCGCGATAGAAACTGCTGCCACTGGCAGAGATGGAATCGTCGAGATGGATGTTCATCTTCCGCCCTATCTGGATGATGTCAATCATGTGGCTGAGATTGTACTGTGAATAGCCGAAAGCCAAAGTGCGACGCAGTTCCTGAGGCTGGCGGCCATCAGGCATGATCTGCGTATAGATGCGTTTGGCGGGGAACTCCCTGATTAGCTTCTCTGCCTGTGCTTTGTCGCCGACGTAGAGGGCATAGGCGATGACTTGCGTGTCGTAGGCGATGGCATGGTTGTTTTTCTGCTGCCCTTCCTCCATACCTTGCTTGCTGGTGAGGAGCCATGTGAGGAATTTGGAAAACCATGCGCGCAACGCCTTTTGGTCTTTCTTGCTAAACGATGGAGACGACTGCAGCAATTGGACCCCTTCGAGCATCTCTACAAAGGAATAGGAGTCGATGACCCCATAGCAACGTCCGCGACCCTCATACTGTCCTGGTGCGATTTGGGCATAGTTGAGGTTGGGGTTCATCCGCGTGTCCTTGTTGAGGAACCACACCTTGAGCCATTCGACGGCGCGACGGGCATAAGCCTCATTTCCGCTGAAGTACCAGGCCAATGACAGCGTGGTGACGGCTGTCGCCATGGCCGAGAGCTTGTTGCGGTCATACTTCTCAAGTTCTGGATTGGACAGCCCGTCACGGACGATGTACGGAAGCCCGTCTGCCTTGGTCGGGTCTGGCCAGAAATAGCGGGAGAGGCTCATGTAGTCGTGCTTGTCGCCACTGACAGGAGTCGGCTCCTTTGTCACCACCGAGACAGGTTCTTTCTCCATCAAGAGGTCCGCCTCGTCTTGCAACTGCCTGAAAGCAGTTGCATAGACGGGCTTATCCAATGCTTCTTTCACACTTGCCAGATGCGACAGGTTCCAGATAGACTGCGCGTGGATGGCTGTGACAGAAGCCAAGGAGGTGAATATGATGACCAAAAACCTCTTCATAGGTCAGAATACTACTTGATGGTTACTTTGACTTTGTAATTCTGGGTAAAGGCATGCACCTCGTATTGAGGGGTGAGGTTGTTGGGGGTGTAGGCGTTGGAGATGTTGAGTGCCCCCTTGTCGTCTTTGTCATTGGGATTGAAGGTGAGCAGTGTGATGTCACCTTTGTTGCCGTTCAGGGCCTTGATGCAGATGTTCTGGATTCTGTGGTTGTTGGTCGTGTCGGCAGACTTGAGGTCCCACTTCATGACGAATGCGCCGTTGCCATCGGGCTGTAATGTACTGCCGTTGATGTCGACTACCTGGTAGTCGGTGCCTAAAGCCAGTTTGCTGTCTACATAATAGAACGCCTCAGCATCAAAACTGCGGGTGCCTTCACACCAGAACTGGACCGGAATTTCCACAGTGCTGCCCTGGGCGACTGTGTAGGTCACATTGTTCTTGAGGTTTCCCCAGTCTTGGAATCCAAAGAAGAACTCGTTTCTTTTCTCTTCATTGTCATTGCCCCATTCGTCGTCGCTGCATGAAGCAAGAGAAATGCATAAACAAGACAGGAACAAGAGTCCCATGTGTCTGATCAAATATGTTTTCATAATCATTTTCTTTTTCTGTTAGTATATCATTGTCACACCTTTCAATTCCAGCCGGGATTTTGTACCACACTGCCGTCTGAGGTGGCTATCTCATAAGTTGGAATGGGATAAAAATAATCACGAGAGGGATTGAAGGAGCGGGTAGCGGCATCTTCTATGACATAGATGTCGGCCTGGTCGGTCACTTTCTTTCCTTTGAACATACCGCCCTCGGTGGTCAGACGAGCCTGTATGTCCTCACGTTTGGTGCTGGTGTCGGCTTCGCTGTATTTCAGTCCGAGTATGCACACGGGCAGTACTTTCTCTGCTGTCTTCCAGCGGATGATGTCGTTGTATCTGATACCTTCGTCGATGAACTCCACGAGGCGCTCACGGCGTATCTCCTCCAACATGTTCAGGCCGTTTTGTGACGCAAAGTCATTGGTGAGCCTTGCTGTAAAGCCAGCGCGTGAGCGGATGGCATTCACGGTCTGGTCAAGTTGGGCATCGGTGATGTTGCCGTTGTACTCGTAGAGTGCCTCGGCATAGTTGAGGAGCACCTCTGCATAGCGGATGATCATCTTGTCGACGGTCTCCTTGCTGTTGGTCGTCCATTCATCCAACATGAACCCTTTCTTGATGCCATATCCATAGCCATGCTGATTGCTGAATGGGATATAGCCGCCCTTATAGGCCTCTTCCTGGGTGTGGTAGATGGTCATGGCCAGACGCGGGTCGCGGTCGGTGAACACATCATCGTATTTGGTCTCGGGGACAACAGCCAGGGGGCTCTTCTCGATGGGCAGTCCATCCGTACAGAGGAACTGGTTGATGGCCTGACGGGTCACGCTGACGGCATTTTCCAACTGGCGGGAATTGCCATGAGTGATGGTGGCACCGGCTCCATTTGGTCCATAGACCTTGACAAAGACATTCTCCTTGTTCTGGCGGCCCTCACCGTCGAAGTAGAACAACTTTTGGAAGTCGGGATACAGCGCGTGTTTTCCACTGCTGATGAGACGCTGGGCGGCGTCGATACAGATTTTGAGATGTGCACGGCTGTCGCCGGTGTTGAGCGCGTGATACTTGATGAAAGTGCCCTCATAGAGCGCGATGCGTGACATGAGACCCTGTGCGGCCGACTTGGAGACCCGTCCCCACTCAGTGGCACTGCTCACCTCGTCGATGTCGGGCAGCCATTGCTCTGCAAAGCGCAGGTCCTCATAGCATTGCTGGATGACTTCCTCACGAGACGATCTTCCCATCTTGATGTCTGGGTCTTCGGTCGAGTCGAAAGCTTTCAGCACGAGAGGCACGTCGCCGTATTTTTTGACCAGGTCGAAATAGTGGAATGCTCTGAAGAAACGCGCTTCGCCTATCCATCTGTTTTTCTGGTTGTCGCTCAGACTGGCAGCCTTTGCTTTGGTGATGATATTGTTGCAGACACCAATTTTGTTGTAGGGGTCTGTCCACTCGCCGGAAGTGGCGGGAACGCTCCAGTTGCCATTAGAGGTAGAGTTGGGCGAACTGCCGACGATGTCGTCAGCGCGTCTGTCATGATTGAAACCTGGCAGGTCGACATAGAGTTTGTTGCAGGCGCCACGTAGGTCAGTCTCACTCTTCCAGAAGGTGTTGTCGGCGAGAACGGTTTCCGGTTCTCTGTCCAGCTCACAGCTTACCATGACGGTGAGGAGCGCCGGAAGTAGAAATAAGACACTCTTTTTGATGAATGCTTGTTGGTTGATATATGTTTTCATACTGAATCGTGATTGAATGTTGCTTTATTATAATGTGATATTCACACCAAAAGCCCAGGTGCGGAAGAATGGATAGTAGTTGCGGCCTACGTTGTTGCCGGTCTCGGGGTCGAAGACTTTCAGCATGTCTGTATGTTCCCATACATCCGATCCAGAGATGTAAACACG
The DNA here is from genome assembly GCA_902780635.1 of uncultured Prevotellaceae bacterium. Lineage (GTDB taxonomy): Bacteria > Bacteroidota > Bacteroidia > Bacteroidales > Bacteroidaceae > Prevotella. The sequence continues at coordinate 7,908 of CACZGH010000018.1, forward strand.
CAGTTTCTCTATGTAGTTGCGGTTGACGGGAATGGTGTAGCCCACTGTGATGTTTTTTAGACGCAGATAGGAGGCATCTTGTACCCACTTGTCGGCGGGTTGGAAGTTGAACCAGTCGCCATTGTAGTTGTAAAGACGTGGCCAGTAGGCGTCTTGATTGTCTTCTGTCCAGTAATCACGGTGTATGGTCCATGGCATCTGATAGGTACGTGCGAAAGGAGCGATGGCCTCGCTGTGGATGAGCACTTTGCGCTTGGCCACACCTTGGAACATCATAGACAGATCGAAGCCTTTCCATTGTGCGCCGAGGCTCAGACCATAGAGGTAACGTCCGTTGGAGTTGCCGAGATAGACCAAGTCGCCATGGTCTTCCTTGGTGCCGTCTCCAGCACCGATCTGGTGGTCTTGATCACCTTGTGCGACATATCTCACGTCGCCCGGGCCAATCTTTCCGTCGCTGAACGACTTGTAGCCAGGATGGTCGGTCTTATACTGCTCATATTCGTCTCTGCTCTTCCAATAGCCGTCGGTTGCATATCCCCAGATGGTGTTCATCTCGTATCCTTCAAGCAGACTTACGGTGCCAGCCGAGATGACGTCGGCTCCATCATATTCCACCAGTTTGTTCTTGCTGTCAGACAGGTTGAACGCGATTTGATAACGGAAGTCACTGATTCTGTCGTTCCATTTCACTTCGAAGTCCCATCCCCAGGTCTTGAGTTTTCCGACATTGACCCTTGGGATGCCGATACCCACGATGTGTGGCAACTGAAGTGTGGAGAGCATATCATTGTTGTATTTCCAGTAGTAGTCGAAACTGCCGGTCAAGCGTCCACGGAGGAAACCGAAGTCAATACCGACGTTGGTGGTCTCTATGGTCTCCCATGTCTTGTCTTTGGAGGCGAGCTGACTCTGATAGTATGATTTCTCACCCATATAGACGGTGCTCTGTGAGATGGTGGGGATATAGTCGTAGAGTCCGAGGATGGCGCCATTGCCCAACTGTCCCCATGATGCACGGAGTTTCAAGTTGCTGATAAATGCGAGGTCGAACCATTTCTCTTGGCTGATGCGCCAGGCAGCAGAGACGGAGGGGAATGCCTTCCATCGTTTGGAGGGTGCGAGGCGTGAGCTTCCGTCATAACGGATGTTGGCCTCAAAGAGGTAACGCTCGTCGTAGTTGTAATTGAAGCGTCCGAAGTAGGACATCATGGACCAGGGCTGAATGTTGTCGCCGATCGTCGTGTTGGTGGCTACGGAAGCGTCATAATAGTTGAAAGAATAGAAATCGTTGGAGTTCATGTTTCTGGCGGTGCCACTCATTTCATCGAGACGGTAGTTCTCATAACTGGTACCAGCCAAGAATTTGAAATTGTTCTTGTCCAGGTCAAACTCATAATTGACCGTTGCCTCAAACAGATCCTGGAAACTGTTGTTCTTGATGCGATACAGTTGATTGGGCGAATTGTAGTCCTGTCGTTTGTTGTCGCCAGTCATACCATACCATACGAGGTAATGACGCTCGCTGCGTCCGGTGTAATAACCCAGACGGCGACTGGCACTGAGGTTGAACTGGAGTCCTTTGACGAAATTTTTGAGGATGAGGTTGCCTTTTCCGACAATCGACTCATAGAGGGTCTCATTCTGTCCGCCCTCTTTCATCACTTGGATGGCGTTGAACTGAAGGTCGCCGTTGTAGGGATTGGTGGCATAGTTGACATCTTCCTCAGGATTGTACAGCAACTGTCGTGCACGGCTCGAATAGAGGTTGTTGAGGATGGCTCCCACACCACAGGAGGGGGCATTGGTTTTCTTGCTCTGATACTGCACGTTCATCCCCAGAGAGATGTATTTGTTGAGGTCGGCGTTGATTTTCGCATGGAGGTTGACACGGGTGTTGTTGTTCTGGCCGTATTTCAACATACCATTCTTGTAAAAATAGTTGCCCGACAGCATATAGGTGAGGCCTTTGGTGCCACCGGAGACTGATACGCTGTGGTTGGTCTGGTCGGAATGGTCTCTTGTGCCTTCGGCTACCCAGTTGGTGGCGGTGAACTGGTCCCATCGGCCATTGGTGCTGTTGGGACGGTAGTTGAAGTTGGGATTGCCTACCCATCCGCTCATCTCCTCGTTCCATTCAGCCTTTCCTCCTTGGTTGAGTCGGCCTTCGTTGATCCATTCTTGCTCTTCCCATGCGGGGAGACGTTTAGGCATGTTGCCAGGAGTGTTGAAAGCATAATAGCCAGAGTAGGTGATTTTGGGTTTGCCCACGCCGCCACTCTTGGTGGTGACCAGTACCACACCAGCTGCTGCTCTTGCACCGTAAATGGCACAAGCGGCGGCATCCTTCAGGATGGAGATGCTTTCGATATCGTCGGCGTTCAACAGTGAGATGTCTCCTTCCACACCATCAATGAGCACCAAAGTCGAGGTGCTGTTGGCTGAAGAGAAACCACGTATGCGCAGACCGCTGGACTCGGCACCGGGCTCACCACTGGAGCGGAGGATAGCCACACCTGGCATCTCACCTTGCAGTGCTGAGAGCACGTCAGAAGAAGGTTTTGCCGCAACTTTCTCTCCTTCTATGGCGGTCACGGCACCCGACAGATTCACCTTTTTCTGTGTGCCATAACCCACTACGACCACTTCCTGAAGCGTCTTGTCATCTTCCTGAAGTAAGACTTGGTTTCCGATTTGACCGATTTTCAGTTCACGTGTGACATAATTGATATAAGAGAAGGAGACGGTGGAAGCAGGATTGCTGACCCTTAAATTGAAAGAGCCATCCACTCCAGTCACTGTGGCATTGGTGGTGCCTGTCTCCATCACGGTTACGCCGATCAATGGCTCGCGTGTCTGTGCGTCAAACACCCGTCCATTTACGGTCTGACTTTGAGCCGAGAGGCTCAGACTTGAGAAGAACATCAGACAAATCACGAGGATTTGCTGATATGCTTCCGATTTCAAAATACATTTTTTCATAGACTGTTTTGTTGGTAATAATTGCTGGGTGCAAATATAGTCTTATTCATAATAGGTCCTATCATCATGCACTACATCATGACTACTATACCACCACATCATGTATACATCAACACTTTCTCATCCAAAATCCAAATATTTGATTGTCAACAAATTAGGTTCAAAAATCATACATCAACACTTTTCTCCTTTTTTTCTTGCAAATGCCGATTTGTTTGTTTAATTTTGTGCGTCAAACTTTTTTTATGATGCGTTATTCTTTACTATACATCTTCGTCTGGATGTGCTCCGTAGCCCATGGCTCGATATTCTGGCAACGTTCGGTTGTCAATTATAGTCGTCGCACCTATATGGCAGCCAATCAGAACTGGATGGTCAGGCAGGCACAGAATGGGTGGATGTATTTTGCCAACAATCAAGGTCTGCTTGAGTTTGATGGTGTCTACTGGTATCATTATGAGATCACCAACAGGGCCAAGTTGAGATCAATTAAAGTAGCTGAAAATCGCATTTATGTGGGTGGCTTGGGACAATTTGGTTACTTTATGCCCGATGAGAAAGGACAGTTGAGGTATACCAGTTTGTCCGACCAACTGAAGAGTGAGGAGAAAGTCAACATCTGGAATATCCATGAGTTGGGCAACAGGGTGTATTTTCAGGCAGACAATGATGTCTACTATCTTGAGAATGACCGTTTGCAAAAAATAGTCTGTAAGACCGGTATTAATTATTCGACCGTCATTTACAATAAATTGTATGTCTCGACCAACGATGGGTTGTATGTGCTGTATGGCAATGAACTTAAAAAAGACACCCATGTGGTGTTGCCGGCCAACGCTAATGTGGTGTCTATGCTCCCATTTGATCATCAAATCATGATTGTGACGAGCGACCATGGCGTCTACCTCTACGACTTCGACCACCTCACGGAATGGGAGTCGCCCGCGAAAGGCATCATCGCTCAAAACAAACTCACGTGTGCGGCGGTGAGCAAATCACGTGTTGCTTTGGGAACCACTCAGAATGGTGTCATCTTGGTGAACACCGCTCATCAGCATATGGAAAACATCTCCATGGTCAATGGGCTGCAGAACAATACCGTCTTGTCCGCCGCTTTTGACAAAGCCGATAATTTGTGGGTGGGGCTTGACAATGGTATAGATTATGTGGCGCTCAATTCATCTCTGCTTTTTCTGAACAGCAAGTCGGAGGCGATAGGTGCTGGCTACTGTTCTGTCCTCTACCAAAACAATTTGTATCTTGGCACCAACCAAGGCGTTTATCGTACTCATGGTGCGCCCCAGGCTCCGCTATTGGCCGAGACCCAGTTTGTGGAGGGAACGGGTGGACAGGTGCACTGTATCATCCCATTTGACAACAAACTATTTTGTGGCGGCCGCAATTTTTTCATCATGATAGATGGCACCCAGGTGGTGAAGTTTCCCATCAGAGGTGTGTGGCATGTCTGCCGGGTAGGCAATCGGGATGATTTGCTGTTGATAGGAGACTACTGGGGGCTTAAAACACTCAGAAAAACAGGCAACTCCTGGGTTGTCTCCGACGAGATAGAGGGTGTGCATTTGTCGGCCAAAAATATGATGGTGGAGGAAGGTACCCATGCCGTATGGGTGGCCAATAAAGCCATGGGGCTTTTCAGACTGACTTTGGATGCTCAGATGGAGCATGTGGTCAGCACCAAGAACTACAACACCGACCAGTTGCCTGTAGGTGACAATATCTATATCGCCACCATCGATCATGAGGTCGTTGTCGCCGCGCGCCAAGGTCTGTTTCGCTATGACGTGGTGAAAGATGAGTTGGTGCCTTTCGACCGTTTGGAGAAGCAATTGAGTGGCAAAGCGCAATACACCTACATTTCCCAAGACCAGCAGCACAACATCTGGTATGTCTGCGACGGATTGCTCAGTCTGTTGCGTTATGACCCCGTCAAGAAAACCTATTTCAAGCACCGTGGAGAGTCCTATCTCAATGATGAGTTGATAGAGGATTTTGAGAGTGTCGTGACTTTGGACTCTCTGCATGCCGTGATTGGTACCCAAGAAGGGTTTGCGCTGTTGCGGTATTCCCGTGCCGCCTCATCCCGCCAGCCTGTCAACCTGCAGATACGCAGAATCGTCGGCACCAATGGCGCAGACACCTTGTTATATGGTTGCCATTTCTATCCTGTTCAAAGACCGTTGCTTTTCAGCTATCGTGACAATTCCATCCGCATCGAATACAGTGCCAACAACTTTGACAAGTCGCAGACCGTACTCTATTCCTACAGGTTGGAAGGCGCGCCCGACGATACATGGAGTGCCTACAGTCCACAGCATATCAAGGAATACACGAACCTCCGCGAAGGTTCCTACACTTTTCAAGTGCGTATAGTGACAGACAGCAATCCAGAGCCAATCGTCACTTCCCTGTCCTTCCGCATCCTGCCCCCTTGGTACCGGTCATGGTGGATGTACATGGTCTACTTCTTCCTGTTGGCCGCTGTCGTATACGCTGTCATCTACCGCATCTTGAGAGGAAAGCGAAAACTTGACCAAAAGATTGAGACACTTGAAGATGAGAAAGTGCAGATTGAGTTGCGTTCGAAAGAGAATGAACTGATGCTCTCACGGATGAATGTGGTCAGGAAAAACGAGATGCTGATGGAAATCAAGAAAACCGCCGTGAGCCTGAACAATAGTCTCAAAGAAGAAAACCTGCCTACCATCAAGAGAAAGGTGGTGAGGCTCATCGGACAGATAGACACCAATATCGAGCACGACGATGACCTTGAAGCTTTTAAGAATGAGTTTGACACCATCCATCATAATTTTCTGTTGACGCTGGGCGAACGCTTCCCCCAACTCACGCACAAAGACAAAATGTTGTGTGTGTATCTCAAGATGAACATGATCTCCAAGGAGATTGCTCCGCTGCTCAACATATCCGTGAGAGGTGTGGAGATCAGCCGCTACCGGCTAAGAAAGAAATTGGGACTGGGAGAGAAAGAGAGTCTCAGTGATTTCCTTCGAAATCTTGACAACCGATGACACCTGCCGTGGGCACAAGTTTATGACTTGTTCTGATACTCGCCTGGTGTCATACCCGTCTCTCGCTTGAAGTATTTGCTGAAAGCCGAAGCACTGGGGAAATTCAATTGGTCGGCTATCTCATATGACATCATACCGCTGGTTTTCAGCAGCATCTTCGCCTTCAGAATGACAGCGCGGTTGATCCAGTACATGACGCTATGGCCGCTGACTTTGCTGATGACGGCAGAGAGGTGATGGGGCGATATCCATAGTTGCTCAGCATAGAAGGGGATGGAACGTTCTTTTTCACAATGGTTGCTGACCAACTTTTTGAAATTCTGGAATAGTAGTTCCTGCCTGGTAGGTCGATGCTCCTTGTCCGTCTGCTCTGTCGTGTCATGGATGTGCTGCACATCAGCAATCATCGCGTTCAGGAGGTGTCCTATTGTCTCTTTGCGGAAGGGGGGCTGGTTGGCTAAATCCCAGACGAGATAAGCCATGCGGAGCAGTCTGTCAAACTCTGTAGGATGTAGTTGGAGCGCGATGGTCTCATGCACATGGATGTCCTCACATAAAACGATGCCGATCACCTTCATGTCCTCACTCCAATACCTGGATTCCATGATGGCGTCAGAGGAGGTGAGCACAACCGACCCTTTTGTCAGCTGATAACTCTCCAGGTTGATATCCACATCGGCCTCACCGTTCAGAACCAACAGCAAACGAGGTTCCGCGATGTGATAAATCTCTCCTTCCTTCAGGAAATCCACTTTTTTAGGCGAGCCATTCATCACCATGCCCATATAGTCATTGGTGAAAATAAGGTTCTGTAAAGCGATAGCCTGACGGATGTCTTCAGAATCTATCGAGAAAAAATTGATGTTCTTCTTTTTGCCCATGAGATTTTCTTATTGTATGATTTGGTGGCAAATTTAGTACTTTATTTGAGTTTTAAATCAAAAATAATGGGAAATCGTACAAAAAGACAATTTATTCAGTGGATTTGTTAACCAAAAAATATAAAGATAGTACGAAATTTGCCAAAGAAAAGAAGAAATCATAAAATCAATGACAATGATCATAGATATCAAGAAGATGATGACATTGGCCTTAGTGCTCACCGCCGTTGTGACACAGGCCCAGACATTGGAGGAATGCCAACGCGCTGCGGAGCAAAATTATCCGCTGATACGCCAGTATGACCTGATAGAGAAGACCACCGACCTGACTGTTTCCAACATCGGAAAGGGCTGGTTGCCACAGGTCTCCGCCACGGCACAGGCAACGTATCAAAGTGACGTGGCCAGTTTCCCCGACCAGTTGCTGGGCGTTTATCAGCAGATGGGCATCACCATGAAAGGACTGAAGAAAGACCAGTATCGTGTGGGCATCGACGTGCAGCAGACGGTATTTGACGGCGGTATGATCAGCCGTCAGCAGCAGGTGGCCCGAGAGCAGGGCAGAGTGCAGGCAGCGCAGACAGAGGTCAGTTTGTATCAAGTGCGGAAGCGCGTGAATGAGATGTACTTCGGCCTGCTTCTGATAGAAGACCAAATTCAGTTGAACAGCGACTTGCAGCAACTGCTTGCTGGCAACGAGAAGAAGTTGACATCGATGGTGAAAAATGGCATCGCGGCGGAGAGTGACTTGAAGAATGTCAAGGCCGAACGTCTGAATGTGATGCAGCAAGCCACCAGTCTGGAGTCGCAGAAACGTATGCTTCAGACCATGCTTGGCACGTTTTGCGGCATCGAGGTGATCAATGTGCAGAAGCCCGCCATGGTGGAAACCAGTGGTGCCAACAACCGCCCAGAGTTGCGGCTTTTCGATTCCCAGCTCAGTTTGGCCAATGCGCAGGAGCGTGCACTCAACGCCGCGTTGATGCCAAGACTCAGTCTCTTTGCCCAAGGCTTCTACGGCTATCCCGGCTACAATATGTTTGAAGATATGATGAAGCACGACTGGAGTTGGAACGGTATGGTAGGCGCACGGCTGACGTGGAACATCGGAGCACTCTACACACGCAAGAACGACAAGTCAAAGATACAACTCCAGCGTGACCTTACGGAGAACAACCGCGACGTCTTTCTCTTCAACAATCGTTTGGAGCAAATCCAACAGAATGAGGACATCGCCCGCTACAGAAAACTGATGGCGGATGACGATGAAATCATCACGCTGAGGTCGTCGGTGCGGAAGGCCGCAGAGTCGAAACTCTCACATGGCATCATCGATGTGAACGACCTGCTGCGTGAGATCAACCAGGAAAACGCTGCCATGATGCAGCGGTCTATCCATGAGATAGAGATGCTCAAACAGCTCTACGACAGTAAGTATACCCTCAACGATTAGGTCATCCACACGATCACCCAACAACACATTCATTCACCCAACAACACATTCACTCAAAAATATGAAAAAGATTTTCACACTGGCAAGTATCGCTCTCATCATGGCAGCTTGCGGTAACAAAGAGAAAGCATATGATGCCACGGGCATCTTTGAGGCCACAGAGGTCACGATCTCAGCCAAGTCGACAGGAGAACTGAAACACTTCGATGTGGCCGAGGGAGCTCAGATAGAGAACGGGAATGTCGTGGGACGTATCGATGCCATCCAGCTACAACTGAAGAAAGAGCAACTTGAGACCTCGCGAGGTCAGTTGAGTGCCAGCAAACGACAACTTGCAGCGTCGAGAAACGCCAACAACAGCCGGCAACTAGACTTGGAGAAACAACTCTCGTCGATCCGCCAGCAGATAGCCAATGCACAGCGCGAACGGCAACGCTTCACCGAACTGGTACGTGATGGCGCCGTGCCACGCAAGCAGCTCGATGACATCAATTATCAGATCAAGGTGCTGGAAAAACAATTGGCCGCCACCGGCGACCAGATACGCAGCAACAACTCCAGTCTGAAAGACCAGAGTGCCGGCATAGGAGCGCAGATGGAAGGCATCGATGCACAACTAGCCGGACTGGAGGCCCAGATCCGCCAGATCGACGACCAGATCTCCAACACTGAGATCACGGCACCTTTCACCGGTACGGTGCTTGAGAAGTATGTGGAGCCTGGAGAGTTTGTCACCACCGGCAAGCCCCTGTTTAAGATCGCCGACACGCGTAACATGTATATGCGGGCTTACTTCACCTCGGCACAGTTGCAGAACATCAAGGTGGGGCAGAAGGTGAAAGTCTTCGCCGACTATGGTGATGGACAGAAAAAAGAATATGATGGTACCATCACCTGGATCTCCTCTCGGTCAGAGTTCACTCCCAAGACCATTCTCACTGACGATGAGCGTGCCGACCTGGTATATGCCGTGAAGGTTGCTGTCAAAAACGACGGCTATGTGAAGATCGGCATGTATGGAGAAGTGAAACTGTGAAGATGAAAGATGAAAAATGAAAGATGAAAATGAAGGATGAAGACGAAAAATGAAGGATGAAAGAGAGAGACATACGATGATGAACGCGATCGAAGTCAATGATATCAGCAAGGCCTATGGTCGGGTCAAGGCACTTGACCATGTGTCGTTTTCCGTCGGCAAGGGTGAGGTGTTTGGACTGATTGGTCCCGACGGTGCTGGCAAGACAACGATGTTTCGGATACTCTGTACGCTGCTATTGCCCGACCAAGGCACAGCCACCGTGGACGGTTTCGATGTGGTGAAGCAGATGTCAGCTATCCGCCAGCGTGTGGGCTATATGCCAGGTAAGTTCTCTCTCTATCAAGACCTGACGGTGGAGGAGAATCTCAAGTTTTTTGCCACCCTCTTCGGTACGACCATCGAGGAAGGCTACGACAGCATCAAGGCTATCTACTCCCAGATAGAGCGGTTCAAGAACCGGCGTGCCGGGGCGCTCTCTGGAGGTATGAAACAAAAGCTGGCCCTCTCTTGTGCACTGGTTCATTCACCAAGTGTGCTCTTCCTTGATGAACCCACCACGGGTGTCGACCCCGTGAGCCGCAAGGAGTTGTGGGAGATGCTCTTCATGCTGAAGGAGCGCCATATCACCATCGTGGCCTCTACGCCCTATCTCGACGAGGTGCGCCGCTGTGAGCGGGTGGCCTTCCTTGACCAAGGGAAACTCCGAGGCATCGACACACCCGACCGTATCCTGACAGAATTTGCCGACATCTTCAATCCGCCGGGCATCGACCATGGCAAGTTGGCGCAGACCAAAGAAGACAACGTCATCGAGGTGGAGCACTTAGTGAAAGCCTTTGGCTCGTTTCGTGCGGTCGATGACATCTCTTTCACGGTGAAAAAAGGGGAGATATTCGGTTTCCTGGGTGCCAATGGCGCCGGCAAGACTACTGCCATGCATATGTTGACCGGACTGAACCAGCCGACGAGCGGGACGGGTAGGGTAGTGGGCTACGACATCCGCACCGAATATGAGCAGATCAAGAAACATATAGGATATATGAGCCAGAAATTCTCGCTCTATGAAGACCTGACCGTGGCTGAGAATATCCGGCTCTTCGCCGGTATCTATGGCATGGACGACGACGCCATCACGCGAAAGACCGACGAGTTGTTGGAACGTCTGCACTTCACCGACCACAAAAATACCCTTGTGGCCTCACTTCCCCTGGGATGGAAACAAAAATTGGCCTTTTCTGTCTCTATCTTTCATGAGCCGGGCATTGTCTTCCTAGATGAGCCTACGGGAGGTGTAGACCCCGCCACACGTCGTCAGTTCTGGGAACTGATCTACGACGCTTCCGAGCGTGGCATCACCGTGTTTGTGACCACCCACTACATGGATGAAGCTGAGTATTGCGACCGCATCTCTATCATGGTAGATGGAAAAATCAAGGCCATGGGCACGCCCGCCGCCTTGAAAAAAGAATTCAATCAACCTGACATGGACCATGTATTCACCTACCTGGCACGTCAGGCCACCCGTTCAAGCGATTAGGAATATGAGACAATTTATATCCTTTGTCATCAAGGAGGCCAAACACATCCTGCGCGACAAACGTACGATGCTGCTGCTCTTTGGCATGCCGTTGGTGTTGATGCTGCTTTTTGGTTTCGCCATCACCAATGATGTGAAGAATGTGCGTACATTGATTGTGACCTCCACTGCCGACCACGTCACCCAACAGGCTGTGGAGCGCCTCTCCCAGTCGGAGTATTTCAATATCGTCAAGACCGTCGCCACGCCGAAGGAAGCCGAACTGATCATCCGCAACCAGAAAGCCGACCTTGCCATCGTGTTCGGACAACAGTTTGCGTCCAGGCATAGTGGCGTGCAGTTCATTGTCGACGGCAGTGACCCCAACATGTCACAGTTGTGGACGACCTATGCCACGCAAGTGATTCTCAATCCCGCGACAAGTCTTGTCAACTCAAAAATGCTGTATAACCCACAGACCAAGTCGGCTTACAACTTCGTGCCTGCCATCATGGGTATGCTGCTGATGCTCGTCTGTGCGATGATGACCTCTATCTCGATCGTGCGCGAGAAAGAGAAGGGCACCATGGAGGTGCTGTTGGTCTCACCCACGAAGCCCTTGATGATCATCATCGCCAAGGCGGTGCCATATCTGGTGCTGGCTTTTTGCATCTTGATCGTCATTCTGCTGATGGCGCGGTTTGTGCTTGGTGTGCCCTTGGTCGGCTCGTTGTTTTGGATATTCATGATCTCTGTCATCTACATCCTGTTGGCGCTCTCGCTCGGACTTCTCATCTCCAATGTGGCACAGACCCAGTTGGTGGCTTTGCTCATGTCGGCCATGGTGCTGTTGATGCCTATCATCATGCTCTCCGGCATGATTTTCCCCATTGAGTCGATGCCGACGATCCTGCAATGGATTTCTGCCATCGTCCCCACACGTTACTATATCTCAGCGATGCGCAAACTGATGATCATGGGCGTGGGTGTGGAGCAGGTGCTCTTTGAGTTGATCGTTCTCACCGCCATGCTTGTGGCACTGCTGACGTTGTCGCTTGCTAAGTTTAACAAAAGATTGGAATAAGCCATATGACTCTCAAATACCTCATCCGTAAAGAGTTCACCCAGATACGCCGAAACTCGTTTCTGCCCCGATTGATCGTCGTGTTTCCTATCATGGTGATGTGTGTCATGCCATGGGTGATGAGTATGGAGGTGAAGAACATCGTGGTCGACGTGGTGGACAACGACCGTAGCACCCAGTCGCAGCGGTTGGTCCATGACATCGAGCACAACAACTACTTTATCTTTCATGGTCTCAAACCTACCTACGCAGACGCCTTGAAAGACATTGAACATACAGACGCAGATGTGGTGGTGGTCATCCCCAAGGACTATTCCAAAGACCTGGCCAATGGCCGCCAGCCCCAGGTGCTGATTGCCGCCAATGCCGTCAATGGCACCAAGGGGTCGATGGGAGCGGCTTACCTCTCACAGATGGTCACGGCCAATGCCAGTCCTGATGCGATGGCCATTCAGGGTAAGATCTCCACTTTGTTTTTGTATAATCAGCACTTAAACTACAAGTTTTTCATGATACCCGCTCTCTTTGCCATCGTGATGATGTTGATGACGGGTTTCCTGCCAGCGCTGAACATTGTAGGTGAGAAAGAGACGGGCACCATCGAGCAAATCAATGTCACCCCAGTGTCGAAATGGTCGTTCATCTTGGCCAAACTGATTCCTTACTGGCTCATTGCCCTGTTTGTCATCAGTGTATGTCTTTTATTGGCATGGCTGGTCTATGGCATCACTCCCGCAGGCTCCATTGGGCTTATCTATCTGCTTGCCATGCTGCTGGCTATGTTTTTCTCCTCGTTTGGACTCATCGTCTCCAACTACTCCGACACCATGCAGCAAGCCATCTTCGTGATGTGGTTTTTTGTGGTCATCCTGCTGTTGCTCAGTGGGCTTTTCACGCCTACGCGTTCCATGCCGTCGTGGTCTTACCTGACGACTTATGTCAACCCTGTCAGCTATTTCATTGATGCTATCCGCACCGTCTTCATCCGTGGTGGCGACTTTCATAGCATCCGGCATCAGGTGTTTGCCCTTCTTTGCATTGGCCTGTTCATGGGTGGCTGGGCTGTGCAGAGTTATAAGAAAAACCATTAGGTTTCTGTAAAGAAGGGGCCTTTTCAGAAGCCAGCAATATCTTAGTGATACCCAATCGATTGCATTTTTACATGTGAAGAGAGCCAAGATGTAAAAAATTCTCTCAAAAAAACGTTAAATTGGATGATTTCTTCACAAAGAATGAAGATAAAAGTGTATATTTGTAACTAATTTTTAAACTCATCCATTGAGGAAGTAATGGAAGAACATTTCGATTTTCATAGGCATTGACTTTGAAGGCATGGTTGATGGTCAGTGAAAGAGTATTACATCGCAAATATCACAAATTTAACAATTATAGCAACATGAAAAAAAGAAGTGCTTTGATGGGGGCTATTACGCTCTGTATGGCGGTCAGTATACTGACCTCGTGCGGATTGGATATTCCCAAGGAAACTCCCTCGTCATTTGAGACATTAGCAGTTGAGGAGTCAGACATTGTCTTGCCTATGAAGTTCAGTGCGAAGTTGAAAGGAGAAGCAGATGTGACCATCTCGCCACAGACCAGTGGGCAACTGATGAAAATCTGTGTGACCGAAGGTCAGCAGGTGAGCAGAGGCCAGACGCTCTTCATCATCGACTCCCGTAACGCACAGCATGAATTGGAGTCAGCCCAAGCCAACCTTCAGGCCGCCCAAGCCAACCTTCTGGCTGCCGAGGCCCAAGCCAACAGTGCCAAGTTGGAGTATGAGAGCAACAAGAACCTGTATGACAAGAAGATTGTGAGCAGCTACATGTTGGAAAACTCCAAGAACAATTACAACCAAGCACTGGCTGCAGTCAGTCAAGCCAAGTCTTCCATCACACAGGCTCAGGCCGGCGTGAACCGCGCAAAGGTGAACCTTGGCTTCTGCACCATTACCTCACCAGTATCGGGTTTGATCGGTGAGATTCCCGTTTTCGCTGGCGACCAGGTGACCCCGATGACCCAGCTGACCATCGTCAGTGGCAACCAGCAGATGGAAGCATGGTTCTCCATTACGGAATCCATCATCGAGGCAGGCATGTCGCAAGGAATGAAACATTCAGACATGACAGCCCATATGGCCTCTCTTCCCGACGTGAGTTTGGTGATGAAAAATGGTACGGAGTATCCTTACAAGGGCCGCGTCACCAGCATCACCGGCGTGGTGGATGCCGCCACTGGTTCGCTTTCTTGCAAAGCCACGTTCCCCAACCCAGACGGACACCTCTTCTCTGGGGCTCAATGCACCGTCGTGCTGCCGATCAGCCGCAGTCATGTGATGGTAGTGCCTCAGACAGCCGTGGTGCGCCTGCAAGACAAGGTGCTGGTCTACAAGGTCATGCCTGACAGCACTGCCAAGGCTGTCACTGTGACGACAGCTGACGCGGGCAACGGCAAGGATGTCATCGTCAATACCGGACTCGGAGTAGGTGACCGCATCGTCGCTGTTGGAGCCAACAACGTGCAAGAAGGTCAGAAGGTGTTGTTCCCTGCTGAAAAGGAAAACAAGAAGTAAACTATGAAGAACAACATTTTCATCAACAGATATGTGATGGCGTGTGCCATCAGTATCGTCATTGCTTTGGTAGGCTATATCTGCATGAACAGCCTGCCCATCGAGCAATATCCTAACATCGCACCGCCCACGGTACGCGTATCGACCACGTATACCGGTGCCGATGCCAATACGATCATGAAATCTGTGGTGCAACCACTTGAGGAGAACATCAATGGTGTGCCCGACATGACCTATATGACCTCTTCGGCCAGCTCTTCAGGTGATGTGTCTATCGTAGTTTACTTCAAGCAGGGCACCGACCCCGACATTGCCGCCGTCAACGTGCAGAACCGTGTGACAAGGGCTTCGGCGCTGCTGCCGGCTGATGTGACGAAGGTGGGTGTGCAGGTGTTCAAGATGCAAAGCAACATCCTGCAAATCGGCGCCCTGAGAAGTGTCGATGGCAAATATGACGACGACTTCGTAGCCAACTATATCGACATCAACGTGAAGCCTCGACTGATGCGTATCACCGGCGTGGGTGATGTGATGTCTTTGGGTAACACCTACGCCCTGCGTATCTGGATGAAGCCCGACGTCATGGCACAGTATGGTCTGGAGCCTAACGATGTGTTTGCAGCCATCGGCGGACAGAGTTTCGTCGCGGCTACAGGTTCCCTCGGCGCCCAGTCGGAGAACAACTACCAGTACACGATGGAATACAAGGGTACGCTGAAGTCCATCGAGGAGTTCAACGACATCGTGTTGCGCACCAGCGACAGTGGTCACCTGCTGCACCTGAGCGATGTGGCCGAGGTGGAGATTGGTGCCATGAGCTACAACTTCCTCTCCAACATCAACGGCAAGCCCGGCACCATCTTCATGGTGTTCCAGGCTCCTGGTGCCAACGCCACGGAAGTGAACGCCCGTATCGACCAACTATATGAGGAGTTGAAACCGATGATGCCGGCGGGACTGGAGTTTGTGAAGCTCGAAACCTCCGACGACTTCCTTTATGCAGCCATCGGCAGTGTGGTGGAGACACTCATCATCGCTATCATCCTCGTCGTCCTTGTGGTGTTCTTCTTCCTTCAAAACTTCAAAGCCACCATCATACCCTCCATCTCGATTATCGTATCGCTGTTGGGCACCTTTGCCATTGTTTCATTGGCGGGGTTCTCACTCAACATATTGACGCTGTTCGCTCTGGTGTTGGCCATCGGTACGGTGGTGGATGACGCCATCGTGGTGGTCGAGGCGGTCATGGCGAAGATGGAAGGTGGCATCACCGATGCCAAGCAAGCTACCCGTGAGGCCATGAGTGATGTGTCTGTGGCCGTCATCTCGTGTACACTGGTGTTCATGGCGGTGTTTATACCTGTAGCTTTCATGCCTGGTACGTCTGGTTCATTCTTCACACAGTTTGGTGTCACTATCGCTTCGGCTGTGGGTCTGTCGTGCGTGTCAGCCCTTACGTTGTGCCCTGCCCTTTGTGCCATCATGCTGAAAGTGACGGAAAAGAAAGACGAGCGCAAGAGCCTGACTTATTACACGAAGAAGGCCTACACCGTCAGTTATAACGCCATCTATAATAAATATAGCAAGGCTGTGCAGAAATTCATCAAGCGACCTGTCCTGGCATGGAGTCTGCTGGCTGTCGCTGCCGTGCTGCTCTTTTTCTTCATGAAAAACCTGCCGTCGGGTCTCGTGCCGCAGGAAGACCAAGGTGTGATCCTCGCTGAGATCCGTGCGCCGGAGGGAACAACGCTCCATGAGACGCGTGAGATTGTGAAGAAAGTAGAGGAGAAGGTGAAGGATATCCCCGAAATGGAGAGTTTCGCCACCGCTTGCGGCTACGGCATGATGTCGGGCTCGGGCTCCAACTACGCCACGATGATCATCCGCCTCAAACCATGGGAGGAGCGTGAGGGCTTCAACCATTACATAGACCTGGTCATAGGCCGTCTGTATTTCGCCAGCAAGGAAATCAAAAACGTACAGGTGATGCCCTTCCAGTTGCCACAGGTGCCTGGCTACGGTTCAAACAACAGCGTGAACCTAGTGCTCCAAGACCTGAACGACGGCGACCTGTCGGAGTTTGCCAAATTGGCCAACAACTTCCTGACCAAGCTGGGTGAGCGTCCGGAAATCAGCATGGCGATGACCTCATATTCGGAGCGTTTCCCCAAATACCAAGTCAATGTCGATGCCACCCAATGCGACCGCGCAGGTGTTTCGCCTGCTTCCGTGCTGAAGACGTTGGGCGCTTACTGCGGTGGCTCGTATGTAGGCAACTACAACCAGTTTGGCAAGGTGTATCGCATCATGGCCAGTGCTGCTCCTGACTATCGTCTCGACCCCTCGTCGCTGAACAACATATTTGTCAGGGTGCGTGGCGGCAAGATGGCGCCCATCTCCGAGTTTGTCTCATTGAAGGAGATTGTAGGCACCTCAAGTGTCGAGCACTTCAACTTGTTCCAGAGCATCACCTGCTTCGTGCAGGCAGCCAACGGATATACCGAGGGCGACGCCCACAAAGTCATCGCCGAGGTGTTCAAGGAAACCATGCCCAAAGGTTACAGCTATGAGTACAGTGGCATGTCACGTGAATTGGAAGAGGCCTCCGGCTCCAACGCTACGGCCCTCATCTATGTCATCTGTATCATTCTCATCTATCTCATCCTTGCGTCACTCTACAACTCGTGGTTCACACCTTGGGCCGTGCTGTTGAGCGTGCCGTTCGGACTGATGGGAGCCTTTGTCTGCGCCTACCTGGGTTCATTGCTCCATTTGCCGGGCATGGACAACAACATCTACCTGCAGACGGGTGTCATCATGCTCATCGGTCTGCTCTCTAAGACCGCCATCCTGATTACGGAGTTCGCCTCAGAACGCCGTGCGCAAGGCTTGAGCATCCGCGATGCTGCTTTCGAGGCTTGCAAGGAGCGCTTGCGCCCCATCCTGATGACGGTGTTCACCATGATTGCCGGTATGATACCGCTCATCATCGAGGGTGGTGCCGGTGCCAATGGTAACCGTGCCCTCGCCTTTGGCGTTGTGGGTGGTATGTCCGTGGGTACCATTGCCCTGCTCTTTGTGGTTCCCGCTTTCTTCATCGTCTTCCAGAAGCTGCACGAGAAATTCCAAGGCGGTTCTCCTGAAGTAGCCACCGTAGAGGCAGTTAGTGAAGATCATACAAACGACCCTTTTTAGGATAAATCGACTATGAAGATTATTTCGAAAATGATGGCTGTTGCAGCCGTGAGCCTGATGCTCACGGGCTGCAGCGTATTTCATCAATTATATCAAACCTACGATCAACAAAATGAGATACCGTCCGATGTGTACGGTAGAAGTCAGGATATGGCTACGGCTATGGACGGCACGTCTCTCTCGCAGATGTCGTGGCGTGAGTTTTTCACCGACCCTCTTCTGCAGCAGCTCATCGAGCAGGTGCTGGCCAACAACACCGACCTCAACTCCGCACGCATCGCTGTGGAAAAGAGTGAGGCCTCTCTGAAGATGGCCAAGATGGCCTATCTGCCATCGCTCTATTTTGCCCCTCAGGGCACCATCTCCAGTTTCGACTTTGGCAGGGTCTCTAAGACCTACAACCTGCCTCTGCAGTTGCAGATGGATGTCGATGTGTTTGGCTCCATCACCAATAAGAAGCGCGCGGCAAAGGCCGTGCTGCTGCAGGCCCAGATGGGTGAGGAGGCTGTGCGTGCCAATCTGATTTCCACCACTGCCCAGCAGTACTACATGCTGCAGTTGCTCGATCGCCAGTTGGAAATCTTTGTGGCTACCGACAGTCTGTGGAATGAGTCACTTGAGACACAGAAGGTGCTCTGGGAGAATGGCAAGTCGTACTCTACTGCCGTCAACCAGATGGAGTCGTCATACTTGAATGTGAAAACTCAGACAGTAGACACCCGTCGCAACATCCGTGCCACCGAGAACGCTATCTGCCGCCTTTTAGGTGTCGCACCGCAGCCCATCAAGCGCAGTAGTTGGGGCAGTGCCGCCTTGCATCATCCCGATGCCCAGGGGACAACAACAGGTCAGCGCATGTTTGACACCCAGTTTCTGAAAATCGGAGTTCCCGCTGCGATGCTGGAGAACCGTCCTGATATCCGCATGGCCAACTACGCCATGGAGGAAGCCTTCTACAATACGCAGGCTGCCCGCTCCGCTTTCTTCCCCAGCATCTCGTTGCAAGGACTGGCAGGCTGGACCAACAGCGCGGGAAGCATGGTTGTTGACCCCGGCAAGATGTTGCTCAATGCCGTCGCTTCGCTTACGCAGCCCATCTTTGCCCGTGGCAAGCTGAAAGCCAACCTGAAAATCAACCAGTTGACTGAGGAGGACCTCAAGAAGAAGTACGTGCAGACTGTTATCGACGCTGGCAACCAGGTGAACGAGGCCATGGCCGACTGTCAGGCTGCCCGCGAGAAGCATGCCTATTATCATCGTCAGGTGCAGGTGCTCAACGACGCTTACGTCGGCACTCATGAACTGATGGACAACGGTAAGGCCAACTACCTCGAAGTACTCACTGCTCAGGAGACACTCCTCAACTCGCAGCTCAGCGAGGCCATGAACATGTACAAGGGTGCGCAGGCTGTCATCGCTCTGTATATCGCCCTTGGTGGTGGAACAGAATGACCCTCACAAGCTTGTGAGGGCCATTCCCGACTGTTAGAATTGTAATTTGTATTTTACACCGGCGATGAACCAGATGCCTGGCTGTGGCACATTGCCGTAGTCCACATAGTGGCGGTTGTCCAGCAGGTTGTTGGCCTCTGCATAGAGTGTGTAGCGTGGTGTCTGCCATTGCAGACGCGCGTCCACCAGTGCAAAAGGCTTGTAGTCGCATACTTCGCCACTGAAGGTGGTGTACTTACCCACACGGTCCTGCCAACGGGTGTTGAGCGTCAGCGAGAGATGGTGCCATATCGGCGTGTGTAGTGTCGCCACCAGTTTGTGGCGCAGATACTCCAGTGCATATTGCGAGACGAGCCCCTCTTCAAGTTCTTTGTCCTGCTTGATATAGCTATAAGACAGACTGAGATAGGAAGAGGGTTTAAAGAGCGTGGGAAACAGCTGTTGTAGACGGATGACGGCTGAGGCCTCAAAACCTGTGGCATTGATACGGGTGTGGTTGACGCTCTGCCAGACAGCGGAATCACCCAGTCGGGTGTCCATCATCCAGTCGATCATATTGCGCCCATGGTGATGCCACACCGTCGCCTTTGCCCTTAAGAAAGAGGATGTCAGCTGTGCGCCGGTTTCCAGTGCGCTCATCTCTTCCGGTTTCAGATGGGGGTCAGCAGCATAGCCCTGCAATTTGTAGTACATCTCTGTGAAAGAAGGCAACCGCAGCGAGGTGTTGTAGGACGCGAAGAGTTTGATGCAGAGTGAAGAGTCATCAGAATCGTAGAGTCTGTAACTGATATCGACGCCTGGGTAGAGTTTCCAGTCGGCATCGCTCCAAGAACTCTTGGCGGCGATGACACCCGCAGAGAGTGTCAGCCTGTGTAGCAGCACGTTGTGCTCCAGATGGGCCGAGAGGTTGGTGCGGTTGATGCCCCGCGTGTACTTTGAGTTGGCGCCCCGTGCTTTCATCTTTGCCTCGGAGTACGGCTCGCCAAGGTTGCCACTCTCCAGGTCCTCATTACGTATTTCCGCTCCGACCGCCGTGCGGCCAGCCTTCCAGTCGAAGTAACTGTTCAGGTTGACACCATAGATGTTGCACCTGTTATGATTGTACTTCATCTTGTCTGGTTGGTTGCGATAACCCTCATAGCGGTCGCGGTATTGGTTCCAGTAGATGGCGGGATGAAAATGTATGGCGCCCTGCTTTGTCTCGGCTTGTAGGGCTGTCATGATTTTTGTGGTGTGCTCGTATTGATCGTCGGCCTGCCATCGTGGGGTGGCATAAAACGTGCCAGAGCCCCATCCTTTGTCAGAGATGCCTGCGTGCCAGCTGACCGTCAACTGTTCGTTGTCCATCTGTCCCTGGTAGAAAGCTTTCAGACCACTATAGTCGGTGTTGAGCGTTCCTGCTTTCGATCGGCTGAACCCGTCGCTGCGCTGGTAGCTGGAGCTTAATTGATGTTGAGTGTGAAGAGAGGAGAGTTGAAGGGCAGAAAGATTGGCGATGAAAGCCGCTTTCGCATAGCCGAAGGATCCACCTTCCAGATTGATGTCACTTGTCACCGCTCTTTTCTCGTCCTTTGTCATGTGTTTCTCATGAGAAGAGGTCACTATATTGATGGCTCCCACAAGTGACGATGTGCCATAAGCGCGTCCGGCGGGACCTTCGAGCACCTCAACGCGGACAATCTCGTCCAGTTGACAAGGCAAGTCCATCACGTTGTGACCTGTCTGTGGGTCGCAGATGTTGATGCCATTAAGCAGTACCATGATTTGCTCCTGTGTGCCGCCTCGGATGGAGACATCTGTTTGGAGGCCAAACGCCCCTCGCTGTCTCACGTCGACCCCTACGGCCAACTTCAGCAAATCGTTAACACTTTGTACTGCCGCCTGCGCAATGTCGTCATGGCTCAGTACAGTTACCATTCTTGCCGCCTGACTTTGTGTCAGCGGCGCGCGCGAGCCGGTGACGCCTACGTCTCCCAGCCAAATCTCTTTTGTAGTCTGTGTGGAGTCAGTACGCCACACCTCGTCGCTGATGTTGGCTGCTTTCGTTGCCGAAAGTGTAGCCACACTCAGTACAGAGATGACGACCTCACGTCCCAGACATGCAAAGAGCGCCCATCCCTTCCTCTTAAACTGATGGAAGACAATGACTTCGCGCTTTTGAAAAACTGATCTGTGCATTGATATGAAATAAACGTTTAAAAAACGTCAACAAAGGTACGATTAAGCGAGCGAAAAGCCAAATAAAAAACAACTTATTATCAACTGTTAGCAAGCGGCTGCAATACTTCAAAGCGTAAGCCAAGTGCACTAAGGATACGAAGAAACATACCAGCTCCAGGCTCCACGTTTCCATTCTCTACACGAGAAATATATGACTTGTTGGTTCCTACGCGCTGAGCCAGTTCCTGCTGGGTGACCTTCTCTCGTTTCCTTGCGTCGCAGATAATTTGGCCAACACAATAGGCGTAGGCTTCCTTGCGGAAAGCCTCACGCTCAGGTGTTCCTACCTTTCCGTAACGTTCGTCCATCATGGCATCAACGCTCATTATTCCATCTCTTTCTTTCATAATATTCCTTTTTTAATTGTATTGCTTTGTTGATCTCACTTTGTGGTGTCTTTTGGCTCTTTTTCTGGAAGCCATTGAAAAGCATCACCACATTTCCATTGTCGAAAATGAAGAACACTCGGAAGATGTTACCACCATGTTTTACTCTCAGTTCGAAAATCTCGTCACGGAGATATTTGACAAATTTTTCATTGACACGCTCTTGCGTTTTCAGCATATCAATGACGTAGAACACTTTCCGAGCTTCAGCATCAGAGAGTGTGCTAATGAAGTCTTTGAAGTAGCTTTTGTATGCAGATATGACTCTTTCAGATTTCATGGTTGCAAAGTTACTAAAATTATCAAATCAGGCAACTTTTATAGATGAAAAAGTGACAGAGAAGAGTACTTTTTTATATTCCTATCGTGCCAGACACTTCTTGGTCGTCACCGAGCCGTCAGCGTGACGTTCCTTCATGATGTATATCTGTGAAGCATTGGTAGGAGAGGCGACAGGCTGTCCCTGCAAATTGTAATAGGAACGAGTGATGACTTCTGTGCCTTGGTGTGCATCGACAATGGAGGTTGGGTCATCCTTCACACCCTGGAATGAATCCACAAAGTCGGGCAGATAATAGCCCAGATGAGGCGGTTGGTTATAAGCGCAGTTTTGCCATGCAATGCCCATGCGGTAAACGTGGTCGTGCATCAAAGTCGGCACTCTGTAGTTCGTTTTAGCGGTGCTGCTCACGATATATAACTGAGAGGGATTGTTGGTGTTCCACCATATCACCTCCTCGCGCCAATCGCCGAAGATGTCGGCCTGAAGGCAGGGTGTCGCTTTCGTTCCGTTGCACGAAGAAGGAGTCATTCCCAGTGAAGCAAATGCTTTCTGGCTGGAATCGGTGATATAGATGCTCAGTTGGGTACTGGCAGATGCGGTGCACTTGGTGATGCCCGTTCCGTCGAGCAGTTCATCATACGCGTCACCGTCCCAGTAGATACGGAAGTTCATCGAGGGCTTTCGTGAGCCCACTTCATTTCCTGTTATGGCATTAAAAGGGTTTTGGTTACGGCTTGCTTTGTTGAAACCTCCATAGGCCGACCAGAACTCATAGCCACGGCTGTCTGCCACGATGTCGGCAGCCAATCCTCGGCCGTTGTCAGCGCCTTCTTGTCCGCCTTTCCATAGGATTTCGCCTGTGGCAGCGTCATGCAAGTCCCATGCGTACTCACCTTTTTCCTCATGGATGTCAAAGAGTTCCAGACCGGGACGGTCGGGGTTCATGTCTCCCAGATGAATGGCATCGCCGTGTCCGAATCCCACGGCATAGAGCATTTTGCCGTCGTTGTCGAGGGCTGCAGACCCCCAGATGATCTCGTCGCATCCGTCGCCGTCCACATCGCCAACAGAAAGGTTGTGATTGCCATTGGCATACATGGTGTTGCGTCCCATGCCAGAGGAGCAGGCAGGGGGTGTGTAGGTCTGTGTATTTCCTTCAGCATCCCGCAGTTTGTAGGAGGTCTTCTTGTCAGAGCTGTGTAGCCAACGGGTCTTCAATTTCTCTCCATCAAAATCCACTGCCCACAGGTAGGCATACGTGTAGTAGCCGCGACACATGACTGCCGAAGGACACTCCTCCTTTCCAGCCAAATAGGCGACACAGGCCAGATAGCGCTCACCACGGTTGCCATAATTGGCATAGTCTTTCTTGCCACTACGGTCGTCCCAGTTGAATGTGCCCGAAGACTCGCTCAGTGTCGCCAGCGCATTACGGTTCGGATAATAGGCAATGGTATGAATGGCTTTGCCCGTCAATCCCTCGAAGACGGTCAGATACTCTTGTCCGCCGTCGATGCGTCCGTTGGTGTTACGCCAGTCCTTGGTGTTGCTGGCATTCTTCATCGAGGGTAAGTCTGCCACCTGATTGACATATACGCCTTCGGCATCCTTAGAACCAGGCGCCGTCTTGCAAATCAGCTCAGCGCGGCCATCCTTGTCAAAGTCGTAGACAAGGAACTGTGTGTAGTGTGCTCCGGCACGAATATTCACGCCCAAGTCGATGCGCCACAGTTTTTCACCGGTGAGGAGTCGGTAGCAGTCTAAATACACATTGCCTGTATAGCCATCCTGTGAATTATCCTTCGAGTTGCTTGGGTCCCATTTGACGATGAGCTCATATTCTCCGTCGCCGTCCACATCACCCACCGAACAGTCATTGGGTGCGTAGTTGTAGCTGCCGCTTTGGTTGCTTCCTGCTGCAGGGAGATCAAGTTGCAGCAGATGATAGCCTAATTTGTTAAAAGGGGAGGGCGCGATGGTGTCAACAGGCACTCCGTTCTGCAATGTCACGAGTTGAAACTCTGTGGTGCTCGTGGATGCCTGCCGTATGCTTGTGGTGTTTCGGAGGGTGTCGCTCACAACTTCTCCGTCCTTCAGTACAAGAAACGATGTGTGCTGGTCGTCGCTGTTGAGCAGTCGCCATGAGAGGAACGATGAAGATGCTGTCGTATTGATACAGATGAAACCACGGTCCAATTGCTCCTGTTGAGACGACGATGTGTCGGGTGCTTGTGCTGCCATCGTCATACTATTGGCCATCAGGGCTAAGGTTACTAAGAATTTGAATTGTTTCATGATGAGTCTTGTCATTTTGAATGTTCTCAATAATGGCGAATTCTGTCCGCCTTGTTTTAGTAGTTTTGTTTTCACTTGCAAAGATAGTGCAAACCGAGTGGAAAGCAAAATAAATTTTAATTTATTATCTTTCCCGAGGTGCAGCCTATCTTGGATAAACACACTCCCTCCGGCTCCCTCGGGAAACGAGGGAAACGAGGGAGCCGGAGGGAGTGCCAGGGGGAGTGTGTAAAATGAAGGGAAAAGGGTGGGACTTTTTAAAGCGGAATCAGATATTTTTTGACACATCCCCAATAACACATCGGAAAGACGGTCTCTTTTATCGCTGAATCATAAAATCTCTGATGGCATTGACCAAGAGGTCATTTTCATCAGGCGTTTGTGTGGAGACCCGGAAATGGTGTGGGGAGAGCCCGCGGAAGTTGGAGGCGTCACGGATGAGGATATGATGCTTACGGACCAGGTAGTTTTTCAGGTCGGCGGCAGTCTTAGATGCCATTTCCACCAACATGAAATTGGTCTGTGTCTCAGCCGCTGTGATGCCTTCGATCTGGTTGAGCAAGGTGCGGAGACGCTGTGTCTCTGCAAGATAAGCGTGGAGGTCTTGAATGACGGAAACATTGTTTTCCAACAGCCATTTCCCTGCTTCGGCGGCCAGTGCATTGACCGCCCACGGCCTGTTGTTTTCACGAAGCAAATTGATGATGGGGCGGGACGCGATGATATACCCGATGCGGAGACCGGGTATGGCATGCGTCTTGGTGAGAGAATGGAGCTGCACGATGTTTTTGGATGCTGCCGCCTCCTGATGTGACATCATCGGTGCAAGTGTATAGTCCTCATACGACTGGTCGATGACGACCATGTCATATGGTCGGGCGAAATGCCCCAATTCCTCTTTTGGATAAACTTTACCAGTTGGGTTGTTGGGGTTGCACAGCCAGAGCACGGTGTGGTCTGTCTTCTTCTCCCCATCTCCATCTTGTGGTGTCAGTCCTGCACTCAGACAGGCATCCTCATACTCACTGAAGGTGGGCAATGGTCCGACAGAGAAGTGCTTGAATCTGTTTTTTGCTGCCGTCAGGGCGATGAGGTAGATGGCATCGGTGGCACCATTGGTGACAAGGACGTTGTCGACGGAGATCCCATGTTTCCTCGCGATCATTCTTTCAAGCGAGAGCGGCTCAGGTTCTGGATAATGGTCTATCAAGTCCATCCGCTCGCGCAGATGGGCTTTCAGTGCCGTCAGGTCGGCGTGAGGATAGATGTTGGAGCTGAAATTGCTCTTGATCCCGGGATAGAGGTATGTGTCGTCTCCGTGTCCTTGTAACATGCTTTAGTACTTGAGTTTTATTTTTAGTCCTGCCACCACCATCCTGCCCGGACTGTAGAGGGCATATTTCCTCTTGGTAGAGTCGATACGGCGGTCCACCCTGTCGAAGATGTTGTCCACGCCGATGCTTGGCTCGATGAACGCCCAACGAGTGCAGTCGAAGGAATGTGTGGTATGGAAGTTCCACACGCCGTAACCGGGCGCGTCTTCATAGTCGGGATAGTAGGTCTTAGACTGCAATCGTCCGTTGACATTGACGTTGAGTCCGTACTTTCCCCATGTATGATGGTAGTTGGCAGCGATGGTCGCGGCGTTGCGAACGCTTCTTTCGAGCACGCTCCATTGTTCGCCACTCTTGGTCCGTGCATACGTATAGACGTAATTCACAGAGAGGTTGAATCCTTTGAAGATATTGGCGGAGACATTGGCCTGTAGTCCCTTGATGTCGCCCTTGTCGCTGTTCTGGTAGAGGGCGTAGTGCTCCAGTTTTGCCGCCTGGTCATCGGTCATCTCCGGGAATTCCGTCCTCAGCATGGCTAAAGCAGCATCGTCCACATCGACATTGTTTTTCACCACCATGTCGTTGATGCGGTTGATGTAACCTGTCATACTGACGGCGATGATATGGGTTCGGTACTCAGCATTGAGCGAGAAATAATGGCTTTTTTCGGGAGAAAGATTTTTGTTGCCAAAACTGATTTGCGCTTTTCCTCTGTTGACGGAGAAATAATGGTAATAGAGTTCGTCAAGTCCTGGTGCCCTGAATCCTGCGGAGTAGGTGGCCCGGAAACGGAAGTTGCCTGGTGCATACATGAGCGTGGCCTTCGGTGTGAGGTGTTGGTTGAATGTCTCATGATGGGTCAGACGCAATCCCAGTGTGGCTGTGAGGTTGTTGAGAAGCAGCGCCTCATGTTGTGCATATGCGGAAACGGTATACACATGCTGGTCGATGTTGCCGGATGTGGCAACCAAGTAGTCCTGTCGCCAGTCAGCACCCACGATGGTGGTGGAGTGGGAGGTCAATCCTAATATGGCTTTCAGGTCCATCTCTGTCTGCCTTTGTTTCTTCGACTGCACATAGTCGCCTATGGCATTGGTTTTGGTCTCCACGTCGTACTCCTTTCCATAGCGATAATGGTCGGCGATGAAGTCAGCCTGAAGGGAGTTTCTGTTAGTGAATTTGTAGATACTGCCCACATTCCATCGGAGGCCCTTGTAGCGCATCTCATAGTCGGTGCCTCCTGTGATGTCAGTACGGGTCTCAGGACGGTCGGTGATTTTGTAGGAATAGTCCACACCGGCATGAAGAGCCAGACGCTGGTTGGGAGCGTAGGTGAATTTCTGTCCGAGGACGTGTGAGCGATAGCCCGTGAAAAGTGGGGCGATGGTGGGTTGTGTCTCGGTGTCAGAGCCTTTGACGTATTCCAGGTCATTGTTCTGATAACTGTCGGCGCGGTCGTGGCTGAAAGAAGTGTAGGAGCCGAAGCCGTTTTTGAAGATATCGATGCCGACGGCTTCTGTCAGTTGACCATGTCCTGAGACACGTGTGTCGGAACTGACGTTGATGAAATTTTGTGTTGGCTGGTCGGTGATGATATTGATGACACCAGCGATGGCGTCACTTCCATAGAGTGACGAGGCGGCTCCGTCGAGCACCTCGATGCGTTTCACCCTTGACATGTTGATGCGGTTGAGGTCCACATTGTTGGAGATGTCGCCAGAGAGTTTTTGTCCGTTGATGAGGATAAGGATGTATTTGTTGCCCAGACCGTTCATACGCAGGAAGGATCCCATGGAGTTGGGGGCCATCGACACCTGGGGCATCATTCTTTGGATGGCGGCGTCGAAAGTGGTGATGCCCTGTTCTTGGATTTCCTTGCTGCTGAGCACATGGACCGGCGTGGAGGTGGACTTGAGCCGCTGGTGATGGCCGGACCCCGTGACAACGATGGGGTTGAGGTTATAGGAGCGGCTCACCGATGAGGAGTCGCGGCGTATCGTCTGGTGAATTTGTGCAAAAGCAGCACTCCCAGTTAGGAGTGCTGCCATCATTAAACATATTTTTTGATGAGCCATGAAAGAGCTTATTCTTCAGGATTCTTTGAGTGATAGTAGTCGAGGGGTTCGCCGTTGATGGCATCTTTGGTGTGGTCCATCCAGATCTGACGGATGGCGGGCAATTCAAGCAGACCCTTCTCTATCATGGTTGAGTTGTCGCAGGTGTAGCCCATGTGGTGGAAGTACATCTTCCAACTGGTGTCTTCCACTTCACCTTCCTCATTCTCCTCAAATCCGTTGTCCCAGGCGTCGTCATCGCCAGCCATGTCATTGTGTCCGTGGTCACCGTCAATCGACATCAGTGGGTGGCAATACACCTTTCCACTTGTGATACCGAAGGCCTTCATGCGCTGCAGCACATGGGTCTTGAAGTTGCCCATCATGTCCACAGTGCCTACAAAATAGTTTTTGTTGAATTTTTGCAGGGCATTCTCAAGCTGGGTGTAGCGCACATTGGCTTTGTAAGTGTCGTAGGAGTCGGGGTTACCATGTCCCATGAATGCCACTACGCCGTCTTTTGCCTGATTCGTATAGAGTCCATTGAGGCGGGTGGCCACTTCATTGACGTCTTTCACGGCATCCTGCAGCAGGGGCACACCGAGTTTCAGTGTCACGTTGGCCAGGTATTGGTCGTCGATGTCACCATTGGCGTTGTTGGCGAAGTCCTTGATGTAGTTGATGACGCGGGTGTATTCCTCACCGGGGATCACCTGCAGCGACTGCACCACGATTTCTGAATATTTCACACCATCCTGTGCGAAAGCAGTGAGCCAGAATGGAGGTGCATAGAAGTTGCGGGGCTTCACATTCTCACCGGCAGCGGCACGGTTGATGCAGATGGCGGAAGAGAAAGAAAGGAAGACATCGTAGCCAGGGAAAGCGGCCTTGTAGGCATCGACGGTGGTGTCGAACGCATCATAGGCTTGCTGCCATGTAGAACCAAAAGCGACGAGCAGGATGACCTTCGAGTTCTTTTTCTGCGATTTCACGGTTTCGTTGACGGCTTTTTGATAGATGGTGTAGTTGTTGTCGATGGTATTGTCATCATCGTCATCACTACAAGCCGTGAAGTTCATTGCCACACAGATTGCCATCATGGCAATCATTAAAAACTTAATTTTCTTCATTGTCTTTTGTGTTGTTTAAATTAGACTTATAATTGTTTCTCAATTTCTTTCCTTTGTTAAAGCGGACGCTGAACGACACGTAGAAGGTGCGGCCGGGTGTCGTTGTGCCTAGGTGAAGGCCGTGAGGGGTGCGGTCTACATAGTTGAAGATGTTGTCTACACCTGCTTCTGCCCGATAGGCCATGGTCTTCGAGTGTCCCAAGTCGTGAGTGGTGGAGAGGCGCCATATCTGATAGCCTTTGCCGTCGCCGTCTATTTGGTAGTAACGCTTGGTGGAGAACCTGCCGTAGATGCCTACGGCCAGGTTGTAGTCGGGAGAGAAGGCGTGGGTCCATGTGGCAAACAGATTGCCTTTGTGATGGGCCATGCCGTCGATGGTCACCTCCGTCATCCTGTCGTGTGTCGTGTCATACTGATTGGCTTTGGTGTCCAAATAGCTGTATCCGCCACCAAAGGCGATTTCTTTCCATGAGTAGCGCACATTCACATCCACTCCATAGGTTTTGGCGTCTTCTATGTTCTGATACTGGCGTGTTTTCACGGGATCGTATTGCACGATATACTCATCGGGTGCCTGATAGTTGGGGATGGTCACCAAGGCTATCATGTCGTTGACCTTGTTGTAGTAGGCGGAGACGGTGACGCTGAGTCCCTGCCAGGTATATTCACCACTGACGCTGTAGTAATTGCTGGTCTGTGGCTTCAGGTCGGTGTTGCCTAAATAGAGATAGGTGCCGCTCATCTGGCGCACATAGCGGTAGAACAGTTCTTTGGTGGTTGGGGTCTTGAACCCTTGGCTCCATGTGGCGCGTAGTCGCCATGGCTGTCCTACTTTCCACATAGCAGAGATTTTCGGCGTGAGTCGTGTGCCGAACTGCTGGTTTTGGTTCAGACGCAGGCCGGCAGTGATGTTGATGTTGCGGATGAAGTTCATCTCGTCTTGCACATACAAGGCGCCTGTCCAGTCACTCGCTTTGCCTCCTTCCACCCTATTGGGTGCTTCCAGCCAGTCGTAGCGGAACTCCATGCCGGCGCTCAGTCGGTTTTCATAGGGCAGGTCGAACACTCCCTTCAGATGAGCCATCGTGCGCTGTTGGTCGCTCTGCAATTCTTCCTGGTCGGGCAGATAGGGGAAATAGGGGTAGTACATGGTGCCTTTGCTCTTCTCATAGTCTTCCACCAGCGTTGTCGCCGTGAAGTGATAGTAGTAGGCATGACGGTTCCAGTCGATGTCGAGCGTAATGTTGTCGGTCTTGTTGAGTTTCCATTTACCACCAGCAGAGAGCGAGGCATTGCGGTATTTCATGTCGTATGTCTTCACATCGTAATGGGGATATTTCCCACTCGGGCGGTAGATACGCTTCCAATAAATGCTGCCGTCGGCATACAGTTCCAGATTTTTCATGGGCGTGTAGGTCAACCGCTCTGCCACCTGCCAGTTGGTATGGCGGTTGACGGTCTTGTTGCTCGAGTCATAGATTGGTGGCTCCGACCCTTCCGTATGCTCCACTGCCGTGTTTTGCCAGCCATCGGAATGCTGGAGCTGGAAGTTGGTGTAGGAACTGATTTTACCGAAGTTGAGGGCGATGCCATCGTGCTGTCTGATGTCGCCATGGCTGCCCACCCGGCTAGTGTTTTCTAGTAACACCCCGTCCTGGTCATGTCTTTTTGTGATGATATTCACTACGCCGGCGATGGCATCCGAACCATAGAGCGCACTGGAGGCCCCTTTCACCACTTCTATTTTCTCTATGTTCTGGGGGTCGATGAGCGAGAGGTCGTTTTGTCCGCCCACGTCTCCATGGATGCGTTTCCCGTCTATGAGTATCAGGATATAACTGTTGCCGAGTCCATTCATCTGCATCTGCGAGCCCATGTCGTCTTCGTTGAATGCGAATGATGACATCAGGCCCGAGAGGATGTCCTCGATGCTTTTGCCCGCATAGTTGCGCAGCATCTTGTTGGTGATCACCTCTGTCTGGACGGGTGCGTTTTTGAGCAGATGTTGGGTGCCGGTGCCGGTGACCACTACTTCCTGCAGGCTGTCAGAACGCCATATGTCGTCCTGAGCCTGTACAGCCACGGTCAAGCATAATGCCAGCAATACTGCTGTCAGTCTTTGTCTCATCTTCTGTTGTTTGCTTTTCTGCAACCGCATCTTCCTGTACGGGCAGCATTTGATATCGGCAGGTCTTCTGACTTTCCCCGGTCTACTTTACCTTCCCGGCCTGATGGCCAGTGGCGTTATACAAATAAACCTCCATAATGGGGTTACAGCAGCAGGAACTGTTCCGGATTCTCACCGGATTCCCTTACATCGAGGCGACATCTGTCACCTGATTGCCTTTTCGGGTGCAAAATTACAAAATAGTTACAGAAGAGCCAAATTTTGGAGCAGCGAATGCATAGAAAAGTTTTGAGAAGAAAGGAGTTTAGGAGTTTAGAGTTTAGGAGTTCAGGAGTGAAGCCAAATGATTCTTTTGTTGATTCATTTTATGTTAATCTTTCTACGTGATACCATTTAGGTCATTTACTTAGGTGAAAATTGCATGACACGGAAAAATTTTTGTATATTTGTGGCGAAAAACTTATCTACAGCATTTCACATCGGTGAAACAAGCCCTGTCACGACATCTATAGACCCCAACAAATCTACTTAAAACAATGAAAAAACTGACTGTCACCCTCCTTTCCATGTTATTCCCCGTTTGTCTGATGGCGCAGATGGGTACGAGGTTTCCATCTGAGCGTAAAGTCATCAAAGACCCCTTGACAGGAGTCGAACTGGTCTTTCTCACCAGCAAGAGCGGGACAGGGGATTCCAAGATCTATCAGACCCACAACCAATGGACGGCCGATGGAAAGTGGGTCGTCTTCCGGTCAGACCGTGTACAAGGTGAGGCACTCGCCGTCAACGAGGAAACCGGTGTCATGGTGCAAATCACCGAGGGTGGGTTCACTGGCATGCTCTGCGTGGCACGCAAGTCGATGAACCTCTATCATATGCGTGTGTGTAAGGACAAAAACGACAAACGCATAGGTATGGAGGTGGTGGAGGTGAACTTGGAACGCCTCTTTGCCGATTCCGAGGCAGGAAAACTGAAAGGCAAGAAAAACTATGAGCGCATCTGTGGCGTCATTCCCGCGGAGATGTGTTCAGAGGGTGACATGGCCCTCGATGGAAGTGAGGAATTTGTCTATTTCAGACTCGATAAGGATTATGCCCGCCAATTCCCCATTGCTGAACCCATCGCCGACAATTTCGGCCCGCGCCATATGGGGGCCGGCCCGGGAGGAATCGGTAAGATGGACTTGAAGACCGGAAAAGCAGAACCCGTGGTGAGCGTGCACTTCAAGGTGGGACATATTCAAGGCAACCCCTGGCATCCCGGCGAGGTCATCTTCTGTTGGGAAACAGGCGGGAAAGCACCACAACGCACCTGGATGGTGAATGCTGACGGCACGAATCTGCGCCCCATCTATCGTGAGACAGTGCACGACTGGGTGACCCATGAGGCCGTTATCAGCGAGGACGAATTGGTGATCGCCATCATCGGTCACCGTCCGATCAACCTCCAAGGTGGTGAGACGGAAGGACTGGAGTCGTTCGCCTTCTCTGACGAGTGGGGACCCT
Source organism: uncultured Prevotellaceae bacterium (assembly GCA_902780635.1). GTDB lineage: Bacteria > Bacteroidota > Bacteroidia > Bacteroidales > Bacteroidaceae > Prevotella. The sequence continues at coordinate 40,465 of CACZGH010000018.1, forward strand.
CGGGCACCAAAGAGTATCCGACTGGTATTGCTGTGGTCAACATGCGCACCCGTGAACTGACCCTGGAAGGGCAGGTGAAAGGAGACAACTTCTGGCACGTTGCGGGTTCACAGGACGGCCATTGGGTGGCAGGCGATGACTTTGCGAGGGAACTATGGCTCATCGACCGGCACACCGGAGAGCGCATTCTCCTCACTGCCGGCCACAAGACCACCGCACGCGACCATGTGCATCCGACATTCAAGCCCGACGGCACCGAAATAGAGATTCAGTCGGCCATGCTCAGCGAAGACGGCCGTTCGATGAACATCTGTATTGTCAGGCTGCCGCACCATCTCATAGACCGTTACTCCAAAACCGGGAGATGAATCTCTGTTGAGAGCTACACACGACCTAAAAGTACTCTTCGATGGTTTCACGATCACCGATCGTCCATTCTACCACCTTTCCTTCTGGGTCTATCAGCACGTATGTAGGGGCTGCAACGATGCCATATCTCTCTGCTACGCTGTCTTCTTGATCGAAAACGAGTTTCCAGGGCAGTGCGTTCTCTTGGACGGCTTTTTTCCACTTGTCTTTCTGGTCGTGAAAGGCAACGCCAACAATCTCTAGTTGGTCACGATGCTGCTCATAGAAAGCTTTCATTTGAGGGAAAGCTGCGATGCAGTTGACGCACCATGAGCCCCAGAAGTCGAGCAGGACGTATCGCCCACGGAGTGACGACAACGTCAGTTGTTTGCCGTTGATGTCCTCAAGGGTGAAATCCTTGGCTTCTTTTCCGATGGGACAGGCCTCGCGTGTCTTGGCGGTCATCTCGTCAAACTCCTTGATTCCAGCGTCGTAAGCGTCATAGAGTTTCTTCATGTTCCCGTTCCTGGCACGTTCTGATATGGCAGAAAGGCATTTCCTGCCATTGCCGACTCCATTGACATGTCCTAACAGATACACTGAGCCGTCGCTGTCGGGGTGACTCAGCACATAGTCCAGGACAGCGTGGTTCTTGACTTTTTGGTCGGTGATGCCTTGTACCACAGCTTCTGCCTCTCGTATCTGCTGGTAAGTGACAGGCGATTGGCTGGCGGTGATGGAGTCGATCGCTTGATAGCCGTATTCAAGCACGATGATCGAGTCTGCCTTCACGCTCTCAGGTTGTGCCCATGCAGATAATGGGAGTGCGAGGGCGAGCAGGATGGTGATGATGACTTGCTTGTTCATATTCGCTAGCGGTTGTGGCCGTTATTCCAAACCCTTCCACTGGCCCTTGATCTGCTTACACTGCGTGTAGAGCGAGGGACAGTTGAAAACCTGGTGGAGGGGGCTGTCGGGCTGTCGGATGATCTCCACCTGCCGCTGTTCGGTGTCCCATCCCTTGCCCATGATGTAGATATACATCACGGTTCCGTCGCCCATGATTTGCATCTTTTGATGCGAGTTGACACTGGCTTTCATCTCGACGGTATAAGGCCGCTGTGGGGTATAACCATTCTCTGGTGTGGCCCCCTTGAGCACGGCTGCCGGCAGATAAGGCTGCAAATATGGGTCATTGGACGGGGCAAACTTGGCTGGTCCGAATTTGGTGTTGAGGATAGATGTGACGGAGTTGACATTCGAGGGATAGCATAGCAGTTTCAGGCACTGAAGCCCCATCTCCCGGTCACGCCGATAGAGTTCTATGGCCATGGGCATCATGGCAGCAGCACCATGAGGCGTCTTGCCCAGAAACTGGGTGTAGACGGCCTCAAACTCGGTATAGTCGGTGGGGATATGCGTGAAGGTCACCAAGCCTGTTGCCTTGGCATTGTATTCACTGGCATTGAACGTCCCCATCATGGTATACGTATGTGACTCATAAGTAAACGTCATTGGTTGGTTTTGAGCATCAGCTGTCAAACCTGAAAATGATAACATCATCGCTATAATTATTTTTGTTAGTTTATTCATCATTTTTTTATGCTTAGTTGAGAATACTTTCTGCCATTCGTTTCCCGGCATCGAATGCTTTTTGCAAATCATCCTCCCAATGCTCTTCGCGATACTTGCGCTTGGCTTCTTCGGAGAATCCAGCCAGTTCGTAATTGGTGTAATTCTTCACTTGATAAGTGTTGTAGGCGGTCAGTTTTTCGGGTTGGCCAAGCGCCTGTGCGATGCAATATTCCATCGAACCGTAACCGTTGCAATTGTTTTGCGTCTCAGTTCCGTTTTGTGTCTCTATCAGTAAGACCGGCATCCGTTTCGGAGCCGTCAGACTATAGTCATTATAAGAGAGCCAAGGGAATGCCAGTCGCTCCAGGAAGGCGCGCATCTGTCCTGTCACCTCACCGAAATAGTTGGGCGAACCAAGCACCAGTCCGTCAGCTTGGGCAATCTCTTCCAGTACAGGGGTCAGTCCATCCTTGAACTTACAGACGTTTGTTGCCTTGCCCTTGACTTTGCAGGCCATACACGACATGCAGCCCTTGTAATCGAGACCATACAGGCGGATGGTCTTTACATCTATCTGGTCACTGACCGAGGTTGCCCCTTCGGCAAATTTCTTGAGCATCGAGGCCGTGTTGAATGTCTTGCGAGGGCCTCCGTCGATGATGATGATCGTCTTCATTCTTTTACTTCTTTAGTGTTTTTCTTCAACTATGTTAGCAAATACCTTGCAAAGATAATGAATTGTCGGCATTTTACACAATTTTGCGCCATAGATTTGTATGAGTCGTTTCGTATTTGTCTGGTAAAAGGTTTTGCACACATGCAAAACACGGGAATTTTGTGAATGATGGTCATTCTTTTGCACTTTCGTCTTTTTTTTATATATTTGCACATTGAAAGGAGTATTGTATTTTTAAAGCCCTTGAACCTTCTGAACTTTTGACTTCCCAAAGGTAGATCGTACGTAAAAAAACATAATCAATATTGCAATATGAAGAAAATCTATAAAGCTCATATCCTCTTTACGAAGGAGCAAAGCCACTTCGAGGTGTTTGAAAACGGCTATGTCGCCGTGGGCGCTGATGGGCGTGTGATAGACGTGGCGGCAGACTTGACCTCATTGGATAGTGAGGATGCAGAAGTCATTGATTTCGGCGACCGTCTGTTGATTCCTGCCATGAACGACATGCATGTGCATGCCCCGCAGGTGCGTAACCAGGGTGTGGCGATGGATCTGGAACTCCTGCCATGGTTGCAAAACTACACCTTCCCCGAGGAGTCGAAGTATGCCGACATCCATTACGCTGAGAGCATGTATCGTCGTTTCCTGCATACCCAATGGCTTTTTGGCACGATGCGCAGTTGCGTGTTCGGCACCGTCCACACGGAAAGTACCCGCCTGCTGATGAAACTGTATCAGGAAACGGGCATGGGTGCTCTGGTCGGCAAGGTCGCCATGAACCGCCATTGTCCTGAAGCACTCAGCGAAGACGTGGAGGCCGCCGTCGAAGGTAATGAACGGCTGATTGCGGAATTCAACCAGCCAGATGCGTTGGTGCGACCCATTATCACGCCCCGTTTTGTGCCGTCGTGCACACCCGAGTTGCTGAGAGCATGCGGCGAACTGGCCATCAAGTACCACTTGCCTGTACAGTCGCACTTGTCGGAGAACACTTCGGAGATTGCCTGGGTGGCAGAGTTGGAGCCTGAGAGCAAGAGTTATGGTGATGCCTACAACCGCTATGGACTTTTCGGACAGACACCCACTATCATGGCTCACTGTGTGTGGACCGATGGGCATGAACTGGAACTGATGAAGCACAACCAAGTCATGGTGGCACACTGTCCTACATCTAACTACAATTTGGCGTCGGGCATGGCACCCGTCCGTACTTTTCTCGAAGAGGGCTTGCGTGTCGGTCTGGGCAGCGACATCAGCGGTGGGCACGACCTGAACATGTTCCGCATGTTGGTATATGCCATCCAGGTCAGTAAGATGCACTACCAATTGAATCACAACAAACATTTTCTTACCCTGCCCGAAATTTTCTGGATCGCCACCAAGTCGGCAGGTAGTTTCTTTGGCAAGGTGGGCAGTTTCGAGCCGGGCTACGAGTTCGACGCATTGGTCATCGACGACGGCGTGCTCAACTTCGACAACTACACCTTGCAGGAACGTCTGGAGCGGTTTATCTACCTTGGCGATGACCGCCAGATCTCACACCGCTTCTGCCGCGGAAAACTGATTGCGGAGCCAGTCGTCAAATGACAGACATTTAAAGTTAATCTTGAAGGTGAAGAAGACTTTTCTTTTTTTGATGATGCTTGCCTCGTGTGCACAGGTGTGGGCAGATGGTGGGGTGGTACGCTTTTTCAAGAAGTTGGGTGCTACCATCGACTCGATGTCTGTCCGCGGACTTGACCCGCGTTACATTAGTTCGCCGGAGAAGCCTTGGCAGATCATCCTCAAGAGCAACATCAACCAGAGCGACTTGAAGATGAAAGCCACCTTTGACGGCAAGGAGAAGTTCAGCGAGGATTTTGGCGAGATCCATTGGGAACCACGCATAAAGTCTGACATCTCCGCCTCTGTGGGTTTGTGGGCGGGTTACCGTGGTTACGGACTGGGCTACTCCAAAAACGTGAGGGGCAAGGGAGGCGTCTTCAGACTCGGGGCCACGGGAGGATCCTATGGTGCCAACCTTAGGATCAACACGTTTCAGACGGATGAACCAACCGTTCGATTGTCGGGTTATATGCCTACATGGACAGACGCGGTCCTCGATTATTACCTTTTGAGCCCTATCAAGGTGAGGCTCTTCACCATCGATGCTTACTACCTCTTCAACGGGAAGCGGTTCTCTTATGCGGCAGCTTACGATCAGAGCGTCATTCAGAAACGTTCTTCTGGCTCGCTGATGGTGGGCGGCATGTACGATCACTCCACAGTGAGTTATGAAAAAGGTTTGAATGGCGACTTTATCCTCTACATGAACGATATAGGCAAGATTAAACAATATCAGGCAAGTCTCGGCGGTGGGTATGCCTACAACCTCGTTCCCTGCAAAGGACTGCTCATCAGCGGCATGGGGATGGTGACGATGACGCTTTACAACCGGTTGGATGTTTGGAAATACAATTCCAGAATTAGGATGGAATCCATTGAGGAACAAAAGAATCCCACCCCGTATGAGCAGGATGACGGTGAATCCAACGGCGGCGTTATGGACCTCTTAGCTGTGTGGCCGTTGGAGGATGACCCCAAAGATACCCAGCACAGCCGTATGACGCCCATCATCGACACCATGTTTTCTGTGACCTACAATGTGGGCAACTGGTTTATCAATGCCAATGCCCAATACAATCATTTCTTCTTCAAGCACAGCAAGAACGAAGGCTCCTTCACCGACTGGTATGTGAATGCCTCTATCGGACTGAGACTGAGATAGTTCAGATAGACATCAATGACCTGCTCCACACCGCCTTTTTTCTTAAACAAGTAGAATGACTCAGTCTGTGAGCAGTCTCTCAACAGATCTATCGTTGAATGTCTAGAGCGGCAAGAGTGATTATATTGGCTCAATATATCCCTGTAATATGTTTTTTCATCTCTTTTACTTGCACAGATTATCTTTTTTCACTAAATTTGTGCCGATACAAAAACAAATAGAGGAGCGTGACAGTTCCCTGAGTCTTTTGGAACAAGGACCTTTAACGCTCGTGTTCGTTTGCTGGGACAACATCAATATCGGAATGTTGTTATCAGAATACCATTCTCCAAGAAAATAAGACGTTTATAAGTATACACAATAAGAAGTGAGCTATTGACTGCTGTCTTCTGGGTGGATAACATAACGACAGACAGAGAAAGGTTGAGATGAGGGAGCGATATTTATAACCTTAAACCGAATTAGATAGTGACATAATATAACCAATACGTACAATGAAAAAAACATACAATCTTAAAAGGACCGGCCTTTGGCTGCTGCCGTTTATGCTATCGTTGGCGGCGACGGCAAAAAGTCCGGAGTTGGTGGATCTAGGCCTCAGTGTGAAGTGGGCTGATATGAACATCGATGCCACTGCCGTGTCAGACTACGGCGGTTATTACGCTTGGGGGGAGACCGCCACGAAAAATACCTACACCTGGGCCAATTACGCCTATTGCTCTGGCACGGAATCCACCTGCCAGTATCTCTGTGATGACATCAGCAGGAACATCAGCTACGACCGTGCCTACAACTACAACCCCACCATGTGGCTCCCCACTGTGGAGCAATGGGACGAACTGATTTCCAAGTGTTCATGGAAGTCGGCCACCGTCAACGGCGTGAAAGGCTATAATGTAACGGGGCCGAACGGCAACACCATTTTCCTGCCTTTCTCCGGCTGCAGCTATGATGGGAGTGCCCACGATGTTGGAAGTAGTGCTTACTACTGGTCTGCCAACAACGTGCCGGATGATACTTCCAAGGGACAGGCCGCATACATCAAGAGCGGTTCGAAAGCCAAAGTCAGCATTATCAGACGTCGCACGGGAGCCGCCATCCGCGCCGTGGGTGTCTTGACGACCATTGAACTGGTGGACCTCGGACTCAGCGTGAAGTGGGCCAACAAGAATATCGATGCCGGCAAGGAGACGGACAATGGGGGCTATTATGCCTGGGGAGAAACCGACACCAAGGACACCTACACCTGGGCCAATTATGAATACTGCTCCGGCACGGAAGAGTCTTGTGTGGTCATTGGCTCGGACATCCGCAAGAGCAAGAAATATGACAGGGCTTACAACTATAGTACCAACCTGTGCCTTCCTACCAACGAACAGTGGGAGGAACTGTTCTCAAAATGCACTTGGAAATCTGCCACCGTCGATGGAGTGAAAGGTTACAAGGTCACAGGACCTAACGGCAACTCCATCTTCCTGCCCTTCTCCGGCTGCAGCTACGAAGGGAGTGCCCACGACGTTGGAAGTAGTGCTTACTATTGGACATCCAACTACATTTTGGGTGAGACCTCAAAGGCGCAGGTAGCCTATATCAAGAGTGGCTCAAACGCCACCACTTCCAAAATCAGGCGGCGCACAGGAGCCGCCATCCGTGCCGTCGAAGTCACTTTCGATGAAGACCACAACTGGTATCTCGTCACAGACAACAACGAGTTCTTCGAGATGAGTCGTGTGGGGATGCTCGTGGCCACCGATGAAGAGGCTTTCTTCTCCGTCCTTGACAAAAATGGGCAAATCCTTGCTGAAGAAGTGCTACAGGTCAGGTTCGTGACTGGCGACCCCACCTTCATCAAGGAAATTAAAATCGAAGGGCAGTCTAACAACATGCTAAAAAGACTTGTCAACAACAGGCTAACACTTGTAGGTGCCAAAGGCGCCATCGACATTTACTCCACGTCGGGCATCAAGGTGGCCACCACGATGGCCACGAGTGAAGAGACTACTATCGACGTGTCATCATTCTCGTCAGGTGTATATGTTGTGAAATGCGGAAAGCAATCGTTCAAATTTAATAAGAAGTAGATATGAAGACACTAAGATATCACATCTCACTGCTATTTCTGTGGACTGTTGGCTTGGCGCTGACGGCGCAGAACAACACGCCGACTTTTGTGGTGGATTACCTGAATGGGGATACTACCACGGTTTCGCAGTCGGGGATAGGCTTCGCCAGCAACGCTGACGGCACGCAATACTCAATCAGCAAAAACGGACAGTATCAAGACAATCTCAACCTAAGCAACATCAAGTCAATCAGCAAATACTATGAGCCGCCGGTGACCCATGTCTATTCCGACGAGCCGTCTTCGGAGGCCATCGTCAAGGAAGTGAAGGATGGCACTGTGGCTCTCGATGCTGCCACGGTGAAGGAAATCCCACAAGTCGGTGAAATCATCGTCTCCGGTGTTACCGATGCTGCTCCATACGGTTTCCTCAGACGTGTCGAAGGTGTGGAAAAGAAGAATGGTACCATCATCCTCAAAACCTCGCAAGCCTCGCTCAATGAGGTGCTTTACGACACACATATAGAACAACGCCTGCAGCTCAAGGAAGCTGATGGTAGCGCTGCTTTGACATATTCTTCACTTATGAATGGTCCTGAAAAGGTGAATAATCTGGAGCTATTTCATTTCAAGAAAAAGTTTGACATCTTTGAGACTCCCGGTGGAAAACTATCTATCTTGGGAAAGGAAATAGACGAATATTGCAAGGGATCAATCAATGTAGATATGACATTGGGTAGCACATTCATTTGGGATTCGGGTTGGTTGCCAGACCGATGCGGTATCATTCTAGATGGTTCATTGTCACTTAGTGTTGCAATTGAGGCTGGACTCAAGTTAGAAAAGGACGAGGACAAGCTTACTTGGAAGGTGGGTCCGGAAATACCTCTTGAGCCTATCGTGTTTCCGGCAGGTATGGTGCCTGTGGTCATCGTCCCTGTAATCCAATTCAAATGGGGTATCAGGTCGGCCGAAGGAAAGCTATATGCGAAATGGAAACCTATCGACATAGAGGCGGCGGCCTTCGAAGGGCACTTGATATGGAACAGGGAAGAGAATATCAATGGAGAGAATTGGGACTACGGTGCATCATGTAGCAGTGACTTCTCTGACTTGTCGGTTGAGGGGATGTTTCAGGATATGCTTAACGCTGAGGCAGGCTTGTCTGGAGAGGCGAAATTATCTGTATGGCCAGAAGTAAGTTTCCAGTTGTATGACTGTGATAATGTGTCAATGGCCATTGGCGTGGCGCCCTATGCCAAACTTTCAGGTGAGCTGGCAATTAAGTGGCAAAAAAGTAATAGTGAAGAGATTCTTGAAGATTTTGAGCTCAAGGATGACATTTCATTTTCAGGTGGCATTGACGTACCTTTGGAGGGTAAACTGAAATTCAATGTACTCGGTAAGGTAATAGGGGGGACAAAAAATGCTAGTTTGACTGTACTAAACAAAGATTTTATAACTTTTGGTTCGTTGATCCCCGTTTTCAACAACTTCCGTATAACACCTGAAGATAATGTGAAGGAGTGGGACAATGTGCATGTTTCATCCTACGAAGGGCTCTCCTTGCTATCAAAATATGAGGATGACTTTGGTTACTGCATAGCTGAGGTAAAAAAAGACAATAATGGGATGGAGCTTACAAAAGACTGGGAGTATCATAGCTTGAAGTCCAAGTATGCCGACAGCACCTATGGGAAAGATGGCCAAATGAAGATAGAATGGGACATTCCCACATCTGACTTGTTGCCTAACGCCACCTACGAAGTAAAGCCTTACACGAAACTTAATCTTAATTCAACACAATATACTTTTTGGCGCAAGGGTGGAAGATTCAAGACAGGAGGCGCCCCCGGCGAAGGTGGTGGTGTAATCATTGACATACCAGGTGAGGATTTATAATAGAAGAAAAAAGAAAGGAATACTATGAAAGGAAATCATATATTATTGTGTGGCTTGCTACTCTTAATGATGGCTGCTTGCACGGATGAAAAGGATTGGATTGATGGTGGCAGTCAGATTATAGTAAATGCCACCTTGCCTGGTGGCCAATCTTCTGTGGACGATGCTCCATCAGGTATGAGGCGTATAGCCCTCTCTCAGGAAGAAGGTTCACTTAATATCTCTGCCAAATGGAAGGATGGAGACAAAATACAACTTTTTGTGAAGCAGGGCAACAAGATGTATTCCCTTTCACCAAGCAAGGTTTACAATATCGGAAGTGAAGGTAAAACTTGCTCTTTTGGGTTCCAACTTCCCTCAGAGGTCAACGCGGAGAAACCTTATACTATCTATGGCCTGTGTGATGTGGAGGGCATGATTGAAAATGGTGTTGTGAAAGCCAAGAGTCAGTTGCGTCGAGTTAGTTGGAATGAGTGGGATGATGCGTTTGCCCCAATGTGGTTCCAATCTACTGGTGGGGCATCGAGCATATATGCCAATTTTAAGCATCTTGGAACTTATGAAGTTCTTCATGTGAAAAACACGACCAATAAAGGGCAGATGTTCCAACACTGTGGATTTGAGGTCGGAGCACCATGGTACAAAAACTATGACAGCACTCCACTCGATGAGAATTATAATCCGACGCTGTATGCATGTGAGCCAGGTGAGGCAAAGAGCAACTCCGTCATGATTTCTGCCAATTCATCAATGAGTTTTTTGTCATGGTATATGCCGAGCGGGGAGCGTATTAGTAATGCAAAGTTGCTGGCATGGATTGATGGGAAAGATGTGAAATCGTCCAACTCCAAATCCTCTAATGCAACCATCCAGCGTGGTCACGCCTATCACATGTATGCAGAATGGAATGGCTCCGAACTTCGTTTTGTCGATGGCAGTATAATGGGGCTCCAACTCTCCACCACCTCTCTCACCCTCACCCCTGGGAGTCAAGGCACTGTAAATGTAACTTCTGGCAGTGGCAGCTATGATGCAGCTAGTAACGCCAAGGATGTGGCAACTGTCACCGTCGAAGGATCGAAGATAGTCATTAAAGCTGTGAGCCCTGGCTCAGCCACCATTACCATTAAGGACAACCAGACACAGGAGAGGGCAAAGATTGAGGTGACAGTGAGTGAAGCAGGTCAGGCCCAAACCGAGACCTTCACTGTCAACGGTGTGTCTTTCCAGATGGTGGGTGTCGAGGGCGGCACATTCTGGATGGGCTCCGCCGATGACGACGGTGATGCATTTAGCGATGAGCGTCCTCGTCATCAGGTGACACTGAGCAGTTTCTCCATCGGGGAGACAGAGGTGACGCAAGAACTCTGGGAAGCCGTCATGGGTGTGAACCCATCGTATTTCAAGGGTGAGAAAAGACCTGTTGAAAAAGTGAGCTGGAATGACTGCCAGACGTTTATCAGCAAACTGAATGCGATGACGGGTAAGAACTTCCGCCTACCCACCGAGGCTGAGTGGGAATATGCCGCCCGTGGTGGCAAATACTCACATGGGTATAAATATGCAGGCAATGATGATATCGATGCTGTGGCATGGTATGAAAACAATGCTGATTATGTGTCAGACAGGGGAACCCGCCCCGTGGCTCAGAAACAAGCCAATGAGTTAGGCCTCTACGACATGAGTGGTAACGTTTGGGAATGGTGCCAGGACTGGTATAGTAGTAGCTATTATAGCAATTCACCTTCTACAAATCCTTGCAATACCACAGAGGCCTCCCGCCGCGTGTTCCGTGGTGGCAGCTGGAGCGGCAGCTCCAGGGGCTGCCGTGTAGCGTACCGCCTCGCCTACACTCCCGACTATCGCTACTCAAGCCTCGGCTTACGCCTCGCCTTCTAGTTTCCCCTTTTTGAAAAGAAGTAAGAAAACAAAAAAGATAAAGATACTTATTTTGGTGTCGCGCGAGAAGGGCGGCCAAATAAAAAGGCCGCCCGAAAGCGCGTCACCAAAATAAATACAAACAATGACTATGCAATTTAAATTCTTTGCTATTCCCGTCTGTTCGCCAGAGCAGGATGAGGAGGAACTCAACAAATTCCTGCGCTCACATAGAGTGCTTACAGTCGAGCGCCATTTCAATCCAGAGAAAGCTTATTGGGCGGTCGCTGTAGAGTATGCCGACCAAAATCCAACGGCCGAAGCCCCTCCTCTGCACCGACGTGAAAAGACAGACTTCACTATTGGTATGACCGAAGAGGAAAAGGAACGTTTTGAGAAATACAAAAACACCCGCCGTCGTTTAGCCACCGAAAGAGGCGTGCCCGCTTATCTTATCTTCACCAATGATGAATTGTCCATCCTTGCACATGTTCCTGTGCTCAATGCTGAAACTGTGAGGAATGTGAAAGGGATTGCTCCTTCGAGATTGAATGATTATGTGGCTTTTTTCTTTAATTCTACAGAAGATGAAAAGAGTGGGCTTCCTGATGCCGTTCATCTGCAGTCTGGAAAACCTGCATGAGGCTTTTCTGAGAGCAAGTAAAGGGAAAAGCGGAAAGCTCGCCGTCATCGATTTTCGCACCCATTTAGAGGAAAACCTCCTTCGGATGGGGTATCAGTTGCAAAATGGGACTTTTCAATTTGGCCAATATAACTTTTTCACTATCTATGACCCGAAACGTCGTGTCATCTGTGCAGCATCCTTTCCCGAGAGAGTGGCTTTTCATGCCATCATGCGCATCTGTCATCCCGTATTCGATGACTTCCAAATCAGCGACAGCTACGCTTCACGAATAGGAAAAGGTACTTATAAGGCATTGGAGCGAGCGATGGACTATTGTCGCAGGTATAAGTGGTTTGCCAAAATAGATGTGCGCAAGTATTTCGATTCAATCCGCCATGAGATACTTTTGCGCCAATTGTGCCGCCTGTATAAAGACCCTATACTTCTCACATACTTCCGTGACTTGATAGACGGTTATGAGGTGGAAAAAGGAAGGGGGCTGCCTATCGGTAATCTGACGTCACAGTATTTTGCTAATCATTATCTTGCAGTGGCCGACCATTATGCCCGAGAGCATTTACATCAGCATGCTGTGATGCGGTATATGGATGACATCTTACTCTTTGATAATGATTTGTCTCGCCTAAAAAAGATTCTTGGAAGTCTGGCAGATTTTATACGAAAGGTATTGATGTTGGAACTCCATCCACCAATTGTCAACAAGACGAAATTTGGTGTACCATTTCTTGGGTATGTAGTATATGCTAATAGAATGCGGCTTAATGGCAGAAGTCGAAAAAGATTTATCCACAAAATGGCAAATTTATCCTATCAATTGGCATTGGAGAACATCGACGAGAAAGAATATGTAGAAAGAGCAACATGCTTGATGGCCTTTATTGACAAGGCCGACTGCCAAAACTTGAAAAGGCAATTGGCACAAATGCAAGGAATGTATCCGTAGGGCCTCCAACCGCGTGAACCGTGGTGGCAGCTGGAACAACAACACCAGGAACTGCCGTGTAGCTAACCGCAACAACAACACACCCGACAATCGCAACAACAACCTCGGCTTACGCCTCGCCTTATAGCTTCGCCTGGCATTAACAATGGTTTCAAAAAGGGGAAACAGGATACATATCCCGTCCATCCAAAAGATGGCGAATCATACTCAGGGAAGAGCGTTTAGTAGGCATTAGCTCGAAAGACGCTCTTTTCATTTATCAGGCATGCAATAATAGAGTCCTGACAGTGAATCATAGTTGCTATGTTAGCATCTGTTTACTTCAATCCCTTGGCTATGTCCTTTAAAAGAGGGAGAGATTAGCTCTGGGAATTTGCTATTCTGTTCTCTCGTAAACCGTTGATTATTAGGGCGTACATATTTCAACTCCCCTAAATAAGAGGATGGTTTCACTCATTGGGTGTATTCGACGGGTTTTGCAAGTCGCGTACACACACCTCCCACACCTTGCACTGGCGGGCTTTGCCCTCTGGACCTTCCACACTCAATGTGACGACATAGTGAGCATTGTCGTGGCTATAGGTATGTATCGGGTTTTGCTCGGTCGAAGTGGTGCCGTCGCCGAAGTCCCAGTGCCAGTTGGTGATACGGCCATAACTGCGGTCGTGGAAGCAGACGGTGCGTGTGTCAGGCACTACCGTGAACGTCCAGTCGCACTCCACTGGTTTTCTGAACTGTTTCTCCAAAGGCATCAGCGTGAAGAGTCGCTCCATCGAGGCGTTGCCATACATCTGATGATGCTTTGAGAGATTCCAGAACCCGTTGTTGCCCTCGCCTCCGTCGTAGTCGATGACCGCCCAGCAGAGACCGATCTTCTTGTTCTCGTAGAGGCGACTCTCCACCGATTTTTCCGGACCGTCAGGACTGGCATAGTCGAAGGGGGTGATATAGAACTCCATGCGCAGCCATCCGCTCTCGCCGTGACGGAATTGGTAGTCGTAGGCATAGTTGGAGTAGGGCAGATACTTCAGCCACTGCTGCGGCCCCCATACCATGGTCCATGACTTGCCTTCTGTGGGAGGCGTCATGATATGATAGTTTTGTGCGTGAACGTTCTGAAACTCAAAGAACGCATCGATGCTGCTCTTCACCTCAGGGTTCAGACGGAACCTGTCGATATGGGGCCCGCCAGAAAGGTCCGCGTCTACCACCACCTCATAAGTGTCGTTGCGCAGGCCAAGTTGGTCGAAGTCCCAGAAGTCATCATAGGCTTCGTAGAGGAAGTAGAGTCGGTTGAGGCCTTCCACCCAGCCTACTTTCACCTTCACGTCCAGTGTCTGACGGTCGATGCCCTGATGCTTTCTGGAGTCATCCCACATCTCGTCGATGCCCACGCTATAGGTGTCGGGCACGATGTTCCAGTCAGTGAAGTCGCCGTCGATACGTGGGATGGCAGTACGTGGAAACTGGAACACCTTGAAGCCAGGTTCGCGCACCTGTATGTCGTTCTGGCTGCTGGCAGGAAATGCGGTCAGCAGCATGAGAAAGTTGATGAACAAAAGCCGCTTGGTCATGGTGTCAATATCTGAAAAGTTCCACTTTGAGGAAGGCCGGTTCCGGCCGTCCGAAGTTCAGTCCCTGGCCAGAGAATCCTTCGTCGACGGCGTACAGCAGGTCGTAGCGCAACTGGATCTCATCACCGTTCAGCCACCGTCCTTCATGCCATCGTCCCTGGTTGTCGAAGTCGCCCTCTGTCACCTTGGCCAGTCCCACGTATCCCTCGCCATTGGATGGCAGGAAGGTGACGCGGACGTTGGAGCCGAGGAAGAGAAAGCCTTCAGCCTGACGGATGGCGATGACATAGCCCATGGCGTCAGGATCGTAAGTGCCACCTGTGAGTTGTGGCGCACCACCGTTGCGCATGCCACTGGAGATGAGTTCGCACACGATGCGTACCTCTCCAAGGCTGATGGTGTCCTTCACCTTCATGGGCTCGCTGCCTTTCAGCCATGCCGCACCGATACGGCCTTCTGCCTGTGCGGCTAAGAGGGTGTCGGCCACACAGCCCGCCTTCTTGTAGAACTGGCAGAAGGTGGCGTTCGTCTCCTCATCACAATTGCGCTCGAAACCGAAGGGCGAATAGCCGATGGCCCCCATGGCACCGATGGCGTAGGCTGCGTTGGTGGCACCGTTCTGGCCTGATCGTGACTCAGGGATGAAGACGGGATTGCCGGCGCGTGAATAGAGTTGGAGGATGGCAGGGAAGTCATTCAGATAGATGTCGGGCGAGAGGATGTCGATATGGGGAGCCGCTGCCCGCCATATATCATGGTTTTGTGCCTGTGGTCCGCCGGAGGGATAGTTGCCGGGGCGCGTGTCTTCCGGCTGTACGATCCATGCATTGACAAATACGGGCAGGTCATACTCTTTCTTTCCTGCTTCGGTGATGCGGTCCATATAGGCGGCGTAGTGCCATGCCATGAAGAGCTCGGCAGTACGGTCGTTCTTGCCAAATACCTCTTCCCATGTGCCCTCCGTCTTGCAACCATTCTGTTCCCATGCCTTCAGGGTCTCAGGCAGCAAGGTCTCCTGATGCGCCTTCAGCCACTCGATGAGTGCACCAGGCACCGGTCCCTGATAGGCTGCTTCAGCCAAAGGGGAGTAATCGCGTGGATGGCCGTGCAGTCCTACCTCGTTCTCCATCTGCACCATCACCACGGTCTGCTCTATGGCGTCTATCTCCTTTAAGTGGCGCATCATGGCAGCAAAGGCTTTGGCATCAGCTTCACAAGTCTCCGTGCCCAGCGTGGTGAGTATAGGCAACGGCTTGCCTTCCGGTGTCATGGCCAGCGGGAAGCGCTTTGAGTCTTTTTTCACCCATGTGGGCGTGTAACTGGTGATGCCGTTCTTCCATGAGCCAAACCACAACAGGGCGAGTTTCATGTCGTGTTTACGGGCGTCGTTCACGAGGTCGTCGACCACCGTGAAATCAAACTGTCCCTCTACGGGTTCGGTTTGTTCCCATGACACTACCGCCAGCACCGTGTTGACACCGCTTTCTTTCAGCTTAGGCCATACACTCTGCATGTACTCACGGCTCGATGAGGTGCTGTTGCCCAGTTCGCAGCCCAACACCAACCAGGGTTTCCCCTGTACGATGAGTTGAGTCACGTCGCCACGTTTTTCCAGATGGGGCGAATGTACGTTCATCTCTTGATGGTCTGTGGACGACGTGCAGCCACTCAGGCCACACATCATCACCATGGCTATTACGATGGCCACAGCAGGTCTGCTGGCAGCCATCAGGACGTTTTTGGAGAAATCTTTTCTTGTCATCATGATATATGTATTTGTTAAAGTTTCGCATTCGCTCAACTTTTTGGGAGTTCAGTAGTTCAGGAGTTGTAGGAGTGCAGACAATAGCCTGCAAGTTGAGCGAATGTGAACTTGACTTAGTGTGATGTCATTTGTAGTTTTGTAGATTTATCTGCAAAAATAAAACAAAAAAATGAAAAATCCTTACGGAAGCCTGTTTTTGTTGTCTAAAGAAGAGACTTCTTTTGGCAGGATGTGTTTTTTCCATAAAAATGGTTATCTTTGCAACAAGAAACCAACACGTGATCAAAGGGGATGAAGAGAATCATTTTTGCTATTGCCTTGTTCGTATCGCTGACTGCCCGTGCGCAGTTGGGCGATTTTGTCATTCTCGGTGGTGAACTGAGCAACTCGGCGGCGACATCGACGCAAGATATAGACGAGGTGCTGCCACGCATGAAAGCTTTGGGTTTGAACACCGTGCTTGTGCCAGTCTATTGGGAGTTGATGGAGCCGTCGGAAGGACAGATGGACTTTTCGCTTACCGACCGCACCATCGATGTGGCCGGAAAGCTCGGTCTGAAGATCATTCCCCTTTGGTTTGGAGCGTGGAAAAACTCCATGTCGTGCTACGCTCCAGCGTGGTTCAAACGCGACGTGAAGCGTTTTCCGCGGGCCGTGACGGCAGAGGGCAAACCACTGGAGATTGCTTCCTGTTTCAGTGACCATGTGTTGCAAGCCGACCTGAAAGCTTTCTCTGCATTGATGTGCCACATCGCAGAGAAAGACCCACAGCGTGAGGTGGTCATCATGATGCAGATAGAAAACGAGATAGGGATGCTGGAGTCTGCACGCGACCACTCGTCGTTGGCTGAGAAAGCCTATCGTCAGTCTGTGCCACAGCCTTTGCTCAAGGCACTGAACATCAAAAAGCAAGGCACATGGGCTGAGATTTTCGGGACGGGCGATGAGGCCGATGAGCAATTCATGGCATGGCACTATGCCTGCTATGTGGAACATCTGGCAAAGGCCGCAAGACGTATTCACAACATGCCGTTATATGTGAATGCGGCGATGAACAGCCGAGGCAGGAAGCCCGGAGAATATCCGTCAGCAGGCCCTTTGGCCCATCTTGCAGACATCTGGAAGGCGGGAGCGCCCAGTATCGACCTCCTTGCACCAGACATCTATGACACGGGTTTCAAATCATGGGCTTCACAATATGCCATGCCGCAGCGACCGCAGGATGGAGGTAAAGTCACCAACCGCTTGTTCATACCTGAGAGCCGGTGCTGCGACAACAGTGGCGTGCGCGCTCTTTATGCCTTTGGCGAGCATCAGGCACTCGGTTTCTCACCTTTCGCCATCGACCAGGCCTCGACGACTGAGACAGCCTCGGTCACGCAGGCTTACCGCCTCTTGTCGCAGGTACTCCCTTTAAAACGGCAGAATTCATGGGGGATTCTTTTCGACCAGGAAGACCGTGAGCGTGTCATCGACGACGACGGCGTGATGATGACCTGTCGGCACTTTTTCACCCTGCCATGGGATGCTCGTGCCACGGACGGTTCGACATGGCCGGAGGGCGGTGCCATGCTAATGAGGCTGGGGAAGTATGACTATCTGTTGGCAGGCAGTGGCGTGGTGGTTGATTTCAAGACACGCACCGAAAAACAGCAGGAGCAACAAAAACTATTGGGTGAAGACGGTTTTGCCGAGGCGGGGAACACCACAAAATCGAAGGCATCATCATTCTCCGGTTCACGTCTTGGTCTTCTCGCTGTCGATGAAGTCACCATAGACGAGCATGGTCAGATGCACTATCTTCGCCGCCACAATGGCGACCAGAGTCATCAGGGCCGTCACGCACGTATCAGTGTCGGTGAGTGGAAGATACTGCACATACAGCTATACGAGTATGGCAACTGAAGTTGAAGGACAGAAATAGGCACTTATGAAAGCAAGTTTTATGATAGCGGCACCAGCCAGTGGCTCAGGGAAGACCACCATCGCCCGTGGACTGATGGCCTTGTTCTCCTCCAAGGGGATGCGGGTGCAGCCGTTTAAATGTGGCCCAGACTATATCGACACGAAATTTCATGAACTGGTTTGTGGAAGACCGAGTATTAATCTCGACACCTTCATGGCATCGGGTCAGCATGTGCAGGAACTCTTCCTCAATTATGGAAGCCAGGCCGACCTCTGCATTGTGGAGGGAATGATGGGACTCTTTGATGGCTATGACCGTGACCGTGGGTCCTCAGCCGAGATTGCAAGGACGTTAGGATTGCCAGTGGTTTTAGTGGTCGACGCCAAGAGGTCAGCCTATTCCCTGGCAGCCTTGTTGTCAGGTTTTATGCATTTCCGAAAAGAGGTGGATATCTGTGGTGTGATTTTCAATAGGGTAGGGTCCAAACGTCATGAGGGCATGCTTCGCCAGGTGTGTGAGGATGTCGGTCTGGAATGCTTCGGCTTCCTGCCCGTCCATCATGACTTAGAACAGGGGTCACGCTACTTGGGACTCGACTTTTCCGAGATGCCCGAGGCACAGACGTTGGTACAGCTGTTGGAGGAAAAGGTGCATTGGGAGCGGTTGCTGTCACTCGCAGCCCCTCTGCCCACCCTGCAAACCATCAAGCATGTGCGTCTGAAAGGCCAGAGACTGGTGGTGGCACGCAATCAGGAGTCTTTCTCCTTCCTATATCAAGAGACACTTGACACCTTTCAGAAAGTGGTGTTTTTCGACCCCGAACATGAAGTACCATTCCTTGAAGAAGATGATTGGCTCTATCTTCCCGGAGGCTATCCTGAAAAGCACCTAGGCATATTGTCAAAAAACGAGGTGGCAAGAGACGTTATTCGTCATTTTGCGGAAAATGGAGGAAAAATAGTCGCAGAATGTGGCGGAATGATGTATCTTTGCAAAAGCATTGTCGACGACACGGGCGATTATCCGATGTGCGGCGTGTTGCCTTACACCATCACGGCAAGGAAAGAAGACCGCAAACTGTCGTTGGGTTACCGCCGTTTCACCCTGGATGGACGTGAGTATCGTGGTCATGAGTTCCACTACACACGTTTTTTGGGGGCGACTCCCGAGAGCGTCGCACAGGTTTTTAACGCCAAGGGTGAGCCTGTCGACACGCCCATCTTGAGATATAAAAATGTCTTAGCCAGTTATACACACCTTTATCAACTATGAAGCGACTGCATCCCATCATGTTTGCCGGCACGGGCAGCGACGTAGGCAAGAGCATTATTGCCGCCGCTTTCTGCCGTATCTTCAGACAAGACGGTTACCATCCTGCCCCTTTCAAGGCACAGAATATGGCCCTCAACTCCTATGCCACGCCCGAAGGCTTTGAAATCGGCAGGGCACAGGCTGTACAGGCTGAGGCTGCCGGCATACCCTGTCATACCGATATGAACCCGCTGTTGCTCAAGCCACAGTCAGACCATACGTCACAGGTGGTGCTCCATGGCCAACCCATCGGCAGCAAAAACGCCTATGACTATTGGCGAAGAGGTAGTTCGGACATTGATTTCAGAAAAGAGGTCTGTGGTGCTTTTGACCGTTTGGCAGCCCGTTACAACCCCATCGTCATGGAGGGAGCCGGGAGTATCTCAGAGATCAACCTTAGGTCCACCGACCTGGTCAACCTGCCCATGGCCCGTCATGCCAAGGCCGATGTCATCCTCGTCGGCGATATTGACAGAGGTGGCGTCTTCGCGTCAGTCTATGGCAGCATCGCCTTGCAGACGCCTGAGGACAGATCTTTGATCAAGGGCATCATCATCAATAAGTTTCGTGGTGACATGAGGTTGTTTGACGAGGGACGTAAAATGCTGGAGGACATTTGCCATGTGCCCGTCCTCGGTGTCGTTCCCTATTATCATGACATCCACATCGAGGAAGAAGACAGCGTGGCATTGGCTCAGAAGTCCATGTCGTCGGAGCGGGGCAAGGTGAACGTCGCAGTGGTGATGCTGCGTCACCTGTCCAACTACACCGATTTCGACTCCTTGGAGCAAGACCCTCGTGTTCATCTTTTCTATACCAATAATGTGGAGGATATCGGCAAGGCCGACATCATCATCCTGCCCGGCACCAAGTCCACACTCCACGACCTTTACGAGTTGCGACGCAACGGATGTGCGCAGGCCATCGTCAAAGCCCACCGCAAAGGCGCCACCGTGCTTGGCATCTGTGGGGGTTATCAGTTGATGGGCACCGAGGTGTGCGACCCTGCCCATGTGGAGGGCGATATCGACCGCTTGCCCGGTCTGGGGCTCTTGCCTGTCACCACCCATATGAGTGGTGAGAAGATGACGAGGCAAGTGGTGTGCGAATATGGCAGTGGCTATGAGATACATATGGGCGAGACACGTCCTTTCGGCGATGCAAAACCCTCGCCCTTGCTCCATCTCGAGGATGGCAGGGAAGACGGCTATATGGTCAGTCCGAAATGCATGGGCACCTATGTTCACGGTATCTTAGACAACACCCCGTTTGTCGATTTCCTGCTGTCACCTTATAAAGAAAAACTCGAACAAGCCGGTCAGCCGTTTGATTACCACGCATTCAAGGAAGAACAATATGACCGGCTCGCCCAACATGTCCGCCAATATGTGGACATGCAAAAGATCTATCAAATACTGACCGATGACTAACCCCCTGTCACTGCTTATAGGCTGGATACTTGACCTCCTGTTGGGAGACCCCCAGCGCTTGCCGCACCCCGTGGTGTGGTTTGGCAAGATGATATCCTTTGGCGAGCACCGTCTCAACCGAGGCGAGCACCGCAAGTCAAAAGGTGCGTTGATGGCCATCGTGCTCATCATCTTGGTGTTTCTCATAGGGTGGCTGATACACCATCTCCTCGCTCTCGTCACCCTCTATTTGGCCATGGCCTTCGATGCCATAGTGGTGTTTTACTGCCTTGCGGGCACCACCCTCATCCGTGAAGTGCGTGCTGTGTTCATCGCCCTCGACCGCTCTTTGGAGGAAGGCCGTCGGCAGGTGGCCCGCATTGTGGGTCGCGACACCTCAGCGCTGTCGGCACAGGAAGTGCGGACGGCAGCCCTTGAGACGCTGGCCGAGAATCTGAGCGATGGAGTGACGGCTCCGCTTTTCTGGTTGGCGATAGCCGGTGTGCCGGGTATGCTCGCCTACAAAATGGTCAACACCCTCGACTCCATGATTGGCTACCGCACGGAGCGTTACAAAGACTTCGGCTGTTGGGCCGCGCATATCGACGATGTGGCCAACTATCTCCCCGCCCGTCTGACGGCCTTGTTGATGGTCATCGCGTCAGGAAGACCGAAGTTGCTTGCGTTTGTAGCCCGTTACGGTCGCAACCATGCCAGTCCCAACAGCGGTTATCCCGAGGCCGCCCTTGCCGGTATTTTAGGTTGCCGCTTCGGCGGTCCCCATTATTATTTTGGAGAACTGTTTGACAAGCCCTATATCGGTGAACAAGACCGGACCCTCACCACGGCCGACATGGAAAAGTCTGTGCGCATCAACCGTATCGCCGAGGTGCTGATGGTAGGTCTGACGGCACTCGCACTGTATCTCTGGTCTCTGTCCAATACAACTATACTCATGTCTTAACACCCCAACACCCCAACACCCCAACGTTAGAAATCTCAATATATGAAAAAAATCATCGTCGCAGGCATAGGACCCGGCAGTCGTGAGGACATCACCCCCGCCGTGGTCGAAGCACTCAGACAGGCTGACGCTGTCGTGGGTTATCAGTATTACTTCCAGTATGTCCAGCCGTTCTTACGTGAAGGTTGCCCATGCATCGACACCGGCATGAAAAAAGAATGGCAACGCGCCGAACAGGCGTTTGAACTGGCTGAACAAGGGAAGACCGTGGTGGTCATCTCCTCAGGTGATGCGGGCATCTATGGGATGACGCCGCTCATTTATGAGATGAACAAAGAGCGAGGGTCGGATGTGGAGATTGAGACCCTTCCTGGCATTTCCGCTTTTCAGAAGGCAGCCTCGCTGTTGGGCGCTCCCATCGGCCATGACATGTGCCTCATCTCACTGAGTGACCTGCTGACACCCTGGGAGGTGATCGAACGTCGCATCAAAGCCGCCATCACAGGCGATTTTGTCACATCCATCTACAATCCCAAGTCGCACGGGCGTTATTGGCAACTCTACCGTCTGCAAGAACTATTCCTGAAATGGCGCTCCCCCGAGACTCCTGTAGGCTATGTGCGCCAGGCCGGACGTGAGGAACAGGAGGTGAAAGTCACCACCCTGAGTGATTTCGACCCGGAGGATGTGGACATGTTCACCATTATCCTCATCGGCAACTCGCAGTCCTATATCAGCGACGGAAAAATCATCACCCCCCGTGGCTATTATGCACAGGAAAAGGATGATGACGTGAAGCCCGGCCAACAGATCATGATGAACTCCTTCCGCACCATCGCCAGTGAGTTGCGATGCAAGGAATGGCCTCTCGGCCACCAGTGGGCATTGCTCCATGCCATCCACACCACCGCCGACTTTGAGATGGAGAGGCTGTTGAAAACCGATGACCATGCTGTGGAAACCTTGTATGAAAAAGTAAGGAAGGGCGAACTCAAGACCATCATCACCGATGTGACGATGGTGGTGAGCGGCATCCGTAAAGGTGCTTTGGCACGTCTTGGGATGGAAGCCAAGTGCTACCTGAGTGACCCCCGTGTGGCAGAAATGGCGTCTGAAAAGGGTATCACACGCACCCAGGCAGGCATCCGTCTGGCGGTGGAAGACCATCCCGATGCCTTGTTTGCCTTCGGCAATGCCCCTACGGCACTGATGGAACTGTGCTCCCTGATTCGCAAGGGCAAGGCACACCCGGCAGGTGTCATCGCCGCTCCCGTGGGTTTCGTCCACGTGAGAGAGTCGAAACACATGGTCAAACCATTCAAAGACATTCCGAAGATCATTGTCGAGGGGCGCAAGGGTGGCAGCAATCTGGCCGCAACACTTTGCAATGCCATCCTGACATTTGATGATGCGGAACAACTCAAACCAGGGAGAGACTTATGAAATTGATCGTCATCGGTATCACAGACCACCCACAACCCTTTCTTCCACCAGATGTGTTGGATAGGGTCAAGAGCGGCCGGGTCTTCTCGGGAGGCAAGCGTCACCACGAGATCATGGCTGCACTATTGCCCGAGGGTGCCCAATGGATTGACATCACGGTGCCCCTTGACGCCGTCTTTGAGCAATATGAGCAGCAGAATGAAGATATCGTCGTTTTCGCCTCTGGCGATCCGCTGTTCTATGGTTTTGCCAACACCATCCAGCGCAAACTCCCCGATGCAGAAATCATCTTGTATCCCTCGTTCAACTCCTTGCAACTGTTGGCACACCGGTTGGTGATGCCCTATCATGATATGCGCGTGGTGTCGCTCACTGGTCGCCCCTGGCCAGCCTTCGATCAGGCACTGATTCTCCGCGAGGGAAAGATCGGGGTGCTCACCGACCGCAAACATACCCCGTCGGCCATTGCCCAGCGGATGCTCGACTATGGCTACGACTATTACACGATGCATGTGGGGGCGCATCTGGGGCATCCAGAGCGTGAGCAAGTCGTGACGCTGTCATTGGAAGAGGCAGCGCAAACGACCTTCGAGCACCCCAACTGTCTGATCCTCTCCACGGAGAAGGCACCGCCCCCTAGGCCCTTCGGACTACCAGACCATCAGTTTGAATTGCTGGACGGACGGGAGAAGATGATCACCAAGATGCCTATCCGCCTGCTTACCCTGCAAGCACTCGACCTGCCCGAAAAACACGTCTTCTGGGATGTCGGCTTCTGCACGGGCAGCGTGTCTATTGAGGCCCGGCTGCAGTTTCCCCATCTGCAAGTGGTGGCTTTCGAGATACGTCCCGAATGTGAACCACTGATATGCCAAAACAGCCGGCGTTTCGGTGCACCGGGAATCGACGTGCACATGGGCGATTTCCTGCAAGCCGATACTGATGACTTTCCTCGCCCCGATGCCGTCTTCATTGGCGGACATGGTGGCCGCCTGAAGGAAATCATGGCTAAAGTGTCTGCACTCTTACAACCAGGGGGATGCATCGTCACCAATAGCGTCTTCTCCCCTGTGGTGCAACGGATGACCGACCGCGTAAGCAGTAAAGACCTCTTCCATGAGGCCTGTCTGGAACTTGGCCTCGAAGAGGAAGCGCCCATCCATATCCAAATCAATGACTACAACCCCATCAACATACTGAAATGCAAAAAATAGCCCTCATCCAAATCAGCGAGGCAGGGAAAGATGTCGCCCTCGTGCTGAAGAACCAGTTGAATGCCACCGTCATCGACCGCAGCGACGTGGGAAAACGATGGAAAGAATATGATGCCTTCATCTTTATCGGTGCGATGGGCATCTGTGTGCGCACCATCTCGCCTTATATCCAAGACAAGCACGAAGACCCCGCAGTGGTGTGTGTGGACACCTTTGGCTTGAATGCCATCTCCGTGTTGTCGGGGCATATCGGCGGTGCCAATGCGCTGACCCAAACTGTCGCCGGAGTACTTGGAGCCCATCCCGTCATCACCACCCAGAGTGACAATGCCGGTCTGTGGGCACTAGACACTTTCGAACAGCGGTTTGACTGGCCTATAGCGAGTGAGGATGAGATGAACGACTGCATCTTTGCCTTTGTCAACAAAGAGCCCACGGCATTGCTGTTGGAGGTGCGTGACCCAGGTACCGACTACCTGGAGAAGACCCTTCCTGACCATGTCACCCTCATCGATGACATCAGTGAGGCCGACCCCAGGAAATACAAGTTGATCATCATGGTGACCCCCTTCAAGCGTTACGCTCCTGAAGGAATGCTTGAACTCCATTTCGTGCCGATGGTAGGTACGATAGGCTTTGGACTGGCACATCATCCAGATGACTATGAGCAGATCTATGATGAAATAGATGAGGCTTTTTCCCAGAAGGGAGTGTTGCCCTGCGCCCTCCGCTATTGCACCATCGACGTGAAGGCCGACGAACCTTTCGTCGACTTGCTGAGAGAAGAATACGGAGAAGAGGTGGTCTTCTTCTCGGCAGAAGAGTTGGCCGCCGTCGATGTGCCTCATCCCAGTGAGGTGGTGGCGAGTCATGTCGGTACACCGAGTGTGTGTGAGGCGGCGGCGATATTAGGTTCCAATCATGGTCAGTTGGTCGTGGAGAAAGTGAAGGGCAAACATTTCACCGCAGCCCTGGCTATCGACCCACAATACCTGCGCCACAGGCAAGGCCATGTGGAAATCGTGGGCGCCGGTCCTGGCGACCCCGACCTGGTGTCGGTGAGAGGCCGCAGGATGCTGGAGAAGGCCGACCTGATCCTCTATGCCGGTAGTCTTGTCCCGCGCGAACTGACCACTTGTGCCAAACCCGGTGCTGTGGTGCGTTCATCTGCAGGTATGAACCTCGAAGAGCAATGTCAGTTGATGAAGGAGCACTATGACAAGGGACATTTCATCGTCCGCCTGCATACCGGCGATCCCTGCATCTTCGGTGCCATTCAGGAGCAGATGGCTTTCTTCGATGCGAATGGCATGGACTATCATATCACGCCAGGCATCTCTTCGTTTCTTGCCGCGGCAGCCGAACTGCGCAGCCAGTTTACCATCCCAGAGCGCACGCAGACCATCATCCTCACACGTGGTGAGGGGCGCACCCCTATGCCCGAGAAAGAGAAGCTCCATCTTTTAGCACGAAGCCAAAGCACGATGTGCATCTTCCTCAGTGCCGCCATCGTGGATGACGTGCAGCGGGAGTTGTTGCAGGAGTATCCCGCCGACACCCCTGTGGCCGCCTGTTACCACCTCACCTGGCCCGACCAGAAGATCTATCGCGGAAAGTTGAAAGACTTGGCCCAGATCGTGCATGACAATGGTCTCACGCTGACCACCATGTTGGTGGTGGGAGAGTCCATCGACAACCGCAAGGGGCTTTCCGAACTCTATAACAAACATTTCACACATCTGTACAGAAAGGGGGAATAGGCATGATTCTCGTTTTCGGAGGGACGACAGAAGGCCGTATGGCCATAGAGGCGCTGGAGGCCGCGGGTTCACCATATTATTATTCTACCCGTGGCGACGTGCAGCAGGTCAGCCTCACGCATGGCATCCATCTGAAAGGTGGTATGGATTTGCAGGAGATGATGGCTTTCTGTGCGGAGCATGACATCAGACTCCTTGTCGATGCCGCCCATCCCTTTGCCGAAAACTTGCACAAAAACCTCCTACAACTCGCCCTCCAACTTCAATTGCCCATCATCCGATTCGACAGGATCTATCCATCACGTCCTCAGGATGTCATCTGGTGCAAGGACTATCAGGATGCCATGCAGAGGTTGGAGGAACATGCCACACAGCGTCTGCTGGCTTTGACGGGTGTCAACACCATCGTCCCGCTCCGTCCTTACTGGAGCAGGCATGAATGTTGGTTCCGCATTCTTCGGCGTGAGTCATCCATACGCTTGGCAGAACAGGCAGGATTTCCCGAAGATCATCTGGCGTATTACGAGGAGGATGAGACAGATGCGCTTATCGGTCATCTGCATCCAGACGCTATCCTCACCAAGGAGAGCGGTGTCAGTGGTGGTTTCATCCAAAAAGTGGCAACTGCTCTGGCGGCAGGTGTCAAGGTGTTTGCGGTGGAACGACCTGCTTATCCTCCTCAGGATGTGATTGACAAAGACAAAACGGTGACGATCGATCTCGTCAATGGCCCATATGGACTGCGTCGTGCCGTGGAGAAACGCCTTCCTGCGTTTTATCCGTTGCACAGCGGACTGACAACGGGCACCTGTGCCACAGCGGCAGCGGTCGCTGCTTCCTACGCACTGTTGCGCAAGGAGACGCCTCATGACGTGCCTGTTGTTCTGCCCAACGGGGAGAAGATAGAAGTTCCAGTGGTTTATGGTGATGGATTCGCATCTGTCATCAAACCGAGTGGTGACGACCCCGATGTGACCAATGGTATAGAAATCAGGGCGACAGTCACTCCTATAGACAGTGCCAACGGTCAGGATGTGGTCATCAAAGGAGGCGATGGGGTAGGGGTTTTCACTTTGCCCGGCTTTGATTATCCTCCTGGTGAGGCGGCCATCAACAAGTCGCCAAGGCGGATGATCCGTGAAAACCTCGCCGTTTTTGGCATGCCGCTGCAGGTCGTTATCTCCGTGCCGGAAGGTGAGGAAATAGCCCGCCGCACCTTTAATCCGCGGTTGGGCATCGAGGGGGGCATCAGCATCATCGGCGTTTCGGGCATCGTCATGCCGTTCTCAGAAGATGCGTTCATCGAGTCGATCAGAAAATGCTTGCAGGTGGCCAAGGCCAGTGGGGCGCCAAGGGTTGTCATCAACAGTGGGGCGAAGAGTGAACGTTTTGTGCGTTCGTGCTATCCCGACCTGCCACAACAGGCTTTTGTAGAATATGGCAACTATATCGGTGAGACGCTGAAGATGGCAGATGAAATAGGGGTGGAGAGCGTCACCTTAGGCGTGATGCTGGGCAAGGCGGTGAAGTTGGCCGCCGGACAACTAGACACTCACAGTCGTCGGGGGACGATGGACAAGGCATTCATCTCACAGATGTTGACAGAGGCTGGCATCAAAACCGATATCACCAGCCTCACCTTGGCCAGGGATTTATGGAACATCATCCCTGAAGAGAAAATACCAGCTTTTTGCAGCGTGGTCATCGGTTATTGTCAGAAACATTGCGAACCCGTCGCAGGGAATTGCCGACTCACTATTCTGCTCATCGGGGAGAATGGGGAAATCTATTCTTGAACGTCACTCTTGCTTCTTCTGAACAGCACACTGGCTATCACCGGGGCACCCACCAGAGCGGTGACGGAGTTGACCGGCAGGGCGCCCTCAAAACCGGGCATACGTGCCAACAAATTGCATACCAGTGCCAGCACTCCACCAGCCAGCATCGTGCCAGGCATCAATAATCGGTGGTCACTGGAACGATAGAGGGCACGTGCCAGATGGGGCACGGCAAGACCGATGAACATGATGGGTCCGCAATAAGCGGTGACAATGGCCACCAAAACCCCTGAACTCATGATGACCAAGAGACGCGACCGTTGGATATTGAGTCCGAGGTTTTTGGCGTAGGCGTCACCCAAGAGCAGTAAATTCATGGTTTTGGAGAGCAGCATGCTCAATGGGAGGAGCAAAGCCATCAGGGTGACAAAGAGCAGCATCTGGTCGCCCGACACACGGGCAAACGAGCCAAGTCCCCACACCACATACGCCTTGACATCTTCCTCAGCAGAGAAAAATTTCAATACGCCGATGATGGCGTTGGCCAAGTGACCTATCATCACACCAATGATGAGCAGGGTGACGTTGCCCTTCACTTTCTGAGAGATATAGGCGATGAGTCCCAGTACTGCTAACGCACCGATGATGGCGGCGATAGACATGGCCACATCCCCTAAATAGCCGAGGCGGCTGAGCGCCACCCCGCCCAGTGATCCGGAAAGAAGCACCACAAACGCCACGCCCAGGGAGGCACCGTTGGAAATGCCCAACACAGAGGGACCGGCAAGGGGGTTGCGGAAGACCGTCTGCATCTGCAGGCCGCTGACGGCAAGTCCGGCGCCTGCCACCATGGCGGTCAGCGCCTGTGGGACACGCGACTGCAGCACGATGTTGCGCCAGATTTCATTGGCACTGGTGTTGCCCAACAGAATGCCGCAGATGTCGCCGACGGGGATGTGAACAGTGCCGAGCAAGAGGTTGAGCACGAACAGCACCACCAACAGCACTACCTGCAAACAAGTCAAAGCAGCCGGACTCCTCATGGCTCTATTTCAATAATTGGTAAAAAACAGGTTGGTAATCTTCGGGCATCAACTCGGGATGGAAGATAGCCACCAGGTCGGCCAATACGGCATCGGGCTTCACAGGTGAGATCTCATAGTAGGGCGTCTGCTTCATGTTGCAGTAGATGACATGGCGTTCCTTAAATGCCTTGAACAAGGCATTGCGTGGCTCAGACGCTTTCAGAGCATCGTAGGAGAAATCGCCGGGAAAACTGTTGAGGATGCGCCAATAGTCAGCGTTTGCTGCTGTGGCATACATCTTCTCGTATTCGATAGGGACGCCACCCGTGTTGTCGTCTTTCAACACATAATCAGCTCCCGCGTCACGGAAGATTTGCGCCAGGTAGTTCTTGCCGCCTACGGCAAACCAGTTGCCGCCATGCATCTCACCGCTAAATACGGTGGGGCGAGTAGTGGTCTTGGCTACCTTTTCTTTTAGGTCGAGATAGCGCTTTTCTATCTCAGTAAAGAGTTGGTCTGCCTCTTTCTCCTTTCCGATGAACATGGCGATGTATTTGATCCATTCTGCCTGTCCCAGAGGGTCCAATTCTTTATAACCCATGTGGGGGATAAGGGTGATGCCAGTCTCCTTGATGGCATCATAACCGCCACGCTTGAAGGGAGAGATGAAAATCACTTGTGGGTGGGCAGCCAAGATCAGTTCTGGGTCGAAATTGCCTTCCATGCCGATCTTAATGATCTCGCCCTTCTTCACACGTTGGAGGATGCCCTTGTCGAAAAGATTCTTGGTGCCGGTGATACCTTTCACGACATCCTGTGCGTCAAGGGCGGTGAAGTTGGACAACTGAAGCATGGTCATGACGATGGTCCTATCGATGGGCACCTTCACTTCAGTGTATCCTTCGGGCACTTGGGTGTCGACGTCCTTTGGCACCAGGGCGAAGTGATAGGATGCTGGCATCCGGTCTTTGTCTTTCTGGGGGTCGGCCACATCCACCAGTCTCACACCATCGGGTAAGTTTTTCACGGTATACCCTTTGGCGTATTTGGGACCTTGCAGTGTGTCAACGACGACATTTCCCACCTCTCCTGTCTTGGTATTCTGCTTGCATGACCAGAATGCCACTACTGCTGCGCATAAGGCGCAGAACAACAATACTTTATTCCTTTTCATAAAAATACGATTTCGCCCTCCATCCTTACTCCGAGAATCTCGGGCATGACACATTACTTCAGAGGCTGGTCTTCTGACTTTGGCCCTACCATCAAGCACCTTCCCACCCAACATAAAATAGGCAGTGGTAACACGTTTGATGGCGATAAAAGGGCCTTACAGCTGCGGGACAGTCGAGGATTCTCACCCCATTCCCATTTCATCGCATTATGCGAACCTCCAAATTTTGGGACAAAGGTAGTGCAAGGCGAGCGAAAAACCAAATAAAACGGAGTTTATTTGTTTTTCCGAGCCGCAGCCTACCTTCGCCGGTGGCAAAGAAAGTGCAAGGCGAGCGAAAAACCAAATAAAACGGAGTTGAATTAATAATCACATGATTATTTTTATGCGGCCTGAAAGGCCAATGCGCAATTAGCCCAGGGCAACGCCCTGTGGTTTGGATGCAAAAAAGGATGAATCGCCCTGAAAGGGCAAAAGATTGAGCATATCAATAATGCTTTTGCCCCTTCAGGGCGAGTTCTCCCTAAATTTCTACCCTAGGGCGTTGCCCTAGGCTAATTGCTCGTTGGCCTTTCAGGCCGTCCTTGTACATTAGGGAAATGGCTTAACTTCTTAACTCCTCCACTCCTGAACTCCTGAACTCCTGAACTCCTCAAAGAGTTAGAAATTCTTTCGGACTCCCTGCCAGTCGGGGAATTTCATTTTCAGATAATCGTCGTCGAGGAAGAGAGCAGATTGTCCCACCTTGCCCTTCAGCTGCCAGTCGAGCCATTTCACCACCGCCTTGGCATAGTTGCCGCCATACTTCTCATAATAGGTGCCGCTGTGACCGTCCTTTGAGTTCAGCATCACCACAGGGATGTTGTCGGCGATACGCTCATAGTCTTTCTGCGCATTGGCATAGGCGATGTCGCCAGGACCACCAATCATATAGAACATCGGTGTGTGAAGGTTTTTGAGTGATTCCTTCGTCGCCCCCATCATTTCCATATCACCGATGCCCGAGTTGAGCATGACGCAGGTTTTGATGCGGGGGTCGTGGGCTACACCCAGCACTTGTGCACCACCACACGACTGTCCCATCGCTGCCACATGGTCAAGGTCGAGGCAATGGTAGTATTCTGAGCCAGAAGCGGCATTCTGGTCTGTCAGCCATTCGAGCACCTCGAGCAGCATCTTGGGATAGGTGCGGAAGGGTGGGGCGGCCGTCTGCTGTTTCTTGTTCTTTTTGGCTTTCTTGGCTGCCTCCTCTCTCTGTTTTGCCTGTTCCTGTTGGCGGGCCTTGATCTCCTCGGGAGTCAGTGGCATGATTTTCTCGCCATTGGCCATGATCACCTCACCTTTGGTTTCGGGGTAAGCCGACTTCAGAACGCCCCTCCATTGTGCCATCACATCTGCTTCGTCGTAGGGACCTATGGCGGCGGCCACATAACCGTAGGATGCCACTTCGCTCAACAGCAAGCGCATCTCCACGTTGTGGTTAAAACATGCACCGTTGGCATAAACAATCACGGGCAGGGCACCCTGCTTTGCCACCACTTCTTTCAGGTTCTGTGGGCGATACACGGTGAAGCCTGGGCATGAGGCATCGCCCACCACTTCCGACTTAAATGGTCCTGTACCACCTTCTTCCACGATTTGCTTTTGAGTTGTCTGGGCGTTCATCATCCCCACACATGTAGCGACCAACATCGCTGTCACTAATAATTTCTTCATTTTCATAGTTTTTGATGATCAAAGTTCTGATGTGAGATGTTCTTTATCGACCATGTGTTTCAGAAGAGAGAAACACGATGATATAGGGCACAAAGTTAGTAAAAAAATGTCATTCTTTTGAGAAAAGAGCACTACAAATTAACACCCAAAACTAGAATGACTTATTGGGGTCAGGGGGAGTGTGTCGTTTGCGCCTTTAGCTATTTGCTTTTCGCTTTTAGTTTTTCGCCATTCGTTTAACCCTTTGTATGTAAAAATAAAAAGAAAAGAAGAGAAAAAAGTAGTTTACCTTTTCCGGCTTCAGTCGTCTATAGTTCAGAAGACGACATGCAAAACGACTTTAAACATATTGCCCTATCCATACGCCCAAGGCTCATTTCCTTATGCCGAAGTTTCTTCGACCGACAGAAATTGGCCTTCGATGCTGATGACGCTGTCCAGGAGACGCTGTTGCGCTTGTGGCAGATGCGCGACAGACTGGACGACTATCAGAGTCCGGAAGCGCTGGCTGTTCGCATAGCGAAAAATGTCTGTATAGACATGCTAAAACAAGCGGGCAACAGGCATGACGCATTGGACGAAACACTTTGTGCCTTGGCAGACACACAGTCCGACCATCAAGCCATCGTACATGACGCGGAAAGGATAGTCGGTTATGCGATGGAAAAGTTGACGGGCACCCAACGAAGGATGCTCATCATGAGGAGCGAGGGCATGACGCTCAAGGAAATAGCCGCTGCCTGCAGTGTGACACCAGACAGTGCTAAGACTATGATTTGCGCTGCCAGAAAGCAATTGATGCAAACATTAAACATGAGGAGGAAAAAGAAATGACAGACATGAACGACAAGGCGAAACGGCTGGAACTGGTCCAACGTTTTCTCAACGCCGAAACGACCATCGAGGAGGAACAACTCCTGCTGGATTACTATACACATACGGAAGAAAAACTAAGTCCTGAAGAGGAGGACGTGAGACTGCTTCTGATGGCCACTAATGCCCATTCGCATCAAGAAGAACTCTCTATCCAGAAAGAGAAAGAGTTTGACCAATTGATGCAGCCCTTCTATCAACAAGATAAGAAGCCTCGGAGCCGTAGCCAGTGGCTGTATCCTGTCTTCGGTGCCGTGGCTGCCAGCCTATTATTGCTGCTGTTGCTCCATCATCCAACAGCAGATACAGAACAGACAAAGGTGACGCACCAGTTGGCCGAAAAACAGACAACACGCGAGTTGGTCCAAAAGCAGCCTACACAACAACCATCTCCTTCCAAAGAAAAAGATAGTTCACCAGTGGAAAAGTTGACTCCTGAAACCTCAGAGGTGAAGTTGAGCCCCGAGCCCCCCAAACAACTTGCCCGACATCATGAGAAGGCAGAACAGGAAACCCCTGTACCTGACACATTGGGCAATGGGATATGGAAGAGTGAGAAGAATGTGCTGACCGCTCTGAAAATGTTGGCTGATTGTGAGGCAACTATCCAACGCGAAGAGCAGGAAATGCGCAACGACATCATCCAAGCCACGTTTCGTGCCACACCGCAGCCAGCAGGTGTGCGTCTTGTGAGCAACGAAGCTGGCGACTATGAAGTGATAGACCCTAAAAACATTATCGACATATAAACCATACCGTCATGAAACGAAAAAACATCTTCATCACCACCTTGTTCCTGTTGTCCTTCTCATCAACAGCCATGGCACAAGAGCAGATCAAAGATTTGTTCCAGGAAATAGGCCAATGTGCCGGTGTCACCCATATAGGTGAGCAGAAAGCGTCGAGTACAGACTCGGCAGGTATCACCAGCGAGAGCTGTATCACTATCATCAAAGTAAAGAAAGCTGATTTCCCAGCTCTTTTCAATCGGCTGAAAGAGACTTTCGACAGCGAAAGCAACCATGCCTCTATGCTGTACACCCATACAGGCGACAATGAGAACAATGGCTCTGACACTGGTTTCAGTATGAGTCCACGTCAACAGTGGAGCATCTGGAGAGATGGCGCCTCACCCATCCTTGTGGGCAGTGTCAAGAACAGCAACTATCTCATGGCCAATTTTGACGACCGTGACCACCCTGGCTATCGCACATGCTACGTTGTGGAATGGAGTGACACCGATGACCCTGACGAACGTATGACGAAACTCATTTATGTCTATGGTCATAAACCCGCCATGCAAACGAACAGTCAACTCATTAACTATCAGGGTACAGCGACATGGCCAGGTGATTTGAAAATCCTTACGGGACGATCCTCAAACTTACTGACCCCAGACAGTCTGAAACAATGGCTTCTGGATCGAAGAAGCCTGCGCGATAGCCTTTTCACCATGAAAATGGAGACCCTCGAACCTCTTTTGGGCAAGACACGAGACATACCTCTCAACGGAGACCTGACAGAGTGGATGAATAAGGCAATGAACAATGTGAAGCACCTAAGCAGCAGTGACTGGCACCGTGTCTTCGGACTTCTCACCCAACAGATGATAGACCGAGCCGACAAAAAATCGTCAGAAGACCAAGTAGTGGCAGCTGGTATCATCCTTGACCTCTGCAAGAACGCCAGTCAGTTGGATGCTGATGAGCGGCAAGTCAGTGCCCGTCGGTTGGAACAGGTGGCTGCTACGTTGAAAAGTAATCCTTATGTCCATGACTTGCTGATGCTGGGCGCAAAGAAACTGAGACAGAAATAAAATGACTCAACTTCCGCAAGTTGAGAGGAGTTAAGAAGTTAAAGGAGTTAAGGAGTTAAGCCATTACATCTGATGGCTAAAGAGAGACAGCCTACGATTCATTTGGCTTAACTCCTTAGCGAAGCTGCAAGTTGAGTACTTGCGAAACTTGAATAGAATGATAATATGACACCATTAAAACTCTCTCACTAATGGGTCATTCATGAGTAGCTTCGGCGTGATGCCGAGGCTACTCTTTGTCTTTTATCTGTTGAAAGAAAGAACGTCGACAGGGCATCATTGCGAATAGTTAACAGCGAAACGCTCATCCCCGACAAGTTGAGCATGGCGAAACTTGAATGTTTTAACTATAAAATAGTTGTATTTTAAACGGTTATTTGTAAATTTGCAGCCACAAGGCTCAAATAAGAAAATTGAAAAATAACATTGATATGAAAGTAAAAATACAGACTATGTTGGGCGACATCGTAGTTCGCCTGTACGACGAGACCCCTCTTCATCGTGACAATTTCATAAAACTGGTAAAGGAGGGCTATTATGACGGAACGCTGTTCCACAGGGTTATCAAAGATTTTATGATACAGGGAGGTGACCCCGACTCCAAGGGAGCTCCCGCAGGAAAGATGCTCGGTGTGGGTGGCCCTTCCTATACCATCGAGGCGGAGATCAAAGACACCCTGTTTCATAAGCGGGGTGCATTGGCTGCTGCCAGACAGGGAGACCAGGTGAATCCTGAGCGCAGGAGCAGTGGTTCACAGTTCTATATCGTCTGGGGGCAGGTCTATAGTGAAGGGCAGTTGCGTCAGTTTTCCAAACAGTTGCGGATGCAGCGTGTACAGGAAACCTTCAACGCCCTTGCCGCCGAGCACCGCTCTGAAATCATGCAGATGCGCAAGGATCGCAACCGCACCGGACTTCAGGAGTTGCAGGATCAGCTGATTGCTGAAGCAGAGAAACGTGTCGGCCATGTAGGTCTTACCGACCAGCAAATGCAGGTCTACTCCACGGTAGGTGGCACTCCCCATCTTGACGGGCAATACACCGTGTTTGGAGAGGTGGAGGAAGGCCTGGATGTGGTGGAGATGATTCAGGGCACCGCTACCGGGCGTGGTGACAGACCTGTTGAAGACATAGAAATGAGGGTTTCTGTTATCGAATAATAAGAATATGGAGATACACGAATTCATCAGCCATTTCCGGGAGGCTTTTGGGTCTAAGGCCCAATTGCCCCTGTTGTTTGGATACAGCGACCAACCTGTTGCCCAGACGGAAAGAATCGGTGGGTGTTTCTTCAAGGGTCTGCAAGCGGCCAGAGAGGGCACGCCCGTCAGTCTCAGTGTGGATGTGATCGGCTGTGGCGGCGGCAAACTCTATACCGGTTTTTCTGACATGCCAGAAAGAGTGCCCGGTTTCGTTTCGTTGAAGGAGAGATACAAGAAAACGCCTGAGATGGTGGTCGACTATGTTCAGGGTCTTGGGATGCGGAGAGCGGAAAAGCCATATTTGAACTTTGTCAGGATCGACAAGGCGGAGTCGTTTGATGGTACGGAAGGTGTATTGTTTTATGCTACGCCCGACATGTTGTCGGGTTTGTGCGGTTGGGCTTTTTACGACAACAACGAGCCCGATGCTGTCGTGTCACTTTTCGGTTCTGGGTGTAGCACAGTGGTTTCAATGACGGTAGTGGAGAATGAGCGACGTGGCCATCGCTGCTTCCTAGGACTATTTGACCCTTCTGTTCGTCCATTTGTTGGCAAAAATGAGTTGGGCTTCACCGTCCCTTTCAGCCGTTTCGTCCCGATGATGGACAGTATGAGAGACTGCTTCCTGTTTGGCACGCATGCCTGGGAGAAGATGAAGAGGAGATTGGAGGAGACAGACTAAAAACTTTTTCAAGTTTTGGGAGTAGGGTGGTCAATACCACGGGTCATTTTTCTCACGATATTTCGAATTATATAATTCTTCTCACCAAAATGGCCTGAAAGGCCAACAGATGTTAGCCCAGGGCAACGCCCTGGGCTAATTGCTCACAGACCTTTCAGGCCGACGGAATAAAAATAAGTTTGACTCAACTTTAGCAAGTTGAGAGAAGTTAAGAAGTTAAAGGAGTTAAGGAGTTAAGGAGTTAAGCCATTACATCCTGATGGCTAAAGAGAGACAACCTACGATTCATTTGGCTTAACTCCTTAGCGAAGCGATAACTACTTAACTCCTTAACTACCTGCAAGTTGGGTACTTTCGAAACTTGAATTATTAAAAAAAGTTTGCACCTGCTTGATGATGAGTTGTCAAACAGACTTGAGATAAAAACAAAAAAAACAATAAAAATCGGTTGGTCGATTATATATTTTTGCAAGAAATGGTAATATATAAGTAGAAAACATCAAACGAATGGAAACAATAACAGGCCATACATCCAAAGCCATACAAGAGGAGACGCTGCTCATACGCCGCATCCTTGACGGACAGACCGAACTGTACCGTCAACTTGCAGGCCGCTATGCTGGGCAGGTGCTGCGGATGGTGGCACGCCTGATTCCTTCGCCAGAAGAAGCTGAGGAGGCGACGCAGGATACACTGCTGGAAGCCTTCCGGAGCCTTGCCCGTTTCGATGCGCGACTAGCCAGTTTTCAGACCTGGCTCATGCGCATAGCCTACCACACCGCACTGAAACATTATCGACAACATCACCGGCATGTCGCCCTCGTCGAAGTGGAACAGGATTGGCTTGCCAACATCCCAGACGAAGAAGCCGACGACCTGCTGGACGACACCTCTGCCGACCGTGTTGCACTCATGGAGAGAGCCATCGACACGCTGAAGCCCGCCGACCAGATGCTGCTCAACCTCTACTACTTTGACGACCGTCCGATTCGGGAGATCGCCTGCATCATGGAGCATGAGGAGAGTTATCTCCGCTCTCGCCTGCAATGGATACGGAAAAGACTCGCTATCACCATCAAAACCCTCGAAAGCAATGAAGAACAATGAGATAAACAAAGACCGAGGCCTTCGTCTCGTCCTGCAACACAGGAACGAGGCCGCCGAAAAGATGACACTGTCGGAGGACTTCACCGAGCGCCTGATGCAGCGCATTAAGCCAAAGAAGGTGCAGCCCAAGCGCCGTCTTGTGTGGCTCTACACTGCCATTGGTGCCATTGCTGCCTGTATCTTGCTTTTGCTGACACTCTACTACAAACACGACCATGTGGACACAGGGAAAGGGACTGTCATAGCACAGCAGACGGAGCAGCATGAGCAGTCAAACAAAGCAGATTCACCGAGTCTTGATGAAAATAGTCCAAGCCAGCCGACCGAACAGCAGGAAATCTTTGTGAAAACGAAAGAGGGAGAACTTCAGCCGATGATTGCACCGGAAAAGATAAGTGAAGAGAAAGCTCACACGACTTCAACCGGCATTCCGACAACCGATAGTTTAGATTATTATATTGACAAAATAGAACGCGAACTGACCCAAGTGGATGAAAGTCTCTATATCGAGCGGATGAACAAAATCATACGTGCTGACGTGCGGCTGCAGCGTATCGTCAACAGCTATATCCTGCACACCCTCGACGAGGAAGGGCGCCCACAAACAGCAGACAATATGTATAACCTAAAAACAGAGCAAGATGAAAAATAGACATATTTTAGCTATCGCAATCATACTGATGGCCATTACAAGCAGCGCACAGCCAACACCCCAGAACAACATACGGGAAAAGTTGAAAGCCTTTGTGGAATCAAAGGAATACAACGTGCAAAAACTCAGTTATTCCAAAGATGGGTTCAATGTCTATCTGTTTGCGCAGCAATTTGCCATGGACGGAGCGTTGCCCAGCGATTTTCACGGTCCCTTGTTCACTCCTCGGATGTTTGACTTGGAGGGGACCTGTAGGACAGAGGCCATCAATGCCAAGACCCTTTATATCCATGATGCAAGCGACGGCGACTCACCCCTGCCGGGTGTCAAGTTCCAATACAAGATTGATGACCTCCATCCGATGATTCACTCTATAGACTTCGACCTCAACAAAAATATCCGCCTCATTTCTTTTGAAGAACCTGACGGGAAAATCTATGCCCTCCTGCTCATGTGGGATCAGACCATCGACCCGGACAAAAGCATCGGTAATACGTTTTTGATGGACGGAATGGTATACGAAATCAGCGGATGGAAGTTGGACGACAGACCTTTCATCGCTTACCATAAGCCCAAGGCAGCAGAATCTGAAGGGATGACTTTTGACGCTCAAATCAAGTATGACACCACACCCGATGCGATGACCGTCGACGTGTTCATGGCCAAGGTGAAGCGCACCTGTGAGATATTCCAACGTGAGACCCCACAAGGTCAGATGGCTGCAGGGGTGGTTCTCAACAAGACGTGCAACGCGTTTGCTGGTCAACTCACCCAGCAGCAATATTTCGACCTGTTGGGTTGCATCCAACCTTTGGTGGACAACGAAAAGAATGAAAACTTGAAGAGCATCCTCGCCTATTCCTGCTATTTGATTTACAAGAAGAGCGAGATCTACGAGGGGGACAGAGACACAGATGTCACCCACGCATCGTCAGGAACCTCAGAAATCACCACTTCGCAGGTGTCGAAGACCATCGTTTACAACAGCATGCTGATGAACGAGTTGGTGGAGAAAGATATGGTGGAGTGCCAGATATCCGGTACTGCCCCGTTGACAGGAAAGGAGGTTTCTGTAAGGCGCAATGTGACTTTGGAGCAAATGGGCTCGTGCCCTGTTGTCGAAGGCAAGTTCTCCTTTACCTGCAAATTGCCCAAGAACGAGATTTGTCAGATGTTTCTCGACAATCGAGATTACGTCTTCTTCTATACCGATGGCAAGCCCATCATTGCAGATATGGAGAAACAGACGGTGAAAAGTGAAAAGTCTAGTCAGAAAATCAATGATTTCTTGCAGTTGGCAGAGCGTGAACGACTAGCTGAGCTTCATGAGCGTGACAGTCTGAAAAAAGCAAAAATCAACCACCAACGTGGCGAACGGCTTCTCAAGGCTGTTCGTGAGAGTCGTGACAATATCCTCTCCGCATTCGCGCTCAGTCAGGTTTATACGGAAATGAGCTATGAGGAACTAAAACCCTATCTGAACGATGACTATGCCTTCTCTCATCACATCCTTCTGTCGCCGATGCGTGAATACATGGAAGGACTAGAGAAACGCAAGCCAGGCACTCCCTACGTCAACCTTGAACTGACAGACACGAAGGGCCGACCGCATCTGCTAAGCGAATACATTGGTAAGGGGTATGTCGTTCTGCATTTCTGGCATGGTTTAGGCGGTTATGGTTATCAGATCCTTCCGTCCATGAAAACGTTGTACGACACATACCATTCACGAGGCGTGGAGTTCATTACCCTGGCCTTCGGTTTCGGAGTGCAAGGATGGCGGAATGAGGTAGCGCAGCGTCAACTGCCCTGGCCGCAGTTGATGCCCGATCCGGACACCAATCAGCGATACGCTGCCGCTGCCTATGGCATCCGCTCTTATCCAGAGTTGATCGTCATTAATTCCAAAGGAACGATTGTTGCTTGTCCTCGGAACGTGGAAGAACTCAGTTCTCTACTTGGCAAGTTGAAATAACATTGTTTGATTTTGATTCATAAGTACCCGGGACATGGCATGGGCGCAGTGATTGCAGCCCATGCCTTTGCCTATAACACCTTCGTTATATCAAAATTGATGAGAAATGGTAAGCAATGATAGGAAAAAAAGAAAACCCTTTGGTGCAAGATTTTCGTTTTGTGGCGTTTATATAGACAGAAACTAGCTGACAAAAAAATACAATGAAAACAATGAAGATCTGGAGAAAGACACGAAAGATTGAAAGCCATGCAAGCCGATTTGCAAATGGCCGTTTGAGTGTGATGGGTGCTATTTTCTTTGTGGTGCTCGCTACCGTAACCCTTGCTTCTTGCAGCATTGAAGAACCCGACGGGAAGTGGGATTCTATGGTTTGGTTAGCCGACACGCCTAATCAGATAACTGATGGCGTCATCAACGTTTCTGCAAATGGATGCGAGATGACCTTCTCTTGTCGGAACTATTCATCACCATGGATTGAAAATGCCGAATTTGCAGGTGAGTACTATTATCCACCTCGTGAGGGGAACAACTATCATACGGTCACAACAGATTGGTTTTATGCTGAGATGATAGGGAACAAACTTAAGGTGACTTTTGAACGCAATGAAACGACCACGGAAAGGCCGATTGTCCTGACGGTCACAGCTGGCGACATTTTCTACACCTTTAAGTTCAAACAATTCGCAAACAGATAGGACTGGAGATGAATTTCAAGAAAGTGAAGAATTGAAAGATCTTTCCTCTTTTGTTGGAAAATCGTAGAATTCTTACATTTTCTTGGAATTCATACAATAATTTGAGGACTGATTTTAAGAATAATGACAGGTGAAGGCCACAATGTGGAGATGATTTTGTAATTTTGCAAATAGTTTGTGGCCTTGGAACATTTATCATCTCTTAACAAAAACACAAAAATGACAGGACCTTCTATTCTCATCATCAGTATTCTCATCATACTCATCATCGGTTTTATGCTGACGATTATTTATGTGAACCATCAGACGAGCAGTATTGTAAAGGTCAATCAGCATCTGGTGGAGTCGCAAAAGGAACTGATGGAGAAAAACAAACGTCAGGAAGAAACAATCA
The DNA here is from genome assembly GCA_902780635.1 of uncultured Prevotellaceae bacterium. Lineage (GTDB taxonomy): Bacteria > Bacteroidota > Bacteroidia > Bacteroidales > Bacteroidaceae > Prevotella. The sequence goes on from CACZGH010000018.1 coordinate 81,703, forward strand.
GCCAGCAGTCAGAGCAGGCCACACAGCTGATCCGTGACCTTACAAAACTGAAGGAACAGATGCGAGCAAAAGACGTGGTGGCGCAATTGTGCGCTCAGGCTGAGGACCGACAACTCGACTTGAAGCAGTTGCAGTCGATGAGCGACGAGGTCCTGCTGGCTTGGGTCGATGAACGCATGGAGAAGACGCGTATGTACTGTGATCCGAATCTCACGCTGAAAAGTGTGGCGAATAGTTTGGGACTGACACAGAAGCGTCTTCAGCAAATCTTGAAAAATGACAGCCGCTATAAGAACCTGAGTGAATACCTCAATGAGAAGCGCTTCCTGCTGGCGTGCCGTCTACTGCGCGACGAGCCCCAGTGGACCATTGAGGCCGTAGCCAAAGAGGTGGGCTTCAGTAATAGACTGATGCTTCACGAGATGATGAAGAAGCGCGTTGGTCTCACGCCTGCTCAATACCGCGATACACCACTCTGAAGATGACGCAAGCATAGATGAAGGGAACGCAGACGGTGAGCACCTCCATAAGCAGGTTGTCTGTACCACTTGAACTTCCCACCAGGAGCGCCGATACAACTGGAACAATTGTTCCGGTGAGTATGTATAGCACCATCCAGATTCCTACTTGTTGCAGACGTCCTCGGTAGCAGATGGCAATGGCTGTGCCCAAGGGAAGATAGACGAGTAGAAGCGAAACGGCTACCACCAGGGCAACCACATCGAATGCAGAGGACAATCCGGTGAAGAATCCTGCCACATTAAGTGCCAGTACCAGCCACCATAATTTGGTCATTGGGCGATACAGCTTCTTCATGCCGCGCATCAGGGCGTAATACATGATGACAGGTCCGAACGTATCGATGATAGCCTGTAGCCAGTGGACGTGTTCTCTAACCCAATGAGAGAATGGCGACCACCACTCTGCAGCCTGCACGAGCATACCTATGAAGGCCGCTACAAGCAGCCACCGGGGTAGCCCACTCTCCACATAGTCTACTTTCCTTAGTTGTGCTATACTCCTCATCTCTTCGGAAGTTGAAGCCTTTGTGTCGTTATTCATCTTATATCGATAGCGTTTTACACTGCAAAATTGCAAAAAAAATCACATGTCCCATTCCTTGTCGGCGATTTGTTGTGGGTGACAATTTTGATTTCTTACAAAATCACTGATTTCTTACAACAACGTTTTCGTTTTCCCAACCCACGTAGTTGCCATTCCTTAAAAAAAGATTAAATTTGCAAAACTAATGATATCCTTGTTAACGTGCCGTTCTGCTTGCTAGCATAGAGAAATCACCGCGTTATTTCAGACCAATACTTAACATAAAATAAACAAATCATGAAGAAAATCTTACTAACTTTATGTGCCATCGTTACATCTTTGGCATGTTCTGCACAGTGGACTCAGACCGACCGAGCCATGCACCAGATTGGTGAAGGACTGAAAGCGGTGCTTGGGTCTGTAGAGCGTCAGCAGGCTGCAAAACTGCAAGCCCAGGAGAAGGCGCAGTACCAGGCAACGTTCAACGATGCCTATGAATCCGCCAAGGCGCTCGAGGAGAGCGGCAAATATGCTGAGGCATTGAGCAAGTATGAGGAGGCTGCCAAACTGAATTGCAACTATGGTTACACCGACCAAATTAAGTTGTCGAATAAAATCACGAGTCTCTACAAATTGGCAGGTGTGACAGAAGAAGGAGCAAGTATTCTCAACAATGACAAGGTCACGCTGAGTAATTATTCTGCCTATCGCTTTATGAGGGAGAACCCCATTTGCCAAGCAAAGAAAATGCGCACCAAAACACGCATTTTACGTGTCTGTTTGTCTGACAAGGAGACGCGAATCGAGTTTGAGTGTGAGAATCCTTATTGTCCAGGTGCTGTATCTGCTCATGCTAAGACCTATATTAAAGGCAACAAGGGAGGCAAGTTAACTATCGTTGGCACCGACAACGTCAATCTGGATCCAGGAAGGGTCATCGTGCCTTTCCCCTATCAGAAGCTTGTCTATGCACTTATTTTCCCGCCGCTGCCGGCTGAAGCTACCTCTTTTGAGGTCGTTGACGGGCGTGGCTACTGGAAGTTCACTGATATAAAGACCCGCTAATCAATTGACAGAAACAACACAAATTTTTATAATACTTAAATTCAAATTTAATTTAAACAAAACAGTAACAATCATGAAAAGATTTTTTTGGATGATTGCTGCCATCCTTTTCTGCGGCTTTGGTACAACTATGTTGACAGCTTGTGGTGACGACGATGATGACAACGGAAAGGACGAAGGCAAGGGAAATGTAGAAGTGCGTGTAGCACTGGTGACTCAGCGTGACACCTACAGGATGTTCACCTTCGATTTCACCCTCACCGGTCCTGATGGCAAGACCAATACTTATAAGTTCGATTCCACCGACAATAACGACGATAAGTTCTATGAGGCAGAGGCCAACAACTTCCAGTTAGCTTGCATGCCTTACCTCTTCTACCCTGGCGCAACGAGCTTCTTCGAGAATGTTGTCATGCACCACTATGTCTTCAAGAATGTGCCGAGCGGGGCAACGCTCGATTACAAGACCGTCTCACACCTTGTGAGGAGCTTCCAGCCTGAAGAGAAAGGCAACAAATACCTCATGGCTACCGTCATGGTGTCCTATGTTACTGCTGATGGTCAAGTGCATCCGCTCAAGCCCTTCGATTTCAACTTTGGCATTCCCGACAAGTCCATGTGGGAGAAGAACATGGAGAAGTATGACAACTATACTGTTCCGCAGTCTACCAATTCGGTTACCGTTGTTTATTAAACAAATCAGCTAAAGTAAGAAGACGCCCCTCTTTTTACGAAAAGTCAATTTTTTAACAATACACAAAGATGAAAAAAAACATGACAAAGATGCTGCTTCTGGCAATGATGCTGATGGCAAGCAGCAGTATGTCGGCTTACGACTTCATCGTTGACGGCGTGCGTTATAATAAGAAGTCTGCCAACGAGGTTTGGGTGGCTAAGTATCAAGAGTATTCTGATCAAAAATACGAGGGCGATATAGTCGTTCCTGATGAGGTGGTCTACGAAGGTACTACTTATAAGGTAACAGGTGTTGACGAATGGGTCTTCGGATTAAGCCAGAAACTCACATCGGTAACCCTCGGCAACAACGTGAAGACGCTCAGCGATCGCTCGTTCGCCAAGTCGCGTAGCTTGACGAAGGTGGTATTAGGCAATAGTGTCGAAAAGATTGGTAATTATGCTTTTGAGGAGTGTGAGTCGCTCACCAGCATTCAATTACCCGAATCTCTTAAAGAGATGGGTGAGTCTGTCTTTATGAGCTCAGGACTCACGTCGATTGTCATTCCCGATAAGGTGACAACTCTTGACAGGGCTATCTTCCATTCATGTTATAATCTTACTTCGATAAAGATTGGCAAGGGTTTGACTGCCATCCCAGATGAATTGGTCGCCTCTTGCTCATCGCTGAAGAGCATCACCGTGCCCGATCAAGTGAAGTCCATCGGGGTAAAGGCCTTCTCCAAAGCGGGTGTCGAAACAGTCTATATCGGCAAGGGCGTCACCAACATCGAGAGGTTGGCTTTCGCCGGTTGCAATAGCCTGAAGACGGTTTACGCTGCTCCTGCAACCCCCGCCACCACAGGCACCAACGTGTTTTATCAGCTGGATTTTTCCAATATAAGCCTTGTGGTTCCCACGGGTTCGAAGAGCGCCTATCAGAGTGCCGACACCTGGAAGGATTTCGTAAAGATCTCTGAGATGGACAATATCGAGACTGCCGGTATACAGCAGGCTAAAACTCAGAGCAATATGCTGGGCATCTACGACATCAATGGCCGTCAGCTGCCTGCTATGCAGAAGGGTTTGAACATCGTGAAGATGAGTAATGGCGAGACTCGCAAAGTTGTTGTGAAATAACAAGGTCATCTCCATCACATTTTTCAAAGATAATAAAAATTGGTATTCCCCCTGCCCAACCTTCGTGTTGCCGCAGGGGGCTTTTCTTTATGGTCCTTATTCCGAATAATCATAGGTTTCCTTCTCGATGGCGATAAACATCTGCCTTATTTTCTCTGCCTTGTCAATCATCTCCTGCATGAAAGGTGCATATTGGCTCTTTAGTGCGGTGCCATTGAATTCTTCGGTGTATGGGGATTGTTCATCCGTACGTTTCTTGATAATGGCCTTGATGAGTTTTCCCCTGCTGAAGTAGAATCTCATCTCATATTGCATATCTTCCTGGTTGTCATTAAAAGAGTGATAGGGGGTGTAGGCATAGATGAACGCCACCTTTCCATCTTTATCATACATGAACTCCTCATAATAATCCATGGCAGAATAATTGTATTTTGTCGTGGCAAAGGTGATATAATGGGATGGGTAGATTTTATCTTCTTCCCGCTCATCCCAATACATATAAAGGTTTTCCTTGTGTCCTCCTGAGGCTGGAAGAAAAATCCTTGCCTCCAGATGATAGTATTCGCCCCAAGTAGCACCGTCATTGGGGTTGTCCTCATTTTTTGTGGAGATGTATTCCTTTATACTCGAGTAACGCTTTCGGATGCTCTCCACGGTGTTTTGGGCCCATCCTGCTTGCAGGCATACAAAAACACCCAACAATATCAATACTCTTTTTTTCATATGATTCTATATATATACATTTTATGTGAACGTTGGTCTCTCTTTAGAACCCTTTTTTGGTGATGGTGATACTCTTGACGGACTCTCCCAGGGTGGTGTCGGCCTCACGGGGGAAGTAGATGGGCATATCCTTTTGTATGGGCAGGATGCGCAACTCAAGTTTGGCGCAGTCGGCTGGAAGTCGCCAGAGTCCCATGAGGAAGGGACGGCCGTTGTAGAAGTTGTCGGCTACCAACCGTCCGTCGGCATAGAGGCGGGCGCAATCGCCTTGGTAGTTGATGGTGAGCAGCCCGCTCCGCTCTTGGGGCAGGTTGATGGTATAGACGGCAGCTGTCTCGAAGTCCTCATCGGTCGGTTCCTCGGCCACCTTGTTCACTCCGATGGAGATGGTGCGCTGTGCGCCAGCCTCCTGCTGTTTTTGGTATGTGACCATTGTGGGGGCTTCAGCTGGTGCTTCCTTCGGCAGGAAGAGCCTCTCAGCCTGTTCAGAGGTGAGCAGGAAGATGTTGCCGACGACAGGACGCTCCGTGCCCAGTGGTTTTAGGTTGCGTAAGGTCTTGCCTTTCTCCAGCGCAATGGTCGTGGGAATACCCTTGATCTGCTCCATGTAGATTTTCCCGTCACGCTTCGCTATCAGTTGTGCCGTCGCATAACGGATGCCGTCTATATTGACGGGCAGGATGCACATGGTGCCGGCAGGGATGGTCAGCTTCGGCAGTCTCACGCCGCATGCCTCCAACTGCACATTGCGCTTCGTGGAAAGGTTTTGCAGACGCTCGTAGTTGTTGATGAAGATAAAGCCACTGTTCCCTTTTGAGCGGTATGACCAGCGTAGGAAAGAATCGTCGCCTTTGGGGATGTCCTGCTGACAGGGGAAGGTGGCTTCCATGGGTGCCAGCATCTCGCCCCAGTCCTGCATAAACAGATGCAGCTTCCTCAACATATAATAATGCGGATTCTTCTGACCGAACTCACCAAGAGGTGCCTGGAAGTCATAGGTTTTCACGGGCATGTCGTTGTAGTTTGTGGCCAGTGTGCGTTGCATCTCATTGAGCCATGACTTGCCATCTGGGTTCGTACCGCCATGATACATATAATAGCCCAGAAGGTTCGAGCCGCTGCCGAGTTTCACGATGGCCATGGAATAAGCATCCTCAGGATAGACATAAGGCCGGCGGTGGTAGGCGGTCATCATGCCTCCGCCCAGTTCGCAGGTAAAATAGGGATACTGCTCGTCACCCTCATTCAACTTCTCCTTCTGCTCTCCTAGTTGCTCGGTTGCGATGGCCGTTGAAGAACGGAACGCACGGAAATTGAACGCCTTGTAATAGTTGCCCGCTGTCTCCTCAATTGAGCGTTCCCAAAAACCGTCGGCATAGTCGCCATAGAGGGGAATCATCTCGCCAAAGGGCACTGGTGAACTCAGCTCAGGCCAACCCGTACGGGTGTAGAAAGGCAGGTCGAAACCGATCTTGGTAGCTATCCCCTTCAGCGCCATCAGATAGGAGCCCGGTCCACGATATTCGTTGTCGAACTGACACGCCATAACTGGTCCGCCGTCCTTCCATTGCAGGCCCTGCACCTGCGTGAAAATCTGTCGATAGAGCCGTTCCACATATTGAAGGAATACAGGGTCCTGTGAACGCATCTTACAACCTTTTGAAAACATCCAGTCGGGGATGCCGCCACAGCGCGCCTCACCATGACAGAATGGCCCTACGCGAAGCACTACGGGCAATTGCTCTGCGTGGCACACCTCCAGAAACTGCCGTAGGTTGCGCTGACTGCTCCAGTCAAAGACGCCCTCTGTTTCCTCGATATGGTTCCAAAATACATAACAGGCGATGACCGTCACGCCGCCTTCTTTCATCTTCCGCACTTCATCAGCCCATTTGGCTGCGGGAATACGGGAGTAGTGTACCTCGCCCATCACCGGACAGACACGACGCCCGTCAATCATCAGACTATACTTGTCCCATGTAATCGTTTGTACCTGACTATGTGCTGTCAGACTGAAACCAATTGTAAATAACAACAATAATAAATAGTTTCTCATTATTTCTACAGATTATTAGATCCGGATTTCTCAAGTCAACATTTTTCCATCAAATGCCGCTATATGAGGCAGGATTACATCTACCTGCGAAGTGTCACTTTCTTCGTCGGCATAAAAGTAATCATTTTTTTCTGATTGTCAAGCACTTTATGGTGAAAAAATGAAAAACCTTTTTGGATAAAGAAATAATGAAATGAAAATGGATGACGGACGTGGTCTCATCCGAGGTGTGAGGAAGGTGTTTATTAGAAAGTGCAACCCAGGAAAAGGGTTACCTGAGTGTGGTCGCGTCCATTGCTGTATGCATTGGGCGCGTTTGTTTTGTGATGTCTCACGCTTGCACCCATGTAGGTGGCCATGCGTGTGGCAGGGAAGCGGAACGTATATCTTGCGCTGCCTCCGATGGTGTACTGGGGGGAGGTGAGCCATTGGTGCTCGCGATAGAGCCATGTATCCATCGTTGGCGAGGGGTGTTGCTTGTCGGATGGTGTCACGAAGGTGAGGTCTTCGAACGGGGCACCACTGCCATCGAGGAAAGCGCCCGAGAAGCTCAGCGACAGTATCCCCTTGCGCAGCAGCAGATGACGGGTCGCAGAAAGCCCCCATTCCTGGTTGTTAAGCCGCTGCCGCCTGTAGTAGGGATAGTCATAGGCTGTCTGCTTGCGGTGCATCCACTGGCAACTGGCGGACAGAACCCATGTGGGCAGTTCACCGCGGATGTCCAGATAGGCTGTGTAGGCCACCCGTCCCTCTACCCATAGTTTGTTGGCTGTCTTCACGGGGTCGTAATACTCATAATATGAGGCACCGCTTTCGTTGCGCTTCTCGCGGAACGACTCGAAGTGGTTGACTAGGTTCTCGGCACCGATGCTCATGTCGATGTGATGGAGCGATGCCTTGGCATGGTATGACAACCGTCCGTGGTAGTCGTAGGTGTGGGAGTGGTGGAACGAATAGGAAGTGGTGAACTCAGAGCGCCGCCCGTAGTAGCCCTCGCGGTAGGCCAGGGTGCCCTCGTTGGTGAAGGTGAGGTTGCGACCTAAATGCAGGCCCAGTTGCAGGCCGATGCCGTTATGGTTGTTCACCATCGGCAACTCGCGCAGTTTGTCGGTGAATCCGGAGTTGGCAAACTGCTCGGTCTCTCCGATGAACGGACCATAGTTGATGAAGGTGACATAGGTCTTGTCCTCACGGCCATAGAGATTGAACTTCACACTCTCGGTGGTGCGGCGGTAATAGTAGTAGGCGCCCACGTCCACCACCCCGGCAATAGGCCAGAACACTCCCGTGGTGAGTGTCATGTCCATCAACTTGTTCTTGTGGCGCAGGTCCTTGTATTTGGCGTAGTTGGCTGCCTTGTAGTCGAGGCGTGCACCTATTGAGAGGCCACGCCACACATCGATACCCACACCACTAGTCAGGTGGTAGGTGTCGCGGTGCTTCCTGCCCAGGTTGGTGAGCGAGTCTTCTTCCAGATCGAAAGGCTGTCGGGAGGTGTCGATGAACACCGAACCACCCATCGCCTTACCTGAAAAATTCTCGTAGCTCATCAGTCCGTAGCCCACAGCTCGGCTGCCTAAACGGTAGAACGACTCCACTTCGGCATTGGCGGTGATGGCGTCGGAAGAACCAGAGAAGTCGGTGAACCCACCTTTCTCACGGGTGAATAACAATTGGGCATTGGAGATGTTGTGAGAGGCGAACCGGGAGAGTGCGGCGGCGTTGCGGCTGGTAAGCCACGCATCGGCATCCTTGACGAAGACATAGTCGCGCATGAGCAGAGAGTCTTGCGCGTGCATCGCCAGTGAGGCAAACAGTAGGAGCCCGACCGTTCCACATCGCCACACCTTGAGGCATGACAGACTTCCGAGCTCTGTTGATAGAGTGCGGGAACACATGTCGTATGGGGTGGCGATGTGGTTGGCGGGTTGCATAGTGAGGAAGTAAATGAAAAAATGTAATTAGAGGTGGCAGGTGATTTTTGGCAGACACCCTTAGTCTCTCAGTGAGCAGCGCTGGCGCTCATGGAAATCCTCCGTAGAGTTGTTGAAGTCCTGGAAGATGATGTGGGCACCCTGCTTCATGCTGGCCTCTGCGTCGATGCCACTGGGGTCAGTGCTCTCGCCCACGCCAAGGCTGTAGTCATACACCAGTTTGCCGGCATTCTCGGGCAGGGCCTCGGTGGCAGCCTTGTCGACATTCCGGTAGAGGGAGTGACCCTGGTATTTCGTGAGCCATACGGCACCACCGTCGATGTCGGCAGTGAGGCGCTTCTGGCAGTCGTCGGGATAGTCGTAGGAGAATACCTCTACGCCATCGACAATCCACTCATTGGGAACAGCGAAGCAGGCGAAGGTCTGGGTGTTCTGCCCTTCGGGATACCAGATGTTGTTCACGTCGTCGGCCCAAGAGGCGGCGTCGATGCCCTGAGTCTGGAAGATGAAGAAGGCAGGAGAGTTCACCGAGACGGTCCAACCATTACCCAATCCAATCTCCTTGGCTTTCAGGTAGTGAGAGGTGGGGATGACACTGGAAGGTGTGGGGTAGTAGTTGGTGTGGTTGTAGCCGCTTTCGGGGTCGTACATGCAGTAGTAATCGGGGTTGGCATAGTTGACCGACTGCGACACAGTCTGCGTGTTGTCGATGGCACCATGGATGTTGACCACTATTTGAGAGTAGGGTTCGATCACCAATGAGCCCTGGAACCACCAGATGCCGTGCCATGCGGGGATGATGCCCTGCGACTCATACACCAGTTTGCCGTTCTCGTCGTAGTTGTTGGGAACCGAGGAGTAGGCGTTAGAAGTTCGTCAGTCAGACCGTCCATCAAGAGCCTGCAGTCGTCACATTTCCCTTCAATGCAGGCACAGAAGGGCAGACAGCTGTTTTTGGTCCTCAGCCAGAGGTAGAGTCTTATTTCAAATCGTCTTACGCCTCCCATGGAGAGGGACTTGTCATTAAAGGTGCCTCTATGTCGCAGACCCTTTTCCAACCTACAGCATCAAACGAAGCTGCAGCTAATGAGGGAAATGCCGTGGATTTCATCATTATACCCAAGAAGGGACTGATTTTCACTCCTCGAAGAGTGTCGTTTGTCACCACACGGTTTGGCACCGACGGGGGAAAAGTTGATGCTTCGTGGGTCAATGCCGATGGCAGTGTCGCAACTCTTGCCAAGGCCATTATTCCTGCACGTAACAATGCTTCGCCCAATACCACTGAATGGTCGATGGAGATACCCGAAGCGGTCGGCAGCGATGGGTTGTGTGGACTGCGCCTCAATATCTATTCTCTTGGTAACAACAAACAAGTAGGATTAGGCAACATCATAATAGAAGGTGTTATGGATGGAACTACTGAGGATGTGGCTCAGTGCAGACTGACGGTCAATATTTCCAAAGAAGCAGGCAAAGTGACAATCAAACCCAATGCTGACATCTTTGATGAAGGAGATGAAGTCACCGTGCTGGCATCAGAAAATTTCGGCTATCATTTCAGGGAATGGCAGGATACGGAGGGAAATGTTGTGTCGGCCGACAACCCATACACTTTCATCATCACAGCGGATACCGAGTTGAATGCTGTCTATGATAAGAAGAACACATTTGCTCTCAATCTGACACTCACTGACGGAGCTCAATCCAATCTCATCAGTGTCGAGCCTGAAGGAACATTCATCCAGGGCCAACGGATGTATGAAGAGGGAACTGACGTAAAACTGACAGCCAAAAATAACAAGATACTCACGTTTGTAGGATGGGAAGATCAATCGACAGACCCCGTACGTGTCATCACGATGGACAGTAATCAAGCACTGACGGCTCATTTCTCGGCCATTGACTATATCGTAGGATGGGATTTCTATAATGACCAGCCTGCGCAAGAACGAGCAGCCGACTATAAGAGCGATACAGAGAATGCAGGTTTGCTCTCCTTGCGCAATGCTTCTGGACAAACCTCGAGCTGGTTGTCAAGAGGTGTCGGCAATGGCGCGGAAAATGGTCGTTGGGCTGCACGAATTTGGAAATTGCGAAGCGAGGGTTTGTATTTTGAAATTTCTTTCTCGTCAAAGGGCTATTCCAACCTCAAAGTGTCGAGTGCGTTGGGAGTGAGCTACAATACCTACTCCATCAATCATCTTGAATATTCGGTCAATGGGTCTGATTATACTCGTGTAGGCACCTTCCACTTGAACACTAGCGGATGGTTTGAGCAGGAATTTGAGCTTCCCTCTGAAGCCGATGATCAAGAGAGGGTCTATGTCCGGTGGATGCCCGATCGCACGTCAGCTCTCGTTGGCAATGCCACCGACTATGATGGACTTGCCATCAGTGATATTTTTGTCATCGCAGAGGCAAATGCTATGGGTGATGAGATGGCGACACTCTTGAGCAGTAACCCCATGGACGGTGCCGATGGTGTATCGGCCAATGGAAGCATCATTCTCACCTTCGACAAGAAAATCACCGCAGGACAAGGAGTCGCATTGTTGAATGATGAGGGCTTGACACCTATCGTTAGTGGGAAGATGGCCATCTTCCAATACTCTGGCTTGAAATATGGCGCCACTTATCGTTTCGATATGCCAGAGGGCGTGCTCTGCAGCAGAAGTGGCAATCCGGTGAAGGCTGCCACCATCACGTTCACTACCATGAAGAGGACGCAGCCAGCGCCACGTCTCTATGATGCTGTGGTCGCTCAAGACGGATCAGGCAGCTATACCACCGTGCAGGCAGCTGTTAATGCGGCTCCAGCAGGCCGGGCACGACCATGGCTCATTTTTATCAAAAATGGTAATTATAAAGAGCATGTGGACATTCCTGCCAACAAACCATATTTGCATTTCATCGGTCAAGACCGCGATAAAACCATCATACGCGATGACCGGCTTTGCGGAGGAGAAAATGCTGTTCATACCAGTGTGGGTGCAACCGTCGTGGTCAATGCGAGCAATATCTTCTTTGAGAACCTTACTCTGGAAAATATATGGGGAAACGAAAAGCAGGCCGGGCCACAGGCTCTGGCTCTCAATACCCTTGGCGACCGTATCGCACTCAATCATGTCAAACTGTTATCGTATCAGGATACATGGATTACCACGTCTACCTCCAATAACCGACATTACATACGACATTCAATTATAAGAGGCGCAGTGGATTTCATCTACAACTCAGGCAACGTCTATCTTGATGGCGATACATTGGAGATCAACCGACCATCTGGCGGATTTATTGTAGCGCCATCTCATGGCAACGACGTAAAATGGGGGTATGTTTTCCAAAACTGTATCATCCGCCCCATAAAAGGAATGAACGTCACTGACATTTGGCTCGGGAGACCCTGGCACAACAGTCCGAAGACTGTGTATATCAACACACAAACATTTGTCAACATTCCAGCCACAGGATGGTATGAGACAATGGGAGGACTACCCGTGTTGTGGGCAGATTACAATACCGTGGATGCCAACGGAAATCCAGTAGACCTCAGCCAGCGTCGTGACACATACTATTACGTTGATTCCAATGGGCAGAAAGTGTATGGAAAGGCAAAGAATTATCTGACAGCAGAGGAAGCGGCACAATATACCATCAAGAATGTGATGGCAGGCTCAGATGCATGGCAACCTGACTTGCTCTGTGAGGCTTGTGATGCGCCAGAACCCGTTGTTGGAGAGTCGGTTGTCAGTTGGAAACCTGTTCCCTATGCTATCTGTTATGTTATCACATGCAATAATGAGGTGATAGGATTCACCACCGATACCTCCTATCCTGCTGCAACCGACGGTGTCTATCAGGTACAGGCCGTCAATGAGTATGGCGGACTCAGTTCCAAAGCCACAGCGGGCGAAGGGACAGACATACATCATCTTGGTAACAAAAATTTGCCTTCACAGACTGCCATATATGGAATAGATGGGACACGCCGCACCACCCCTACTAGCGGACTGAATATCATCAAACATGAGGATGGCTCAGCAATAAAAATCATCAATCCTTAATCTCTCAGACTTATGAAAACAATCATGCGAACAATCAGGATGGCATCACTCTGTGCTTTGGTGTCGTTTTGTGCCATTTGTGCTGAAGCAAAAAGCAAACACATACATGATGGCCAGGTGTATCACGCTGTTGTAGCTAAAGATGGAACAGGCGATTTCCAGACCATACAGGAGGCTGTAGATGCAGCACCCGAACATCGTGACCAGCCCTGGCGCATCCTCATCAAGAAAGGACTTTATGTGGAACATGTCGAAATACCTGCCGAGAAACCATATCTATGCCTGATAGGTGAGGGTAGGGGAAAAACACAAATCAGCTTCAACAGGTTGTGTGGAGGGCCTACAGGGGTGAAAGTCGATCAAGGTGCCACGGTCACTGCTTTTGCCACAGATCTCTATTTTGAGGGTATCGATTTTATCAATTCACATGGCCATGAGCAACTCGACGGACCGCAAGCCCTCGCACTTTACACAGCCAACGACCGTGTCGTTCTCAATCGGTGTGGCCTGCTCTCTTTCCAAGATACCTGGCTCACGGCTTTTTCACGTCCCAATTTACGGCATTACGCTTTGAAATGTCTTATAGAGGGCGCCGTCGATTTCATCTATGGACAAGGAAACGTTTTCTTCGACTCCGACACATTGCGGATTATGCGCAAGAAGAGTGGATATATCGTCGCCCCCAACCACCATGCAGATACAAAATGGGGATATGTCTTTCAAAACAATGTAATCACGGCGCCAGGTGATGCCATAGAGACTTGGGTCTATCTTGGACGCCCCTGGCATGCCAACCCCAAGGTCGTATTCATCAATACCAGGGCCGATGTCACTCTGCCACCTGAGGGCTGGTACCACCACATGGGTGGATTGCCAACTGTTTTCGCTGAATATAACACCACAGACTGGAAGGGCCATCCGCTGGACTTGTCGAGGCGCTGCTCCCGTTACTGGGTGCAAAACGAGGAAAAAGACACTGTGTGGTGTACTTCAAAAGCCGTCATCACAGCCGATGAGGCAGCTTTATATACGGTTGAGAATGTGTTGTCGGGCGATGACGGATGGCAACCTCGTGAGATGGTACGAGATTGTGACAAGCCGATAGTGGGTGTCATGGGCAAATACCTGGTATGGCAACCCGTGAAAGATGCAGTCGGATACGTTATCATTGATAAAGGTGAAATAGTAGGATTCACTAATGAATGTCGGTACAAGTACAGCAGAAAACATGACTACCAAGTATTAGCCGTCAACAAATGGGGAGCCATGGGAAAACTATAGTCAAATATTTACGGGCAGCAACTATCAGAAACCGTTTGTCTGCATTTTATTTCCAGATGCTTATTCCAGTTAAAAGCTATTTTCATTCCCCTTCCTGTCACGTTGTGGCAGAAAGGGGCTTCTTTTTGGGCCTGAACATCAAGAGAAAAGCATGGCAGCAATATGGCATTTCTCCTTCGACGCTATTCTGATGAGAATCATTCATAAAGAATACTAAAATCGGGAAGTGGCATGTCATATAAAGCGCGATTTTTTATATCTTTGCACCACATTTTTTTAAGTTTTATTCATCTAAGGTCTTGGTAGAGACCAGAGCTCCGACTCAATACACTCCATCTATATGATGAAGAAGATATAAGTGGCGCAATATGCCCAAAATGTCTTATATTTGCAGTATCTACGAAAAGTGGGGGGATTGATCCGATAAGAGCGGGAAAACTAATAAAACATCAAAAGATATGAGACGACAACTTCTATGCCTGCTGCTTGTATGGACAAGTTTTAGTGTCGCGAATGGACAGCAAACACTGACTGTGGCACAAGATGGCAGCGGAGATTTCACCAGCATACAGGCCGCCATCAATGCGGCACCCGCTGGCGAGAAGACAACCATACACATCCATGAGGGCATCTATGCCGAGCAGGTGGTGATTGGTTCGAAGACAGCGCCATCCGACAAGAAAATCAGTCTGATTGGTGACGGTATCGACAAGACCGTCATCATCTCCAAGGCGGGAATGGCCACAGGACTCCGATTCGACCAGACACCGGCGCTGAGTGTCTATGCGGAAGATTTCTATGCCGAGGGCCTCACCCTGCAGAACACTGCGGGGCGCAATGGCGGTCAGGCACTTGCCCTCTATGTGGCAGGAGACCGACAGACATACTACCGCTGCCGCATAGCGGGCTATCAGGATACCCATCGTACAAAGAAACACACACGCAGCTTTTACAAAGACTGCATCATAGAGGGCGCCGTAGACTATATCTATGCAGGCGGTACCTGCTGGTTCGACCACTGCACACTGCACTGTGTGGGCGCAGGCTATATCACTGCCCCTGAGGATATCGAGCCATACATTGTATCATCGACCGGCAAGCACATCCAGCTCGGTTTCATCTTTTCCAATTGCACCGTCACCAAAGAAGAGGGAGTGGCCGACGGCAGCATCTACTTAGGACGCTGCTGGGCACCCGGCAAGTGCGGCAGTCTCTTCCTCAATTGCCACCTAGGGAATGCCATTCATCCAGCGGGATGGGCAGAGATGGGAGGCAACACAGGAGAAAACTCGTTTTTCGGCGAATACAACAGTACTGATGATGACGGAAAGCCCGTGAATGTGACAAAACGCATCAGTTGGAGCCGGCAGTTAGACCACGACAGCTATGAACAGGTGAATACCTGGGAAAAAGTGGACAAGCGCTTTTGTATACTCAGAGGCACCAAGCCTTTCAATCCCGAGGAAGTCATCGCCAGTCATCATCAGACCACAGCCCATGACTACGCCCCACTGGAGGCTAGACTGCTCGCATTCCCCACCGCCCGCGGGTTTGGCAAGTACACTCGCGGCGGACGCGGTGGGAAAGTGGTGGAAGTGACCAATCTGGCTGACAGCGGCGAGGGCTCCTTCCGTTGGGCTTTGCAACAAGGCAACGAGAATGCCACCATCGTGTTCAGGGTGAGCGGCATCATTGAATTGAAAAGCGATATCCGCGCCAAATTGAAAAACGTGACCATCGCAGGACAGACAGCCCCTGGAACAGGCATCCTCTATCGGGGAGCCAAGCTCAACCTTGGCGGGTCGCGCAACCTCATCATCCGCAACCTACGTGGACGTATCGGTATGTACGGCGAAAACTTCCGCCAAGGCGGCAGCATCGGCATCGAGAATGCCGACACCCTCATCATCGACCACTGCTGTTTCGGATGGAGTGCCGAAGAGAATATGACCATCTACGACAATCACTTCACCACCGTTCAGTGGTGCCTGGTGCATGAGGGCCTGTACAATGCCAACCACCATAAAGGCGCGCGCGGCTATGGTTCGCAATGGGGAGGATCGCCCGCCACTTTCCATCACAACCTGTTGGCCCACAACATGAGCCGCTCCACCCGTATCAACGGGGCGAGCAACAGTGAGCGCGACCGCAACGTGTTTTTGGAGTATTACAACAATGTGAACTACAACTGGGGACGTACGGGAGCCTGCTACGGAGGGGAGAACGAAGCCGGCCCCGAGAGTTCGCATGAGTGCAACTTTGTGGGCAATTACTACAAGCCCGGTCCTGGTTCACCCATGACAGATAACGTGTTTGTCAACATCACCAACAACAGGAACAGGAAAACCTCGACGGGACCATCCAGATGGTTTTTTAGCGGAAATGTGATGGAGGGAGACTCCATCGCGACGAGAGACAACTGGAAAGGAGTGAAGAACAGCACCTCCTATACATTGGACTCTTTGCGGAGCGACACCCTTAACACCAGACAGGAAAAGTATTACTGGCCGAGAGGCAATCAGTATGACTACGCCGACTATCAGACACCGACGGAAAGCGCCGAGGAGGCTTTTGAGCATGTGCTCGACAAGGTGGGCACCATCAACCGTGACGAGGTGGAAAAGCGCATCATCAGAGAGGTGGCTAAAGGCGAGGCATATTACCAGGGCAACTCAAAAAAAGGAGCGGGATTCATTGACACACCACTCGATGCAGAAGGATGGGTGGACTATGAGAAAGCCGAAGCCCCTGCTGATGAAGATCATGACGGCATGGCCGACGAATGGGAGACAGACAACGGATTAGACCCTCAAAATCCCGATGATGGCCGGTTGGTGATCACGCGCGAGGGGTACACCGCTCTGGAAGTCTACCTCAACAGTCTGATGGGAGAGATCACCCCCATTGAGTACAAGGTCATTAAGTCCAAGCCATAAGCAAGAGACGCAGAGCCCTAAGTGGCATTTTCGAGTATGGAGATGCGCTCCGACTCTGTCAGTGGAGAGCAGATAAGTACCGATGCCGATGATGGGCATCTCGTAACCGCTGTTGAGTTTCACGGTCTTGGTTTCGAAGTTAAACGGATTGGTCATGCTGAATGTGATGCTGTCGATTTCATCCACAGGTATCTCTACGGTCGAACCGTCTGTCATGTTTTTTCATAATTCCCCTGACATTATCCAAGTTTGTATTCTCCCGTACGGATGGCGGCAATGACACCACCGTCGATGAGCAGGTCGGTGCCAGTGATGAAGCGGGCATGCTCGCCCAATAGGAAGGCTGCAGCCTCGGCTATCTCGTCGCTCGTTCCCGTACGCTGTGCGGCAGAGGCGTCAATCATGCGCTGGTAGCCCTCACCGTTGGCATTGAACTCGTCGTAGGCGAGGGGAGTGACGATGACGCCCGGCGAGATGGTGTTGATACGTGCACGGCGCTTGCGCCACGAGGTGGCAGCGGCACGCTGAGCCTGCAGATGGTTCATGCGCTTGGCAATCATGTAGGCAAAGCCAGAGTTCTGCATGGCCACCTCCTGGATGAACTTCACCTCTTTCAGCTGTGAGGTTGGGGTGTTCACCAACTGCAACTCGATGTCATTGGGGATGGGATACATATAGGCTGCCTGACTGCTGATGATCAGTCCTGCACCACCCTCGGCCATCACCTCGCCGAAGGCATCCACGGCATAGCCTGTGCCAACCATGTCGAGGTCGACGATATGCTCGGGACTGGCCTGGTTGGGCGATGCGCCGGCCGTGTCGATGAAGTACATCACGGGGCCCAGTTCAGCGGCCTTCTTGGCGAAAGCCTCCACGCTGTCCTTCTGCAGGGCGTTCACCCGAATCGTCTCCACATCATAGCCACAGCGGCGGAAGTCCTCGCCGACGCGCTCCAAAGCCTTCTCGTTGATGTCGCCCAGCAGGATTTTCTTGCCTGCACCGATGCGGCGCACAATGGCTGTTCCCATACTACCGGCACCCAAGAGTGCCACTACTTGCTTCTGTTCGTTTCTGTCGAATACCATCATATAGTCTCCTTTTATTTAGTTCTTCATTTTATATGCTCTTGATAAATTTGGCTGGATTTCCGCCGACAATCGTATTCGGGGCGACGTCCTTGGTCACCACGGCACCTGCAGCCACCACGGCATTCTCGCCGATGGTCACACCGGGCAGGATGATGGCACCCACGCCAATCCACGCATTGCGCCCGATGTGAACGGGTTTGCAGCGCAGCACCATGCGGTTCTCAAAATCATGGTTGTCGGTGACGATACGCACGTTGGGGCCGATCATCACGCCGTCGTCGATGGTGATGCCGCCGGCCGCCATACACGTGAGCGAGTGGTTGACGAATACGCCACGCCCTATCTTCATCTGACAGCCGAAGTCAATCTGAATGGGCGGCATCAGATAACTCGTCTGGTCGAGACCGCCATTGAAAAGTTGCTCTTCCAATGGACGGACCAGTTCTGGTTTCGGCTCCGTGGTGTTCGCCTTGAAACAAATACTGCCACAACGTCCCATTTCCTGAATGGCTTCTGCATACTCGGGCGTTGCCATGTCGACGTCAGCCCCTGATCTTAATTGCTCAAAAATATTCATATCCTTTGTCTGTTTATTTGATTTCACATTGCAAAGGTACGACAGAAAAGGCAACCCGTCGTTACACGGATTGCCTCTATACTTTCACATTTTGCAGAAAAAAGCCTCACCCCCGACCCCTCTCCAGGGGGAGAGGGGAGTACTTAGTCACCTATTACGGAAAGAACTAGGGGACTTGCCGAGTGTTTTCTTCACATAACGCGAGAAATGCGACATGTTTTCGAAATGCATGAGGTCGGACACTTCGGTCAGCGTCTTCGTCGTGTCATTCAGCAGCGATACTAGTTCGAAGGCCGCATAATACTGTATCCATTGCGATGCAGGCAGACCGGTGATAGTGCGGGCCACCTGCGACAGATACTTCGGCGTGATGCAGAGCAGATCGGCATAGTAGGCCACTTCGCGTTCCGTCCTGGCATTCTGTTGAGCCAGTGCAAGAAACCGCAGGAATATCCGCGCTGCATTGTCCGAGGTGTCCATCTGGGAAAGGCCATGCTGGCACACCGTCCACAAGTCGTAGATGAAGATCTGCATCACACGTCCCAACACCTCACGCTTGAAACTGGAGTCCGGCATCGCCAGACGGTTGCGGAACAGGGCGAAGTCATCGTCCATCAACCGCCGCCCCTCCTCGTCAAGATGGAACGTCGGATTGATGCGTATGAAAACAAAGCCCTTCGAAGCCCATACCATCTCGGGATTGAACTGCTGAAGGAACGGCCCTGACAGCAACAGCACGTCGGCCTCGAAATCCTCGGAGCACACGATGCGCTGAATGGTGTTCGACATCTGCCAGATGGCGAGGTCGCCCTGCCGAGAGGTAAACGAGTTCTTACCGTCAGAGAAGGTCATCTCACCCTGGCGTACAAGGATGTGCACGTGGTATTTGCCGACGAACTCCTTTACCTGTAGTCCGTCACGCTTCGTGTTAATCAGATTGCATCCGTATGTCTCTTCCATAACATCTTTTCGTTTATAGTAGGTCGATGCACTCGAATCACTGGCACCTTGCATGGCACAGCGTATTATTCATCCAGCGCATCAAGTTTCTTCTTGAAATCAGACAGATTCTCATCATCGAGCCAGTTGAGGTGATGAATGCCACCTTGTTTGTCGAAGAGGCGGTAGGTGGGGTAGCCTGTCAGCCCTACATATTGCTCAACGGCATGCTGCTGGTCGTCAGGCAGATTATAGTGCACACAGTTGGGCGCGGTGAGGTCATACTCTGCGATGACGTTCTTCCACGACTTCTCAGGCGACCTGTTGGCAAGATAGAGGTACACGATGTCGTAATCCTTGAGTTCAGCCTTGAGTTTGTGAGACTCGCTCAACTTGCGTTTGCACGGTGCGCACCACGTGCCCCAGATGTCAAGATATACTATCTTGCCACGATATTGCTCTACAATCTTGTCGATAATGGCCTTGCCGTCGGTTAGCCCCTCCACGTCAGATGACGGATGGATGACTGCATTCACGGCCGCTTCCTTCTCCCTCATCAGCCTCTTGTAATATTCATTCTTATCGGTAATGACTTTCCTGAAATAAGGCTCTTTGATAAGTGCGATATATGGCTCCAAGATGCTGTTGGTCAGCGGGTCGGTGCAAAGAGAGTCGATGATAGCATTGGTGATGCCCTGCTCTCCACCCACACAGAGTATGTTCAACGCCTTTTGATAGTCTTCGCTTCCAAGAATCGTGGTGACCACACTTATCGCCTCCGTGTATTTCTCTTGCACCGCCGCGATGGAATCATTGAGTGTCTTACGGTCTTTTATCTCGGAATAGAGCGTGAAAACCTCCCTGTTCATCTTCTCCGTCTGGCTGATGGCTTGATGCTCCTTGTCGTTCAGGTGAAGCATTCCCTTCTCCTCAAGCCAGGGTAGGATGGCAGGCCTTCCCCATAATACATTTATAC